>NZ_JAKJSV010000007.1:0-394162 GCF_050337325.1 Vibrio kyushuensis
TTTTGGATTTTCATCAACGAGTGCCCACACAGATTGATAGGTTTAAATTGTTAAAGAGCATTGCTTGTTGAGTCATTCTTTCTAAGAAGAAGCTCTCTAAGCGGACGGTCATTCTAGCGATTTAAGTCACAGTGTCAAACACTTTTTAAAACTTATTTCTTTCTGACTTTCCGTCTAACTGATTACCGCTGAAGCCTTGTGGCGTCTGCCGTGTCAGTGGATGCGCATTATAGATAGTTCGACGTTGATGGCAAGAGGTAAATAGCATTTTTTTCAATAAAAAAGCCTGAACGATTACTTATCATTCAGGCATTAATTTACTCACGAGTTATTCCACCCACGCACACAGATTATTCACAAAACCCTGTGGATAACGTGAGTTTTTAACATCAAATTAGCTTATTGGAATTAAATCTAATCATCGCTATCGAAAAAGTAAGACACTCTTGAGCGAGGATTTAAATACTCTTTAACTTTATCAGGTAACTTATTAGGTAAAATGGCATTCACTATCTTTATCTCTTTCTCAGCTAGATCAATGATAGGTGCTTGAGTTCTTGGAACTGATGGATCGTAGATAAGAACATTAGGAAACAGGATGTGCTTAGAGTTTACCGAAATGACTAACCCAACCATTTCATTAGACAGCTGAACAACGGTTCCAGGTGGATACACCCCCATAAACTTAATCAGTACATTTAAGTTATCGTTACTATAAAGGTGCTTACACTTCTTATATAAGTGGGAAAGCGCAATATACGGAATTTTTTGCTCAGCAGGGTTCATTGGATGGCAAAGATTGTCATACGCATTAGCAACAGAGACGACTTGAGTTAACTCATCGATATCTTTCTCTTTTAGCTTATTAGGATAACCTGACCCATCATTGAGTTCATGATGCTGTTCAATTACGATTTTTGCTGGTTCAGGAAAGGTCTCCATGTTCATCGCTAAATCAAGCCCATACTTAGTATGTAGCTTAAGGTAGTTGATTTCTGGTGTAGATAGAGGCGTTTGTTTTCGAATGATCGCAGCCGGTACCTTTATTTTTCCCATATCATGAAAAAGAGAAGCAAAAGCGATATCTTTAATCTGCTGTGCATCCATGCCTTTTGCTTTAGCGATCATCATTGCGATGACCGAAACATTAAGTGAGTGGAAGTAAATGTCTTCAACTTCACTTTTACTGTTCATTAAATGTAATGTGACACCTTCATTATTAAGAAGCTTATCTACAATACCGTCGACTAAAGCCAAAGCTTCATCTACCGCTTTTTCAGGCCTATTACGAATTTTGTTCATCACCGCTCTCATTTGAGCAAGTGAGCGTTCAAATTCCTTTTCACACTTGATCACTTTACGACGGTAAGCCCCAAGCTCTTCTATCCTATTCTGTTTTTCTTCCCAGAGTTTTTTGGCTTCTATATCAACCTGTGCATCTTCTTCAGTTGGCTCTTTTGCAGGCTGATTAGCCGGTAAAGGCTGAGTCTCGCTTTGGGAGGTATTAATGAAGACGTGTTGAATACCCAAATGTTTAATCATTCGGATCTGATCTTCGCTTTTAATCATAAAGCTATTAAATAAGAAGGGATGATCGTTCCATTTCACTGGCAGTCGAACATGTAACCCTGGTTGAAGTCTATCAACCGAAATTTTAATACTGGCCACAAATATACATACTAATTATCGATACCTACTCAAATATTAACGAAATTTAACCGAAAACACACCCATTAGATGATTAGAGAAGCGAGGGCAACCTTGGTATTAATATAGTTACGCCTCTAGTTCACAGTAAAGTAACCAACGTACACCATACATATCTTCGATTTTTCCAAATTTTGCACCTGAATAGATATCTGAAATAGGCATCATCACATGACCGCCTTCCATTAACTTATCAAATATACGAGCCTGTTGGTCTACATCATCTAATACTAACGATAACGCAATATTATTCCCTGACATTTCCCTTGCTACTACGCCATCTGACATCATGAACTTCATTCCACACGCCTCAAATTCGGCATGCATTATCCAATCTGGCTGAGCTCCTGGGATCTGCATAGGTGCATCTCGAAAATACTGTTTTGACGTAGCCACACCACCAAAACAGTGGCTATAGAACTCCAACGCCTCTTCACAACGACCGGCAAAAAACAGATACGGGGTAAGTTGAAACATAGCTATCTCCTTATAAGCATTAATAAAAGATAGCTGATAGAAAACAGAAGCGAAACGTTCTTGGTCGCTATTTTTGACATCTGTTAGATAGGTCACTCATCGAATTTAAGTGAAATAACAACACTCTATACGCTTCTTCATATAAAAGGGCTGTGTTGGGTTAATCTGAGCGCATCAATGTTGAGGTTGTAGTTTCTAAGTGATAGACACAACAAAGCCCCGAAGAAGTCGAGGCTTTGTTGTTTTGTATGAAAACTAATAGAGTACTAGTTAGCGTGAAATATTTGATCCGTATCCAATGAAGTCATTGAGCGAATTTGACGCCACAAATAATAGAAGATACCAAACATCATCAGCATACTTGGAATTGCGATAACTGGGTAACTATATAGAGTCAACTTACCTAGCTCTTCATTGAACGCAACAGTACCCGCAGGGCTGGTCACAATCCAAGTGGCAAGAAAATAATTCATCACTGATGAAAAACCAAAGGTACTCGCAAATAAATAATTCGATACCACTAAGCAACGTTCAAATGCTGCTTCATTCCCTCTTTGCGATAAACGCTCTCTGATTAACGATAGGTTCAATATTGTATCGTTTAGAATGACTTTCTTTACGATTGGATAACGAGTAAAGGTAGAAATTAATACAGCTAAACCGATCAGGCCCGGAATTAGCGCCTCTTTAACAGCCAACCAGCGAGTATCAAGCTCTAGCAGGCCGATGCCACCAGTCAACAACACACTAACGAAACCCAATGCGGCGATGAAGTTGAACTTCTTATTACGAATTAGCTCCATTCCACCATAGGCAACGGGAAAGGCTAAAGCGACAACGAGCGCCATCACGGTACCAAGATGCTCATCACCACTAAATTTCATCAGAATGAAGGAAGGAAGAAAAACGTTAAAGGCAATCTCGAATAAGGGATTAGATTTTTTGTTTGCTGTATTGGTCATAATTTTCCAGTTGAAGGCACTATTTTTTCCTAGAGCTTAATATGTTATTCACGCACTTTATTCAGTATACAAGGATTGTTCATTGTCTGGCACTAGATGTAAAGCTTCAACAATTCCACTCAGTGTAACGACATGTGACATTAGCTAGTACTTAAAGTCAATATGACCGCGCTATATCGATAGCTAGCACACGGGGTGGTTCTAAAGTTATTACAGATGAAGAGTCGAACGACTGGAATACTGGGGGGTTAGCTTTAGTTTCCTCTTTTATTACACCAAATTACACCTAGTACGTTATTACACGAAAAAGAATGGAGATAAGCCCCTTAGATATCGTACTAATTTAGCCAACAAGCCAAAAATGAAAGTGCTAGATACAACAAAGCCCCAGCGTTAACTGAGGCTTTATCATTTAAATATGGTACCGGTAGGCGGACTTGAACCGCCACGCCCGAAGGCAACGGATTTTGAATCCGTCGTGTATACCAATTTCACCATACCGGCATCTTTAGGGTTTCCCCTTTCGATGGTTGGCATTATACGTAACATCGCTTTCTTCGCAAGCCTAAAAGATTGAAAAGCTTTTGTTTGATGATAATTTCACCAGGAAATAACAACCTGTGCGTTTGCTCTCTTCCCTCTGCTCGCTCAACACTATATTCTTGCCGCAGTATTTACAGACTTACGAATCAATTATGACTACAGCCAATACCCTACCACCAGCAGGACTAATGCGCCGTTTCGGTGCTCTTTTCTATGACTCACTAATTGTGATGGCAATATTAATGATGTCGGGAGGATTGATTGTTGCAATCTTAGAGGCTTTGGTTGCTCTTGGAGCTGTGGATTACACACCTTATATTGATGCCAGTGACTTACTCGGTAATCATCCTATCTGGAGCCCTATTTATACCTTTTACCTAGTCGCTATCGCCGTTTACTTTTTTGTCTTCTTTTGGACTCGTGCCGGGCAAACATTAGGGATGCGAGCTTGGAAGCTTCAAATCCAAAATGAACAAGGTGGTGCAATTAGCGTGACACAGGCTTTAATTCGATTGGCGACGTCTGCATTTGGTCTGGCGAACCTTACTGTTCCTTTCGATCCCCAAAAGCGTGGTTTCCAAGATATCTGGGCGAAAACAAAGGTTGTCGTGTTACCAAAAGCAAATTAGATAACCACTCCCCAAAAACAAAAAAAGGAAGCTATTAATTAGCTTCCTTTTTTATTGCGTTTTGATTGTTAGAGCTTTCTACGCAGCAACATCAAAGCAACGGAGAGGAATACGAGACTTGGTGCAACAGCGCCAAACATAGGTGGAATACCATAAACCAAACTTAGCGGTCCAAAGAACTCACTAGATATATAAAAGGTAAAACCAGCAACGACACCAGAAAGTATCCGCGCGCCCATGGTCACCGTCCGTAATGGGCCAAATATAAAGGACAACGCCATCAACATCATTACCGCAATAGAGAAGGGTTGAGTTACTTTACGCCACAGTGCTAGTTCATATCGAGAAGAATCAAGCTCAGAAGCTTTCAAATAACCGACATAGTCAAACAAGCCTGTTAAAGACAACTCTTCAGGTTTTACGGTTACAACCGCTAACTTATCCGGTTCAAGTGACGTCGTCCAACGATATTCAGGTAATGTGTCTTTAGATAACTCGATACCATCACGCATATCCGTCACCTGAACATCTCTCATCAGCCACTCATTGTCTTGGAGGTAATCAGCAGATTTGGCATAAACCACCGTTTCTAATTGCTTATCCGCATCAAATCTCCACATATTCAATGAGTGCAACTCGTCATCGTCTACTTTGCCAATAAAGATAAAGTCGTTAGCATCACGAGCCCAAACTCCCGTTCTTACCGAGAGCAGTTGACCACCAGAGGTTGCAAATGCACGTAAATCTCGCGCCATCTTTTGCGCTTGTGGTGCGCCCCATTGCCCCAATAAAGTAACAATAATCATCAATGGTACAGCCGTTTTTAATACCGACATACCGATATTGAGCTTTGAAAAACCTGAAGCTTGCATAACAACAAGCTCAGAGCTTGAGGCGAGCATACCCAATCCGATGAGCGCCCCAAGCAACGCTGCCATAGGGAAGAACATTTCAATATCGCGAGGAATACTTAATGCTACAAACAGTAAAGCTTGAACAAGATCATAGGTTCCGTCGCCCACCTTTCTTAACTGCTCAACATATTTAATGATGGCAGACAGACCAACAAAGGTAGTCAAAACCAGTGAGGTAGTCGCAATAATCGTTTTACCGATGTATAAGTCTAAAATCTTAAACACTTGCTTTCGCCACCTTTTTTTGTCTGATCTGATCTTTGAATTTTCGAACAGGAATACTATCCATCATATTCGCCCCTATCGCAGCCAAGAGTAATCCAGCGTTAATTGGCCACATACCTACCATCACGGGGATAGAACCATCTTCAATGGCGGATTTCGTCGCACTAATTGATAAAAAGTACGCTAGATAAATTAATATCGCAGGACCCATTTTAGCAAAGCGGCCTTGACGAGGGTTTACCGCAGAGAGCGGAACCACCAACATGGTTAATAGTGGTATACAAAGCACTAAAGAGATACGCCACTGCAATTCAGCCTGCGCTCTTTTATCGCCACTTGTTATTAACGCTAATGTTGATTTCGCTTCCCAGTCACGCCCTTTCGGCTTCACGTCTCGTTGACCAATTAATCCATCATATTCATCAAACGTTGTATTACGATAATCAAGGCGAGTAGGAATACCTTCATAGCGAATACCTTCGTGCATGGTAATAACTTGTCGACCATCGCTGGTCTCTTTTACATCACCATAATTCGAAAACATCACACTTGGTAAGATCGTGCCACTCGGGCGAAGCTGAGCGACAAACACATTTTCAAGCTTTTTATCTTGGATATCATCGATAAACACAACCGATGACCCATCAGGCGTGCGCTGAAATGTCCCTTTTTTCAGAAGGTCTACGGTATTTTCCGATTCCAACTGCTCCATTAACTGTGTTTCTTTCTCTTGGCTCCAAGGTGCCAACCAAAATGAGTTAAATGCAGCAAGACAGCCCGTAATAATTGCCAAGTACAGCGCAGCTTGAATCAGAAATTTATTACCAATTCCCGTCGCATTCATTACGGTTATTTCACTTTCTGCATATAAACGACCAAAAGTGAGCAAAATACCGATAAACAAACTGAGCGGCAGCATCAACAAACCCATGGTGGGCATATTAAGACTGACAATGGATAAAATCATACGTGCAGGTATTTCACCGTCAGATGCCTCTGCCAGTACACGGATAAACTTTTGGCTGAGAAACACTAGAAAAAGCACGAAAAAGATGGCTAATTGGCTTTTGAGTGTCTCGCGGATCAAATATCTAACAATAATCACGCTGAAAGTACCTATAGAAAACTTGTTTTTTTGGTTGAATCACTATAATTTCCCGTTGAACCTTTTATTTTTAAAATTTTCACTAACTGTTAGTTCGCTTAATTAAAACGTAGTTCCAAGTATGGATTCAACAAGTAAGCTCGCATTATCTAACATTTAGTTCTATTTGTCTTCAGGATGTAGGAGTACGCATGGAGTTCAATGTAAAAAGTGGCAGTCCAGAGAAACAACGCAGCGCATGTATCGTTGTTGGAGTGTTTGAACCAAGACGTCTTTCTCCAGTAGCAGAACAGCTGGATAAAATCAGTGATGGCTATATCAGCTCATTGCTTCGCCGCGGTGATCTTGAAGGAAAACCAGGTCAGATGCTACTACTGCATCAAGTACCGGGTGTTCTATCTGAACGTGTTTTGTTAGTCGGTTGTGGTAAAGAGCGTGAACTTGGTGAACGCCAATATAAAGAAATCATCCAAAAAACCATCAGCACACTTAACGAAACAGGTTCTATGGAAGCAGTTTGCTTTTTAACTGAACTGCACGTTAAAGGCCGCGATACGTACTGGAAAGTTCGTCAAGCGGTTGAAGCGACCAAAGACGGCCTATACACGTTTGATCAATTCAAGAGCAATAAGCCAGAAACACGCCGCCCACTACGTAAGTTAGTATTTAATGTACCAACACGTCGTGAGCTAAGCCAAGGTGAAAAAGCCATTGCTCATGGTCTTGCGATCTCTTCAGGTGTTAAAGCATCGAAAGATCTTGGCAACATGCCACCTAACATCGCAAACCCTGCTTACCTAGCCTCTCAAGCTCGTCGCTTAGCCGATGACTATGAAACCGTTACCACTAAGATCATTGGTGAAGAAGAGATGGCGAAGTTGGGTATGACTTCATACTTAGCCGTTGGTCGTGGTTCAAGAAATGAATCAATGATGTCCATCATGGAGTATAAGGGTCACGCGGATCCAGATGCAAAACCAATCGTACTTGTCGGCAAAGGCTTGACGTTTGATTCAGGTGGTATTTCTCTTAAGCCAGGCGAAGCCATGGATGAGATGAAGTATGACATGTGTGGTGCAGCTTCTGTGTTTGGTACCATGAAGGCATTGGCTAAGCTAAACCTGCCAATCAATGTAACTGCCGTACTTGCTGGTTGTGAAAATATGCCAGGTAGCAATGCCTACCGCCCTGGTGACATTTTAACAACGATGAACGGTCAAACTGTCGAAGTACTCAATACCGATGCGGAAGGACGCTTGGTTCTTTGTGATGCGCTGACTTATGTTGAGCGATTTGAACCTGAGTGTGTGGTTGATGTGGCTACGCTGACCGGCGCTTGTGTTATGGCGTTAGGTCATCACATCAGTGCGGTTCTTTCAAACCACAATCCACTCTCTCACGAACTAGTGAATGCCTCAGAGCAAGCGAGCGATCGCGCATGGCGTATGCCAATGGCTGATGAGTATCATGAACAGCTAAAGAGCCCATTTGCTGATATGGCAAATATTGGTGGACGTCCTGCAGGTACAATTACCGCAGGTTGTTTCTTATCTAAGTTTGCTAAGAAGTACCACTGGGCACACCTTGATATTGCAGGAACGGCTTGGAAATCTGGCGCAGCGAAAGGTTCAACCGGTCGCCCAGTCCCATTACTTGTCCAATTCCTACTGAACCGAAGTGGCCAAGAAGGCGAAGAGTAATCTTCAAAAAAGGGCCGCGAGGCCCTTTTTTATTATCTTTAATTTCATCAAAAGTAATGTACCTCATTCACTGAGAATAATATGGCCAACGCTACATTTTACATCGTCAGCCCTAAGAGTCCTCAAGCAAGCCAAGCTGGTTTTGATGATTATGTGCTATTTCTCAGTAAACACTTTGCTCAGCAAGGCGCCAAAGTATATTTAAATGGCCATGATAAAATTCACGCGGAACGTATCGCTGAACTTTTTTGGCAATCAGAACCAGAGCACTTTGTCGCTCATAACCTCGTTGGTGAAGGACCCAAATATGGTACCAACATCGAGATTGGCCACCAAAATGTAAAGCCTACGTGGAATCGTCAGATCGTAATTAATTTGGCGGATAATAATACAACCTTTGCGAAGCAGTTCTCAGAGGTGGTAGACTTCGTTCCTTGCGAGGAAAATGCCAAGCAGCTAGCTCGAGAAAGGTATAAAATTTACCGACAAGCAGGTTTTAATCTGCAAACAATCGAGATACAGCATCCATAGTCAAACCTTATAGTTAAAGCGATCTTAGCCTAATCATTTCAGCCATAGATCCTTCACTTATAAAGTTTGACCACATTTACTAATTCACAGTACCGATTTAAGAGCACTATGGAAAAGACATACAACCCAACATCTATCGAACAAGCGCTATACCAAGCTTGGGAAGAAAAAGGCTACTTTAAGCCACACGGCGACACTTCAAAAGAAGCGTACAGCATCATGATCCCGCCACCAAACGTTACTGGTAGCCTGCACATGGGTCACGCCTTCCAAGATACCATTATGGATACCTTGATTCGTGCCGAGCGAATGAAGGGCAAAAATACCCTTTGGCAAGTGGGTACTGACCACGCTGGTATCGCAACCCAAATGGTTGTTGAGCGCAAGATTGCCGCTGAAGAAGGCAAAACGAAGCATGACTACGGTCGTGAAGCGTTCATCGATAAGATTTGGGATTGGAAAGCAGAGTCTGGTGGCACTATTACCCAGCAGCTTCGTCGTTTAGGCGCATCTGTCGATTGGGATCGTGAACGATTCACTATGGATGACGGTCTATCAGCGGCAACTCAAGAAGTGTTTGTTCGTCTTTTCGAAGAAGATCTTATCTACCGTGGTAAGCGCCTAGTTAACTGGGATCCAAAACTGCACACTGCGATTTCTGATCTAGAAGTAGAAAACAAAGATAAAAAAGGCTTCATGTGGCACTTCCGTTATCCGCTAGCCAATAGCGTTAAAACGGCTGATGGTAAAGACTACATTGTTGTTGCTACTACTCGTCCAGAAACCATGCTTGGTGATACTGGCGTTGCGGTCAACCCTGAAGATCCTCGCTACAAAGATCTTATCGGTAAAGAGATTCTTCTTCCTGTTGTTAACCGTCTTATCCCTATTGTTGGTGATGAGCACGCAGACATGGAAAAAGGCACGGGTTGTGTGAAAATTACACCTGCCCACGACTTTAACGATTACGAAGTAGGCAAACGTCACGCCCTACCAATGATCAACATTCTGACCTTTAACGGTGATATCCGTGATGCGGCGGAAATCTTCAATACCAATGGCGAAGAGAGCGACTTCTACAGCACTGAACTTCCTGAGAAATACCAAGGCATGGAACGTTTCGCAGCTCGTCGCGCAATCGTTGCTGAGTTTGAAGAACTTGGTCTTCTTGATGAAATCAAAGATCACGACCTAACTGTCCCTTACGGTGATCGTGGTGGTGTGGTTATCGAACCAATGCTAACGGACCAATGGTACGTTCGCACAGCACCACTTGCTGCACCTGCAGTTAAAGCAGTTGAAGATGGCGAGATCCAATTTGTGCCTAAGCAGTACGAGAATATGTACTTTGCTTGGATGCGTGATGTTCAAGATTGGTGTATCTCACGTCAGCTTTGGTGGGGTCACCGTATTCCAGCTTGGTATGACAACGATGGTAAAGTCTATGTTGGACGTACAGAAGAAGAAGTACGTGAGAAAAACAACCTAGCGCCTGTTGTTGTACTTCGCCAAGACGACGATGTACTCGATACATGGTTCTCTTCTGCTCTTTGGACATTCGGCACACAAGGCTGGCCTGAAGATACTGAAGCGCTGAAAACCTTCCACCCTTCAGATGTATTGGTATCAGGCTTTGATATCATCTTCTTCTGGGTTGCTCGTATGATCATGATGACCATGCACTTCTGTAAAGATGAAGATGGCAAAGCACAAGTACCATTTAAGACGGTTTACATGACGGGCCTTATCCGTGATGAAAACGGCGACAAGATGTCGAAGTCTAAAGGTAACGTACTTGACCCAATCGATATGATTGATGGTATCGGTCTTGAAGAGCTAGTAGAGAAGCGTTGTGGCAACATGATGCAGCCTAAGCTTGCTAAGAAGATTGAAAAAGCGACACGTAAAACCTTTGAAGATGGTATCGAACCCTACGGTACTGACGCACTACGTTTCACTCTTGCTGCAATGGCCTCTACTGGCCGTGACATCAACTGGGATATGAAGCGTCTTGAAGGTTACCGTAACTTCTGTAACAAGCTGTGGAACGCAAGCCGTTACGTGCTGATGAATACAGAAGAGCACGACTGTGGCATGACTTTATCAGCTGAAGATCGTGCAAACATGGAATTCTCTCTAGCAGATAAGTGGATCGAGTCTCAGTTTGAAGTTGCAGCGAAAGAGTTTAACGCTCACCTAGACAACTACCGTCTAGATATGGCGGCAAACACGCTGTACGAATTCATCTGGAACCAATTCTGTGACTGGTACCTAGAGCTAACCAAACCTGTTCTATGGAAAGGCACAGAAGCTCAACAGCAAGCTACTCGCTACATGCTGATCACTGTTCTTGAGAAAACGCTTCGTCTTGCTCACCCTATTCTTCCTTACATCACGGAATCAATTTGGCAGAGCGTTAAGCCGCTAATTGACGGTGTAGAAGGCGAGACAATCATGACTCAAGCACTTCCTCAGTTTAATGAAGCGAACTTCAATGCTGAGATCGTTGATGACATCGAATGGGTAAAGACTTTCATTACCGCTATCCGTAATCTACGTGCAGAATACGACATTGCACCTAGCAAAGGCTTAGAAGTAATGATCAAAGTCGCTGATGAGCAAGATGCTGCTCGTATTGAAGCGAACAAGATCGTTTTGAACTCTCTAGCAAAGCTAGACGATATTAAAGTTCTTGCCGATGGCGAAGTGACTCCTGCTTGTGCGACTAAACTGGTTGGTAAGTCTGAGCTGATGATCCCAATGGCAGGCCTTATCGACAAAGATGCAGAGCTTGCTCGTCTAGATAAAGAAGTAGCTAAAACTCAAGGTGAAGTAAAGCGCATCGAAGGTAAACTAAGTAACGAAGGTTTTGTTGCTAAAGCGCCTGAAGTGGTTATCGCTAAAGAGCGTGAAAAACTTGAAAGCTATAAAGAGACTTTGGTTAAGCTTGAAGAGCAAAAGGCAACGATTGCCGCTTTATAATTAGCATTAATAACTGTATCTAAACATCAAATAGTCGGCTATTAAGCCGGCTATTTTTTTATCTATCACTTCTCACTAAAACATAGTGAAACGAATATCCAACCAAAACCATAAAAACAAAACATCCTACCAACAATAACAAACAAAACCGTTACAAATCGTAAGCAAAGAACTCCAATCACAAAATAATCAATCGATAAACCCTATACTCCACGACATAAAAAATTAGTGATTAACCATCACTTGATAACGAAGCCCTACAAAATAATAAATTCAACTAGGAGTTCAATAATGAACCTTGTCGTAAAACTCATCGCCGGTATTGTCGGCGGTATATTAGTCGGATCATTCGCACCAGATATTCTCGTTCGCCTATTTCTAACCTTTCAACAGGTAGGTGGTCAGTTAATTGGCTTTGCCATTCCACTGATCATTTTGTTCTACATCACCAGTGGTATTGCGAGCCTACCAAAAAACTCAGGTAACCTTCTTGGAAAAACAGTAGGTCTTGCTTACGGCTCTACCGTTATTGCGGGCTGTTTAGCTTTCCTAGCCGCGACTATCGTACTATCAGGGTTATCGCCAGCTTCGGCTCCTGACGTTGAAGCGCAGCGTTCACTATCAGGATTCATTAGCCTAGAAATCCCTGCTATTTTTGGCGTAATGACAGCGCTAGCGCTAGCATTCCTATTTGGTATCGGTATTTCGGTTACTGGTAGCCAAACGCTAAAGCAGTTAGCGGATGATGGACGCAGTATCATCGACCTACTGTTAGCCAAAATCATCATCCCAATGCTACCTATCTACATCGCAGGTGTTTTCGCTAACATGGCTGCAGAAGGAACAGTATTCACTACGCTAAAGACGTTCGGCTTAGTTTTAGTGACCGCGATTGTTGTACACTGGATCTGGATCAGCATTCAGTACATTGTTGCAGGTATGGTGAGCGGTAAGTCTCCAGTCCAAGCACTAAAGACGATGCTACCAGCCTACTTTACGGCACTGGGTACCATGTCTTCAGCGGCAACTATTCCTGTAACGCTAAAGCAGACCAAAGAGAACGGTGTAAAAGAGCCAATCGCTAACTTTACCATCCCACTATGTGCGACTATTCACCTCTCAGGTTCAACCATCACTCTTGTACTTTGTGCAACGGCAGTAATGGCATTGAGTACCAACATCGAAATGGTTTCTTTCTTTAACATGATTCCATTCATCATGATGCTAGGTATCACCATGATTGCCGCTCCGGGAGCTCCGGGTGGCGCAGTAATGGCAGCGTTAGGCTTAATGGCTTCTATGCTTGGATTCGGTGAAGCAGAGCTTGCGCTAATGATCGCTCTTTACATGGCACAAGACAGCTTTGGTACTGCGTGTAATATTACCGGTGATGGCGCTATCTCTATGTTAGTGGACAAAACTGCTGATGGTGAAGATTCAACAAAAGTTGAGCAGCCAGTTACAACCAGCTAATCCACCTTGCTACAAGAATATTAAATAGAAATGCCAGTCTCTCGACTGGCATTTTTGTTTTCTATACGACTCGATTTTGTTGTTCGCCGCACTCAAAGGCAGCAATATTATCCATCAAAATATCGGCTAACTTTTGAATCGAAGAATCACTACCCCACGCCACGTGAGGTGTCAGCAATAGATTAGGCATGTCCATGTTCGCTAGTAACGGATTATCTTCATCGGCAGGCTCTTTAGTAAAAACATCAACACCAGCACCAGCGATCAAACCAGACTTTAATGCGTCCACCAACGCTTGCTCATCGACGAGACCGCCTCGCCCCGCATTAATCAAAATAGCATTGGACTTCATCTTCTTGAGTTCAGCAGCAGAGATAAGGTTTTCAGTTTGATCATTGAGTGGGCAGTGAAGTGTAATCGCATCAGAAAGCTGCAATACTAACTCAAAAGGAAGATAACCCTCACGGCAATCCATCATCCCTTTTTGAGATGAGCTCTTTCTTTCCGCAAACAGTACCTTCATTCCTAAAGCTTTAGCTAACGCAGCCGTCGCTTGCCCTAATGCACCACTGCCAATAATGCCCAGTGTCGTGCCAGCAATATCACCAATTGAATGAGTAAAAAAACAGAACTGCTTGTTGCGCTGCCACTCACCCGCTGCGATGTCTTGATGGTAACCAACTAAGTTACGTCTTAGTGTGAATAACATAGCGATGACGTGTTCAGGAACCGATTGAGTGGCATAACCTTGAACATTAGTCACGGCTATACCCGCTCTTTGGCAGAACTCAGTATCAATATTATTGTAACCTGTTGCCGATACCGCAATTAAACGCAGGTTAGGTAATTTAGCCAGAACGTCCGCATTCAATACCACTTTATTGACGATGACGATGTCCGCATTCTCTAATCGTTCAAAGACTTCATCAGGCGTAGTGTAATCATACTCAATCCACTGATGTTCAAACGACAGCGTAGCCAGCTTAATCTGAGTTGGGATCGTCGCTCTATCTAAAAACACCACTACTGGCACGGTCATATCACTTCCTTATTTTTGGTTACAGGCATTTAATTGATACTAAATCTAAGACTAACAGCGTGGCAGTGTTTTGTAGTCTGGAAGTACCTCTGGGCACTCAAAGTGTTGCCAAATTTGAGCTTCAGCATCTTGGTAAAAATCACACGGAACAAAAATGCTTTGCCGTTTATTCGTCGCTGGATGGTAAAAACTCAACTCTGCAGCATGAAGCTCCAAGCGAGGGCTGAATTCAAGCGCCTCAGGGGGAGCGTAAAACTCATCACCAACGATGGAATAGCCCAACGCTTGCATGTGAACACGAAGCTGATGAGAACGCCCTGTAATAGGAAGAAGTCTAACTATCGACGTCTTCTCTTCACGCTCAACGACCTGATACTTTGTTTGGGACGGTTTACCATCCTCAAAGCAGACTTTCTGCCTTGGTCTGTTTGGCCAATCACAGATAAGCGGTAGATCCACTTCTCCATCATCTTGATCTACGTTTCCCCACACACGAGCATAATAGATCTTATGTGTTAAACGATATTGAAACTGCTTCTTCAGCGAGCGCTCGGCGTCTTTATTTTTTGCCAGCAACATTAGACCGGAAGTCGACATATCTAAGCGGTGCACCACTTGAATCTCGGGATACTCCACCACCAAACGGCTCCACATACTGTCGTAGTGCTCAGCAAGTCGACCGGGAACGGATAACAAACCCGGTGGTTTATTAACAGCCAAGATTTCGTCATCTTCATAGACAACATCAATCCAAGGGTCGGTCGGCGGCGTGTATTCAAGCATAGCCATAAGGAACTTCTCTACAGTAAATAATCGCGCGGAGTATAACAATTCCTCGCTAAGGCCTGAATGTTTATATCAACCCTTACATAATTGTAAAATTTAATTGACACAATAAGCAATCGTGATATTTATATCATCTATTGACAGGTTAATAGTCAAAGCATTTTAAATTCAAAGGATTATGAGGAAACCATCAATATGGATGATGTAATAACGGCTCCAAATAAAAACAAAGCATCTCTATCACAGCTGCTAGGCTCGCTAGGGCCAGGTATTATGATGGCGGCAGCGGCCGTCGGAGGTTCCCACTTGGTTGCGTCAACCAAAGCTGGCGCCATTTACGGTTGGCAACTTGCTGGGCTAATACTGCTCGTTAACCTTCTAAAATATCCATTTTTCCGCTCAGGTGTCCAATATACGATGGGGACGGGAAAAAGCTTAGTAGAAGGTTACTCTCAATTAGGTCGACCATATTTATGGGCCTTTGTTACTCTCAGTAGTATCTCTGCTGTTGTAAATACCGCGGCTCTATTACTTTTTAGTGCGAGTTTACTTGGATACTTTATTCCAGTAGATCTCTCGATGCCGGTGCTTAGCGGTATTGTACTCGTCACCTGTTTAACAATTTTACTTGCAGGTCATTACAAAGCGTTAGATACGCTTTCCAAACTGATCATGGCAACGTTAACGATATCAACCCTCATTGCCGTCAGCATCGCCTTCACGAGTTCAGATCCAACTGCCACAACTATTGCTGCTGACTCTCCATCTCCTTGGACACTGGCAGCGATTGGTTTCATTGTTGTCACTATGGGGTGGATGCCTGCTCCTATTGAGATATCAAGCCTGACCTCGATGTGGTTAAAGAGTCAAAGGAAGCATACTAATGTAACTGCTCAATCTGCACTGTTCGATTTTAATGTTGGCTATATAGGTACGGCGATATTAGCGATGGTGTTTCTGGCCTTGGGAGCATTAGTATTGAATGGAACAGGTGTAGAGCTCGCTCAATCAGGCATTGGCTTTTCACATCAGCTAGTAGGAATGTACGCGTCTACCATTGGTGAATGGTCTCGCTACTTAATTGCAGTTATCGCTTTCTTCTGTATTTTTGGCAGTACTATTACCGTTATCGATGGTTACTCTAGAGTCATCTCTGAATCTCAGCGACTACTTAAAAATCAACCAGAAACAAACCCAAAAGTCACACAGGCTTGGATGGTATTCATTTCGATGAGTGCGCTCGCGATCATTGTTTTTTGGGCTTCAGCATTGATGCCAATGCTTAATTTCGCCATGATAATGGCCTTTATCACCACCCCATTCTTTGCCCTTCTCAATTACATATTGGTAACGAAAACGCCATTGCCAACTGAATTAGCAGTCGGTAAAAAACTCAAATGGCTTTCTATTGTTGGTCTAGTTTATCTCTTTGGCTTCCTCGCTCTATTTGTTTGGTGGAAGTGGCTGATCTAGTCATTACTTCATATAAGAACGTTTAAAAACAAAAAGGCCTTCTCAATTTAGATGAGAAGGCCTTAAATTTATATCGCTTAAAAATTGATGGCTAGTTGTGAGAAACCACAATCAAGCGTAGCGAATCTAATTGAACCTGAGCTTTACTGATGTAGACCGTTAGCTCTTTAATTTGCGCATCAATCGCTTCAATTTCTTCATCACGAATGTTCGGGTTAACTGCTTTCAACGCCTGCAAACGCTCTAGCTCACCATTAAGGCTCGCTTGCATATCTTGCTGCGCTTGCTCACGAACCGCTTCCACCTTATCAGTTACAAGGTTTTCACCCGCGTCAATCAACGCATGTACTTCATTTTGTACCGAAGAGACAAGCTTGCTCGCTAGGTGGCGATTAACGGGACTTAGCTGGCGGTTAAAGCTATCAAACTCAACCTGAGCAGAGAGATCGTTACCACGTCCATCCATCATCAGACGAATTGGCGTTTGAGGTAAGAATCGCGTAATACCACTACGTTTTGGTGCTTGTGCATCCACAACATAAATTAGCTCAAGCAGTAGCGTACCAACAGGTAATGCTTTATTTTTCAAAAGCGATACCGCAGAGGCTCCAACACCTTCACTCATCAGCAGATCGATACCACCTTGAATCATTGGGTGCTCCCAACTGATAAAGTTCATATCTTCACGTGACAGTGCAGTTTCACGATCAAAAGTTATCGTCGCGCCTTCATAAGGTAAGCCTGGGTAGCTTGGCACCATCATATGTTCAGAAGGAGTAACAACTAACGCATTTTCACCTTTATCGTCTTGGTTTAAACCAATCGTATCGAACAGGCTAAGTGCAAAGCTTACTAAATTAGTATCGCCATCTGTCGCTGAAATAGTATCGACAATTGCCTGCGCTTTTTCACCACCATTCGAGTGCATCTCAAGCAGTCGGTCACGGCCATGTTCTAATTGAGATTTAAGCTCTTTATTTAACTTGGCAGATTCAGAAATAACGTCGTCTAGCTCTTCAATGTTACCTGAAGCTAACATATCAACGAGTGCATCAGAGTACTTGTCGTACACTGCGCGCCCTGTTGGACAAGTTTCTCTGAACGCATTCAAGCCTTCATCAAACCAACGAGCAAGGATCGCCTGAGACGTTCCTTGTAGATACGGCACATGAACATCAATATCGCGCTCTTGACCAATACGGTCCAAGCGACCAATGCGCTGCTCAAGCAAGTCTGGGTTAAACGGTAGATCGAACATTACAAGCTGATTAGCAAATTGGAAGTTACGCCCTTCAGATCCTATTTCACTACATAGGAGAACTTGTGCACCGCCCTCTTCCTGAGCAAAGTAAGCCGCTGCTTTATCACGTTCGATAATCGACATACCTTCGTGGAAAACCGTTGCACGAATGCCTTCACGCTCACGCAGAGCTTGTTCAAGCTGCAGAGCTGTACTTGCACGAGAAGCAATGACTAAGATTTTTTCGCTGCGTTTTTCCTGCACCTTTTCAATCAACCAATTCACACGTGAATCAAACTGCCACCAGCTTGCATCATCGCCTTCAAATTCTTGGAAGATCTCTTCTGGATAAAGATTTTTTAATGCGCGTGCTTGAGGTGACATCTTGCCGCCAATCAAGCCAGATACACGCATTGACGTCGCGTATTGAGAAGGGATCTCCATAGGAAGCAGGTGAACATTTCGCTTAGGGAAGCCTTTAATCGCGGCGCGAGTATTTCTAAACAGTACTCGGCCCGTACCATGGCGATCCATTAGGTTATCAATCAGCTCTTGGCGAGCTGTAGCTTTCGCTTCTTCATGTTCATCGTTTTCAATAATGCGGAACAATGGCTCGACATCTTGCTCAGATAACAGCTCAGTAATCTGATTCTTCGCTTCATTCTCTAATTTATGGCCAGAGAAAAGTGCTGAGACAGCATCTGCGACAGGTGCGTACTGATCTTCTTCTTGAACAAAGGTGTCGTAATCATAAAAACGGTCAGGATCAAGTAGACGTAAACGAGCAAAGTGACTTTCACGACCTAGTTGTTCAGGTGTTGCGGTAAGTAGAAGTACCCCTGCTGTTTTTTCAGCTAGCCCTTCAATTACTTGATATTCGCGGCTTGGTTTTTCTTGGCTCCACTCTAGGTGGTGCGCTTCATCAACAACCAGAAGATCCCAGTCTGCATCCAATGCTTGTTCAAAGCGGCGACGGCTTTTACGGATAAAGTCCAAAGAACACAATACGTATTGCTGAGTATCAAATGGGTTCTCTGCTTCTGCAAACGCTTCAATACAACGCTCTTCATCAAAAATAGAGAAATGTAGGTTGAAGCGACGCATCATTTCAACAAGCCATTGATGCTGAAGTGTCTCTGGCACAACGATAAGAATACGTTCAGCACTGCCCGATAGCACTTGCTGATGAATGATCATACCTGCTTCAATGGTTTTACCTAGGCCAACTTCATCGGCAAGTAAAACGCGAGGAGCGTGACGACGACCCACTTCATGGGCAATGTAAAGCTGGTGAGGGATCAACCCTGCACGCATACCGCATAAACCACGCATTGGGCTTTTGTGCTGCTCAAACTGGTTGGTTAATGCTTTATAACGCAGCACAAAGTTGTCCATACGATCAACTTGGCCAGCGAACAGCTTATCTTGAGGCTTGTTGAAGCGGATATTATTGCTGAGCATGATCTCTCTTAGCATCACCTCTTCTTCGTTATCCGTTCGTGTACCAAGATAAAAATAAATGCCTTTATTTTCTTCAACTTGTTCAACCTTAACAGACCAGCCTTCTTGGCTTTCAACGACATCACCGACATTAAATGTCACTCGGGTTACGGGAGCATCACTGCGCGCATAGACTCGGTTCTCTTCTGCTGCAGCAAACATTACTGTCACTGTACGAGCATCCATTGCTACCACGGTACCTAAACCTAAATCGCTTTCCGTATCGCTAATCCAACGCTGGCCCAAAGCAAATGTCATGAATCGACTACCTCATTATTCTAAGTTGAAAATATTCTTTGTTATTTTAGTTTGTATTTCGATGCGAGTATAAAAAAGGATTATCAAAAGATAATAATAGTGAAAATTCCGCACCCAAAAAGGTCGCTAATCTTACTTGAAGCTGTGATGTAGGTCACGAGGTATCCTCGGATTTTTTGACAGAAGTTAGTCCGCCATCAAACTGTAAGAAAAGCATGTCATTTGTGTATTTGAGTGTTGCTATACTCGTTAATGAATACGCATAATTTTGAGTCTAAATGTTCAACTTTGGCACAAAACATGCTGTTCATAGGTATAGAAATAGATCAACACGGATTTGCAGATGTTAGTGTACAGAGCGACACACCTACAAAGCGCGTTATGACTCTGTCCCCTTCTGCAAGCAATGATTGCAAAGCAATGCCGAACTTCGGCAAGGAGACGCTTATGACTGATACCGATCGGAAACTGTTTGTCCTTGATACCAACATCCTTCTTCACGAACCTTTTGCCATATACTCCTTCCAAGAGCACGACGTGCTCATTCCAATGACCGTCCTCGAAGAGCTTGACCGAATTAAAGACAGTAAGCGAGACGTGGCTCGTGATGCTCGAGTCGCTATTCGCGCTTTAGAAGACCTTTTCCGCGATGCCTCACCCGATGAGATTTCAGAAGGTATTCGTTTCTCAAAAGACATTTCGGCAACGGGTACGATTTCCATAGTGGCTGACTTTGAGTTGCAAGAAACGGTCAAAGCCTTTGCTGATAAAGCCGGAGATAATCGCATTCTCAACGCGGTGCTCGATTTACAAACCAAGCACGCTCCACGCGAAGTCATCTTAATCACCAAAGACATCAATATGCGCTTACGCGCTAAAGGTGCGGGGGTACGTTTTGTTGAGGATTACCGTACTGATCAACTCATTGATGACGTTCAATACCTCACCAAAGGATTTCAACAACGTGAAGGCGCATTCTGGGATGATGTTGAAGAAGTAGAAAGTAAGTCTCTAGGTGGGAAGACCTTCCATACTCTTAGTAGAGAACCTTTTGAACCGACCTTTATCAATCAATACATTATCGATCAAGAGAGTGACTTTGCAGCCAGAGTCGCTGAGATTTCCGACGATAGTCTCACATTGCAAGACCTTAGCCGTGAGCGCATGATGCACAAACGAGCATGGGACATTACACCGAAAAATATCTATCAAGGCATGGCTATGGATGCCTTACTTGACCCTGATATTGATCTAGTAATCTTAACTGGAGCTGCGGGAAGTGGTAAAACTCTACTGGCAATGGCTGCCGCACTAGAACAAACCATAGAAAACAAAATGTTCGATAAAATCATTGTTACTCGGAATACGCCAGACATCGGTGAGTCGATTGGATTCTTACCCGGTAGTGAAGAAGAGAAGATGATGCCCTGGCTCGCCGCCGTCACTGATACACTTGAAGCGCTGCACAAGCATGATCATTGCACTGAAGGGTCAATGAAATACATATGCGATAAAGCAAACATTCAATTTAAGTCGATTAACTTCATGCGTGGCCGTTCAATTCAGAATGCCTTTGTCTTATTGGATGAGTGTCAAAACCTAACCGCTTCTCAGATAAAAACCATCATTACACGTTGTGGCGAAGGAACTAAGATAGTCTGCTCAGGAAATCTTGCTCAGATTGACTCCCACTATCTCACCCCTGTTACCTCTGGGCTAACCTACATGGTGGAGAGATTTAAGAACTTTGAAGGCAGTGCCAATATCCACTTAAATGGCGTCGTTCGTAGCCGCTTAGCCGAGTTTGCTGAAGAGAATATGTAATTTAAAACCAAGTAGCATTGGCTCATCAGTAAACAATAAGCGAGATATTTATCTACTACATAAAATATCTCGCTTTATTTTAAAATAATTATTCACATTTAATGCATTTATATGTTTTACTGTTCCTCAAGAAACAGCTCTCTTAAGGATTAACCCAATGGCTTTCAATCTACGTAATCGTAACTTTCTTAAACTGCTCGACTTTACACCTAAAGAAATTCAGTTTTTGATCGATCTTTCTGCTGATTTAAAAAAAGCAAAGTACTCAGGAACCGAACAAAAGAAGCTGAATGGAAAGAACATTGCTCTGATCTTTGAGAAAGCCTCAACACGAACTCGTTGCGCCTTTGAAGTAGCCGCTTTTGACCAAGGCGCTCAGGTCTCTTACCTTGGTCCTTCTGGCTCTCAGATCGGCCAAAAAGAATCAATGAAAGACACAGCACGAGTTTTAGGGCGCATGTACGATGGTATTGAGTACCGCGGTTTTGGCCAAGAAATTGTTGAAGAGTTGGGCGCTCACGCTGGCGTTCCTGTATGGAATGGCTTAACGGATGAATTCCACCCAACCCAAATTTTGGCTGACTTCCTCACTATGCTTGAGCACGGCAAAGGAAAGCTCCTGCATCAAATCAGTTTTGCTTATCTGGGTGATGCTCGTAACAACATGGGTAATTCACTCATGGTTGGCGCCGCTAAAATGGGCATGGACATTCGCCTTGTTGCACCCAAAGAGTTTTGGCCTGAAGCCTCACTGGTAAAGACTTGCCAAGAAATCGCCACTCAGACTGGAGCAAAAATCACCTTGACTGAGAACGTCGAAGAAGGCGTGAAAGAGTGTGACTTCCTTTACACTGATGTTTGGGTTTCTATGGGTGAAGCAGCAGAAGCGTGGGATGAGCGTGTAGCAAAAATGACGCCTTATCAAGTCAATAGCCAAACCTTAGCCTTGACTGAAAATTCGGATGTGAAATTCATGCACTGCCTACCTGCATTTCATAATGATGAAACTGTCATTGGTAAAGAAGTCTCAGAGAAATACGGCATGAACGGACTAGAAGTAACGGAAGAAGTGTTTGAATCAGAGCACTCTATTGTGTTCGATGAAGCGGAGAACCGCATGCATACAATTAAGGCGATCATGGTTGCCACATTAGGCAATTAGTGGAGTAGCATCTACTAAAGGAAAGCTTGACGTAATCGCTTGCGCTGACAAAACGAAGGCGTATAATGCTCGGCAATTTGTCAGAGGATTATGAAATGATGGCACCGATGTCGTGCACAATTCAGCGATATAAAAACCGCAAGCTACGATGGGTTTCCAAGCCTAGCTTCGCAGTCATTGCTTTCTGTAATTCTCTCGATTTTTAAAGCCTCCCATTATTGGGGGGCTTTTTTGTGGCTTTAAGAACATTCAAGATAGGGAAGAAGAACATGACAAACACGCTTTATAATAAGCACATTATCTCTATTCCAGAACTCTCTCGTGAAGAACTGGAACTGATAGTTGATACAGCAGGTCAGTTGAAATCTCATCCTCAGCCTGAACTGATTAAAAACAAAGTCGTCGCTAGCTGCTTCTTTGAGCCTTCGACTCGTACACGTCTGTCATTTGAAACTGCTATCCAACGTATTGGTGGCGATGTTATCGGTTTTGATAGTGGCGGTAATACTTCTCTAGCGAAAAAAGGCGAAACTCTGGCTGACTCAGTGCAGGTAATTTCCTCTTACGTTGATGCCTTTGTCATGCGTCACCCTCAAGAAGGTGCAGCTCGCCTTGCTTCTGAGTTTTCTAATGGTACGCCAGTTATTAACGCTGGTGACGGTGCAAACCAACATCCAACTCAAACTCTTCTTGATCTGTTTAGTATCGCCGAAACTCAAGGTCGACTAGATAACCTTAACGTCGCTTTTGTTGGTGACCTAAAATATGGTCGTACAGTTCACTCGCTCACTCAAGCGCTCGCTAAGTTTACCAATGTACGCTTCTTCTTTGTCGCGCCTGAAGCGCTTGCTATGCCTGATTATATTTGTGAAGAACTAGACGAAGCAGGTATCAACTACAGCCTTCATATCGATATGGAGGAAGTGATTCCTGAGCTTGATATTCTCTATATGACTCGTGTGCAAAAAGAGCGTTTTGACGAATCGGAATATGCACACATCAAATCCGCGTACATCCTAAAAGCAAGCATGCTTGAAAACGCACGCGAGAACTTGAAAGTTCTTCACCCGCTACCACGTGTGGACGAGATCACCACTGATGTCGATAAAACGCCGCACGCCTACTTCTTTGAGCAGGCTGAAAATGGTGTCTACGCTCGTGAAGCGCTACTTGCTCTCGTTCTTAATGAATCACTTTAACTGTAATAGAGGAAACTACCATGTCGAAAGAAACTCAATTGCAGGTTGAAGCAATTAAAAATGGCACCGTTATTGACCATATCCCAGCTCAAATTGGCATCAAGGTTTTACGACTGTTTGATATGCACAACTCGAATCAGCGCGTTACGGTGGGTCTAAACCTTCCATCATCAGCGTTAGGCGCGAAAGATCTGCTTAAGATTGAGAATGTTTTTATCAATGAAGACCAAGCGAGCAAGCTTGCACTCTATGCACCCCACGCGACCGTGAACCAAATTGAAGAATACCAAGTAGCGAAGAAGCTAGTTTTAGAATTACCAAAACAAGTCAACGATGTATTCGAATGCCCTAACAGCAACTGTATTACTCACAATGAGCCTGTAGAAAGTAGCTTCAGTGTCATTGAGAAAAATGCAGAGATTCGCCTAAAGTGTAAATACTGTGAAAAGGTATTCTCACGAGAAGTCGTGACAGAAAGGTAATTAGTTCAGGCTCGTTAGCTTTAACATTACTGTAAGCCATCAATTAAATCCCTTCTCTATTCGCTACTCAAAAGAGTGATGAATACAGAAGGGATTTTTCTTTACGCCGTTTCCCTTTACGAACCAATTATTTCACGGCAAACTGACCGCTTACACCCTCCTCAACTGACGGAATTAATAACATGACTAAAGTTCTTCATACTGATTCAGCTCCTGCAGCAATTGGCCCATACATTCAAGGCGTTGACCTTGGCAACATGGTTCTGACTTCAGGTCAAATCCCAGTAAACCCAGTAACGGGTGAAGTTTCTCCTGAAATCACAGAGCAGGCTCGTCAGTCTCTGGAAAATGTTAAAGCGGTAGTTGAAGCATCAGGCTTAACCGTAAAAGACATCGTAAAATTAACGGTTTTCGTAAAAGACTTAAATGACTTTGGCGCAGTGAATGAAGTTTACGGAGCATTCTTTGATGAGCACAATGTGGCTCACTACCCAGCGCGTTCATGTGTTGAAGTTGCTCGTTTGCCAAAAGATGTTGGTATCGAAATTGAAGCGACTGCTGTTCGAAAATAATCAATTCTGCAGTTCTTACGAACAATAGAAATTATAAAGGCGAGCACTATTTTATATAGAATGCTCGCCTTTATTTTATCTGAGTAGCGGTTTATCTAAAACGCCAAATAGCTTATTTAAAGCCCTTTACCTTTTTAACCAAATCATAGGCATTCTGAATTTCCTGTGACTTCTCTTTTGCTACGTTCATCATCTCAGGTGGTAAACCTTTTGCCATCAACTTATCAGGGTGATGTTCATTCATTAATTTACGATAGGCTCGCTTTATATCTTTCGATTCCGCAGTTTCACTGACACCCAATACTTCATAAGCAGCGGCTAAATGATCAGCTTGGTTTTCTTGTTGCCAACTACCTGACTGCTGATGACCTCCGTGCCCACCATGTTGAAAGCGAAAAGCAGCTTCTTGCATGCGTAGACGCTGTTCAAGTTGCGCTGAAGAGAAGCCTAAGCCTTGAGCTATCTTATGTAGAACATTGCGCTCGCTTGGGTGAACTTCTCCATCTGCAAACGCTGCCGATATTTGAAGCTCAAGGAAGAACTGCAATAAATCAAAACGTCCAGCGGCGGAAATTTTAACTCGCTCAAGAACACTATCTAATGGAAATCCAGATTCTTTACCTTCACGAAACGCATTTTGTGCCGCTCGGCGTTGCTCACCATGAAGGTTCATACGTTCCATCATCGTGGTCGCTAATTGAATTTCTTGAGCTGTCACCTGGCCTTTTGCTTTAGCGACATGCCCCATGACAGCAAAAGCCGCTTTAAAGAACTCGTTTTGTCGTTCTGTTTGACTCGGGCCAGAACCAAAAGCTCCACCTCTAAAACCAGCACGGCTTAAACGTCGGGCTTTATCAAACTGATGGCCAATGAACAGTCCAAAAAACAATCCAAACACGCCACCAAACAAGAAGCCAAAAAAAGCGCCGAGGAATTTGCCAAAAATATGCATTATGTGCTCTCAATCTGTGAATTTTTTTGCCACTAAGTGGTCTGATAGTGCCGTAAGCATGAAATTCCTTTATGATAGGACCGTATTTTTATATTCGGAACCCATTCACCGGATAAATCAAGTTCAACAGGACAGTAAAACTCGATGCCATTTTTTCCCCGCACTTTATTAGCCGCTTCAATCAGTACTGCCATGTTAGTGCCTCAGACTCATGCTGAGACAGTACTCGATGATGACGTGCAAGAAATGCCTGCTTTCGGACAATGCCAAATATTAGACCCTATTGACCAATGCTTGGTCAATCGACCTGAGGCAGAAAATCCAAATGAACTGCCAATTGATGTTGAAGCGAATAGCCTTGAAGCACTAAATAATCAAAAATCAGTCTATAAAGGCGATGTGATTATTACCCAAGGTAAAAAACGTATGACCGCTGATGAAGTAACGCTTCACCAAGTCGATAATATTGTTGTAGCCAAAGGAAATGTACACTTCAGCGATGGTGAAATTAAAACCATTTCAGATAAAGCAACCAATGACCTAACGACCGATGAGTTGACCGCAGAAAACACCCAATATAACTTCCTTTGTGAACCTGGTCGTGGCGAAGCCGTGTATATGGCTAAAACGGGCAAGGCGGTTTATGAGATTGAAGATGGCAGTATTACCTCGTGTCCAGAAGGTGATAACGCTTGGAGAATGCGTGCTACTAGTATCGATATTGACCAGAATGAAGAGATAGCAACATTTTATAATCCACGTTTTGAGATCCAAAGTGTCCCCGTTTTCTACCTCCCATTTTTAACAGTCCCTATTGGTGATACACGTAAAACGGGCTTCTTATACCCAACTGTCAGTTATGGTTCTAGCGATGGCTTTGAGATGGAAGTTCCAATTTATTGGAACTTAGCGCCAAACTATGATTTAGAGACCACCATTCACTATATGCAGGAACGTGGCACGCAGCTAAACAGTGAATTTAGATACCTGTCTGACTTGGGTACAGGTAATATCAAATCTGAATATCTACCTGATGATAAAAAGTACACCGATTATGGCGATCGCTGGGGCTTTCAGTATGAGCACCGCGGTATCTTCCAAGAGGCTTGGAAATTTGAAATAGACTACTCTCAAGTCAGTGACATCTATTACTTCAGTCACATATCTTCAGGTATTGGCAACCGTGAAGATGGGCAACTTCTTCAAGAGGGGCAAGCTACTTACCGTAGCGAGTCTTGGGATGCTTCTGTATTGGTTCGAGATTTTCAGGTTCTTACCACTAGTGGAAACTTACCCTATCGCTTGATGCCTCAAGTAGAATTTAACTACTACGCACCAGAAGTGATGAAGCACCTTGACTTTGATTTAATTAGCCATATCTCTCGATTTGAAACCGATGCGGATGACAGTCCTTCCGCAGTACGTGTTCACATTGAGCCAGGAGTAACCGTACCTCTTGCTAATACCTGGGGCACTTGGACTACGGAAGCTAGGCTTTTAGGTACTTATTATCAACAAAATCTAGATGATGTATCAAATCCAGATTTAGAAGAAAGTGTGTCACGACTAATACCAGAATTTCGAACTCATGCAGGAGTTGTACTAGAGCGCGATACCACGATCTTTGAGAGCTACACCCAAACACTTGAGCCTCAAGTACAGTATTTATATGTACCAGAAGAAGATCAAAGCGCTATTGGAGACTATGATACAACACTACTTCAAACTGATTACTACGGCCTTTTTCGTAGTCGTAAGTATAGTGGTGTTGATAAAATCGCTGCAGCCAATCAATTTAGCTATGGCGCTTCATCTCGATTTTTTGATGATTCCTATAAAGAACGTCTAAATGTCTCTTTTGGGCAAATTTTCTATCTAGACAAAGAGACTAAAAACTCTTCACTAAGCGACTCAGAAGTAGAAGCATCACCATCAAACTATTCAGCTTGGGCTGTGGAGGTAGATTTTAACTACGACGATTATCTCTTCTATCATGGTGGTATTCAGTACGATATCGACTCCAGTGAGGTGCAACTAGGTAACAGCACACTAGAATACCGCTTTAATGGTGGGTATCTGCAAACCAACTATCGTTATGTAACGAAAGAGTATTTGGAAGATACTGTAGATTTCAGCGTTGATTCAATCACCAAAGATGGTATATCTCAGGTTGGCTTACTAGGTGGTTACCAAATTAGCCGAAAGTGGAATGCAAGCGCACAGTACTTTTATGACTTAACCACCGAAGAGAACTTAGAGTGGTTAGCTAATATTCGCTACCGATCTGATTGTTGGTACATCGGCTTTACTTTCAGTAATCAGATAATTAGCTGGGATGGTGACTTCGTTACAAATCCAAACGCGACTCCTGTCTATGAAGAGAATATCAGTATCAACTTCGGCATTGTCGGCTTTGGTACCACTATTGGTTCAGATTCAAGTGCCGCGGGTGCTGCAAGCGCAGGTAATGCACTAGTTTACGGTCGACCATTCTTCTTAAATAACTAATAATATTAAATATTGGCTGACGTGGATATTTACCCGCAGCCAGTAATGACTTATAGGATTTCAAATGAAACTGTGGAAACAGATCCTGCTTGGCAGCATCACGAGTATAACTGCTGCAAGTGTAAATGCAGAGCCTGTGGCACTGGATAAAATTGCCGTTATCGTTAATGAAGGCGTTGTACTACAAAGTGATATCAATACTGCCTTTAAAACACTTCACGCAAATGCAAAAGATAGCGAGCAAGCACTGCCTGATGAAGATATATTGAGAGAGCAAGTACTAGAGAAACTGATTGTCGATACTATTCAGCAACAAGAGGCTGAGCGTCTTGGCGTTCGTATTGATGATAATCGCCTGAATGAAGCTATTGCAGATATTGCAGAGAAAAACGAGCAAACAATCGAACAGCTTACTGCATCGGTTGAGAAAGAAGGTCTCACTTACGCAGCCTTTCGTGAGCAAGTTCGTAAAGAGATTGCCGCTAGTGAAGCTCGTAATGCACTCGTGCGCCGCCGTATCAATATCCTTCCGGCAGAAGTTGAGAATCTTGCTGATATCTTGGCGCAAGAAACCAACGCAACGGTTCAATATAAAGTAAGTCATATTCAGCTTCGTTTTACTGATGAACAAGAGAAATCAGAGCTAGAAGAGCAGGCAAATGATCTGGTTAAGCAACTCAATGATGGTGAAAACTTTAAGACCATGGCATACACCTACTCTAAAGGGCCAAAAGCTCTAGAAGGCGGTGATTGGGGTTGGATGCGTAAAGAAGAGATGCCAACCATTTTCGCCGACCAAATAAAACTGCAAAACAAAGGCAGCATTATTGGTCCTTTCCGTAGTGGAATTGGTTTCCATATTCTAAAAATTGACGATGTTAAAGGCCTAGAAGTTGTCGCGGTGACAGAAGTAAATGCTCGTCATATTCTTATTAAGCCAACAGTTATCTTAAGTGATGAAGGCGTACAGCGTGATCTTCTTGAAATTACAAGACAGGTGCTAAGTGGTGAAGCGACCTTTGGCGATTTGGCTCAACAATACAGTCAAGATCCAGGCTCGGCCGTTCAAGACGGTGAGCTGGGCTACCAAACACCAGACCTATACGTGCCTGAATTCAAGCACCAAGTTGAAACTCTACCAGTGGGCCAAATCAGCGAACCGTTTAAAACCGTTCATGGCTGGCACATTGTTGAAGTCATCGACCGACGTGAAGTCGATAGAACCGATTCCGCACTGAAAAATAGAGCCTACGGTATTTTGTTTAACCGTAAGTTCAATGAAGAAGCGAGCGCATGGCTGCAAGAGCTACGTGCAAGTGCCTTTGTTGAGATGGTTGAGGCAGATAACGATGACAATTAAACGTATCGTGGTCACAGCGGGTGAGCCAGCTGGTATTGGCCCCGACCTCGTTTTAGCCCTATCGCGAGAGAATTGGGGACATCAAATTGTTGTTTGTGCCGATAAGTCTCTGATTGAACAAAGAGCAAAGCAGCTTGCTATCGATGTACAGCTAGTCGATTACAATGCTGATCTTCCAGTTAAACCTCAGCAAGCAGGTTCGCTCGTTATCGATCATATTGCACTCAATTCACCTTGTGAAGCAGGAAAGCTTGATGAAGCCAATGGCCACTACGTATTAAAAACGCTAGAAAGAGCCGCATTAGGCTGTATGAATAGTGAATTTGATGCTATTGTCACCGGCCCTGTTCACAAGGGGGTGATTAATCGAGCAGGTGTTGCTTTTAGTGGGCACACCGAATTCTTTGCTGAGAAATCAAATACACCACTTGTGGTGATGATGCTAGCAACTGAAGGCTTGCGAGTTGCACTAGTAACAACGCATATACCTTTAGCTTACGTATCAAAAGCAGTGACAAAAGAGCGACTTGAAAAGATCATTCATATCCTTCATCAAGATTTAGTCGAAAAGTTTGCAATAGAGAAACCTTCTATTTATGTATGTGGTTTGAACCCTCATGCAGGCGAAGATGGCTGCCTAGGCCGTGAAGAGATAGAAACAATAACACCAACACTAGATAAAATTCGTCAAAGAGATGGAATTAACTTAATCGGCCCACTACCTGCCGATACCATCTTCAATGAGAAATACTTAGAGCAAGCTGATGCTGTCTTAGGCATGTATCATGACCAAGTCCTCCCTGTATTGAAATACAAAGGCTTCGGTCAATCCGTAAACATTACTCTTGGTCTACCCTTTATAAGAACATCGGTTGATCACGGTACTGCACTCGACCTTGCAGGGACTGGCAAAGCGGATACGGGGAGCTTTAAAACCGCTCTTACTCACGCGATTGAATTGGTAGATAAACAATCTAATTAATGCGATTAAGCACGAAACTCGAGAAAAATATGAGAAATGATGTCCACTTAGGGCACAAAGCGCGTAAACGTTTTGGTCAAAACTTCCTAAATGATCCATATATTATTGATGGTATCGTTTCAGGCATAAACCCTTTACCAGGTCAAAACCTAGTAGAGATCGGCCCTGGTTTAGGTGCAATAACAGAACCTGTTGGTAAGCTTGTCGACAAATTTACCGTAATTGAATTAGATAGAGATCTAGCAGAACGTCTGCGTAACCACCCAGACCTAGCAGATAAGCTAACGATTCATGAAGGCGATGCAATGAAGTTTGACTTCGAGCAGCTCGTTAAGCCTAACAATAAGTTACGTATTTTCGGTAACCTACCGTATAACATCTCGACACCGTTGATGTTTCACCTTTTTGAGTTTCATAAAGACATCCAAGACATGCACTTTATGCTTCAAAAAGAAGTGGTTAATCGTTTAGCTGCAGGTCCTGGTAGCAAAGCTTATGGCCGTCTTACGGTAATGGCTCAATACTACTGTAAAGTAACGCCAGTGCTAGAAGTACCGCCAACGGCGTTTATTCCGCCACCAAAAGTAGATTCAGCCGTTGTTCGTTTGATGCCGTATGAGGTTCTTCCTTATCCAGCAAAAGACTTGAAGTGGTTAGATCGTGTCTGTCGTGAAGGCTTTAATCAACGCAGAAAAACAGTTCGTAACTGTTATAAAGGCCTAATTGATAAAGAAATACTTGAAGAGCTTGGTATCAACCCTAGTGTACGCCCGGAAAATCTAACCTTAGAACAGTTTGTTGATATGGCAAACTGGTTAGAAGCGAACCACTAAACCTCTTTACTCAGCCCTTTTCCTATTATTATTGATAGCTACTATCGTTATTAATAGCTAAGGGCTGAATTTTATAAGCGCACGACTGATCGGGAGTGATCATGATTGAGCCTATTCCTAGCATCCAAATTCACGTGCAAACTAAATACGTGGAAGAACAATCTACCCCTGAAAAAAACCACTATATTTTCGCGTACCTCATCACCATAAAAAACCTAAGCAACCAAACTGTGCAGCTATTGAGCCGCCGCTGGTTAATTACCGACGCCAATGAAAAACAGCTGACGATTGAAGGTGACGGTGTGGTTGGGCAGCAACCTCACATCAAAAGTGATGACGAATATAGTTATACCAGCGCAACCGCTATCGAAACACCTTTCGGCGTAATGCAGGGACAGTACATTTTCCTTGATGAAAATGGCAATCAATTTACCACTGAGATAACCCCATTTCGTCTCGCGATTCCTAACATCCTTAACTAAGGAGTAATCTTGTCTACCTATATTGTTGGTGATCTTCAAGGCTGTCTTGATGAACTTATTTGCTTGCTAGATCAAGTTAAATTCAACCCTATCGAAGATGAACTCTGGGTTACCGGAGATCTCGTCGCTCGTGGCCCTAAGTCCCTAGAAACCCTTCGCTTTATCAAAAGACTTGGTGACTCTGCGCAAATAATATTGGGTAACCATGACTTACACCTACTGGCAGTATCAATAGGAATTCATAAAATAAAAGATAGGGATCAAACAGCTCCGATTTTTGTTGCCGAAGATAAAGACGAGCTACTGACTTGGCTAAGACATCAACCGCTACTGGCTGAACACAATGATTTTGTGATGACCCATGCAGGGATCTCCCCTCAATGGGATTTAGCACAAGCGAGAAGTGCAGCCGAAGAAGTGGAACAGATTCTGAGAAGTGATCGTTGGCCATGGCTTATAGAGAACATGTACAGTAACAGCCCATCCTTATGGCAAACAGATTTACAGGGTATTGAACGCTATCGTTATAGCATTAATGCGCTGACAAGAATGAGATACTGCTTTGCTGATTCAAGCCTAGATATGGCATGCAAACTCCCACCTAGCCATTTAGAACAGCAAGAGAGCAATGAGCTTATCCCATGGTTCAAACTCGAATCTCGTATTAAGCTAGAAAAACCAGTTATTTTTGGTCACTGGGCTGCATTAGAAGGCTACGAGAACCAGCAAGCGATTGGCTTGGATACTGGTTGTGTCTGGGGTGGAAGTCTTACGATGTTACGCTGGGAAGATAAACAATACTTTGAGCAACCAGCACTCTCAAGTTAATAACCACCTCGATATAAATCAAAAAGGCTAGAATCATCTAGCCTTTATTAAATTAAACAAATTAATAAATAGCTACCGCTCTAATATTGTAAACGTCATGTTGTAGGCATTTTTTTCATCAGCGGAATACTTCTCTCCATGGATTTCGACAAACTCACTACTCCATTGTGGAAACTGAGTATCTCCATCAATCTGAGCATCAATATAAGTGACATAGAGTTTATTCGCTTTCTCTAAGCAGGCACTATAAATCGCGCCACCACCAATGATCATCACCTCTTCTATATCTCCAGCAACAGTCAATGCAGCATCAATTGAAGTCACTGTTGTCACACCTTCGATTTTCAAATTGGCGTCACGGCTGATCACAATATTTAACCGACCCGGTAATGGACGCCCAATGGAATCATAGGTCTTTCTTCCCATAATGACCGGCTTACCCATGGTACAACGCTTAAACCATGCGAAATCAGCAGGAAGGTGCCACGGCATTTGATTATCTTTACCAATAATTCGATTGTCTGCCATCGCGGCAATCATACTGATGATCATCTCTTTTTTTCCTAATCGATTCTATACAATGGGTTTACGTCGATAGAATAACAGCCCCGGCACAGCTAAGCCAATAGCAAGACCTGCGATAATAAACATCGATTTCAAGAAATTTTCAAGCAACGTTGCCACTAACTCGGGCGAATAGCCAAGTTGGTTAATTTCGACCATGGCAATCATCGCTTTAAAAGCAAAGACACCGGGCACCATTGGTATCATCGCGGCGACAGTAAATACCTTAGGGTGGGCCAAAAATCTATGTGACCAGTGAACGCCGATCATTCCAACTATTGTTGCAGCAAAGAAAGTTGCCCACTCTATAGGTATTCCAAAGTGCATCATGAGGTAACGAGACCCGTGACCGATAGCACCACCTAAAGCGCAATAGATTAACGCTTTCTGCGGTACGTTAAAAACTAACGCAAACCCAACAGCCGGAATAGCAGCAAATAGCATGTCGTGGGCAAGGCCCAATAGAAGTTCCATCATAGCCCCCAGCTCCATACGTCTACCACGCTCATCGCGCCAACAATGCCTAAGCAAGTCGCTAAAGTCAGAAGACTTGCCATAACAAAACGAGCAATCCCCATATTGATGTAGCCTTTGATCATATCGGCGACAGAGTTGATCAATGGAAAACCGGGAACAAGCATCAATACCGATGATGCCATGACGAGTGTCGGTTGATTACCAATAGAGAATGTCACGGCTTGAGCTGAAATAATGGTGGTAACAAATGCGGTAGCCGCAAAATTAACCATCGGATTAAAATGGCGATGGCCAATCTCTTGGCGAACCACCATGCCAATCGATGATGCTAAGAAGGTCATCATGAAGACACCAATATCACCTCCAGCTAAGCGACTAAATGCTGCGCATGACAAGCCAATCATCGCTACCACTAGCCAGCGATTATAGCGCTCCGGTGTTATCTCATTGAGCTTTTTCTGAGCAAGTTCATAATCTAAAATTCCCTTTTCGAGCATAATGCAAATGCGCTGTACTTGGGTTATGACTCGCATATTAATGCCGCGATCCGGGCTTCGTCTTGCAGTGGTAATGCAGTGATCTTGATAGACAGTGGTAACGACAAGTGAACTGGCAGAGAGTGAAACTTCTACTTCATCCATGCCACTTGCGATTCCAATCCTATGGGTAATACTCCCTACTAACGTGCTTTCAGCACCATGAGCAAGCAACATCTGCCCTGCTTGAGCGATCAGCCGAGAGACCGCTCTTTGATTTAATACCATGAGTCCTTTCCAGTATGATTTTTGACTCTTCATAGTGCCAAATAAATTGGGGTAACAATATGATTTAGACACAAAAAAACCGCAAAGCCCTAAGGGTTGCGGTTTCTAGATAGAGTTAACTGATGCGTTTAGAGTTTAATCGAAACTAGTCTCGAACGTAGATAACGTGACCGTCATCTTCTTCGTCGTCCCAATCATCATCATCGTCGTCACCGTCTTCGGTAATAACGTTATCGCCACTCATTGCATCTTTATGGTAATCATCCCACATGAAGTCGACTTTATCTTCTTCATCAATTTCTTCAAGTTCGCGGGGTAACTGCTCCATAAAGTCAGCCAGTTTATAACAAAGCTCTTTCGTGCCTTGCTTATTGAGTGCTGAAACTTTGTAGTAATCATCTTCCCAAGCAAGCGCTTCTAAGATCTCTTGGATCTTTTCATCCGCTTCTTCTTCTGGCATAAGATCGACTTTGTTAAATACTAGCCATCTTTGCTTACCAGCAAGCTTTTCACTGTATTGCTCAAGCTCATCGATGATCGTTAGCGCGTTTTGCGCAGGATCACTTCCATCCACAGGCATGATATCAATCATATGTAGCAGAACGCGACAACGCTCTAAGTGCTTAAGGAAACGAATACCTAGGCCTGCACCATCCGCTGCGCCTTCAATTAGACCAGGGATATCAGCAACAACGAAGCTCTTTCCAGGAACGACACTTACCACACCCAAACTAGGAATTAGCGTTGTAAATGGGTAGTCCGCTACTTTCGGTTTTGCCGCAGAAACAGAACGAATGAAGGTAGACTTACCTGCATTTGGCAAGCCAAGCATACCAACATCAGCCAATAGCAGTAGCTCTAGACGAAGTTCACGAACTTCACCTTTAGTTCCCATCGTCTTTTGACGAGGCGCTCGGTTAACTGAAGACTTAAAACGAGTATTACCTAAACCATGCCAACCGCCTTTTGCGACCATGATTTTTTTGCCGTGTTCAGCCACTTCACCAACAATTTCATTGGTATGGATATCAACAGCACGAGTACCAACAGGCACTCGTAAAACTTTGTCTTTACCGCGCTTACCCGTACAGTTTCCGCCACGGCCATTCTCGCCGCGCTCACCGTCGTAAAAACGTTGAAAGCGATAATCAATCAAGGTGTTTAGGTTTTCATCAGCCTGTAAATAAACGTCACCGCCATCACCGCCATCACCACCATCAGGTCCACCTTTGGTGATGAATTTTTCTCGCCAAAAACTTACGGTTCCATTACCGCCATCACCGGCTTCAACTTTAACCGTTGCTTCATCAACAAATTTCATTTTACACTCCACTCATGCACGTGGGAAATCACTACTATTCTAGTAGACGTTAGACCATAAATCCCACTGTGAACTAGGGCCTAGGGTATAGCGTCTGTAAAGCAGTAGCGCTTATAAATTAATTGCGCCTATAAACAGGTAATATTTATAAACCCATGCTATCTACAAATAAAAAACCCCGCCGAATCGGCAGGGCTTTTGAATTCAGCTTAAAAGCTAATATAACTAAGCAGCTGCTTAATTACTCGCTTTCGATGCTAACGAATTTACGGTTTTTAGGACCTTTTACTGCAAATTTCACTTTACCTTCAGTAAGAGCGAAAAGAGTATGGTCTTTACCGATACCAACGTTAGTGCCAGCGTGGAACTTAGTACCACGTTGACGAACGATGATGTTACCTGCAAGAACAGATTCACCACCGAAACGCTTAACACCAAGACGTTTGCTTTCTGAATCGCGGCCGTTATTAGTAGAACCACCAGCTTTTTTATGTGCCATTGTTAAACTCTCCTAATACTTAAGCGTTAATGCCAGTGATTTTCACTTCTGTGAACCACTGACGGTGACCTTGCTCTTTACGAGAGTGCTTACGACGACGGAACTTAACGATTTTAATTTTATCGCCACGACCGTGTTGTACTACTTCCGCAGTAACTTTGCCACCTTCAACAAGAGGTGCACCAACAGCGATTTCTTCGCCGTTAGCAACAAGAAGAACTTTATCAAATTCTACAGTTGCACCAGTTTCAACGTCTAATTTCTCTAAACGAAGGGTTTGACCTTCGCTAACTCGGTGTTGTTTGCCACCAGATTGGAAAACAGCGTACATATTTTACTCCGCTTTTTCCGCACAGCCTTTGGTTGTTATTTGAACAACTCGGGTGTGCGCTAAACTAATCAATAGGGCGCAGATTCTACGGGAATCATGCGGCTATGACAAGCCATATTTTTAAATAATTGGCGAAAAGGTGTTCGCCAAAGAAAAGTGCGGCAATCATGCCCTTTAGTGATGTATTAATCAACGTTTTTTAGTGTATTATTCAGCTACTAAAGAAGATAAGAATACCTTACAGGGTCTAACCTCAGCCGGATTTATAATGGATTTTACTGCTATCCAAGCGCTTACTGCCAAAGACATGGCAAAAGTTAATGAAACTATTCAAGCTCAACTCAACTCTGATGTATCTTTAATCAACCAATTGGGATACTACATCGTCAGTGGTGGTGGCAAACGCCTACGCCCGCTGCTCGCTATTTTATCGGCACGTGCACTCGGCTACAAAGGCGAAGCTCATACAACCGCTGCTGCATTTATTGAGTTTATCCACACTGCTACCTTGTTGCACGACGATGTCGTCGATGAATCTGATATGCGCCGCGGCAAAGAAACAGCCAACGCCGCCTTTGGAAATGCAGCGAGTGTTTTAGTTGGTGACTTTATCTATACCCGCTCTTTCCAGATGATGACAACGCTAGGATCTTTAAGGATCCTTGAACTGATGAGCGACTCAGTGAATGTTATCGCAGAAGGTGAGGTTCAGCAGTTAATGAACTGTAATGACCCCGACACAACTGAAGAGAGCTACATGCAGGTCATCTACTCGAAGACTGCGCGCCTGTTTGAAGCCGCGACTCAAATTGGGGCTATCTTAAATGAATCTCCAAAAGAAATTGAAGTTGCACTACAGAACTACGGAAAATACCTAGGAACAGCATTCCAGCTTATCGATGACGTGATGGATTACACTTCAGACGGTAAGGAGATGGGCAAAAATGTAGGTGATGATCTTACAGAAGGTAAGCCTACCCTACCGCTACTTCATGCAATGCGTCATGGCAATGAGGAGCAAGCTCTTATGATTCGAGATGCGATTGAACACTCGAATGGTATGGAGCGTCTTGACGATATCCTCGCAGCAATGAAAGAGAGTGGATCTCTTGAGTACACAACAGATAAAGCCCTTGCAGAGGCAGATAAAGCCATTGCTGAATTATCAATCTTGCCTGAGTCAGAATATAAGCAAGCGCTAATAGCCCTTGCTCACCTATCTGTTAAGCGAACAAAATAACCGTTAAACGAACAAAGTAGCCGAGATCTAACAAGTCGACTTTCCTCTTTATATAGAGCAACGATTAAAATGCCCTATATTGAGAGAGAAGATCAGGTAAAACCTTCAAACAATAAAAAAGCTGATCCATAGATCAGCTTTTCTCTTTTCTAGATGACTTACCTTACAATAAGGCTGAACATCATCCTAAATATGAACACTACTTGGCAAATTCAACACCAATTTCAATGTCGCCATTCAGTGTTGGAAGCATGCCATCAAGTGCCGCTTTTTCGTAATCACTAAGCTCACCATAGCTTAAAATAGCTTCTGCACCATCTTTACCCAGTTTAACTGGTTGAGCAAAGAATGGAGCGTGCTCACCTGCACCCTCTACATAAGCACACTCAATCACAGAGTCATCACCTTGTAGCGCTTTAACAAGTGCCAAGCCAAAGCGACATGCTGCTTGACCCATTGAAAGTGTTGCACTGCCGCCACCGGCTTTAGCTTCAACAACTTCTGTACCCGCATTTTGGATACGCTTCGTTAGTGCTTCCACTTCTTCAGCAGTAAACTCTACACCTTCTACTTGAGATAGTAGAGGCAGAATCGTTACGCCAGAGTGACCACCAATAACAGGAACACGAATGTCACCAGGATCTTTGTCTTTTAAAGCCGCAACAAAAGTTTCACTGCGAATCACATCCAGAGTTGTCACACCGAATAATTTACGCTTGTCATAAACGCCTGCTTTCTTTAGTACTTCAGCAGCAATAGGAACCGTTGTGTTTACTGGGTTCGTAATGATACCCACGCACGCGGTAGGACAGGTAACAGCAATTTTTTCAGCAAGAGACTTAACAATCCCTGCATTCACATTAAATAGATCCGCACGATCCATTCCTGGCTTACGTGCAACACCTGCAGAAATTAGAACAACATCGGCACCTTCAAGTGCTGGTGTTGGGTCTTCACCTGAGTAACCTTTAATAGAAACAGGTGTTGGGATATGGCTTAAATCTGCAGCAACACCCGGTGTTACTGGAGCAATATCATATAGAGCTAAGTCAGAACCCGCTGGAAGGCGGTTTTTAAGAAGAAGGGCTAAAGCTTGGCCGATGCCACCAGCGGCACCAATTACGGCTACTTTCATTGTTGTCTCCTTGAGATTGGATCTCTTATAAAAGTTATGTAGGGTATTTTGCAATCATTTAAGGTAAAAAATATAATATTCATAACTTGATTACAATCAATTAACGTTAGCTTTGCGACCTAGCGCAACTCAATAAATACGTGCTACACAAAAGACCAGATTATCCACGCAATAACCTTAAATGACAATAACTTAACCCACATCACAATGCGGGTTAAAAATAGTTTACAGTGACCGCTTAGACAGAATTTATCGCTAGGGTTTGGCGTAATATGCATAGCTATGCGAAGATATGCACGTTCAAATCAACCAAAGAATCTAAATCATGCGCAATACAGAGAAACAAGATAACCTAGTTCGGGCTTTCAAATCCCTTCTAAAAGAAGAAAGATTCGGTTCTCAAGGCGATATTGTTGATGCTTTGAAAAATGAAGGTTTCGAGAACATCAATCAATCCAAAGTATCTCGAATGCTTACCAAGTTTGGTGCTGTCAGAACCCGTAATGCAAAAATGGAAATGGTTTACTGCTTACCAGCAGAACTTGGCGTTCCGACAGTCTCTAGCTCACTTAGAGAGTTAGTACTCGATATAGACCGCAACGCTGCCATCGTCGTCATTCATACCGGTCCAGGTGCTGCTCAATTAATTGCTCGATTGTTGGACTCATTAGGAAAATCTGAAGGTATCCTAGGCGTCGTTGCTGGAGACGATACAATTTTTATCACTCCAACGCTATCTGTGACCACCGAACAACTGTTTGAATCCGTGTGCGACCTGTTTGAATACACCGGGTAAATAGATTTAGCTGTTATATTGGTCACGATATTATTCCACTAATCGTGACCAAGTTCACATCTCAGAAATGTTACCTCGCTTCAAAAAATTCAACTTAAGCCTTTGAAATGCATAGATTTAACACCAAACAAAAGCCTTAACCCATTCGTTACAAGTTAGTGTATTTAACTACATTTCTTAACATTGATATAATTATCCTCCTTTTTTTTGCTATTATTCAGCCACTTTTCCAGTGTATGGATTGGAAAAGATGCCGTTTCCAAACGAGGAAACTCTCAAAACGACTACACTTGTTTTGGGGTTAATAATGAATTAAGGAAGGAATATTCATGGCATTTAATAAACTTATTAAGATCGGTGTAATTGCCGCTGCAGTAATGGGCGCAGGCGCTGTCAACGCTCAAGAATTCATCACTATTGGTACTGGTTCTGTAACTGGTGTTTATTACCCAACGGGTGGTGCAATTTGTAAACTTGTGAATAAAGGCCGTAAAGACCACAACATTCGTTGTTCAGTAGAATCAACGGGTGGCTCAATCTATAACGTCAACACTATTCGCGCTGGTGAATTGGACTTTGGTGTTGTTCAGTCTGACTGGCAATATCACGGTTACAACGGTACAAGTAAGTTTACTGAACAAGGTCCGTACAAAAAACTACGCGCAATGTTCTCTTTACATACAGAACCATTCAACATTATCGCCCGCTCTGATGCTGGTATTAATGGCGTTGAAGATTTAAAAGGTAAGCGCGTTAACATCGGTAATCCAGGCTCTGGTGACCGTGCAACAATGGGCGTGGTAATGGATGCTCTTGGTTGGACTAACGATAGCTTCAAACTAGCATCTGAACTTAAAGGTTCTGAGCGTTCACAAGCACTTTGTGATAACAAGATTGATGCGTTCATCTACATGGTTGGTCACCCAAATGGATCAATCAAAGAAGCAACAACATCATGTGACGCTAAGCTAGTTTCTGCAACTGGTCCGCAAATCGATAAGATCGTTGCTGATAACCCATACTATGCATACAGCACAGTTCCTGCCGGTATGTACCGCGGTACTGATGGTGATGTAAACAGCTTTGGTGTAGCCGCTACAATGGTTACAACAACAGATGTTTCTGATGAAATTGCTTATAACGTTGCTAAAGCAGTATTTGAAAACTTTGATACATTCAAACGTCTTCACCCTGCATTTGCTAACCTGAAGAAAGAAGACATGGTGAAAGCGGGTCTTTCTATCCCTCTTCACCCAGGTGCTGAGCAATACTACAAGGAAATTGGCTTACTTAAGTAAGTGAATGACTGAGTATAAATCAAGGAGGCGTCATGCCTCCTTGATTGTTACACCCCTATTTTGATTTTCACTGCTAGAAAATCAACCCCATTTAACATCTATAATGACTACCATTTAGTGCCGTTTAAATAGATTTCAGTCTATATTTATTCTGAATGATCTATTCGCAGAAGCGCACTAAAGATAAACCAGACCATCGATAATAAGGACAAAGTACATGACGCAGACAACAACACCGTCTCAAGATGTGCAAGAAATGGTGGCACAATCCGATACAGGTGCACGTAATCCAAAGGGTATTCCCGGGCGTGTTCTTTGGTTTGTTCCACTGTGTTGGTCACTGTTCCAACTTTGGTATGCATCTCCGCTACCGTTCATTTTTAATTTTGCTGTACTTAATGACACTCAAGCTCGTGCTATTCACCTCACGTTTGCTATCTTTTTAGCCTTTACGGCTTATCCAGCATCGAAAAAATCCTCACGCGATCATATTCCAGTTGTCGACTGGTTATTGGCGCTAGCCGGAAGTTTTTCTGCTGCCTATATTTTCCTTTTTTATACCGAACTGGCCGAACGTTCTGGTGCACCGACTACCGCGGATATTGTCGCAGCAGTAACAGGCATGGTGCTTCTTTTAGAAGCAACAAGACGCGCATTGGGTCCACCATTGATGGTGGTTGCAGCGGTATTTTTGCTTTATACATTTGGCGGGCCCCACATGCCAGATGTTATTGCCCACAAAGGGGCAAGCTTAAACAAAGCGATGTCGCACCTCTGGTTAACTACTGAAGGGGTATTCGGCGTTGCACTTGGTGTTTCAACCTCGTTTGTTTTCCTATTCGTTCTCTTCGGTGCCATGCTAGAAAGAGCTGGAGCGGGTGCTTACTTTATAAAAGTCGCGTTCTCCTTACTGGGTCACATGAAAGGCGGCCCAGCAAAAGCAGCAGTTGTTGCATCTGGCCTATCAGGATTGGTTTCCGGCTCTTCCATCGCTAACGTAGTAACAACTGGTACCTTCACCATTCCTCTGATGAAACGTGTTGGCTTTTCAGGAGAAAAGGCTGGAGCCGTAGAAGTTGCCGCTTCAACTAATGGTCAGTTAACGCCACCAATCATGGGTGCTGCGGCATTTTTGATGGTTGAATACGTTGGTATCTCATACGTTGAGGTCATTAAAGCCGCGCTTCTACCTGCACTTATTTCATATATCGCTCTTATCTATATTGTTCACCTAGAAGCCTGTAAGGCTGGGATGACAGGCCTTCCGCGTCGTCATACACCAACATGGATTCAGAGTATTCTTTCATTCAGTGGCACCATTATTGGCTTAGGCGTTATGAGTGCGATTGTTTACTATGGCGTTGGTTGGACAAAAGGTGTCTTTGGTGATGCCGCAACACCGATAGTGACCATTGCCCTTTTATTAGCTTATGTTGGTTTAGTCCGTGTCTCTTCGCGATATGCAGAAGAAGGTGGACTAGATCTCGATGCCGAACTTACAGAAGTGCCTGACCCAGGCCCTACGATTAAGTCTGGTTTGCACTTCCTACTTCCAATTGTTGTTTTAGTTTGGTGTTTAACTGTAGAGCGTTTCTCTCCGGGTTTATCCGCATTCTGGGCGACTGTCTTCATGATCTTCATCTTGCTAACCCAACGTCCACTGATGGCAATTATGTCTAAGTCAGACAATGTCTCTGAGCAAGTAAAAGCAGGATTTGTCGACCTTGCTGAGAGCTTGGTTTCTGGCGCTCGTAATATGATAGGTATTGGTGTCGCAACGGCGGCTGCAGGTACGGTTGTAGGGGTTGTTACCTTAACGGGTATCGGTCTTGTCATGACTGACTTTGTTGAGTTTATCTCTGGCGGTAGCATTATATTGATGTTGCTATTTACTGCCGTGATTAGCTTAATTTTGGGGATGGGCTTACCAACTACAGCAAACTACATCGTTGTATCAACCTTAATGGCTCCAGTTATCGTGACGCTTGGTGCTGCGCACGGGCTTATTATTCCTCTTATCGCTGTTCACTTATTTGTGTTCTACTTCGGTATTCTGGCTGATGATACTCCCCCTGTAGGTCTCGCGGCCTTTGCTGCTGCAGCCATCGCAAAATCCGATCCAATACGGACAGGTATTCAAGGCTTTACCTACGATATTCGAACGGCAATATTGCCGTTTATGTTTATATTCAATACGCAGTTACTATTGATGGGCATTGATTCTTGGTGGCATTTGGTTCTGACTATTTTCTCATCAGTAACAGCTGTTTTGATTTTCGCTGCGGCCACACAAGGCTGGTGGTTCACTAAGAATAAATGGTGGGAAACAGTTCTGCTTATCGCATTGACTTTTTCTTTCTTCCGTCCTGGTTTCTGGTGGGACATGGTCTATCCAGAGAAGGTTCTTTCACCAGGTATTGAGGTTGCTCAAATAACTGGAAACCTATCAGTGGGACAATCGCTTGAATTAAGAGTGGGAGGAGAAAATTTAGAAGGTAACTATTCTGAAAAAACAGTTCGCCTTCCATTCGAAGATTCAGCATCCACAAGTGAAGAGCGGATTGCATCTATGGGCTTAATGCTAACTAAAACCGAAGGCAAAATGATTGTTGATATGGTTGAATTTGGCAGCCCTGCGGAAGCCGCTGGTATTGATTTCGATTGGGAAATAAAATCAGTTATCCAAAATGCAGATAGACCAATGAAAGAATGGGTATTTATTCCTGCACTGTTGATTCTAATTGTTCTAGGATTAAACCAAAGAAGACGAGCTCGAAAGGAACAGTTGAGCGCGTAAAGAGATGGCCTTATCTTAATACCTAAGCTTTAGTTTTTCTCGTGAGTTTAGTTAGATAAGGCCAATTTTTAAAAAGGATTCGCTTAGCCACTTGGTTAAAATATAAAGAGACAAATAATGTATAAACAAATCCTTGTTCCTGTAGATTTAAATGACAAAGGCTTTTCTGACAAAGCCGTTCAACTTGCCGTTTGGCATGCTAAGCACTCAAAAGCACAGATACATCTTCTTAATGTACTGCCGGGAATCCACATGTCTATGGTGGCGACTTACTTCCCGAAAGATGCAGCACAGAAGATGAAAGAAGATGTGAAAGAGCAACTAAGAAAATTTGCTGACCAGCACATCAACGAGAAAATTGTTTACAAGGTTCATGTTGCAGAAGGTAAACCATACTCAACGATCTTGGAGCATGCTGCAAAGCTTGGAGCTGATTTGATAGTTATGCCAAGCCATAAACGTTCAAAGCTTGATAATGCAGTACTAGGCTCAGTCGCGAGCAAAGTAGTACAGAACTCACCAATCAACGTATTAGTGGTTAAGCCTCAAGGCTAATATTAATTTGCTCGTTCAACGATATCGATACTAAAACGCAGTATTCTCTCAGAATACTGCGTTTTTCTTTTTCGGTGTCATAACCCGAGAATGAACGCTCGACATCGAAAATTCTGATTAGACTAATAGACAAACTCAATTTCACTTAATGCGACTAATTCTCAATAATAGCCCTATCGAGACAATGACCAAATTGAGAATGACCATGAGAAAAACACTGAGCTTTGCCACAATACATTTTATGATTGCCTTTAGTGTTGCTTATATACTTACTGGAGATATTCTCATTGGCAGCTTGATTGCGATGATCGAGCCTACTGTCAATACATTTGCATTCTACTTCCACGAAAAGATATGGAACCAATGGAAGTCGTTACAACAGTTTGCTCGTTCGACTAAAATAAAAACCACCAGCTTTGCTATCGTGCACTTTAGCGTTGCTTTTAGTGTTGTCTATTTATTGACTGGAGATGCATTGGTTGGCGGAATCATGGCAACCATAGAGCCTGCGTTTAACACTTGTGCTTACTATTTCCACGAGAAATCTTGGCAGCGTAAACACGCTACAAAGTACGATTCAACTTGGCAATGCGCACACAGATGTTAGTACTGAATCAGTTTAACGGGATGTAATTATGGATCTCTTGCATGACTTGCTGAGCATAAGTTGGATATTCGGCCTCATCAATTAAACCGACATGGTACGTTCGATGGCTGTTTTCTAACTGAACGTCCAATAGATAACATTGTGATTCATTATAATTGTCGATGTTAAGAAAAATAGGAGCGTCTAGTTGGAAGACCGCATTTGTTTTGGATGCTCGCACATCAATAGGAAGGCGATACGTCATGCCATTGAATTTAATCAGAGCTGAAATTAGACCCGGTTTAAAGGCGGTAAAATTAAGATGCACTAACACCTCACAACCACCCACTTGGTGATTGACCAGTTCCGTTTTGACGTCATCGATACGAACGGACGGTAACACCTCTAAATAGGGCGTATACCAAATACCGATACGACTTTCAGGCTCTATTGACTCATTAAGAGAAAATGGTGTGTCGATTTCCTCGTCATCCTCTAGTAGCCAATCTTCTTCTTGTTCAAGAAACAGTATTTCAAATCGATTTCGACCTAATTGAAGATACGGCAGAATATCTTTTCGATAGCTCTCATGAAACTCTTCACAATCAAACACCGCCTCTCCATTGACTCTAATTTCGGCATGATAACCAATGCCTGAGATGACGAGATCAATAGCTGAGTTAGCCAGCATCGCTTCGTCTACCTCAATATCGTGCATCAAATGCCACTCTTGCTCTGCAATTACTTCTTCAGACAGATCATTAGGTAAAACTGTACTCAATGGGGCAGGAAAAAGAATGTCTTCTTGAGGAATTGACAGATCAGTCAATGGGGATAATTGCCAGAGGCCAGCTAGAGAGATTTGCATAATAAAATTGCGCTAGATCAAAGTTCGTAGAGTATAAGGAATACCTAAGGTTAAAGATATAGCAAAAATGAATAGAACAAAAAAGGCCTAGCAAACTGCTAGGCCTTCGATATCAGAAATCTCGCTTAAATTAAGCCAGTAACTCTTTTGCTGTATTCACAACGTTCTCAGTTGTGAAACCGAACATCTTGAATAGCTCACCTGCAGGTGCAGATTCGCCAAATGTTGTCATACCGATGATCTTGCCACCAAAACCAACGTACTTATACCAGAAGTCAGCAATACCCGCTTCGATAGCAATACGAGCTGTTACATCTGATGGAAGTACCGCTTCACGGTATGCTGCGTCTTGCTTATCGAATGCATCTGTTGATGGCATTGAAACAACACGTACCTGCTTACCTTCCGCAGTCAGTTCAGCCGCTGCCGCTACAGCAAGTTCAATTTCAGAACCTGTTGCGATTAAGATTAACTCAGGCTTAGCTTCGCAATCTTTCAGGATGTAAGCACCCTTAGCGATGTCAGCAACTTGTGCCTCTGTACGCTCTTGCTGTGCAAGGTTTTGACGAGAGAAAATTAGAGATGTAGGACCATCTTTACGCTCAACTGCTAGTTTCCATGCTACTGCAGATTCAACTTGGTCACATGGACGCCATGTGCTCATGTTTGGTGTTAGACGCAGTGATGCAATTTGCTCAACAGGTTGGTGTGTTGGACCATCTTCGCCAAGACCAATTGAGTCATGCGTGTAAACTTGAATGTTCTGAACTTTCATCAGAGCAGCCATGCGCATTGCATTACGTGCGTATTCCATAAACATTAGGAACGTTGCGCCGTATGGTACGAAACCACCGTGCAGAGCCATACCGTTCATGATAGCCGTCATACCGAACTCACGCACACCGTAATGAATGTAGTTACCTGAAGCATCATCAGCAGTCAGTGACTTAGAACCAGACCACATAGTTAGGTTAGATGGTGCAAGGTCAGCAGAGCCGCCCATGAACTCAGGAAGCATTTGACCAAATGCTTCTAATGCATTTTGTGATGCTTTACGTGATGCAATGTTTGCAGGGTTCGCTTGAAGGTCCGCAATGATTTTGCTTGTCTTCTCTTCCCACTGTGCTGGAAGCTCGCCATTTACACGACGTTTGAATTCTGCAGCAAGCTCTGGGTGTGCTGCAGCGTATGCGTCAAACTTAGCATTCCAAGCTGCTTCTTTTGCAGCACCAGCTTCTTTCGCATCCCATTCAACAGAGATGTCTGCTGGGATTTCGAAAGGACCATGTGCCCAACCTAGTGCTTTCTTAGTCGCTACAATTTCATCAGCGCCTAGTGGAGCACCGTGACAGTCGTGCGTACCCGCTTTATTAGGAGAACCAAAACCAATCACTGTTTTAGTACAAATAAGCGTAGGACGAGGATCAGCTTTAGCAGCGATGATTGCGGCATTAATCGCTTCAGAATCATGACCATCAACAGCAGGGATTACGTGCCAACCGTACGCTTCAAAACGCTTAGGTGTATCGTCAGAGAACCAACCTTCAACTTCACCATCAATAGAGATGCCGTTGTCATCCCAGAAAGCAACCAACTTACCAAGACCCAGCGTACCCGCTAGAGAACATGCTTCATGAGAGATACCTTCCATCAGACAGCCATCACCCATGAATGCATAGGTGAAGTGATCAACGATGTCGTGACCTTCTTTATTGAATTGCGCTGCTAGAGACTTTTCAGCCAACGCCATACCAACAGCATTCGTGATGCCTTGGCCTAGTGGGCCAGTTGTCGTTTCGATACCAGGTGCGTAACCATACTCAGGGTGACCAGGAGTCTTAGAGTGCAGTTGACGGAAGTTTTTCAAATCTTCAATCGAAAGCTCGTAACCTGCTAGGTGAAGCAGAGAGTAAATCAGCATTGAGCCGTGGCCGTTAGAAAGAATAAAACGGTCGCGATCTGCCCACTCTGGATTTTGTGGGTTGTGGTTCAAGTGACCACGCCAAAGAACTTCAGCGATGTCAGCCATACCCATAGGTGCGCCAGGGTGACCTGAGTTTGCTTGTTGAACGCCGTCCATGCTAAGTGCGCGGATTGCATTGGCTAGATCTTTACGAGAAGGCATGTCTGCTCCTGAGTGCGTATGCGATTTAAAAAATAGTGGAATCTGAATTATTCGTCGAATTCAGGCGTCATATTCTCTCAAAGCCCCCTATTGACTGCAAACGTTTTACTGGAGATTTCGCTCAAATTTCCAACTATTTTCACAACTCTATACATTCACCCAATCAAATCCCAATTTTCATACGCAAACGTTTAGTTATGATATATCCAAAAAAGAACTTGTAATTAGCCGCTGCAAAATTAGAATAGCCGTCTAGATGTAGAAACACCTACAATTAATTATCAAATATTATTGTGGTGAATGCTAAAATTCATCATAAACAACCAAACTAGTGGAGCTCTCATGGCTAAGCACCTATTCACTTCTGAGTCTGTTTCAGAAGGTCATCCAGACAAAATTGCAGACCAAATCTCTGATGCTGTTCTTGATGCCATCATCGAACAAGATCCAAAAGCTCGCGTAGCGTGTGAGACTTACGTAAAAACCGGTATGGTTATGGTTGGCGGTGAAATTACCACATCAGCTTGGGTTGATATCGAAGAGATCACTCGTCAAACCGTTCGTGAAATTGGCTACACGGGTTCAGACATGGGCTTTGATGCCGATTCATGTGCTGTACTTAACACGATTGGTAAGCAGTCTCCTGATATTAACCAAGGCGTTGATAAAGCAGACCCTAAAGATCAAGGCGCTGGCGACCAAGGCATCATGTTTGGTTACGCTACGAATGAAACACCAATTCTAATGCCTGCACCAATTACTTACTCTCACCTTCTTGTTAAAAAGCAAGCTGAAGTACGTAAGAGCGGCAAACTTGATTTCCTTCGTCCAGATGCGAAATCTCAAGTAACGTTCCAATACGACCAAGGTCAAATTGTTGGTATCGATGCTGTTGTTCTTTCAACTCAGCACAGTGATGATATTTCAACACCCGATCTACGTGAAGCGGTAATGGAAGAGATCATCAAGCCAGTACTTCCTTCAGAGTGGATCAATAAAGAGACTAACTTCTTTATTAACCCAACTGGTCGTTTTGTTATCGGCGGCCCAATGGGTGACTGTGGTCTAACAGGTCGTAAGATCATCGTTGATACCTACGGCGGCGCAGCTCGTCACGGTGGCGGTGCATTCTCTGGTAAAGATCCATCAAAAGTAGACCGTTCTGCAGCATACGCGGCGCGTTACGTTGCGAAAAACATCGTTGCGGCTGGCATGGCTGATCGTTGTGAAATCCAACTGTCTTACGCAATCGGCGTTGCTGATCCAACATCAATCATGGTTGAAACGTTTGGTACTGAAAAAGTATCACAAGAAATCATCGTTGAAGCGGTTCGCCAAAACTTCGATCTTCGCCCATACGGCCTACAAGAAATGCTTAACCTTCTTCAACCTATCTACAAGCAGACGGCAGCATACGGTCACTTTGGCCGTGAAGAGTTCCCTTGGGAAGCGACAGATAAAGCAGCAATGCTACGTGAGTTCGCTGGTCTTAAGTAACTAGCAACTACCGACTCAAAACATAGAGCCCTTGCATATTTGCAGGGGCTTTCTTGTTTTAGCTTAATTTTTCATCAAATAATTTGTGTTTTTTTCTATTCCCACCAATAGTTAATAAAGTGTTAAATGTACTTTCTTCTTAAGCAGAAATACTGCCATTGGTGAGTCACACTTTAACCTCAGCCTATTACTTCAATATCAAGCTATTACTTTAAATATAATGGTTACTTAAAACACAACAATTGATGTGGATTGTATTGCAGAGCAAGAGTTCAAACGTTCTACTACTTTGATAAACCACCTCAAATTCGTCAGTCGGCAAGTGAAAGTCGGCAACAATTAACGAGAATAGATCAAGGAGGGTGTATGCCTCGTACGGTAAACCCATCAGAGTTTGAAACAAAAGATAAGAAAATTCCTGATAGTGAATATGCTCGAACACTACCCTGCAATCAGTTGAGCGTATCAGCTCCCTTTCACTGGCTATCATTAGGTTTAAATGACTTTATACGAATGCCTGTAATAAGCATGTTTTATGGAGCCTGCTTTATGGCTGCCGCAATTGGGATTGTGTTATTGGTACAGTGGCAAGGAACACACCTTGTAGTCATGCCAAGCCTGATTGTTTATATGCTCATAGGCCCTTTCCTTGCACTCGGTATGTATGACGCCAGTTGGGAGAGAGAGAAAGGCCATAACCCAAGCTTAATGCACTCCATGCGGGCAATCTCTCGTAACTCAACCTCACAGTGGGCTTTTGCCGTTCTGCTAACCGTTGCGATGATATTTTGGATGCGTGTTGCAGCGTTAATCCATGCTTTATACCCATCCGTTCAAGGGGCTCCTATTCAAGAGTTTGCACCATTTTTGATTATTGGCTCAATAGTCGGGTTTATTTTTTCAGCCGTTATATTCAGTATGTCTGCGTTCTCTATTCCATTGATGATGGAAAAACGCGTCGACATGATGACAGCGGTCTTCTCAAGCTTTAATGCCGTAAAAAGTAATGTGCCCGCAATGATCGTTTGGGCTCTAGTTATAACAGGCGGTATTCTCATTGGTTTTGCTACTTACGGTATTGGGATGTTCTTTACTATGCCAATTCTAGGCTACGCGACTTGGCATGGTTATCATGAAACCATCAAAAAGAAACACCACATATAAGCTCTCCTACCTTATCTTCTAGACATTATTTAATGTTACTATCATCGCCTCAGCTTTCACGCTGGGGCTTTTTATTAGTCGATAGTAAATATGCATGTTTAATCAGTAAGTGGCAGCAAGGAACGACAGTGAAAGATTTTGAACTTAACTACCGAGCACAAGCTCAGTTAAAAACCTGCATGGACCAAGCCTCAGCTTACTTTCAACACCCTTTTAAACTGCCTACATTGAACTATAAGCTTCGTGGTAAAGCAGCAGGTAAGGCATTTCTTAATCGTTGGGAGATCCGTCTAAATCCCATTCTTTTTTCAGAAAACCCACAAGCATTCCTCAATGAAGTTATCGCCCATGAAGTCGCTCACTTAATTACCTTCCATCAATTTGGTAAAGTCCGACCTCACGGTAAAGAGTGGCAAACAGTCATGCAGCAAGTTTTTGGCTTGGATGCTAAAACAACACACGACTTTTCGGTGAATTCAGTACAAGGAAAAACCTTCGAATATAACTGTGGCTGTACCAATCATGCCCTATCAATTCGACGTCACAATAAAGTGATGAGACAACAAGCCACCTATCGTTGTCAGTCATGTCAAAAAACACTGACCTTTGCTGCTCTGTAGCTCACTTAGAAATTCACATCATTAAATAGTTTAATCCCTATCAAACCTTGTTTTTTCACGTTAAAGCATCCATGTTAGGGTCTAACTATTCCTCGCTTAGGAACTCTCTATGAGAACCCCTCGTATTTATCACTCACATCCGATTTCACAACTGGGTATGCTCGATCTTGATGACGATGCAGCAGGCCATATTGGACGTGTTTTACGAATGAAAGCGGGTCAAGAAGTACTTCTTTTTGACGGCAGTGGCGCAGAGTTTCCAGCAGTCCTTAGTGAAGTGGGTAAAAAGCGTGTGAGTGTTGAGCTTACTAAACGCATTGAACGCAGCAGCGAGTCTCCTTTAGATCTTCATTTAGGCCAGGTTATTTCTCGTGGCGATAAAATGGAGTTTACAATTCAAAAATCGGTTGAGCTTGGCGTCAACACTATTACCCCTCTCATATCAGAGCGATGCGGCGTGAAACTGGACGCGAAGCGCTTTGAGAAAAAACTGGCTCAGTGGCAAAAAATCGCCATCAGTGCCTGCGAGCAATCCGGTCGAAACACCATTCCTGTAATTCGTCCCATTATGCAGCTTGAGCAGTGGTGTGCTGAACAAACTGAAGCCCTTAAGCTCAATCTTCACCCAAGAGCTAACTACTCTATAAACACGCTCCCTGAGCCAATTAGCAAAGTTCGATTACTGATTGGTCCGGAAGGTGGACTCTCTTCACAAGAGATTGATATGACACAAGAGTATCAATTCGAAGAGACATTACTTGGTCCACGAGTATTACGTACAGAAACCGCAGCGTTGACTGCAATTACCGCCTTACAAGTTCGTTTTGGCGATCTCGGCTAACTGGAGAATTTCAATGATTAAACTGGGTATTGTGATGGATCCGATCTCATCCATTAACATTAAAAAGGATTCAAGCTTTGCCATGATGCTAGAAGCTCAGCGTCGAGGCTATGAAATCCACTATATGGAGATGGATGATCTACACTTAGATCAAGGCGAAGCCATTGCTGACACCAAAGTAGTCGAGCTCAAAGAAGATCCAAACGGGTGGTATGAGTTTAAATCAGAGCAAACCATCAAACTGTCAGAGCTAGATGCTATATTGATGCGTAAAGATCCTCCTTTTGATACTGAATTCATCTACGCGACCTATATTTTAGAAAGAGCGGAAGAGAAAGGGACTCTGATCGTCAATAAGCCACAGAGCTTACGTGACTGTAATGAGAAGCTTTTTACTGCTTGGTTCCCTGAGCTAACACCAACAACAATAGTGACGCGTAAAGCTGAAAAGATTAAGCAATTTCAAGAAGAGCACGGCGATGTTATTTTAAAACCGCTTGATGGCATGGGTGGAGCGTCAATCTTCCGTGTTAAAGCGGGTGATCCTAACGTTAATGTCATCATTGAAACATTAACCAACCACGGCCAGAACTACGCTATGGCGCAAACTTTTGTTCCCGATATTACCATCGGTGACAAACGTATTTTAGTCGTTGATGGTGAACCAATGCCATTCGTGCTTGCTCGTATCCCGGCAAAAGGTGAAACACGTGGCAATCTTGCAGCGGGTGGTCGTGGCGAAGCTCGTCCACTGAGTGAAACCGATAGACAGATTGCTTTGGCGGTTGCTCCAACATTAAAAGAAAAGGGTCTCATCTTTGTAGGCCTAGACGTAATTGGCGATAGGCTGACTGAAATTAACGTAACCAGCCCGACTTGTATTCGAGAGATCGAAGCTGCATTCGGTATTTCAATCACAGGCAAATTGATGGACGCAATTGAGCGCCGCTTGAAAGCGTAACTGTATTTGGGCAGCTTATTAACTGCCCACTTCATGATTGGAGTTGTTATGAACCTAACAAATCATTTCTTAGTTGCCATGCCCGGAATGGAAGATCCCTACTTTCAGCATCGAGTCATTTATGTGTGCGAACACAATCAAGACGGTGCTATGGGACTTGTGATCAATGCCCCTATTGATATTACGGTCGGCGGTATGCTCAAAAAGGTTGATATCGAACCCACTCAGCCTCAACTCAACACCAATAGCTTAGAAAAACCCGTATTGAACGGTGGCCCTGTTTCTGAAGATCGTGGCTTCATTCTTCATCAACCAAAAGATGAATATGAATCAAGCATAAAAATGACCGATCAAATCTCTGTAACAACCTCTAAAGATATTCTAGAAGTACTCGGCACCGACGCTGAACCCAACAGTTATGTTATTGCTCTAGGGTATTCAGGTTGGGAAGCAGGCCAGTTAGAAGTAGAACTTGCAGAAAACACTTGGCTAACAATGGAAGCGGATCCCGATGTGATCTTCAATACGCCTATTCGTGAACGCTGGCGTGCTGCGGTTCAAATGCTAGGCATCGATGCCGCGCAATTATCAACTCAAACGGGTCACGCTTAGTTCATTAGACACAAGTTTATTAGAAACAAGCTTTTTAGTAGCAACAGAGCCAAGCTCATTTTGGAATATTAAATGTCTCGAACAATTATGTCTTTTGACTACGGTACAAAAAGTATCGGCAGCGCAATTGGCCAAGATATTACTGGTACCGCCTCGCCTCTCAAGGCCTTTAAAGCGAAAGATGGCATCCCCCAATGGGATGATATTGAAAAGCTAATTAAAGAGTGGCAGCCCGATTTAATCATTGTAGGTTTACCAACAGACCTACATGGAAAAGATTTAGCGACGATTACGCCTAGAGCGAAGAAGTTTGCCAATCGACTGTTTGGCCGCTATGGGGTTCCAGTTGAACTTCATGATGAAAGGCTTTCAACCACTGAAGCTCGCTCTGATCTGTTTAGCATGGGTGGTTATAAAGCACTGAGTAAAGGCAATGTCGATTGCCAATCAGCCGTGGTTATCTTAGAAAGTTGGTTTGAAACCCAATGGAGTGAATAGCCGATTATTCTCAATCAATAAAAAAGCTTGGTTGATACCAAGCTTTTTTATTGCAGAAATTATCTCAATTCCAGAATATAGCCCCAAAGTAATTGGAGTTTCAGACTCTAGTGCAAAGGGAATTAGTCCATATCGATTTTAACGTTACTTAACTTACCGGAATCAAAACTCTCCCCACGCTGAGTTTTCAGCATCAACCTTAGATCGTTCGCTGAATCCGCACTGTGCATCGCATCTTGCTCACTGATCTTATCGTCGATCACCAATTGATAAAGCGCTTGATCAAATGTCTGCATACCAATCTCTTTCGACTTACCCATGGTTGCTTTTAATTCATGAAGATCACCACGGCGAATAAGATCCGAAACTCTTGGGCTATTCAATAGCACTTCAAACACCCCATGACGCCCTTGACCATTCTTATCACGAATGAGCTGTTGGCCGATCACGCCCTTCAGGTTCATAGAAAGATCAAACAGGAACTGCTCTTTTTGCTCTTTAGGAACAAGGTGCAAAATACGTTCTAACGCTTGGTTTGCATTGTTCGCATGAAGTGTCGCCATACATAGATGCCCTGTTTCAGCAAACGTCATGGCGTATTCCATGGTTTCTCTACTACGAATTTCACCAATCAAAATCATATCAGGCGCTTGGCGCAATGAGTTCTTCAATGCTACTTCATAACTTTCCGTATCAAGCCCAACTTCTCGCTGAGTCACGATGCAGCGGTTGTGTTCATGAACAAACTCGATCGGATCTTCAACCGTAAGGATATGACCCGTACGGTGGTTGTTTCGATAACCCGTCATCGCGGCCATGGTGGTCGATTTACCTGAGCCTGTCGCTCCAACCACCAACACCAAACCTCGTTTAGCAATCGAGAGATTTTGCAGAACATCAGGCAGCTTAAGATCATCAAAGCTTGGGATATTGGTTTCAATGCGGCGAATAACCGCACCCGGAAGCTCACGCTGATAAAAAGCACTCACTCTAAAACGCCCAATATCACGCACAATGGCGAAATTGGCTTCTTTAGTCTGCTTATACTCTAGAGCGCGATCTGCATCCATCATCGATGTTAACAGCTGCTTTACTTGCTCTTCATTAAGCTTATCACCTTGCGCTCTTAACTCACCATCAACACGAAATAGAATAGGTGCACCAACGGTAATGTATACATCCGATGCCTTCTCGTTGATCATGCCTTGCAAACACTGGTTCAATTCCATTTTAGGTTCTCATTAATTTTGATTTAAGCACTGATCGCCGTTCACTCTCATTAAAATAGCGACGTTTCTACTTCAATTTTCTTTTGTACTTCTTCAGGGTCAACTGCACCCTTAGCAATGAGCTGCTTGGCATTTTGTTCCATGGTCTGCATGCCGTGAGCCGCGCCCGTTTGAATAATCGAATACATTTGGGCAACCTTGTCTTCTCGAATCAGGTTACGTATTGCCGGTGTTGCTAGCATAATTTCATGACACGCCACTCGGCCGCCACCAACACGCTTTAGCAGCTTCTGTGCTATCACCGCTCGCATCGATTCAGACAACATAGAGCGCACCATGTCTTTATCACTACCAGGGAACACATCAATAATTCTATCTACCGTTTTAGCCGCGGAGCTAGTATGGAGCGTACCAAAGACTAAGTGTCCTGTTTCTGCTGCTGTCAGCGCAAGACTGATCGTCTCTTGATCTCGAAGCTCACCCACTAAGATTACATCGGGATCTTCTCGCAGAGCACTTCGCAATGCGTTTTTAAAACTATGCGTATCTCGGTGAACTTCACGTTGGTTTATCAAACACTTATTATTCTCATGAACAAACTCAATCGGATCTTCAATAGTCAAAATATGCTTATTGTGATTACGATTAATGTAGTCAACCATTGCTGCCAGAGTTGTCGATTTACCTGAACCTGTAGGACCAGTGACAAGCACCAAACCTTTCTCATAGTTGGATATTTTCTCAAAGATCTCTGGCGCTTCAATCTGTTCTAACGTTGGGATATGTACAGGGATGGTACGAAAAACAGCTGAACTACCACGCGACTGGTTAAAGGCATTAACACGAAAGCGCCCTACGTTTGGCAATTCAAAGGAAAAATCCACTTCAAGCTTCTCTTCAAATTCACTGCGCTGAGAATCGTTCATGATCTCAAAAACGAGTCGATGTACATCCGCATGACTAAAAGCAGGCACACCAAGCTTTCTTACTTCACCATCTATACGTACCATTGGAGGTACTCCTGCAGAAAGGTGTAGATCTGAAGCATTATGCTTTACACTAAAATCCAGTAACTCTGCGATATCCATTAAATTTCCTTAGTAAAGTAGCCATGAGTAGTATTCAACAAAATATTGAACATATCACCTCACAGATTGAAAGCGCACAACAAAAGTGTGGACGACCTCGAGAGTCCGTGCAACTTTTAGCAGTGAGCAAGACTAAGCCTATAGAAGCAATTCTCGATGCTGCTAAGTGTGGACAACGCACTTTTGGCGAAAATTACGTGCAAGAAGGCGTCGATAAGGTTAAACATTTTAACCAAACTCACTCTGAACTTGATTTAGAGTGGCATTTTATCGGCCCAATTCAGTCCAATAAAACACGCCTTGTTGCTGAACACTTTGATTGGGTTCATACCATTGATCGAACTAAGACTGCGCAGCGGCTCAATGATCAAAGACCTGAAAGTATGGGTTCACTTCAAGTACTTATTCAAGTCAACACCAGTGGTGAACAAAGTAAATCGGGTATTAATAGTGATGAAGTTTTTGCGTTAGCTGAGTTGATTTCATCGCTACCAAACCTCACATTAAGAGGAGTGATGTCGATTCCAGCCAATGTACCCGACTATCAGTCTCAATTAGCGGAGTTTGAAAAGCTGGCCACATTGAAACAGCAGTTGGCTGAAAAATATGACCACATCGATACTCTTTCTATGGGCATGAGTGGTGATATGGATGCAGCAATTCATGCCGGCAGTACGATGGTACGGATTGGAACTGCTATCTTTGGCGCACGAGACTACTCAAACAAGTCTTAGCACGATTAAACGTAAACTAAATAACGCTCACATAATTTAGGTTGAATGAAATGGAACAGAAGAAAATAGCCTTCATCGGCGCAGGAAATATGACGCGCTCAATTATTGCGGGCCTTGTAGCAAGTGGCTACCCAGCAGCGCTAATCACGGCGACAAATCCAAGCCAACCTAAACTTGATTTCCTGAGCGAGCAATATGGCATCAATACGCAATCTGATAACTTAAGTGCTGTGCAAGATGCCGATGTCGTTGTAATGGCAGTTAAACCTCAGCTAATGGCGTCAGTTAGCCAAGATCTTCGCACTGTTGATTACAGTGACAAGTTGGTTATCTCTATTGCCGCCGGAATTAGTGCTGCTCGCCTTAACGAAATGTTTGATGCCACACTAAGCCTTGTACGTGTTATGCCAAATACCCCTTCTTTGGTTGGTCAGGGCATGAGCGGTTTATTCGCTGCTGACAATGTAAAGAAACAAGACAAAGAGTTTGCCGCTGAACTGATGAGTGCCGTTGGCAAAGTAAGTTGGGTTGAGCAAGAATCTGGCATTAATAACATTATTGCTGCTGCTGGCAGTGCGCCTGCTTATTTCTTCCTATTTATGGAAGCGATGCAAGCCGAAGCTATTGCACAAGGTTTTGATGAATCAACGGCGCGCATGCTTGTTCAACAATCAGCTTTAGGTGCAGCAGAGATGGTGGTAGCAAACCCTGATACTCAGCTCTCAACTCTGCGTGAGCAAGTCACCTCAAAAGGTGGCACTACCGCCGAGGCACTAAGAACATTTAACGAACATCAACTTTCAGATATTGTAGCTAAAGCGATGCAATCAGCCGTTGCTAGAGCGCAAGAGATGGAACAAGAATTTTAATTTAACCGTTTGATATAAACGATTTCACTTTGTCTTAAGGACTGATTATGAGCTCAATGAGTTTTTTAATTTCAACACTATTTGACCTGTATATCATGGTCGTCATGCTACGTATCTGGCTACAAGCTTCACGTGCTGATTTCTACAACCCATTCTCACAATTTATTGTCAAAGCGACTCAACCTGTTGTTGCGCCGCTTCGTCGTGTTATTCCATCAATTGGCAGTATCGATCTGGCAACAATTTTATTTGCTTACGTACTTTGCGTTCTGAAGTTTGTCGCTCTAGTGATGATCAATTCAAGTGGATCTTTCGCATTTAGCCCTGACTTCCTATTCCTAGGCTTATTATCACTACTTAAAGCCGCTGGCGGTCTTCTATTCTGGGTACTGCTTATCCGTGCCATTTTAAGCTGGGTAAGCCAAGGTCGTAGCCCAATTGAATTTGTATTCCATCAATTAACTGAACCAATGCTGGCACCGATTCGCCGTATTCTTCCAGCGATGGGCGGCTTTGATTTAAGTGTGCTAGTGCTATTTATTGGTCTGCAATTTGCGAACTTCTTGATGGGCGACTTAATCGGTCCTATCTGGCATCAGCTATAATGCCTTTAGCGGCTCATAAAGAATTAGCGGCTTGGAAAGATGGAAACGACATTGTTTTAAGGCTCTACATTCAGCCAAAAGCAAGTCGAGATAAAATTGTTGGCGTACATGGTGATGAACTTAAAGTTGCCATTACTGCTCCTCCTATTGACGGGAAAGCAAACGCACATTTAACTAAATTTCTTTCCAAACAATTTAAAGTCGCTAAAGGGTTAATCGATATTGAAAAAGGTGAGCTAGGGCGGCACAAACAGATAAGAGTTCAAAGCCCTGCTCTCATTCCAAGTGATATTGAAGCCATCTTATGATGGCTTTTTAATTTGTGAATTTAGATAAGGAATACTTAATGACTCGATGGATCACCTTACTTATTAGTACTCTACTCATCTCACCGACGTGGGCTGGGCAATTTACGACAATTAAAGATGTCGAAGTCCACTACTCCGCCTTTAACTCCACCTTCCTCACCAAAGAGGTGGCAACCAGTTACAAACTTAAACGTAATGGTTACTCTGCAATATTAAACATCAGCGTGTTGGACAACTCTCAATTGGGCAAGCCAGCAACAACAGCAGAAGTATCCGGCAGCGCACGAAACCTAATCGGCCAGACTCGCCAGTTAAAATTTCGAGAAATCAAAGAAGCAGATGCCATCTACTATCTAGCTGAATTTCCAATCAGTAACGAAGAAGTGCTTACGTTTAATATTGACGTACACGCAGGCAACTCTGGTGCTGGTCCATTAACGTTCCAACAAAAATTTTACGTTGAAGAATAGCTTCAACCTATCCATATTCGAGAAGACAATGAAAAAAATAGTATTAGCGACTGGCAACCAAGGCAAAGTGCGTGAAATGGCAGACTTACTGTCTGATTTTGGTTTCGATGTTATCGCACAAAGTGAGTTTAACGTTTCAGAAGTAGCAGAGACAGGCACGACATTTATTGAAAATGCCATCATCAAGGCTCGTCACGCTGCAAAAGAAACAGGGTTAACTGCTATTGCTGATGATTCAGGCCTAGAAGTGGATTTTCTAAAAGGCGCTCCGGGGATCTACTCAGCTCGTTATGCAGGTGAAGGGGCAAGTGATCAGCAAAACCTTGAAAAGCTATTGGAAGCGATGAAAGACGTACCAGAAGAACAGCGAACAGCACGTTTCCACTGTGTCTTAGTGCTAATGCGTCATGAAAACGATCCAACGCCTATCGTATGCCACGGAAAATGGGAAGGTAGCATTCTCACCGAAGCTGAAGGTGAGAATGGCTTCGGCTACGATCCTATTTTTTACGTACCAGAAGAAAACTGTGCGTCTGCTCTTCTAGAATCAACTCGTAAAAAGCAGCTATCTCATCGCGGCAAAGCGCTTAAAAGCCTATTTGCAGCACTTGAAAAGTAAGCGACGAAAACGATGTTAAAGCCTCCTGCACTGAGCTTATATGTACACATTCCATGGTGTGTACAAAAGTGTCCTTATTGCGATTTTAACTCGCATGCACAAAAAGGGAAAATCCCAGAAGAAGAGTATATTTCAGCGCTGCTTGAAGACCTAGATAGTGATATTGAGCGCTATAAACTTAACGATAATGTTCGTCCTATTCACTCCATCTTTATTGGTGGCGGCACGCCGAGTCTAATTTCAGCCGAGGGGATTGATACCCTACTTAAAGGCATTGAGTCACGCATTCCATTTAAAAATGATATCGAAATCACAATGGAAGCCAACCCTGGAACTGTCGAGGTGGAACGCTTTACTGGCTATAAGGCAGCGGGAGTCACTCGTATTTCAATCGGAGTACAAAGCTTTGAGCAGGAGAAGCTAGGACGCTTAGGACGCATTCACGGGCCGCAAGAAGCGATCAACGCAGCCAATCTCGCTCACGATATAAAACTCAATAGTTTTAATCTCGATTTAATGCACGGTCTACCCGAACAAAGTATCGAGCAAGCGTTGGATGATCTGGATAAAGCAATTGAACTAAACCCTCCGCATTTGTCTTGGTATCAACTGACCATTGAGCCCAACACCATGTTCTACTACAAGACTCCGACTCTTCCTGATGACGATGATTTGTGGGATATATTTGAACAAGGACATAAAAAACTCAGTGATGCTGGTTATGTTCAATATGAGATATCAGGCTACAGCAAACCGGAATATCAGTGTCAGCATAACCTCAACTATTGGCGCTTTGGTGATTACTTAGGCATAGGCTGTGGCTCACACGGTAAATTGAGCTTTGCTGATGGTCGCATTGTTCGCACTACAAAGATTAAGCACCCTAAAGGATATTTGGCTGCCTATCAAAATCTAACCAAGCCTTATCTATCCGATGAAAACTACGTTGATCACGATGACCGTCCTTTTGAGTTTTTCATGAATCGATTTAGATTAATGGAAGCGTGTCCAAAACAGGACTTTATCGATACTACTGGGCTACCTCTAAGTGCCGTTAACGAAACCATTCATTGGGCACTAGATAAACAGTACTTAAGTGAAACCGATACTCATTGGCAGATCACGCAAAAAGGGAAGCTCTTTTTAAATGATCTTCTTGAAGCATTTATGATGGAAGAGTAACAAGCATCATAACGCTTAAAATGGAGCCAACTAGGCTCCATTTTTATTAATTTAAGATGTAATGAAAGATTCAATTAGAAAATCGAACGACCAATACGACCTGAAAGCACTTCCAACGCTTGAGTTCCCGCTAGTGAGTTACCCGATTGATCAAGCTCTGGCGACCAGACTGCAATCGTCATTTCATTAGGCACAATAGCAACAATACCACCGCCAACACCCGATTTCCCCGGCATACCAACACGATAAGCAAACTCCCCTGCACCATCATACAAGCCACAAGTCGCCAGCAGAGCATTGAGCTGTTTCGTTTGTGTCGGAGTAATGATCTGTCTACCCGTCTGTACCGAGGTTCCCTTGTTGGCGAGGTAGCTAAACGTCTTCGCAAGATCCACACAGCTCATTTTCAGTGAGCAAGCGTGGAAGTAATTATTGAGAACAGGAATAACATCATTTTCAAAATTACCAAATGAACGCATAAGGTAAGCTATCGCTGCATTACGATCGCTATGCATCATTTCTGAAGCCGCTACGACCTTGTCGTAAACAATATGAGTATCACCGGACAACTGACGCACAAACTCGAGTAAACGCTGTCTAGGCGCAGATAGACGGCTTTGCAATAAGTCAGCTACTATAATCGCACCAGCGTTGATAAATGGATTACGTGGGATGCCCTGTTCCATCTCTAGTTGGATCAGTGAGTTAAAAGCCTGCCCTGACGGCTCTTTGCCTACCCGTTGCCAAATTTCTTCGGGCTTATACAGCGACATTGCAAGCGTTAGACTGAGCGCTTTTGAAATTGATTGGATTGAGAAAGCATCATCCGCATCACCGGCTTTGATCACTTCGCCTTCCTTGGTGTATACAGCAATCGCTAATTTGTCATTCGCCACTTTGGCAAGAGCAGGAATATAATTCGCGACTTTTCCTTGACCAATCAAGGGGCGAACTTCTTGCAAAATTTCGTCTAAGATCAACTGCGTTGGTTTCATCTACAGCTCCAATTCCAAGTGCTTTACATCGTCAACCTGCTCTAGACTTAAAACCTTCTAACGAAAATAGAAAGCGTAGAGGGCAAAAAAGCCAACATAACGTGTTGGCTTTTCTCGATATTAATTTTATTTAATAAATCGATTAAGCAGTGCGGTTGTATTTAATATCCCACACACCGTGACCTAATCGATGACCGCGTGCTTCAAATTTTGTCAAAGGACGCTCATCTGGACGCGGGATGTAATTACCATCCGTTGCAATGTTTGCAAAACCAGGTGCTAGCTGCATAACGTCAATCATATGCTCTGCGTAGTTTTCCCAATCTGTTGCCATGTGGAAAATACCCGTTTCAAGCTGTAGCTTTCCACGTACCATTTCAGCAAATTCAGCTTTAACAATACGACGCTTGTGGTGACGCGCTTTATGCCAAGGGTCAGGGAAGAAAAGCTGTAGCGTGTGCAGACTGTTGTTTGGAATCATGTGTTCGAACACTTCAACCGCATCATGACACATCACGCGTAAGTTCGTTACGCCAGCATCACGAGCAGAAGCTAAACAAGCACCAACACCTGGGCTATGAACTTCAATACCTAAGAAGTTTTTCTCAGGTGCGTTTTTCGCCATTTCTACCAATGAAGCACCCATACCAAAGCCAATTTCTAATACAACCGGGTTTTCATTACCGAATACTCCACTCCAGTTAAGAAGTTCAGGGTTGTAATCGATACCCATTGTTGGCCAACATTCATTCATCGCATTTTCTTGGCCTTTCGTTAAGCGGCCTTCGCGACGAACAAAACTACGGATCTTACGAACCAGTTTGCCGTCTTCAGTATATTCGTTAGTGGTCACTTCACTCATTGGTATTTGCCTGCACATTGATTCATCAAAGCGGGGATTATCCAAAGAATTGCCTCAGGTGCAAGTCTTTCTACAGATAAATTCCCACACAAATTGTCTGTTTTACATCCAACCGTAATTGTGGTGCAATTTTAGGTCTAATAAAAGAAAAACATCGAGCATGTCGTGACTCCTTTCGCAAACGCCATTTTAGAATGGTATGACGCTTACGGGCGTAAAAGTTTACCTTGGCAACAAAACAAAACGGCCTACAGTGTTTGGCTATCTGAAATCATGTTGCAACAGACTCAAGTCGCGACTGTTATCCCTTACTATGAGCGATTTTTACAGCGTTTCCCTACTGTTATCGACTTAGCGAACGCAAAGCAGGATGAAGTGCTACACCTGTGGACAGGCCTTGGCTATTACGCTAGAGCGCGTAATTTACATAAAGCCGCGCAAATTGTTGCCACGGAATACAACGGCGAGTTTCCTCTACAGCTAGAGGAAATGAACGCTTTGCCAGGGATTGGACGTTCCACAGCCGCTGCGATTCTATCGTCTGTGTATAAACAGCCTCACGCTATTTTAGATGGTAATGTGAAAAGAACTTTGGCACGCAGCTTTGCTATTGACGGCTGGCCGGGACAAAAAAAAGTAGAAAACAAGCTATGGGAAATTGCTGAAGCGCACACGCCCGATAGCGATGTCGATAGATATAACCAAGCCATGATGGATATGGGCGCAATGGTCTGCACACGTAGCAAACCTAAGTGTACGCTCTGCCCTATTGAAACGTTATGCTTGGCAAATAAACAAGATAACCCGCTCGACTACCCGGGAAAAAAACCGAAAAAAGAGAAACCAGTAAAAGAGACTTGGTTTGTTATTTTACATAACGACAATCAAGTTTGGCTGGAGCAAAGACCTCAAAGTGGTATCTGGGGTGGCCTCTACTGTTTTCCTGAGCATACTGATGAAGCCGTTGAATATCAGCTTGATAAGAGAGCAATTCAAGATACACATATAAAGCATCAACAAACGTTAATCTCATTTCGCCACACATTTAGCCATTATCACCTCGATATCACTCCGATATTGGTAGAGTTATCAAAACAACCGGATTTGATAATGGAAGAGGCTAAAGGTCTTTGGTATAACTTATCTCAACCAGATGAAGTCGGCTTAGCTGCTCCAGTAAAACAACTACTGGAAAGCTTACCATTTGAGCTTCAATCAACTTTTAAAAAGGAATCACTATGAGCCGTACTGTATTTTGCGCTCGTTTAAACAAAGACGCGGACGGGCTAGATTTTCAACTTTACCCAGGCGAACTTGGTAAGCGTATTTTTGACAATATTTCAAAAGAGGCTTGGGCACAGTGGCAGAGCAAACAAACGATGTTGATCAACGAGAAGAAGCTCAACATGATGGATCCAGAGCACCGAAAACTGCTTGAAACTGAAATGGTTAACTTCTTATTTGAAGGTAAAGAAGTCCATATAGAAGGCTATACACCACCAAGTCAGTAATCGAAAAACAGCTAAAACGTCTTCCGATTAAATTTAGGCTTAGCACCGTTTATTAGTGGTGCTAAACCTTTACGATTGACGAAGACGTTATTTAGGGATCTATGATGAACTTAGGGAATCTATGAAAAAGGTAGCCTACTTTTTTACAGCGGCACTAGTTAGCGCAACAGTATTAACCGGATGTAGTCGAGAATTTGTTGAGAGTATTTACGACGTTAACTACGAGCCAACTAATCGATTTGCCACCAAACTTGCCGAGCTTCCTGGCCAATTTGAAAAAGATATCGGCGCTTTAGACGCACTAATCAGCAGCTTTAGTGGCAACATTGAAAAGCGTTGGGGTAGCCGAGAGATTAAAGTCGCGGGTAAAAGTAACTACGTAAAGTACATTGATAATTACCTAAGTCGCTCTGAAGTAAACTTTGACAAAGGCACGATTGTTGTTGAAACAGTCTCGCCAACAGACCCTAAAAAACATCTGAGAAATGCCATTGTCACGACATTATTGACGCCCGATGACCCGCTAAATGTCGATCTATTCTCGTCAAAAAGCATCAAACTTGAAGGGCGACCTTTTCTGTATGAACAAGTCGTCGACCAAGATGACAAACCCATTCAGTGGTCTTGGCGCGCTAATAAATTCGCTGACTACCTCATAGCTAACCATTTGAAAACTAAAAACGTAGACTTTAAAAAAGCCTACTACGTAGAGATCCCTATGGTGGAGGATCAAGTAGAGATCCGAAGCTACAAATACGCGAGTATTGTTCGCCAAGCATCGCAAAAATACGATATTCCAGAAGATCTTATCTATGCAATCATCAAGACTGAAAGCAGCTTTAACCCTTATGCGGTGAGTTGGGCAAATGCTTATGGTCTGATGCAAGTTGTGCCAAAAACAGCAGGACGTGATGTATTTAAGTTAGTTAAGAAGAAACCCGGTGAGCCATCACCTGAGTACTTGTTCGATCCAGCAAAGAATATCGATACGGGCACCGCATACTTCTACATCCTAAAAAACCGCTACCTCAAAGACATTAATCATCCACTCTCTCTGGAGTACAGTATGATTTCGGCTTACAACGGTGGTGCAGGTGGTGTATTAAATACGTTTAACCGCAATGACCGTAAACGAGCGATGCGTGATCTTAACTCGTTGCAACCGAATCAAGTTTATTGGGCACTGACAAATAAGCACTCCAATGCGGAAGCAAGACGCTACCTAGAAAAAGTAACCAACTACAAGAAAGAATTTAACTCGGGGAAAACCTAAACGAAACAATTGAGTAAATAAACAGCGGTTAATCACTTTTTTGCATTTATTTTAAAAAACCTGTTGACGAAGTGGAAGAAAATCCGTTTAATAGCGCTCCGTTGCCCGGATAGCTCAGTCGGTAGAGCAGAGGATTGAAAATCCTCGTGTCGGTGGTTCGATTCCGCCTCCGGGCACCACAATTTGATTTGTTGGTGTCTAAGTAAAATTAAACAGCAGCAGAAGCAATAAGAATTTAGTGTGCCGACTTAGCTCAGTAGGTAGAGCAACTGACTTGTAATCAGTAGGTCACCAGTTCGACTCCGGTAGTCGGCACCATTCTTTTGCCTCGATAGCTCAGTCGGTAGAGCAGAGGATTGAAAATCCTCGTGTCGGTGGTTCGATTCCGCCTCGAGGCACCATTATTTGGTGCTTAACAAATAATGGTCTTTTAGACCTGATGTTGACACAGATAATTCCCCTTTAGTTCAGTTGGTAGAACGGCGGACTGTTAATCCGTATGTCGCAAGTTCAAGTCTTGCAAGGGGAGCCACTTTAAAGAAAGCCTCATCATTTGATGAGGCTTTTTTGTATCTGCAGATTACCTATCTTCCAGCCTACTCCCCTTTTATCCAAAGAAAACAGACTATCCCTAGCAATTACACTTCAAACTCTATCTATGTACATAATGGCATTTAACCACAGAGTGATATAAGCCGTTTGATAACAACACTTTAGCCTGATACTTTTTTTGCTCTAGAAATTTAATCTCTATCAAGTTTTAAGATTAATCGAATATTCGTATTTACACTTCTACACTATCCTTACGCGTATATGGCAATTCGATACTTTGTATCATTTACACACCACTACTTTTGTGGAGACAGAAGCAATGAAATTAAAGACACAAGCTTATTTACTCTCAGGTCTCATACTTATCGCTCTCTTAGCGCTAACCATGACAGGTCTATGGACACTTCGCGTTGCAAGTAATATTGATAATAAAGCGCGAGTGACTGAATTATTTAAAAGTGCCTACAGTATTTTGACTGAAGTTGAAAAGATGGCAGCTGATGGCACTCTTAATGACGAGCAAGCAAAGCAGCTTGCGACACGTCTTCTGCGTAACAATATCTACAAAGATAATGAATATGTATATGTTGCCGATGAAAATATGATATTTGTTGCGGCCCCTCATGACCCAGAGATTCACGATACTAGTTTTCACGAATTCAAAGATGGCAGCGGCAATAGCGTCGGCCAAATCATATTAAATGAATTGAGCCGTTCAGGACGCGGAATCATTGAATATACTTGGACTCAAAAACAGCCTGATGGCTCTATTGAAGAAAAGCTATCCATCGCCCAAAAAACACCTCGTTGGAATTGGGTCGTTGGTACAGGGATTGGTTTCAACGAAGCCAACGCTCGTTTTTGGGCGACCGCTCAATGGCAACTATTCCTTTGTCTTGTCATTGCAGGTGGGATTCTTGCTGTCGTTATTATTTCCATTCGTAAGATCTTAGCTTTACTTGGCGGCGAACCTCAGGAAGTAAGTGATGCCGTTCAAGCAGTAGCCAATGGTGATATTCAGATCTCTTTTGAGAATACGGCTCCAAATGGCAGTATTTATCATGCTGTACAGCAAATGAGTCGCTCACTCGCCGAGCTCGTAACTAATCTCGATAGCTCAATGCATGCCCTACGTGGTGAGCTAAGCCAAGTTGAAGCTCGTGCAGGTAGCATTGCCACGTTAACTGATACACAGCAGCAATCGACAGCCATGATCGCCACAGCAATGACAGAGATGGCCTCCTCAGCAATGAATGTAGCAGACTCTGCTCGAGATACGGCTAGCAACACGGATGAAGCGGATAAGCAGAGCCAGCATACTCAGCAGTTAATCCACAACACGGTAGATAACATTGAAGGGCTCGCCACTCAGCTAGGTACAGCAAGCCAAGCTGTTGCGGACCTTGATAACGACGTAAACAGCATTGTGAAGGTTCTGGACGTAATTGGCGATATCGCTGAGCAAACCAACCTGCTTGCACTTAATGCAGCCATTGAGGCTGCTCGTGCTGGTGAGCAAGGTCGCGGCTTTGCCGTTGTTGCTGATGAAGTTCGTAATCTCGCAGGTCGAACTCAAGAGAGCACCAAAGAAATACAGCAGATGATCAACAACCTTCAAGAAGGCTCGCGCAACGCTATCAATACAATGGAAGTGTGTGCTGAGACAAGCCAAAGCACAGTGACAGAGTCTCAAAATGCTTCTGAAGCTCTACAGCAGATTGTTGTCGCCTTAGAGTCTATTTCAGCAATGAGCCATCAAATCGCGACTGCAGCGGCTGAACAGACCCAAGTAGGTGATGATATTTCTAAGCGTATTAATATGATTGAGGAGAGCGGTACTCAACTAAGTGGTGTTGTTACTGAGAGTCATAACAGTACACAAACCCTGACTTCTCTTTCAAATGAATTAGAAACTTGGGTCAACAAGTTCACTGTTAAGCAATAATTTGGGTAGCAAATAGTAAAAGCACGCTAGAAAGCGTGCTTTTTTTTGATTTATTACTCGCTGTCTAAGTTTTTGAACCCTATCACAATGACCATATATCGTCCTCTAGCCCTTAATAATGAGTAAAAATGCCTCACTGAGTATAGAAAAACAACAAACGATATTTTTTTTGCAATTTAGTGTTGACCTGAAAAGAGAAAAACCGTTTAATACACCTCGTTGCCCGGATAGCTCAGTCGGTAGAGCAGAGGATTGAAAATCCTCGTGTCGGTGGTTCGATTCCGCCTCCGGGCACCACAATTTTAAAATTGTTGGTGTGTTAGTATCAGCAGTTAAGAAAGAAAGTTTAAGAAGAATATAGTGTGCCGACTTAGCTCAGTAGGTAGAGCAACTGACTTGTAATCAGTAGGTCACCAGTTCGACTCCGGTAGTCGGCACCATTCTTTCCTAACTTACTTTAGAAAAATCTGTTCCCTTTTAGTTCAGTTGGTAGAACGCCGGACTGTTAATCCGTATGTCACTGGTTCAAGTCCAGTAAAGGGAGCCACATTACAACTAACGTGAAAACGGTAGTTAAAAAATACGTGCCGACTTAGCTCAGTAGGTAGAGCAACTGACTTGTAATCAGTAGGTCACCAGTTCGACTCCGGTAGTCGGCACCATTTCTTCCCTTTAGGAAGAAATACAAAATCTGTTCCCTTTTAGTTCAGTTGGTAGAACGCCGGACTGTTAATCCGTATGTCACTGGTTCAAGTCCAGTAAAGGGAGCCATATTCAAAAAAACCTCATCATTTGATGAGGTTTTTTTATACCTATAATTTGCTACTAGCATTTCATGATCTGGCAATTTAGTCCCACTGATTAATACTTACAGCTCAGTGTCCTACCCCCACTCTATTCGCGCCTATATCGCTCTATGTCCTATCTTCGTATCCTTTTGAGACAACCTTCCCTGATTTACTCTAATTACCCTGTGCGTATTACCAAAGCACTGTTAACCACTAAATCTCAGACACAAAAAAACCAGCATCAAGTGCTGGTTTTTAAAATCTAACGAGTAAGCTTAACTCTTTGCTGTTCTAGCTTGATTCAACGTTTCTACTTCTTTATCGAGTGCTTCAAGCTTCTCTTTCATCTGCTCACGACAACCATTAGATAGCTCACGAAGAGTGCTCTTATCGTAGCCCTCTGTGCTTACGGGCGGAAGCATTTCAACGATAACATGACCATTGTTCCAACGATTAAGTTTAACGTGGCCTGTTGAGCTACACACAATCGGAATAATAGGCACTTTGGCACCAATTGCAGCGTGAAAGGCACCCGTTTTAAATGGAAGTAATCCACGACCACGTGAACGCGTCCCTTCAGGAAACATCCATACCGATACGCCACTTTTCTTAATGCTGTCGACAACTTGATCGATCGTTCCTTTCGCTTTAGAGCGGTTAGCGCGATCAATAAGGATATTACCGGTTAGCCAATAAAGCTGACCAAACAGAGGCATCCAAGCTAAGCTTTTTTTCCCTACCGTTACCACTTTTGGTGTTACCGCAGAAGAGATAGTAAATAGATCCCAGCTGTTTTGGTGGTTGGCAATATAGACATGCTGACCACGCTCATACGCATCGTCAGGGATACGTAGCTCTAATTTGATACCAAATACTTTAGACATACGGCCGAAGTAGCGGCCAAATGTGAATACGTGCTTTGGGTTGCGCGGGCTAAATAAGCAATAACCACAACCAAAAACAAACATGACGATCGCAAAAACAGCCAAGGCAATTATACGAAAAAGTGCAATCATTATTGTTCTCCAATAGAACCTAATAAAAAAGCCGAAACGCTATGCCAATTAGGGATAAGGTTTCGGCTCTAATTCTGAAGCTGATATTAACCCGATTCTCTGAATCGCTCAATATTTGCACCCAGTGCAGACAGCTTATCTTCAATCTTATCGTAACCACGATCGATATGATAAATACGGTCAACAACCGTTTCACCTTGTGCAATACAGCCTGCAATCACAAGACTCGCTGAAGCGCGAAGATCGGTTGCCATCACTTGAGCACCGCTTAGCTCTTCAACATCACCACAGATCACAGTATTGCCTTCAATCTCGGCTTTAGCCCCCATACGCATAAGCTCAGGAACGTGCATAAAGCGATTTTCAAAGATATTCTCGGTGATCACACCGCCGCCTTTAGCCATCAAGTTCAACAGCGTAAATTGAGCCTGCATGTCCGTTGGGAAACCAGGGTGAGGTGCCGTACGAATCGTTACCGCTTTTAGCTCTCGATCCGTCATATCAACGCTGATCCAATCATCACCGGTCTCAACGTCAGCACCCGCTTCTTCAAGCTTAGCTAATACCGCCTCTAGCAGGTGAGCATTAGTATTACGACATACAACCTTACCGCCAGAAACTGCAGCAGCAACAAGGAACGTGCCCGTCTCGATTCGGTCAGCGACAACTGCGTGCTTACCACCAGAAAGGCGTTCAACACCTTCTATGGTAATTGTGTCAGTTCCTGCACCGCTGATTTTAGCGCCTAACTTATTTAGGAAGTCAGCAGTATCAACAATTTCAGGCTCACGTGCTGAGTTATCAAGAACAGTCGTACCTGTTGCAAGCGTAGCTGCGCACATAATCGTGATTGTTGCGCCTACGCTGACTTTATCCATGACGATATGAGCGCCTTTAAGACGACCGTCAACAGAAGCTTTAACGTAGCCATCTTCTAGCGTGATTGTTGCGCCAAGTTGCTCTAGTCCATGAATATGAAGATCCACAGGACGCGCACCAATTGCACAACCGCCAGGCAGTGACACTTGACCATAGCCAAATCGAGCAACCAATGGACCAAGAGCCCAAATAGATGCACGCATCGTTTTCACTAAGTCATACGGTGCACAGTATTCATCAATATTACTTGGATCAACATGAACTGAACCGTTACGTGAAACCTTCGCACCTAAGCGCTTAAGCAGCTCCATCGTCGTATCGATATCACGAAGATGTGGGACATTGCTTACCTCAACCGGCTCTTCAGCCAAGATTGAAGCAAATAAAATAGGCAGTGCTGCATTTTTAGCACCAGAGATCGTCACTTCACCGCTTAACGGTGCCTTCGATCCAATTACTCGAAACTTTTCCATTAAATAACCTTACAACGACATCAATTTTTTATCGCGTGCCCACTCTGCGGGCGTAAACGCTTTTATTGATACTGCATGGATGTCGTTTCTTTGAATGAATTCCATCAGAGGTGCATAAATAAGTTGTTGTTTTTTAACGCGGCTCATCCCATCAAAACAAGCATCAACAGCGACGACTTCGTAATGGCTTCCCTCGCCTTTTACGTGCACTTCTTGAAGGCTTAATGTCTCTTCTAAAATCTGTTGTACTTTTGCGCTATCCACAATTCACCCCTGCTTTATGTGTATGTGTTCAGTTAAGATTGATTCTATATGGCTTAACTTGAATAAGGTGCTCAGCTGCTCTGGCACGAAGCTGAGCATTATATGACAGTTTTGCTTTTTTGCATGCTCTATTAGGTGAATTAACATCACCATTCCTGCAGAATCAATTCTTTCTACATTTTTTAGTGATATTTCGACCTCTTTTTCGTCCACTTGCCATGTTTGCGCATAATTCCACAGCGACGGGACTGTTTCTCTATCAATAATGCCAAGCAAACTAACACTATCAAAACTAGACTGCTGCCACTGAGGATGACTCATCACTGTGTTCTCTCAAAATGAATAGGCTTTGCTGCTAATGACTCTAGTTCTTTCGCAACGGCTAATATTCCTTCTTGGCGAATCTTTCCGCTCCACTCTGACTGCTTGCTTGATAACAAGCTAATGCCTTCTGCAATAAGGTCAAACGCGGCCCACTCTCCCGTTTTCTTATCTTTGCGCAGCTTAAATTCAAGCTTTATATTCGGTCTAGGTGCGTCAATAATATCGACTTTAATCGTAGTAATTCTCTTACCTGCTTCTAAGCGCGGCTCTGGTCCTAACTCAATCGTTTGATTGGTATATTGCGTCAATACTTGAGCATATGAGGTAACAAGATATTTACGAAACGCCTGCATAAAAACACCGACATCACTTCTATCTGCACCTTTGACATTCTGACCAAGTAGTTTTAACGCTGCGTATCTGTCATTGACGTACGGCATCAGCTCCTCTTCCACAATCACTTTCAGATGCTCAGGATTTTGCTGCACAATATCCTGCTCTGCCTTTAAGCGTGAGAAAGCTTGCTCTGAGACTTGCTTCATCATTTGATACGGCTGAGTCTTATCGAGTACTTCAGCGTGAATGGAGGTCGATACTAATAAGCAGCTAACGAATCCAATGACAATACTGAACCAGTGGCTACTAAACTTACGAGCTTTAAACATACGACTACTCCTCAGCCTCTTTATCATCAGACCCACCAAGGCTATATAGCACTTGGCCAATCAAGTTTTCCAACACCAATGCCGATTTAGTATCTTCTACATAATCACCATCAATTAGCATCTCTTCATCATCAAAAACAAAACCTGGTATTAGGCTTATGTACTGCTCACCAATCAGACCAGAAGTCAGAATTTGTACACTTGATGTCTCAGGAAACTGTTGATAATCACTGCTTACATCCATCGAAACGAATGGCAGTAAGTTATCAGGGTTTAAACCGATACTGGTTACTCGACCGACAACGACCCCACCTACTTTAACGGGAGATCGCACCTTCAAGCTTCCTATGTTGTCAAACTCAGCATGTAGGGTATAAGTATCGTTCGAACCTAGCCCTTTAACGTCAGCAACTTGAAAAATCATTATCAAGACTGCGCAAATTCCCACCAGTACGAAGCCGCCAACCCAAAATTCCATTTTTTTATTTTGTTGCATGATTAATTCCCAAACATCAATGCGGTCAGTATAAAGTCTAGCCCTAATACAGCTAGAGATGAGTGCACAACGGTACGTGTTGTGGCTTGGCTAATTCCCTCTGATGTAGGAACAGAGTCGTAACCATTAAACAGCGCTATCCATGTAATAGTAAAAGCAAATACCATACATTTAATCACGCTATTACCAATATCTTTACCCAGCTCTACCGAAGATTGCATCGCAGACCAAAAGCTTCCGTGATCGATGCCTTTCCAATCGACCCCTACCAGTTGACCACCCCAAATGCCAACCGCCATAAAGATCATCGCAAGCAGCGGCATAGAAATAATCCCCGCCCAGAACCTTGGTGCAATAATTCGCTTAAGGGGATCGACAGCCATCATTTCTAGGCTTGATAGCTGTTCGGTTGCTTTCATAAGGCCAATTTCAGCGGTTAACGCAGAGCCTGCACGTCCAGCAAAGAGCAATGCCGTCACTACAGGGCCCAACTCTCGCAATAGAGAGAGTGCTACCATTTGTCCTAAGCTTCCTTCAGCTCCGTAATCAACCAATACCACGTACCCTTGCAAGCTCAGAACCATACCAATAAATAGACCTGACACGAGGATAATTGCTAAAGACTGAACACCAACGCTATGCAGTTGCTTCAATAATAGAGGAAAGTTTTTTATCGGTTGTGGCCGAGTGATAAGCGCGCCATAAAGCATAAAACTGGCTCGCCCAAAAGCTTCACATATTGAGATCGCGCGTTGACCAATGCTAGATATAAACGCCATCAATGTCGCAATCATTAAAATAACTCCTGTTTAATATCACGAGCAGGGTAGCGAAATGGAACGGGTCCATCCGCGAAACCTTGTAAGAACTGTACAACTTTAGGATCAGTATTCTCCTCAAGTTCTTGAGGGGAGCCTTGTGCAATGACCTTTCCATCGGCAAGTAAGTAAACCCAGTCGGCAATACTCATCACTTCAGGGACATCATGAGAAACAACCACAGAGGTGACACCCAACGCCTGATTTAAGTTACGGATAAGTTCAACCAAAACGCCCATAGTGATCGGGTCTTGGCCAACAAAAGGTTCGTCATACATGATAAGTTCTGGGTCAAGTGCTATAGCTCGAGCTAAAGCTGCACGCCTTGCCATGCCTCCAGAAAGTTCGCTTGGCATTAATTGCGCTGCACCACGTAAACCTACGGCTTCAAGTTTTAGCAGAACTAATGTGCGAATTAACGACTCATCTAGCTTGGTATGCTCTCGCAAAGGGTAGGCAACATTATCAAACACGCTCAAATCGGTGAACAGAGCACCTGACTGGAATAGCATGCTCATTTTTTTACGTGATTGATACAATTGGCTGCGATTTAGCTGAGGGATATTGTCACCATCAAACCATATTTCGCCAGAGTCAGGAGATAGCTGGCCTCCGATCAATCGCAGTAACGTTGTTTTCCCTATCCCTGAGGGACCCATAATCGCGGTGATTTTTCCGGTAGGAACAGACAAGGTTATATCATCAAAAATGACTCTCCCCGAACGAGAGAAGTTTAATTGGTTGATTGTAATGAGATCACTTGCTGGCATAGGCACTGAGTATCATCCATAAATGTGCATCCATTAGATTATGAATAATAAGCATATTACTCGTTAAATTAAAGTATTAGGCTTTGAATTCGATATGCGTCGAAAAAAACCGTCCCTTTGTTATTAACATCGAGACAAGTTACTCACTAACAGAGAATTAATTTCATCTAAATCTTCCCTTTTACCGACCAAACCGTCAAAATTAACGGTTAAGCCATTATTGAATTAATTTTAGGAATCATCATGCTGGAAGCTGTAGCATTTCTCATTGTCGGACTCATATTTTTAGTATGGAGTGCGGACAAACTGGTTTTTGGTGCTGCCGCACTTGCACGAAATGTAGGTATATCGCCATTGGTTATCGGTATGACAATACTAGCCATGGGTTCTTCAGCTCCTGAAATGATGGTTTCAGCCACTGCCGCATTAGATGGAAAAACCGATACTGCCGTTGGTAACGTATTGGGTTCAAACATCGCAAACATTGCCTTAATTCTCGGTATTACCGCGTTAATTAAGCCTCTATCTATTAGCTCTGCGGTTCTAAGACGTGAGCTTCCTTTAATGATTGGCGTGACCTTAGTCGCTGGCGTTATCTTGTGGGATAACCACCTTGGCCGCCCTGAAGGTATTCTACTGTTTGTTCTATTCGCCTTTTTCATCCTGACGATGTTACGCATCAGCAGAAATGAGAAGAAAAATGGTGATGCTCTCATTGATGAACAAGAGTCTGAAGTCCCTGAGGGTGTGAGTAACATAAAAGCCGGTATGTGGGTTGTCATCGGTTTGATTATTCTACCGATTGCGGCAAGTGTACTAGTCAATAACGCCGTTATTATCGCTAAATTCTTTGGCATGAGTGACCTAGTCATTGGCCTCACGATTATCGCCGTTGGTACCAGCCTACCTGAACTTGCGGCCTCTTTAGCCGGCGTATTAAAGGGTGAGGACGACATGGCAGTCGGTAACATTATTGGCTCAAACGTATTCAACATTCTCGCAGTCATGGGCATCCCTGGTATTTTAAGCCCATCGATTATCAATGCACAGGCAATGGATCGAGACTTCTGGGTCATGCTGGCCGTTTCGTTGCTGCTTGTCGTGATGGCACTGGGCAAATCTCGCAGTATTAATCGCATAGAGGGTGGAGTTCTATTTACCCTCTTTATTGCTTATCAGGCTTATCTCATCATCAATATGACTGCATAACGCAGATTTGGAGTAGCGCTATGTCCTCAACTTTTGATTATCGTCGTGTCGCTAAACAAGTACTGACGACTGAAATGCAAGCTTTAGAACAGTTAGAACAGTATTTTAATCAAGACTTCTCTGGAGCTTGTGAACATATCCTTGCCAACAACGGTAAGGTTGTTGTCATGGGAATGGGGAAATCTGGGCACATTGGCAATAAGATTGCAGCGTCATTAGCAAGTACTGGAACGCCTTCTTTCTTTGTTCATCCTGGAGAAGCCGCTCACGGTGATTTAGGTATGATTGGAACCGGTGATATTGTACTCGCAATTTCAAACTCGGGTGAATCATCTGAAATCCTATCTCTGTTTCCAGTACTAAAACGTCGTAATATTTGCATCATCAGCATGACAGGAAAACCAAGCTCTAACATGGCAACACTTGCTGATTTCCACCTGCAAATTACTGTACCAAAAGAGGCCTGCCCTCTTGAACTTGCACCGACCTCCAGCACCACCGCAACACTTGTGATGGGCGATGCATTAGCCGTGGCTTTAATGGAAGCACGTGGCTTTACTGCTGAAGATTTTGCAATGTCTCACCCTGGTGGTGCCCTTGGGCGCAAGTTACTGCTTAAACTGTCAGATATCATGCATTCTGGTACTACATTACCGACTGTTACTGCCGACACCCTTATTCGTGATGCTTTACTCGAAATAAGCCAAAAGGGGCTTGGTATGACAGCTGTTGTCGATAAAGACCAACACCTCGTCGGTATATTTACCGATGGTGATTTAAGGCGTATTCTAGACAAACGTATCGACATTCATAGCTCAACCATTGGTGAAGTTATGACGAAAAATCCGAGCATTGCACATCCTGATATGCTCGCCGCAGAGGGGTTGAACTTGATGCAAGAGAAAAGCATCAATGGTCTTATGCTTTGCCATGAAGGCCGACTTGTTGGCGCGCTAAATATGCATGACATGCTAAAAGCTGGAGTAATGTAATGAGTACTCATGCTCTTAAAGATCAAGTAGAAACCCTATACGGCCCTGTTGATGCTGAAATTGTTGCTATCGCTAAAGAGATCAAACTGCTTATATGCGATGTTGATGGCGTATTCTCAGATGGCCGCATCTACATGGGCAACAATGGTGAAGAGCTTAAGACTTTTCATACCCGTGATGGCTATGGTGTTAAGTCGTTAATGAACGCAGGTATTGAAATCGCCATTATTACTGGCCGTAAATCTCAAATTGTTGAAAATCGCATGACAGCTCTTGGTATTTCACTCATTTATCAAGGTCAAGACGACAAAGTAAAAGCCTATTTGGATATTTGTGACAAGCTCAATGTTGCACCAGAACAAACAGGTTATATTGGAGATGACTTAATTGACTGGCCAGTAATGGAAAAAGTCGGTTTAAAAGTTTGCGTTGCTGATGGACACCCACTGCTCGCCAAACGTGCCAACTACGTCACATCGATTAAAGGTGGTCACGGGGCCGTTCGTGAAGTGTGTGATTTAATTCTTCAAGCACGCGATGAACTTGATTGCCATAAAGGCCTTAGTATATGAGTCTGTCTCGTATTATTTATCTATTACTATTTTTTGTCATCACATGGTCGACGTATTACCTGTATGACAAAGAACAAGAGTTTGATATTCAAGTCGCTCCAGACCAAGAACTTCCAATGTTTACAGGTCGTGATATTGAGAACGTCTCTTACACAGAAAGTGGCATTCGCAGCTATATCATTACCTCGGTATATTTGGAAAACTTTGCCGAAAGTGGTGACACTTGGTTTGATCTACCAGTACTTAAAATATACAAAGAAGGTACTGAGCAAGAGTGGGAAATTACCGCTGATAGAGCCTTACTCGATAGCGATCAAATTTTGACTCTGTATGACAATGTAATTGCTAATAACCTGCTCGCTGAATCAGGTTTTGATACGATGTCGACAGAAGAACTCAGTATTAAATTAACCAATCGTGATTTTTGGGCTGACAACCAAGTTGTTCTTGTGGGCCCACAATTTGAAACAGAAGGACAGGCGATGAAAGGCAACTTTGCTGATAACAACGCTGTTCTTTACAACTATGTTCAAGGTAGATATGAAACTCTCGCACCTTAGCCTGATTGCTTGTTTGGTCGCTTCAGGTAGCGCAATGGCGCTCTCGACAGATAAAGACCAACCCGTTTACATAGATTCAGACAGCCAGCATCTTGATATGCAAAGCAATAAAGTCACTTTCATTGGTGACGTTAAGCTAAAGCAAGGTAGCATTAATATTAATGCTGACAAAGTTATTGTGCTGCGTAACCCAGAAGATGGCACCATCGAAGAGATTGAAGGCTATGGCGATCTAGCGACCTTCTCTCAACTTACAGATGATGGCAAGACGCTTTACGGTGAAGCTGAAGAGCTCTATTACAAAATGGTGGATGACCGCTTAACGATGATCAAGCGTGCCATGCTCTCTCAAGACGACAGCATCACTCGTGGTTCAAAGATCCGCTATCAGATTACAGACCAGAAGCTTATTGCTGATGGTAATAATGGCGATCGCGTCTCTACAGTACTACAACCTCAAACGGTACAAGAGTAACTATGTCGATACTAAAAGCTGAAAATCTGGCGAAAAGTTATAAAAACCGCCGCGTAGTTTCTGACGTGAGCCTACAAGTTGAGTCGGGACAAATTGTTGGGTTGCTTGGTCCAAATGGGGCAGGTAAAACAACGTCGTTCTATATGATTGTTGGGTTGGTTGCACGTGATGAAGGTAAGATTAGTATCGATGATAAAGATATTAGTATCCTACCGATGCACAGCCGCTCTCGAATGGGGATTGGCTACCTTCCACAAGAAGCGTCTATTTTTCGTAAGCTATCGGTAGAAGATAACATCATGGCCGTTCTTGAAACTCGTGAAGAGATCACACAAGAAGAGCGACAAGATAAACTCGAAGATCTGCTCGAAGAGTTCCACATTCAACACATCCGAAAAAGTGCCGGTATGGCACTTTCTGGTGGTGAACGTCGCCGAGTCGAGATAGCTCGAGCACTGGCTGCTAACCCTCAGTTCATTTTGCTTGATGAACCATTTGCAGGTGTTGACCCAATCTCAGTTATCGATATTAAGAAAATCATTGAACACTTACGTGATCGTGGTTTAGGTGTACTGATTACCGACCATAACGTTCGTGAAACCCTTGATGTATGTGAAAAAGCTTACATAGTGAGCCAAGGACATCTTATCGCGGAAGGAACTCCGGCAGATGTTCTCAATAATGAACAAGTAAAACAAGTTTATCTCGGTGAACAATTCCGTCTATGATTAAATAGAGAGCGAAGTGGATTCTAATAATAACAAGGTAAGCGATACTGAATGAAACCCTCATTACAGCTCAAGCTAGGTCAACAGTTAGCCATGACTCCCCAGTTGCAGCAAGCGATTCGTTTGTTGCAGTTGTCGACTCTCGACCTTCAGCAAGAGATTCAAGAAGCGCTTGATTCTAATCCGCTGCTCGATGTCGAAGAGCCGAGTGACGAACCCGTCGCCCAAGAAAAAAACACGACTGAAGATAAAGAACCGACGGTTGAAGTCGCCGAACCTGAATTAGCAGAACCAGATCTAAAAGACAGTTCAGAGTTAATTGAAAAGTCGGAGATCAGCAATGACCTTGAGATAGACACAACATGGGAAGATGTCTATTCCGCTAACACTGGTAGCACCGGGATTGCATTCGATGATGATGCACCTGTCTATCAAGGCGAAACAACCCAGTCACTGCAAGATTACCTATTTTGGCAACTCGATTTAACTCCATTTAGCGATACAGATAGAACCATCGCCTTAGCGATCATTGACGCTATAGACGACTATGGCTATCTCACTATCTCGACCACCGATATCTTAGAAAGCTTTGATAGCGAAGAGATAGAGCTAGACGAGATAGAAGCGGTTCGCAAACGTATTCAGCAGTTTGACCCTCTTGGGGTTGGCTCTGCAAATCTACAAGACTGCTTACTCCTTCAACTCGCTACTTTCCCTAAAGAGACACCCTGGCTAGAAGAAGCAAAGCTGGTGCTCAGCGATCACATCGATCAACTCGGTAATCGTGATTACAAACTGATCATCAAAGAGACTAAGTTAAAAGAAGCCGATCTTCGTGACGTACTCACTCTGATCCAACAACTTGATCCAAGACCCGGCAGCCGCATTACACCAGACCATGCTGAGTACGTTATTCCTGACGTCTCTGTGTTTAAAGATCATGGCAAATGGGTTGTCACCATTAACCCAGACAGTGTTCCAAAGCTAAAAGTTAATCAGCAATATGCCAGTCTTGGTAAAGGCAGTAGCCCTGATAGCCAATACATCAGAAGTAACTTGCAAGAAGCCAAGTGGTTAATCAAAAGCTTAGAAAGCAGAAACGAGACGCTGCTCAAAGTTGCCAAATGCATAGTTGAACATCAGCGCGATTTCTTCGAATATGGAGAAGAAGCGATGAAACCGATGGTTCTCAATGATGTTGCATTAGCGGTTGAAATGCATGAGTCAACCATATCTCGAGTCACGACACAGAAATTTATGCATACCCCTAGAGGTATATTCGAGTTGAAATATTTCTTCTCTAGCCATGTCAGTACTGACAACGGAGGAGAATGTTCATCCACTGCAATACGTGCTCTTATCAAAAAGTTGGTTGCGGCAGAAAATACCGCAAAACCACTCAGTGATAGCAAAATTGCAGCCTTACTGGCTGAACAAGGGATTCAGGTTGCTAGACGGACGATAGCGAAGTACCGCGAATCTTTGGGCATTGCCCCATCAAGTCAGCGTAAACGCCTGCTATAAAGGCCCAAACTGAAAAGGAAAGTCTATGCAAATCAATATTAATGCCCATCACGTTGATCTTACCGATTCAATGCAAGACTATGTAAATACCAAATTTAAAAAGCTCGAGCGGTTTTTTGACCACATAAATGACGTTCATGTGGTATTGAAGGTTGAAAAAGTACGCCAGATCGCTGAAGCTACGCTGCACGTAAATCAGGGAGATATTCACGCCACCGCCGATGATGAAAGTATGTACGCGGCGATTGACTCACTCGTGGATAAACTCGTAAGACAACTCAATAAGCACAAAGAAAAGCTAAGTAGCCATTAACCATGCAATTAAGCGAAGTATTGACATTGAACTGCACCAAAAGTGCAGTTCAATGCACCAGCAAAAAAAGAGCCCTAGAGATGATCAGCGAGATCGTTGCAAACCAAACAGGGCAAAACTCAACAGAGTTATTTGAATGTATGCTCAGCCGCGAAAAGGTTGGCAGCACAGGGATTGGTAACGGTATTGCCATTCCTCACGCACGAATGAATTCAAGTGACCACGCAATCGCTGTACTACTGCAGTGCGAGCAGCCAATCGAGTTTGGTGCGATTGATAATCGACCTGTTGATTTACTTTTTGCTTTACTGGTACCTGAAGAGCAATGTAAAGAACACCTCAAAACATTGTCATCCATGGCTGCACGCCTAAATGACAAACAAGTGTTAAAACAGCTGCGTAATGCTCAAAATGATGAAGAGCTTTACAACATCATGATCAATCACTGAGTTCTATCATGCGTTTAATTGTTGTTAGTGGTCACTCAGGTGCCGGAAAAAGCGTTGCACTGAGAGTTCTCGAAGATCTTGGATACTACTGCGTTGATAACCTTCCTGTTAATTTATTGGATGCATTTATGCACTCGGTCAGTGACAGCAAACAAAACGTAGCAGTAAGTATCGATATTCGAAACCTGCCAAAAGAACCTACATTGGTCGATGACCTCGTCACTAAACTGCAAGAGAACACCAATATCAGTGTGCTGTTTCTTGATGCAAACCAAGAAACGCTACTTAAGCGCTACAGCGAAACCCGTCGAATCCACCCTCTCTCGCTAAGTGATTCAAAACCTTCACTTGCTCAAGCAATTGAACTAGAAAAAACAGTTCTCTCGCCAGTTAAAGAGCACGCTAACCTACTTATTGATAGCAGTAACCAGTCTCTTCACGAACTGAGTGAAACAGTAAGAATGAAAGTTGAAGGGTGTGAAAGCAAAGATCTGATCATGGTTTTCCAGTCATTTGGGTTCAAATATGGTCTGCCTAACGATGCTGACTATATCTTTGATGTCAGATTTCTACCCAATCCCCACTGGGAGCCAGAGCTTCGCCCAATGACGGGACTCAATCAGCCTATTATTGAATTCTTAGAAAGCCACAATGAAGTAACAGAATTAAAGAATCAGATTCAAACCTTCATTTCTAATTGGCTACCAAATTTAGAAAACAACAATCGTAGTTACCTAACGGTAGCCATTGGTTGTACTGGTGGAAAGCATCGTTCCGTCTATTTGACTCAACAGATTGGTGAGTACTTTTCGAAGCTTGGCAAACAGGTCCAAATTCGTCATGCCTCTTTAGAAGAGCATCACTCATAAAACCCTGCCTCTATTTTATTAATACCGCTATTTAAAGGGACTAATATGCAGCAACAAAGTCGTACTGTTTTAATCCAAAACCGTCTTGGGCTGCACGCTCGCGCTGCTGTTAAACTTGTTGAGCTTGCTCAGTCTTTTGACGCCATCCTAACGATCATCAATCATGAAGGTACGGAAGCAACCGCTGACGGCGTAATGGGACTTCTGATGCTAGAGTCTGCTCAAGGGCAACATGTTACGATCAACGCTGAAGGTAATGACGCAATTAACGCTCTAGAAGCAATTTGTCATTTAATTGAAGACCGTTTTGAAGAAGAAGAGTAACCCTCAACGCCACTCACCACTTAAATACCCACATTATTTTTATCATCTGTCAGCCACATTATTAGTTGCTTAGGTATAGAATTAAGTTACTATTCAAAGCATTGTAAGTACTAAGAGATAGGGGGAATCCATGGCAGAGCAAATTGAATTTGATCAGGCTCACCAAGCCCTCCAAGAAGTAACCGACGCACTCGAAAATGGTCGCTTTGTCCATGTCAGACGCCAACTGCAAGACATGGAACCTGAAGATATCGCTCACCTCCTTGAAGCCTCTCCACGAAAAAGCCGTGAAGTTCTATGGCAACTGACCGATCCTGAAGATTACGGTGAGATCCTCGATGAGCTCAGCGAAGATGTCAAAGATGGACTCGTCTCGAAGATGGCTCCAGAGACACTGGCTGAAGCAACCGAAGGTATGGATACCGATGATGTTGCTTACGTTTTGCGTAGCTTGCCTGACGATGTCTCGCGTGAAGTTCTGTCACAGATGGACATTTCTGATCGTCAGCGTGTAGAGACTGCACTTTCATACTCTGAAGGTACGGCCGGCGGTATTATGAATACCGACGTTATCACCATTCGTGCAGATGTCGATGTGGATGTTGTGTTGCGATACCTTCGCATGAAAGGTGAACTGCCTGAGGCGACGGACTCACTTTATGTTATCGATCAAGAGAGTCGCTTGATTGGTCAACTGCCACTAATAGCACTATTGACCACACAACCTGATATGCCAATCATCGAGGTAATGGATGATGCAGATGAGGCAATTTCGGTAGACACCAGTGATTCTGATGTCGCTAGCCTGTTTGAGCGTCGTAATTGGGTTTCTGCACCGGTTGTCGATAAGAACCAACACCTTGTTGGCCGTATTACTATCGATGATGTGGTTGACGTTATTCGTGAAGACGCTGAACACTCAATGATGAGCATGGCCGGTCTTGATGACGATGAAGATACCTTTGCACCAGTGGTTAAATCCGCTCGTAAACGTAGTATCTGGCTTGGTGTGAATGTCCTCGCGGCGCTAACTGCTGCATCCGTTTCCAATATGTTTGAAGCAACGCTTGAACAGATGGCAGCTATCGCCGTCTTAATGACCATCGTTCCATCGATGGGCGGTGTTGCTGGTAACCAGACCGTGGCACTCGTTATTCGTGGTCTTGCTCTGGGTCATATCGGTGACTCTAACAAGCGTGAACTACTGCTAAAGGAAGCGGCTATCGGCTTTTTAAATGGCATACTCTGGGCATTAATCATTGGCGCAATTGTTGTTGCTTGGAAGTCTGACTGGGTACTCGGTGGGATTATTTCTGCCGCTATGATGGTCAACTTACTCGTGGCTGGTATCGCCGGTGTAAGTATCCCTATCATGCTTAAAAAGATGGATATCGATCCTGCACTGGCAGGCGGCATGATGCTCACAACCATCACCGATGTCATTGGCTTGTTTGTCTTCCTTGGTTTGGCGACTTTGGTTATTTAAGTATTTGGTTATTAGAATATTTAGTTATTAAAACAAATGCCTCTGCGCTTTCTTGTGAAAGCCGGTAGTAGAAAGTTAAAAAAGGCTTAACAGCAATCACTGTTAAGCCTTTTCTCTATTCGGTATCTAGCTTTATAAGCTTAACTAAACTTGTTACTCGCCAGCAATCTTCATCGTATCAAGTAAAATAGAGCCGGTTTGAATTTGAGAGCGAGTTTCTACATCACTACCAACGGCGACGATACGTGAAAGCATATCTTTCAAATCGCCAGCAATGGTAATTTCAGAGACTGGATATTGAATTTCACCATTCTCAACCCAGAAACCAGCTGCGCCACGAGAATAGTCACCAGTCACAATGTTCACACCTTGGCCCATTACTTCCGTAACAAGTAGACCAGTGCCAAGCTCTTTAAGCATCTGCTCAAAGTTTTGACCTGTCGATTGAACATACCAGTTGTGGATACCACCAGCATGTCCAGTTACCTGCATATTCATTTTACGCGCGGCGTAACTGGTGATTAGGTAAGTAGCCAAAACACCATCAGTGATAATTTCACGGTCTTGAGTATAAACACCTTCACTATCAAATGGGCTAGACGCTAAACCACGTAGAACATGAGGGCGCTCTGAGATATTAAACCACTCTGGTAGAATCTTCTCACCGAGCTTATCGAGCAAGAATGATGACTTGCGATATAGGTTACCACCGCTAATAGCCATGACTAAGTGACCAATAAGCCCTGTTGCCACATCAGCCGCAAACATCACAGGATAAGTTCCTGTTGCCAGCTTTCTAGCATCTAAACGGCTAATGGTTTTCTCTGCCGCTTGCTGACCAACAGATTCTGGTGTCCATAGTTCGTCACGGTGACGTGCAAGTGTATAGCTGTAATCACGCTCCATCTCACCATTTTGACCTTGACCAATTACACAACAACTCGTGCTATGACGACTTGATGCGTAGCTTGCAAGCAGACCATGGCTATTACCATAAACCTTTACGCCATAGTGACTGTCGTAGCTTGCGCCGTCACTCTGCTTGATTTTATCGCTGAATGAGAGTGCTTTCTCTTCAGCTGCAATTGCAATCTGTGCTGCGTAATCAGGATCTGGCGTATCCGGATGGAAAAGGTCCAAATCTGGAATATCCGTAACCATAAACTCTTTCGGTGCAGGACCTGCATTGGGATCGGCTGAAGTATATTGAGCAATATCTAATGCTGCCGCGACAGTTTGTGCAATCGCTTTATCACTCAGATCAGACGTTGATGCACTGCCCTTTTGTTGATTTCGATAAACAGTAATCCCTAACGCACCATCACTGTTAAATTCAACGTTCTCAACTTCGCACATGCGAGTAGAAACACTGAGTCCCGTTGATTTAGTGATCGCAACTTCTGCAGCATCTGCACTCACCGAAGCCATTTCAAGAGCTTTCGCGACTGCGGCTTCTAAATCAACGCGCTGTTGAGCGACTTGTTGTTTTACATCCATATCTAATCTGAGTCATTTTTGAATTATATTGGCTTAGGATAACAAGAATTTCGCAATCTCCCCACGATTGTTGTTAAAATAGACCTAATATTAGTTTAAGACAGTGATATAGGCAGAAAAGATGGCTCGTAAAAACCAGAAAGCGCCTTGGGAACCGGAAGAAGAGATCATTTGGGTGAGCAAAACCGAAATGAAGCACGATATGGATATCTTGCAAAAGTTGGGAGAAGAGCTAGTTGCTCTAACGCCGACTATGTTGAAAAAGATCCCAATGAGTGAAGATCTTGCTGATGCAATTAAAGATGCGCAACGTTTCAAGAATGAAGCGAAACGTCGTCAACTGCAATACATTGGTAAGATGATGCGTACGCTCGATACTGAACCATTGCAAGCGGGGCTAGATAAGATCCGCAACAAGCACTCACAAGCAACGGTCGAATTTCATAAACTTGAAAAGCTACGCGACCGAGTGATTGAAGAAGGTGATAGTGCTATTGCTGATATTATGGATCTATACCCTGATACCGATCGCCAGCGCTTACGCCAGCTAGTTCGTCAAGCTAATAAAGAGAAGAAAGCCGGTAAGCCTGCAAAAGCCTTCCGCGAAGTTTTTCAGGTATTGAAAGAGCAGCACGAAGCGGCACAAAAGTAGTATAGCTTCCACGGAAAGTAACGTAAGAAGGTTGATAAGTTTATTTTATCAACCTTTTTTATTGCTTAAAAAATGTTTTAGAGATGAAAACTACTGTGCGGCTTTAACAAATTCAGACAACTGTTTATTTTCATGCAATTCAGTCAATTGATCGACTGTATCAACAACTTCTACTTTGTAATTGGCAATGAACGCAAAGTGACTGGCAATCGACTTAGCATCATTAATATGGTGTGTCACCATCAATACAGTAATGTTTCTCTCATTGGCGAGACGTTTAACCAGAGCCAACATCTCTTCACGTAAAACAGGATCAAGGGCAGAAAAAGGCTCATCAAGTAACCAAATGGGGTGAGGCTGAACAAAACACCGAGCTAGAGCAACACGCTGACGTTGTCCTCCTGATAAGTGTTCAGGCAACCTATCTAATAATTCATCGACCGATACTTGTTGTGCTGCATCAACCACTTGCTGTTTTAGAGCGTCATTGAGGTTCAAACCAGGGTGCAGACCCAAGCCTATGTTTTCTCGAACCGTGAGATGAGCGAAAAGATTGTGCTCTTGGAACAACATCGAAAATGGACGCAGGTAGGGCGCTTTACCCACAACCGATTGACCTTCCACTTCAATCGAGCCAGAAACAGGATCAATAAACCCAGCGACCAAACTTAGTAAAGTCGATTTACCTGCCCCACTCGGCCCCATTAAAGCCGTAATTGTGCCTTTCTCAATGTTCAAATCAAAACAAAAGCACTCTTGATGATAGTGGTAATCTATATTTTTTAAACTTAACACTTACCCACTCTCCCATTAGCTTTAAATAACATTTCAATCACTGCAAAACAGCTCACACTCAATAGTAATAACGTTACTGAAACAACCGCGGCTGCATCCATTTGATAGCTGCCTAATAATTGAAATAAATACAAAGGTAGTGTTCTGAACTCTTGGCTGCCAAACAGTGCAATGGCACTGAGATCGCCTATAGAAAACATAAAGCTTATCGCAAAGGCATGCGCCATTGGTTTGCGAAGCGCTCTTAATTCAACCACTCTAAATCGTTGCCAACCTTTCATTCCAAGACTGGCACACACATATTGATATTGCTGGGCAATGTGCAGCATGGGCTGAGCGAGGGTTTTAATCACATAAGGCAGTGCCATCAAGGCATTTACTGAAACCACCACCACACTCGCAACGCTAAATACATCAGTAATATTTCGCAGCAATAGAAACAGTCCAGTACTCACGACTAAGCCGGGCGTCACCAAAATGATAGTACCCATTAACTCTATTTGATCGGCATGACGATGTTGGCTTCTCAAGCGAAGTGTCCGGCTAGTAACGAGAATACTCACCCCGACGGTCACGGCAATAATACTGGCCAAGCTGGCGACTTTAAGTGAGGACCACAGCGCAGACCAAAAACGGCTGTCACTTAACACAACAGGCAATTGACTATTCATCCCGCTAAGGGTAACCATAAGTAAAGGGGGTAACACGAGCAATAGAGCACCCATGATCCAAAAGCTATCCCACCCTTTTGAACGCCATGTATCCTTGATCAAATAGAGGCGCTTTTGTGTTGCACCAGAGCTTACGGGTAAAGGCTTTGATAGTCGCTGAATACTAAATGCAATCACCGCACAAAGCAGCATCTGCCATATCGCAAGTAACGCACCAGCCTGAAGATCAAACTCAAATTTGATCGCCTGATAGATGGCAAGCTCGATAGTGGTTGACTTTGGTCCCCCCCCCAATGCCATCACCGTTGCAAAACTGGTGAAACAGAGCATAAACACCAAGCCAAACACATGTGGTAGTTGCTGCTTCAGCCTTGGCCATTCAACCCATTTAAACTTATCCCAGTGACTCATGCCCAAGTGCGCGCAAAGTTTATGTTGCTCAGTAGGCACGGTTTCCAATGCTTGGAGCAACAGTCGACTAGCATAAGGGAGATTAAAGAAAACGTGCGCAAGCAAGATTCCATTCAACCCATAGATCGAGAATGGCATTGTGCTATCAAAGCGCTGAAGCCATACCGATATCAACCCACTGTTTCCGTAAATAGCAAGCAAACCAAATACGCCAACCAATACAGGCAGCACAAGTGTTGTAGCAAACAGTTTGAGTACGAGATCTTTACCTTTAAAATGGCGACGCGACAGTGCATGCGCAACTGGAATTGCAAATCCGACACTGAGCAATGAGGATAATAGTGCCTGATAGAAACTGAACTTAGTGACATGACGATAGTAAGGATCGCCCCATACTAAACTAAGATCGAAGGACGGCGCTTCTAACAATAATGCTGTTAATGCAGAAATGACAAAGGTCGCGATAGCTATCGCGACCCATATGCCAATCTTAGGAATGGAATTCAATACTGACTCTCAGTTAATCTAATCACCACAGCTTACATCGTTAATGCGCTTTGCCACTCACGAATCCAAGCTTTACGCTCTGCAGCTACTTTATCTGAACTAAAGCTAAGAGCTTTTTGTGGCAGTGTTAATGTTTCATAGCCTTGAGGCAGCTTAATATCTGTCACAGGATACATCCAGTTTCCGGTTGGCATCGCTGATTGGAACTCATCACTTAGAATGAACGCCATAAACTGATCCGCTAATTTCTGGTTAGTAGAGCTGTTCACTTTCGCTGCAACTTCTATCTGCGTGTAGTGTCCTTCTGAGAAATCTGCCGCTGCGTATTTCGCATCATCTTCGGCAATCAGGTGATAAGCTGGCGATGTTGTGTATGAAAGTACTAGATCAGATTCACCTTTCAGGAACATAGAGTACGCTTCAGACCAACCTTTCGTCACGGTCACCGTCTTTTTAGCTAGCTGCTGCCATGCATCATTACTCTCTTCACCGTAGACTGACTTCATCCACAACAATAAGCCTTGTCCGGGTGTTGATGTGCGCGGATCCTGGTAGATCACTTTCAGATCATCACGCTCTTCTACTAACTCTTTTAAGCTCTTTGGTGGATTAGCTAACGTCTCTTTGTTGTAAACAAAAGCAAAGTAACCAAAGTCATAAGGTACGAAGGTATCATCACTCCAACCATTTGGTAGAGCAACATTCGATGTATCTACTTTGTGCGTAGCCAACAGCCCTGTTTTCTTCGCTTCCGCCATCAAGTTGTTATCAAGGCCTAGAACAATATCCGCTTTGCTATTTTTCCCTTCTAAGCGAAGGCGATTGAGAATAGAAACACCGTCATCCAATGCGACAAATTTAACGTCACAACCACACTGAGCTTCAAACGCTTTTTCAACCGTTGGGCCTGGGCCCCAGTCTGCAGCAAACGAATCGTATGTATAGACAGTCAGGGTATCAGAAGCTTGTGCCATGAATGACAAAGCGGATAGAGATGTTAGTGTCGCTAGGGTAATTGTATTTAGAGGGGTTTTCACTGCTCGCTCTCCTTAGTTGAGCAGCGCAGAAACAAGGTGGGACAGTGATATACGATATATCCACTTCAAGAATCGACACTGCTGTTTGAGATAAACAGGTGTCGATGCTCCACCCTCAATTCCTACGCCAGCATTATCTGGTTCAGGTTAATAACGGTTTATTTGTCACGACAGATAAACCGTAATGCGGGTCCCAAGCTTGGCTTGATCTCAGCTGACACGTAGATACGTATCTGGCTCCCCGATGAGTCATTTGTGATTGTAATTTGTATTGAGTGACTTATCCATAAGGATTAACGTTTCTTCAACAACTAAACTAACAAACCTGGATGAAAGAGCCTTATTTGGAGTAGCCCCAACGTGGTACTAGCCCTTGCTCAACACCTAAATGGTCTAATATTCTCGCTACCATAAAATCAACAAGATCCTCGATAGACTGAGGTTGATGATAAAAACCTGGCGAAGCCGGCATGATAGTTACACCCATTTGAGACAACTTATGCATATTCTCTAAATGAAGTGTAGAGAATGGCGTTTCACGAACCACCAAAAGAAGCTGTCCTCGCTCTTTCATTACCACATCGGCGGCACGTTCAATTAAGTTGTCAGACATACCATGTGCTATGGCGGCAACACTACCTGCAGAACATGGGCAAACAACCATTTGTTTTGGCGCAGCTGAGCCTGATGCAACCGGAGAAAACCAATCTTCTTTACCGCAAACTTCTAAATTATCGTCATCGCAACCTAAGTGTGCAACCAGCGCTTTTTTGCAAGCATCAGGACCACTTGGTAGCTTTAGCCCGTGCTCAGTAGCCATTACGACGCGTGCAGCTGAAGAGATAAGCAAATACACTTTATAATCGGCAGCCAGTAAGCACTCCAATAAACGAATACCGTAAGGAGCACCAGATGCACCTGTAAACGCCAGTGTTATGGCTTTTTTAGTCTGTTCTTTCATCTCTAATTACTTTTCAATTTTCTATAAACCATCAATTAAGCTTCTAATGCATTAAGTAACTTATCGTGAATGCCTTCAAAACCACCATTACTCATGACTAATATTTGATCGCCAGGTTGCGCTTCTTCACTAATTTTAGCGACTAAATCGTGAATATCACTACATACCGTGGTTTCTTGCTGGCATTTATTAGCGACATCTTGCAGTGACCAATCAATATTGCTTGGTTGATATAAGTAAACGGAGTCAGCTTTGGTCAATGAAGTAGCTAAAGTCTCTTTATGAACACCTCTCTTCATTGTCGCAGAACGTGGCTCTAGAACAGCAATGATCTTATTCTCACCGACTTTATTACGTAAGCCATCTAAAGTGAGTTCAATCGCGGTTGGATGATGCGCAAAATCATCATAGATCGTCACACCATTAACTACACCTTTAAGCTCTAATCGACGCTTGGTATTGATGAATTGCCCTAGCGCTTCACACGCGAGATCGGGGGTAACACCAACATGTCTTGCCGCTGCAATCGCCATTAAGGCGTTATCAACATTATGATCGCCAACTAAATCCCATGTCACTCGACCGATGCATTCGTCATGCAAATAGACATCAAATACAGAGCCATCATTTTTTACCTTTTCCGCTCGCCAATCCCCTGTAGGACCGGTAAGTTCTGTTTCACTCCAACAGCCTCGTTGCAAAACATCATCAATATCTGAGTTTTGTTTTGGTGCTAATATTCGACCATTGCCAGGGACAGTTCTTACTAAATGATGAAATTGACGCTTAATAGCCTCAAGATCATCGAAGATATCAGCATGATCGAACTCAAGGTTATTCATGACGAGTGTTCTAGGGTGATAGTGAACAAACTTGGAACGCTTATCAAAAAAAGCACTGTCGTATTCATCTGCTTCAACTATAAAAAACATACTCTCGCCTAAGCGAGCCGATATTCCAAAGTTTCCAAGCACCCCTCCGACTAAAAATCCCGGTTTATAACCACACGACTCTAAAATCCAAGCAAGCATGCTAGAAGTCGTTGTTTTGCCATGCGTTCCTGAAACAGCCAGTACCCAACGGTCATGAAGCAAGAACTCTTGCAGCCATTGTGGCCCAGAGGTGTAACGGATGTTGGTATTTAAAACATGTTCAACGCAAGGGTTACCTCGGCTCATGGCATTACCAATAACGACCAAATCTGGCTGAGGATCAAGCTGAGAAGGATCAAATCCCTCAATAATTTCAATACCTTGAGATTCAAGCAACGTACTCATAGGTGGATACACATTGGCATCTGAACCCGTTACTTTATGCCCGAGTTGACGCGCTAATACTGCTGCGCCGCCCATAAATGTGCCACAAATTCCCAAGATATGAATATGCATACAACCTAGCCTTACGAAGTGATTTTCGATTGAGAGTCTCATTATCGCCATTTCATCATCAAAGGGAAGTGAGATTGCAAATCGCTGACAAACGACAAATGATTTGAGAACTCAATCGGTTACTTCATTACCATAAATAAGATCTAACGCTTACACTATATTTAGTGTGATTGCATAAAGCCCAATTAAGAGGCAAACGTTATCGCCACGCCCCCATACTCATTATTGTTAAGGATATAACATGTCTGAAATGCGCACCCTTGGCGAGTTCATTGTTTCAAAACAAGCGGACTTCCCCCACGCTAGCGGTGATCTTTCATCTCTTATTTCTTCAATTCGACTTGCTGCAAAAATCGTAAACAGAGAAATAAATAAAGCAGGACTCGCTGATATCACAGGTTCTGTTGGAACAGATAATGTTCAAGGTGAAGAGCAACAAAAACTGGATCTGTACGCAAACGAGAAATTTAAAGCAGCGCTAGAAGCTCGCGATCAAGTTTGTGGCGTTGCCAGTGAAGAAGAAGATGAAGCCGTAGCGTTTAATAAAGAACTCAACAAAAATGCTAAATACGTCGTTTTAATGGATCCACTTGATGGCTCATCAAATATTGATGTAAATGTATCTGTCGGGACAATTTTTTCAATATACCGTCGAGTATCCCCTGTTGGTACACCACCAACACAAGAAGATTTCCTTCAGCCTGGCAACAAGCAAGTTGCTGCTGGTTATGTCGTCTACGGTTCTTCAACAATGCTGGTTTACACCACTGGTAATGGTGTGAATGGCTTTACCTATGACCCATCAATTGGCACGTTTTGTCTCTCTCACCCAGATATGATGACGCCTGATAATGGTAAAATATACTCTATCAATGAAGGTAACTACATTCGCTTCCCTACTGGTGTAAAAAAATACATTAAGTACTGCCAAGAGAATGAGCCGGAAGATGGGCGCCCATATACATCACGTTATATTGGTTCATTGGTTTCAGACTTCCACCGTAACTTGTTAAAAGGTGGTATCTACCTTTACCCGAGCACTCAGGCTCACCCGAACGGTAAACTTCGTCTATTGTACGAGTGTAATCCAATGGCATTTATCATTGAACAAGCAGGCGGCTCAGCTTCTGATGGTGTTAATCGCATCATGGATTTAAAGCCAACTGAACTACACCAGCGTGTTCCTTTCTTCACTGGTTCGAAAAGCATGGTGAATAAAGTCGAAGAGTTTATTAAAAACAACCAAGACTAATCAATAATAGTGTTTTTATAGGCAGGTCAGCCAAAACTGACTTGTCTATTCTCATCGTTAACCTTCCGTATCCTCCTGATTTACCACACTTCATAAATGTGACCCTAAAATTTAGCATCCTGCGGATCCATGACTAAACTTTAATCATCAATAACATTCATATCTCAAGCAATTTTGAAATACGGCTTGCTATGCGAATACCAATATCAAGGAGTTCTTGATGAGTTTGAATCTCGTACCTGCAGGAAAATCGCTGCCTGACGACCTCTATGTCATTATCGAAATACCAGCCAATGCCGACCCAATAAAATATGAAGTGGATAAAGATTCCGGTGCAGTATTTGTGGATCGATTTATGTCAGCACCGATGTTCTATCCGTGCAACTATGGCTACATAAATGACACTCTTTCATTAGATGGTGACCCGGTCGATGTACTCGTCCCAACTCCTTTCCCATTAATACCGGGTTCAGTGATTCGTTGTCGCCCAGTAGGCGTTCTGATGATGAGTGATGAATCAGGTGAAGACGCGAAAGTCTTTGCTGTCCCTCACTCTAAACTATCCAAAGAGTATGATGATATTCAGGATGTGGACGATATCCCTGAGCTATTAAAAGCACAAGTCAGCCACTTTTTTGAGCGTTATAAAGATTTGGAAGCTGGAAAGTGGGTCAAAGTCGACGGCTGGAAAGATGTAAAGGCTGCGAGAGAAGAGATTATGCTTTCTTATCAACGAGCGAAGAAGTGAATTTTATTTTGGATGAACGCTCATGTATTGAAGCATGAACGTTCATTACTTATTTAAAAGAACCAGCCCGCATTCCTGCATTGTAATTATAATCAAACTGAGTATCGATCTTATTACAAATGCCCAAATATGGCTTGCCAGATAAACCTAATGTAAAAGCACTTTGAGAGCAATATTCTGATTGCCCTTCTTTATAGCCTGTATCATAAGCGGCATATAATGTATCAGTTAGGATTCCTTGCTGATCAAGTTCTTCGAGCTTAGGTTGAGAGTGACGTAAGTAGCCCTTCTCCCCACGTTGTTTCCCAAATTCAGCCCACTCACTTTCAAGCAGTGAATCCGGGGTTGCTAACTGTGCGCATCCAACCAGAACCATAGTTAATAACACCAATAAATATCGCATATTCACTCCTTAAATGATTATTCAAATTCAAACTGATAAAGCAGGTCCACCGCGTTATCTACGCCAGAGAGAACTTCAAGGTACAAGTCACTCATCAATCTATACCTAATAGTAAACTCCCCAACGGCATCAAAAATACCAACACCATACTTCAGCTGAAGCCCTGGTAACACGTAGCCACTCACAGTCACTTGGGACTCCTCTCCAGAGCCTGCTGTATCTAATTGTAGGTCTTGTACGCCAAACGCTTTACCAAGTTCACCCACAACCTTACCGCTTTTCGCAAGACTGAGACCAATCAATGTCGTTGTCATGGCATTACCACCAGTTTCAGCATCAATGTCCTGCCCTCGTAACAAATAAGAGAGAGCATTAGCCTGTGGCATGGCAGGTTCTGAAAAAATAGTGACCGTTGGTTCATCAACAGGTCCATCAACACGGACGCCTGCCACAACATCATCTCGGGTATTTTCTGGATTACGAATTGCACTGATGGAGACATAAGGCTGATCCACTGGACCGTTCATTAATATTTTACCTTCATCAATAATAAGGTCTTGGCCAAAGGAGCGATATGTTCCCTCTAAGATATTGATTTCACCATGAATGATTGGGCCTTTATCTTTTTGAGTCACATTAAGCTGCCCGACTAAGTTGCCCTCTAGGCCAAACGCCGATAACGTAAATGCATCACCAATCGTAATTTGAATGTCTGTTTCAATAGCAAAAACGCTAGCAGCGGAATCATCAATAGGTTGCAGAGATTCATCAAGAAGAATTTGATCTTTAGAAATACCAATCGCGCTCGGAGGAAGATCTTCAACGACTATATTGCCCCATGGTAAATCGATGGTTCCGGTCACTTTCGCCTGTTCTGGTGCGAGGCTAATCATCATGTCAGGGCTCACCTTCACTTTAAGCATTGGTGGTTGACTAACGAGTAACTCATTAGCAAAGATTCGAATATGGCTACTCCAAGCTTCTAGATCTCTCCAATCCGCATCACCCTCAATACTTAAAGGGCCATCCGGAGTCTCGATACTGGCTTGAAGTGTCGCATCTGTTCCGCCAAATGTTGCGATGATTTGGCCACCTTGAATATCCAAAGGTGACAGTTCACCACGTAGTAATATCTCCTCAACTCGCAGTTCACCGGTGACATTCGGCTTAGCTAATTCGCCACTCAATGCCAGGTGTGAATTAACTTGCGCGTCAAATTTGTTGTATTCACCAATGAGCGGAGATAAAAAAGCTAAACCAATTTTTGACAGGCGAAGATCACCTTCAAGCTGCTTATCTGGCTGCTCAACATTTGGAATGGTGACATCTCCCGATATTTCACCATTGTCAGTTAAATCTAATAACCAATTCGCTTGCAGTTGGTTATCTGTCAACTTTGCATTTAACGCAACTGAATTCCAACCAACACGTAAGGGAGCATTAGGCAAACTCGTCACCTGCCCGGCTGGCATTTGAATTCTAGCGCTCACTTCTGGAGCGATATTTGGGCCCCACTTGGCACTCGCTTGAGCATTCACCTCGCCCTCGATGGCTGTATCTTGAGGCATGAATGGTGCTAATTGGTCAAAGTTAAAGTGGTTAATAGAAAGTTCAGCCTCTCCTTGTTCTCCAACATTAATATCCTTATCAAGGCATATTGAAGAACCATCTTGTCGCCAACAATGCGCTGCAATAAACGCTTGCTGTTTATCAACATCAACACTTATTTTAGTCTCGTTCTCTAACTGCCATTGGCCTTGTATCATCGTCAGTGATAAACGCTCTAGTGCCCCCTTCCAGCTTATGCTTGGCTCTTGTTGCAATGCCCCGGAGATAGCTAGGCTTGTCGAGAGTATTTCAGATTGAATATCGAGAAGTAGTTCGTGATCATCAAGTGCTCCCTTCAATTTCAGATCCACATCATCAATCAGGTGTTGTTGATATTGGATCTGTTTCGACTGAATATGAACATTGACTAGAGGCTCGGGGAGAGGTTTAAGATCCCCACTCACTGATAGAAGATCCATGCTCGCTTCATCTTGCCAAGACAGATCATGCGCCGTCATTGCAAGATGAACACTCGGCTCTGTAAGCTGCCCTGACAGTGCTACATCCCCTAACATTGATCCATTAAGATCAGGAATAGACTTAGCGAATTCGGGAATTGATAATGCAACCTTCATGTTCCACTGCTGACTTAACTCGCCTTTTGCTTCAACAGAGTTTGGACCATGAGAGAGTTTTAAACTTGGCGTTTGAATATGAAAAGAACCATCGCCCAGTTTATCTGATGCGGTCAACGATCCAGCAATATTCAGTGGATAATCACGAAGTATTCCATCAATATCGATAACTGGGGTGTCAGTTAGCCAACCCCCTTGTTCCGTCAGTGCTCCTTTTGTATGAATATCACCACTGATGTTCCCTTCGGCTTCCGGCCAATACAAACCGGGCTGAATATGGTTTAGGTAGAGTTTTCCTTGCCAATTAATCGGGTCACTCCAGTTCGCGAAGACTTCCCCATCAATCGTTCCACCCAGTGTTTCAAGCTGTATCTGCTTAACATTAATCTGCTCTAAGTCGCCATCACCTTCCATCTCTATTGCTATATCAGGAAAGCTCACACCTTTGATACCGGCATCAAGTGCGAGTTTATACCCATCAAGACTACCTGAACTTGATAGCTGCTTAATATCCACCTGATAATCAGCTTTACCCGACAATGGCCACTGAGCTTGGGTTCTATTTAGTAAAACGCTATAAGGCAAGCTAGGCTCAAGCGGCTGAATATCTGCTTGTAAGTAAGCCTTTACTAACCCACTAAATTCACTCTCGATTGAAAGGTCTGCAACACTACCTGTCGCTGTTAATGACACCTTTTGCCCATTGGCCTGCGGGTGCTTCACCAACGCGGATAATTGAGCCTCCAACGGATAGCCATCTTGTAAATCAATGCTTGCCGATAAGTCAGCCTCAACCTCTGGCATCGCGAGCTCTAGCTGATTAATAACGACTATTGAACCTGAGGCGCGAGCTTCTAATCCAAGATGGTTGACGACAATAGGTGACGCTTGCTCTAACTTGAACTCATTGATATCAAAGCGTTCAACAATTAACGAGAGTGGCATCGTCACTGACGGGAGCTCAATTGGCGCAGGCTCTTTATTATCTGATGGTGTCCCCAGTTTACTTTGATTGGCGGCCTCACTCCCATCAGAAGTGGCTAGAGAAAGAGATATATCCTGCCAAACCGTTGGGCGTAGACGTAATTGATTATTCTGGAATCGGGCGCCCGTTGTCAGGCTATGCCAACTCACTTGATTCTGCAAAATATCAAGATTGATATTCGATAAGCGAACCTTACTAATTCGAATGGGTATTGGTGTTGAAATTTTTAACGGCTTTGTATTGCTCTCAGCCTTCGCTGGTACATCTTCAGACTCAGGCAGTTGAGGCATTGAAAAGTTAAGGCCATCAGCCGTCAGTTCATTAATACAAATTGAAGGCTCTAAAAAACAGCTAGGGTTAATGGCGAGTGTTATTGATTCCGCATTAAGATCTATAAATAGATCGTCATCTTGAAAGGTAATTTGATTAAGCGTAAAGCGAGGAAAAATCGCCCCTTTAGAGCTACCGACTTGAAGTTGAGGTAACGCTTGTTGTGCCCCCCATAGAGCAACATTGAGCCCTGTATTGGTGTATAACAAACCAATTACTAAAAAAAGCAGTAACACTACCAATGAGATAAGACTCATTGAAAACCACTTTGTCCACTTCAGAACTACTTTAGTCATACAGCCGTCTTCATCATAATTCTGGGCCTAAAGTGAAGTGAATTTTGTACTCATCTCCCCCTTCTTCTACATCGAGCCCTTTGGCAAAATCAAGACGTATCGGACCTACTGGAGATGCCCAACGAATACCAACACCAGCACCTGCTTTAAAGTCAGCAGACTCATTGAAGGCATCACCATAATCATAAAACGTTGCTACCCACCAATTACCAACAACACGATATTGGTACTCAAGTGAGGTAGTTAACATATATTTACCACCGGTTAGGGAATCACTTTCATCTTTTGGAGAGATAGATTCATAGCCATAACCACGTAGATTGTTATCACCACCAGCAAAGAACAGCAGCGACGGTGATAATTTTTCGAACTCGCGAGTAAAGTTAGCGCCGCCATCAATGCGGAATAGCCCTCGGTGGTTATTACCAATGCCGCGAATCCACGAAGTACCGCCAACCAATCGAACTAAACGGGTTTCTGATAAAAGAGCTGGATCACCATACTCGAGGGTAATGGATTTACGGTCCCCCCACATCGGCATGCTGCCCCCTTTGGTCCGTGTACGTGAGAAAGAGACACCGGGAAGAACAAATTGACCTACATCATCTTGAAGCCCTTGCTCATAGTTTTCGATCAGATAACGAACTCGAACAGTTTGATGCCAACCGCTGTCTAAAAGCCAGTGACGACCAACAGATAAATTAGATTCCAGACTGTTGGTATCCGACTTATCCACTTTTTTCATTCCGTATTGGATTTGATAATACTCATGAAGGGCGTCATCCAAAGGGATCTTATAACCCGCGACAACACTCTGCTCAGGCACAGAAAGTGAAATACTACTGTCAAAGCTGTGTCCTCGATCGTTAACCCACGGTTTTTTCCACTTGAGCGTGCCTCGGACACCCACATCGGTTGAATAACCAAGACCTGTTTCAAGTTGATTACGAGATTGTGGCGACAATGAAACTTTCATCGAAAGCTCTCGATTGTCGTCCAACTGACTCAAATCGGGCTCAACAAAGACAGATGAGAACCAGTCGGTATTAGAAAGATTTTGATTGTACTCACCCACCTTTGAAATAAGGTATGGGTCTCCTTTCTGATAGGGCTGAAGAGATTGAACGCGCTCATCTCTTATTTGGCTACCAGTGATAGAGGTCGAGCCAAAATGATAACGAATACCACTGTCGTAATGCAGACGAATCATCGCTTGATTTAGGCTGGGGACAACCTCTAATCGGCTAACAGAAAAATCGCCCTTAAAGTAGCCTTTTTGCAGCGCCATATTACGAATCGAAGACTTCAACGCATCATACCGACCATGATTGAGCGGCTGATCAATGACCAAGCCACTGTTTGAGATTAATTGAGTAAAAGTCGCATCGTTTTGTGCTTCACCAGTGATCACTATATCAAGCTCTGTAATCACCACAGGATCACCCGGAGTCACATGGACGATCAGCTCTTTTCCATCCACAATTTCAAAACGAAATTTAGGATCGTAGTAACCCAGTGCATTAATCGCTTCAGTAATATTAGTTTCAATTCGAGATTGAAAGCGCAACGAGACTTCATAATCTGTTTCAGGGATCGACAACAAATAAGCATCCACATTATCTTGTAATGTGCCTTCTAGCCCAACTACGCTTAACTCAATCTCACTTGCCGTAGCGAAATTGGATAAAACAAGGCTCAAGATTAATACTGGAAATCGCTTAGTTATCATGCTTAATTGATATAAACCACAAATGAGAGTTACTGCTAATAAAAATAATACCTAGATTAATTCAGTTAGTCTTTAGCTATTCATATAATTAGCACTTTTTATTAACCTCTTAATACTAACCAGGTTACATATATTATGAGATCAATCGTGATGAATCCAAAACAAGTGATGGTTACCCCACATGATGCACTACCTGGCCGTGACACTGCATTAGTGCCGCCTGTAATGCATTATGTAAATAACACGCCTATTACCGAATCTCCTCAACTTGGTCAATACCAAGTGTTATTTGGAATGGGCTGCTTTTGGGGCGCCGAGCGATTGTTCTGGCCATTGGAGGGAGTCACCAGTACTTCTGTTGGCTATGCCGGCGGTTATACGAAAAACCCGACGTATGAAGAGACGTGCACCGGACAAACTGGCCATACTGAAGTCGTGCGTATTTTTTACGACCCGTCGATCATTTCTCTCACACAACTCCTTACTCATTTTTGGGAGCGACATGATCCAACCCAAGGCATGCAACAAGGTAACGATACTGGCACACAATATCGATCTGCCATCTATATCTACAGTGATGAGCAAGCAGCGACGGTTACTGAATCTAAACAGCAGTATCAAAGCCTTCTTTCTAAGCAAGATAAAGGCGAGATTACAACCGAAGTACTACCCGCTGGCCGCTTTTACTATGCAGAAGAGTATCATCAACAGTATCTTGCTAAGAATCCTAATGGATATTGTGGATTAGGCGGTACAGGCGTTTGTTTTCTCAAATAATCTCTCTACTCTGCAACGAATTAGAGTAATTAGACCAAATAAGCCACAGAGTTCACGCCTTAGTTAACTGGATTTCTCTCTTTGATAGGGTTTGGGTATATACTTTTTCGGCCAATCAAAAGGAATATAATAATGAAAAAGAAACAACTTCTTACTCTGATACTTGCTTGCTCTCCATTTCTAACTAACGCTCACAACATCTCTTTGGGTGAACCCGTTAACGATGTTGAGGTTAAAAAGCATGGAGAAATCATACTAACGGATGGCGAAACCAGCTTTCAACCATGGAATAATCAAGCCATGTTAGGCAAGGTTCGTGTTATCCAAGCTATCGCAGGGCGTGGCAGTTCAAAAGAGCTCAACGCGCCACTAATGGCCGCAATCACAGCGGCTAAATTCCCAGAGGATGCATATCAGACCACCACCATCATTAACCAAGATGATGCGATGTGGGGAACAGGCTCAATAGTAAAATCCAAAGCTCAAAACAGTAAGAAAGAGTTTCCTTGGTCATCAATGGTTCTCGATGCTGATGGTGCAGTAGCAGAGGCATGGGGACTAAAAGAAGAGTCGTCGGCCATTATTGTTCAAGACAAAGATGGGGTCGTCGTTTTTGTTCAAGAAGGTGCTTTAGATGAAAGCAAAGTAGAGTCTATTTTGACGCTTATCCGTGGACAGCTTTAATTAGCCAAACAAAGGAAATCAACAAGCCTTAATCAATACTCTATTATCAGCGATAGCCTTTGTGTTATCGCTGTTTTTCTTAGTGGTATTTTTACTCAAATTACTCTGACAATCATGCCAACAATATTGTTATACTATAACACTTACACTCTACTGGACTGCTCACGTTGCCATGATTCAGCCGATAACAGCTACTCAACGACTGATCTCGCTATGCTCTTTACTTGGAGTATTATGGCTTAATTTCGCATACGTGGAACATCAGTATGATTTTCATCCAGAGCACCATAGCCAACACCAGTGCCAACTATTTTCAGCAGTGGCTAACGGGCTTACACACGCTATGCCCACAGGGCTTGATCAAGTCCTTCTAAGCAGTGCGCCACTTTTCTATATCACAGCGACAATCGTTGTTCCTTTCCATGCTTACTTAGCGCGCTCTCCTCCATTTCAACTAATCTCTTACTATTAGATGTACTATATATATTCAACAATTAAGGATTAGATCCAAATGAAAATGAAGACAACGCTTGCTGTAACTATCGGCTTACTTATGAGTACTCCAATCCTCGCTGATAGCACTTTTCGCCAACATGAAGCACACGTTCACGGCCATGTAGAATTCAATATTGCTCAAGATGCGCACGAACTTCTGATTGAAGTGACCGCTCCTGGTGCTGATGTCGTTGGATTTGAGCATCAGCCACAAAACGAACAACAAAAAGAGACGCTAGCAAGCGCACTTAAAACTTTAGACAATGTAGACAATATTTTCGCTTTAAACGCAGCAGCAAAATGTCATGTTGAATTTAAGTCAGTGACACATACGTTAGGTGGTGATGACCATGACGATCACGAACATCATGACCACGACAAGCATGATGGACATGACGATCACAAAGACCATGACCACGATAAGCATGAAGGCCATGACGATCACAAACACCACGACCACGACAAGCATGAAGGCCATGATGATCACAAACATCATGACCACGATAAGCATGAAGGTCATGATGATCACAAGCACCACGACCACGACAAGCACGATGGACATGACGATCATGAAGGGCATGACCATGGCGATCATAATGATGGGCACGGCACTTTCACGATTGAATACCACTTTCACTGTGATGACATAAATAAACTGCAAACTATCTCAACCGATTGGTTCGAACAATTTAAAGGCACAGAATCGATCAGTGTTAACTTACTTACTGACAAAGCACAGTCGGCAACGAAATTAACACCGAAGAACAATACAGTCTCTTTTTAGCCTTCATTATTAAGATATTTTTGCTAGGGTAAGTCACTTGCCCTAGCACATTCACTGATTGGAATTTGAAATGGATAGTACCTTGTCTGATACCGCTAACACGGTAGTCAACATAACGAATTTGCAGTTTACTTGGCCAAATGCTAGCCAAGCGATATTAGATATCCCCGAGTTTTCGATTCAAGAGGGTGAGCACGTCTTTATTAAAGGTCCAAGTGGTTGTGGTAAATCAACACTGCTAGGGCTACTAACTGGCATCAACCAAGTGCAGCAAGGTCAGGTTGATGTATTAGGTACGGAAATTCGTACGCTTAACCCAAGCTTACGTGATAAATTTCGTGCCGATAATATCGGTTATATTTTTCAGCAATTTAATCTTCTTCCATATCTGAGTGTGATTGAGAATGTCATCCTGCCTTGTCAATTTTCTACACAACGAAAAAAACAACTGCAGCAGTCTCCAGAGCAAGAAGCGAAAGAACTCTTAACTCGTTTGCACCTACCACAGGAACTACTCAATAAACCGGTGATTGAGCTGAGTATTGGGCAGCAACAACGAGTCGCGGCAGCAAGAGCCCTGATCGGCTCACCCAAGCTCATTATCGCTGATGAACCAACTTCGGCACTTGACCATGAAAACCGTAGCGCATTTATCGAGCTTTTGATGGAGCAGGCAAACCTTGCTAAATCCACCTTAGTATTTGTTAGTCACGATCCAACACTCGAAGCGCTGTTTGACCGCTCCATTAATCTAAAGCAGTTAAATAAAGCAGGTGAAAACCAATGAAAGCCATAACAAGCCTTGCTTGGAAAAGTGTTCGTAATAGAAAAGCGACAGCAATACTCACTATTTTAACCGTCGCCATTTCAGTCATATTGCTGATGGGCGTTGAGCGTATACGAACTCAAGCGAAAGATAGTTTTGCCAATACGATTTCCGGCACTGACTTGATTGTTGGCGGACGCTCAGGGCAAGTGAACCTACTACTCTACTCTGTATTTAGAATTGGTAACGCCACCAACAACATCGACTGGAAAAGCTACCAAGAGTTTAGTCAACACCGAGCGGTAGACTGGGCGATTCCTATCTCTTTAGGCGATTCACATCGCGGTTTCCGAGTGATGGGAACCAATGACAGCTACTTTGAACATTATAAATATGGAAGTAAGCAATCACTTACTTTCAGTGCAGGTAAGCCATTCAATACTCTTTTTGAAACGGTTATCGGTTCAGATGTCGCAAGATCTCTAGATTACAAGGTAGGCAGCGAAATCATCATTGCTCATGGCATTGGTGACGTTGGATTCAGTCGACATGACAACCTTCCCTTTACCGTCGTCGGTATTCTTGCGCCTACAGGGACACCAGTAGATAAAACAGTCCACACTTCTCTTGAAGCTATTGAAGCCATTCATGTCGGTTGGGAGTCCGGGGCAAACCTCGGTAATGCACCTTCAGCCGAGCAACTAAGCCAGCATCAATTTGAACCTAAGCAGATCACAGCAATGATGCTTGGGCTAAAATCTAAAATTCAAACATTTGCTCTACAACGCCAAATCAATACTTACCCACAAGAACCGTTAAGCGCTATTATGCCCGGCGTTGCTCTACATGAGCTTTGGGGAATGATGTCGGTTGCAGAGCAGGCACTAATGGCTGTCTCAATATTTGTTGTTATCGCAGGCTTACTTGGTATGCTCAGCAGTCTATTAACGAGCCTTCAAGAGAGAAGGCGAGAGATGGCAATTCTCAGAGCGATGGGGGCACGTCCAAAGCATGTCTTTGCCCTACTCATTAGTGAGGCAAGCGCACTGACATTTGTTGGTATTTTAGTTGGCGTTAGTGGCTTGTATCTCGCCCTAGCAGTTGGACAACCAATAATCCAGCAACAATATGGAATAACCATTACCATGAGTGCGATTACCACCTACGAATGGACTCTGTTAGGATTTGTTCAACTGGCGGGTATTATCATCGGCTTTATTCCAGCGCTAAGAGCCTACAGACAGTCTCTAAGCGACGGTATGACTATTAGGATTTAGGAATCAATATGAATAAAATTCTCTTAAGCATTGTGTTGTCTCTAGCAGCACTAGTGCCTAACATTGCTACAGCTGCTGGCACAGCTGAAGAAGCGATGGTGCTAAATTGGATAGATTTAGTTCCAGAATCTGAGCGAAATCAATTTGATAATGCGGGCATGCCTGCGCTTGATCACTCTGGCGATGTAATGGCACAGTCAAAAGTTGGGACTGTTCGACCTGAGCTTAATAATAGTAAAGTTAAAATTCCAGGTTTTGTTATTCCACTTGAAGGGGATGCAAATAAAGTCACTGAATTTCTACTTGTACCCTATTTTGGTGCTTGTATTCACGTTCCACCACCGCCGCCCAATCAGATTATCTACGTCAAGTTTCCTGAAGGTGCACCCGTGCAACAATTATGGGATGTGATATATGTAACGGGAACGTTAAAAACCGAAACAATCAGCCATGAACTAGCAGAAACCGCTTACTTCCTAGAAGGGACTGCTATTACTGAATATGACGACATGTAGCCGTTAACGTAACAAACTGACCTGTCAATCTTCTACTCTATGATAGAAAGCTAGATAAATACGCTAATATCGCCATATATAGCAGTAAGAGTAGAAGGATTGATAGGTGCTTTTTAACTTTATTCTCTTTGATATACTTCATAAGCCCTCTCAATCAATGGTAACAACTTTAACAAATTGTTATCATCTTTAATAGTCTCATTTTTTGTACATCATTTAGTCTTTCTCTAGCAGTCCTGCTCATAACACGTTACATTTTAAGTAGTTGTGAAAAAGCTCAGTGGCATGAGGGACATCTATGGCAAGTGATAACAAACCCATCGTTATCGAACATGAATCGACAGGTAACACCAAGAAGCAACAAGAGAAAAAATCGACCTACATTAAAGACAGCGCTAGCTGTGTGCTTAATATCGCTCAAACTTATGGTCTAGACGCGCTTCTGCAAGAAGACCCAGTGGAAAAAACGCCACTTGATAGAGCAATGGAAAGAGAGCGAAAAAGGCACGAGCAACGGCAGAAAAATCTCGAACAAATCCTTAAAGCCACTCATGCCGCATGTCGAGATGAAACCGCAGGAAAGCCCGATAGAGATTGGCTATATCGATATTTTGATATGGCACAAGAGATACATAACCCTTCAATGCAAAGGTTATGGGCACAGGTCTTAAAGCGAGAAGTGACGAACCCAGGCTCTACCTCAATGAAAGCGCTCAAAGTGCTACAAGATATGAGTCCAAAAGAAGCTCAGGTACTGCAGAAAGCAGCCTCACTGGCTTGCAGCTTTGGTACCGATAACAGTAAGAAATTATTGGTCGGCTATAAAGCACGTAATGGAATATTTAGCTTTGGTAAACGGGATACCACAACCGCCGTCAATACCGGTAATTTTCAGCTTCCCTATTCGAGTTTATTGGTCTTAATTGAACTTGGGTTACTACACGGTACTGAGCTTGAATCGGGGGAGATAGAGATCGATCCTCCACTACCATTAAGCTATCAGGGTAAGAATCATTCGCTTCAGCCTCAAACGAAAGGTGTGAGACTGCTTTATTATCGCTTTAGCCCTACAGGTAACGAGCTATGTAAGCTTTTAGGTAATAAACCGAATGCCCAGTATTACGATCAAGTGATCGCACTACTGAGCCAAAAGTTCACGGTGCATACAGATGTGAAAAGTACCATCCATCACACCGTTTAATTCGCCTAACCTCACGTTTAACCCGCTTGAATAATGCCTTGTTTACGAAGTACAGCAAGGCATTGCTCGACCAATTCATCAATAGAAGACTCACCCGCCAGTAGATCAATTTCAGGGTTAGTTGGCGCTTCATACACAGAATCGATTCCGGTAAAATTAGTGATCTCTCCTGCTCGAGCCTTTTTGTATAAACCTTTCGGATCGCGCTTCTCACACACATCTAGAGGTGCATTCACAAACACCTCCAAAAACTCTCCACTTGGTAGCATCTCACGAACTAGCTGACGCTCTGAGCGGTGCGGTGAGATAAATGCTGACAATACAATAAGCCCAGCATCTGCCATCAGTTTAGACAGTTCACCAATACGACGAATGTTCTCACGACGATCTTGCTCTGAAAAACCAAGGTCGCTACATAACCCATGCCGAACGTTATCGCCATCTAACAGATAGGTATGGTAGCCAAGTTCAGCGAGTTTATTTTCAAGCGCACCAGCTACGGTTGATTTACCCGCACCAGAAAGGCCAGTAAACCAAAGCACCGATGGTTTTTGCTGCTTTATTTTCGCTCGATACTCTTTATCAATAACGTGTTGGTGCCACACAACATTTTCATCTTTCTCTGGCGTCAAAGTAGCCATAACTTACTTCCTTAAATTAAAGCTTTAAATTCAAAATGGGAAAAAAATAGGAATTAGGCTTAGTACAAGCACTGAGTACACAATCGAAATTGGGATCCCTATTCTCATATAATCAGTTAATTTGTAGTTGCCCACGCTGTAAACCAGAAGGTTGGTTTGATACCCGTAAGGAGAGATAAAACTCGCGCTTGCACCAAACAACACAGCCATAATAAACGGCATAGGATCGACGTTGTATCCTAGTGCCATACTGTAGCCAATAGGAAAAGCCAATGCGGCCGCTGCATTATTGGTCACTAACTCTGTCAATATTAATGTCATTAAGTAGACTGCGATTAGCGCGCCAAATACGCCCCAGCCATTAAAGGCTTCCATAAACATCTCGCCCATACGAACTGATAAGCCAGAGGAAAGCATTAGTTGAGCAATTGAGAGGGCAGAGCCCACAATAACCACAATATCAATAGGGAAACGACGACGAAGCTCATTAATTTTCACAACGCCAAAGGCAAGCAGCACCAGTATGTAAACCAAAAGCCCTTTAATAATGGGCACCAGTTCTAGCAAAGCTAAACCAATGACCAAAGCAAAACCTGCTAATACAAGACTAGATTTATTAGAGTCTAACTTGGCACTGGAGTCTAAATCATTAATCAAAACAAACTCACGACGATGCGCACGACGCTCGGTTTCAAAGCGCTTACCAGGGACAAGAACCAAAGTGTCACCAGCGGTAAGAACGATATTGCCAAGGCCGCCTTCTAAGCGCTCGTGACCGCGTCGAATAGCCACGACGACCGCATCAAAACGATCACGAAAATGGCTCGATTTAAGTGTCTTATTACAAAAACTGGCGGATGAACTCACGACCGCTTCAACGAACCCTTGCCCATTCAAGTGATGCTGCCCAAACAGAGTCAATCCTTGTATCTCTTGCAGTGTCGCAACGCTTTCTATGTCTCCACAAAACAGCAACCTATCTTTAGCTTGAAGCACAAAGTCAGGCTCAACCGATGGCATGCTCTCACCATCGCGAATCACTTCGGCTAAAAACAGTTTTCTCAGTGCTCGCAAATTATTTTCACTAATGCTTTTATCCACCAACGGCGAACCCGGCTCGACAATCGCTTCTAAAAAGTAAGGCAGATCATCTTGCGCGTGGTCATCATAGTTAGGTAGCAGGTAGCTTAATGGGATCAGAATAATCACCCCACCCACTAAGACGGCTAATCCAATGAGAGTCGGAGTGAAAAATGTGAGACTAGGCAAGCCAACATCTTCAACAAAACTATTTATAATCAGATTTGTTGAGGTGCCAATCAGAGTCAATGTACCGCCTAAAATAGCGGCGTATGAGAGTGGAATTAACAACTTTGATGGTGCGTGCTTTTGGTTGCGTTTAATGGCACCAATCAGTGAAACCACCACTGCAGTATTATTGGTAAATGACGATAACAGTGCCGTCGAAATACCCAACTTGGCGACAACTGTGCCTAAACGCCCTTCTGAGATATTTCGGCTAACCCAGCTAATCAGTCGTGTTTTCTCAAGCGCACACGACGCCAAAATGAGTAGCACTAACGTTAATAAGGATGAATTAGTGAAATTAGTCGCAATCGAAGTAAGCTCAATCGTTCCTGCCATAAACGCTAAAAATGCCGCGCTAGCAAAAATAATACTCGGCTTTATTCGAGTGACCAACAAGCAGGTGATGATGCCAAGTAGCATCGCCATGACCAATCCTTGCTCCCACATAATCCATCCTTAGATATGATAGTGACTGCTCACTTCATACTGTCACTTATCAAATTATTTCATTTAAACAGTTACTTACCAAAGCACTATTTTAATAGCTGGCTAAGATCTTTCGCATTCCAGTGTGGGAAGTGCTTACGAACTAGCGCATTTAGCTCTACTTCAAATGCTGAAATATTACCTACTTGCTGCTCAACCTCAGCTAAACTCTCACGCACCAGACCGGCACCTACCGTGACATTGCTAAGGCGATCAATAATGATAAAGCCGCCCGTGTCAGTACAATCTTGGTAGCTATCGACAGCGACGGATTCCGTGAATGTCCACTCACAAGAGCCAATGCCGTTTAAAGGAAGCTCGGCGGCTGAGAAGGTCGACAGGTTATTGATGTCATACTGGTAACGAATTGCCTCAACACGGCCTACCGTTTTCTTACCCGCAATCTTAATATCGTACTCACGCCCAGGCTGAAGAGCTTGCTCTGTCATCCACACCACATCCGCAGAAAGGTGATTGGTCGACTCAACTTGAGCACTATCAAGTACGATCAAGTCACCGCGGCTGATATCGATCTCATCTTCCAATGTTAGTGTTACAGCAAGGCCTGCTTGCGCCTCTTCTAAATCTCCATCAAACGTAACAATACGTGCAATTTTCGACTCTTTGCCTGAAGGAAGCGCTTTGATTTTATCGCCGACTTTAGCTGTGCCTGAAGCGATGGTGCCAGCAAAGCCACGGAAGTCTAAGTTCGGACGATTCACATACTGAACAGGGAAACGGAATTCACCTTCTAGTTTTGACCGATCGATATCAACGGTTTCAAGTAACTCAAGTAGTGTTGACCCTTTAAACCAACTCATCTCTTTGCTTGGCGATGCTACGTTCTCGCCCTCTAGCGCAGAAAGAGGAAGTATTTGGATGTCAGTTTCACCTTGTAGGTTTTCAGCAAACGAGAGGTATTCGTTACGAATTCTTTCAAACGTTTCCTGCGAATAATCGACCAAGTCCATCTTATTCACGGCAACGACAAAGTGCTTAATGCCGACCAAATTAGAGATAAACGAATGACGACGTGTTTGATCCAACACCCCTTTACGGGCATCAATCAATATAATCGCAACATCACACGTAGACGCACCGGTTGCCATGTTTCTTGTGTACTGCTCGTGTCCCGGAGTATCCGCGATGATGAACTTACGTTTTTGAGTTGAGAAATAGCGATACGCTACATCAATTGTAATGCCCTGCTCACGCTCAGCCTGCAAACCATCCACTAATAGAGCAAGGTCTGGCTTTTCACCTGTCGTCCCAACACGTTGGCTGTCATTGTGTACCGCTGCTAGTTGATCTTCATAAATCTGATGAGTGTCATGAAGTAAGCGCCCAATTAAAGTACTTTTTCCATCATCTACCGAGCCACAAGTAAGGAATCTAAGTAATGATTTATGTTGATGTTGATTTAGGTAGCCTTCAATACCAAGCTCAGCCACCTGAGCTTCAATTACATTGTTCATATTCTTTCCTTAGATCCTTAGAAATAACCTTGTCGCTTCTTCAATTCCATTGATCCTGACTGATCATGGTCGATCGCCCGCCCTTGGCGCTCACTTGATGTTGCCACCAACATCTCTTCAATAATGCCAGGCAGTGTATTCGCTTCTGATTCAACAGCACCGGTTAGTGGGTAGCAGCCAAGAGTACGAAAACGAACATACTTCTCTTCAATAACTTCGCCTTCTTGTAGCTCTAAGCGATCATCATCAGCCATGATTAGCATGCCATCACGCTCAACCACCGGACGCTTATCTGCAAGATAAAGCGGTACAATCTCAATATTCTCAAGATAGATGTATTGCCAAATATCGAGTTCGGTCCAATTCGATAACGGGAATACTCGGATACTCTCGCCTTTATTCACCTGACCGTTATACGTTTTCCATAGCTCCGGGCGTTGATTTTTAGGATCCCATGTATGGTTCTTATCTCTAAATGAATAAACACGCTCTTTTGCTCGTGATTTCTCTTCATCGCGACGTGCGCCACCAAAAGCAGCATCAAACCCGTATTTATTTAATGCTTGCTTTAAGCCTTGAGTTTTCATTATGTCAGTATGCTTTGAAGAGCCATGTTTAAACGGGCTACAACCCATTGCCATGCCTTCTGGATTTTTATGAATCAAAAGATCAAAGCCATGTTTTTTCGCTACATGATCGCGAAACTCGATCATTTCACGAAACTTCCAATCCGTATCGACGTGCAATAACGGGAACGGTATTTTCCCTGGATAGAAAGCCTTGCGAGCAAGGTGAAGCATGACCGATGAGTCTTTACCAATCGAGTACATCATTACTGGGTTATCAAACTCAGCAGCGACCTCTCGAATAATATGAATACTCTCAGCTTCAAGTTGCTTCAAGTGGGTTAAGCGTTGTTGATCCATATCTATTTCCTTGTAAGCCTTTAGGCTTAATTTTGTCCCTAAATCTATGGTCAGGATTATATTGAGTTGGCAATAGCACTATTGTTGAAATGAGTATTAGAAAAGATTCCATCTAACCTTTAAGACAAAAGCGTCTATCCTAATCAACAGTAATGATTTTTAGGGGCGGGTTAGAATGTACACAGAATTTAAAGTGTCATCATAATCGCATCCATTTTATCTATGAGTGCATTATGACCATCTCTTTATATTACTTGAAATTCTAAAAGTTCATTTTTTATAACAAAAATGGATAAGCAAAATAATCTTCTGATTTTCAAGCGCAATTGAAGTTGAACATTGCATTTACATTAGTGAGATCTTGTTGGCAGTTATTTGACCCATCATGCAAGCAGATCACGTTTTAATATAACCACAACACTTTGTTGCACTAGTTTTTGTTACATTAATCAAGATTATTCTTTATCCCCCGTAATGGAGAACAAAATGAAAATGGCAGTGAAACCCCTTTCGATGGCAGTTCTTGGTGGCATGTTAATGATGGCTGGCCCTGTAATGGCCGATACCATCAAGCTACGTATCATCGAAACAACAGATATTCACACCAACGTGATGGATTACGATTACTACAAAGATGCTCCGTCACAAAAAATCGGCCTTGCTCGCACCGCGACACTAGTAAAACAAGCACAACAAGAAGTAAAAAATAGTGTTTTAGTCGATAATGGTGATCTTATCCAAGGCAGCCCAATGGGTGACTACATGGCTGCAAAAGGCATTGAAGCAGGCGAAGTTCACCCTGTTTACAAGGCAATGAACCAGCTTAATTATGATGTGGGTAACATTGGTAACCATGAATTCAACTACGGTTTAGATTTCCTCGCAAAAACGCTTGATGGCGCAAACTTCCCATACGTTAGTGCCAACGTATTTGATGAGAAGACCGGCGATCATTACTTCAAGCCGTATCTAATTAAGACTCACACTTTTAAAGATGTGGATGGAAAAGCTCACGAAATCAAAGTGGGTTACATCGGCTTTGTTCCACCACAAATCATGGTTTGGGATAAGAAGAATCTAGAAGGTCAAGTCTTCGCGAAAGACATCAAAAAGATGGCAGAGAAGCTTGTTCCTGAAATGAAGAAAGAAGGCGCTGATGTTATCGTCGCGATTCCTCACTCAGGTGTTTCTTCTGATCCTCATAAGCTAGGCGCTGAAAACTCTACTTATTACTTGTCAGAAGTAGATGGCATTGATGCAATCGCATTTGGTCACTCTCATGCTGTATTCCCTGGTCGTGGTTTCGACAACATTCAAGGTGTTGATAACGAGAAAGGTACGATCAACGGTGTTACCGCTGTTATGCCTGGTCGCTGGGGTAGCCATGTTGGTGTAATGGATCTAGTTCTAAAACAGCAAGACGGTAACTGGAGCGTGGTTAAAGGCCAATCAGAAGCTCGACCAATATTCGATAAAGCGAACAAAAAATCTTTAGCCAAAGCTGATCCCGGTATTATTGAAGCACTTAAAGACGATCATAAAGGCACTCGTGACTTTGTTAACCAACCCATTGGTCAAGCAAATGACGTGATGTACAGCTTCTTGTCACTGGTTCAAGATGATCCAACGGTTCAAATCGTCAACCTTGCACAGAAAGATTACGTAGAGACGTTTATTCAAGGTGACCCTGATCTTGATGGCATCCCAGTGCTTTCAGCTGCTGCACCATTTAAAGCCGGTGGTCGTAAGAATGATCCTGCTAACTTTACTGAAGTAGAGTCTGGCCAACTAACATTCCGTAACGCCGCTGACTTATACCTTTACCCGAACACGCTCGTTGCGCTTAAAGTGACAGGCCGTGAAGTGCAAGAGTGGTTAGAGTGTTCTGCCGGTCAATTTAAGCATATCGATGCAACAACAACAGCACCACAATCGCTTATCGATTGGGATGGTTTCCGTACTTACAACTTCGATGTAATGGATGGCGTTGAATACAAGATTGATGTCACTATGGCGCCAAAATATGACGGTAACTGTAAAGTTATCAATGCTGGTTCGCAGCGTATTGTTGACCTGACTTACCAAGGTAAGCCAATTAACATGAACCAAACGTTCATCATTGCAACCAACAACTACCGTGCCTTCAGTAACAAATTCCCAGGTACGGGGGCTGATTACATTGCCTTTGAAGCACCAGATGAAAACCGTACTGTTGTTGCTAACTACATCTCTCGTGTAAGCCAAGAGAAAGGTGAAGTAACACCAAGTGCTGATAACAACTGGTCATTTGCGCCAATCAAATCGGATAAAGCGTTAGATATCCGCTTTGAAACATCGCCAAGTGAAAAAGCTGCGCAATTTATCAAAGAAAAAGGTCAATACCCAATGCAGAAAGTCGCAACAGATGATGTTGGCTTTGCTGTTTACAAGATTGATCTACAAAAGTAGATAACAGTTAGATACAGTAACAAGCCGTAGCCTTTCGCTGCGGCTTTTTTTATGGAGAAAATATGACTGAACGGTTCTTAAAATATCTAGCAGAGTATGGGTTTTCTCCATCTGAAGTAGAAGCGATTGATGAATCAAGTGCTCTTATGGAACTGCCAACTCGGCATATCCTCGTTAACCAGGGTGCGCATGCCGACGGCATTTACTTTGTTCTTGATGGTATTTGTCACGCAAGTTATTTGACTGAAAAAGGGAAAGAGTACAGCAAAGAGTTCTATTGGGAACAAGATTGGATGATAGGGTTTGAAAGCGTTATAAAGAACCAACCTTCTCCCTATCTTTTAGAGACGTTAACCTCGGTGACTCTCATCTACCTTCCGCTTAATACATTGCACTACTGGCGAGACGAGAAACACACCATCTACCTAAAGCTGCTTGAAGCTCAATTGATGTATAAAGAGAACAAAGAGCGATTCATGCTTCTCTTCACGCCTCAAGAACGCTATCAACTTTTCTGTGAGCACTACCCTGAACTGCTTTCGCGTTTAAATGATTATCAAATTGCCGCTTATCTAGGAATTACCGCAATAAGCCTAAGCCGAATTAAAAATCGAACCACATAATTAACAATTGTTAATGCTGATCTGAATAAAAAATAGCTATAGTGAGCGAACTTTATCCCTAGGCCCAAAATAATAATGAAACAAATTATCTGGCACACTCTTCGATTCGATCAGCTAACAACATTACAGCTCTACCAATTACTGCAACTGCGTGTCGATGTGTTTGTCGTTGAACAAAATTGCCCGTATCCAGAACTCGATAACAAAGACATCCAGCAAGGAGTACATCATCTATTAGGCTATATCGATGATCGTTTAGTTGCCTGCGCTCGGCTTCTTCCTCGTAATATTAGCTACGCCGATGTCAGTATCGGCCGCATTGCAACTTCAAGCAAAGTTCGCGGGACAGGGTTGGGTAACTTGCTGGTACATACTGCATTAGCCAATTGCCAAACTTTATGGCCAGGCCAATCCATCACAATTGGTGCACAAGAGCATTTAGCCAATTTTTACGCTTCTCACGGCTTTACAAAGATTTCTGAAATGTACTTGGAAGATGATATCCCTCATATTGACATGAGATGTGAGAAGTAGCGTGTTCAAGCTGTCAGCAACGTCTCTGGGTATCCTATTACTCGTATTAGGCAACCTAACAGCTTCACTATCAGACGTTGCGGTAAAAATGCTTGAAGGGGGGATTTCACCGTTTCAATATATTTTCCTTAGGCAACTGATATCTCTGATCGTATTGGTTCCTTTCTGGCTTCAATTGACAAAACCCCAAAGAGGTCTAACCAACCCCTACCTAACCCTAGTTCGTGCAAAGCTGGTTATCGTTGGCAGTGGCTGCATGATGGTAGCAATCACTCACTTACCTTTAGCAACTGCCAATGCCGTGTTCTACGCGGCCCCTCTATTAATGCTGCCTTTATCGATCTGGTTGCTACAAGAGAGACCAAATAGAGGGAAAGTTTTCGCTACCATTATTGGGTTTGTTGGGGTACTGATCGTTTTGCGTCCATCAGAGTTTCATTGGGCCGCGATATTTGCCGTAGGAACAGCATTAACTCTGGCGTTGTTTAATATTCTGGTTCGTAAGATTCCCAAAGAACAACCGGTCATCAGCACATTAATGTGGACAACTCTACTGTCATTACCAGCATCGGGGGTTCTTGCTTGGATATTTTGGCAGCCCATTGAATTAATGGAGCTTGGGTGGGTTGCGGTCAGTGCACTACTTATATTGACCTACAACGGACTTGCAGTAATGGCGTACAAAAAAACTCACGCTTATCAAATTGCTATTGCAGAATATTCGGGGTTGGTTTTTGTCACCCTTTTCGGCATCTGGTGGTTTGATGAAACACCAAACTTACTAACCTTGGTTGGCATTGGCCTAATTGTACTGCCCTTAATGCCAATTAAGAGACTGATTAAACGTTAGTTCGTATTCGCTTTATCTCTGTCAGGAGCTTAATTGCTCACATAATTAAATCTAAATGCTATTTACTGCGACCAAAACCACCGTCAGATAAACGGAAAAACATCACTGAATTTTTGCTCTTTTCAAGCTGTAAAATATCCAATTTTCCGTCGTCTGCGAGTTTAAACCGAACCAGCTGACCTTGTTTTATATGGCTAAGTGGCTTGTCTGTACCTTCCACTTGAACTAACGCGTTTAGGTCTGTCATTGGTAAACCATTAGTACGAAAAACCTTAGAAAGAGTGTCTCCAGTTTTAACCGTATACTCATTCCAAATATCCGACGTTGGCGAAGCGGCTTTCTGTTTTGACTGTTCACTCAGGCCTTGGGTATTAATTGCGATCTCAACCCTTTCGTTAAGCGCGGTTATCGTCGGCTTCTCTTCTTTAGAATTAGGAAGTAGCAATAAAACACCAACCACAGGGATCAACACCATCAAAGCACGTCGATGGAGCTGCGGGAGCTTTTGCCAAAGGAGTTTTGCCCTTTGAATATGTGCTTGCCAATCGATAGCATTTAATCGACTCTTGGCCAGTTCCACGTAATCAGTCTTTTGTGGCTTCTTCTTACGACGATTCATTAATATCCGTCTCCTAAACTCAATACTTCATAGTATAAAAACCATCAGCGCTTGAGTATATATTAATTCTAGATTCAACGTCATTGAGCAGTAAAATCTTACGATTTTTGTATCGATGTAAGATAAAGCTCACATTGTCATTGCTTGGCTGTGTCGATTTCTTTAAGCCGTTTAAACCTGATTGGTTAACTGGTATCCTGTACGCCTTAAATTTCTTTAACTAAGAGTAACATTCATGTCTGAAGTAAAATTCGAAACTGTTGAGCAAAAAGCAAGCTACGGTATTGGTCTACAAATGGGTCAACAACTAGCAGGTAGTGGTCTAGAAGGTCTTAACGTTGACGCTATCGCTGCTGGTATTGCTACAGCTCTAACTGGTGACATGCCAGCTATTGAGATTGATGAAATCAACAACGCTCTTCAAGAACTACACACTCGCGCTGAAGGCGCACGCGCTGAAGCTGCTAAAGCGGCATCTGCTGACAGTGAAGTATTCCTAGCTGACAACGCTCTACGTTCAGAAGTAACGGTTCTTGAGTCTGGTCTACAATACGAAATCCTTACTGAAGGTACTGGTGAAGTACCAACTTCAGATAAGCAAGTACGTGTTCACTACCACGGTGAGCTAACTGACGGTACTGTATTCGACAGCTCTGTATCTCGTGGCGAACCTGCTGAGTTCCCAGTAACTGGCGTAATCAAAGGTTGGGTTGAAGCTCTTCAACTAATGCCTGTAGGTTCTAAGTGGAAACTATACATCCCACAAGATCTTGCATACGGTGAGCGTGGCGCTGGCGCTGCAATCCCACCATTTGCTGCACTAGTATTTGAAGTTGAGCTTCTAGCGATTCTTTAATCTATAGCATCTACTACCGCTTACGGTAGAGTAGATATTAAAAAGGTTAGCTAATTAGCTAACCTTTTTTGTGCCCAAAATTTACCGCAATAATATGTGATTATCAATAACAGTAAATGACAGGCACAAAAAAGCCGAGCTTTCGCTCGGCTTTTTAAGTTCATTCGAACTTTTACTCAGCTGCTTCTTCTGCTACTGGGCGATCTACAAGCTCAATGTAAGCCATTGGAGCTTTATCACCAGTACGGAAACCAGCTTTTAGGATACGAGTGTAACCGCCTTGGCGGGTAGCAAAACGTGGACCTAGTTCGTTGAACAGTTTTGCAACTACTTCGTTATCACGAGTACGTGCAAATGCTAAACGACGGTTAGCAACGCTATCCGTTTTAGCTAGCGTAATCAAAGGCTCAACGACGCGGCGAAGCTCTTTTGCTTTTGGCAAAGTAGTCTTGATAACTTCATGACTAACTAGAGAGCATGCCATATTGCTAAACATCGCTTTACGATGTGAGCTGTTGCGGTTGAGTTGACGACCACTCTTACGATGGCGCATGACCTAATCCTTCTAACTAATATCGATTAATCTTCAGCGATAGACGCTGGCGGCCAATTTTCTAGGCGCATGCCCAGAGAAAGACCACGTGATGCAAGTACGTCTTTAATCTCTGTAAGAGATTTTTTACCAAGGTTAGGCGTTTTAAGTAGCTCAACCTCAGTACGCTGTACAAGATCACCGATGTAGTGAATCGCTTCTGCTTTCAAACAGTTAGCAGAGCGAACTGTTAGTTCAAGATCGTCTACAGGACGAAGTAGGATAGGATCGAATTCTGGCTTCTCTTCCTTCTCCTCAGGAACACGTACATCACGAAGATCTACGAATGCATCCAGTTGTTCAGCTAAAATTGTAGCTGCACGACGGATAGCTTCCTCAGGTTCAAGAGTACCGTTCGTTTCCATATCGATAACAAGTTTGTCCAAGTCAGTACGTTGTTCAACACGTGCCGCTTCAACAGAGTAGGCAATTTTGTCTACTGGGCTGTATGTAGCGTCAACGAGTAAACGACCAATTGGACGCTCATCTTCTTCGGTATGAATGCGAGCGGAAGCTGGAACATAACCACGACCACGTTCAACTTTGATACGCATAGCGATCTCAGCGTTGTCATCCGTTAGGTGACAAATAACGTGTTCAGGATTTACGACCTCTACATCACCATCATGGGTGATGTCACCTGCAACCACAGGGCCTGAGCCTGATTTATTCAGTGTTATAAACACTTCATCTTTGCCTTCAGCAACGCGAACAGCTAGACCTTTCAGGTTAAGAAGAATCTCAAGGATATCTTCTTGTACACCTTCTTTGGTACTGTATTCGTGTAATACGCCTTCAATCTCAACTTCTGTTACAGCACAACCTGGCATAGAAGATAGAAGAATGCGGCGAAGAGCATTACCTAGAGTGTGGCCAAAACCACGCTCTAACGGCTCAAGAGTTACTTTTGCGTGTGTCGTGTTGATCTGTTCGATGTCAACAAGACGTGGCTTAAGAAATTCTGTTACAGAACCCTGCATTGTGTCCTCTCTTTATTTTAAACCTTACTTAGAGTAAAGCTCGACGATCAATTGTTCGTTGATGTCAGCTGATAGGTCAGAACGCTCAGGCATACGCTTGAATGTACCTTCCATTTGGCCAGCATCTACTTCAATCCAAGTTGGTTTCTCACGTTGTCCAGCTACTTCTAGAGCAGCAGTTACACGAGCTTGCTTTTTAGCTTTCTCGCGAATTGAAACAACGTCGTTAGCCGCAACTTTGAACGAAGGAACGTTTACAACGTTTCCGTTAACTAGGATAGCTTTATGGCTAACTAGTTGACGAGATTCAGCACGAGTAGCGCCAAAGCCCATACGGTAAACTACGTTGTCTAGACGACCTTCTAGAAGCTGAAGTAGGTTTGCACCTGTGTTGCCTTTAAGGCGAGCAGCTTCTTTGTAGTAGTTACGGAATTGTTTTTCTAGAACGCCGTAGATACGACGAACTTTTTGCTTCTCACGAAGCTGAACGCCATACTCAGATAGACGACCGCGACGAGCGCCGTGTACACCTGGTGCGTTATCAATTTTACACTTGGTATCGATCGCACGTACACCAGACTTAAGAAATAAGTCAGTGCCTTCGCGACGGCTAAGCTTAAGCTTAGGGCCCAAATATCTTGCCATGATTCTTCTCCAATATTCCTAAAAACGAAACTTAAACGCGACGTTTCTTAGGTGGACGACAACCGTTATGAGGGATTGGCGTAGCATCAACAATGTTTGTGATGCGGTAACCAGCAGCGTTCAGTGCGCGAACAGTAGATTCACGACCTGGACCTGGACCCTTAACCATAACTTCCAAGTTCTTAAGACCGTATTCTTTAGCCATTTCAGCACAACGTTCAGCAGCAACTTGTGCAGCGAACGGAGTAGATTTACGAGAACCGCGGAAACCAGAACCACCAGCAGTAGCCCAAGCAAGAGCATTGCCTTGGCGATCTGTGATAGTTACGATTGTATTATTAAAAGAAGCATGAATGTGCGCTACGCCATCAGCTACTTGCTTGCGTACGCGCTTACGCGCGCGAGTTGGTTGTTTTGCCATTGTACTCTACCTTATCCGACTATTTCTTGATCGGCTTGCGCGGACCCTTACGGGTGCGAGCGTTGGTTTTAGTACGCTGTCCACGTAGTGGTAGACTGCGACGATGACGAAGACCGCGGTAACAGCCAAGGTCCATAAGACGCTTGATGTTCATCGATACTTCACGACGTAGATCACCTTCTACAGTGTATTTAGCTACACCATCACGCAGTTGATCGATCTGTTCTTCAGTTAGTTCACTGATCTTAACATCTTCAGCAATACCTGACTCAGCTAGGATAGCTTGAGAGCGGGTTTTACCGATGCCGTAAATTGCTGTTAAAGCGATTACAGCGTGTTTTTGATCAGGAATGTTAATGCCAGCTATACGGGCCACTATTCACTCCTAGTACTTTGATAAAGAATTATCCGCAGCAGAGCCCGTGAGGATACGCTGCGGCATACTACTTCTTTTGCACGCAAAAGGTAGGCCGAGGAATATACTCGACACTACCTAGTTTTACAAGTAAAAAATTCTGCTAATTAGCCTTGGCGTTGTTTATGCTTTGGCTCACTGCAAATCACGCGAACGACACCGTTACGCTTGATAACTTTACAGTTACGGCAGATTCTTTTAACGGAAGCACGAACTTTCATTGCTAAACTCCGTAAATGAAATCTTCAGTCTACCGTCGATTTAACGACCGTAGCCCTTCAGATTTGCTTTTTTCAACACAGAATCATACTGTTGTGACATCAGATGAGTCTGTACCTGTGCCATAAAGTCCATGATAACTACCACTACGATTAGTAGTGATGTGCCGCCGAAGTAGAAACGTACGTTCCACGCGACCATCATGAACTCAGGAATCAGACAAATAAAGGTAATGTATAACGCACCCGCGAGGGTTAAACGCGTCATTACTTTATCAATATATTTTGCTGTCTGCTCACCTGGGCGGATACCGGGTACGAATGCACCAGACTTCTTCAAATTATCTGCTGTTTCACGGGGATTGAAAACCAATGCCGTGTAAAAGAAACAGAAGAAAATTATCGCTGCTGCATAAAGCATTACGTACAAAGGCTGACCTGGACTAAGAGCCAAAGACACATCAGTTAACCAACCGAATGCGCTGCTCTCGCCATTTTGACCAAACCATTGTGCTAATGTTCCTGGGAACAAAATGATGCTTGATGCAAAAATCGCTGGTATTACACCTGCCATATTAATCTTAAGTGGCAAGTGAGAACTTTGCGCTGCAAAAACTTTACGACCTTGTTGACGCTTTGCATAGTTAACGACGATACGACGTTGACCACGCTCCATGAAAACTACGAAGTAAATAACAGCAAAAGATAATACTGCAATTAACAATAGAAGAAGTACGTGCAATTCACCTTGACGCGCTTGCTCAATTGTTTGTCCGATTGCCGAAGGCAACCCAGCAACAATACCTGCAAATATTAGTATCGAAATACCATTACCAATTCCACGCTCTGTAATTTGTTCACCTAACCACATCAAAAACATGGTGCCGGTTACTAAACTTACGGTAGCAATTAGCGTAAACATGGTTTGGTTGATAACAACCAGATTATCGACCATGTTTGGAAGGCCAGTTGCAATACCTATGCCTTGGAATGTTGCAAGTACAAGCGTGCCATAACGCGTATATTGGCTTATCTTACGACGGCCTGCTTCACCCTCTTTCTTGAGTTCGGCTAACGCTGGATGAACTACAGTTAGCAATTGGACAACAATAGATGCCGAAATATACGGCATGATGCCCAACGCTAATATAGATGCACGCTCAAGAGCACCACCGGAGAACATGTTAAACATCTCTACGATGGTACCTTTTTGCTGATCGAACAAATCGGCAAGTACAGCTGCGTCAATACCAGGAATCGGCACAAAAGAGCCGGCTCGGAATACTAAAAGTGCACCAATTACGAATAATAAGCGCGACTTTAGTTCACTTAAGCCGCTCTGAGCACTACGAAAATCTTGTCCTGGTTTCTTAGCCATCTGTACCTCGTTCCTCGAGATTATTCCTCGATTTTACCGCCTGCAGCTTCGATTGCAGCTTTAGCGCCTTTAGTCACGCGTAGACCTTTAACAGTTACCGCTTTACCAATTTCACCAGAAAGAACGATTTTTGCAAATTCGATGTTCTTAGTGATGATGTTAGCAGCTTTAAGGCTGTTAAGATCAACAACGTCACCAGTTACTTTCGCTAGTTCACCTAGACGAACTTCAGCAGACACTAGGCTCTTACGAGAAGTGAAACCGAATTTTGGTAGACGTTGTTTCAAAGGCATTTGACCGCCTTCAAAACCTGGACGAACAGAGCCGCCAGAACGTGACTTTTGACCTTTGTGACCACGGCCACCTGTTTTACCAGTGCCAGAACCGATACCACGACCTACACGCTTCTTAGAAGGTTTAGAGCCAGCAGCCGGTGATAGAGTATTCAAACGCATTCTGATTACTCCTCAATCTTAACCATGTAGTAAACCTTGTTGATCATACCGCGTGTACACGGAGTATCTTCAAGTTCTACTGTATGGTTGATGCGACGAAGGCCTAAACCCTTTAAGCACGCTTTGTGCTTAGGTAGGCGACCAATTGAGCTTTTAGTTTGAGTTACTTTAATAGTTGCCATTGTGTTCTACTCCGAAATACTTTCAACAGTTAGACCACGCTTAGCAGCAACCATTTCTGGCGACTTAACATCTACTAGACCAGCAACAGTTGCGCGAACAACGTTGATTGGGTTTGTAGAACCGTACGCTTTCGCAAGTACGTTATGTACACCAGCAACTTCAAGCACTGCACGCATAGCACCACCGGCGATAACACCAGTACCTTCTGCTGCAGGTTGCATGTAAACTTTAGAGCCCGAGTGACGACCTTTCACCGCGTGGTGAAGAGTGCCTTCGTTAAGTGCGATAGTAACCATGTTACGACGCGCTTTTTCCATTGCTTTTTGAATCGCAGCTGGTACTTCACGTGCTTTGCCGTAACCGAAACCAATGCGACCATTACCGTCACCAACTACTGTTAGTGCAGTGAAGCTCATGATTCGACCACCTTTAACCGTCTTAGAAACACGGTTAACTGCGATTAGCTTTTCTTGCAAATCACTAGCTTGTTGTTGTTCTTTAGCCATCTTCCAACCCTACCTTAGAATTTCAGACCAGCTTCGCGAGCAGAATCTGCTAGCGCCGCTACTCGACCGTGGTATTGGAAACCAGAACGATCAAATGCAACTGAAGCTACGCCTTTTTCAAGAGCGCGCTCAGCAATAATTTTACCTACTGCTTTAGCTGCATCGATGTTACCAGTATTCGTAATTTGCTCACGGACCGCTTTTTCTACTGTAGATGCTGCAGCAATAACTTCAGATCCATTAGATGCGATAACCTGAGCATACACGTGACGAGGAGTACGGTGTATTACTAGGCGAGTTGCACCCAGTTCTGCAATCTTACGACGTGCGCGTGTAGCACGACGGATGCGAGATGCTTTCTTATCCATAGTGTTACCTTACTTCTTCTTAGCTTCTTTAGTACGCACGATTTCATCGGCGTAACGAACACCCTTGCCTTTATAAGGCTCAGGTTCACGATAAGAACGAATATCAGCCGCAACTTGACCTACTAGTTGCTTGTCGCAACCAGTAATAACGATCTCAGTTTGACTAGGACATTCAGCCTTAATACCTTCTGGAAGAGCATGCTCTACCGGATGGGAGAAGCCAAGGGTTAGGCCTACAGAGTTGCCTTTCATAGCAGCACGGTAACCTACACCTTTAAGAGTTAGCTTCTTAGTGAAGCCTACAGTAACACCAACAACCATGTTGTTAACTAGTGCACGAGCAGTACCTGCTTGTGCCCAAGCTTTAGAAACACCTTCGCGTGGACCGAAAGTTAGGTTGTTTTCTTCCTGTGCGATAACTACAGCGTTGTTTAGAACGCGAGTCAGCTCACCCTTACCACCTTTTACAGTGATTTCTTGGCCATTTAGTTTCACCTCTACGCCAGCTGGAATAGCGACAGGTGCTTTAGCAACACGAGACATAGTCTACTCCTTAAGCGACGTAACAGATGATTTCACCACCAAGACCGGCTTTACGTGCAGCGCGATCGGTCATAAGACCTTTGGAAGTGGAAACTACAGCAACACCAAGGCCACCCATCACTGACGGAAGCGAGTCTTTATTCTTGTAGACGCGCAGGCCAGGACGTGAAACACGTTGGATTTGCTCAATTACTGGTTTAGCTTGGAAGTACTTAAGAGTAACTTCTAGCTCTGGTTTTGCTTCGCTGTTTACAGCGAAATCAGCAACGTAACCTTCAGCTTTCAGTAGTGCAGCAATTGCAACTTTAAGCTTTGAAGAAGGCATTGTAACAGCAACTTTATTTGCTGCCTGACCGTTACGTACTCGGGTCAGCATATCCGAGATCGGATCTTGCATGCTCATAAGATTTACTCCAAATGATTAAGTGGCAATTACCAGCTAGCCTTACGAAGACCCGGAATCTCGCCTTTCATGCAAGCTTCACGAACCTTAATACGGCTTAGACCGAACTTACGCAGGAAACCGTGTGGACGACCAGTTTGGTTGCAACGGTTGCGCTGACGAGATGCACTTGAATCACGTGGAAGAGATTGCAATTTAAGAACTGCATTCCAACGATCTTCTTCTGATGCGTTTACATCGCTAATGATAACTTTTAACGCAGAACGCTTAGTAGCGAACTGAGCAACAAGTTTTGCACGTTTAGCTTCACGTGCTTTCATTGATTGTTTAGCCATAACAGTAACCCTTCACCTTACTTACGGAATGGGAAGTTAAATGCAGTCAGCAGAGCGCGCCCTTCCTCATCGGATTTAGCAGTTGTCGTGATAGTAATATCAAGACCACGTACTCGATCTACTTTATCGTAGTCGATTTCCGGGAAGATGATTTGCTCGCGAACGCCCATGCTGTAGTTACCGCGTCCGTCAAAAGACTTAGCGCTAACACCACGGAAGTCACGTACACGCGGAAGAGCAATTGAGATTAAACGCTCAAGAAACTCCCACATACGCTCGCCACGTAAGGTTACTTTACAACCAATTGGGTAGCCTTCACGAATTTTGAAACCTGCAACAGATTTACGCGCTTTAGTGATAAGTGGCTTTTGACCAGAGATCGTTGCCATATCAGCAGCTGCGTTTTCAAGCAGTTTCTTATCGTTGATTGCTTCACCAACGCCCATGTTTAGGGTGATTTTATCAATCCTAGGGACTTGCATGACGCTTGAGTAGCTGAACTCTTTGGTAAGCTCAGCGACTACAGACGACTTGTAGTAATCATGCAGTTTCGCCATAGTAGAACTCCAAATTACATTCTAATTAGTTAGAAACGATTTCGCCGTTAGACTTAAAGAAACGAACTTTCTTACCATCTTCAATGCGGAAACCGATACGGTCTGCTTTACCAGTAGCCGTGTTAAAGACTGCAACGTTAGAAGCATCAATAGCTGCTTCTTGTTCAACGATGCCACCTTGTTGACCTAGAGCCGGTACAGGCTTTTGGTGTTTTTTAACAAGGTTGATACCTTCAACGATTAGTTTACCAGTAACCAGAACCTTAGTTACTTTACCTTTCTTGCCTTTATCTTTACCAGCAAGAACGATTACTTCGTCATTACGACGGATTTTAGCTGCCATGTTGCCGCTCCTTACAGAACTTCTGGTGCAAGTGACACAATTTTCATGAATTTCGCATTACGAAGTTCACGAGTCACAGGACCAAAGATACGTGTGCCGACTGGTTGCTCAGTAGTGTCATTCAACAGTACGCAAGCATTTCGGTCGAAGCGAATGACAGAACCGTCTGGACGACGAACGCCTTTACGAGTGCGCACGACCACCGCTTTCAGAACGTCACCTTTCTTAACTTTACCGCGAGGAATTGCTTCCTTAACAGTAACTTTAATGACGTCTCCGATATGTGCATAACGGCGATGTGAACCACCCAGGACCTTAATACACATTACTCTACGAGCGCCGGAGTTATCCGCAGCCTCGAGTGTACTTTGCATTTGGATCATGTTAGTGCTCCGCTAAATATTAATACTAGACCCTCTCGGGTCGGGCTCCCCCTATATGAGGGACGCGAATTGTACCACCCTTTCTTTCGATTGGATAGACAAAAAACAAGCGGCCCCAAAAATAGTCTGGAGCCGCTTGATAATCAAAGAAAAATTGAAATTAACCTTTCGCTTTTTCTAGGATTGATACCAATGTCCAAGACTTAGTCTTAGACAGAGGACGACACTCAGCGATCTCAACTTTGTCGCCTAGGCCACAAGTGTTGTTCTCGTCGTGTGCGTGTACTTTAGTCGTGCGCTTAGTGTACTTACCGTAAATCGGGTGTTTCACTGTGCGTTCGATAGCAACAACGATAGACTTGTCCATCTTGTCACTAATAACACGACCTTGCTGGGTACGTTTCTGTTCGCTCATTATGCGCCTGCCTTTTCAGTCAAAACAGTTTTCACACGTGCGATGTCACGGCGTACAGCTTTAAGAGTATGAGTTTGCTGTAGTTGACCAGTTGCAGCTTGCATGCGCAAGTTAAACTGTTCACGTAGCAATTCTAATAGCTCAGCATTAAGCTCTTCAACGTTTTTCTCGCGTAGATCTTGTGCTTTCATCACATCACCTGCTTAGTTACAAATGTAGTTTTGAACGGCAGTTTGCGAGCCGCAAGACGGAACGCTTCACGAGCCAATTCTTCAGGTACACCGTCCATTTCGTACATAACCTTTCCAGGTTGGATTTGGGCAACCCAGTACGCAACTGAACCTTTACCTTTACCCTGACGAACTTCAAGTGGTTTTTCAGTGATAGGCTTGTCTGGGAACACACGGATCCAGATTTTACCTTGACGCTTAACGTGACGCGTCATTGCACGACGTGCCGCTTCAATTTGACGAGCAGTCAGACGACCACGGCCAACAGCTTTAAGACCAAATGTGCCGAAGCTTACATCTGTGCCTTTAGCTAGACCACGGTTGCGACCAGTCATAACCTTGCGGAACTTAGTACGTTTAGGTTGTAGCATCTGTCGACTCCTTACTTACGGCCTTTACGCTGCTTCTTAGGCTTGTCGCCTTTTGGCTCAACAGCGTTAGCTGCTGGCATACCACCTAGAATCTCACCTTTGAAGATCCAAGTTTTAATGCCGATCACACCGTATTGGGTGTGAGCCGAAGAAGTTGCATAATCAATGTCTGCACGTAGAGTGTGTAGAGGCACACGGCCTTCACGGTACCACTCAGCACGTGCGATTTCAGCGCCGCCAAGACGACCGCTTACTTGCACTTTGATGCCTTTAGCGCCTAGACGCATAGCATTCTGTACCGCGCGCTTCATAGCACGACGGAACATTACGCGACGCTCTAGTTGAGACGCGATGCTATCACCCACAAGTTGAGCATCAAGCTCAGGCTTACGTACTTCAGCGATGTTAATTTGCGCTGGTACACCTGCGATTTTAGCTACAGCTGCGCGTAGTTTTTCTACGTCTTCACCTTTCTTACCGATTACTACGCCTGGACGAGCAGTGTGAATAGTCACACGAATACTCTTAGCAGGACGCTCGATAACGATACGTGATAGAGATGCTTTTTTCAGTTCTTTAGTTAAGAACTGACGTACCTTGAAGTCGCCGTCTAGGTTGTCAGCGAAATCTTTGGTATTAGCAAACCATGTAGCATTCCAAGGCTTTACAATGCCAAGACGAATGCCATTAGGATGTACTTTCTGACCCATTGCTTACTCTCCTAGTCTAGCGATCAGCTACAACAATACTGATGTGGCTTGAACGCTTCAAGATACGATCCGCACGACCTTTAGCACGAGGCATAATACGCTTCATGATAGGGCCTTCGTCTACGAAGATTTTAGCGACATTTAGATCGTCGATATCTGCACCTTCGTTGTGTTCCGCGTTAGCGATTGCTGATTCAAGAACTTTCTTAATTAGTTCAGCAGCTTTTTTGTTGCTGAACGTTAAGATTTCTAGAGCCTGATCAACAGATTTACCGCGAATTTGGTCTGCAACTAAGCGAGCTTTCTGAGGCGAAATGCGAGCAAAGTTATGTTTAGCTAGTGCTTCCATCATCTACTCCTAACGCTTCTTAGCTTTCTTATCTGCAGCGTGGCCGCGATAAGTACGTGTTGGTGCGAATTCGCCCAGTTTGTGACCGATCATTTCTTCGGTAACAAATACTGGTACGTGCTGACGACCATTATGGACAGCGATGGTCAAACCAATCATTGTTGGGATGATCATTGAGCGACGGGACCAAGTCTTAATAGGCTTTTTGTCTCCGCTTTCCACCGCTTTCTCTACCTTCTTCAGCAAGTGTAGGTCAATAAAAGGACCTTTCTTGAGAGAACGTGGCATGGCGATTCCTCTTTATAGATTATTTAGTGCGACGACGTACAATGTACTTGTCGGTGCGTTTGTTTTTACGAGTCTTGAAGCCTTTGGTAGGTTGGCCCCATGGTGAAACTGGGTGACGACCGCCAGATGTGCGACCTTCACCACCACCGTGTGGGTGATCAACCGGGTTCATTACCACACCGCGAACGGTTGGACGAACACCACGCCAGCGACTAGCACCAGCTTTACCTAATTCACGTAGCATATGCTCAGAGTTACCAACTTCACCGACCGTTGCACGGCCTTCAGAAAGTACTTTGCGCATTTCGCCAGAACGTAGACGGATAGTTACGTATGCACCGTCGCGAGCGACGATTTGAGCATAAGCACCAGCCGAACGAGCTAGCTGTGCACCTTTACCAGGCTTAAGTTCAACACAGTGTACAGTAGAACCTACTGGAATGTTGCGCATCGGCAGAGTGTTACCTGCTTTGATTGGCGCATCAGCACCAGATTGAATCTGGTCACCTGCGTTAACACCTTTAGGTGCGATAATGTAACGACGCTCACCGTCTGCGTACAGAACTAGAGCGATGTTAGCGCTACGGTTTGGATCGTATTCTAGACGCTCAACTTTCGCTGGAATACCGTCTTTAGTACGTTTGAAGTCAACTACACGGTAATGGTGTTTATGACCACCACCGATGTGACGTACTGTAATACGACCGTTGTTATTACGACCACCATTCTTAGAGTTTTTCTCTAGAAGTGGTGCGTATGGCTTACCCTTGTGTAGGTCAGCGTTAACAACTTTAACAACGTGACGACGACCAGGGGAAGTCGGCTTACATTTAACAATAGCCATTTTTAACTACTCCTGTTACTCAGCACCGCCAACGAAGTCAAGATCTTGACCTTCGTTCAAGGTTACGTACGCTTTCTTAACGTCGCTGCGGCGACCTTGGCGTAGTCCTTGACGTTTGGTCTTACCCTTAGTAATAAGAGTATTTACAGACTTAACTTCAACTTCAAATAGCTTCTCTACAGCTGCTTTGATCTCTTTCTTAGTTGCATCGATAGATACTTTGAAAACGATAGTGTTCGCTTTCTCAGCAGCCATAGTTGCTTTTTCAGAGATATGTGGAGCACGTAGAACTTTTAGTAGACGCTCTTCAGTGATCATGCTAGAAGCTCCTCAACTTGCTTAACTGCTTCAGCAGTTATTAGAACCTTGTCGAAAGCGATTAGGCTTGCTGGATCAATACCAGCTACGTCACGCGCATCAACTTTATATAGGTTACGAGCAGCTAAGAATAGATTCTCATCTACTTCGGCAGTCACAATAAGAACATCACTTAACTCAAGTTCATTAAGTTTAGCTACTAGTTCTTTTGTCTTTGGTGCTTCTACTGAGAAGTTATCAACAACGATTAAACGCTCTTGACGAACAAGCTCAGAAAGAATGCTTTTCATAGCACCGCGGTACATTTTTTTGTTTACTTTTTGGCTGTGATCTTGTGGTTTCGCAGCAAAAGTAACACCACCTGTACGCCAGATTGGGCTACGAATTGTACCAGCACGCGCACGGCCAGTACCTTTTTGACGCCATGGCTTAGCACCACCGCCAGAAACTTCTGAACGCGTCTTTTGAGCACGAGTACCTTGACGAGCACCTGCTGCAAATGCAACAACTACTTGGTGAACAAGGGCTTCGTTGAACTCACGTCCGAAAGTAGTTTCGGAAACAGTTAGTGCATCAGCACCTTTAACCATCAATTCCATTACTTACTCCTAGACGTTATGCTTTAATAGCTGGTTTTACGATCACGTTGCCACCTGTTGAGCCCGGAACCGCACCTTTAATAAGGAGAAGATTGCGCTCAGCGTCAACACGTACGATCTCTAGGTTTTGAGTCGTTACACGCTCAGCACCCATGTGACCTGCCATTTTTTTGCCTTTGAATACGCGACCTGGAGTTTGACATTGGCCAATTGAACCCGGTGCACGGTGAGACAAAGAGTTACCGTGAGTCATATCTTGAGTAGAGAAATTCCAACGCTTGATAGCGCCTTGGAAGCCTTTACCTTTAGAAGTACCAGTAACGTCTACTTTCTTAATTTCATTGAATAGTTCTACGTTTAGCTCAGCGCCAACTTCAAACTCTTCTCCGTTTTCTAAACGGAATTCCCAAAGACCACGACCAGCTTCAACACCTGCTTTCGCAAAGTGACCAGCTTCTGGCTTAGATACGCGGTTAGCTTTCTTAGTTCCAGCTGTTACTTGGATTGCTGCGTAGCCGTCGTTCTCAATAGTACGTACTTGAGAAACACGGTTAGCTTCAACTTCAACAACAGTTACTGGGATAGAAACGCCTTCTTCGGTAAATACGCGGGTCATACCCACTTTACGTCCGACTAGACCAATCATTATTCTAATCTCCCTTAACCTAGGCTGATTTGTACATCAACGCCTGCAGCAAGATCTAAACGCATTAGAGCATCAACAGTTTTATCTGTTGGCTCAACGATGTCGATCAAACGCTTGTGAGTACGAATTTCGTACTGGTCACGTGCATCTTTGTTGACGTGTGGAGAGACAAGAACAGTGAAACGCTCTTTACGAGTAGGTAGTGGAATAGGACCACGAACCTGTGCGCCGGTACGCTTTGCTGTTTCTACGATTTCCGCAGTAGAAGCATCGATTAACTTGTAATCAAATGCTTTAAGGCGGATTCGGATACGTTGGTTCTGCATGAGACAGAGCTCCAATAATTAAATATTACACAAACAATATCGCCACTCAAGCTCGTTAAGACGAGAGAATGCCGATTGATTTATGTGAAACCGTAGCATCCAAGATTAGGACGCATTGTCAGTTAATTTTCGATTAACTAGCCCCGTAGACAAAGTCACCTTTGGTACAGTTATTCTTTAAAAATAGATAGTTAATTGTATTAACTGCGAACATAAGCTGAGTCTACATTACCTAACTAATCTAACGAAAAGTTAGCTCCTCGACGCTCATTGGTTCACAACTGGCTTAACCAGTGCGGTGCATTATACAGATCACAGTTTCACTTGCAAGGGGTGTTTGAATATTAATCGAAAGGGGGCAACAACAAAGAGGCGTAGAGGATAAACGAGGATGGTAAGAAGATGAAAAGAGGGTTACGTGGCCTCTTTTCATCTTATCTTTACAAATTAAGCTAAGCGCTGACGAACCGCTTCAAACAAGCAAATGCCCGAAGCGACCGATACGTTCAGACTTGATACGCTACCGGCCATTGGGATTTTGATCAGATCATCACAAGTTTCACGGGTTAGACGACGCATGCCATCCCCTTCCGCTCCCATAACAATGGCAAGTGGGCCAGCCAGCTTAGCTTGATAAATATCATGAGTTGCTTCGCCCGCGGTGCCAACAAACCAAATGCCCTGCTCTTGCAGTGCTCGCATTGTACGCGCTAGATTAGTTACTCGTACTAGTGGAACCGTTTCAGCAGCGCCACAAGCAACTTTACTTACTGTTGCACTTAACGGAGCAGATCTGTCCTTAGGGACAATCACCGCTGCCGCGCCAGCTGCATCTGCATTTCGTAAACACGCGCCAAGGTTGTGTGGATCAGTCACACCATCAAGAACCAATAGTAGCGGTTGTTCATGTTGCGCTAAAATCGCATCAAGATCTTGTTCATTGAGTTGCTTAGCTGCTTTAACTTTCGCAATCAGCCCTTGGTGATTCGCACCTTGAGCTTTGTCATCTAATGCTTTACGACCCATCTGCTGAATAGAAACGCCACAAACGTTCAGCTCATTCAGTAGTGGCAACATACGATCATCTTGGCGTCCTTTTAATACATACGCTTCAATTAATCTTGCAGGGTCTTTCTCTAGCACCGCTTTGACAGCATGAATGCCATAAATAAATTCGTTACTCATTATATAATCCAGTACTTACTTTTTAGCGCGGGGTTTATCTGTGCCTACGCGAGGTTTTTTCTTACGGCCTTTAGCCTTACTCTTTTTCTTTTCGCCCTTGTTCGAAGTATCTTCATTACTACCATCAGGGCGTTTGGTTGGTTCGACCATCGCTTGAGCTTTAGCGCCCGGCTTTCTACCTTTACTAGAGCTGCGACGTTTATTCTTCGCTTTCTCTTGAGCTTCGGCTGCACGCTTTTTGGTTGTTTTGCCTTTACCACGTACTTTACGTTCAGTACCAACCAGCTCAAAGTCAATTTGGCGGCTGTCTAAGTTAACGGCTTTAACTGTCACTTTTACTGAATCGCCTAAGCGATAAATCATACCGCCACTTTCACCAACAAGGCGTTGCCCCATTGCATCAAATTGGTAATAGTCATTCGCGAGTGAAGAGATATGTACTAGACCATCAATATGAAGCTCTGTTAAGCGAACAAAGAAACCGAAGCCAGTGACATTAGCAATCACACCATCCATCTCTTCGCCAACATGATCCTGCATGTATTCACATTTAAGCCAATCATTCACTTCACGAGTGGCATCATCAGCACGACGCTCTGTCATTGAACATTGCTCGCCGTAAAAGTCCATGTCATCAAATGAGTAGTGGTAACCACCCGTTGGTGTCCAGCGATCGGTATTACGCCCTTCGCCTTTTGCGATCAGGTATTTGATTGCACGGTGCAGCAGTAGATCTGGGTAACGACGTATCGGCGAGGTAAAGTGCGCATAACGCTTGAGCGCTAGACCAAAGTGACCACAGTTATCCGCATTGTAAACGGCCTGCTTCATCGAACGCAGCAACATGGTTTGAATCAGCTCTTTATCTTCACGCTCACCGATTTGATGCATTAATTCTGCGTAGTCGGTTGGCGATGGTTGTAACCCACCATTTAAGGTTAAGCCTAGCTCGCTAAGGAAGCTCTTAAATCCAGTAAGGCGCTCTTCTCCTGGAGTTTCGTGAATACGGTATAACGCCGCTTCTTTCGCTTTCTCAACCAGAGAGGCGGAAGCGATATTGGCTAAAATCATACACTCTTCGATGATCTTATGTGCGTCGTTACGAATCACAGGTTCAATACGGTCAATCTTACGATCCGCATTGAAAACAAATTTGGTTTCAACCGTTTCAAATTCAATCGCACCACGCTTATCACGCGTTTGCTTAAGAATTTTATACATCTTATGAAGCTCTTCTAAGTGAGGAACTGCTTTCTCATAACGCTGGCGGAGCTCTTCATCGCCATCAAGAATCGAACCTACTTTATTATAAGTAAGACGAGCATGAGAGTTCATCACCGCTTCATAATGCTTGTAACCCGACAGCTTACCGCTTGCTGAGATGGTCATTTCACAAACCATACACAAACGATCCACTTGTGGATTCAACGAACACAAACCGTTCGATAGCACTTCCGGTAGCATAGGGACAACTTGAGATGGGAAGTAAACCGAGTTACCGCGGTTAATGGCTTCTTTGTCTAGAGCAGTATCCGTGCGAACGTAATAACTTACATCAGCAATCGCTACCCAAAGACGCCAACCACCACCTTTCTTCGCTTCACAGTAAACAGCATCATCAAAATCGCGAGCATCTTCACCATCGATGGTGACTAATGGCAAATCACGAAGATCGACACGATCTTGCTTTGCTTCTTCAGGCACGTGCTCGCCTAAGTTAGCAATCTGTTTATCAACAGCATCAGGCCATACATTTGGAATTTGATGAGTACGAATCGCTATTTGCGTTTCCATACCAGGTGCCATACTTTCGCCAAGTACTTCCGTTACTTTACCCATCATGCCACGGCTACGTGTGCCACGGTCTGTCAGTTCAATCACCACGACGTTACCCATTCGAGCGCCACCTTTGTGATCGTTCGGGATAAGAATATCTTGAGTAATACGCGAGTCATCAGTTACGACAAACGAGTGGCCGTACTCTAGAAAGAAGCGGCCAACGAGTGGTGTTTTACGCTCTTCTAATACTCGAACCAAACGCCCCTCTTTTCGGCCACGTTTGTCTGTGCCTGCTGGCTGAACTAAAACGAGATCGCCGTGGATAATATGACGCATCTGGTGATGTGGTAGCAGTACATCATTGTCTTTACCGATGCTGCCTTCTGGTCTCACCCAACCAAAGCCATCTTTATGACCAATCACTAAACCTTTAACAAGTTCTAGTTTTTCAGGTAACGCGTAACATTGACGGCGAGTAAAGATAAGCTGACCATCTCGCTCCATGGCACGAAGACGGCGGCGAAGCCCTTCGTATTGCTCTTCCCCTTGCAACTTTAGCGCTTCAAACAAGTCGTTACGGTTCATAGGCACGTTGGCCTCTCTTAAGAACTCAATAATAAACTCTCGACTTGGCACTGGGTTTTCATAGTTCTTTGATTCACGATCGGCAAACGGATCGTTATTGATTTTTTCTGACATATACTCGCCTACTGAAGCAAGGAGGGATTAACTTTAGTATATCTGACTCCCAAGCCAAGCTACAGAATTGCTTTTAAGATAAAGAAACAAAAAGCCTAGCAATCAATTGCTAGGCATTTCAGAAGTAATTCATTTTTACCAGAATGTGTCACGCCGTTTGGCTCTGGCAATAATATTGTCTGGCATTCGATTTCCCAGACTTTGCCGCAGTACCGAAATACGGCGGTGTGTTCGTTGATCGGTGGTTACCGAGTTATATAGCCATCGGTAAGCGTCTTCATAATCAAGCGGGCTACCATAATCACGCAATAGTAGTTCCGCTAGATGAATACGTGCATCTAGATTACCCATTGCGGCGGCTTCGCGAAGATAAGGAATCGCTCGTTCTTTATCTTGCTGTACCAGTGTGCCACGAGAGTAGTAACTACCTAACTGTTCTAGTGCTGAAGGTAAACCTTGATGCGCAGCGTTTTCCATATAATAGATGCCGAGCTCTACGTCTTGCTCGACACAAACGCCCCACGCCAACATGTCACCATAAAGGAATTCATAAGAAGGCAGGCTAATACGAGTCGCACGCGCCACAATATCTTCCACTAACTGGCACTTATCAGCTTTGACACGCTCTAGGTGTCTGTTTTGTTCTATCAGTTTAATTAGCTCAGCTTCAGAATATATGGGAATAGGTTCACCCACTTCTGCCACATTTGCATGACTCAATGATGAACTCAATACCACTAATAACGAAGCTGCTACCGTTCGTAGCTTCATATCTGCACTCTTTATCAATTCCGATAGCCCCTTAAGTATAGTGAAATTTCACATCAAGGGCATGGGCATGATTTCTTTATCGGCAACAGAGATAAACTCTTTAGGCAAAACTTGCCGAGATCGGCAATTTATTGCCACCGAGCGAGCAAAATAACATCAATTAGGGCATAAAAAAACCGACCATTTAGGTCGGTTTATACAAAAGCTTATATTTCAACCATTTACTTATTACTAAGCGTTAAATGGGTGAACCTTCACAATTGTTTCATTACGATCAGGGCCTGTTGATACGATATCAATCGGTACGCCTGTTAGTTCTTCGATACGCTTGATGTAATCTAGCGCCGCTTGTGGAAGCGCGTCTAGAGATTGTGCACCAAAAGTATTTTCAGACCAGCCTGGCATTGTTTCGTACATTGGCGTTGCTTCTTCAAATGACTCAGCAGCCATTGGAGAAACTTCCAAGATAGAACCGTCTTTCATCTTGTAACCAGTACAGATTTTCAGCTCTTTTAGGCCATCTAGTACGTCTAGTTTAGTTAGACACATGCCAGATAAAGAGTTGATTTGAATTGCACGACGCATAGCGACAGCATCAAACCAACCGGTACGACGTAGACGACCAGTAGTTGCGCCAAACTCGTGGCCAACATCACCTAGGTGTTTACCTACAGGGTCTTGCTTATCTAGACCGTCGTATAGTTCTGTTGGGAACGGACCTGAACCAACACGAGTACAGTAAGCCTTAGTGATACCAAGGATGTAACCAATGTGGCGAGGACCAAAACCAGAACCCGCAGCAACACCACCAGCAGTCGTGTTAGAAGACGTTACGTATGGGTAAGTACCGTGGTCGATATCTAGTAGAGTACCTTGAGCGCCTTCAAACATAACTTTGTCGCCACGTTTGCGTGCTGCGTCTAGCTCGTCAGTTACATCCATAACCATAGCGGTTAGCATGTCTGCGTAGCCTTTACATTGCTCAAGAACTTCATCGTAGCTAATCGTCTCAGCTTTGTAGAAATGCTCTAGTTGGAAGTTATGGAATTCCATCACTTCTTTTAGCTTTTCTGCAAAGGCTTCCATATCGAAAAGGTCACCAACGCGAAGACCGCGACGTGCAACTTTATCTTCGTATGCTGGACCGATACCACGACCTGTTGTACCAATTGCTTTCTTACCACGTGCGATTTCACGCGCTTGGTCGATAGCAATATGGTAAGGAAGAATTAATGGACAAGCTTCAGAAACGTACAGACGCTCACGGACAGGAATGCCACGTGCTTCTAGAGGTTTCATTTCTTGAATCAGAGCTTCAGGAGAAAGTACAACACCGTTACCAATAACACATTTGATGTTATCGCGAAGGATACCTGATGGAATTAAGTGAAGAACGGTTTTTTCACCGTCAATGACTAGAGTGTGACCTGCATTGTGACCACCTTGATAGCGAACCACATATTTTGCATCTTCAGTTAAAAGGTCAACAATTTTACCTTTACCTTCGTCACCCCATTGGGTGCCAAGAACGACTACGTTATTTCCCATCTTTCCAATTCTAATAGCTAGTTAAAAATGGATTCTAGCACCGAATCACACTTCGTGCAGTCATTTTCTAACCATAACTATGCAAACACAAACTAAGTCATTGAGCTGCTAGAGAAAGATACAACAGCCTCATTGCTACTAAACAGGTGACTTGCGCTCGGTATTTTCTAAACCTAGAAACAAAAACGCTACTCAATGTATGAGTAGCGTTCTATTTAGAATAAGCATCCAATGTAATAAGCTTACATGGGAACTAACTCAGAAAAATTTGTGCTCAATTAGTGAGAGCTACAGCCACCGCCACCGCAGCAACCTTCTTTTTCTTTTTTCTCTTCATGGCCTTCGCCACCACAACAACCACCTTCGTGATCATGGTCGTGACCACAGCTACCACCGTCTTTATGAATATGGCCGTGCTCAACTTCTTCAGCAGTCGCTTCACGAACAGCAACAACTTCAACATCAAATACTAGAGTTTGACCAGCAAGCATGTGGTTTCCATCAACAACAACTTCATCGCCATCAACTTCTGTTACTTCTACAGGGATAGGACCTTGGTCAGTATCCGCTAGGAAACGCATACCTACTTCAATCTCTTCTACACCTTGGAATACATCAGCAGGAACGCGTTGAACTAGTGCGTCATTGTGCTCACCGTAACCGTCTTCAGGAGAAATAGTTGCAGAGAACTTATCGCCAGCAACTTTACCTTCAAGCTTGCTCTCAAGGCCTGTCACTAGGTTGTTGTGACCGTGAAGGTAATCAAGTGGTGCATCAACAGTAGATTGGTCTACAACAGCACCTTCAACTTTTACTTCATATGCCAAGCTAACGACAACGTTCTTTTCAATTTTCATATTTGCTCCGAGGCAGTTTGGGCTTGAGACTATCCTCAAGCAAAAATTATTCTCTTGAGTCTTACCCCAAGTCAGTTGGATATATTATGGGGATCAAATAATGAAACTCAATTATTCCGGCTTAAAAATTCCAATCATTTCTTGTGAAGCATGTTCACTGGTGTCTACAGACTTAGGTTTACGCTGGTCAACGTGTTGACATTCAACACATTCAACCATTTCAATATTGTTTTCAATCCACCAACGTAACGCATCTTGTGCCTGACACTTAGGGCAGCTTGCCCCTGCAATAAATCGTTTTTTCACTCTATGTTCCCGATTACTCATAAAAAACTCCTTTGGTCACTGGTTAACTAAATCCACCAGTCTTACTTTTCCCAATAATTATGAGATTGACGATCGTTATCCATTTCTCGCCCAAAGATCTCTTCTAACTCTTTACGAGCCTCTTTAGCTCTTAATGCGAGTTGCTTATCTTCACTATGCTGCGGCAATAGTTCTTTTAGCATCGCGTTATCCAATTTTCTAAAGTGGGCTTCGGCACGTTTTGCTTGATACGGGTGCATGCCTAACTCCGTCAACGCTTGTCTCCCTAAATCTAACGCCCCTAGAAAGGTTTCACGTGAGTAATTATCAACGCCATGACTGAGTAATTGATACGCTTCCACACGGCTACGAGCACGCGCCAACACCTTAAGTTTAGGAAAGTGCTGTTTGCATAGATCGACGATTTTGATTATTTCATCAGGTGTATCGGTGCAAATGATAATCGCCTCGGCCTTATCTGCGCCCGCTGCACGCAATAAATCAAGCTGAGTAGCATCGCCATAAAACACTTTATAACCAAACTTTCTTAACAGCTTTATTTGGCTGGCATCACTTTCCAATACCGTGATTTTGATTTTATTCGCATACATTAATCGACCGATAACCTGACCGAAACGACCAAAGCCTGCAATAATCACTCGAGGCTCTTTATTAATAATGTCTGACGATAACGTACTCGACTCTTGTTGATTCAGATATTTGGCAAACCACTTAGCTTGTAGCATCAGTAGAATTGGCGTAGTGACCATTGATAAGCTCACTACGACCAATAGAAAAGAGAGCTGTTCTGGCGATAACAAACCTTCAGCGGTAGCCGCGGTAAAAATAACGAAGGCAAACTCACCACCTTGGCTCAAAATAGCTGACATTTTACTACGTGCCTTTGCACGAATACCAAAAGAGCGCGCCAATAAATAGAGCACCCACCCTTTGACAAAAACCAATGCTGCGACTGCCAACAGTACCTTCATCGGCTCTAAAGCTAGTAAACCTAAGTTCGCTGCCATACCAACAGATATAAAGAACAATCCAAGTAATAATCCCTTAAATGGTTCTATCGCAATCTCTAATTCATGACGGTATTCGCTTTCCGCTAAGAGAACGCCTGCGAGGAAGGTTCCCAACGCCATTGATAAACCAAGCTGCTTCATGACTAACGCAATACCAATGACTAGTAACAGCGCCGCAATGGTAAATAGCTCTCTTACTCCGCTGAGTACAACATACCGAAATAGAGGCCGAAGTAAGAAGTGGCCAATGACAAGCAGTGCCGTCACCCCGCCTAGCATCCATATTGCATCAAGCCAATCCCCGGCGGTGTTTCCCGCGAGTATCGGTAGAATAGCTAACATTGGGATAACTGCTACATCTTGAAAGAGCAAAACGGCAAAACCAGATTGTCCTGTTTCCCCGCCAGCAAGCCCTCGCTCCTCAATGACTCGTAACGCTATCGCCGTGGAAGAGAGTGCTAATCCCATACCGATAACAAGACTAGTCTGCCAACTTAAATCAAAAGCGCTGACAATGAGAGAAATGATAACGGTAGTAATCAAAACCTGAGCACCACCTAAACCTAAGATGGGGCCTCTCATTTGCCACAGTTTTTTAGGATTAAGCTCTAGGCCAATTAAAAACAGCAGTAGGACCACACCAAACTCGGCAAAATGTAGAATATCCTCAACATCACTGATCAATCCAAGTCCCCAGGGACCAATCGCCACGCCTGCTAACAAGTAACCTAACACTGACCCTAACCCGATTCTTTGAGCTAACGGGACAGCAACTACAGCGGCAGTTAGAAAGATGACGCTGCTTTGTAGAAAGTCATATTCAAGCGCCATTGCTTTCCCCTTTCTGGGTCGTTGAAGATTCATTTTCTAACGGAGATTGTTCTGTAATAGAAGCGTGTTCGTTAGTAGAAGAAAGCTCCTTCATCGGTGATAGCAGCCACTGACGATAACATTCAGCATGTTGATAGCGATCCATATCCGTAGCATTGCGAGACCAATACAACACTAAAGGTTCAACCCATTGCATCTGACAAAGCGCCGCCATCAACTCAAAGGGTTGGAGAATTTGTTCTAACGGATACTTGTTATAACCTTTATCTCCAAAAGCGACTTCTTTACCGCCCGTGGTGATCACATTACGCCAAACCTTGTCCTTTAGTTCGCTTGCACTACCAAAGGCAAACCCCTTACTTAACACGCGATCAAACCACTCTTTAAGCAGAGATGGGCATGAGTACATATAAAGAGGGTGCTGAAAAACAATCACATCATGGTCAAGAAGGCGCTGATGCTCTGCAGCGACATCAATGAAGAAATCAGGATAGTGGGCGTATAAGTCGTGGATCGTCACATGATTAAGTGACTCAATTTTTTTAATCATCACTTGGTTAGCGATTGAGTTGTCAGGCTCTGGGTGAGCATAAATCACTAATACTTTTGGGGATTGTTGGTTCTGCTTATTAAGTTCCGTCATTTCGAGAGCAAGCATCCTAACGTGTTATAAAGTTGTTATTCTTTTTTAGCATCATAACGCAATTTGTATAATGATCGACATTTATCCTTATTCCCCCTACTATTTGTCGCCATAAATGCCACCACGTGCTAGTTAACATTCTATGATTATCTTTTCTGACATCCAGTTACTCAGAGGTGGTAAGCCTCTTTTAGATCAAGCATCCGCAACCATCCACCCTGGCGACAAAGTCGGCCTTGTGGGAAAAAATGGCTGCGGTAAGTCAACCTTGTTTGCTCTACTCAAAGATGAGCTGTCTATTGATGCAGGTTCATTTAGCCAACCTTCGCATTGGGAGCTCGCTTGGGTTGCTCAGGAGACGCCAGCACTTGAGCGTGGCGCACTAGAATATGTTATCGACGGCGATCGCGAATACCGTTCACTAGAAAATGACTTAATTAAGGCAGAAGAAGCTGATAACGGCACTTTGGTGGCTGAGCTGCATGGAAAGATAGAAACCATTGGTGGTTATACAATTAAATCTCGTGCCGCAGAGTTATTAGATGGCTTAGGATTTACCCAAGAGCAGATGAGCTGGAACCTGACCCAGTTCTCTGGTGGTTGGAGAATGAGACTCAACTTAGCCCAAGCGCTACTTTGTCGTTCAGATCTGTTACTTCTTGATGAACCGACCAACCACTTAGATTTAGATGCCGTTATGTGGTTAGAGCGTTGGCTACAAAACTATCCTGGCACACTGATCCTGATTTCCCATGACCGAGATTTTCTTGACCCTATTGTGGGTCGAATTATTCATGTAGAAAATCAGCAGCTCAACGAGTACACCGGTAACTACTCCTCTTTTGAAACGCAGCGTGCACAGAAGCTCGTACTGCAACAAGCGATGTATCACAAACAGCAGAAGCAAGTGAACCACATGCAGAGCTATATTGATCGCTTCCGCTATAAAGCATCCAAAGCAAAGCAGGCTCAAAGCCGAATCAAAGCCTTGGAAAAAATGGAAAAAGTGCTTCCAGCTCAGTTTGATAACCCATTCAGCTTTGAGTTCAAAGAACCCGCTGCGTTGCCGAATCCAATTTTGATGATGGATGACGTTAGTGCAGGCTACGATGACACACTCATCTTAGAAAAAATTCGCCTTAATCTTGTTCCGGGAAGTCGTATTGGTTTGCTTGGTCGTAACGGCGCAGGTAAATCGACATTAATTAAACTACTTTCTGGTGAACTTAAGCCTCAGTCGGGCGATTTAGGCTTTTCGCAAGGCGTTAAAATTGGCTACTTTGCTCAGCATCAGCTCGAAACGCTACACCCTGACGAAACGCCTCTGCAACACATGATGCAGATTGCTCCGGGCAAAACCGAACAACAACTAAGAGATTATTTGGGTAGCTTTGGTTTCCAAGGAGAAAAAGCTCTCGATAAAGTGGCGCCGTTTTCTGGTGGAGAGAAAGCACGATTAGTTTTAGCTCTCGTAGTATGGCAAAAGCCAAACCTATTGCTACTTGATGAACCAACTAACCACCTTGATCTCGATATGCGTCAAGCGCTCACCTTTGCCCTACAAACCTTCGAAGGCGCAATGGTTATTGTCAGTCACGATCGCTACCTATTACGCGCAACAACGGATGACCTCTATTTGGTTCATGACCGCCAAGTTGCTCCATTTGATGGTGATTTGAACGATTACTATAAGTGGCTAACCGAACAACAAAAAATTGAACGTAAAGAGGCGCAATCTCAACAACCATCAAAAGATGGCAGCAACAGCGCAATGGCGAAAAAAGAGCAGAAGCGCAAAGAAGCCGAATTCAGAAAGCTCACCGCCCCACTACGTAAAAACTTAACCAAATTAGAGAAACAGATGGATAAGTTTAGTGAAGCGATCTCTCAAGCTGAAGAGCAATTATCAGATACTTCACTGTATGAAGCTGAAAATAAAGCTAAGCTTACTGAAGTATTAGCGCTTCAAGCGACCAGTAAGTCAAAACTTGAAGAGGTCGAAATGGAATGGATGGCAGAGCAAGAAGCTCTGGAGCAGATGGAAGAGGAATTTAATCGATAATGACTCAAATGCACGCTGAACTCTCTCTAACACTTGAAAGGCTATGGCAATTTAGTCTTCAATATTACGGTGTGCGGGAAGTGAAACAGGCGTGTTTAGAGTTGCAGAATCAATATCATGGAAACGTAAACTTGCTGCTACTGCTAAAATGGCTTGATGAGCAGCAAGTCTGTTTTCTTGATGAAGATTGGCACAAAGTCGAAGAGTGCCTTGGCCGCTCCGAAGCACTGCTCCATAGCTACCGAGAACTAAGACGTAAACTCAAATTGCACCTTCCAGATACGCTTTACCGCGAATCACTGCAATTCGAACTTCAGCTTGAGAGGCAACAACAATCCGATCTTGTCGAATGCATCAATGGGCTTCCTTTAACCAGTCAGCTGTCATCAAACAATAACGCTCACCTTTCACTAACGCAGCGTTACTGCCGTCAACTTGGCGGCGAACACCTTTATCAAGCTTTTTCAGCGCCAGCACCTTACAAAAATGACGATAGAAAACAATAACAGCCACAAACATTAACGGTTTATCATGACTCAATTTATTGCAGCGACGGGAATTAAAAACCCGCACTTACAAACACTTGCGCCGCGTTTTATGCGTAAAAAAGCGCTTTTCGAACCCGTTTGGCAAACGCTCGATACAGCTGATGGCGATTTTGTCGATCTAGCGTGGAGTGAAGACCCAATATCTGAGCAAGCTGCTAATAAACCTATTTTTGTCCTATTCCATGGTTTAGAAGGCAGTTTTTATAGCCCTTATGCCAACGGTTTAATGCAAGCATTCGCCAAACAAGGTTGGTTATCCGTCATGATGCACTTTCGTGGCTGCAGCGGTAAACCGAATAATCTAGCAAGAGCTTACCACTCAGGTGAAATTGAAGATGCTCGCTACTTCTTAAACTACCTCAATATGCGCTTTCCAAATAATACTAAGGTTGCTGTTGGTATTTCTCTTGGTGGCAACATGCTAGCAAACTATCTTGCTCACTATAAAGAGCAGCCTATGTTAGACGCCGCAACGATTGTCTCTGCACCGCTGGATCTATCATCCTGCTCTAAACGTATTGAACAGGGGTTTTCCAAGATTTATCGCCGTTACTTAGTCTCATCGTTGAAAAAGAGCGCATTGCATAAACACCGTTTGCTAAAAGGAGAACTAGGGCTTTCTTATAAGCGTATCAAGCGTATCTCAAAGCTGTATGAATTTGACGAGCTCATCACCGCACCTCTGCATGGATTCGAGAGTGCACAGAACTATTACCAACGCTGTTCTGGTATACATCGACTGCAAGAAATTAAGCTTCCATTGCAGATTATTCATGCCAAAGACGACCCGTTCATGACTCACGATGTCATCCCTAGTTTTATTCTTCCCGATAACATCGACTATCGACTCCTCGATCATGGTGGCCATGTTGGTTTTATATCCGGCAGCTTAACCAACCCTAGTTTCTGGCTAGAGCAAATGCTACCGGCTTACTATGAATCCCTAAAACAAAAAGACACACTAAAAACAAAATTGAGCGACTAGAAAGAGCACTATGATTATTCCTTGGCAACAGATAGAAAACGAGACACTAGAAAACCTCATCAAAGAATTTGTCCTTCGTGAAGGGACCGATTACGGTGAACATGAATGTTCATTACAAGATAAAATCGAGCAGGTGAAAAATCTGTTAAAAAGCGGCGAAGCGACGGTTGTGTTCTCAGAGTTACATGAAACAGTGGACATAAAATTACGCAATTCGCTATAGCCTTCTCGCTTTTCACTTCACTCCTTTGCTCAACGTAGACCTTTCTATTTTGCATGCTATAGTGAAAAACTGGCTTAGGGGCTTCAATCAATATGAAGCTTCAAGCTCTAAACAAGTACGTTACATCTACGACAAGGTTTGTCATGTCAGCAAAACATCCAATTATCGCGGTAACCGGCTCTTCAGGAGCAGGAACGACCACCACATCAGAAGCGTTTCGCAAAATGTTCAATATGATGAGCGTGAAACCTGCATGGGTTGAGGGCGATAGTTTCCACCGCTTTACCAGACCAGAAATGGATGTTGAAATCCGTAAATCTAGAGAGCAAGGAAAGCACATCAGCTACTTTGGTCCACAAGCCAATGACTTCCCGACTCTTGAAGAGTTTTTCCGTACTTATGGTAATGAAGGCTCAGGGCAAGTTCGTCGCTACCTGCATACCTTTGATGAAGCGGTCCCTTACAACCAAATGCCCGGCACATTTACTCCTTGGCAAGATCTACCCGAAGACTCCGATGTGCTGTTCTACGAAGGCTTACATGGTGGTGTGGTTGATGGGGATGTCAATGTCGCCCAGCATGTTGACCTATTGATTGGCATGGTACCGATTGTAAACCTTGAGTGGATTCAAAAATTCGTTCGAGATACCCGAGATCGTGGTCACTCACGCGAAGCGGTTATGGACTCGATTGTTCGTTCAATGGATGACTACCTAAATTACATTACGCCGCAATTTTCTCGTACTCATATCAACTTCCAACGAGTCCCAACTGTTGATACTTCGAACCCGTTAAACGCAAAAGGTATCCCTAGTCTTGACGAAAGCTTCGTAGTGATACGATTGCGTGGTATTAAGAATGTCGACTTCCCATATCTTCTGGCAATGATTGATGGTTCATTTATGTCGCGACACAATACTCTGGTTGTACCGGGGGGGAAGATGAGCTTCGCTATGGAACTCATTGCAAGACCAATCTTGCAGCAGCTAATTGAGACCGGGAAAATCGGATAAACTCTCACCGGAGCGACCGATTACTTTTCATACCGTGATCATGTGCACGTTTTTGCGTAAAATATCCTCGTTTAGACCCGATTAAAATCAAGAAATCCTGTGCAAAAAAGGATACTATTCTTAACCGAAATACAAGATAGCTTGCAGCACAAGTAACGTGCGCATATCCAAAGCAGGCTTATTATGCTTAGCTGCATAAATGGAAAGCTACCAGTACACCTTCAGAGGAAGTGAGATATTATGGTTTTAGGCAAACCTCAAACAGATCCAACACTAGAGTGGTTTCTTTCACACTGTCATATTCATAAGTACCCTTCAAAAAGCACGCTAATTCACGCGGGTGAAAAAGCTGAGACGTTGTACTACATCGTTAAAGGCTCTGTAGCGGTACTAATCAAGGATGAAGAAGGTAAGGAGATGATTCTTTCTTACCTAAACCAAGGTGACTTTATTGGTGAACTAGGCTTATTCGAAGAAGACCAAGAACGTACCGCATGGGTTCGTGCTAAGTCTCCTTGTGAAGTAGCTGAAATCTCTTTCAAGAAATTCCGCCAACTTATCCAAGTTAACCCAGATATCCTAATGCGTCTTTCGTCACAGATGGCTAACCGCCTACAAGTGACAAGCCAAAAAGTAGGTGATCTAGCGTTCCTTGACGTTACAGGCCGTATTGCACAAACGCTACTTAACCTAGCGAAACAACCTGATGCAATGACTCACCCAGATGGCATGCAGATTAAGATCACTCGTCAAGAGATTGGTCAAATCGTTGGCTGTTCTCGTGAAACCGTTGGTCGTATCTTGAAGATGCTAGAAGAGCAGAATCTGATTTCTGCCCACGGTAAGACTATCGTTGTTTACGGTACTCGTTAATTTCTAACTAATTAGAGATTAAGAAAAATATTAAAGCCACCAGCTGCGAAAGTTGGTGGCTTTTTCGTTTCTTAGCCGTAGAGCTAATGAAAAGTTTTAACTAACGTTAGCTATCCGTACTTTCAAAGATTTTATCCGCTGAAGCCGCAACAAAACCGGTATATAGCGAACCATTTGCCATCGGATATCGCTTAGCAAATTCATAAAATCCGCCCGGAATAATTTCTATCCCTTCAGTAAAGCTAACCGCTACTTTATCGGCCATGGTCGACGACTGCTCAAGCAGTACATCAGCCGAGCCTTTCACTTCACCACCCGCTTCATTAATGACAAAACCAGAAGTACGTAAATGGTCATTGACCTGCTTCACTTCATCGAATTCATTAAGCTGATTCACACTCACGGTAAAGTGATTCGCACCATAGCCATGAGCGGCTAACCAAGCCGCATACTCACTTTCTTTTGCTAACACTTGGAAATCAGCATAACTCAAGTCCCAAAGTCGGCCACCGGATAAGAACTCATGACCTTTTAGGTTACTATGATCCAATTGCTCTACAAGCTTGGCGACGATCTGCTGCAGTTCAACAGAACACTCATCAACCTTGAGTTCGCTGATGAACACTTTCGGCTGATTAGGGTCTTGATGCTCATAGTGTTTTGCCACAAGTTTTTTGCTCTCAAACTCATAATCACCACAAGCAACATATCCCACATCCAAAAACGGCTTAGCCAACGTCTCAATACCAAGAGGCGCTAAATTGAATGTTCTCAACGCAATATGGTCATTAATTAATTCGTCGTTCTCACGCAGTAATTGATGAACTTTTTCTGCCGATGGGCACAAACGCTCAATATAATCATTCCATAAAGCGCCAAATAGAGTATCCGGTGTCATAACGTGTCCTTGTTTAGAGTTCGAGTTACAATTCAATGCCAGGGCTGAAGGTCGCAGGAAGAAGCGTTTCATCGCCTTCCATTGAAGCCATTGGGTACGCACAGTAATCTGCGGCGTAGTAAGCGCTTGGTCTTAAGTTACCGGAAGCACCCGGACCACCAAATGGTGCATCCCCGCTTGCTCCTGTTAACTGGCGATTTCGATTAACGATACCCGCACGAATATGGTCAACAAAGTAATTCCACTCACTATCATCGGTAGAGACTAAGCCAGCCGATAAACCAAATCGCGTATCATTTGCCATTTCTACAGCGCTTTCGATACCTTGATAGCGAACGACTTGTAGCAGTGGGCCGAAATACTCTTCATCTGGCAGTTCATCAATCGCTGTCACATCGATAATACCCGGAGTGACAAAAGCCGCTTCTCCGGCTCTTGCTTCAACAAGGCTCTCACCGCCAAGCGATTGCAATTCGCTTTGAGCATTAAGTATCACTTTTGCTGCCGCCATCGAGATCTGCGGGCCCATGAATGGAGCAGGCTCTGCAAACGGCTGGTCAACATTGATTTTCTGAGTTGCTTTAACTAGTGCAACCAACAGTGCGTCACCCTTTTCACCTTGAGGTACATAAAGGCGACGAGCACACGTACAGCGTTGACCTGCACTGATAAAGGCAGACTGTATAATCGTATACACTGTAGCGTCTAAGTCACCATAATCGTTTGAGATAACCATCGGATTATTGCCACCCATCTCAAGCGCAAGCATTTTACCCGGCTGCCCAGCAAACTGACGATGCAACACATGTCCTGTATTCGCGCTGCCAGTAAACAATACGCCATCAATGCCTTTCGCATCGGCTAACGCAATACCTGTCTCTTTAGCGCCTTGAACAAGGTTAAGCACGCCTGCAGGTAAACCGGCTTGTTGCCACAACTTCATAGCAAATTCACCTATCCACGGCGTCTGCTCTGAAGGTTTAAATACCACAGTATTTCCAGCTAGTAATGCTGGAACAATATGACCATTGGGTAGATGGGCAGGAAAGTTGTACGGGCCAAAGACCGCCATAACACCGAGCGGCTTATGACGAAGAACAATTTGGTTACCTGCGGCTTCGCGTCTCGCGTCACCTGTTCGCTCATGATAAGCACGAATAGAGATGGCTATTTTACCGGCCATTGCACCCGCTTCCGTACGAGTTTCCCAGATTGGCTTGCCCGTTTCTTTAGCAATGATTTCAGCGATTTCTTCGCTGTTCTCTTTTACTTTTTCAGCAAACCTTAGAACGACCTGTTCTCTCTCTGCGAAACTTGTTTTCTTCCACTCAACAAGCGCCTTTCGAGCAGCACTAACGGCCGATTCGACTTGAGCTGGCGTAGCACTATCGCCTTGCCAAATCTGCTGATTGTTGTACGGGCTCGTTGAAATCATCGCATCGCCTTGTCCTGCAATCCATTCTCCACCAATCCAATGAGTCATAAATAAATCCTTTTCTTGTTACTGCAAAACTTTCCACGTGGAAAATTGTTTATAGAGTTTTCTACTTCTGAACTGACCACCTTTAAGCAGCCTATTACTGAGCAAGCATCCGTACATAGTCGCCCTGAGCAACTTGCAATGCCTTTGCTACATCTGGCGCTAAAATAACGCTGTCGCTGGCTTGGTCATACGCAGCCTTTGCCGCAGTCGCTCTAAAGTTCTCAAATGACGTATTTGAAATTAGGTAGTGATCTGCACTAGTGTGCTCAGCAATAACGACTTTTGATCTAAAAGAATTTCTGATTGAATCAATATTTCGCGCATCACATTCAACCGTCGGGCCTGCATCAAAAATATCGACATAGTTTCGACAAGTGAAACCTTCTCGCTCTAGCAATTTAAGCGCAGGTAGAGTGTTCTCGTGCACTTGTCCAATGACGGCCTGAGCCTCTTTGCTCAACAAGTTTACGTAGATTGGAAGCTTAGGCATGAGGTCAGCAATAAAACCTTTCTTACCGATACCGGTTAAGTAATCTGCCATGGTGAAATCAATGGAGAAAAAGTGCTCTTGTAGCCACTGCCAAAAAGGAGAATTACCTTCTTCATCTGAAACACCACGCATCTCGGCAAAGATAGTTTTAGAGAAACGATGTGGATGCTCAGCCAACATTAAGAATCGGCACTTAGACATCAAGCGACCATTAAGACCGCCACGAAAGCTTGGGCGTAAAAACAGAGTACATATTTCGCTGCAACCCGTGTAGTTATTACCAAACGTCAGCAATTTAACCACATTGTTCACACCCAGTTTTGGTGAGGCGTGTACAACGGTGCTGATGTGGTAAGAATAAAATGGAACATCCCAGCCAATTGATGCCTCAACTCCGGTACACCCGGCTACCTCTTCGGTTTCACTATCAAAGCCGACCATCAGGTAGCCTTCATCACCCGGCTCGGTAACGCCATCTTTAGTAAAGCTATATTCAGAGTGTTGTATACGATTAGTAAGGAGTTCTTCATTAACAGGAAGAGATGTAAAACCATGACCAGACTCAACAGCGCAAGTATGCAAAGCATCGTAGTCAGACATTGTAATTGGACGAATTACCAGCATCGAAATTCCCTCCGGATGCGAGTGAAGCTAAAAAGCTGTGGGGCTAAATAGAAACTTAGCCCCGAGTGGTATTCATTCGAATACTCATTAATTATAGAAGTGCTTAACTTTATTTTTTAAGTGAACAACTAACTGTTTTTTAAGTGAGTGACTAGGCTGTAAGTGATGCAATCGCGGCATCAAGCTTAGCAAGGCCCTGCTCAATCTCTTGTGTGGTAATCACTAAAGAGGGTGTAAAGCGCACGATATTCACGCCTGCCACCAAGACCATTAGCCCTTGCTGACCAGCTGCAACCAAAACATCACGTGCTCTACCTTGCCACTGATCGTTCAGTACTGCGCCCAACAATAAACCCTTACCACGCACTTCTGAGAAGATTTGGTACTTATCATTAATCTTAGCCAGTCCTTCGCGGAAAATAGCTTCACGCTCTTTTACACCCGCTAGAGTTTCAGGCTGACTAACAATATCAACAACTGCTTCGGCAACAGCACACGCCAATGGGTTACCACCGTAAGTCGAACCGTGCGTACCCACTTTCAAATGCTCGGCAAGTTTAGATGTGGTAAGCATTGCACCAACAGGGAAGCCGCCACCTAAAGATTTTGCAGTACTTAAAATATCAGGTGTAACACCTAGACCTTGATACGCATAAATTTCGCCAGTACGGCCATTGCCGGTCTGTACTTCATCAAAAATCAGCAGTGCATTGTGTTTATCACATAGCTCGCGAACTTTTTTGGCAAACTCATCGGTAGGAGAAACGATTCCGCCTTCGCCTTGAAGTGGCTCCATCATAATGGCGCAGGTACGCTCTGACATATGCGCTTCTAGAGCTTCAATATCATTGTATGGAAGATGAGTAACATCGCCAGGTTTAGGACCAAAGCCATCAGAATAAGCAGCTTGACCACCCACGGTTACAGTAAAGAACGTACGACCATGGAAACCTTGTTGGAAAGCAATGATTTCAGATTTTTCTTCGCCGTGAACATCGGCAGCCCAGCGACGAGCGAGCTTTAATGCTGCTTCATTTGCTTCAGCGCCAGAGTTAGCAAAGAAGACTTTTTCAGCAAAGCTCACTTCCGTCAGTTTTTTTGCAAGACGCAGTGCTGGCTCATTGGTCATCACATTACTTAAATGCCAGATCTTATTGCCTTGCTCAGTAAGTGCATTCACCATCGCCGGGTGGCAATGACCTAAACAACTCACCGCGATACCACCAGCAAAGTCAATGTACTCTCGACCATCTTGATCCCAAACGCGTGCGCCTTCTCCTTTTACAGGAATCATTTCCATTGGGTTATAACAAGGTACCATCACCTCATTGAATAAACTGCGTTCTACTTTTTCAACGTTTTCCATTGTCATTGCACATTCCTTCTTAACACGACCAACAAGCAGTTCAGCGTATTAGCCCCCTAATAATGAAGGCATATATTATTTCGCATTTTGACTGCTGCAGCATTGTATTTACATTTAATTAACCATTTCAATAGTGATTTATTCTTTTCAAGCACGGAAGCATCCACCAATAATCACTTCACATGACTATTTATGCATCAAGTCGAGGCTTTTATGAAGCTTTTTTTTTATGCGAAGAGAAAGAAGTAGTGGGAACTCAGCGGTATCAAGGCGATGCGGTTTAACAGAGTATCTGTTGCGAATAATTTTTCATTCGCTGAACGGCACTTAATATATGAAAGAAATGTTAAGAAAGGTGATCGCGGTCAGGTTGTCTAATTGGCTCTACGAGCTAAGAAATTAGCCAATAGTTGATGCCCTTGTTCTGTTTTGATCGATTCAGGGTGAAACTGCACCGCATCGATTGGTAAGGTCTTATGTTGATAGCCCATTATTTCATCCATTGAACCATCAGCAAGAGTAGTCCAAGCGGTCAGTTCAAAACAATCTGGAAGGGTTCCATTTTGCACGACTAAGGAGTGATAACGGGTCACTGTTAATGGATTATTTAAACCTTGAAATACACTGTGATTGGTATGAACAATTGGCGAGGTTTTCCCATGCATCACTTTCCTAGCTTTCACCACGTTTGCACCAAAGGCTTGTGCAATGGCTTGATGACCAAGACAGACGCCCATAATAGGAAGCTGACCTGCAAAGTGTTTGATGGCGGCTAAAGAGATACCCGCTTCATTGGGTGTACAAGGTCCAGGGGAGATAACAAGATGGGTTGGATCAAGCGCTTCAATTCCTGCAATATCAATGGCATCGTTACGCACAACCTTAACCTCTACACCCAGTTCGCAAAAGTACTGGTATAGGTTATAGGTAAATGAATCGTAATTATCGATAATCAATAGCATGGCAACAATACAGCTCAAAACATTGAAACACTCAGAGGGCGGTATTGTGCAATACCAAGAGTGAAAGGCAAGTATTAACTCTGAAAAAGACAAAAATAAGACCAGCTGTTGCTGGTCTTATTGGTTTACACGAGTTGTTATTATTTTACTTTTACACTGACGTTATTAGCTTTACTCGTCTTATTGACGTCGACGCCACATCATAAGCCCAAACATCGACATAAGTGCCCCTAAACCAAACGAACCACCCATTTGCAGCTCAAGTACTGCTGGATCATGATCTGAAGAGCGGTAGTGATCTTGGTACTTCGGCAGGTCGCCTTTATACTCTTCGTTGTAATCAAACAGAGTCGACTCACCGCCATTGATGTGCCAATCTGTTGCATCAACCACTTTATCTTCTAAGCTCTCACTGATCAGTAGGTGGTCTAACGCGCCCACTTCATCATTGTACGAGTAGCTCCAGCTTTTAGGGTGCATCATTGCAACAGCATTAATGTACCCATAGTTATCAGTAATAACCGCGCCATCATCGCCAAACTGAGGCTCACCTGCAATAAAGGTATTACGCGCCGCTTTGATCTCTTTACCATATTTCTCAGCGCTGTAATCCGTCAGAACCAGCATCGGATCTTCCATACCGTAAGAGTTCATATCACCAAGGATTACCTTATGGCCTTTGATCTCATTCAGTGCATCGCCAAGTGCAACGGCTGCAGCAACACGAAAGTTTTCACATGAACCCTGTTTATCCGCATCAACACCACCCTGACCACCTTGCTCAACTGGCGCTGCATCTTCCCAACATTTTGAACCTTTCGATTTAAAGTGGTTTACCGCCACCGTAATTTTCTCTTTAGTGCCTTTCACTTTAAACGTTGGCGCTAAAGAGTCACGTTGGTAGTTTTTACCACTTTCAATCACCTTGCCGTCATCATCGATAACTTCAGGCGCTAGCTGGCTTGGCATCGCGATAACACGGCTAGTCTTTAACTTCACAACCTTCGCTCGGTAAATAACACCTGTCGTGATCACATCGGTGCCAATCGAGTCTAAGTGATTGGTTTCGCCATCTTGATTTGAATCTACCGCAACGAAAGAGTACTGATCTTTCTTCTTAGGAATACGTAGATTTATTTGATCAACAAGCTGAGTAATCGCACCACTGTCACCAAAACCGTTATTCTCTATCTCCATTAAGCCAACGATGTCAGCATCAAGAAGCAAGATTGCATTAACGATTTTCTCTTGCTGGATTTCAAACTCTTCATACGAGTCAGCACCACGATTACCGCCATGCAAGTTGGAATCACCACCGAATGGCGAGTTGAAATAGTTAAGAACATTGAATGTAGCGATACGCAGATCACCACGATTCATCTCTGGACGATCTGTACGTGGTGAGTTGCGAACAAAGTTCTTGTTAGTCAGCTGATTCGTCGCGATTAAGCGATACTCGTTGTAGCTGTAGCTCAATGCGCCCTCTAATCCGACAATAGTATCGTCAACACGGATGTAATCTTCTGTTGAACCGTTTTGATCGATGTCAGTACGACCAAAATCAGGGTAATAAGGCACTTCTCCATTCGGTGCTTTTTGATCCGTTTCGACAAATAGGCGTGCTAGTTTGTTTTTCTCTGTCTGCTCTTTTGCTTCTTCTGATCCTGCAACAAACAGTTGGTTAGGCTGCATGTTTATTTCGCCCTGCGCCAGTACCATATTGTTGCGACGCCCTGAGTAATCATAACCAAAGGTGCGCGTGACACGCATATCAAGCTCTTCAGTTGTTCTTACCAGCATGCCTTCGTAACGCTCCAGCGTCTGCTCGAAGTTTTCATCGCTATCGAGTATTTCAATATCGACAGCTTCTGGCACTGCTTGTTCGCTCGTCTTCACCCAGTTGTTATTCTCGGCTTTAAGCTGAGTTAAGCTGTAATATTCTTGAACCTTCCCCTTCACACAGACGACGTCACCCGGTACTAGGTCTGACTGAGCAAGGTTGGTGTGAACGAACAGACCATCAGAGGTATTTGAATTGTAGTCGCCCTCTAATGCTTGAAGATAAAAGCCTTTGGTTAGCCCTGTTGTGACTGCTGTTACAACACCTTCAACAAAGTACTCTTCATCGGTAATGTATGGGTAGCCATCAATAAATGGCGAGGTATCACCTTCGCCTTGGATTTCTTTAATAGAGGTGAAGACAGGATTAGCACCATCTTGACTGCAAGCGAACGGTTGTGGGGGTTCAATAATATCTAACGAACCTAATCCTTCGATATTGTCTTTGGCTAATGCTACCCACTGAGAAGCTTGGTAGCTTGATGATGGCGTTAAGTCAGCGCGAACTAAGGTTACGTCTTTGCCCCAATCAACATCACCCATGACACCCATCATATCGTGAACACTGCCATCAATATTAAGCAGAGCAACCGGATCATCACCGTTAAAATTAATCACTGTAGTGTTTGTTGTATCAGTCACATCCAGAATGGCCTGAGAAGCGCTTGAATTCGAAAATACCAGTACTTCATTCGCACTAATAACTCGCCCCGACAATGGTAACAAGGCATCCCAGCTGCCTCCACCGTTGCTTGATTTCGCCAACTGAAAGTTATCTAGACTAACGGCTGTATCGCCCGTATTGGCGATCTCTAGCGCTTTGTTATTACTACCACCTTCGACATACTGAGAAATAACCACATCGGCCAGTGCTGGAGCTGCTAACGTTGAACTCATTGCAAGGGCAAGCAAGTTACGCGTAAATTTGGTTTCCATTATCCACCTCTAATGCCCTCTCAAATGTCGCTTTGCATCCCAGAAGGCGTTCCATATCACATTAATTGAATTGTCGTTTTTATTTTGCGCGTTCAGTGTTGGACTTTTATGTAAGTTATAAAAACATTCACATGACATATCGAGATCGCGATCTCATTACTAAATCAAATAGCTGAATGAGGCGCATACTTTCAACAAGCAGAGTAAACAGAAGAAGTATGGTGGAGTTATCAGTGGCACTAACTGATGGATTTATAAATAGAAAAAGCCCTTAACTGGCGCTAAGGGCTTTACAAATAGATAGAACAAAGAGTACTCAGACTGACGTCATCCCACTCTATTCGCTACTATGGACGAGTAACAAAACCAACCGCTTCGTACGCTTTTTTCAGCGTCACAGCAGCGCGCTCAGACGCTTTATCAGCGCCCGCTTTCATTACTGAGTCTAGATACGCACGATCATCACGAATACGCTTGTACTCGGCTTGTACAGGCTCTAGCATTGCAACAATGGCTTGACCAACATCTTTCTTAAATGGGCCGTACATTTCCACGCCTTGGTACTGCGCTTCAATCTCTTCAAATGTCTTGCCTGTTGCCGCTGAATACAAACTCATCAAGTTTGAGATACCCGCTTTATTTTCCCAATCACTCTTAATGCGTGGTGGAGTTTCAGCGTCAGTTTGCGCTTTGTTGATCTTCTTCAGGATTGATTTCGGATCTTCAAGCAAAGTAATAACGTTCTTACGGTTATCATCTGATTTAGACATCTTCTTAGTTGCATCCTGCAGGCTCATGACACGTGCATTCACTGTTGGAATGTAAGGTTCTGGCACAGTAAAAATAGGCGCTTCAGGGCTGTAGATATTGTTAAAGCGAGTTGCAATATCACGCGCTAGCTCTAAGTGCTGCTTCTGATCGCTTCCTACCGGTACTTGATGTGCGCCGTATAGCAAGATATCTGCCGCCATCAATACAGGGTAATCAAATAGACCAACGTTGATGTCGTTTGCGTAACGCTGTGATTTGTCTTTAAACTGAGTCATACGGCTCAGTTCACCCATTTGGGTATAGCAGTTAAGAAGCCAGCCAAGTTGAGCATGCTCTGGTACGTGTGACTGAACAAATAGAGAGCTCTTTTTAGGATCAACACCAACCGCAAGGCAGATTGCTAATGCATCAAGAGTGGCTTCATGCAATGCTTTAGGATCTTGACGAACCGTAACGGCATGAAGGTCTACAACACAATATTGGCAATCGTAGTCATCTTGCATCTGTTGCCATTGACGTAGAGCACCCAAGTAATTACCGATACTAAGTTCACCTGACGGTTGAACGCCACTCAATACAATGGGTTTGCTCATGCTTCTGATTCCTTTGACTTCTTATATAATTCGATTAAAAAAACCGCATCGAATTTATCAATACGGTTTTAGCAGTGTACTCATTGGCAAGTATATTACCAGAGGCATTCTGTAAGTTTTCGATGCTTTGTTCTGAAACCAAGAGCTTTACGCTGAAACTAGGACAACTTCTAGTAATTGTGAAATATCATCTGCGACATAGTCAGGGTTTGAGTCTGAAATTGGCTCGCCATGGTTGTAGCCATAGGTCAGACCAAACGAGTAACAAGCTGCATTTTTCGCCGCTTTAATGTCATTACTCGAGTCTCCGACCATCAGCATTTCATCAGCTTTAACGTTATGCTTTTCTAGTAGCCAGTTAAGTGCCATTGGGTTGGGTTTCTTTTCTGGGAAAGAGTCGCCGCCAATCACATCAACAAAATACTTAGCAATATCATGTTGAGCTAATACATCTGGGACAAATTTGGTTGGTTTGTTGGTTACTAATGCCATCGTAAAGCCAGCTTTATCTAATTCTGCTAACGTCTCTTTTACTGATGGATAGAGGTGACTCAGTTTATGACCGCCTTGCTCGTAAAAGTCATCAAACAAGATTCGAGCTTTACTGCGAGTCTCTTCACTCAGTTCAGGGTCCACCGTTAAGTTTTGACTTAGCGCGCGGCCAATTAAAATATCGGCACCGTTACCTACGTAATCACGAACTTGCTCTTCCGTTACTGATGGAAAACCTAATTCTTGAACCGCTTGATCTGCGGCTACCGCTAAATCAGGCACACTGTCTAGCAAAGTTCCATCCAAATCGAAGGCAATCAGTTTTATTGAGCTTAACGACATCTTTCTTCCTACTCTTATACTTATAAAGAAAGGGGCATCATGGCCCCTTAATATCACATCTATCTTATTATACTTGAGCGTTTACTTCTTATTAACTTGCGCAAGCTCTGCACGCATTTCGTCGATAACTTCTTTGTAGTTTGGTTGGTTAAAAATAGCTGAACCCGCTACAAACATATCCGCACCCGCTTCGGCGATTTCACGAATATTATCGACTTTAACGCCACCATCAATTTCCAAACGAATATCACGGCCAGATTCGTCAATCAACTTACGAACCGCACGCAGTTTATCCAATGTGTTTGGAATGAAAGATTGTCCACCAAAACCAGGGTTTACCGACATCAGCAAAATCATGTCTACTTTATCCATGATGTAATCAAGACACGTTAATGGCGTTGCCGGGTTTAGAACCACACCCGCTTTACAACCGTTCTCTTTGATAAGCTGAAGCGTACGATCAATGTGCTCTGAAGCTTCTACGTGGAAAGTAATCATCGATGCGCCCGCTTTTGCAAACTCAGGAACGATGCTATCAACTGGCTTCACCATTAGGTGTACATCGATTGGTGCTGTGATTCCGTAGTCACGCAGGGCTTTACAGATTGGCGCGCCAAACGTTAGGTTTGGTACGTAGTGGTTATCCATTACATCAAAGTGCACAACATCAGCACCGTCCGCGAGTACTTTCTCAACGTCTTCGCCTAAGCGAGCAAAATCTGCAGATAAAATGGATGGAGCGATAAGAAAATCTTTCATACCTAGCCTCTGTGCTATTTCTTTAATGGATAAAGCTGTAATGGATTAAGCTTTAATGAGTAAGTGCTTAAATGGATAAACAGCTGTTCAGGTAGATGAAAAACCGAGCACAGCTATTTTAATAAAATTGGCATTGAACAAGTTTCGCGCGCAATTCTACCTAAGCGAGGCTAGTGTTTAAAGTGATTTGTCTGTGACTTGATTTTGCTTGTCATAAAATAGTGCGAGCAATTCGTCGACTTTATTTCGTCCTGCGCCATTTCGGCTGATGGTCCGCTTCACCTTCACAACATTAAGTTCCGCGCCATGATAAAGGCGGCGAGTCAGTGTTGTGTCGTGATTAGAAATCAAAACAGGAATGCCACGTTCATAAGCGGCTTTTTCAGCAACATCCGCTAGCGCAGCTTGATCATCCAGTGAAAAGCCATTACCAGCGTAAGAGGTAAAGTTTGCGGTTGTCGACAGTGGCGCATAAGGAGGATCGCAGTAGACGACACTGCCTTTACGAGCTCGTTTGAATGTTTCGACATACCCTTCACAGATAAACGTCGCCTTCTTAGCCTTTTGAGCAAAGAATTCTAATTCAGCTTCAGGAAAATAAGGTTTTTTATAAGACCCGAATGGTACGTTAAATCCGCCCTTTTTGTTATAACGACACAAGCCATTAAAACCAAATCGGTTCATATACAGAAAAGCTAATGAACGGTACATGATGTCATCCGTTGCATTAAACTGAACACGTATGTCCAGATAAACCTCTTTCTGATTATGATGAGGGGTAAACCAACGCTTAGCTTCTGAAATATAAAGCTCGGGCTCTTCTTTCAGTAGGTTGTAGAGATTGATCAGATCTGGATTGATGTCCGCAAGCAGGTAATGATCAAATTCTGAATTGAGAAATACAGAACCAGCCCCTACAAAAGGTTCGATCAATTTTCGAGCAGGAGGTAGGTGGTGTTGAATATTTTCAACTAGGCCATATTTTCCACCAGCCCATTTTAAAAAGGCGCGCTGCTTTTTCATCTACTGCTCAGTCTATCCACCACAAAATAAGGTTGCGGAATGTAACACATTTTCACGCTAACCTCAGTCTTATTTCGCACGTTCAATTTCCCGATGCACTTGACTCATCGATTTCGCCCATGGACCTAACTCACTTAGTGCTTTTGGTAGCGTTTCTACTGCGTCACGTGCAATTTGAATGGTTGGATAGTTTTCATAAGTCACGATGTACCATTCGATTTCATTTCGAGTGGTTGGGTAAACACGCACCTTATGGTGTAGGTCGTATTTTTCAATAAACTCTTGGACTTCAGATAGTGAATTCATTGCCGCTAACTGAAGTGTGTAGCTACGAGGAGAAAATGCTTGTAGTGCTTCTCGAGCGAAGGAGAAAGTAATGGGCTTATCTGTTGGGGCTTGTTGCTCTTCAACCGCCGCTTCTACTTCAATAGCCGCTTCAGGCTCGACAACATCAGACGCTTGCTGCTTTGCATCTGCAATCGCATTATCAATGCTACTAGTATCGACTGGTTTATCATCGAGTAGCGCATCAACAACATCAGAAGTGATCACCACTCGCTGATGATTATCATCGGCTGAACCTACGCTGGCTGTTTCATCAATCACATCTTGTGGTAATGACATACTGTCGTCATCCGCCCCTTGATAACTTGGGTCAAGCATTTCGGACTCTTGACCATCCATACCAGTGGCTTGACTTGATTCTGCCGAAGAAGCGACCGTCGGCAATGTTGGAATCACAGTTTGCTCAAGGTTATCAGTGATCTGCTGGGCTTTTTCATCTGGCGAGGGCTGCCCCATCATCCAGTAGTAACCACCACCAATGATAAGTAGCAGTAGAATAACCAGCGCCGCTATTTTTGTAGGAGAGCCAACAATTGAACGGATGATGATGCGTTTTTCCACTTTATGATCCCCTAATGCCATGATTGCACCCGGTAAAGGTGACACCTTTTTATACACCTGACGAACTCGTTTCTCTAAATCGTCATCCACATAACGAATAACGAGAAACTCAAAAAATCGATCTGCTTCTTCAGAGCTAAGTGAATCAACCTCTAGCTCAATAGGTTTATGCTCTTGACCGTAACTTAAACGAGTTAGAAGCCCCTCTATGCTATTGGATTTAGCAAAAAGAACGACATTGATACTCCAATGAGGATTACCTTGCGCTTCAAGCACCAGCATCCACAATTCGGAAATTAAAGACTCTGTTAATTGATGAGCATCATCAACCACTATAACGAGATCACAGGGCTCACCGTCGAGAATTTGTTTCAGGCTATCAACAAGTGAATCTTGAGGACTAAAAAGGGGATTAGAGATGACTTGGTTTAAAATAGTAGAACGGCGCTGTGCATCATCTTGATTAGGATGACACATCAATAACGACTGATTTTTATCTTGCGCCCAAGCTTCTAAATAACGTTGCGCTAACCAAGATTTTCCAGCGCCAATCTCACCACCAACGGTGACAAGATTAGAACCAAAATTAGTCAACAGCTGTAAACGCTCAAGTAACTCGGTTTGAGACTCTAATTCCAACACACGGGATTCATGCGTTAAACTCATTAGGCCGTCCTACTGACAGATCACTGTCTACAAATAAAATTATACGCTACGACAAAAATCAATGGCTTGTTCAAGCACAGACTCTGGAACGCCTTTAACAACGTCTGCAGTACCAATACTGGTTGGCAATACTAGTCGAAGCTCTCCGGCCAATACTTTTTTGTCTCTCATCATATGCTTCATGAAATCGCTGAAAGCCATGTTTTCAGGAGTATGCACAGGTAGCTTGGCATTTTTCAGTATAGAAATAATTCGCGTAACTTGCTGCTCAGAGATCAAACCCTGTAGCTGCGCTGTCTTTGCGGCCATCACTGTACCTGATGCAACTGCTTCCCCATGCAACCATTTACCATACCCTAGTTCAGCCTCAATGGCATGACCAAATGTATGACCTAGATTCAATAAAGCACGAATGCCTGACTCTTTTTCATCTTGAGCGACAACTTCCGCTTTGATTTCACAGCAGCGAGAGATAGCGTAATTTAGTGCATCGTTATCAAGAGCATAGAGCTTGTCTAGATTATCTTCTAGCCAAACGAAAAATGCTTCATCATAAATAATACCGTACTTAATCACTTCTGCGATGCCGGCCGCAAACTCGCGTTCAGGTAGCGTCGATAAGCAATTGGTATCAATAATGACGGATTTAGGTTGGTAAAATGCACCAATCATATTTTTACCAAGTGGATGGTTCACAGCGGTTTTGCCGCCAACAGAAGAATCAACTTGAGAAAGTAATGTGGTAGGAATTTGAATAAAATCAACTCCGCGCTGATAGCACGCAGCCGAGAATCCAACAAGATCACCAATAACCCCACCACCAAGCGCAACCACAACGACATCGCGGCTGTAATTCCCTTCCAGTAGGAAGTTCATCACTTGATTAAAGGTATCGAGACTCTTGTATTGTTCACCATCAGGTAATTCCAATAGTGACGTATCACAACCAAGCTCTTTAAACTTAGTCAGAATTTGATCAGCATAAAGCGGAGCAACGGTCACATTACTGATAACCACTACTTTCTGATAAGCAGAAAATTCTTGATCGAGATAAGAAGAAAAAAGTTGTGCCGAATTATTAAATAATCCGGCACCGATAGAGATTGGGTAGCTTCGTTCGCCCAAACTGACCGTAATCCGTTCCATGGTTTGCTCTCCGATAAAAAACGACTTAACGTTCTTCTAGCATTTTTACGATCTGGTTGGCTACTACTTTTGCACTCTGGTCATCGGTACGAACCGTATAATCCGCTACTTCTTCATAGAGGTTATTACGTTCACCAGCCAAAGATTCTAATACATCTCTAGGATTGTCTGTTTGTAGCAGCGGGCGCTTCTTGTCGCGATTAGTACGCGCAAGTTGCTTTTCAATTGTTGTTTCAAGATAAACAACAATGCCTCGTGCAGATAGACGGTTACGGTTATCCTTGCTATTTACAGAGCCGCCCCCTGTCGCAAGAACAATGCCTTGCTTGTCAGTTAGATCGTTAATGACAGATTCTTCGCGCGTACGGAAGCCTTCTTCGCCCTCAACATCAAAAACCCATGCGATATCAGCACCTGTGCGTTCTTCAATAACTGTATCAGAGTCTAAAAACTCCATATGCAGTTGTTGTGCAAGGTGTCTACCAATTGTACTTTTGCCGGCGCCCATTGGGCCGACAAGAAAGATATTGCGTTTCTCAGCCATGTTTTTAGGAGTATTTTACATCGTTAATTCAATGACATCGCCACAAGAGTAACCCGATATTCTCAGGCCTTATATTTGCTTGTGGCACCTATTCCTCACAGATATTTCGTGATAAGACCCGAAATTATCTAGATCTGATGCCACTAATGCAACTTTATTTTTTGTTGATCGCGATTATTTATTCTCCACTACTGAAGAATTACTTTCGGAGTGACGAAAATTAACAGCTCGCTTTTGCCTTTTTGCTCATAAGTTCGGCGGAATAAAGCCCCTAATAAAGGGAGATCACCAAGTAGTGGAACCTTATCAACAGAATTCGTTGTGCTGTGTTGATAAATTCCCCCAAGCACCACTGTTTCACCATTATTAACCAATACTTGCGTGCCAATTCGCTGTGTATCGATAGCCACAGCCTCTCCTGTTCCCGTCTTAACAACTTCTCCCGGTCTATCTTGAGTCACACTCAAGTCCAGCACTAATCGATTGTCTGGTGTTATTTGGGGTGTCACCTTTAAACTTAATACCGCTTTTTTAAAGGCGATAGTCGTCGCTCCACTTGAAGACGATTCCAAATAGGGAATTTCTGTACCTTGCTCAATATAAGCCGGCTTTTTATTGGTTGTAATAAGACGTGGGCTGGAAATAATTTCGGCTTTGGATTCTCTTTGCAGTGCAGATAGCTCTAAATCAAGTAGCATGTCCGATCCTAACTTTGCCACTTGAAAAGCTATTGAAGAGGCATTGGCTGATGTCGCTCCTAAATTCACATTAAGAAAGTCATCAATGGGTAGCTCATCCCCTGCTAATAAGCCTTTTTGCCATAAATTACTCTCAATAGACCCTCCGACAGTGTTATCACCATTCGTATTAGTAAAGCCCCAACGTACGCCTAGTTCATCCATATTACCTTCATTAATCGTTACAATTCTTGCCTCTATTTGAACCTGTTTAACAGGAATATCCAGTGAAGCAATAATCTCTCGAATGATCTCGATGTTTTCTGGTAGTTCACGCATTAATAGTGAGTTTGTTCTTTCATCAACTGTGATTGAACCTCGATCAGAGAGCATACTCACAGTGCCATCACCGCCAATCATATCGGCGATATCTGATGCTTTGGCAAAGTTGATTTTAATAATATCGGAAGAGAGGTTGCCTAACTCTTCTGCTAGGCGAGATTTTTCTAGCTTCTGTTGCTCTTGCAAATCAAGCTCCGCGGTTGGAGCAACCAAAATAACATTGCCATCGACTCGTTTATCCAGCCCTTTAACTTGCAAGATAATATCCAGCACCTGCTGCCATGGAACACCATCAAGACGCAATGTCAGATTACCAGTGACCGAATCAGACACCACCAAGTTAAACTCATTGTATTCCGCAATAAGCTGCAACACATTACGCACAGGAATATCTTGGAAGTTGATTGAGATTAGCTTGCCTTCTCTTTCAAGCAAGCTCGCCTTGTTAGGTGCCTGCTCTTCCTTTAACGGGCTGATCACTATTTCTAAGTATTTGCCTTTCAAACTGTAGTTGTAGTCATAGTCACCGATAATGGATGCCACCAGTAAAGTGCTTGGTTCTTTGCGAAACACTTCAACGCTTTCAACCGATGTCGCAAAGTCTTTCACATCGAGCAGATAGAGCTGGGCATCACTCACATCTGTTTTTAATAACTCAATGCTTAATCCTTCCTGTACTTTTTGTACATCAACTACAGAAGATTGCGATGCAAGCTCAATAATAATTCGAGCGTTTTTATCGCCATCAACGCGAAAATCGATGTTCTTTAGTTGATTGGCTTCTGCTGCTAAGGCACTACCAAATAACATGGATGTTATAACCAACAAGCCAAATAGGAGCTGACGAGGAACTGTAGCCATTTTAATCGTTAATCCTTTAATCATGATGATATCTCAAAACAAGTAATTCTATTTAAGAGCAAGCCTGACGTTGCGCTTGTTCCAACAACCAAGTCCATCGGGCAAGGTTTCGTTAATCAGTAAGTATTTCGACGTAACCTTTGTTACTCGGCCATTATTCAAGCCAACAAACTGCCCTTTACCAACCTTAACCACCTGACCTTTTGGGGTTTGTATTAAGGCCGAGATCTGGCCGGAACTCCCCATCACCCCTTTTAGCTTTAATTTGCTAATGGGGTAACGTTCGAGCTGCCCAGACTTATTGCGTTTACTTGGCTGCCAACAATCTTTTTTAGCGATGGGTTGCTCTTGCACAAGCGCCGCAATGGGAAGAATAAAAGGTTCGCGAAGACCTCTACTTTGGTAGGGTGATGCTTGGAAAGTGATAATCGGCGTGAGCTGTTCAACATCGATACGAGCCTGAGATTCAACCGTCTGAATATACTCATCAATAGACTCTTGATTAGCATTGCAGCCGACAAGTAGAGTCGCGCCCAATAACAAACAGAATGAGTTAACCTTCATCTTTCACCTCCGATTTAAATTGGTAGGTGTAAGCGCGCACTCGAAAGTGAAGCGTGCTGCTCTCTTGGCTCACTCGCTGCCAATCAATATCTTCTAACACGATAATGCGGGGCAGGTTGGCAATCGCTTCTGAGAACTGACCGATATTGTTGTAGCTTCCTGTCAATTCGATGTTGAGCGGTAAACGATAGAGGAACTCTTGATTTTGTTTCTGTCCCCAGTCTATTCGAGTAAAAGTGAGCGAATTCTTTAATCCAAACTCGTTAACAGATGCCAGCATACTCGCCAGCTCTTTTTGCTCAGGTAATTGCCGCATTAAGTAGTCATATCGCTCTTGAAGCTCATCAAGTTGAACCTTTAACTTGGGCAGTGTCGCAACTTTATTCGCTTTGATTCTTAACGTGGATTTCAGTATTTGCTCTTGTCGTTTCAGCTCATCAAGACTCTCTTGTTTTGGCAAAACATAGAACCAGCCACCAACCCCCTGAAAAACTAAAATCAACAGCACTAACGTCCCTAACTGCGGAATCAAAGGCCACTCGGCAATCTCATCAATATCAAGATCTTTAAAATTAGCCATGTACCCTCCTTAATGATGGATTCATTCTCAACCGTTCTTCTTTCTTCAACAATGCACCGTTATATAACCGAGCACTTAACTTCACATTGTCCTCTTCTGGGTGATCAGGGTTAACAGCAATTCGAAACGAGACCTTGAAGGTATGGAAGTTTTGTTCAAAACGCTTCTGATCATGAACAATAGAGTGCATCTCAACATCTGACAGAAATGACGACTTTTCTAAATTATCTAACATGGTCGCAAGGTGAGCAGTGCTATCACTGATCCCCTTCATTTCAATTTCATCACCATTCAGTTTTATTTTGTCTACGTACACCCCTTCTGGCACAAGCATTTGTATTTCAATCATGAAGTCGGTGCTTTTATTGCGTGACTGCTGCAAACGTTCAACGACAGATAAGCGGGTTAACAGAGCGCTATGATCTTGCTCGGTTAGCTTTAGATCATCAATACGCCGATCTAGCTGCTCAATATAGTGAGTGAAATAGTTGATTCTTCCTTGCTGCTTGCGAAGCTCACCGTTGAAATACCAACCAACAGCGTATTGGAGTAAAAAGGCAATCAACAGCGCTAAAATGACAAGGCTTACAAAGCGTCTTTTATGCTTCTCGCGCTTCTCATCTCGCCAAGATAATAGGTTCACACTATGCAACATGAGTCGTCTCCAACCAGTCATTAGCTCTTATCGCAATGCCTGCAGCCGCACTAAAGCAATTGAGATCATTATGACGATGGGACTTTCGAGGCGTTTTACCGCTAAATAAACTTAAAGGATTAAAAACCTGGCACTCGATTTTTAAACGATGGGCAATCTCTTCCGTTAAATTGGGCGTTGCAGCGCCACCACCCGATAGCCAAATGCCCTGAACAGCAGGTAATCCACTCACTGATAACAACATCTGCATTTGTCTTTGAATCCTTTCAATCACCAGCTGAATAAACTGCTCACTCCTATTTTCAATCTGCGCATTCATTGAGGAGGGCTCTAAATCCATAAACTGAGTCCCCAGCGCGATCTCTTTACTAAACGGGGGCTTATTCGAAAAATCCATACACAGAGAGGTTTGGGTATAGCCAATATCAACCAACAACCAATCATGATTATTCGATTGGCTTGCAGCCAGTTGCCACATGCTGACTAAGCTATGCGCTTGCACATCAAATACAACGGGAGTGAAGCCTGCTTTTTTTGCTGCGCTATAGCGGCTATCTATCACCTCTTTTTTAGTGGCATAGACTTGATAGGCAACAGTTGGCGTTTTGCTTGCCTTATCACTACGGACAAAATCAAGACTAAGCTCTTCAATAGGAAAGGGAGATTGATGGGAAAACGCTTGATAGATAGCAAATTCAGTTTCTCGTTCATCAAGGTCACTATCAATCTGTAGAACCTTGCTGATCACTGCGTTATCAGGGATAGCGATCGCGACACGACGACTAAATAAAGGGAGAGCCTTTCTTAGTTCTTTTAGTTTCTTTACAATTTCATGATAATTAACTGTGTGATTATCAGAGAATACGCTTGTTGAAATTGGTAGTTCTGTAAAACTAATTAGTGAATATCCATCACTCACTGGCTTTAAGACTACGGCTTTAATACTATAGTGACCAATATCTATACCAGTTATTAATGATTTACCCATGTGTTTTGCTCCAGTGACTTTATTTACTATTAATAGGTTTCATTGCTATCAATAGACTTCGTTGCTAGCCTTAGCACCATCACTTAAAATTTAAGTTATTTTTTATTTTAGAATACAAGGGGTTGCATAGTTGCCACCTCTACTAATCAGGGATTCTTCGGTGAAGTTCATAAAGCGACTATTTATATTCACATTGGTTTGCACGATTCTTGGGGTCAGTACGATTGTTGGCGTCTATTACTATGCAAAAAATGAATTAATCAAAGATAAGTTGTTCGATGTGGAAAAGTTACGCCACATTGAACTCGCTGCGCCAATGCAGGTGTTTAGCCAAGACAACAAACTCATCGCCCAATTTGGTGAAAAACGTCGAGTGCCAGTGGAATATGATGAAATTCCGCAGCATCTTATCGAAGCGCTTATCGCCACCGAAGACAGCCGCTTTTACAGCCACTACGGCATAGACCCAATTGGTATTGCTCGTGCTGCAGTCGTGGTCGCCATGTCTGGTTCAGCGAAGCAAGGTGCAAGTACTATTACGCAGCAGCTTGCGCGTAACTTTTTCTTATCGAACGAAAAAAAGATCATCCGAAAAGTTAAAGAGATCGTATTGGCGCTTCACATTGAGCAGTCTTTGACCAAGCAGGAGATCATGCAGCTTTACGTGAATAAGATCTTCCTAGGTCACCGCTCTTACGGCTTTGGCGCTGCCGCTCAAACCTATTTTGGTCATAACCTTGATGAGCTGACACTGAGTCAATTGGCGACCTTAGCCGGCATGCCAAAAGCACCATCGACCATGAACCCTATTTATTCACTAGAACGTGCAACACACCGTCGTAATGTTGTTCTTCGTCGAATGCTTGATGAGCAATACATCACTCAGGCTGAGTTTGATGACGCTCGTGCTGAAGAAATTGAATCACGCTATCACAGCGCCGAAATAGAGCTAAGAGCACCATACGTCGCTGAATTGGCACGTGCTTGGATGGTTGAGCAACATGGCGAAGATGCTTATACACAAGGCATGAGCATCTACACCACGGTAGATTCTAAGCTTCAAGCCGCAGCTAACGAAGCAGCGATTAATAATCTCATCGCCTACGACGAACGACATGGTTACCGTGGTGCAGAAAAAGTAATCTGGACTGATGAACAAACACTTTCTACTGAAAAAGAGTTTAACCGTCACCTTTCAAGAGAGCCGTCGTATGGTTCTCTACTTCCAGCTATCGTGACTGATATCCGTGATAACACGGCTTATGTGTGGGTCAAAAACTATGGTCCACAAGAGATAAAGTGGGAAGAGATAAGCTGGGCTCGCCGTTTCTTGACCGATGACCGTCAAGGTCCTGAACCAAAAGAAGCTAGTGATGTTTTAGCGATTGGTGAACAAATCTGGGTTCGTAATATTGCTGTTCAAGATGAAGAAGCGATTAGTACTGAAACAAATAACGAACTCACATTAGAAGAGTTAGAAGCACAAGAAGAAGCTGAAAAAGCGAGTGCAGTTTGGCGACTAAGCCAAGTTCCTAATGCCAACACAGCTTTTGTTGCTATGAATCCTGAAAATGGTGCTGTCTTGTCATTGGTCGGTGGCTTTAACTTTGTTCATAACAAATTCAACCGCGCTACTCAATCGGTACGTCAGGTAGGCTCGAGCATCAAACCGTTTATCTACGCTGCGGCGATGGATGAAGGCATGACACTGGCAACACTGATTAACGATGCCCCTATTAACCAGTGGGATAAAAGCCAAGGTACTGCATGGCGCCCAAGAAACTCGCCACCAACGTATATTGGTCCAACTCGTGTTCGTATTGGTTTAGCTCAATCTAAGAACGTCATGGCAGTACGTGTACTGCGCGCTGTCGGGCTTGATGAGACGCGAGAGTACCTGACTCGGTTTGGTTTTGAAATTGATGAGCTTCCTCGTTCTGAAACCATCGCTCTGGGTGCAGGTAGCTTAACGCCGGTTAAAATGGCTCAAGGTTACTCTGTCTTTGCCAATGGCGGATACTACGTTGACCCGTTTTACATCAGCCGAGTAGAGAGCCGATTTGGTGACATTGAATGGCAAGCAACGCCGAAAGTCATATGCCGTCAAGATTGTGATATTCCGACTCAACATCAAGCCGATGTCAGTGATAATGAGTTTATGGAGCAAGATGTTGAACCAAGTCTTGACCCACAAGAGCCGCAATATGCACCTCAAGTTCTTTCTGAACAAACCGCATTTTTAATGCGTGAGATGATGTACAGCAACGTTTGGGGTGGCGGTAACTGGAGTAATGGCACAGGTTGGAATGGTACAGGTTGGCGCGCACAGCCTCTGAAACGCCGTGATATTGGTGGTAAGACAGGGACAACCAATGACTCTAAAGATGCTTGGTACAACGGTTATGGACCCGGAATGGTCGCTATATCTTGGGTTGGCTTTGACAATCACAACCGTAAATTAGGCAAAACAACCGCAAATAAAAATCTCGGTAAGAATCAGATTACTGGTGGTGAAGCTGGCGCTAAAACGGCTCAACCAGCTTGGGTAGACTTTATGGAAGTCGCACTAGATGGCGTCCCTATTCAACGTAAGCAACTGCCAAAAAATATTGTTCGTGTACGTATAGACCGAGACTCAGGCCTGTTAACCAATAAGTTTGATTCAAGCTCTATGTTTGAATATTTCCTAGAAGGGACAGAGCCAACAGAGTTTGTTGAGGAATCAATCACTGACACGATTTACTCAAGCTCTGGTGGTAGTGAAGAGCTGTTCTAACGAATCGTTTAATTAAAAATCAAAGGGTTGGCTATGATAGCCAACCCTTTTTCTTTTCTCTGCTTTAACTGCATCTATAAAGCGTAAATCTATACCGATTCAGCCTGCAAAATTTCATTAATGGTTTTTCCAAGTAGCTCAAAGCGAGCACGTAATGGTGAGCCAGCACGGTAAGCCAATACTATTTTGCGTGAAGGCTGTGGGTCCATTTTTTTCACGTAACACACTCCGTCCTTAGTTGACTCTTTTGGCACGGAAAGCTCCGGCAGCAATGTAATCCCCCCACCGGCTGCGACCATATTTCGTAGTGTCTCTAAACTGGTCGCTTTAAAGCGTTTATCTTCTTTTGCACCCGCGGCAAAACAGTAACCTAATGCTTGGTCACGCAAACAGTGACCATCTCCGAGCATCAAAACAGTACGCCCGTTAAGCTCTTCCACATTAAGAAACTCTAATCCTGCCCACTCATGATCACAAGGCACAGCCAGAGCAAGTGACTCCTCATAGAGTTCAATCTCTTTAAACGGTGCGGTTTCTGCTACCGAAGCCAAGACCAAACAATCGAGCTTTCCGTCTTGAAGCTTTCTTACTAAGTCATGGGTTTGAGATTCATGAAGAAACATCTCTAATTCAGGGTAAGTGGATTTAAGCTGCGGGATGATCTTTGGCAATATGTATGGACCAACAGTTGGAATAAAACCAATTTGCATCGGGCCTACCATTTCACCGCTTTGACCGCTCGCCATATCTTTGAACCGTTTCACCTCACCAAGGATGACTTTGGCTTGTTCAACAAGCTGTAATCCAGAGTCAGTAAACAAGACCTTACGGCTATTACGCTCTAACAATGCGCTACCAATTTCATCTTCTAGTTTGCGTATTTGCCCACTCAACGTAGGTTGGCTAACAAAGCACGACTCTGCAGCTTTGCGAAAGTGCTGATGCTCAGCCAGTGCCACCAAATACTCTAAATCACGAATGTTCATATCTGCTCTACTCAATATCAACTAATTAAGGTCGATTGACCTCAATGGTCTAATTACCCTAATAGAAAATTCCTATCGAAACGATAGCACCAAACGATTATCCCTATCAAAGGAAATTATCAATAATAGCTTCAACAAAACGGAGCACAGCAAAACGCTGATTAAGACTTCAAACTAATTCAGCAATATTTAAAGATAGGAAATGATTATGTTTACATCTAAAGAAGGCCAAAACGTACCACAAGTTACTTTTCCAACTCGTCAAGGTGATGCTTGGGTAAACGTAACAACTGAAGAACTTTTTAAAGGCAAAACCGTTATCGTATTTAGCTTGCCAGGTGCATTCACACCAACATGTTCTTCAAGCCACCTTCCACGCTACAACGAACTGTTCCCTGTATTCCAAGAGCACGGTGTAGACGAAATTCTATGTGTCTCAGTGAACGATACGTTTGTAATGAACGCTTGGAAAAATGACCAAGAAGCGGACAACATTACTTTCATTCCAGATGGCAACACTGAGTTCACTGACGGCATGGGCATGCTAGTCGACAAAAATGACCTTGGCTTTGGCAAGCGTTCATGGCGCTACAGCATGTTAGTGAAAGATGGCGTGGTAGAGAAAATGTTCATCGAAGCTAACGAACCAGGCGACCCGTTCAAAGTTTCTGATGCGGACACAATGCTTGGCCATATTGCACCAGACTACAAAACACAAGAATCAATCACTGTCTTCACCAAGCCGGGCTGCCCATTCTGTGTGAAAGCGAAACAAACACTAATCGACAAAGGTTTGAACTACGAAGAAGTGGTACTTGGTAAAGACGCTACAACAGTGAGTCTTCGCGCTGTAACCGGTAAAGCAACCGTTCCTCAAGTCTTCATCGGCGGTAAGCACATCGGTGGTAGCGAAGAGCTAGAGACTTACCTAGGTTAATTCCTCCTAACTCTTTGAAAAATAGTTACCTAGTGTATCGGGCACTAGGTATCTCTAGCTAGATAACAAGCAATATCTAGATAACGAGCTATATCCAAGTGACTTTTAGGCTTATTTCGTCACATAAGGTCACTTCAATATAGAACTCGTCAATACAATAAATTTTCCTTTCGCCTTTATTTAAAGGCATTAGAAACATAATTAGAGAAGTCATTATGAAACAATTAAACGTAGATGTAGCTGTTATTGGTGGTGGTACTGCAGGTTTAGGCGCTTATCGAGCAGCAAAAGCAAATACAACCAGTGTCGTGATGATTGAAGGTGGCCCATTTGGCACAACCTGCGCTCGTGTTGGTTGTATGCCTTCTAAGTTACTTATAGCAGCGGCTGAAAGTGTTCACCAAATTGAGAAAGCACCTGGATTTGGCGTTTACCCTCAAGGTGATACCATCATTAACGGTCGTGAAGTGATGGACCGTGTTAAGCGTGAACGTGACCGCTTCGTTGGCTTTGTTGTTGAAGGTGTTGATGAAATCCCAGCGGAAGACAAAATTATTGGCTACGCGAAGTTCATTGATAACAATACTCTAATTGTGGATGACCATACGACGATTACCGCTAAGCGCATTGTTATTGCAACAGGCTCTCGCCCTGCTTACCCTGCGGTTTGGAACGAACTCGGCGATCGCTTAGTGATTAATGATGATGTCTTTGATTGGGATGACCTACCTGAAGCTGTTGCCGTATTTGGCCCTGGTGTTATCGGCCTAGAATTAGGTCAATCTCTTCATCGTTTAGGCGTTAAGGTAAAGCTGTTTGGTTTGGGTGGACAAGTAGGTCCAATCACCGACCCTGAAGTGATGGCTTACGCAGACAAAGCATTCAAAGAAGAGTTCTATCTTGATGCTGATGTGAAAATCGAAACTATGCGACGCGTACTCGATTCCAATGGCAACGAAACGGACAAAGTAGAAATCATGTTCATCAACCACGATGGTGAACTCGAAACCTTCATTGTTGATTACGTATTAGCGGCGACTGGTCGTCGTCCAAACGTTGATAAGCTGGCGCTTGAAACTACAAGTCTAGAGCTTGATGATCGCGGCGTCCCAACAGCGGATTACTACACGCTGCAAACATCGGTCGAAAGCATCTTTATTGCCGGTGACGCTAGCAACCAGATTCCACTGCTGCATGAAGCGGCAGACCAGGCGCGAATCGCAGGTGATAATGCGGGTCGATTCCCTGATATTCGAGCAGGCCTACGTCGCTCTGTTATCTCAGCAGTTTTTTCTGACCCTCAAATAGCGATGGTCGGTGAAACCTTTAAACAGCTAGAGCAACGTCTTGGCACATGCGGATGTTTTGCAACAGGTGAAGTCTCTTTTGAAAATCAAGGTCGTTCACGTGTCATGCTACGTAACAAGGGTATTTTGCATGTCTACGGTGAACAAGGCACAGGACGCTTCCTTGGAGCAGAGTTGATGGGACCTAATGCTGAACACTTAGCGCACCTATTAGCTTGGGCACACCAAAATAAGATGACCGTTTCTGAAATGCTGGATATGCCTTTCTACCACCCTGTGATTGAAGAAGGTGTTCGTACTGCACTGCGTGATTTAAACGCGAAACTGCATTTAGGGCCGGAAATGGTTAAACATTGCCTAGACTGTGGACCAGGCTGTTAATTGCTTTATCCAATTAATGAACTCTAAATAGACAAAAAGCGAGTCCCTTTGTAAGGTGCTCGCTTTTTACTTTTCGAAAGAAAGTAGAAATTACTTTTCAGCCGCAATCACAGAGATCTCAACCAATAGCGCTTCACGAGCCATGTCTCCAGTAACACAAGCTCGAGCAGGTGCATGACCTTCTGGAACCCAATGATCCCAAACCTCATTCATCTCTTTAAAGTCTTTCATATCTTTTAGATAAATAGTCGCTGACAGCATGTGCTCTTTATTACTGCCCGCTTGCTCTAACAGTGCTTCCACTTTATCTAGCATGGTTTGAGTTTGCTCTTTAATGCCCTTTTCAGCATCGGCACAAACTTGACCACATAAATAGATCGTACCGTTGTGTTTAACGATACGGCTCATGCGCTGCTTAGTTTCTAGACGTTCAATCATTTTGCTCACTTTCTTGTTTATTTGCGATATTCTATTGGCTTATATACTACCTAATAAGCAATCTTCATGACATGTAAAACGTGTGATAAGCCCGGTTGGTTTTGGAAAAAAATTGGTCGCTGTAAACGATGTATGGATCAGCTTACATCACTGTCTGTTTTGTGTGGCGTGGTCTGGTGGTTCACCTGCCGAGAAACCCCTTTTAGTATCGAATCTATTGCATTGATCATGGCGGGCTTTGCCTTTAACTGCTTACTGTTCTTGCACCTATGGATGAAGTTTATTGTGATTCCCTACCAAGAGAACCAACTGAAAAAGAGAGAGGATAAAAAAAACTCCAGCACTTCAGGCAAGCACTAGAGTTTTGTTATTACCGTTTACTCTGTTTCATTTTCGATTGAGCTTTCGCACTATCGGTTAAGCTTAAGCGCCTCATCAATCACATGGTAAATGTAGTGCTGTTCTACCACGCCTTGAAATAACCAAGCCTGCGGGCCACGAGCAAATATCGCGACGTCTTCACCAGAGTGTGTTTCTGAACTGAGCTTAACCAATGCTTGTTGCAAGTAATCTAGCTTCTTCACTTCTTCCGCTGTTGGGTTGTCACGCTCACCTTTTACCGCGCCCGGTCCATTACCGTAAGCAAGAGTCGTGTAGTTCTTACCAAAGTCATCTTGATTGAGCTTACCTTTCTGCTTAGACAACCCCAAGATTGGGTTGCCACGCTCTGCATAACCATTTGAAATCAAAGTATGTGCATGGTCAGCGGTAACGATAATTAAAGTTTCTTGTGGATTGGTATTTTTCATCGCAAGACGAATTGCATCATCAAAAGCGATGGTATCTTCTAATGCTCTCGCCGCATTGCCATCATGGTGAGCATGATCAATTCGCCCCGCTTCGACCATCAGAATATAACCATTTTCATTGTTGGCTAAGATTTGAATCGCCTTATCGGTCATTTCAGCCAAAGACGGTTCTTTGTCGTTTAGCTTACGATCCGACTCATACTGCATGTGGCTGCTTTCAAACAGGCCAAATGCACGCTCTTTACCTGTTAATTTGTCGAAACCTTTACGGTCATAGACATACTGGCCTTGTGGGTAGCGCTCTTGCCACTCTTCAATCAGGTTTCGATTATCTTTGCGCTTGCCCTTTTGGCCTTCCGGATCAAGATGATCGACAGGTAGAAATTCACGGCGACCACCAGCAAAAGCAACTTGAAAACCATTGCCATAATCAAATTCAACAAACTGACTAGCGATGTCTTTACAGCCATTATTCTTAGCAATGTTAGGCATCACTGCATCGTTTTCCCAGTTTCGGTCGGCACTGTGAGCAAAAGTCACCGCAGGCGTGGCGTGGGTTAAACGTGCGGTGGACACCACACCAAGAGATAACCCTTTTTCTGCTGCTGATTGAAAGGCCGTTTTCACTTCATTACCTTTCATGCTGCTACAAAACCCCCGCTGAACGTTATCATTCACGCTGATCACGCCCGCCTTGGTTTTCACACCTGCAACCATGGCGGTCGCTGTTCCCGCCGAATCTGGCGTTTGCATATCGGTATTGTAAGTTTTAGCGAGTGCAGTATGAGGTAGGCTCTCCATTGCGAGCGAGTACTCTTCCCCTTTCATCCCTTGATTTTGTCCTGCATAAATTCGAGCGGCAGTCATTGTGCCGACACTCATGCCATCGCCAACAAATAGAATGACGTTCTTTGCCGGTCCATTGATCGGTTGAAGTTCTTTTGCTGCAGCAATCGCACTGCGCCCTTGCGTGTACCAAGTGTCGCTCTGTTGAGGCAGTTGCGCCATTGTCACTGTCGATGCGACAAGTCCGCTTAATGCTAAACCTAGTTGAAATCCTTTCACTACTTCTCTCCGATGGGATGAATGTCCGCAAACAAAGGTAGCCAAGCTATATATCAGTTTAATGAATGATTATTGAAGCTTATTTGACAACACATCATCAGTAATAAGCATAGGGGATAAGAGAGTGTGAACCGATAAAAAGAAAAAAGCCCCGCAGCCAAATCTGGTGCGGGGCCTTCTTAGATTCTTCTAAGAAAAAGCAGTGGTACATATTAGGACTACCGCTTTTCTCATTAGTTCCTTTAAAAGAGGATCTTTTTTGATCTTTTTTTAAGTTTTATTTTTCGGCCTTTTATTCAATCGCTTACATAACGACCAAATGCTCTTTAAGCCACATTCACTTTGGCAATGATCTGTTCAACCAAGTTCACTTCCAACGCAACTTCATCACAAGCGTGCTGACGAGGACACTGATCACAATCCTTCAGGACTTTCTCAGGTAGCAGCGATTTAGATGTTGGAATAAAGCTGTGCTTCATAAAGAACTCAGGTGTACGAGTCAAAACGAATACTTTCTTAATCGCCATTTGACGCGCTTTCTCAACAAGGTGCTGAACAATAGCCGTACCTTGTCCCTGCCCCTGCCAACCAGCTTCGACGCCGAGCGAACGAATTTCAGCTAAGCCAGAGTCATACACATAGAGTGATGCACAACCTGTCACTTCACCATGATGCTCAGCCACAGCAAACGAGCCAATATCACGCACCAGTTCATTACGTGAACGAGGTAGGTTCTCACCCATATTCGCCCAGTAAGCGACCATGCCTTCTAATGATTCGATATCAGTAAGACGCGCAGCACGTACTTTAACTGCTGAGGTATCACGTTGAGCCAGACGTTTATTTGCCTGATCTACCGCGTAAGCGACTTGCTTCGGTGATACGCCACCCAATGCGCTACGTTTTTCCAAACAGGAGTCGATGGTCAAGATGTCATAAACATCATCTTCAATCACATCTGAAAACTCTTTGAGTTCAGCAATTGATAATTCTTCGAGCGCACAGCCTTTGGCTATCGCTCCAACAACCGCCACCCCCACAATATGATGAGCCTCACGGAACGGGATATCTTTCGCCACTAGGTAATCAGCAAGTTCTGTTGAGTTTGCGTAACCCTGTTTTGCCGCTTCTAGCGTACGTTCACCGTTGACTTTAATGCCTTCGAAACAAAGCGCTGCCATTTCCATACAATCATTCCAAGTATCAAGCGCATCAAACAGCCCTTCCTTGTCTTCTTGCATATCTTTGTTGTAAGCCAGTGGCAATGCTTTTACTGTCATCATCATCGCGGCTAATGAACCATATACACGGCCTGTTTTACCACGGATAAGTTCCAATGCATCTGGGTTTTTCTTTTGTGGCATCAGTGACGATCCTGATGTCACGGTATCCGCTAACTCGATGAAGTTTGACTCACCTGAGTTATAGAAAATCATGTCTTCTGCAAGACGAGAAAGGTGAAGCATTGAGATAGAAGCAATCGACATTAGCTCCATCACATGATCACGGTCAGATACAGAATCTAGCGAGTTACGTGTTGCACGACGAAACCCAAGATTATGCGCCAACTCTTCACGATCCATTGGATACGCCGTTCCAGCTAGTGCACCTGAACCTAAAGGACAGGTATCAAGACGTTTAATCGCGTCACTCAAACGAGAGTAATCACGCTCTAACATCTCAACATAAGCCAAGCACCAGTGAGCGAACGTAACCGGTTGTGCACGTTGTAAGTGAGTGTAACCTGGTAAAACAGTCCCTTGGTGCTCTCTGGCAACCTCGACCATTTTAGCTTGAAGACGGTCAAGACCGATAAGTAGCTGCTGACCTTGTTGACGACACCATAATTTTAAGTCTGTCGCCACTTGGTCATTACGTGAACGGCCAGTGTGTAACTTTTTACCTAAGTCACCAACTTTGCCAATCAGTTGCGTTTCAACCCATGAGTGAATATCTTCCGCATCAGAACGCAAAATCTGATGAGGGTCTTCCATCACTTCGAGTTTTAATTCATTGAGTGCTAGCTCGAGCTTCTGCTGCTCTTCTTCTTTGAGAACATCTACAGATTGCAGTGCTTTTGACCAAGCAATAGAACCAACAATGTCTTGCTCAGCCAATCGGTAATCAAAGCGAAGTGAATCGTTAAAGTCTTTGAACCTAGTGTCTGCCGCTTGGGTAAATCTACCGCCCCATAATGCCATTGTGTCTCTCCTAAATGCTCAGTATCTACTGCTTGTGCAACGATCTACTCTGATTAAATTCAGCTTCTCTTTTTGTATGATTCAAACTTACAGTAATTCAATATAAAAACAAGGTAAAAATGCACTTATTTCACATAATTATTCATATATTTTCAATTTAAATGCGATTTAATATTTTGATGCGTAGCCACTGCCGATTAAAACACTGTGAAAAAGAAAAGCCCACTTGCAAAAACAAGTGGGCTTTCTTTATTCATTACGAGCTGAAGTCTATTTAAGCGAACCTATTTGGCTCTCTTCACTTCATTAAGCGCTCTGATTCTGCTTGATAGTGAGTAAAGACGAATAAAGCCTTCAGCGTGGCTTTGGTCGTAAACTTCATCTTCACCAAATGTCGCGAACTCTTCACAGTACAAGCTATTTGCAGAACGTTTTTGTGTCACCGTTGCGTGGCCTTTGTAAAGCTTGATAACCACTTCACCGTTAACGTCTTGAGCTAACTCTTCTGTTGCTGCAAGAATAGACTTACAAAGAGGAGTGAACCAACGACCATCGTAGACAAGGTGTGAAGCTTTAACACCTAGCTCTTCACGGAATTCGAATGCCGCTTTATCAAGAACCAATTGCTCTACCGCGCGCAGTGCTTCCATCATGATGGTGCCACCCGGAGTTTCATAACAGCCACGAGACTTCATGCCAACCAAACGGTTCTCTACGATATCGATACGGCCAACACCGTGCTTCGCACCTTTTTCATTAAGGTAAACCAATGCGTTGTATGGCGTCATCTCTTCACCATCAACAGCTACGACTTCACCTTTAACAACTTTCAGCGTCACTGACTCTGATTCGTTTGGCGCTTTCTCTGGATCAACGGTCCAATCCCAGCAATCATCGTTTGGCGCATTCCATGTATCTTCTAGAACACCACCTTCTGTTGAGATGTGCCATGCGTTTGCATCACGTGAGTAAATCTTTGTAAGAGAAGCAGTACAAGGGATGTTACGTTCCGCTAGGTAATCTAGACACTCTTCACGGCTTACTAGATCCCATTCACGCCAAGGGGCTATCACATGTAGGTCTGGTGCAAGGGCTGCAAATGCACCTTCAAAACGAACTTGGTCGTTACCTTTACCAGTACAACCGTGACACAGTGCGTCAGCGCCAACTTTACGTGCTACTTCCACTTGCGCTTTAGCAATAATCGGACGCGCCATTGATGTACCTAGAAGGTATTTACCTTCGTAGTAAGCACCGGTTTTAAGCGTTGGGTAGATGTAGTCAGCCACCATCTCTTCTTTAAGATCTGCGATGTAACACTCAGAAGCACCAGATGCTTTTGCCTTTGCTTCAATACCTTCTAGCTCGTCAGCGCCTTGGCCTACATCTGCAACAAACGCTATCACTTCACAGTCATAGTTCTCTTTAAGCCATGGGATGATTACTGAGGTATCAAGACCGCCAGAGTATGCGACAACTACTTTTTTAACTTGAACTTTGCTCATTTTCTTTCTCCAAATTCCTTGCGCTGCGCTTGGCGGTCAGTGCTAAGGTTTCTATTTAAAATTGTTTGTTTTTAATCTCACATCTATGCGTAAGATCCTAATTCGTTTTATCTATGCTCTCTTCCATCAGAGCATCAGCTACTTAGGTAAGACGTTATTTAGGCAAAAAAAGCGTTCCTATATTCTCACCTGCAAATAATTTGACTAATTTTTCAGGGTAACGCCAAGTCGCAACTTGGATTGAGCGACCTAAATCATTCGCAGCTTCTAGCGCTGCTTCTACCTTAACAATCATGCCATCAGTCACAACATGACCTTTAATTAAAGCATCGGCCTGCTGCTCAGTAAGGCTTTCAATTAAATGCCCTTTACCATCGAGTACACCACTCACATCAGAAAGCAGTACTAGCTCTGCATCAAGCGCCCCAGCAACTGCAACAGCGGCTTGGTCAGCATTCACGTTCATTAGCTGCCCTTCCTTTGTCAGCCCGATAGAGCTAATGATTGGCAGTGTTCCGGTATTTAATATCGCCTGTAGTACAGTAGAGTCACCTGGAGTCGCTTTACCAACTGCACCAAGTGCAGGATCTAGCTCTTCAATGTGACACAATCCACCATCGGCAAGGCTCAAACCCACAGCTTTAAGACCATCTTTAATCGCCTGACCTTGCAACAGCTTATTCGCAGTTCCAGCAAGGGCACCTGCAATCACAGGAATTTGATCGTAAGGCGTAACACGCAAACCGTTTTTCTTTACTGTTTCCAGATTCAGCTTGCCCATTAGGTCATCCACCAGATAACCACCACCATGAACAATGACGATTTGTCGTCGAGCCTGCTGCTGATAAGTTTCAATGGCAGCAAATAGCTGACTTAGCGTATCACTGCACGATAATGCAGCTCCGCCTAACTTAATCACGAGTGGCATTGTTTGGTTTACTGTCATGGCTGTTCCTTACTGCGTCTGTCTTATCTAGTTAACGTTTTATTTCAATGACTGGCGATTCTTAAAGTAAGGCCGTCAATTGATTAAATCCATAATGGATATTTAAGCACTGCATCGCTTGGCTTGAAGCGCCTTTAAGCAGGTTATCAATCGCAGAAACTACGATGATGTGCTCACCTTGGACCTTCCAACCTAAGTCGCAAAATGGGGTGAACTCTACGTTCTGTATTCTCGGCATTTGTTCATCAAGCAAACGAACTGCTGGCTTGCCTTCATACGCAATGGCAAAAGCTTGGTTAACTTGTTCAACCGTTACACCCGATGCGAGCTTCATTGTAATCGTCGCCAAAATGCCACGTTTGAAATTACCTAAATGCGGAGTGAAGATGACATCACGACCTAAGTGGCTCGCGATTTCAGGTTGATGACGATGAGCAAACACACCGTAAGGCTGAAGGCTCACTTCACAAAAACTGTTCACCATCGAAGCTTTACGGCCCGCACCTGTCACACCACTGGTTGCATTGATCACTGGCCATTGATTAAGGTCGAGTAGTCCCGACTCTACTAAAGGTTTAATCGCTAACTGTGATGCCGTTGGGTAACACCCGGCAACCGCAACTAATTGAGCTTGCTTAATCGCGTCTTCATTCCACTCCGCTAAGCCATAAGCCGCATTGTCTAGCCACGCTGCGTGCTGATGTTCAAAGCCATAATATTGTTGATAGAAACCTTCACCTTTCACTCTGAATGCACCAGAAAGGTCAAACACTTGGCAGCCATTCTCTAAAAAGACTGGCGCTAAATCGTGACTCACTTCGTGTGCTGTCGCGAGAAAAACCACATCACACTCTGCCGCTGCTTTCTGTACATCAACCAAAGGTTGAACAGGCATATCTATAACGCCAGCCAGCTTGCCATGAAGTTCAGCGATATTTTTTCCTGCATCGACGCTGTTGGCGGAAACGTATAAACCTGATAGCGTAAGCTGTGGGTGTTTTTGCACCATCACCGCCAGTTCAGCTCCGGTATAACCGCTAGCGCCAATAATTGTGGTTTTTAGTATTTCAGCGTGTGACATCTACAACTTCCAAGTTCAGGCTCAAGTTCATACTTAAAGCAAAATTGACTATTAATTTTAAAAAAACCGTTTAAATTGATTTTTTATTCACAAATAATGATTTAATATGTGTTTTACCCTCTTAACGTATTTCTGTCAACAGTAGAAGTGAAGATAATATGCAATTACCCAGTTTCCTTGAGGTCTATGAAGGTCTTATTTCAACCTCTTCAATCAGTTCAACCGACCCAAGTTGGGATGAAGGCAATAGTCAGGTAATCGAAAAGCTCGCTACCTGGTTAAAAGACATCGGCTTTGAAGTGACAGTCACGGAAGTCGAAAAAGGAAAGCACAACCTGATTGCCAAAAAAGGCACGGGTGAAGGCGGACTATTACTCGCTGGACACAGCGATACTGTACCCTTTGATGACGGGCGTTGGAGCTTTGAACCGCATGCATTAACTCAAGCAAACAATCGCTTTTACGGCTTAGGTACTGCAGATATGAAGGGCTTCTTTGCTTTTATCATTGAAGCGGTAAAGAAAGTCGATTGGAGTAAGCAGACTAAGCCACTGTATATTTTGGCCACCTGTGATGAAGAGACCACCATGCTCGGTGCGCGTCACTTTACTGAGAATGCCCCTTTTAAACCTGACTACTGCATCATTGGTGAGCCGACGAGCTTAGTGCCCGTCAGAGGCCATAAAGGGCACGTCGCTAATGCGGTGCGAATTACAGGTAAATCAGGTCACTCATCCGATCCTGCCCTTGGTGTCAACGCCATCGAGATCATGCATGAAGTGATGTTTGCACTGATGCAACTTCGCGACAGGCTAATCAAAGAGTATCACCACCCGGGCTTTGCCATTCCTAGCCCAACGCTTAATCTTGGCCACATTCATGGTGGCGATAGTGCAAACCGCATTTGTGGCTGCTGTGAGCTTCACTACGATGTGCGTCCACTTCCTGGCATAAGCCTTGATGGATTGGATAATATGCTGCGTTCGTCACTAAAAGAAGTGGAGGCGAAGTGGCCTGGACGCGTAGAAGTCACGCCATTGCACGAACCGATCCCTGGATATGAATGCCAACATGACCACCCATTTATAGCGGGCGTAGAGTCCATTTGCGAAACTCCATCAGAAACGGTGAACTACTGCACCGAAGCGCCTTTCCTACAAGAGCTATGCCCAACACTAGTTTTAGGCCCAGGTTCGATTGATCAAGCGCATCAACCGGATGAATTCTTAGCTTTCGAATTTATCGACCCAACCATCAATATTCTTTCTAAGGCCATGTATAAGTACTGTTTTTAACCCTATATCAACATCCTACACCCAGCCTTTAATCGAAAAAGCGTGCTGTTATCAAGTAACTAGCACGCTTTCCTACCCAGTTCCTGTAATAAAATTTCAGTAATTCATCAATCAAATCGCACTTCTATTGATTTACATTCACTCACACAATAAATGCAAACTTATGCTTCAATGTTTGACTCTTACTAGCATTTTTCGCTAGATTGTCTACTAATGAAGGAACACTGGATGTAATTTTTTTACAAGGCAGGATGACAAATGAACGAAAAATACGCTGCACTCAAAAGTAACGTAAGCATGCTAGGCCGCTTGCTTGGCAACACCATTAAAGATGCACATGGTGACGTTATCTTAGAGAAAGTTGAGACTATTCGTAAGCTTTCTAAATCAGCAAGTGCAGGCAATAAAGCCGACCGCGAAACTCTGATTGAAGAGATTAAGAGCTTACCTGATGAACAGCTTAAGCCGGTTGCACGCGCATTTAACCAATTCCTAAATTTGACCAATATGGCCGAGCAATACCATACCATTTCACGCCACTGTGAAGAGCATGTATGTGAGCCAGACGCCATTAGTAGTCTGTTTTCCAAGCTTAGTAAAAATGACATCAGTAAGTTAGATACTGCTCAAGCGGTTCGAGATCTGAATATTGAACTGGTACTGACTGCTCACCCTACAGAAATCACCCGTCGTACGATGATCAACAAGTTGGTTAAAACCAATGAGTGCTTGTCTAAATTAGAGCTTAGTGATCTTTCTTACAAAGAACGCCAAAAGACAGAGCGTCGCTTAGAGCAACTTATTGCTCAAGGTTGGCATTCGGATGTCATGCGTAAGCAGCGCCCAACGCCAATCGATGAAGCAAAATGGGGCTTTGCGGTTGTAGAAAACTCATTATGGGAAGGTGTACCAGAGTTCCTACGTGAGCTTGATGAGCGCCTTGAGAGCTACATTGGTGAAGGTTTGCCAATTGATGCTCGCCCGGTTCACTTCTCATCATGGATGGGTGGCGATCGCGATGGTAACCCATTCGTAACACACACGATCACTCGTGAAGTTATGCTACTTTCTCGTTGGAAAGCCGCTGATCTGTACCTAGGCGATATCAACGAGCTCGTTTCTGAACTATCGATGACTCAGTGTAACGATGCCGTTCGTGAACTTGCTGGCGATGATCAACACGAACCTTACCGCGCCGTTTTAAAAGGGCTTCGTTCACTACTTAACGAAACGCTAGAAATTCTCGATGCCAAAGTAAATGGTCAAAAGCTTGCAGTTAAAGCACCACTGCAACATATCGACCAATTATGGACTCCTCTTTACGCTTGTTACCAATCACTGCATGAATGCGGTATGGGCGTTATTGCTGATGGCTCACTGCTCGATACCTTGCGTCGTATTAAAGCGTTTGGTGTTCATCTTGTCCGTTTGGATATCCGTCAAGAGAGTACGCGTCACTCTGATGTTCTCTCTGAGCTTACTCGATACCTTGGCATTGGTGATTATGACCAATGGAGTGAGCAAGACAAGATTGCTTTCTTAACCAACGAACTAAGCTCTAAACGCCCACTATTACCGCGTGATTGGGAGCCTTCAGCACCAGTTAAAGAAGTTTTAGACACCTGTAAGATTGTGGCAACTCAACCACGTGAAGCGTTTGGCGCTTATGTGATTTCAATGGCACGTACAGCATCTGATGTATTGGCTGTTCACCTACTGCTTCAAGAGTCAGGCTGTCCGTACCGTATGGATGTCTGCCCGCTGTTTGAAACGCTTGACGATTTAAACAATGCTGAAGCGGTTATTAAGCAGCTGATGGACATCGATCTTTATCGCGGCTTTATCCAAAACCACCAAATGGTGATGATTGGTTACTCTGATTCAGCCAAAGATGCCGGTGTTATGGCTGCGGGTTGGGCTCAATACAGCGCGATGGACGCACTGGTTAAGGTTTGTGATGCAGAAGGCATTGAACTGACCTTGTTCCATGGCCGTGGCGGTACCGTTGGTCGTGGTGGTGCACCTGCGCACGCTGCACTTCTATCTCAACCACCAAAAAGCTTGAAAGGTGGCCTACGTGTTACTGAACAAGGCGAGATGATTCGCTTTAAGCTTGGTTTGCCTGAAGTTGCGGTGAATAGCTTTAATATGTATGCGAGTGCCATTTTAGAAGCGAACCTTCTTCCGCCTCCTGAGCCTAAGCAGGACTGGCGCGATCTTATGGATGTGCTGTCTGAGGTTTCATGTGAGTCTTATCGTAATGTCGTGCAAGGCGAAGCTGACTTTGTTCCGTATTTCCGCCAAGCAACGCCTGAGCTAGAACTAGGCAAACTGCCACTCGGTTCTCGCCCGTCAAAACGTAACCCTAATGGTGGTGTTGAAAGTCTACGTGCAATCCCATGGATCTTCTCATGGAGCCAAAACCGCTTGGTTTTGCCAGCATGGCTAGGCGCCGGTGAAGCTATTCAATACTCAATTGATAAAGGCCATCAAGAACTGCTAGAGACAATGTGTCGTGAATGGCCATTCTTCTCGACTCGTCTTGGTATGCTTGAGATGGTTTACTCAAAATGTAATATCGATATTTCACGTTATTACGATGAGCGTCTTGCTGATCCAGCATTGATCCCACTTGGTGACCGCCTAAGAGATCAACTGCAAAAAGACATCAAAGCAGTACTGAATGTTGAAAACAACGAGAACCTAATGCAGAGCGACCCTTGGGGCCTTGAATCTATTCGTTTACGTAGCATCTACGTTGAGCCATTGAATATGTTACAAGCTGAATTGCTCTACCGTACTCGTCAAACAGACACACCAGCGATTGAGCTTGAAGAAGCACTGATGGTGACCATTGCCGGAATAGCCGCAGGTATGCGAAATACAGGTTAGATGAGCAATATGCACTTTCTTGATCTACCTTGTAGTTCTATGAAATAAGCTCTAAAATCTATGAAACAAAGAAAATGCAGCACAATTAGCGTGCTGCATTTCTATTTTTATCTTCTATTAATCCTATCAAATATCAAAAACAACACTAGAAATGGCACAAAACGACCCATTATTGCAGATTAATATTCCATTTTTGCAACGTTATTGAGTTAATTATCAGTTTTTATTGTAAACCCCGCCTTCTATTCCACTTTATGCTTATATTTAGATATACTACTGCACCACTGCGATAGCACACATATACTAAATATCTCGCAGTCATAATAACAACTCAATATCAGCTCGACTCCGGCTAGGTGATAAACGGCTTTTAAAAGGTGACATAACCAACACGATAAAGTTGGTGTTGTTTAAACATAGAAATAATAAGTGCCATGAAGCACAACCAATGTTTGAACATCGTTATTTTGTAGTTTATTGACCTATTTGGATTAAAGACATGTCATTACCACACGTAATCCTCACTGTACTTAGTACACGCAACGCAACTGGATACGATATCACGAAAGAGTTTTCCGCTAGCATTGGCTATTTTTGGAAAGCTAGCCACCAACAAGTGTATCGTGAACTCAATAAAATGGCTCAAAATGAGCTCGTTACCTGTGTTCTTGAACCTCAAGAAGGCAAGCCTGATCGCAAAGTTTACTCCATCACAGACGCTGGCCGTGGCGCATTAGGTGAATGGTTTGATCAACCGACTGCACACCCAACCGTTAGAGATGAATTTTCAGCGAAGCTAATGGCATGCGCAGTACAAGATTCAGCGCCTTACCACACTCAACTGCATGAATTAGTGGCTGAATCTCATAAGCTTGTTGCTCACTATCAAGAAATTGAAGCGGCGTATTACGCAACGCCATCAACGCTTGATAAACAGCAACGTCTAGAGCGCCTAACACTTCGTCGTAACCTGTTACTTCGTCAAGCTTGGTTAGTCTGGGCTGAAGAAGTGCTGGTTGAACTTGGTGCTATCGGATAGTTCGAAATAGGTTAATTCGAATTAAAGAAAAAGGACGATGCTTTCACATCGTCCTTTAAGATTTGTCTAACTTGAATACCCTACTTATCTCTTTATAATTTAGCTAAAGCTTACTGATAAGTTTAAATCCCATCACCACCAATAAAGCTCTGAGATTTGCCATTAAACTGCTGATCCATATCCAGTGATGGTTTATCCGTTTTAGGGCGACCCACTATTTTGGCTGGAACACCTGCAACCGTTGTATGAGCTGGTACCGCTTGTAGCACGACTGAACACGAGCCGATCTTCGCACCTTCACCGACTTCAATATTACCCAGTATTTTCGCGCCCGCGCCAATCATCACGCCTTCGCGAATCTTAGGGTGACGATCTCCGCACTCTTTACCCGTACCGCCAAGTGTTACGTCTTGCAAAATAGAAACGTCATCTTCAACAATCGCGGTTTCACCAATCACAATACCCGTCGCGTGATCGAGCATAATGCCACGACCAATTTTAGCCGCAGGGTGAATATCCACTTGGCAGGCAACTGAGATTTGGTTTTGAAGATAGGTAGCCAGTGCAACACGGCCCTGTTTCCACAGCCAGTTAGCGACACGATAACCTTGCAGCGCGTGATAACCTTTCAAATACAGTAATGGCAATGAGTACATCGCGACAGCTGGATCTCGAGTAACCGTTGCGCAGATATCACACGCCGCTGCACGGCTGATCTCAGGATCGGCAGCAAAGGCTTGTTCTACCACTTCACGCACAGCCATCGCAGGCATTGATGGAGTTTTTAATTTATTCGCAAGAATATAGCTCAGCGCAGCGGCTAAGCTATCGTGATTAATGATGGTGGCATGATAAAAGCTCGCCAGCATTGGTTCTTGTTCAGACTGTTCACGGGCTTCACGCGTGATCGCCTTCCATACTTTATTTTTTTCACAATGCTTCATCATTAATCCCTTTCCAAACTCACCTAAGCGCTTCTATGTAACATGAGCTGCATGCAAGGTGACTCTTACTTCCCTTCTGACTTCTTATCACGAGCAAGTAAATCTTGCGCCGCTAAACGTGTATCCTTTCCTTGATACAGTACTTGATAGATTTGGTCAACAATTGGCATCTCTACGCCCATACGATCAGCTAACATCCACACTTCTTTAGTGTTCCGGTAGCCTTCAACCACTTGACCGATCTCTACTTGAGCTTCTTCCACACCTTTACCGGCACCAAGGGCTAAACCAAAGCGTCGGTTACGTGATTGGTTATCGGTACAAGTAAGAACTAAATCGCCAAGACCTGCCATACCCATAAAGGTTTCAGGTTGTGCGCCAAGCGCTGCGCCTAAACGTGTCATTTCAGCAAGACCACGGGTAATTAATGCAGTACGAGCGTTTGCACCAAAGCCAATACCATCAGACATGCCAGCGCCAATCGCGATAACATTTTTAACCGCACCGCCAAGTTGCATGCCAGTAAAATCGCTATTGGCGTAAACACGGAACGTTTTGCTACAGTGGATTTTTTCTTGGAGATCAGAGACAAACTGAGCGTCTGGAGAAGCAACTGAAATCGCAGTTGGCATGCCCATCGCAAGTTCTTTCGCGAAAGTCGGCCCCGATAACACAGCCAGAGAATAACCTTCACCAAGTACTTCGTTAGCTACGTCTTTTAATAGGCGGCCAGTTTCAGGCTCAAGCCCCTTAGTTGCCCAACAAATTCGAGTATCGTCACGTAAGTGAGGCTTTAAGCTGCCAAGAACAAATCCAAACACATGGCTAGGAACAACGACAAGTAAGTCGCGACTAGCTTGAACGGCTTTCTCTATGTCTGATTCAACAATCAAGCTTTCAGGAAAGTCTATGCCCGGTAGGAATTCATGATTAGCGCGATCTGCTTCTAATTGAGCCATGTGCTTAGGTTCATGTCCCCAAATTACAACGTTAGCGCCATTACGGGCTAGAGAAATAGCTAGCGAGGTGCCATAAGAGCCTGCCCCTATAACGGTCATCGCAATCTCTTTTCCGTAAGCATTATTCACATTTGAGTTTGTCATTACTTTGCCTGATCACTTTTGTTTTACAAGAACGAGTTAATAAGAACTTGTTTATAGAGATGAGTTTATTGTCATTCTAAACAAAAAATGCACATCGCATCATTCTAATTTGATGCTTTGTGCATTTTCTTTAATACGCTAGTGATTAAACCCACGTATTGTTCACCTATCGCAACCTATTACTTAGCAAAGTAATCGCTTAGCAACGGACTGCTTAGGTTATTATTTTGCTTCAGCTTCTGGAGACGCTTCGCCTTCTTTAGCTTGTTGCTGTAGGTAGTTCATGAACAATGCATCAAAGTTAACTGGTGCAAGGTTAAGTTGAGGGAACGTACCTTTAACAACTAGGCTAGAAATTGTTTCACGAGCGTATGGGAACAGGATGTTAGGGCAGAATGCACCTAGACAATGTGCTAGTTGACCCGCTTCCATGTTACCAGCAGTGAAGATACCACCTTGCTGAACTTCACATAGGAAAGCTGTCTCTTCTGCGTTTTTAACTGTTACAGTTAAACGTAGAACAACTTCGTAAGTGCCTTCACCAAGCTCACGGCTTTGCGTATCTAGGTCAAGTTTCACATCTGGGTTCCACTCTTTTTGAAACATAACTGGAGAGTTAGGTGCTTCGAAAGAGATATCTTTTAGAAAGATACGTTGGATAGCGAAATCTTGCGCTTGTTCTTGTGGTGCTGCTTCAGCCATGTTGAAATCCTTTAAATTCGGGTAATAAATTCTGTCATTGAGACTAACCGAGAGATGTTACATTGCGTAATTAAATCCGCAATTTCGTGGAAACTATCACATCTCTATATGATAAGTGCTGCCATTTTAGGCAACACATCATCAAGCTAGGCTTACTATCACTGGGTTGTGCTTATTTCTTACCACGAACGAGTGGTAAGTTTGCATCACTCCAACCAGCTAAACCATTCTTAAGAAGGTTTACATTTTCATAGCCAGCTTTTGCAAGTAGGTTAGCGCTCTCTGCTGCCGTTTGACCTGTCTTACATACCACAATGATTGGGTTAGATTTGTGCTTTTCAAGGTTGCTCAGGTTACCCTCTTTAATATCTGAAGGTAAAATGTGAACTGCGTCAGTAATGTGACCTTTTTTGAACTCATCTTTAGAGCGGATATCAACCACAACACCTTCTTCACGGTTCATAAGCAGAGTCACTTGAGACGCTGTGACCTCTTTATATGCAGCGGTTGCTGATTTTACGAAGCTCATGATTAAAGCGACAAAAAGACCGGCCCATACCAAAGATAGGATCATATTTTCTTGGAAAAAATCTATGTATTCTTGCATATCCTGCACTCTTACTGTTTTTGGCTTAAAATTCAGTCAGGAGTATAGCGAGGAAGCGTTGATGAGGCTAGTCAGGATAGAGTTCAATTGCAACTAGACGTGAAGTCAACCAACTCAGCTCGACCATTTAATAGGAAGCCATGGTAATACGCTTCCACAATTTGATAATCGAGTTCAGGAGAAAAGTAATAGGTAATTTTGTCTGCGCCACTTTGCTTAACTGGAATCACGTCCATACTTCCCCACCTGTCATACTCTTTTGATTGAAGGCTTAACACTTCGTACTGATACAGCTCAACGCCGTCTGACGCCTGACGAACTAGAGAGAAGCTTTCTCTATCATCTAATAGATTCTGTCGTAACTGCATAGTAATCGTATCAATATCACGAAGCGGTTCACCGATGCTTTCGTAGCGATACTCTTTATTATTGAGTGTCACCAAAGATTGATGTGAGGAATCAGGGAAAGAGACTTGCATGTCTCGCTTACGAAAGCCTGTTACTTTTTGGTGAAACGATTGAGTCAACCATTGACCGTCGTTCAAGGACATTTCTGAGCTTTGGGTATACGATGATCCAATACCTAAAATACTTGCACGACTTTGGCTTTTTGACAGCACACGACTATCTTGCCACTGCTCTGTTTTATGCATGTATCCAGTTTTAATACCGGTTAGGTAAAGAGTGTAATTGAGTTGTTTAGAGCACAGGGAACGAGAGGAGGGTGTGCCAGATGAATAAAAGCTTATAGGTAAGATGCAGATAAAGAATAGATATTTTATTATTTTCAAAGGAATGACCCATTAAGCCATAAACATATGTAGCTGAAACCGTAAACTTAATTAATTACAATTCTTTATAGATTTTCAGCGCTTCATCTAAGTCCGGGTAATACGTTAACTCACCTTTATGTAAAATAATCGCACTATCACAGAATTCTTTAACTTCTTTAATATCATGGCTCACCATAATCACACTAGCAGATTGACTTTTTTCTAGCAGTGCTTGTTTCGCTTTCTTACGAAATTTCTGATCACCAACAGACGTAGCTTCATCAATGAGGTACACATCAAAGTCGATCGCTATGCAGCAACCGAATGCCAAACGAGAACGCATACCACTAGAGTAACCTTGAACGGGTAAATCGTACTTAACGCCCAATTCAGCAAATTGCTTGACCTTCTCTTCGTATTCATCCAAGTCAGCGACACCATTAACCCTACCTATAAATCGAGTATTTTCTCGCCCTGACATCTGAGGATGAATACCCGTCGCTAGCGCTACTGGCCAAGAGATAGACTGATCCGTAATAACGCGGCCGGAGTTTGGGTACTCACTTCCAGCAATGATACGAAAAAGTGTCGATTTACCAGCGCCATTTGACCCTAGAATCGCGATATTTCTATCTTTAGGGAACGTAAAATCAAGATCTTGAAATATATACTGATTCCCGAGTTTAGAAGGGTAATATTTAGTCAAGTTTTGTAGCGTGATCATATTGCTTTTACTGCCTCTGATAAACCAATCATGAATCGAGTTTTAACTATAAAGAACATCGCCAATATCTTTCGTCATTGCTTGCATAATCTTACGCCTAGAATATTTATAGCTAAACTCTTCTCTTTTTGTGATACCTAAAGACAACGCTTTGAAGTTCTGAACACAATCATCAACATCATTTGGCCTAAAGGTAATAGCATTAGGAATATTTTGCTCGATGAACTCTTTTGTGTACCCATTGACGCCACACAACATAGGTAGGCCCGTTGCCGCATATTCAAACACTTTTGAAGGAATAACTCGTGTTAGGCATTCGCAATCATCAAGGTGTAAGAACAAAATATCCGCTTGTTGATAATATTGAATAAGCTCATTTCTAGAAACAGGTCGATGCAGCGTTACATTCTGAATATTGCGTTCGCTCAATATTATTTCTAATTGTTTAGCATTTCGCCCGTCACCTACAACTGTAATATTGATACTCAAACCCTCAATTGAAGCTAGTTTAGGGATGATTTTTTCAAGTGATTGAGCTCGTCCAATATTTCCTGCATAAAGAATATTAATAGACTGGCAATAACGCGGCCTATCAGGTAACTGCGTAAAGTTCTCATCTATTCCATTAGTAAAGCTTCGAAGGCGCTCATCGCTGACATATTTACCGACATGAGCTAAAAAACCATCCGAGACAATATTGAGACGATCAACATCTTTAAATGTATAGAATTCTATTTTCTTAAAAACTGGAAGAAAAACGGCACCAAAAAAGCGAGGGAACATATCTTTGATGTTATCGACAAACAAGTCTCGAATATCAAGATAAAGCTTAGCTGACTTCTTGTTCGCCAAAAATCGAGCTAACGTTGCTGTCGCTAATTTAGCACTCGTACCGAACACAAGATCATAATCTCTACTTTTAACATGAGCTTTTGCTTTTGCCGCAAAGTAAGAAAACGAGAGCATTTCGCTCACAAAGCCAACACCTGTATAAATAAATGGAACCTCTACCCTGTATATATTCACATTAGGGTATGGACTGCCATCAGCACAACTTGGACAATATGAGACATAGCGAGATGGAAACGTCGTCACCAAATCAATTTCTACATCAGGGTAGGCTTCAGATAAATGCTTGACGAGCGCTTCAGTTCTAAACGAGCAGGCAGACAAATCAGGCGTGTAATGAAAACTCAGTATGAGCAGGCGTTTAGGATTCACTTACCCTCCAGAATCGATTGATATAACTCAACTAATTTGTACTCTTGCTCTTCCCAACATAGTTTTCCTCTATATTCCAAAGTATTAGACCTGTATAGAGCTCGCTTTTCAGGGTGATCAATAAGGTCATTAAGTTCAACAGCCAGTGCTTGCTCTGTTTGCTCGGTGATTAATTGTCCAATTTGATAACCATTGACGACTTTTCTTATTTCGGGAAAATCAGTCGCTATTACAGGTAGCCCAGCAAGTGCATATTCAAATAGTTTGTTTGAGTCTGTAGTGTAATGGTTCATACAGGTGTTTTCGATAGGTTGAACACCAATATCAGCCGAAGCCGTAAAAAGTGGTAGCTCTGCCAAAGAAACCGTAGAAATAAAATGGACTTGATTCTCTAGCTTCAGTAATTTCACTAGTTCATGTAACTCACCAGTTAAGCGCCCACCACCAATCAAGACAAAATAAGCATTATCAACCAATGCCGCTGAACGAATGAATGTGTCTAACCCTCGACCACTTTGCAGCCCCCCCTGATACAGAATAATAGGCCAATCATTTTCAAGAGATAAATAACTGTGCAAATAATCTGTCTTTTGTGTAGGTACACTTCTCCTAGGTCGATTCTGCAATACGATTGGACGAGCAATACCGTAAGCGCGGGCAAGGTACTTGGCCCTCATATCTGTTGTGGTAATGGTGCCTGATGCCCTTGGCATTAACTTTTTTTCGACCCACCCCACTACCTTGCGAAAAGCTTGGTATCCTTCTCTACTCGTACTAATCTCATGAGCATCGTAAACTAAAGGAACTCGGCAGATCTTAGCCGCTAACCAAGCAGTAGGAAGAACGTTAACGTCATGGGCATGAATAACATCAGGCTTACTCTTCACCAATTCTTTACAAAGGGATAAATGAGTCCAACTGCGAGCGATCAATCTAAGTAACTGCCTATGGGTTGATAAGGACTTCACTTTAACTGTTGTTGTCGAACTACTCTCAACAGTTTCGTTTCGTTTCCTTAACTTCCAAAACGGGCTACGAGGCACGCGTTTAACATTCACACCGCACTCAAGTGCCTCTTGTTGCTTATTCTTTCCTGGGGTATATAACGCATGAACGCAGACTTGATAGCCTGCGTTGTGTAGGGTTTGCGCTTCTTTTAGGACTCGAGCATCATTTAGAAACTCGTTCCAGACCAACATGGCGATTTTCACAATTATAATCCAAATAGACCGTCAATATAGAACTTGATAGCATCGTTTATCGGTTACTTCACTGCACTGCCAAATGCTAACCTTTCAATGTATTAAGCATATTCTATACATCGGCACTTATCCAAAATACGCTTAAGTATACCTACATCATATTAAAACTTAATCTGAGTATGATGAGCTTTCATTAAACTGCGTAGGTATGAGTTTTAATAGAGTTTGCAATGCTCAATAAAACAGATACTAGTTCTCTTGGCTCTCCGGAGTGAGAATTCGGTCCTTCATATGTTAAGGCCAGTACATGCGAATTCAACTCCTCTAGGCCTGACTGTTCAATAGATAAATTTTTTCGTACGTTTATCAAAGGAACATTCAGTTTTGAAAAGTAATGGAGAAATTGACCGTTATAATAATCTAGGTCATTTATATTTTGTACTAGTAATACTCGGCAACTAATCTCACTCGAGTTTTTTGGCACTTGGAATCTATCTAAGTAGTATTTCCTTAGTTCATCTGGCTCCTGCCTATCAAATGAAACCTTGCAAAAATTACGAAACATTACTTTATTACTAGTAAATACATCTAATCTTGGGTTTATCGATATCGCTAATGCTTTCCTTGATACTTTCCTTGCAATTTGAATTGCAGCAAAGCCTCCTGCAGAAGAACCATATGTAGTTACATTGCCTAGATCAACATTTAAAACATTTGATAACTTTATGACTAGACCAGCTATTATGGATGTTAGATCAAACGAAGAACAACCTATGTACCAACCAGCCCTGACACCATCGATCAAGTTTTTTTCATTGATTACAGGATCTGCTATAGCTATTACAACCCCAGGAAAATCAGACTCCCATGATATTCTATTAAAAAGAGGGGTAGGAGCACCAATTGGAGCCGCACCACTAAGTAGGACAAATAGTTTTCTTTCCTGATGTAAACTCAATCCATTTAACGATATATAGCAGGGTATTTTATATTTCCCAGATAAAACATTGAACCTTGTAATTGAACTACCAAGTTCATCCTTATGAATAAACAAATCGTCCAAGCTAATATCAATAGTATTCCCAAGAAAAGATACTGTATTTGACCTATATGACTTTGTGCTTCCAGTATCATCCCTAACAAATGCCATAGCATAATACATTCCAGTTTTCGATATATTAAATATGACTGAGGAATTACTAGAGTACCAAATAGTATCAATCTTTTCCTTATTTCTATAAAGATAGAATGCGTATTTACCAGATGGTACACCTGCCACATTTACTTTAATAGAAACAGAATCTTCATCTTTTATTAGAGTAATTGTTGATTTCAATTTAGGACCACTTTCTTATCTACAAAATTATGTTCAATCGTTACCACCAAACTGCCAGTTTTAATATAAAACTTGACTGAAATAGGATCATTTTCAATGTCAAAACAATCTAACTCAAAGTTTACAATTGACTTCTTACTGTACATCCTTTTACATTTCGCAACTCCATCAACGAGTAAATAAAATGCAAAAACCACATCTTTACAAGACTGCTCCTTAGGTAAGGATACGCTACAAGTCATAGTATTATCATTAACTTCAACATTACATATCAGATTTTTTTTAAATTCATCAAAAATATTTTCGCTTCTATTTGTTAAACTGTTCAACGCACCCACATCATCAATGATTTTTTCTGATTCGATAATACCTCCGGTAGTGATAATACTATCTAAAACTGAATAAATAAGCTCTTTATTGGGAGGAATATGCCCCTTCCCCCAACTACATTTTATATACAATAACTCCGGAGTGATAGTTTTTCGAACTGTATTATCTATCTTAGAGTATGCTCCAGAAATAAATGGGACTGCATGATTGTTTAAGTGTACATAATCTGAATCGTTAACCAAGTACACAACTTTAGGCTTAACACTAGTACTCCCATATATTTCAGATAGATTAGGCTCTACATTCCAACGTTCAAACAACGACTTATTATTACAGTCATCAATATCAATATCCATGGAAAAGGCAACTTTGAAGTACCTTGAAACAGATTTCTTGTGATATTGGAGCAGATCAGTCTGAGGTCCAAAAACAAAGCATTTATTTATTTGTTTGCACCTTGCCCCAAAATTAAGAGCTGCAAACCCACCGGCAGAACCACCTACTGCAATAAATTCAGTTCTGTAATAATTAGAAATAACCTCAATTACTATTTCTATTGTACTAATTACATCAAAGTCCAATAAATTATTATACCACCCCGTAGCTATTTCTTCGCTTTTTCTCATTACAGGATCTGCAATCATCACACAGAGACTGTCAGAGCTTTTTGCATAATTATATCCATTGAAGTATGGTTCATTGATGCTAGTTCTTTTTGTTATCGCAGAAGTAAAAAACAGCACTGCATCTTGGTTGCATTCTTGAGACTCACCGTTAGAAATAAGTATTTCAAGAGGATTATCATTTACATATATAGAGTGAAGTCCACTACCTCCATTAAACTTAAATTTAAAGTCATCAATTGAGTAGTAGTGATATGTAAATCCGTATTTTTTATTACTCACTCTAAATTCATTATTATTACTTCCCAATAATTCCGATTGACTTATTGGCTCTAAGGTATTGAATACTGACTCACTATTATTAATAGGGAAGTATAATTTACGAGACTGAACATTGCTACTCATGCGTTCTGATAATATCAATAACTTTTGTGAAAGCTCATTATAATATCTATCAACATAATGAAACGGACTCAAGCCCCACCTATGTAATCTCGATGCAATGTTATTATTATCACTCACAGATAAGAACTGCTCTTCTTTGAGGTCGTAAGATATCCTTTTATATATTTTATTTAAGTAAAGGTTAGTTTCCCTTATATATTCAAAAGTAAATTTATCGGAAAACTCCCTCCCCCCTAAAGCATCAAAATTAGTGACTTTTTCATTTGACTTCGACGAAATAAATCCGCTTACACTAGAACATACTTCAGAAATAAAACCTTTCGCACTTTTCGTCTCATCATGGCTTAAATCATTTAAATTTGAGAGGTTATCATCTATTTCATATGTCCATTGCAGCTTATTAACTACTATCTTATTTCTAACACCTATAGAATCGACCAGATCTATAAATTTAACCCAACCCTCTTCCCATAGTTCATACATTTCATCAGTAAAAGGTTGAATAATTCTTCCATTATTATCCTTATGGTTAAACCCTCCACTTCTAAGTTCAGTACTTAACGTACACCTACTACCATCATCAAACATAAACAATGGATGCCTTTCCATATTGAAATCCAATAAAATAATATCAAACTCAGAGTTGACGATGTTAAACTCTAGTAACTTTCCTAGATCACTCTCTACCATTCTCCGTTGAAAGTTAGAGCTTATATTTTCACTCCACTTATCAATAACTTTTTCAGTACAAAATGAACTAGCATAAGAACTTCTTGCATAATACCCTGATATTTCATATTTCGACTCATCCATGTAATTAAAAATATCACGACTAACACAACCACCGTAAATAAAAACTTTCATTTCTAATCCTTATCTACAGCTTCAACGGACATTGTTTCAATTAGAGTAATCTCTTCGGTGGTAATAACTTTATTAGAAGTTTTATTTAATACTCGTTGCGATGAAAGTTTTGACATACTTATAAATTCTTCTTTATTTTCATATAGTGATTTCAAGGCACTGACTAGACCTAAATAGCAATTTTCATTACTCAGGTAACCGATTTTATCATCTACAAATTCTGGAATGGCTGCTACCGCATTAGTCACAGGTACTAGTCCAGACGACATAGCCTCATCTCTAGACACACCTTGTGTGTCCATACGACTAGGGCATAAGAAAACACCATACTCCTTATGCAATTCTGCTATCTCATTATGGTTTAAGAATCGCTTTTCAATAATTACGTTATCAAATTGGCTCAGTGGCTCTAACGTAGAATCAAATAGTGGACCATCTCCAACCAATCTAAATTCAAGCTCGTTAAAGAATTGTTCTTTGCTTAGTTCCAAGATCGCCTTCACCGAGAGATCATTAGCATAAACCTTTGAAGCGTATGGGCGAATAGACAAAACTTTCTTTCGTTGCTCTACAGGTTTAGCAATATAGTTAAACTTATCGGTATTAATAGGGTTAGATATAATACTGTACTTATCTTTAGGCAACTTTAGGTTTAAGTCTTCTTCTACACAGGTCGCTAGATATTGAGATACGAATACCATATGCAGATTTCTTGGCATATCCTCTAAAAGAGTTTGCCAAAAACTATCTCTTTTTTCGCCGATTTCTTTCGCTCTTTGTGTTTCAATTTCAGTTTCATACAAGAACTCTCTACGTCGATACGACTGAATATCAGAACCATGACACCATACAATCACTTTTGTGTCATGAATGTGGTGTTTTAATACTTCCCACATTTTTGCGTCTAGAAAGTGCACCATAATGGTTTTGTATTTATGGTTACTTAATTGAGACTCTAAAACTTCACGCCCTCCAGTAACCACATCTATGTCTTCAAACTCGTGATAAGAGACATTGAGATCAGGCTTAAACCTAAATACATCACACTTTAATCCATGTTCCTTATAGGCTTTAACTCGGCTATGAACGAATCCATTTTTATATAGGTCGTCATAACTTGCGTAGTTATTCGTCAACAACAGGTAGTCGCTACAAGCCACTTTTTCTGGAACTTGAACAGGCTTTGCTTCCAAGTATAGATTACTGATCTCAGCTATACCCGATGCATAAACTCGAAGCCCAGGACGAATATAATGAGTCCCTTCAGGTATGGTAATTTCACTATTTTTATTAGCCGGGAATATCGTATGAGATAAGCGCTCTTTATTAGCATCTAAGAAGAGCAACACTACCTGTAAATTCAGACCCGGTGTTGTTTCTAAATGCATAACAGCTTTACTACCGTTTGCATTTATATCTTTGAGTTTAAAATCACTATTGGAATACCAATACTCATGTTTTCCATCAGGGATTTGAGAGGATACCTGCAACTTATCATTACGTAGCTGAGCTACACACTGGCTTCCTTTAATAGGTTTAATTAGTGATAACATCTGCTCAGGGGAGATGGCTTTAAGAGAGCTAATATCTTCCTCTGAAGGCTTCATAGCCTCAGCCTGAGTTTGCAAATCTAGTAATGAAGCCCCTTTATTAATACAGGCAATATTGTTAAATTCAGCTAGACTTTCACACTCCCCTCTACCGTCCATACAGTAATTAAAACTATCAATACCAAATTGCGAGGAGTTGTGCTTCCATGTATATAACGTCGATATAAACTCACGCAATGTTTGTTTTTCTAATAGAGTGCTATCGACTATCGCATGTCTTAACGTTAAACCGCTAGTTTCATTATATTCTGCGTTTGGATAACTAACATGAAGCCCATTATCCCATCGGTAAAACGCTTTTTTACCAATTATGCTATGGTTGGTATAACGTGTGGCTAATGCTAAATCAGTTAAGTAATTCTCCCCATAAAAGTCTTCAACAACCATTACACCTAACCAGCAGTCTTCTTCCTCGACTAACTCTAACAGGCAAGACTTACTCGCCTCTTCTGCTGTTAGTACGCTTATCCGTTGATTTTCAATTACATTATCTTGCAGTGTAAAGCCTGATAAGATGACCGAAATTGTCTTATACATATAAGTTTGAGCTTCAAATGACTCAAGGATAGCGTCTAGTTCCTCTTGAGATTTCACATAAGATATAATTTTAATATTAGGCAACAATGTGAGCTTTTCACTGTTAGAAAGCTTGCTGTAAATATAGTTAATTCTATCTTGGTAGGTATGCTCTGACATCACCTTACGTAAGGCTTCAAGCCTAAACTGCTTAAGCTGAAGTTCACTACCAGTAAACTCTTCTAGGCGGCGTACAATTTCCGAGCCAGAGTCACTTGTAAACACCAGATCACCAAACAACAACCTTAGGCCATGAGAAAAGTTACTCACTGTTATGGTATTTGATGCTAATAGCTCATAAGCTCGTCTCGCGAACATTGATTGTGATTGCTTTATAGAGTTCAAATTGATTGCGTAATTATATCCTTTATACGCTTTATCAATTTCTTCATAAGCTAATGTTCCAACTATGTATGGATCAAATTCTTTAGGGAACATGTAATTAGGATCATCTTTCCCAAAGTTTCTGTCGTATATTTCAATATCTTTAAATTCAGGCAGATTAATCACAAAATTATTAAGATCTTTAGTACGCTCTGGATATTTTACGTAGTATGCACCCGCAAAACATAGCTTATCCTTCCTTTGATATTTTTCTACTGGATTATTAACTGTTGGTTGAGCGGCAAAAGGTAAAAAGAAGACATTATTGTGCCCTAATGATTTTTTATATCTACTTACGCAATCAATGTCTGTTGTGAATATATGGTCAAATAGTTTTGCAGTATTTAAAAAAGTTTCAAAGTGTATTGGATCTTCTTTGTTCCAAAACAGTGTGGGAATTTTATTTTTATTGCACCAATCTACGATACCAACAAGCTCTTGCGAAGTATGTCCAACTTTACTTCCCCAAAGATCATTTTTTCCTCGCCAAGCGGATTCAATAAACAAGAAATCAGGCTCAAATTCACTAATTTCAATTAGCCAATTTTCTGGAGTTAACTGGAATAACGTTGCTTCAGGGTCATAAGAAGAAAATGTGAATTGATCCATTACTGTGGCAACTTTTAACTTTTTAAGCTTTGTTGCTTTAGTCACTTTCGGAAGTTGAAGTAATTTTTCACGATAAATCTTTAATTCAGAGTCATGATCTTCACTTCTAATCAAAGGCAACTCTGAAACAACTGTTTGCCCGTGAGTTTTCAGAGATTTTTTTCGTTCTAATGCAATAGATCCAATTGATACTAATCGCCCTGGAAGCTGATAAAACCCTTTCCAACTTTTCAACGACTGTACCAATGCATTACCTAACTTATATGACAGGTGATCTTTTACTTTCATCAACTTGTCGCGCTCTATAGAAAGCTCTCGATGAAGCTTTTCGATCTCCATATTCTTATCTGAGACTTCAATTCTTATTTTTAAGTTATCTCTCTTGCATTCATTATTGATAAGTTCAATAGATTTGACTTTAGTGTTAGCAACATTAAATTTTGCACTTGTATCATCAAAATTTTTCTTCAACGCATCTAATTTTTCATTGTCTTCAAGGTTATTACAACCTGTAGAGTCCACTAAAGTCTTTAGTTCAGCGTTAGTCTTGGTAACATCTCTGTATTTTAGTCTAGCTTCTCTTAGCTTTTCAGTTGTTTCTTCAAGCTGCTCCTTTAGAGATCTTAACTCTTCATTCACAACTTCCTGAGAGCTATTATTATTCTCAGGTGTTGCGGATATTTTCTCTTCTACTACTTTTCTTAGCATTAATTCCAATGAGTCTACTGATATAGTTTCAGTGTTTTTTATTTTCTTCAATTTTTTCTTTTCAATTCTAGTCGTACTGTTTTTCATAATTTTTAATATCATTAGACCTTGAATGGCCGCTATATAGTAAAATATAAATAAAGCTATAAAGAGTAAGTTACGGTAGATACAATTAGTCGCGATACCTTTAAAAGATATCGCGACTACTTTAAATGTCTTGCCTATACTCTCAGGTATTATGCGTTCACTGCATCTATAGTTCCTAGGGGGTAGCTTCCCCCAACAAACTCTTTATGCTTAACCAAAACAGCCACTATATCTGCATTCGCTTTAGCCGTTTCTAAGTCAACTAATTGAACATTTTCCAAAGCGCTAAACTCTTTTGGTAATGTTTCAATATTTGGCTCAACAGCCAGAATGTTATAACCCTTCTTGGCTAGCATTTTGGTGATATCAAGTGCAGGACTTTCACGCAAATCATCAATATCAGGTTTAAAGGCTAAGCCTAAACAAGCGATCGTCGGTTTTTCAATGTGTGATACCGCTGCTTCTATTTTGTCGATAACCCAAAGTGGCTTGCCATCGTTTGTTTTACGCGCTTGGTGGATTAGCTTAGCTTCTTCTGGGTTCTGGTTCACAATGAACCAAGGGTCGACTGCGATACAGTGACCGCCTACGCCAGCGCCAGGCTGAAGAATATTGACACGTGGGTGAAGGTTCGCAAGTTCAATCAGTTCCCATACATCGATGCCTTGTTTATCACAAATCATCGAAAGTTCATTGGCAAACGCAATTTGCACATCACGGCTGGCATTTTCTGTTAGCTTCGCCATTTCTGCAGTACGAGCTGTCGTAGCAATACAGTTCCCTTTATGAACAAACAGATTGTATACCGCTGTTGCAGCGTCAGTACTCGCTTGATCCATACCACCAATGACACGGTCATTTTCAACTAGCTCGCGAATTACATGGCCCGGCAGTACACGTTCAGGGCAATGAGCAACTAGAACATCCGCAATTTCGCCTTCAGCAACGGTTTGAGGAAAACTTAAGTCAGGGCGAGCTTCTTGTAACCATGCTGCCATTTTTTCCGTTGCGCCGACTGGAGAAGTAGACTCTAGAACAACTAAGTTGCCTTTTTCCAGTTGAGGGGCCAACGATTTTGAAGCTGCTTCAATATATTTTAAGTCAGGCTCGTAATCTTCACCTTTAAATGGCGTTGGAACCGCCATAAGAAACGCGTCAGCTTTCTGAGGCGCAGTGTGAGCAGATAGATAACCTTCTTTAACCGCCGTGTTAACTAACTCTTCAAGGCCCGGCTCTACTATGTGGATTTTACCTTGGTTGATGGTGTCTACAGCATTTTGATTTACATCTACACCAACAACACGAATGTTGTTACTCGCAATAACCGCTGCAGTAGGCAGGCCAATATAGCCTAAGCCAATAACTGAAATAGTTTCAAATTTCATGATAATCTCTGAGATTTTTTAATAGGAAAATATAATTAATTAGGCTACGTGCAACGACTGATCGATAAAGAGCGACATTGAAATATCGTTCCCAAGTACAGCTTGCAGAATACGCTTTGAAGTATGCCCATCACCGTATGGGTTGTTAGCATGGCTCATCATTGAGTAAGCGATGTTGTTATCTAATAGATTCACTACTTCACTGTAGATAGATTCATCACAAGTACCTACCAGTTTGACTGTTCCCGCTTTTACTGCTGCTGGGCGTTCTGTTGTATCGCGCATGCAAAGTACTGGTTTGGCAAGTGATGGGGCTTCCTCTTGAATACCACCTGAATCTGTTAAAATTAGATAGCATCGCTTCATTAAGTAAACAAATGGTAGATAGTCTTGCGGATCGATCAGGTGAACATTATCTAAATCACTTAAGTGGCGTTTAACTGGCTCTTGAACATTCGGGTTTAAATGCACAGGGTAAACAATCTGCACGTCATCACGTTGGGCAAGCTTACTAAGTGCCTTACAAATACGTTCAAATCCGTCACCATGGTTTTCACGGCGGTGGCCTGTAACCAAAATCAGCTTTTTATTTTCATCAATAAAATCAAATTTCGCTTTAAATTTCGCTTGTAAAACCATGCTACTATCAATGCGATCTGAAACTTCAATTAAAGCATCAATAACTGAATTGCCCGTAATAAAAATGGTTTCAGGGGCAATATTCTCAAGAATCAGATTTTTTAACGAACCTGTTGTTGGTGTGTAGTGCTGATCAGCAATACTGCCCGTTAAACGTCGCATGCCTTCTTCTGGCCAGGGTGAATAAATATCACCAGTACGTAAACCAGCTTCAACATGACCGACTGCAACTTGGTGATAATAAGCCGAAAGTGTCGCTGCAAAAGAAGTGGCTGTATCTCCGTGAACCATAATTCGATCTGGTTTGAAATCTTCAAATACTGGTTTAAGACCATCTAGAATAGCAGTAGTTACATCCGTTAAGTCCTGCCCTTTCTTCATGATGTTTAAATCATATTCAGGTTTAATATCAAAAAGATCGAGTACTTGGTCAAGCATTTCACGGTGTTGACCAGTTACACACACGCGAACATCTACTTCATTAGATTTTTGAAACTCTTCAACAATTGGAGCCATTTTAATGGCTTCCGGACGTGTACCAAAAACAACTAGAACCTTTTGCATATTGCCTCCTGAACGATTGTTACTCATTTTATGGGTATAACAAAGACTTACCACCTTGCTTAAGCCAAGGCGATAAAACATTAAATTTGTATATTCTTATAAAGTACTAATTCAAATTTACTTAAGCTCTCTAATGACTAAGTAAATGATCCGTCCAATGGCAAACGTGATTGCAGAGAGGAGTATAAAAAGGCTCACGTTATAAAATACTTTGGGATATTGATTTTCTTCCGGCATCGTTGCGCTTTCGACAACAACTAGATACTTCAGTTGTCGGTAAGCTTCGATTCTTGATTTTTCAAGTGACACTTGAGACGAAGTGTACGCTTGTAGAGCCAGCTCCATTTTGATTTTTAGGTCCGTGAAATTAGCTAAAATTTCACTAACGGGAATATCAATACCGTTCTCTTCTGAAAGCTTACTTCTCTCTCGTTTAAGCTGAGTTTTTAAAGCACTTAATTCATTTTTCACACGAACAACTTGAGGCGCAATTGGACTCATAATGTTGTTGAGCCCTTTTAACTCAGCTTCTTTTGCTGTGATTTGGCCTTCGAGGGTATAAGTAATTTGCTGCATTGCTAACCCCTCAGCCATAGGGTCTAATAGATTGTATCGTTGTTGAAATTGCAGCAGTTTCTTTTGCGCTGATTCGAGTTTGTCTTCTACAATTTGATGTTCGTTTTTAATGAATTCTAACTGAGCTTCTGCTAATTGATGACCAATCGAGTTTATGAACCATTCAGCACGATCAACAATCGTTTGAGTTAATAAATGCGCGACTTCTGATTCAAAAGCCTGACTATAGATATGTACAACCTGAGATTTATTGTCGATGTAAACCTCAAGGTGCTTTTGATAAAACTCTAAGAATTTTTCTTTGCTCTCGTCTTCAGCCATACCACTAAAAAAATCTATTGATCCTTGGCTATAGTGCCCACGTAAATCGAGTTTCGTGTCCAAGTATTGAAGCATGTCATTTGAATAGATATATGCTTTAACTAGTTCTGTATCTGACACACCAGTATTGCTAACTCCAAGGCCTGTTAATAAGGCCATTGAAGCATCCATTGTTGCCATGCCATCAGGCTGCTGAACAATGACTTGGGCCTGGCTCTGGTATCGCTCACTAGCCCAAAAAACTTGGTAGGCAGTAAATAATAAACTTGGAAGAACGACTAACGCGACAAACGGAGATTTCACTAATAAAGCTATTGTCGCTTGCTGACTGATGACCTCAACTGATCGCTTAGCAAATAACCTAGGGGAGCGAATAAAAAAACGAATCAACTTTGGCGTTTTTTCGGCCGCTCTCATGATTACGTTTTTTGAACTTATTGGTGTAGGAAGAGCATTAGACTTCTTATCTATAGTTCGTAATTGATTCTTTGAGCTAGCATCTCTTAATGCTTTTACTTGCTTGAGTATCTGCGTTGAAAGCTCAGGATCTGCCGCTTCAACTTGCTCTGCTTTTGCAACAAGAAAATCAATATTATTGAGTTCTTCTTTAGAAAGAGATTTCTTAAAATCTGTATATTTTTGTTCAATCATAATAAAGATAAAGAACTAGCGACTAATCGCTTGTTTCCAACTAATTTGGTAACACGCCAACGAAAAAAACAAGGCAATTAAAGTGCACAGGCTCAAATAAAAGCTACTTACACCGGCATCACCATAATGCGGGTAAGCAGCAAACCGAGTTAGTTCAACAGCATGCAATAAAGGATTCCAAGTAAGATATGGCCAAAACTCCCTGGGAATATCTTGTAAACTGAAAAATATCCCTGAGATGAAAAATATCGGTCGCATAACTAACGTTCGTAATTTATCAATTTCAGGAACGAAGCAACTTGATAATGCAAACAGCAAACCAATACATGTAGCTAGTAGGCCTACTTGGAAAAAGTTAAGAATGAGCTTTAGTGGGTCATACACCATAACCTCATAATTTAGGTAGTAGCTGATCACTCCAATAATGAGCAGAACAAACAATTTTGATAGAATTTCAAAGGCTGAAATAGCAATTACGGAACTAATTGGCTGAACCTGCCTAAAAGCGTACAGCGGTTTGTTCTTTTTAATTGCACTTGAGACTGAACCTACTACGCCAAGAAACAACTGAACAAGCAATAACCCGTAAACCATAAAGAAGAAGGTTGGGACTCCATGAGTCTCACCGCCATCCATTAACCCACGAATAAAAGCTAACATGAAGATAAAAGCAAGAGGTGATATCACTGACCAAGCAATACCAAACTTGTCATTAAATTTGCTCTTTATCTCTCTTAGGAAGATGGCGAATATGACATCTCCCCAAACTTGCAGGTTCGAGCGCTGAATTACTTTTGCCATAATTTATTCGGCTTAATTTTTTGTAAGGTGATTAGTTAAGAACAACGTTCGCTGCGACAGCGATTTGATAGATAATCTGAGTAATATCTTTCACCGCTTGCATCGTCTTCACGTCGACTTTTGGCATAACCAACACTTGATCACCAGGTTGAATCGTTGCTTTACTATCAAATACAACCATTCCGTTAGCACGAACCACGGCAATACGTTCATCTTCTGCTCGTTCACTAAAGCCGCCAGCCCAAGCGATATAATCATCAATAGAGGCTTTAGGGTTATAGACCACCGCCTGAGGCATTAACACTTCACCACCGACTTGAATCAAATCGGTTTTACGAGGAATGATAATTTGGTCACCCGCTTCAAGAAGAATATTGGCGACATTGCCTTTTTCAGACACAATCACTTTACCTAGTGGCTCTATTCTTCTTGCTCGCTCAGTAAAGGCTAAAACGAGTTCAGCTTCTTTAGCTCGAATAGCAGCTTCACCACTTGAGCCTACTGGCGCGGTAAATACACTTCGCTCCAAACGCTCAAGCGAGTCATTGATCATCTCTTTTTGTTTTTCTGCCACACTTTTACGCAACACGTAAATAGAACCAAAGTTAGAAAGATCAGGCTCTACTGGAATGTAGTTAAGTACATCATGAAGGCGCGTGTTGTTTTTCACTGTGAAATACGAAGGGCCTAAATAGCTACCAGAGATCTGTACATCAATCACTTGCGCATGCAGATCATCGTTGTAGATCACTTTGTCGCCATCACTGAGTTCAAACTGGTTGAACTCATCAGCTGTCATGTAGAGTGAAAAAGGCCCTTCAGGACGGTTACCAATAACACCTACGTGGCTTATCTTCGCTAATGGGCGAGAGTAATATGAAAGCTGCTCACCGGTTGTCTTTTTTTCTTCAAGTTCAAAACGAAATGGGTTACGTACACCGCCAGCAACCGTTACCGCTGATTTCTGAGGCTTAACCAAGATCACATCGCCATCTTTAAACGGTACATTGACCATTTTACCCTTACGAATAAAATCGTAGAGATCGATATTGGCGATGACATCACCTTGACGAACGACTTCTATCTCACGGTAGCTACCACGTTCAGGGTCAATACCACCTGCACGCTTAAGAAAATACAGTACGCTATCTGATGCCATACCTGCATATTGACCAGGGCGAATCACTGGGCCGGATAGATAAATACTAACAGGGGTAGATGTAAGCAAATTCACGTACACACTAACGTTGTTGGTATACACCTGCTTGATGCGAGAAGTTACTACTTGATTAACTTGACTCGCTGGCACATTTAGTACTGAGATTGGGCCAATTTCAGGAATAAAGATGTTGCCTTGGTTGTCTACGGTTGCAACGTTGGAATAAGTAACCGCCCCCCAAATCCACAGATTAATCTTGTCACCCGCAGCAATAAGGTAGTTATCATTTAGACCATCGACACGTTCTGTTTCATAGCCACCAGCAAATAAGTTCGCACCGTAAGGTGGCGGAAGATCTTCACCTGATGAAGGAAGCAGCTTTCGAACATCAGTTTCACCCGGTAAAACAAGGTTTTCACGGTTGGTAGCGCTGTAGGTACCCATGTCACTGCTTTGCGTCGTAGCAGCACTTGTCGGCACTTCTGAAGAACTCATCTGCATCGCATTTTGTGCTTGAAGATACTGGGTAGCATCCATGGCACTCGCTGCGAATGAAATACAAGTCATGATTGAAAGCGCTGCTCTAGCTAAACGATTGAGCATCATATTATTGCACCCCACTTAACTGAGAGTTATGTAGCAGGGTGTGATCTTCAACAAGAGCATTGGTCATATACCAAGGCGAAGCATTTTCTGTTTGTGTACCCTCTCGACAAACTACTCGGTTGATCACCGAACTGTCCTTTAATGGAGACTGATACGTTAATGTGCGGCAGTGTAATCCAAGAGCTGACGTATAACTCGTATCGAGTTGAGCCATCTTAGTTTGATACTGTATTTGAGTAATTACATCATTCTCAAAAATCGACCAGTACTGTTCGTCGACTAACGAGAAGTTCATCATGACGTCTTGATTTTCCAATAATGGTATTTTGGCTGTTATTTCCCGCGGTGCAGAAGAGCAACCAACAATAAAAATAGACAGGAGAGTAATAAAAGAGCCCTGAGCCTTCTTTTTTGCATTTATATTAAAATTAGATGACATTGCAACCACAAAACATATTAAACATGCTACCGCCCATTGGTAAACGAAACCACACTACGTATAAATCAAAGCTATTTATATATTAATAACAGCTCGATCCATAAGCAGTCTGCCGTTAAAACCCGGCGATTATCCATAAAGTTAATTTTTCCGTCAAAACAATTATAATAACCACTTTATCAGTAACACTGACAACCAACATTAATTAACAAAATAACAACATATATATATCGCACATCGAATACATCATGATTTCGATATATATAAAAGTAATAAAGTCCTTGATACAGGCGTATAGCAACCGATGGGAGACTAGAAATTAACCAAAATAAGTCTACATTGATAACACAGCCACTTCAGGCCAATAAACGAAAGAAAGGTCAATAGTAAATAAGCATTAAACGACACTGTATTGCGAATTTGAGACACTGATTCAATATCAACTCTTGGATGGTAAAGTTTAACCTTAGTCAGTAATAAGTCATAACTCACTTTTGGAATATCGATTATTCCAATATCTTATAGCAAACATGTTAAGTGGTGTAATATTGTTACTAAATGTAAATGTCGCTCGTGTTTTAATATTCTAACCAATCCCACTACAATTAAAGAGATAAATATAGTCTATATTTAATTATTACAATTTACTTTATTTACCTTTATCTATATTGTAGTCGCGCCTATTTTTATATAGATGGGTATATTCATTGAAATTTGAATATTGAATAAATGACATAACGGAGATATCCAATGAAGAAAACAGCTATCGCGCTTTTAACTTCTGTCGTTTTCAGCGGTGCAGCAATGGCTGCTGAAACTACAACAACGACTGGCACTGCTGCTGGTAGTGCAAATGCAGCTACTGCTGCTGTTGGTACTGTCGCACCAACAGCTGTTGCAGTAACTGGCGCACTTGTAGCTGGTGTTGTTGTTGCAGCAAGTAACTCTGGTTCAGGTACAACGACGTCAGTCACTGTATCTCGCTAATCAGAGCCTTTAAAACAACCGCTTCGGCGGTTGTTTTTTCATTCATCTTATTTAAAAGACGTTCTCTAGCATGAAAACTGCAATTCGACTGCTTCTTCTAGCTCCTTTCCTTATACTGTTTGGGTGCACACAAAGTTCCCAAGACTTGTCTGACTCCTTTTCACTCGCTCTCTTTGGTCATGAACCCGCGACGTTAACTCAAAACCAAGTAAATGATATTCCTTATGCTAGCCAAATCATCGAGTTTGGTAATAACCCTCAAGCTCTCGTCGTTTTAGCTTGGGTAGAGTCAGGAGTAATACAGGAACCTCAAGCACTAAAATGGTTATCAGCAAACAATGAGATGATTGTGACCCAAGCAGGTCGAGTTACAAAAACAGCTAACTTCCCAAACACAAATTTAATATCGATAAAAGCTGATAAAACCGATCCTTTAGCTCGGGGGCTGCACCTGCCGACAACACCACATCACTGGTCATACACAATTAGTTGGCAACCGGGTTACCACATTGAGTATGAAGCACAGTCTCGATTTGAAGTCATTGGTGAAGTAGAGAAACAGCTGCCATTTGAAAAACGAATATTGCTGCATGTAAAAGAGATCGTCTCTATACCTGTGATCAAACACAAGTCAAACAACCATTACTGGCTTGATCCCAGCTCAGGGGAAGTCATTTCTAGTGAACAAACGGTGATCCCAAATAGCGCTACATTCAAACTTACTATTGCCAAGCCTTACCAGCAGGAAATAACACAATGAAGACACTATTCGCTTCATGGATCATCAACTTAACGATATTAATAAGCTTAACTGGCTATGCGATAGCTTCTGAGTCAATAGTTGAAGTTCAGCATAGCCAGCGTGAGTCTATTACTTTAACGTTTGATCAAGCACCAAGGTTAGACGGAGCTGTAATGGCAGCTACTAACCACTACCAATTCAGTTTAATGGATATTAACTGGTTAGAGTCTCGATTATTTGACAAAAACTCTCCATTCAATTTAAAAGATGAGACTCTAAAATCAATAAAAGAACAGCTATTGACCGCTGAGGGGGAAGAAAAACCACACTGGCAAGCATTAGAACAGCAAATCCAGCAATGGCAATTTTCATCTCGAATATTTACAACTCTCGACCCAGATACAACCCGTTTAGTTGCTGCTCAAAACCCTCGACTTCCGGGGAACTATCAAATATTCCTCACAGATATAGAAAGTAAAAAGACGGTACAAGTAATAGGTCATGTAAAGCAACCTAAAACATTGACTTGGTACCCACGAAAAAGTGCCGTTGACTATCTAGAAGTAGCTCAACTCGAAGCTGTTGGTGTGAGCACTGTATGGGTAATTCAACCTGATGGGATCACGTTAGAATACCCTATTGCTTACTGGAATCATCAATTTCACAATATTGCGCCGGGAGCCATCATTTATGTTCCGATGCCGCTAAATACAGTAAGTAGCAAAACCAACACAAATAAAGACACTAATCAGTTAATTCTAGAGCTATTGACGCACAAACACCCATTATGAAGAATCCCATGAATACGACATCACTCCGTTGGTTAACACCACTTGGGGTTCTAAGTTACGCACTTACCTCACCTACTATTGCCGACGAATTTAGTCCCCCAAAACTAAAACACTCCTACACTGATTTTGGTGGTGTTGGATTAATTCAAATGCCTACTGCCCGTATGATGCAAGAAGGTGAGTTTAGCGCAGCTTCAACCAACAATGACGAATACCTTCATTATACCGCTACCCTACAACTCTTTCCTTGGTTAGAAGCAACCATTCGCTACACCCAAGTTCATGACATGCTTTATAGTTCTGATCCTGGTTTTAGTGGTGATACAAAATACACAGATAAATCAATGGATGCTAAGGTTCGTCTAATCAAAGAGAGCTATTGGTTACCAGAGCTATCCGTTGGTGTACGCGACTTTGGTGGTACCGGTCTTTTTGACGGTGAGTTTGTCGCGGCAAGTAAACAAGTCGGTCCTTTAGACGTAACTTTAGGTGTTGGCTGGGGCTACCTAGGCAATAGCGCTAACCTCGCTGGAGATAAGTCTTTATCTGTCGACTGTGGCCGTGATACTACTTTTAAAGGAAGTGGAGGTAGCGTTGATCTACACAGAATGTTTGCAGGCTGTGTATCTTTATTTGGTGGAGTTGAATACCAAACACCTTATGAGCCATTGCGATTAAAAGTCGAGTACGACGGTAACGATTATAGTAGTGACTATCCTGTTACTAATGGAAAAACCGACATTACAGTAGCCACCCCTTGGAACTTTGGTGTTGTTTACGGGTTAACTGATTGGGCGGACCTGCGCTTAAGCTATGAACGAGGGAATACCTTTACAGCAGGCTTGACGATGGCTACCAACTTATCGAGCCTAAAATCCAACTGGGTAGATGAGCCTAAACCTACCTATAAACAAGTGGAAAGCCGTGATGAGCTGAGTGAACAAGAATGGATCGCACTTACCGAAGAAGTCGCGCAAGTCGCCGGTTACAGAGAATTACGTATCTCTAAAGATGATAGTGAAATTATTATTGAAGGTGAACCCGTAAAATATCGCGATGCGAACGAAGCCCACCATCGCGCTGCGCTTTCTATTGCGAATAGCGGTATTGATGCAAAGAGCTACCATATTATTGATACCGCTCACCACCAGCCAATGCAAGAAACCGTTGTCAACGCGAACGCTTTTAAGCGCGTTGCAGACAACGACTACCCTGATGCGAGTTTTGAAGATGCCAGCTATAGCAAAAGCTCCACCAATCAAGGTAAAAATGTTAAAGCCGATCTAGAAGACCCATTCTACTACGGCTTCTCGCCGGTTCTTCAACAGTCTATTGGCGGGGCAGAAAATTTCTATCTCTATGCCGTGGGCATTAGCGCTGATGCTAGCTACGATTTTGGTAAAAACTGGCGCGCTTCAGGTAGTGTCTATGCAAACCTAATAGATAACTATGATAAATTTAATTATGCGGTTCCACCCGATGGTACTGACTTAAAACGTGTCCGCACACTTTCTCGTCAATATTATGATGAATTCTTGCGGATTGATAACCTGCAACTCACTCATTTCGATCGCTACCAAGAGAGCTTTTATACCCAAGCTTATGGTGGTTATTTAGAGGCTATGTTTGCTGGTGTGGGTACAGAAGTCGTGTATCGCCCATTTGGCAAAAACTGGGCAATTGGTGCCGACGTTAACTACGTTGTACAGCGTGATCCTGATTCAACCTTCGGACTATTTACTGAAGAACAACAATTTGATTCGACAGATGGGTATTACCGTGTACAAACAGGAACCATGACTGGTCATACAACTCTGTATTGGCAACCTAAATTTTGGTCGTTGATTGATAATACTCTACTTAAAGTCAGTGCTGGTCGTTACTTAACTGAAGATATAGGTGTCACCCTAGATTACTCAAAACAATTTGATAGTGGTGTAACCGCAGGTGCTTTTCTTACTAAAACCAATCTCTCAGCAGAAGAGTACGGTGAAGGTAGTTACACTAAAGGGTTTTATGTCTCGATCCCATTAGACTTACTGACTGTGAAACCAAGTCGAGAACGCGTCGGAATTTCTTGGTTGCCACTACAACGAGACGGCGGTCAAATGTTAAATCGTAAGTATCACCTTTACGATACAACCGATATTCGCTCTCCATGGAATACTCGCCCAGCCAAATAAAAACCACACAAAGTCACATGTGACCTTGCTTCAGGAGTGATAACATCACTCCTGAGTTTCACCTTATTGATTCTTGGCTCAATATCACACCTCTAATGATAAATTCATAAATAGTCACACTTTTGTTACATCGCTATCGTCAATTCGTCGTTATTCAACTATGGTTTCATTAGATATGGAACGTCAATAAAAGAAGAGTGCGCATTACTTCTCTATATAAATCAACCATCCGAGGCCAACGAGCCATGGAGGAGAGAAGATGCATACTATTCGAACGATATTTATCATTATTTTAGCCTCAATCGCTTTATCTGGCTGCGTTCACAGCAACGGAGTCACTCAATCTGCAATGAAACACCCCGATATTAATTACGAGTTTCTCGGTGTTCCGATACTCTTTCAAGGGTATGGAACCAGTGTACCCATCACCAATGAGCTAAGCCTAACAGCTGCTCACGTTGCCCTGCTTAGCTACAACAAAGTCATTGCTTATCATCCACATTGCGATATTGCACTCATCCAGTCTGATAATACTCTTGATAACCTTTCTCCATTAGGGTCTGTGTATCCTGGTGAGCTAGTAAAGGCATTCGGTATGAATGCTACGGGCGATGTCATTACCAGTAGTGGTATTTATCACCTTGATCTCAACTTTGTGAATGACAAGAACTACGCAGAATGCCCTTCGAGTATTACGGATGCGGCTATACAAGGTGGCATGAGTGGTGGCGGTGCCTACAATGAAAAAGACGAACTGGTTGGAATTCTTACTGGCATTGCAGATAAAAGAGACACAAGGCTTTTAAACGGAGAGCCATTAGACATTGAACGACTCAGTATTTTCATTCCAACTCACTACTTACAACCTTGGATAGAAGAGAATATGGCGAATTACTATAGAAGTAACTTATCGATTGCTCAGCAGTCAACAAAAGATACATCCACAGTTACTCTGCCTGACTACAATCAGCATTGATCAAAGTAAAAGCTAGCGTTGGCAACCTCTCTCTAGCTTTTACCCTCCTATTTTTCATCCTCTCTTTTTCCTACCCTAAGCCCTAGGAAACGCAAAGGCCGTCACTTCATCTATATGCTGACAATCAAGGGCTAACATAACCAAGCGATCAATACCTAACGCAACGCCTGCACAGCTAGGAAGACCCGCTTCTAGAGCAGAGACTAAATTTAGATCAATGGGCTGCTTAGCTAGGCCCATCTCAAGGCGTTTCTGATTATCTTGCTCAAAGCGTGCGAGTTGCTCTTTGGCGTTATCCAGTTCGTGGAAACCATTGGCAAGTTCAATGCCCTTGAAGTAGACCTCAAATCGATCGGCGACTCGAGCATCCTTTTTATTAATCTTCGCTAGTGCCGCTTGTGAAGCGGGAAAGTCATAAACCATGACGGGGGCGTCTTGACCTATTTTAGGTTCAATACCAATACAGAATAGAAGCTGTAACAGTGTATCCCTATCTTTCTCATTCTCAGCGATATCACTTAAACCAAGCTTGGACGCTGCCTCTTTCAATTTATCCATTGAGTCTTCAAGTGGGCACATACCAAGAACATCAATGAAAGCTTGTTGATAGCTCATTCTCTTAGCTTGATGGCAACCTAAGATTAGCTGAAGAAGCTCATCCATCTCATCCATCAGCTGATGATGCTCATAACCAACTCGATACCACTCAAGCATGGTGAATTCAGGGTTATGGTAACGACCGTTCTCTTCGTTACGAAATGACTTACAGATTTGATAAATACAACCACTGCCCGCCGCTAACAAACGCTTCATATGAAATTCAGGGCTTGTCATAAAATAGAGCGAACAACCTTGTGCGTATTCTGGGCCAATAAAGTTGGTCTGAAAGGTATGCAAGTGAACATCGGTCACCGTTGCATGGCTCATTGCTGGTGTATCCACTTCCATCACATCTCGCTTGGCAAAGAACTGACGTATCTTAGCTAATATAGCTGCACGCTGCTTTAACTGTTCAATAGAAGCAGTCGGTTGCCAAGTTTGTTCTGTCATGGTTTTAATTTTCTCTGTTTGTATTAACGATGATGATTATACGAAGGTAGCCACACATTGAGTATTCTAACGATAAACGCTGAGTTCTAAAATGAAATTTATCCTTTCGCTCCTTTTATTCCATCAATATATCTCACTGTTCAAATCAGACAAAATTATGACATCGATCACACAAAGTGGAATAAGTATGCTCATGTTTGCATTTCCGAGTAAAAAGGATGACTGAGTCAATTTATTCGTCATTCCGCTCTTCTAAACTGGCTTGGCTCTTGAAACATTGCCATTAAAAAACGGCCTGAGCTGAGTAAACGAAAAGTTGTTTTACTTCAACACTCTAAACTCAATATAAAGACTCTAGGGGCAACAAGAAGAACGCACCTAGCATTCAATAATAACAATCACTCACTGGAGGATAACTGTGAAAACAATCACCACAGATATCGCAGTCATCGGCGCTGGTGGCGCTGGTCTTCGTACTGCTATTGCAGCTGCGGAAGCAAACCCTGAACTAGAAGTTGCACTTATTTCCAAAGTTTATCCTATGCGCTCCCATACGGTTGCTGCAGAAGGTGGATCCGCTGCTGTTATCAAGGATGAAGATAGCCTAGACAATCATTTCAACGATACCGTTGGTGGTGGTGACTGGCTTTGTGAACAGGATGTTGTTGAATATTTCGTTAAAAACGCAACCCGTGAAATGATCCAAATGGAGCAATGGGGTTGTCCGTGGAGTCGTAAAGAAAATGGCGAAGTTAACGTTCGTCGTTTTGGTGGTATGAAAGTAGAGCGTACATGGTTTGCCGCAGATAAAACCGGCTTCCACATGCTGCATACCCTATTCCAAACTTCAATGAAGTACAGCCAAATCAATCGCTTTGATGAGTACTTTGTTGTCGACCTTCTTGTTGAAGAGGGTGAGATTCAAGGCCTGATTGCTATTCATATGGCAGAAGGCGAGCTAATCACTATCAGAGCAAAATCGGTTGTCTTGGCAACTGGCGGGGCTGGTCGTGTTTATCACTGCAATACCAATGGCGGTATCGTAACCGGCGATGGCATGGCAATGGCTTATCGTCATGGCGTACCGCTTCGTGATATGGAGTTTGTTCAATACCACCCAACCGGCCTACCCGGTACTGGTATCTTGATGACCGAAGGTTGTCGTGGTGAAGGCGGTATTATCGTCAACAAAAATGGCTACCGTTACCTGCAAGATTATGGCATGGGCCCTGAAACACCAGTTGGCGAACCAAAGAACAAATACATGGAACTGGGTCCTCGTGACAAAGTTTCTCAAGCGTTCTGGCATGAGCAGCAAAAAGGCAACACCATCAAGCACCCTCTTGGTGATGTGGTCCACCTTGATCTTCGCCACCTTGGTGAAGAGTACCTGCAAGAGCGTCTACCGTTTATCTGTGAGCTTTCAAAAGCATACGTGAACGTTGACCCAGCTAAAGAGCCTATTCCGATTCGCCCTACCGTTCACTACACCATGGGTGGTATTGAAACTAATGGCGATTGTGAAACACAAATCAAAGGTCTGTTTGCCGTTGGTGAATGTGCCTCTGTTGGTCTTCACGGTGCAAACCGTTTAGGTTCTAACTCACTGGCTGAGTTTGTTGTCTTTGGTCGCGTGGCTGGTGAAAATGCCGTTAAACGCGCTGAAGAGTTCAATGGCTGGAATGACGAGTCTATTGATAAGCAAGTGAAAGCAGTAGAAGAACGCATTGCTTCCATCTTGGCTCAAGAAGGTGATGAGAATTGGGCTGATATCCGTACTGAAATGGGTCACACCATGGAGGCAGGCTGTGGTATCTACCGCCAAGAAGATTTGATGCAAGCAACGATCGAGAAACTCACAGAACTAAAAGCGCGTTACAAAAACATTGGTATTAAAGATAAAGGGAAAGTGTTCAACACTGACCTTCTTTACGCTATTGAAGTTGGCTATGGTCTTGAAGTTGCTGAAGCGATGGCTCATTCGGCCATTCTACGTAAAGAGTCTCGTGGTGCTCACCAACGCTTGGATGAAGACTGCACCGAGCGTGATGATGAGAACTTCTTGAAGCACTCATTGGCTTACTACCAAGAAGATGCGGCACCAAACATCGATTACCGCAAAGTGACGATCACTAAATCTCAACCGAAAGCGCGCCTATACGGTGAAGCTGCTGAAAAAGCAGCGGCAGAGGAAGCTGCTCAAGCGAAACAGAAAGAGGAGCAAGAGTAATGCCAGCGAATCGAATTCAAAAAATAGACATTCTGCGCTATGACCCAGCAAAAGACAGCGAGCCACATAAGCAGGCTTTTGAGATCCCATTTGATGACACCATGTCAGTGCTTGACGCGATTGGTTACATCAAAGACAACCTAGACAAAGACCTGTCTTACCGTTGGTCGTGTCGTATGGCGATCTGTGGTTCGTGTGGAATCATGGTCAATGGCGTACCGAAGCTTGCTTGTAAGTGCTTCTTACGTGATTACCCAGATGGCCTAACCATTGAGCCACTGGCAAACTTCCCAATTGAGAAAGATCTGATTGTTGATATGACGCCGTTTATCGAGCGTCTTGAAGCAATTAAGCCTTACATCATTGGTAACGACCGCACGCCTGAAGATGGTACCAATATCCAAACTCCAGAACAGATGGCGAAATACAAGCAATTTGCAGGTTGTATCAACTGTGGTCTGTGTTATGCAGCGTGTCCTCAGTTTGGTCTGAATCCTGAATTTATTGGCCCTGCAGCACTGACACTGGCTCATCGCTACAATCTTGATAGCCGTGATAACGGTAAGAGTGAGCGTATGGGGGTCATCAACGGTGATAATGGCGCTTGGGGTTGTACTTTTGTCGGTTACTGCTCTGATGTGTGCCCTAAGAACGTCGACCCTGCCGCTGCGGTAAACCAAGGCAAAATTGAATCTTCAATGGATTTTGTCATTGCAATGCTAAAGCCTGACGGAACAAAACAAAAAGAGGAGGCATAAGGATGAGTAATCGTAAACCTTACGTTCGTGAAATGAAGCGTACGTGGTGGAGTAATCACCCCTTCTACCGCTTCTATATGTTGCGTGAAGCAACGGTACTGCCTCTGATCCTATTTACGCTGTTTCTAACAGTTGGATTAGCATCATTGGTCAAAGGTCCTGATGCATGGCAAACATGGCTTGGCTTCATGGCAAATCCGGTTGTTATCGCCATCAATATAGTGGCGCTAGCAGGTAGCCTACTCCACGCGCAGACTTTCTTTAGCATGATGCCGCAAGTGATGCCAATTCGCTTGAAGGGTAAAACCGTTGATAAGAAAGTGATTGTATTAACTCAGTGGGCAGCGGTTGCGTTTATCTCACTCATTGTTCTCATCATCGTTTAAGGAGCTTATTATGACGACGAATAACTACGCAGTGAATAAGACTCCAAACCGTTCAGATGAACCTATCTGGTGGGGGCTATTTGGCGCAGGCGGTACATGGTTTGCCATGATCACGCCAGTTACGATATTAGTACTCGGTATTCTTGCACCACTGGGGATTATTGACGCTGAATCTCTTAGCTATGAGCGTGTTAGCGCCTTTGCCACCAGCATTATCGGTGCACTGTTTATCATCGGTACGCTAGCTCTGCCTATGTGGCATGCAATGCACCGACTGCACCATGGTATGCACGATCTAAAATTCCATACCGGTGTGGTAGGTAAAGTAGGCTGTTACTTCTTTGCTGCGCTTATTAGTGCGCTATCCATCATCTTTATTTTGATGATTTAATTAGCCGCCAAATACGTTAACACCTACCTAAACCACCTAGTTCTCTCTAGGTGGTTTTTTATTGCCTAATATTCGCCACGTTGCTCGTTCAACCTGTAAAGCAACAACACTTCTTCAAATAACACCTTTCTTACTATTTCATCTTAATGCTCACGTCCGCCTGATAACTATCGCTTATGATCGAGATAACTTTATTTTCAATTGCACGGTGTTCATAATCAGCCACATCGAATTGAACGGTGTTCAATATTTATTTAAATACAATTTATACGGTACTTGAAAATGAAAAAAGTTATTGGTCTTGCTCTACTCGCTGCTGTCTCTGCACCTTCTGCATTCGCTACTTCTGCTGAATACTTTGTTGGTGGCGGCTTGGGTTACCACTCTGCAAATACAAAATTGTCATATGAGGGTTACTCTCTAAAAAATGATGCTAGCGGTGCGGCATTTCATGTTCGTGGTGGTGTATACCTAGAAGAGAACCATCGCTTAACGTTAACTGCTAATTTCACTGGTGATAATACTATTATTAGTAATTCATATGAGGATGGAGACTGGTTAAAAGCTGAGCTAGCACAAACAGAATGGTTAGCTTCATATGACTATGTACACTCAATTAATAATGAATTCTCAGTATTTGGTGGTGTTACAGCTGGCTTTACTAAAAACAAGCTAACTGCATCTGGTGAGGAATGGGGAAGAGCATTTAACGAATCAGGAAGTGAAACTGATTTGACACTAGGTGCTCAAGCTGGTGTTCAATATAAACTTACAAAAAATGTATCGGTTGATGGTACATACCGCTACATGGGTACTTCTTGGGAAGAAAAAGAGTCTGGACTACGCGCAGCAGTAGATAACCATAGTGAATTTTCTATCTCTCTAGACTACCGCTTCTAATTACCCTGTTTAGTCTATTGAACTTTAGTTATTGAATTAGAAATAAAAAGGGTTGGCACTGTACCAACCCTTTCTCATTCTTATCTAAGTAAGTAACTATTCGTTATAGAATAAAGCGGCTTAGATCTTCATCATCAACCAAATCACCTAAACAATCTTTAACGTACTTAGCATCAATCGTTAAGTTTGTACCTGCTTTGTCTGTCGCTTCAAATGAAATCTCATCCATCAAGCGTTCCATAACAGTATGAAGACGACGCGCACCAATATTTTCAGTTGTCTCGTTTACATGCCAAGCAGCTTCAGCAATCTGAGTAATGCCATCTTCAGTGAAGTTTATGTCCACCTCTTCAGTTTTCATCAACGCAATGTATTGCTCAGTCAGTGACGCTTTCGGCTCAGTCAAAATACGCTTAAAGTCGTGACTAGATAGCGCTTCAAGTTCAACACGAATCGGCAAACGACCTTGCAGTTCAGGAATAAGATCCGATGGCTTAGATACTTGGAAAGCACCCGAAGTCACAAACAAGATATGGTCAGTTTTCACCATGCCATGTTTGGTTGACACGGTACTGCCTTCAATCAATGGCAGTAAGTCACGCTGAACACCTTCACGTGACACGTCAGGGCCAGAGCTATCTCCACGTTTACAGATCTTGTCAATCTCATCGATGAATACGATGCCGTTATTCTCTACGTTAAAGATTGAGTTTTCTTTAAGCTCTTCTTGATTGACAAGTTTAGAAGCTTCTTCTTCAACTAACGCTTTAAATGCATCTTTGATCTTTAGCTTACGTTTTTTCTTAGTATCACCTGCAAGGTTTTGGAACATACCTTGAAGCTGATTGGTCATCTCTTCCATACCAGGAGGCGCCATGATCTCTACACCCATTTGTGGCGCAGCGACATCAATCTCAATATCTTTATCATCGAGCTTACCTTCACGTAATTTCTTACGGAAGATTTGACGAGTATTAGATGAGGTATCGTCTGATTTCTCATTTTCACCCCAAGCATCACGTGCAGGTGGTAACAATGCATCTAAAATACGCTCTTCCGCTTGCTCTTCAGCGCGGAATTTTACTTTCTCCATCGCTTGCTGATGCGTCATCTTAATCGCAACATCCGTTAAGTCACGAATGATCGTTTCCACTTCCTTACCCACATAGCCCACTTCAGTAAACTTAGTCGCTTCTACTTTAATAAAAGGCGCATTAGCCAGTTTTGCAAGGCGACGAGCAATCTCAGTTTTACCGACACCCGTTGGACCAATCATAAGAATATTCTTTGGGGTTACTTCTACGCGCAAGCTCTCTTCAAGCTGCATTCGACGCCAACGGTTACGCAGTGCAATGGCCACTGAACGTTTCGCTTGGTCTTGACCAATGATGTGGCGGTTAAGTTCGTGAACAATCTCACGAGGAGTCATTTCAGACATATTATTTTCCTTAAAACAGTGTCACTAGCTATCTTTGTTTATTATCTCGCTACTTTATCCAACTTAATGGCAGCCGCTATTCAGCTTTTTCAGTAGGAATTTCTAGTTCTTCGATAGTGTGGTGGTGGTTAGTAAAGACACAAATATCACCAGCAATCTTCAGTGATTTCTGAGCAACTTCAAGTGCGTCTAATTCGGTGTTTTCTAATAGCGCTGTCGCGGCTGCTTGAGCAAAATTACCGCCCGAACCAATGGCAATCAAATCATTCTCAGGCTGAACAACATCACCATTACCAGTAATGATCAACGATGCCGTTTCATCAGCTACGGCCAGAAGCGCCTCTAGCTTGCGAAGGGCTCGATCACTGCGCCAGTCTTTAGCCAGTTCAACCGCCGCTTTGGTTAAATGTCCTTGGTGCATCTGAAGCTTACTTTCAAAACGCTCAAATAGAGTAAATGCATCTGCAGTACTACCTGCAAAGCCTGCCAGTACTTTATTGTTGTATAAGCGGCGAACTTTTTTAGCGTTACCTTTCATTACGGTATTGCCTAGCGATACTTGTCCATCTCCCGCGATGACAACTTTGTTATTTCGACGTACTGATACGATGGTAGTCACGAGTAGGGCCTCTTGTTCTTAATTAGGGAGTTATACATTTATATGAGGTCGAAAAGGCAAATTTCAAGAGTGAACGAATATCTCATGGCAATAGAGCAACCCTAAGCACAGAAACAAACTGCAACAAAAAAATACTCTTTTTACAAGAATAAAACACCATGCAAAACAGGGGGATAAATCACTCTGACATAACCATGACATACCCCTAAAGTGTAGTTACGATATTCGTGACTTTAATAACATTAATTAGCGTGTGCATTTAAGAGAATCACTTTAAAGAACGATAAAAATAAGGGATTACTATGAAAACTAAAACGCTAGGCTGCTGTCCTTCTCACACAACAAATAAAGACTATATGTCTCTTGCTCGTCACCTTAATCAATCAGGAGGAAGCACAGTTGCAAGTTTATTAGACTCTGCTTCTACCTATGTAAATGGGTCGCCCATAAAAATAATTAATGAAATGCGCCACCACGGATACATTCACTTAAATAATAATAACGTTCAGTTGACTAAGAATGGCTTAGAGCGATTTCAAGCAAAATAAGGCTTAACTTCAACTAGAGAAATATAACTCTGGTGACATTACAAACGCTCGATATAACAAAGGCTATTCAGATGAATAGCCTTTTTTTGTTTCAAAGATGCCCGATATATTACTGTGTTTGCTTCCAAATCGCGCACGGTTCAATCTTGGCTCGTTGCAGTTTGTGTCTATCTCGTTCAGCGTCACGCTTGAGTGTATACGGCCCTAGAACAACTCGATACCAACTGCTGCCCTCTTTTTTTCTTACTTCACTTTGAAGACCTTGGAACGCAATGTTGGCTTTACGCTCCTCAGCTTGACTAGAAAGCTTAAAGGCTCCGCACTGCATGATGTATGGGATTTCAGAGACAACTTGCTCTTTCGCTTGAACTTCTACTTTGCGATTTGGTAGCGACTCGACGTAGTCCCACTTTTCCTCAGGAGGCTTAGGAAGCGCTGTTGCCGGTTTTGGTTTCGGCTTCGGTTTAGCGACAGGAGTAACAACTGGTGCTGGAGGCTCAGGATCATTGCTTAAGGTATAAAGCCCATAGCCAAACGCGCCAAGTAAAGTAATGGCTATCAGCCCACTCCGCCAAGGTTTTTTTCCTGAAGTGCGTTTTTGCGACGCTTTTTTGCCGGTCGACTTTTTACCGCCTCGGCCACGCTTTACATAATCTTTATTTGCCACAATGGAATATCACGTTGAAAACTCAATAGACATGGTAATTCAGTTTTATGAGGGATAACAGTACAGAAATGGAAGCAGCGCACCAAAATGCGCTGCTAGACGGTCAGTTTTTAGTAAGAAATTACATCACTCGAGGTGGCGCAGCACTTTGTCTAACAACTAAGTGTGTTTCTAATAGACGAGATCCTGCACGTACATCATGCCCTCTCAATAGTTCAAGCATCATCAGCATTGCCTGACGGCCAATTTCATAGCGAGGTTGAGAAATAGTGGTTAAAGGTGGATCGCTGTATTGAGCAAATTGAATATCATCAAAGCCAACCACAGAGAGATCTTGTGGAACGCGAAGGCCAAGCTTTTTCGCTTCTTGTATCGCACCAATTGCCATAACGTCGCTGTGAGAGAAAATCGCCGTTGGCGGCTCTGGAAGAGCAAGTAACTGACGCACCGCTTTTGCACCGGCTTCAAAGGTAAAGTCACCATATGCTGTATAAGTTGGGTTCATCATAATGCCCCCACGTCTTAATGCTTGCTGGTAACCTTGCTGACGAAACTGACATAAAACCGCATGTTGCGGGCCAGAGATTTGAGCAACACGTTTATGCCCCATCTGAGTCAGGTAATTCACCGCTTCAAAAGCCGAAGTGAGGTTATCAATGTGAACCGTTGGAAGTTCTAACTCTGGAGCAAACTCACACGCCATCACCATAGGTGGCAGGTTTTTCTGTTCCGCTTTACTCACATCAAAAGGAAGATCGCTACCAAGCAGCAACATACCGTCGGCTTGCTTAGTGAAAACGAGATTTACAAAAGAAGATTCGCGTCTTTTTTGTTGTGAGCTATCGCCAAGTAAGACGAGGTAACCATGCTCCATTGCGGCATCTTCAATACCACGGATTATTTCAGAGAAATAAGGATCGCAAATATCAGGGACAATGGTGACAATGGTTTTAGATTCATTTCGACGCAGATTGCGCGCCAAAGAGTTTGGTGAATAACCAGCTTCCAAAACAGCATCTTCAACACGTTTTCGTGTAGAGGAAGAGACTTTTTCTGGATTCATCAGCGCTCGAGACACGGTGGCCGTTGAGACTCCTGCAAGCTGGGCAACATCCTTCATTGTCGCCATATTTTTAACCCTCTTTTCCTTTGTATACAGCCATGCTGCATTGCATATAATTAAAGTTGTTATGGCGAACTGTCGTTCACTCTTGTTTTTCTATGTTCTGATAGTTTATTCATTTCTAAACATAAAGTTACGGTGAGATTAACACATTTTGCACAACTAGCGTGAGACTGCTCACAAATCGCCTGTTTGTCATTTTTTTAATACGTAGCAGATCACATTCGGCTCAATTGCAGAGCTAGCTTAGGTCTTGCGGCTCAATATCAATCGACCAACGTACCTTCTTGGAAATTGGCAATAAGTTGATCGCTGGTTTGGCGCTCATAAGTAGCTTTTGCATCAACGATCGCACTTCCGTTTGTAAAAGTAACTGCCAGCGATATTTCCCCGCACGCTTTGCTAGTGGCGCAGGTGTTGGCCCAAGAACCATACAGTATTCATCAAACAATGGATGTGCTTCTAATGTGTGTCTAACCTGACGAAGAAAATCTTCAACAAGTTGATTGTCATTCGCCTCTGCCCTAAACAGTGTTAAGAAGCTATAAGGGGGAAGTTGAGCTAATTTTCTCTCTTGCAATGCTGTTTTTGCAAAGTGCCCATAACTTTGATGAAGCAGAGCTTGTAACAGCTCATGCTCAGGGTGATGACTTTGCAAAATCACTTCACCCGGCTTACTCGCTCGCCCTGCTCGCCCTGCCACTTGAATAAACAGTTGAGCTAATCGCTCTGAGGCTCGAAAGTCACTGCTGTATAAAGAGCCATCGACATCTAACAAACCGACTAACGTAACATCAGGAAAGTGATGCCCCTTAGCCAACATTTGTGTGCCAATGAGAATCTGATATTCACCCTTTCGAATCGACTCTAGCGCGCTCTCTAAGCTGCCTTTTCGGCGAGTACTGTCACGGTCAATACGAATGGTTTTGTATTCAGGGAATAGCTCGAGTAACTGATGCTCTAGTTGTTCTGTCCCGACGCCAACGGTCACTAAATTAGTTGAACCACAACCATGACACTGATGAATCACCGACTCTTGTGAGCCACAGTGATGACAGCGCACTTCTCGGCTGTGTTGATGGAAAGTATAATAGGCATCACAGCGATTACACTCGGCAATCCAACCACATTCATGACACATCAAAGCAGGAGAAAAACCTCTGCGATTCAAGAACAGCATTACCTGATTACCCGCATTGAGGTGTCGCCTCATTTGCGCAATCAATGGTGCAGACAGTCCCCCTTCTAAATAGAGCCCTTTTATATCAAGTACGCTATGAGTCGCGGGCTTGGCAACACCTGCGCGTTGGGTCAATGTCAGGTAATGATATTTTCCAGTTTGTGCATTATGCAGTGTTTCAAATGCAGGGGTAGCCGAGCCAAGTACGATTGGAACCTGCTCTTTATTCGCGCGCATGACCGCAACATCACGGGCATGATAGCGAAGGGTATCTTGTTGTTTATAAGAGCCGTCGTGTTCTTCATCAACAATAATAATGCCAAGATCAGCAAAAGGCGTCAGCAATGCTGACCGTGTACCGATTATTATGCCTGCAATACCATCTCGTGCTGACAACCACGCATTGAGTCGCTCAGTCTCATTTAATCCAGAGTGCATTACCGCAACCGGTACATTAAAGCGTTTTTTAAATCGATTGATGGTTTGTGGCGTTAAGCCAATTTCAGGAACCAGCACCAATGCTTGACGCTTTTTCTCTAGCACTGGTTTTATCATATTGAGATAAACCTCTGTTTTTCCTGAACCGGTCACCCCTTCTAGTAAATAGCAGCCAAAACCCGGATTGCTATTAACGGTGGCAATCGCAATCGCTTGTTCCTCATTGAGTTTCGGCTTATCAACGCTTGCTTCAATCTCACGAGGCCACTTAGCTAATGTCGGTTTTATTTCTCGGCTCTCTATCCAGCCTTTATCTTGCAGTGTCTTTAATACGCTACTGGTGATCTCTTGGTCGATAAACGATTGATGCGACAACGGACCATGTTCGAGCATGTGCATGACTTTAGCTTGCTTAACCGCTCTACCAAAGCCTTGCATCAGTTGATCTCGGCCTGCTGAAGTTAACTGCCACTCCACCAACGAAGTGAAATCCGCTGGTTTACCTTTTTTTAGCGCACTCGGCAGTGCATTGGCGAGTGTGTCACCTAGGGGATATTGATAAAACTGGCTACACCAACTGAGTAAGCTGTAGAGTTTTTCAGGCCAGACTGGCGCTGCGTCCAGTACCTTATAAATCGGTTTGAGTTTAGATATTTCAAATTCAGATTCACTGACCATTGCCGTTACGATACCAATCTGGCTTCTTGGGCCAAAAGGCACACTGACTCGCCCACCAATCACAGGAAATAGATGATTTGGAATGAGATAATCAAATTGCTTGTCCAGTGGAACGGGCAAAGCAACTCGGGCAATAGATGGGCGCATAGTGGTTGGCAACTTATTACAGCGACAAGAAAACACAGTCTAAATGATTGCTTAGTATAGAGGGAAGTAAAAACCGACTAAAAAAGTGGCGAAATAATTAGCAAATCTGTTGATCCTCACGCTAGGATTCATTACTATACTGCGCCTTAGGATAGGGCTTGTTATGTTCTTTCGGTATTTATTATTGATAAAGAGCATTACAAATTATCCATATTATTTTTTAACTACGTGTGGTGTCCGGCATAGACTCGGATGGCGACACGGCCTAATTGAGGTTATCCCATGAAAACTGGAATCCACCCAGAATACAAAGCAGTTTCAGCTACTTGTTCTTGCGGCAACACTTTTGAGTTCAACTCAACTCTAACTAAGCCAGCAATTCACCTAGACGTATGTGACAAATGTCACCCATTCTACACTGGTAAGCAACGTATCGTAGATACAGGCGGCCGTGTTGATAAGTTCAACAAACGTTTCGGTGCTCTTTCAAGCAAGTAATAGCTTTAGCTATACCGAATTAGAAAAAGGACGCTCAGGCGTCCTTTTTTGTTTCTGTTGTTCCTAGTTTCATGGCCTCACGTTCCCTTACCCCCCTCTCTTCTACCCTTTTTACGGCCCTTTTCCATCCTCTTATCTATTTACTTCATATAGCTAATAATTTCATTTTATCTTTACGTTAAAGTATTTTATCGCAAACAACCTCAACGACTTAGTTTGATTAAACTTGATCTGGTCTTATCAGCAGTCTATTCACAGCCTGCAATGATATGAGTCGCATTCTTACCTAGGCAGGTTGACTTACATCCTTTAGAATGATGCTTCCCCCTTTTAGTCACATTTTCGATGAGTACCTGCACCTATGTCCGATGACAACCGTCAAGAAAACTCTGCTGAGTTATCTGCCCAAGAAGCCTTTCGTCAACAAGCTCTTGATTATCATGCCTTTCCTAACCCAGGTAAGATTGCGATTGCACTTACTACTGCCGCTGATTCTGCTGAAGACCTAGCGCTAGCATACAGCCCAGGTGTTGCTGAACCTGTTCGTGAAATCGCACAGAATGTAGAGAACGTCTACAAGTACACCGCAAAAGGAAACATGGTCGCAGTTATTTCTAACGGTACGGCAATCTTAGGTCTAGGTAACTTAGGTCCTATCGCTTCAAAACCTGTAATGGAAGGTAAAGCACTACTATTCAAACGCTTTGCAGGTCTTGATTCGATTGATATCGAAGTGAAACACCGCACCATTGACGAGTTCGTTGATACGGTAGCCAACATCGCTGATACCTTTGGTGGCATCAACCTAGAAGACATCAAAGCCCCTGACTGTTTTGAAATTGAACGTCGTCTAATTGAGCGTTGTGATGTTCCAGTATTCCATGATGACCAACACGGTACTGCTATCGTAACAGCGGCTGGCATGCTGAATGCAATTGAGCTTCAAGGTAAGAAGCTTGAAGAAGCTACTATCGTTTGTCTTGGCGCTGGCGCTGCGGCCGTTGCCTGTATGGAGCTACTGATTAAGTGTGGCGCGATGCGTGAAAAGATCTACATGCTTGACCGTAAAGGCGTGATCCACACTCGTCGTGACGACATTAACGAATACAAACAACGTTTTGCCAACAACACAGATAAACGTACGCTTGAAGATGTTATTGAAGGCGCCGATCTGTTCTTAGGTGTATCTGGACCGAACCTTCTTCCACCAGAAGCACTTAAACTAATGGCTGATAAGCCAATCGTTTTCGCTTGCTCAAACCCAGATCCAGAGATCAAACCTGAATTGGCACACGAAGTACGCAGTGATTTAATCATGGGTACTGGTCGCTCTGATTACCCTAACCAAGTGAATAACGTGTTGTGTTTCCCATTCATTTTCCGTGGTGCACTTGATGTACGTGCAAGCGTGATTAACGATGAAATGAAGCTTGCAGCTGTTGACGCCATTCGTGAACTTGCAAAAGAACCAGTACCTGCTGAAGTATTAAAAGCGGCGGGTGTTGATAGCCTTGAGTTTGGTTCTGGTTACATCATTCCAAAACCAATGGACCCACGTCTACTTCCACGCGTAGCAAAAGCAGTCGCGATTGCAGCAGTTGAGTCTGGTGTATCTCGCATTGAAATGCCAGCGAACTACATGGAGTCTTAATCAGCTTTCTTTGCTAAAGGTATTTCTTTGCTAAAAGTATTCTAGGCATTAAAAAACCGCAGTCTTTTTATAAAGTCACTGCGGTTTTTTATTTCTGTACCGTTTATTTATGTACAGCAAGCGATAGTATTACTGCGCTAACTACACGATTAAAGTAATAGTTAGCTGAGCCTTTTTTATTCTTGATCGTAGGCTTCAAACTCAATACCCATCTCAGTCATCAGTGCTTTCACTTCCGCTGGAATATCGTCTGGGCGATCTTTTCGTAAATCTTCATCCGTTGGTACAGGTTGGCCTGTATAAGCATGTAAGAATGCTTCACATAAAAGTTCGCTGTTTGTCGCATGGCGTAAGTTATTAATCTGACGACGTGTACGCTCATCAGTCAATACCTTCAATACTTTAAGCGGAATCGATACTGTGATTTTCTTTACTTGTTCGCTTTTCTTTCCGTGTTCCGCGTATGGACTAATGTATTCACCATTCCAGTCTGCCATTGCGCACCTTCGTTTTTATTGTGTGTAATTTGAGTCAAGGCGCAATTTTAGCCGGATTCAAGTCTATAAGCAAAGACATATAGACGTCTAGAAGTGTTGACGTCTTCATTTTTGAGAAGTAAAGTGTAAAAAATGGAAGTAGGAATAACATAGAACAAATATATCCTAGTCACTTACCTAGGTAGTGTTTCTCTTTAAAAGTTATCATTACAACGTCATTATGCATATTTTATAAGTACGGTTTAAGTACAGTCATACACAAAGGAAGGACCTATGAGCACCCGCAAACCAGCCACCATCGCAGTTCGTACTGGTATCGAGTCAGACACGCAACATCACGCTGTCGTGCCACCGATTTATCTCTCGACTAATTATGGTTTCCCTGCTTTTGGTAAAGTGCCTAAGTACGACTACACCCGCTCTGGTAATCCAAATCGCGGTCTACTTGAGACTGCTCTGTTTGAATTAGAGTCAGGCAAAGGCGCGGTCGTCACAAATTGTGGCACTTCAGCGCTGAACCTTTGGGTTTCTGCTTTTATCGGCCCTGATGATCTTATCATCGCGCCTCATGACTGTTACGGCGGTACTTATCGTCTGTTCAATACTCGCAGCCTGAAAGGTGACTTTAAGGTTGAGTTTGTTGATCAATCGGATATTAAAGCCTTTGACGCCGCTATCGCTAAAAAACCAAAGCTAATTCTTATTGAAACTCCTTCTAATCCTTTGGTTCGTGTTGTTGATATTGAGCGTACGTGTGAAAAAGCGAAAGAAGTGGGCGCATTAGTGGCCGTCGACAATACCTTTTTAACACCTGTGTTCCAAAAGCCTTTAGAGCTTGGTGCAGACTTTGTCATTCACTCAACCACTAAGTACATCAATGGTCACTCTGATGTTATTGGCGGCGTGGTGATCACTAAAACAGAAGAGCACGCTGAAGAGCTGGCTTGGTGGGGCAACTGCATAGGTGCAACGGGCACACCGTTTGATAGCTACATGACGCTGCGCGGTATTCGCACGCTTGGTGCCCGTATGCGCGTTCATGAAGAGAGTTCTCAAACCATTTTAACGGAACTGCAAAAACAAGAATTGGTTAAAGTCATCTATCACCCAAGTCTTGAAAGCCACCCTGGTCATGACATTGCTAAGAAGCAACAATCTGGTTTTGGTTCAATGCTTAGTTTTGAATTTGGCGGAACCTTTGAACAACTAAAATATTTTGTTGGCAAGCTAGAGCTATTCTCTCTGGCTGAATCTCTAGGTGGTGTTGAAAGCCTAATTTGTCACCCCGCGTCTATGACTCACCGAGCGATGGGTGAAAAAGCACTAGCTGAAGCCGGTGTCTCTCAACAGCTATTACGTTTATCGGTAGGTTTAGAAGATGCAGACGATCTGATTGACGATTTGAAGCAAGCTTTTGCTAAGACTGAAAAGCAAGTTAACTCAGAACAAGACAACTCAGAGAAAGAGGCTTAATTAATGACTGTTTCACGTCAGCTACATAAGTTCGGTGGCAGTAGCCTAGCTAATCCTGAGTGCTACTTGCGCGTTGTTAATATTCTAAAGGAATACTCACAGAGTGATGATCTTGTTGTTGTTTCAGCAGCCGGAAAGACCACCAACCGCTTAATTGCTTTTGTAGATGCGCTATCAAAAGATGGTCGCCTTGCTCATGAAGCACTACAAGAACTGCGTAAATTTCAAATTGAACTGATTAACACACTGCTCACTGGTGACACCCAGCAGCAATTAATAGCTCAAATTAATGACGAATTTAGTACGCTTGGCGAACTTACCGCACCTCTAACAGAAGCAGAACGTGCCGCTGTTTTAGGCCACGGTGAAGTTTGGTCGGCTCGATTACTCGCGAATTTATTAACTCAACATAAGCTTGATGCCGTATCACAAGATGCGCGTGCATTTTTACGCACCGAAGCAGGTACTCAACCTGAAGTTGATCGCGCAAGCTCTTACGCATTAATCAAAGATGTACTCGCTCAACACACTCACAATCGAGTAGTGATCACAGGCTTCATGGCACAAGATAGCCAAGGTCATACTGTACTGCTTGGCCGCAATGGTTCTGACTACTCAGCGACGGTGATCGGCGCACTAGCTGAGGTTTCTCAAGTTACCATTTGGAGCGATGTAGCTGGCGTGTATAGCGCTGATCCACGCATTGTAAACGATGCCTGCCTGCTCCCTCTTCTTCGCTTAGATGAAGCAAGTGAGCTAGCACGTCTTGCCGCCCCTGTACTTCATAGCCGCACTTTACAGCCTGTTGCTCAAAGCTCGATGGATCTTCACCTGCGCTGTAGCTATCAAGCAGAATCAGGCTCTACACGTATCGAGCGTGTACTGGCGTCTGGTCGCGGAGCAAAAATCATTACCTCACTTGATGAAGTGCTACTGATTCAACTCTCTTTTGCTCATAGTCATGACTTTGAACGGTTAGAAGCAGAAGTTCTTCAAAGTCTGAAACGTACTCAACTAGAGCCGCTTGCCTATGAAGCTCAAGCAGATCAATACCAACTTCGCCTTGCTTATACGGCGGAAATTGCCAGCGGTGCTTTAAGCCACTTGCAAGATGCCGCGATTGAAGCTGAAATTAAACTCAAGGAAGGTTATTCGCTAGTGGCTGCTGTTGGCGCAGGTGTAACCAAGAATCCAAATCACTGCTATGGCTTCTATCAGCAATTAAAGTCATTACCTGTTGAGTTTATCTCTGAGGCTCAATCTGGATTAAGTCTGGTTGCCGTCACACGTAAAACACCGATTACCCCATTAGTTAACGCTATCCACAGTCAGCTATTCCAAGCACAAAAACGAGTTGCGATTGCCCTATGTGGTAAAGGCAATATTGGCGCTAGCTGGCTTGGGCTCTTTTCAACGCAAAAAAGTGAACTTGAAAAACGCCGAGGCATGAGTTTTAACCTTGTCGCGGTTGTCGATAGCCAGACCTATTGGTTTGATGACCAAGGAATCGATGCTAGCAGCGTTGAAAAGCACTTTAGTGATGAAGCAGTAGCAAACGATGGTAAAGAGTGGATAGAGCGTCTTGGAGCAATTCAAGGCTATGACGATGTGATTGTTCTTGATGTCACTGCAAGTAAAGCTTTGGCTAATCAATACCTCGATATTGCAGCGCAAGGTATGCACCTGATCTCTGCAAACAAGGTGGCAGGTTCAGCATCAAGCCAGTACTACAATCAAGTTCAAGATGCGTTTAGTAAGATAAACCGCCACTGGCTGTACAATGCAACAGTAGGTGCTGGTTTACCGATTAACCACACTGTGCGCGATTTGCGTGAGAGTGGTGATGACATCATGGCGCTATCTGGAATTTTCTCTGGCACGCTGTCATGGTTATTCCAGCAGTTTGATGGCTCAGTTCCCTTTAGTGAGTTGGTTGATTTAGCGTGGCAGCAAGGTTTAACCGAACCCGACCCACGCGCTGATCTAGATGGATCAGACGTGATGCGTAAGCTAGTGATCTTAGCTCGTGAATCTGGGCTTAATATTGAACCAGAAAACGTTAAGGTTGAGTCTCTTGTTCCTCGTGAACTTGCCGACCTGCCACTGGATGATTTTCTTGATAAGAGCGCGCTACTGAGCGAAATTTTGGCCGAGCGTTTAGAGAAAGCTCAGCGCGAAGATAAAGTACTACGCTACATAGCAAGACTAGAAAAAAATGGTGATGCAACTGTAGGAATTGAAGCGCTCAATAAAGAACACGCGCTTGCGAACCTGCTGCCTTGTGACAATATTTTTGCCATTGAGAGTAAGTGGTATAAAGACAACCCACTAGTAATTCGTGGCCCAGGTGCTGGACGTGAAGTCACCGCAGGGGCGATTCAGTCTGACTTAAACCTACTTTCGAGTCAGTTATAGAGTAATAGCCAAAGCCTCTGCTTTTTATTAAAAGTTAAAGGTTATATTCCGAAAAATAAAATCAATAAAGGATTAGAGCCATTTCTAATCCTTTATTTTAGATACTCCCTCTTCCCCTTGAATTTTTTAATCAGTCCTGATTGAAATAGTCTCATCATCTACATGAGAAAAATTCATAGTCACGCTGTTGACATTAAAACGTATTCATTACATCCTGTAGACATATAGACGTCTAAACGTCGATTTCAAAAGTTTGGTGATTGGATTGATCACAGGGAGAGTAAGATGGGATATACACACGCAGGTCACATAGACGCACTAAATCAAAATGTTGCTGAGCTTTCAGATAGCATCAATGTGTCATTCGAGTTTTTTCCACCAAGCAGTGAGAAGATGGAAGAAACGTTGTGGAACTCTGTTCACCGTCTGAAAACTCTACAGCCTAAGTTTGTTTCTGTAACATACGGTGCAAACTCTGGTGAACGTGACCGTACTCACTCCATCATCAAAGATATTAAAGATCAAACTGGCCTTGTTGCTGCCCCTCACCTAACTTGTATCGACGCCTCTCGTGACGAGCTAATTCAAATTGCTGATGACTACTGGAATAATGGCATCCAAAGCATTGTTGCCCTGCGTGGCGATATTCCAGCAGGTGGCGGCGCACCAGAGATGTATGCGTCAGACCTAGTTACGCTACTTAAAGAGCGTCACGATTTCGATATTTCAGTAGCAGCCTTCCCTGAGGTTCACCCTGAAGCAAAAAGTGCCCAAGCAGATTTAATTAACCTTAAACGTAAGATTGATGCGGGTGCAAATCGCGCGATCACGCAGTTCTTCTTTGATGTAGAAAGCTACCTGCGTTTTCGCGACCGCTGTGTAGCGGCTGGTATTGATGCTGAAATCGTACCGGGGATACTTCCAGTTTCTAACTTCAAGCAAGCTTCTCGCTTTGCTGCGATGAATAACGTAAAAGTGCCGGGCTGGATGGCAAAACAATTTGAAGGTTTAGATGACGACCCAACAACTCGTCAACTGGTTGGTGCTAGTCAAGCGATCGATATGGTTCGAACACTAAGCCGTGAAGGTGTAAAAGACTTCCACTTCTACACACTAAACCGAGCTGAGATGACATATGCACTGTGTCATACGCTAGGTGTTCGCCCACAAGGTTAGTACGACTTTACACAATCTATAAAAACAAAAACGCCGACGATCTCTCGTTGGCGTTTTTATTGAATCTGTAATAAGCCTAGTTCAAATAAACCAAGCTGTAATAAACGTAACGCTTATTCTACTTCATCCATTTTGCCAAGTAGACCACGGATGCGTTCTTGCCATGCAGCTTGCTCTTGTTGCATCTGTTCTGCTTTCTGCTCTAGAGCTTCACGGTTGGCTTTCAGCTCACTCGCTTCGCTTGCTAGTTGCTGCTTCTCTTCTTTTAATTCTTCAACTTCCATTTGTAGCAAAGAAATTGTGTCTACTGCTGTTTGAATCTTTGCTTCCAGTTGCTCTAATACTTCAAAAGACATTTTAGCCTACCTTTACATTATATGGTGAGTGTTGCTCTTACCCCCATTCTACTCAGCCGTGCGCTGATAAACACGTGCTATATTCGATAATTCATATCATTCGCTCAAAATTCATACGCATATTGACAAACACCTGACTCGCGTACCGATAAGCCAGTAAATTTCACTCAAAATCCCTCAATTGGAAGCGATTAGACAAAAATGCAAACGTTTTCTTTTTGATGTGGTAAAATCGCGCCGAAATTTCCTATTCCCTTTCTTATTTTGGAGTCATCATGAAACGCGACTTAGCTTTGGCTTTTTCACGAGTTACTGAAGGTGCTGCACTAGCAGGTTATAAATGGCTTGGCCGTGGCGATAAAATTGCTGCTGACGGCGCTGCTGTTGAAGTTATGCGCACACTACTAAATAAAACCGAAATTAGCGGTGAGATCGTTATCGGTGAAGGTGAGATTGATGATGCTCCGATGCTTTTCATTGGTGAAAATGTAGGTAAAGGTGGTGATGCTGTTGATATCGCAGTAGACCCTATCGAAGGTACTCGCATGACAGCGATGGGCCAATCGAACGCTCTTGCTGTTCTTGCTGCTGGCGAGAAAGGTAGCTTCTTGAAAGCACCAGATATGTACATGGAAAAACTCGTGGTTGGCCCTGGCGCTAAAGGTTGTATCGACCTTGATAAACCACTAACAGAAAACTTAGAGAACATTGCTAAAGCACTCGGTAAAACTCTGGATACGCTAGTAGTTACCACTCTTGCAAAGCCTCGTCACGATAAAGTGATTGCAGATATGCAAGCGATGGGCGTACGCGTTTTTGCTGTGCCAGATGGCGATGTTGCCGCTTCTATCCTAACTTGTATGCCAGACAGCGAAGTTGATGTGATGTACTGCATCGGCGGCGCACCTGAAGGTGTGGTTTCTGCTGCTGTTATTCGCGCACTTGACGGTGACATGCACGGTAAGCTCCTTCCTCGCCACGAAGTTAAGGGTGATACAGAAGAGAACCGTAAGTTCGGTGAAGAAGAGCTAAAACGTTGTGCTGAAATGGGCGTAACGACAAATATCGTTCTAAAAATGGAAGATATGGCGCGCAGTGATGATGTTGTTTTTGCAGCAACAGGCATCACCAAAGGTGACCTTCTAGAAGGCATCACTCGCCAAGGTAATATCGCAACAACAGAGACGTTAGTGATCCGTGGTCGCTGCCGTACGATTCGACGCATTAAGTCTATTCACTACCTAGAGCGTAAAGACGCTGAAGTACGTGATCATATTCTTTAATTAGCGTGTATTGATATAGAAAAAGGCTTCATTCTGGAAGCCTTTTTTGATCGTCACATCTGGCAAGAATTACTCCGAGTGAGTAACCACTACCTTATGCCCCTCTGTATCAGGTACAAAGTCCACGAAGTGGGTAATCGCATCTAGCGCGTCTTCTTGATAGTGAGTCACATACAAAAGCTGGCTCAGATTCGCTTTAGCAATACGCTCTAACGCGAAATACACCAGTTTACGGTTAATAAAATCAAGCCCTTGGTAAGGTTCATCAAGTACCAGTAGTGCAGGTTGTTTAATCAACGCACGTCCAATCAATAACAACCTCTGCTGACCGTAATCTAGGCTACGAAAGCTGACATTAGCAAACTCGTTCATTTCCAGCACTTCTAGCCATTGATGCGCCGATTCTATCTGCTTTTTACTTGGCTGATCGTAAAGTCCTATTGAGTCAAAGTAGCCGGATAACAGTACATCCAACGCTTGGCAACCCACGCGATATTGCAGATGCAGAGCTGATGAGACGATACCGATTTGGCGCTTAATATCCCAGATGCTCTCACCACTGCCACGCTTAAATCCTAATACGCTGATATCGTTGCAATAGCACTGAGGATGGTCACCCAAAATCAGCCCAAGTAAGGTGCTTTTCCCACAACCATTAGGGCCACGGACCTGCCAATGTTCACCTTGCTTAACCTGCCAAGTGAAATCTTTGAATATCAAACCATCTAGGTATTCGACTTTTACATCATTCATCGAAACGAGAGTTTCAGGATAATTAAATTCACCCGTTTTCTCTGCCATAAGTCGAAGTAAGTCCTCACTTTTCTGTTCAGATAGCGCTTGAATTTGTTCTCTTACAGGGTGATCGTTCCATTGCTCGACACTCATAGTTTGAGTCAGGCTTTGATGATCAAACAGTGCGACATCAGTAATGCACTTAGGCAACTCATCTTCTCGTGAGGTGATAATAACTAACTGTATTTGGTTGGCACATTGATTAAGCAATTCAGTCAAGGCAACACGATGCTTTGCATCTAAGCCGGTATAAGGTTCATCAAGGATTAGCAGTTGTGGTTTTTGTACTAATGCTCGAGCAAGCATCACTCGGCGAGTTTCCCCTGTCGATAGCTGTCTAAACTGACGTTGACGTAAATTTTGAAGATCCGTTTGTTTTAACATCGCTTCAAGCTCTTCGACCTCACAACCTACTTCTAACAACAGTTGTTCTACTGACGTTCCGTAATCCAGACTGTCTTGAAAGTCCGTTTCGTCCTTAGCAATTTCATCTTCTAATAGCTGTTGTTGCATTTCTAGAGAGACGCATGCAATTGGACTAGGAAGATCGAAGATATCACCACTATCAGGCGTTAGTTCCCCACTTAGGATTTGAGCCACCAACGAAGCACTGTGACTGTGGGCAGCGAAGATCCCCCAATGCTGCTTTGGTTCAAGCTTCCAATCATCAATCTTCAGCGAAATGGCTTCACTCTCGTAGCGAAGCTTTTGAATGTGCATAACTTATCCTTGTTATTGTTTGTTCCTGTGGTTATTTGGGGGACTCGAAATATTGTATTCAATTTTTCAAGTCTTTGTATCCATAGTGCAAAATAACGACATTAATTTCCAGTAGCACATCACCATCGGTTTCAAAAAATATTAACCTCAAGCTTAAATCCCCTCACATTACAAACATCTCAAATGACAGACATAAAAAAACCGAGACTAATAAGCCTCGGTTTTCTATCTGATATTTGTCTAATTATCTTTAAGCTGTAACGTTTTAGAGCAAGAAGAAAGCACGGAGTTTACGTTAGTAAATGAGTACTTTCGACGCCGCTATCAAGCTTTACAGCGACAAGATAAACAACAAATTACATCATGCCCGGCATGCCACCCATACCGCCCATGCCACCCATATCAGGCATAGCTGGACCAGCGTCTTGTGGCTTGTCAGTCACCATCGCTTCTGTTGTGATCATAAGACCCGCAACTGATGCTGCGAACTGTAGTGCTGAACGCGTTACTTTTGTTGGATCTAGGATACCCATTTCAATCATATCACCGTATTCGCCTGTAGCAGCGTTGTAACCGTAGTTACCTTCGCCAGCGCGTACATTGTTAGCTACCACTGATTCTTCATCACCAGCGTTAGTTGTGATTTGACGAATTGGCGCTTCCATTGCTCGAAGTGCTACGCGGATACCCACGTTTTGCTCTTCGTTAGAACCTTCAAGACCAACCACTTTAGATGCTGCGCGGATAAGTGCAACACCACCACCAGCAACAACACCTTCTTCAACCGCTGCGCGAGTTGCGTGAAGTGCATCTTCTACACGGTCTTTCTTCTCTTTCATTTCAACTTCAGTTGCTGCGCCAACTTTGATAACGGCAACGCCACCAGCAAGTTTAGCAACACGCTCTTGAAGCTTCTCTTTATCGTAGTCAGACGTTGCTTCTTCGATTTGTTGACGAACTTGAGCAACGCGACCTTGAATCATCACTTCTTCACCCGCACCATCGATGATAGTTGAGTTCTCTTTAGTGATGGTTACGCGCTTAGCTTGACCAAGGTCTTCTAGCGTTACTTTTTCAAGATCCAGACCAATCTCTTCAGAGATCACTGTACCGCCAGTTAGAATAGCGATGTCTTGAAGCATTGACTTACGACGGTCACCGAAACCAGGCGCTTTAACAGCAGCCACTTTAACGATACCGCGCATGTTGTTCACTACAAGCGTAGCAAGTGCTTCGCCTTCTACATCTTCAGCGATGATTAGAAGTGGACGAGATGCTTTAGCAACCGCTTCTAGAGTTGGAAGCAATTCACGGATGTTTGATACTTTCTTGTCGATAAGAAGAATGAATGGGCTTTCTAGATCAACAGAACCCGCTTCTTGGTTATTGATGAAGTAAGGAGATAGGTAACCGCGGTCAAACTGCATACCTTCAACTACGTCTAGCTCATCTTGTAGAGCTTGACCTTCTTCAACAGTGATAACACCGTCACGACCTACTTTTTCCATCGCTTCTGCAATGATGTTACCAACCGTCTCATCAGAGTTTGCAGAGATAGTACCTACTTGAGCGATGGCTTTAGTATCTTTACATTCAACAGAAAGATTCTTTAGTTCTTCAACTGCTGCGACAACTGCTTTATCGATACCGCGCTTAAGGTCCATTGGGTTCATACCCGCAGCAACCGCTTTAAGGCCTTCGGTAATGATTGACTGAGCAAGTACTGTCGCTGTTGTTGTTCCGTCACCCGCCGCATCGTTTGCTTGAGAAGCAACTTCTTTAACCATTTGTGCGCCCATGTTTTGGAATTTATCTTCCAATTCAATTTCACGCGCTACAGAAACACCATCTTTCGTGATGGTTGGTGAACCAAATGATTTGTCGAGAACAACGTTACGGCCTTTAGGACCTAGCGTTACTTTTACAGCGTCAGCCAGAACGTTAACACCTTCTAGCATTTTTACTCGTGCGTCATTACCAAATTTTACGTCTTTAGCAGCCATCTTTATTTCCTTTAAATTTTTTATTCACGATTTACTCGAAAGTAAATGTTGATGAGAAAAGTAAATTACTCAACGAATGCTTATGCTTCTACAATCGCCATGATGTCATTTTCAGACATGATCAAGACTTCTTTGCCGTCGATCTTTTCAGTCTTGGTGCCGTAACCTTCAGCAAAGATCACTTCATCACCTACTTTTACATCTAGCGCTTGAACAGAACCGTTTTCTAGGATGCGGCCTTTACCCACAGCAACCACTGTACCGCGAGTCGATTTTTCCGCAGCAGAACCGGTAAGTACGATACCACCAGCAGATTTTGATTCAGCTTCTTTGCGTTCTACGATAACTCGGTCGTGTAATGGACGAATGTTCATCGGTCGTCTCTCCTAAAAATTTCCATGAGGTTTGATAAATACTGACACCCTTTATTTCAACGGATCTGTTTTCAATGGATCTGTTTTCAATGGATCTGTTTTCAAAGGTGTTTCAGCTTGTGAAACTGATGTGGGGGCATAACAAATAATCCCAAGGGGGCGAGGCCGTTTTTTTGTGACCAAACCTGCAAATTAACGCTGTAACTGACTTTGGCTTGGATGAATCTCAATAGTAAATTCTTTGCTTTATTAAATCGATACGACATAATTAAACCGTTACCGCATAATTAAACAGCGGATGCGAGGGAAAGATGAAAAGTAGCGAAAAAATACTGCAGGCGATTAAAGAAAATGGAGAGATCACCGCAAAGCAGTTGGCTCTTGATTTAGACATGACCACAATGGGTGCGCGCCAACATCTACAGATCTTAGAAGATGAAGGGCTACTCAGTTATCACGATATAAGAGTGAAAGTGGGAAGACCCACAAGACATTGGTCATTAACAAGCAAAGGCCATGCTCAGTTTGCCGATCGTCACGGTGAACTAACCATTCAAATGATTGATGCGGTTGAGAGGCTCTTTGGCCAAGATGGTCTAGAGAAAATTGCAGCTGAACGAGAGAAGCAAACACTCACTAACTATCAAAAACTGATCTCAAGTAGTGGTTCTTTAGAAGGGAAACTGAAGGTAATTGTCGAGCAACGTCGAAGTGAAGGGTATATGGCAGAGCTACAGCCACTTGAAGTTGGTTACTTGCTGATTGAGAATCACTGCCCTATTTGCAAGGCTGCTACTCGTAGCCCTGTGCTTTGCGCCTCTGAACTTAATGTCTTTCAATCGCTACTTGGAGATGACTATCAGGTTAATCGCACTGAACATATCGTACAGGGGCAAAGACGCTGCGCCTACCTCATCAAACAAGCATAAACAATAGAAGCGAGCTCGGTTTAAGCCATTAAGGAATGAACGGTCGTCATATTTCGTCCGTTATCTTTCGATTTATAAAGCGCGGTATCTGCCGCCTCAATCCATTGCGTGGCGGTCTCAATCATTTCTCGATTGAACTCACTGACACCCAGACTAATTGTGTAATTAATCGTCCCTTGAGCCGTCTTTATGGCACTTTCCTCAACCCGTTTTCGCAGCCTTTCAGCAAAATAGAGCGCTTGTTCATGACACGTATTTGGCAATAAAACTGCAAATTCTTCCCCTCCATATCGACCAACAAAATCACTGCCTCTTGAAGTCTTTTCTGCTAGTAACGCGGTATGCCGAATCACCTCATCACCAATACTATGACCATAATTATCATTAACACGCTTGAAGAAATCGATATCGAACATAATGAGTGTCGAAACTCGTTCATCATCAACTTTAAGCTTATTGCACTCATCGATTAAAGACTGCTCCCAACATGCTCGATTGAGTAACCCGGTTAAACCATCGATACGGCTTTTATGCTCAAGCTTACGGTTAGATTCATGAAGCAGCATTTTGTTTTGTGCAATATCCGACACATCACTGATCATCACACACAAATGCGAAACCTGACCAGACAAAGAGCTTAGCGGAGTAATCACCATATTCTGATGCATCTGCTCTAATCCACGAGAGGCTGGAGAGAAATTCTGAAACTCAAAAATATAGGCCCTGTCTTCCCATGAAGAGAAGCCTTGAGTTCCTAATGTCGTCGTGGCATTGCATTTTGCTTCCATCCACGCTTGAGGAAGATCAGGGCAAACGCTAAACAGCGGTTTATGTAAAATATCAGCAGAAGGGATACCGCTGTACGACTGCATAAAGCGATTCCACGCCATGACGTTAAACTCAAGATCGAGCACAAAAATCCCGACGTCCATAGTGTCGATGACTTGGGTATACCAATGCAGCTCTTCAACCACATCAAAGTTGCCTTCAAGACTCATATTGACTCCATAACACGATTAATGACTTGTTCTGATTCACGATCAAACATAAATAACACTTCGCACTCAAAGGCTTGATCGTCTCGATAAATAAACTCAAGCGCCAAGGTGTCATCTCCTAAGCAACTGGGCTTGGCGTACACTCGGCTATCCACAACGACAGGCTGACGCAGTGAAACACTGACATCCATTTGGTCACATAGTGAGGTCATAAAAGAGGAAACAAACAAATTGGCGACATTGAGTACCACTTCGTTATAGGAGTTATCTTCACTGGTAAAACCTAACCGTTCGCCAATGTGACTAATCCCTTGTCCATGCAAACAAATTAAAGCTTCACCATGCATACCACTTCCTACAAAGCGTTGGGTTACTGCTTTGACTCCATCGCGGTATAGAGCATCACGTAGCATCATGTCCAGTTCTGCTTTCTCAATAGTACTGACCGTTGGAATAGGTAGGTGGATAAACTCACCAAGAACGCTAGCTAAACTGGCCGCCCCTTGCCCTAGGGCTATGTTGGCAATTTCTTTAAATTTCACTTGTGGGGAAATATCATCAACTCGAACACCGTTAGCTTTGAAGATAAGCCCAAGGCGAGTGAATATTTCAGCGGCGTAGCTGTTGGAGAATGGTTTTTGAATAAAGGTGTAAGCGCCTAAATCCATGCATCGACTCATCGCTTGGGCTTGAACATCACCAGAAACAACAACAACCTTAGTAGGATAACTATGAGGCATGAGCTTTAAGACTTGATAGCCATCCATTTCTGGCATCGTCAGATCAAGAAATAGCACATCAACCGAGTATTGATGTAAGAGATCTAAAGCTTGCTGTCCATCTTCGGCAAACAGCACGTTTTGATTAGGCAATAGCTCGATACTTCTTGCTAGCATTTTTCGCGCAAGCGCCGAATCATCGCAGATAAGAATATTCATGATTAATGGCTATTCAGGATCATCAGTTATGAGGAACAGGGAGTGTATCCCCTTGCCCTTATTAATATTTTGGAATGAAGATCACTCCAGCAAGCCCCAATCAATACACCATGTTAAATAGACGGTAAAGGTATCGATGGTAAAATTAGAGCTTTGCTCATGTTTATTTCTATTTTTCACTGATTATTCATAGAAATAAACAATAATCGGGCGAATAGAAAAGCAACTGATTGCGCAACAAATCACCGTCTCACTATTGAGAATGCAGACTTTCGTTCAAACTTTAATCTATTTCATTGCTTACGCTTAAGGTAATGTTGAAAAACGGTTCAACATAAAAGAGCTATCAAACACTGTCTATCAAGCACTGTGATAGTCAATAAATGCTGTAGATAGAGGAAATGGACATGAATGCCTCCCCTTTAAATCAAACTCTTCCACCTTTTGATGAGTTAGTGGATTTAGCTAAACACCACCCTGATGCCTTCGTACAGTTTAAAAAGGACATGTGTGAAGAGATGATTCTCTCCGCCTCTACTGAAATGCAAGATCGCCTATGGGCACAGCAAAGTCATATAGATCGCGTCGTTGACCGCTGTAAAAACCCAATCCAAGCAAATGTTATTTTAATGAAAGAGCTATCGCAGCAGGTGTATCGCTTTCAAAGCGTGCTAGAAGGAGATGGAAGAGTTGCACAATCGAGTGCTGACATTATCCCTTTTCGACCTAGAGATGAAGAGTGGCGATAGCTCGTGCCAAACTAAAGGGTAATCGTTTATAGGTTATCATTAAATCTATGGGTACTAACTGACTGAATGCCAGTCAGTACCTTTAACCTATTAGTTCGCTTCATTGTTGCGTAAAGAGATCTCTCCACCAATAAAGCTTTCAACTCCCTGCTCAGTTTCAAGCAGCACAGCGCCTTGTTCGTTAATACCCTGCGCAATACCTTCAATCTCTCGTGAACCCATAATCAGTTTCACTTTACGACCTAAGAAATTATCCAAGCGATTCCAACGCTCAACAAAACCCGTCATACCTCGCATCTCGTAATCATCTAAGGTGTTATGCAGCGTATTGACCAGTGTTGCTGCCAAATCATTTCGGTGAATAGACGGTTGGTTTGGAAGAGTATTACACACTTCAGATAAGCTCACCCACGGCTGAGTAATGCTTGAAGTTATTCCCTGATCATCTTGGTTATCGGCAACCATATTCAGGTTGATACCCATACCAATCACAAGATTTGCTGCTGCACCTGCTTGACCTGACATTTCCACTAAAATACCCGCAAGTTTCTTGTCCTGAAAATAGAGATCGTTCGGCCATTTCAACTTTACACCATCAATGCCAAGCTTCTCTAACGCTTCAACAATCGCAACACCCACCACGAGACTTAAGCCCATCGCAGCCGCCATACCTGCATCTAAACGCCAGTAAATGGAGAGATACAAATTACTGCCAAACGGAGAAACCCACTCACGACCACGGCGACCACGCCCTTTGGCTTGATATTCAGCAATACAGACTGATCCTGATTCTAGTTGATCCACTCTATCGAGAAGATATTGATTGGTGGAATCGATAATAGGGATAAGCTCTAATGGTGCATCTACTTTTGATTTTAATAACGCTTCATCTAAAAGCTGCATCGGTTTAGAAAGCTGATAGCCTTTCCCTTGCACGCTATAGACATCCACCCCCCACTCTTGGATTCCTTTGATGTGTTTGCCAACGGCTGCACGTGACATACCTAGCTGTTCACCAAGATCTTGCCCGGAATGAAAGCCACCTTGAGAAAGCATGTTGAGAATCGTCAATTTTACGCTGTGGTCTTTCATCACTTACTCTCCACCTGAGCTTTTTTACTCAATAAGGTCTTCAAATTGGTTTCGCCAGTGGCACTCATAAAACGAACTTCATGTTCAAGCTCTATGTTGTATCTGCCTAATACGGCTTGACGAATCTCTGTAGCAAGTAGTACCACATCATTAGCCGTCGCATTATCTTTGTTAACAATGACTAGCGCCTGATTCGGGTGGACTTGCGCGCCACCAACCATCATACCTTTTAAGCCGCATTGATCGATAAGCCACCCTGCCGCAATCTTCATCCCTTCATGACCGTTTTCATCTATCGCAGGGTAAGCAACAATATTAGGAAAGCGGGACTGTAGACTTTGAAAGGTCGATATTGAAATGATTGGGTTTTTAAAAAAGCTGCCTGCATTGCCCATTTCAGCCGGGTTTGGCAGTTTCTCTAAACGTACCTGACAAACACAATCAAAGACCTCCTTGGAGGTAACCGTCGCTTCATCGAATGCCTTTAACGGCCCATAACCAATATTGGGTTTCCACTGTTTCGCTAGCTTTAAGCCCACAGCCACAACGATAACTTTCTGGTAAAGCTGATGCTTAAAAATTGAATCTCGATAACCAAATAGGCACTCTTGATTGGTTAAGCGCTTTACTTCAAAACTATCTAAACAAAGTACATCGACGTAATCACAGATATCTTTGAATTCAACACCGTACGCACCAATGTTTTGAATCGGTGCAGAACCAGCACAGCCTGGGATCAAAGCGAGGTTTTCTAAGCCGTTATAACCTTGTTCCACACTCCATTTCACCAATGACGGCCAATCTTCTCCACCGTTCACATGTAAACAATAGTCATCGCGAGTCTCATTAACTTCAATGCCCTTCAAACCATTCACAATAACAACGCCCTCATAGCGTTCAGTAAAGAGCATGTTGCTTCCCTTACCTAGCACAAGTTTAGGTAGAGGTAACCATTTTGCAGCTTGATAGGCTTCCTTCAACTCTAAAATTGAAGAGACTTCGATTAGCTGCTCACACTGCTGCTCGATGCCAAAAGTATGATAAGAGCTAAGATTCGCGTTAGATAGAGATTGCATGGGATTCATCGGGTAACTTAAACTTCGGTTATTCTACATGACAACACGATGATTAGATAAGAGGAAGGTCAGAATGAGTGAGTTGCCCATTTCAAACAAGGTACAGCCAGAACTGACAATTGCTGTTTTAGACCCTATTAAAGTGCCATTAGTGACTCGATTGTATAAAGCACATTATCCTTCAGGCAAAGCAAAAAAAGATGAACGTATCATTACGGTTTCCAATAACAACACCATGGTTGGAGTGGTTCGGTTTCGCAACATTGAACAGTATCGATTACTGACGGGAATGCTAATTATTCCTGAGATGCGTGACCAAGGTGTTGGGCATCAGCTACTTGACCATTGCCAAGCACATGAGCTGTCAAATCGTGATTATTGTTTTGCTTATCAGCATTTAGAGCACTTTTATAGCCATCATCAATTTCACACAATTGAGCCGAATAAACTACCTAACAGCCTAAAAAATCTGTTCGAACGCTACGTAAATAGTGGTAGAAGTCTCATTCCTATGCAGTTTCAGGCCGATAATTAATCATCCATGCGCCTTTTCTGGTAAAGGGTCGATGAAGTTTGGTAATATTCGTCTCTTGCATTTTTTCGCAGCGGTTATTACGTTTACCAGAAGAACATTATTGGAAAACTAAGCCCAGCTTTTAACGACTAAGGTGATACCTCCAGCATGATGGTGAATAGGAATCCATTAACTCAACTGCCAACCCTTGCCCTAGAGCCTGAGAATTTCAGTGTTCTGTATTCAGCGCAAGAGTTTCGAACTCGCGTAATAAAAGCGATTCAGGAGGCAAGTAAACGGATTTACCTTGTAGCTCTTTATCTTGAGGATGACGAGGCAGGTCGTGAGATCTTATCTGAGCTGTATAAAGCGAAGCAAAAGAATCCAGATTTAGACGTAAATGTCTGTGTTGATTGGCATCGAGCGCAACGCGGTCTAATTGGCGCAGCTCCTTCTGAAACCAACGCAGCAATATACAAATCATTTGCCGACCAATATGAGCATAAGATACCCGTGTACGGTGTGCCTGTTCGTGGTCGTGAAGTGTTTGGGGTTTTACACCTAAAAGGCTTTGTTATTGATGATGAAGTCATTTACAGCGGCGCAAGCTTAAATAACATCTACCTTCATTACCAAGACCGTTATCGATTTGACCGCTACCATGTGCTAAAGCAAACAGCCCTAGCAGACAGCATGGTGAACTTTATTCGTGACTCACTAATTGATCACCCTGCGGTGAACAACCTTGCTTGCGAAATCAAGCCAACCACCAAAGACATAAAAGTAGATATTCGCCAATTACGGTCTTCACTTGCTCAATCGAAGTATCAGTTTAAACCGGAATCTGTCAGCAACGAACAAATCGCAGTGACACCATTAGTTGGCGTAGGCAAACGTCGTAACAAACTGAATAACAGTGTTAACCAACTGCTTGCCGCTGCGAAAGATGAAATTTTTATTTGTACGCCTTACTTTAACTTCCCACGCAGTGTTGCTAAAGAAGTTAAAAAAGCAATCAAGCGCGGCGTGAAGGTTACGATAGTAGTCGGTGATAAGACGGCTAATGATTTCTACATCTCTCCAGAAGAGACGTTTAAAACAATTGGTGGGCTACCTTATCTTTATGAAATGAACCTACGCAAGTTTGCCAAAGCCAATGAGGCCAATATTGCCAGCCGAAAGCTTTCCATCCACCTTTGGAAACACGATAGCAACAGTTTTCACCTAAAAGGTATTTGGGTCGATAAGCGTTACATGTTACTGACAGGCAACAACTTGAATCCAAGGGCATGGAAGCTTGATCTTGAAAACGCGATTTTGATTCAAGATAACTACAATCACTTAACTGAAAAGTTTGAGTTAGAAGTTGAGAACATCTTAAAGCATACAGAGATGATTTGCGCGTATCGTCAGTTAGAGAAGCTTGAACATTACCCCATGCCTGTACAGAAGCTGATTCGTAAGATCACACGAGTTAAGGCAGACAGGGTTTTGAAGCAGATATTGTAGGGTGTAGTAAGAAAGTCAAAACTAGACGAACCCAACGAGACTATTCCTTCGCCTTTAAATTGGACGTTGTTGACCAGGTAGGAAAGGGAGAACTTACGTATAAACAAGCTCAAGACAAATTTGGAATTCAAGGTTGTTTACAGTATTAGTGTGGCTTCGAAAGCACGGTCGACTTGATTGGTCTAGAGGAGCGCCTCGATTTCTTTAAAAAGGATTACCTATGTCTGAGTTCGACTCTCCTCCAACACCAGAGCTGCGAATAAAAGAGCTAGAAAACAGCTGGAAGAGACAATATTGAAAGCTGACTTCTTCGAAGAAGCCGTCAAAATCATGGAGCGAGACTAGGGTGTTCGTGTTGTAAAAAAGCACAAAGGTGTGCCCTCAAAGAGCAAGTCGTAGCTCAACTCACCGTGACCAAACTCTGCCATATTCTTGATATCTCACGACAAGCTTATTACAAGCAATGTTTAGTCGATTCCAGACAGTACCGGAATGATAAATCTGCTCTGAATTTTGTATGTAAGGTTCGAATTAAACAGCCTCGAATCGGCACAAGGAAACCTAAACACTTGATGGAACGAAAAAATATTAGCATTAGTAGAGGCTACCTCTTTACTTAAGCACCATCGCCTACTTGTTAGTAGTTAAACGAGCTTATCACCGAACAACAGATAGTCACCACCGCTTTTAGTGTCATCCGAACAAAGTGAAAGATGGATTTACGCCTAAGAAGCCCGAGCAACTGTGGGTTGCTGATATTGCCTACCTCCCTACTTACGACGAGGAAAGCTACGTCAGCCTAATTACGGATGCGTACTCTAGGAAAGTCGTTGGTTATCATGTAGATGATAACGTGCGAACGAGCGCAGTAAAATTAGCCTTCATACGAGCTCTTCGAGGGCGTCGTAATAAGGAAGGCCTATACATTACTCAGATAGAGGCTCACAATATTGCTCGAAAGAATAATAAGTACTGCACGATAAATATAATGTAGAGTGCTCAATGACCGATGGGTACGACTGCTATCAGAACGCTTTAGCTGAGCGTGTGAATGGTATTTTAAAAATGGATTATCTGTTGCGAAAGCCGAAGAATGTTGAGCAGGCAAGACAGATGGTAGCGGAATAAATAGAGATCTATAATCAAATGAGGCCACACACGGCTTTAAAATACAAAACGCCCGATGAGGTGCATCGGGCGTTTTAAGTTAAAAAGTGTCACCCCAAATCAGGACGGGTCAGTGCTTACTTAATGGATAACTTCATCATCTAGTTCATGATTCTGAGCTTTCCAAACTAGATCTCCGATACCATCTGTTGGGTTAAAATCAGTTGGTGCATCAAGTAATAACTGGCGAATCTTATCATGGTCAAAGTCATGGCAAGCAGAGTCTAAAGAGCTAATTAGCTGATTGTAATCTTCTAGTAATAAGAAACGCTCGTTTGCCGTCATGATTCGTTCATGAGCAGTTTGTCCAACATTATCGCCAATTAACAGCTCTTCAAACAATTTCTCACCAGGGCGGAGACCTGAAAATTCAATACCTATATCACCGTATGGGTTCTCTTCTGTTTTAACTTCAAGTCCAGAGAGTTGAATAAGGTTTTCAGCTAAGTCAGTGATTTTTACTGGTTCGCCCATATCTAAAACGAAAACATCACCACCTTTCCCCATAGCTCCTGCCTGGATTACCAACTGAGCAGCTTCAGGAATAGTCATGAAGTAGCGAATGATATCAGGATGAGTTACCGTTACTGGCCCACCTTTAGCTATCTGCTTTTTAAATAGTGGTATCACTGAGCCAGAAGATCCAAGAACGTTACCAAAGCGAACCATACAAAAGCGTGTACCGTCTTGCTTTGCATTTTCTTGCTCAGCTAAAGCTTGTAGGCCAAGCTCAGCAACCCGCTTCGTCGTTCCCATTACATTAGTCGGACGTACGGCTTTATCGGTAGAGATAAGAACAAATGACTCTACATTAGCTTCAATTGCCGCCTTTGCTGTGTAGTATGTACCGAATACATTATTTCGGACACCTTCAACAACGTTATATTCTACCAAAGGAACGTGCTTATAAGCTGCTGCATGATAAACAGTCTGAACACTAAAACTGCTCATAACCGTAGCTAGTCTATTAATTCGCTGTACAGAACCCAATAGAGGTACTATCTCGATATCTAATCCTTTACTTTCAACTAGCTGATTTAGCTCCCTATCAACTTGATACAAGCCAAATTCGGATAATTCAAATAGCACCAATGCTTTAGGTTGTAACCGGAGAATTTGTCGACATAGCTCAGAGCCTATAGAGCCACCAGCGCCAGTAACCATGACTACTTTGTTTTTAATGTTCGCTTCCATCAATGCCTGTTGTGGCATAACGGGATCTCGGCCGAGCAAATCATCTATCGCAACATCTTTAAGCTCATCAATTTGAGCCTTACCCTCAACGATATCCTTCATATCAGGGACAGTTAGTACTTCTGCTGAAAGGTGCACGAGAGCTTCTAGGATCTCTTTTCGCCTAGCTCTTGAAGCGCTAGGGACAGCGAGTAACACTTGCTTAACATCATTATTTTCAACTAGAGAATCAGCACAGAAAATGTCCTTAACTTTAAGTCCCATGATGATGGTATTTTCTAGAGTTTTATCTTCATCGATAAAAGCTACAACGTGATGGGTGTCTGAGTTTCTTAATGCTAGTGCTAGCTGACGCCCCGCTGATCCAGCACCATAAATGAGTACATTTTTCTTACCTTTACTGTTCACTTGGGCAACCAATACACGCACAACGAGCCTTGAACCACCACATAGCAGGCATAAAAAAGCCCCATAAATGATAGGCACAGAGCGAGGAACAGAAGCGTCAAGATAAAAAGCTAAAACCGATACAGTAGCCGCAGATATCACCGTGCCGATACTCACAACAGCGAGGGCATGAAAGGTTAAGTAGCGGAGTATAGCTCGATAAAGGCCAAGCTTAGTAAAAGCGACGATCGTTACAACAAGCGTACCAAGTACCACATACTGCGTTGAAGGTTCATCTAATGGCTGAATATGGCCAATTCTAGTCCAGTAAGCTGCGTGAAATGATACAACAATAAAAAGTACATCAATGCCAATACTAATTAAGCGTTTATGAAAGCGGGATAAACCCCAAAGGAAATTAAGCCTAGCCATTATTGTTCTCTTTATAAAACTAACGCCAGTATTGTACTGGCGTTACCAATAAATGTCTTTGAAGTGCATACATAACACTATCTACTTCACAGCATCACCACTACCACTACCCGTAGCAGTCATAATAATATACTTAAAATAACGTTTAACCGTTAATGTATCGATCATCTGTCTATCTGTCTTCGCTAGCAAATGCGGAGTAGACATATCTATATTTTTCACTTGAGCTAAACCTGTCACTCCAGGTAATACCTCATACACCCCCAAGGTGTCACGCTCTTTGATTAACTCTTCTTGGTTAAACAAGTTGGGACGAGGGCCAACCAAACTCATTTCTCCCTTTAAGACATTAATCAGTTGTGGCAGCTCATCAATCTTTGTTTTTCGTAAAATGCTTCCCAAACGAGTAATTGAACTATTACTAGCTAAATGACTTGCGACTGACTTAGTATCGACAGACATAGTTCGAAACTTGATCAAGTTAAATGGCTTTTTACAACGACCAACCCTTTGTTGAATGAAAATAGGTGAACTTGTATCAAAGACGCCTATTATAGTGACCACTAGAAGCAATGGCCAAAGAAGGAATAAAGCAACAAAGGAAAATGTGAAATCTAATATGCGTATCATTTGTTAATCTTCAAGTTATCTACGTAATGCTTTACTGTTGAGCGCAATGCATCTTTATATTTGTATGGAGGGACCCAGTCAAGTCTATTTGTAGTCTCTGAAATATCAACTTGTAGGTTTCCGTACAATCTTTCGCTAATTCCTGATTTTCCTATGATGCTTGTGCCCAACTTTATCACCCATGCAGGAAAAGGAAGCAGTTTAGCAGGCTTACCCAAAGCCTCTCCAATATCGACTAGTAATTGAGATGTGGACACATCCGTCCCATCAGAAACAAGATAAGTTTCGCAACCAGAATTTTTCTTTCGAGTACACTGCCACAAAAGATCGACTAAATTACCGACATACACCAAGCTTCGATGGTTCCTAGTATTTCTTAAGGGTAATGGGATTCCTTTATGTAGAATTTTCAACATAGATCTAAAATTGGCTTTTACACCCGGTCCATAAACTAAAGGAGGACGAATGATCGTAACTTTCATCCCTGTTCTTTCATAAATTTCCTTTAGGGCAATCTCTGCCTCAAACTTACTTAAGCCATACGGATCTATCGGGGGTGTTTTCACACTCGCAGTAAAGGGATGCCCTATCTCAGTACACTCTCCATTAACCTTTATCGAGCTCAGGAACACGAAATGTTCGACACCATTTTCCGCAGCCTGATTTGCAAGTGCGATCGTACCTTGGGTGTTTGATTTACGATATAGATCAAGTGGGCAACGCACTTGTGTCTGATGTACTAAAGCTGCGCAATGGACAACACACTTTACACCCTCCAACGCTGTGGACCAATCTGTCTCAGACGCCAACTCAGCAACAAAATCATATGTGCCTTTTTGATCGTTTTTTGGAGTCCTGACCTGCTTGATACAAGTATCACCTTGACTTTCGGCAAGTTCTACAAATTTGCCACCAATAAAACCGGAACTACCTGTTACTAAAATTTTCAATAATCCTCCTACCATACTGTAGTGGTCAACTGATATTGGCCACGCTCTTAGAGTTTAACTAGAACAATAGTTCTAACTCGTTGTTGGGTGTCAACCCTGCATTATATTGATGGGGCCTGAGCTGACAGTAATACTGAATTATGTATCAAGTAATTTATTGCTGAGCTTCAATAAAGCTACGATAACCTACCGTCGATACCCATTCAGTCTTCAAGCTTTTAAAGAAACGCTCCATTCGTACACTACCTCAGCAATTTCCTTGTCGAGATAACTTTACTTTATCTGGAAACACCACAGTAATTGGCGGTATCTTCTGTTTGTATAATGAGCCCCTTGATCACTGCGGAACATCGCGCCTTGTGGCTTACCTCGAGACTCGTAATCCATTGAAATAGCCCTACCGGTTAATCGACTATCAGGCGATAGCGACATTGCCCAACTAATCACTTTTCGAGCGAAAAGGTTTATAACAGCCGCTAAGTACATCCAGCTATTAGCTATCCAAATATAAATGACATCACCAACCCAGACTTTGTTGGGCACAGTAACCGCGAACTGACGGTTCAGGTAACTTGGTATTTCAACATGCCCCTATGTTGCCCTTAGGTACTTATGCTCCGGCAACCACCAACCCAACCAAACCAAATATTTTCAATAACTTAATCACTCGTAGCGACTCAAGCTCGCTCCTAGATTAGTTACTATGTCAGCAATAATTCCAGCTCCCGCCGAGCCATTTCTGACGCCGTGAGCCTCGCTAACTAAGCTACGAAGCTTTACTGATTCTGTATCAATGCTTATTGGTCGTTTCCGCCAATAGTTGAGCTGCTTCGGTGAACATTAAAGACTTCGCATAATGTCTTTATGCTATGGCTCTGCTTAAGTTTTTTGACTATCAAGAATTGTTCAGTAATGTCTACATCAACAGAGCCGTGCGTTTTTTAATATTTCATTATGCTCTTCAAGAGGAGCTAACTTCTTCTTGAACTCACGTATTTCAATTTGTTCAGGCGTCATCGTGGATGTCCAAAAATTCACGGCTTGAGCAGCTTCAGTCACAGAGTAGTTCTGATTTAGGATTAGTTGTGCAGATTCCAATTTGAATTCAGCGTTAAATAGTCGTCTTGTACGTTTTGTCATAGTGTCATTTGTTAACTTATGAGGTGATGATATCACCTCTAACTAAGTGACCAAGTTCAGCGTATCACTACATACCCTGCACTAGTGATATATAAGACTAACGTGTCTTAATCGATATCCTAACTTCGATAGTTTAACCTTAGCATGTAAGCCTCCAACACACTCAAACAAGTTCTTACCTAACTCGCTCAAAAGTAGGATTATCAAAAGCATCTCTTGAAATTCTGAAGACAGCCTCCGGCTTTCCGACCTCTTCTTTTTCGAAATAATCTGAGTTAGCATCCCAAAATGTTTTATCTGCTTTACTAATTACTAACCATTCAAAGCCTTTAATAAGTTCTTCGAGCCGATTATCACAGGTCCAAACGTCACCTGAGAACAAAGGTTTTCCAATAGACCAACACCAAAACTGAGTATCAAAAGGATACATATTGTACCTAAACAATAAGTTATGGTAACCCATCGTTCCTTGCGAAATATGATAAAATTTATCACCTTGAACAGCGTGCTTTTGAGCGATTTTTGACAACCTAATCATTTGGTTCTTCAAATCACGATTACCTATATCAACAGGAGGGTTATAAATCGAACTAAAGCCCGGCACTGACAAAAACAATACTACAGGAATAAAAATCGAAAAAGCGATTTTGCAATTTAACTTTCTCAAAGTCGACTGAAAAATAGCTTTAATAACAAATAAAATTAATATCATCGACACTGCATAAAAGTAGGTAGAAGCATACCGCCTATAAGATGCCACCTTGAGCGCTTCATATTCAGAGAAAAAATTCATATAGCTATACAACATAAATGATAGATATATACATCCTCCCAGCACTATTGATAGAGATAGTACCCTAAGACGTTTATCTAGATTAAAGCTGTATAGAAGAATGACTAGAACTGAAAGTAAAAACAATACAAGTGAATACGTATCCGACCCGAACAATATTAGATCTCGACTAAAAAATGCTTCATTGAACTGTTCGAATATTTTGAGTTTAAGACAGTTAGAACCATCGCAAATGTCATTATTAGTCAACATATCTCGACCTAAGCTACGCCATGTTCCATGATACTTGGTGTAAATTTGCCAACTAATTATAGAAATAAAATAAGATGATGTGGCCACTAAATAAAAGGTAGATCTCAACCAAATCTTCTTATCTTTGAATCCAACTCTAAATAGGCTACGAAGAACAAGAAAAAATGCATACATGGAAACAGTTAAACTTAGCAAAAAGCCAATCTGCTTAATAGTAGAAAGAGCAAATAAAGATGGAACAAGTATATACAAAGCACGCTTTGATATTCCATATCTATATACAACAGCAACACACGCGGCAAATAGGCTAGATATAAGCAGATCTACTGACAATTCATAGGTGTTGAACATAAACTGGCTAGACATGAAGTATATAATAACTGCCGAAAACTGCGTAACAACTTTTTTATTCTTAAGAAGAAGTGATGCCAGAGCATAATTACAAGAAAATATAAATATATTTTGAGCTAAAACAACAGCCTTCTCTGACCAATCAAAAAAAGATATAAACAAAGAGTTTAAAATAGCACTACCTGGTGGGTAGTGTTTGAAAATAATAGGAGAATCAACTTTGAACAATCCACCAGAATCGGAAACTAACCGTGAAGCCAAAGCCCAATGAGAGAAATCATCATTTCCGAACAATGTAAACTCTGACGGAATATTCACATAAAAAGCCAACGCAAAGAAGCCAACCAATGACATTTCCAATAAAGGGATCAGTAGATTAGTAACACTAGTGCGAGAACTGTAAAAATAAAAAAAACTGAATAACGTCAACAAAAAACCTATGGCTAGAAAAAAAACTCTCCATGCACTTCCAAGTTCGAATAGATAAAAGGGGTAAGCAAGCGTGATATATAAGCACAAGACAAGCATAATAGACAGAGGCGTCTCTACTTTATATACATTACGTACAACAAGCACCCACCCGGATAGTGAAAATATGAGGATTGCTCCTATCTTCATTAACTCATTATACTCAAGATAAATATATTTAAGAAATTCAAACATTTAATTTCAAACTCAATTATTCGACATACAAAGGATAAACAAAAAAATATGATTCAAGATAAATACAAAATTAAAGAAACATACAAGCTTGGAATTCTAACTCAAGCCTAATTTTTGTACGTTTCATTATTTCTATCAATTTCACTTTCCAACAATGCAATATGGCGAATGAGCTTTGTGTATTTATCAAATAGCGAGCGATATTTTAAGTGAAGATTAAATAGGATAATTGCACCAACTACAACATATACATATAGTAGTAGATCTGCCCCTCTTCCAACACCTATTAAGTTAGCAATATAACTAAGACTTTGTGGGTCTGCTACAAAAATTATGCCTAGTATGGAGAAGAGTCCCAATAAAACAGACACAAAATATGACAATTTCCTCTGTTGAAAGGAGTAGACAATAAAAATAAGAAGTACTGTCACTAATAAAAGTTTAATAATCATTTATATAGCTTCCTAATAATAAGATCTAGAATTATTGAAATAGAGTTTGATAGTCTTTGCCCTTTAGAAACTGAATATTCTGTATATTTTATAGTTACAGGTATTTCTTTCCATTTCAGATCATGTTTAGCTATCTCATGAATAAATTCAGAAGCATGTGCCATCCCCTGCTGATCGATCGTTATTTTATGCACTGTTTCCCTTGTAAGTAACCGTAAACCATTATGCGAATCTGTTAGTTTTACACCTGAGGTTAAGTTCGTGAAAGCCACTGCTAGGCTTAGTAGTATTTTCTTGCGAGCTGACATATTTTCTGTCTTACCCAAGAATCGACTACCCAGAATAATATCGGCTTTCGAGCTATTAGCCAGCTCCACCATTTTATATACATCTTGGTACTGATGCTGTCCATCTGCATCAAATGTAACTGCGTAACTAAACTCTTTATTACAAAGGTAACTAAACCCAGTTTGTATAGCTGCCCCTTGTCCTAAATTTTGACTATGCCTTATAACAATAGCGCCGGCTTGAACAGCTTTTTGTTTGGTATCGTCAACAGAACCATCATCAACGACCAATACATTAGGGGTGACTTCATCAATCAGTTGACATATCACATTACCTATAACTTCAGCTTCGTTATATGCTGCAATAACAATCCAAACATCGTCAAGGTTTTTAACTTTAGACCGCTCTTTCATTGGGGGATACATATATTATTTCCAAAATATAATATTCAAATTCCATTTCTAAAATATAACCAATAGAAATAGTTCATAAGATCTTAACTATAAAAACTCACAAGAAAACCTTTAAGTTCCAAATACAATCTTCTTCGTTAGATAGAAGCTTATCAAAATTACAATTACATCCGAGATAAACTTAGAAAACAAAGCAAATAACCCCATCACATCATATAGAAACCATAACATTAAAGAAGTTATCACCGTGTTAATAATAACTATCGAAAAGTATTTAACTGCTTGTGAACCAGTATTTCCACCCGTCATTTGCGACTGCTTAAAGGTACAATATTTATGCATATAGAATGATGTAACTGAAGCAACGACCTTACAAAAAGCATTTGATTCAATCACGTTTAAGGCTAACACTTGAGTCATAAAAACAAACAAAGATAGCTCAAGCACGTATACTAACCCTTGAAAAAACACATAAAGCCCTAGTAATTTCATTATTGCTTTAACTACCTATTCTCATTGCTGATTGAATAATCGGATTGTTATGATCTGCACCAGATAGACTGGACACTTTGTTAAGCGACATATTTTTTTCAAAATTGGTTAGGCTTAAATACCCAAGAGCACAGTGCCTTCTTGTTCGATTATCATCAACTTCTATGTATTCAAAGAGCGCTCGGCGCATATGTACTCGCGTGATAATAGGCTCATATTGGATAGCTTCTACTTTCATTGAGTGAAAGAAGCTTTCGGCACAAGCGTTGTCCCAACAATTTCCTTTTCTACTCATACTTTGTTCTAGTTTATGAGCTGCGATCAACTCTCGATAATCCCTAGAACAATATTGACTGCCACGGTCGCTGTGAATAATCACACCCTCAGGTAAACCTCCGCGGAACAGGGCCATTGAGGGCGCATCACAATGCAAAGTTACTATCATTCTTGTACTCATAGACCAACCAATGACTTGTCGAGAATAAAGATCAATAATGACGGCTAAATACATCCAGCCTTCACCTGTTGCAAAATAGGTTAAGTCTCCAGCCCATTTTAGATTTGGTGCAGTTGCATTGAAATCTTGGTCAAGTAAGTTTGGGGCAACGGGAAGCTTATGCTTACTCACTGTTGTACATTTGAACTTACGAGCTGCCTTCACCACCAAGTGCTGTCGCTTCATATTAGCGCAATGGTTTTCACATCATGTTTATTTCCATTTTCTTCAAGCTATTTTGAGCACGCCTTGCACCATCACGTTCTTTTCTATCATCAAAAGCCTCTCGAAAGTTGCTTGCGGTGCTCGTTACGCTGAGTGACTTTATGGCGATTCTCAATCCAATAATTAAACCCACTTCGAGAAACCCCAAACACCTTAGCCATACGGACAATATTATATCGCACCAGGTGTTCGAGCATAGAATCATAGCAATCTACTTTAGATTTTTCGCTAAGTAGGTGGAGGTCTAAGTAGGTGGAGGGCTTTTTACAATGTCTAACTCTTCGGCTTGCCCAGCTATTAATCGTTTTAGCTTGGCATTTTCAATGGCGAGTTCTTTGTCTCTATCACTGGTCCTCGTGTCTTTTTTGACAGCTTTTCGCCAACCATAGATTGAGATTCATATAAGGATAGTTGTCTTGCCACCGCAGCTACACCCACTTTCTCAGCTAGTTTGAGTGCTTCTTCTTTAAATTCAGTAGCATGTTTGATTCGTATTTTCTTAGTCGTCATTGTTCACCTTGTTAGTGATTGTACTCACTTAACTCAGTGTCCAAAACTATTGGAGCAGATCACTCTAGACCTTCAAAACCATATAAAAATAAAATATTAATAATTAGATGTTATGCTTTAAAGTAACGATAGATTGGGCTGCCAAATATACAGAAAAATACTTTTCGAGCACCTTCCGACCATTTTTGCCAAGGTGTTGTCTTAATTTAGCATCTTGGGCCAACATCCTTGCAGCATTAAACAGTTCTTCATCTTGCCCATTCTCGTATGCAAAGCCACATTCATTGCCATTAATATACTCTTCTAGGTCATTTCTCGGGTTTAAGCTACCTAATATAGGTAAGCTATTAGCTTTGTAGCCTAGTAGTTTTCCAGGGAAATTATGCGCCTTGTGGCTTCTAGCCAATGAAAATAATCCTACATCAACTTGAGTCAAAATATCAGAAAAAGTGTCTTGGTCTACGGACCCAGAAATAGTTAGATTATCCAAGTTCAGTTCCTCTTTTCTTCTTACTACGAGGTCGTACTCATCTCCCTGACCAATAAACAAAAAACGCGCTTCTGGATGTACTTTCATACGATTGGCTAATTGCACCAAATTATCCATATCTTGAGCATGACCAATATTACCTCCATAGAAGAAAATCACCTTACCTTCAAGACCATACTCATCTCGTACATTGATAAGAGATCGTGGTGTCTCATGGCATTTCATATCTGACCAGTTTCTCAAGACTTCTAGATTATCAAACTCTGGGTGTAATGAAGAAAAGTACTCTACATTTGCATTAGACATCAAACCAATACGATCTGAAACACGATAGTTAAGCTTTTCAAAATATTGAAAGTACTTAGTTATTAGCCCGGATTTGGGAATAATACCCTCATCAATGGCCCACTGAGGAAACATATCACGAAGAATTAGGTAGACTTTACAATTGTGTTGATGCTTGATTTTTTTAACTAAAGGCCCAAAAAAAATCGTTGGGGAGTAGTTAACACAAAGATCGATAGGCTGCTCTTTGATTTTGTTTTTAATTGCCCTCCAAGCTCTGTAAGAGAGCAGAGATTCGTTGATCGCTCTTTTTATCTTGGCGACTCCACGTAAAGTCTCGCATCTAAAGCGCCAGACTTCTACACCATTAACAAAGTCTATCTCTAGGTTAGTCTCTTGGTCTGGTTTGCCCGGCGTTATTACAATCGCTTTATGCCCTTGAGCTTGCAACTCTACTGCAAGCTCATTAAACATTTTCGCGTGTACTCTTGTTCCTTCTGGCAAATACTCATCAGGAAATAAGGCAATGCGCACTAGTACTTTCTCCAGACTACACGATTAACATAGTCTGTGTAGCTCAAGATTGTACGAACAACTTTCTCCGACACATTTGGAGCTATGTAGTCTTGCACTACATTGAGCATTCGCTCTGCCCCTTTACCTTGACACTCCAAAATAGAAATTGCTTGAAGAATCCTATCTTTATCCATACCAGTAAACATGACAGCGCCCTCTTCAAAGCCTTCAGGCCTTTCTTGCGCTTCACGGATATTTACTGCAGCTAGATTTAGTAAAGAAGCTTCTTCGGTAATAGTACCGCTATCGCTAAGAACAACAAATGCGTCTTTCTGAAGTTTTACATAGTCAGTAAACGCCAATGGTTTCATTAGCTGAACATTGCTGTGGAATGTAAGGTTCAGTTGTTCAATCTTCTTACGCGTTCTTGGGTGCGTGGAGACAATAATTGGGTAATCGTATTTCTCTGATAACGTATTCAAACTATCAACCATTTTATGGATATTGTTTGAATCAATATTTTCTTCTCTGTGGACACTTACGACAAAGTATTTACCTTCATCGATATTAAAATTATTCAACACCTGAGAAGAGTCAATTTTTTCGCTGTAGAAACTTAGTACTTCGTCCATCGGGCTTCCTGTTTTCACAATCAGGTCAGGTGAAATCCCTTCTGCAATGAGATAGTCTCGCGCAATGTCACTATACGGTAAATTAACATCAGAGATATGATCGACAATTTTACGGTTAATTTCTTCAGGCACTCGGAGATCAAAGCATCGGTTACCAGCTTCCATGTGGAAGAGTGGAATCTTTTGCCTCTTTGCTGAAATAGCCGCCATAGCACTGTTGGTGTCACCTAGAATTAAAACGGCATCTGGCCTAATTTGGCCTAATACCTCATCTGACTTCACAATTACCTGCGACATAGTGTCAGCTGCAGACTTACCTGCACACTCTAAGAAGATATCAGGTGTCCTGATCTCTAAGTCATCAAAAAAGATTTGATTTAACTCATAGTCATAATTCTGGCCTGTGTGAACGAAGCTATGGTCAAAATACTTGTCGAGCTTAGCAACTACTCGAGAAAGTCGAATAATCTCAGGCCGAGTACCAACAAACGTTACAACTTTAAGCTTCTTCATTCTGATACCTTTTTTCGTAATCTTTAAACATTAACTCTACTAATCCTTTCCAGTTAAGAGGTGCAAAATTAATTGATTTTCTTAGTTTTTCTGAATTAAGGCTTCTGTCAATCACGAAGCTACTATCAGATGTTATTTCAATATCTTTACAGTAGACACCTTTTACAAGATTTAAGAGGCTATTCTTATCAATAGGCTCAGCTGATAGATGATAGAGGCCCGCTAAGTCACTTCCCAGTATTTTTTCTTGTAACACCTTAGCGATATAGCAAGTTGGAAAGCCTGAAAAAACAGCTCGGTCGAAACCTTTTACGTTATCAGACTGAGCTAAAAACCAATCGATAAGGCTCACAGAAGAAGTTAGCTCATGACCGATAATTGAAGTTCGAAAAGTTAGATGCCCTCCGTAATCAACCTCACCCATTTTCTTCGATTGACCGTAAAGATCCTGTGAGTCTGGGGTGTCTTTCTCCAAGTACCCTCCACTTGATCCAGTGAACACACAGTCGGTCGAAAAATGAATCAGCTTAGCACCAATTTTAGTGCAAATTTTTGCCAATTGATGGGGCAGCAGTGAGTTTATCTGAATGGCCTCGATATGTTGCTTAGCAATATCATACTGTTTAATTAAACCAATACAGTTAATGACTACATCAGGAACTAGCTCAGTGATAGTAGCCTCAACTGAGACCAAGTCTGTAATATCGTCTAGGTAAACAAGGTTATTTCTCAAGTCATTGAAAAAACGTTCTTTACCAGAAATGCTCCTGACACTACCAAAAACTGATAACTTGGGATTTGCAGATAAGTTCGAGTACAAGCTGTACCCTAACATTCCTGTCGCGCCGAGAATTAGTACTTTCATTACACACCTTCAGGAACTACAAAATTGCCACTCTCAATTTCATTGATGAAATCAAGCTTTCTAAGAAGCTCTTTCATCTCCTCAACGTTAAGTCGATCCGTATTGTGAGAGTTGTAATCTTCGATTTGCGATAGGTCTTTTTCTCCATCATCGAAATACTTAGCATAATTTAGATCTCTATTATCCGAAGGTATTCTGTAATATTGACCTTGCTCAACCGCTACAAACATCTCTTCTTGACTACATAAAGCCTCGTATAGCTTTTCACCATGGCGAGTACCAATCACTTTCACAGGGTGGTCAGATTTATCCATAATTTCGAGCAATGCTTTAATTAAAACTTCAATTGTTGCAGCTGGTGCTTTCTGAACAAAAATATCGCCATTTTCGCCATGTTCGAAAGCATGTAAAACTAAGTCAACTGCATCGTCGAGGGTCATCATGAATCTGGTCATTGATGGCTCTGTTACAGTTATTGGCTGTTTGCTGGCAACCTGACGAATAAACAAAGGAATCACTGAACCTCGAGACGCCATTACATTTCCGTAGCGAGTGCAGCAAATCATAGTATTGGTGTGTTCTAAGTTACGACTTTTAGCTACAATAACCTTTTCCATCATAGCTTTAGATATGCCCATGGCATTAATTGGGTAAACTGCTTTATCCGTACTTAAACAAACCACACGTTCAACATTATATGAAATAGAAGCTTCTAATACATTTTCAGTACCAATCACATTAGTCTTAACTGCCTCAAGAGGGTAAAACTCACAGGAAGGAACCTGCTTTAGTGCAGCAGCATGATAAACAAAATCTACGCCACGCATTGCGTTGGAAACACTTTGATAGTCTCTAACATCACCAATATAAAACTTTAACCTATCTGAACTGAACTGCTTACGCATATCGTCTTGCTTTTTCTCGTCTCGAGAGAAGATTCTGATTTCTTTTATGTCGGTATTGAGGAATTTTTTCACTACTGCATTACCAAAGGAGCCCGTTCCGCCCGTCACCAAAAGTATTTTATCTTTGTACATTATTTAACCTTTAAAAATTCCAATCGCCATCTAAGAATGCCGATTCATAATTTGGGAGAGAGTTACTAGTTTTGAGATAAGCACTAATGAACTCATCTTTAGTAGAAAACTCTAGCAACCCCGATAATTCGCCAAAAAGTTCTGTTATTCCAACTAAGTATTCCTGTCTAAATACAAAGCAGAATTTATGATATGCCAAGCTTTCAAATATAGGTAAGCCTACTGTTTCCAACGTTGACGTTACAATTGTAGCATCGACTGAGCTGAGTAAATTTAGATAGTCATCTCTACTTTTCGCGCCAACATATTCAATATTTTCTATGTCTTCATGTTTGCTAGGATCATAATCCGTAGTGACCAGAAATCGCACTGAGTAGTCCAAGCTTTTCTTCGCCAATTCAAGGACCAAGTCAAAGTTCTTATGTTTAAGATTAGTATTAGTTATTGGTACCAATATAGTAAACATCTGTTTGACTTGACAATTCGATAACTCATTGTTTTTATGGGGCCTAGCTCCATCAATATCAATCCCTGGCCACCTAACAATAACATTAGCTCTTTTACCAAAGCACTCTCGAAACTCCTTTCTCACATACGGTGTTTGAACGACTATAGTATTTGATTTCATTGTCAAGCGAGCTAAACTTCGTATACCCTTCCACTTAAGAGTTGTTCCTTTAATAATCAGGATATTATGAAAATAGGTGATTTTCTTTATTGGAAATAGAGCGTTAACATTAGAAAAGCTAATTATTGTATTACACTTATAATAACGACTAGAAAACCAAGCACCAATAAGAGCGTAAAAAATAGTCCCAAATAAACTAGTACTCTTCTTGACCCAAGTTTGGTTGTCGCCAAGGTTGGAAGGTCTGATAGGAGATGCTATGACGTATTGAACGTCTTCATCATTTGCTTTAGTCACAACAAATTTATTTAGGATCGTAGCCGCTCCACCGCTTTTTGCTGCAGAGGCATTGACGAAAATTCTTTCCATAGTTGTCTAGAACCCTGTTCCTTTATCTATAATATTTGCATAAAACTCGTACGATTTAATGCTAAAGTAAGGAATTAACAATAAGTTAGGAATATTCAACCCTCTACTTTTGAATGAAGAGAAGTATAAGAAAACAACAAATGCGAATATTGTTATCCTTTCTGAACCTAGTATAAACGATGCAACACTTAGGCCTATAAATATTCCAATAATCAATGCCTTTCTACTGTAACAACAGTAAATAGAAAGAAGCATAAACACCAATGGTTTAACAATATTGTCTATGCCGCCGAACTTTAAATATGCCAGCAACTTATACATTAGGTGGTCTTTAAACAAAATCAGGAGAAGTATACCAAGAATAGGAAGTACAAAAAACTTCTTAGGTATGGTTTTCAAAGCGTTCTTTCTAGACACTTTTTGTAAAACAAATCCGGAAGCAACAGAAGCCCATAATAGTAAAAACTGTAAGTGTCCTAACAAAGTCATAAAGATCATCGTTAATTTTGTTCGGTTTTCTCGAGCAAGTATAAAAATAAAGAACATCAAGAAACCAAACTTAAGCCTTTCTGCAGCTAACAGTAAAACAGGGACATAAAAGTTTGTGACTACGATAAGGAAAGCTATAAACGGGTGAAAGTTAAGCGATTTCAAAGCTCGAACTAAATTCCAAGAAAATATACAGTTGACAAAAGTATATAAGACCAGCTTAGTGGTAAACAGCCCCCCAATCCAGTTAGTCATGAAGTGGAGAACTTCGAAGTAGTTTACTTGAGAGGAGTAGTATAAATAGCCTTGAACTAGACCACGAGTTTGAATTTCTTCAAACCACATATTATAAAAATACTGATCCCCTTCACTATACAGCCCCCCAAAATATATTGAAACAAAGCATGTAAATACAAAACATAAATAATGAACAACTAGATAGTATCTAACATTTTTGTGCATCTTCATCACTAACTATAATCTTAAGTTCACGGTATATGGACACCAAAGAATCGCTAGCAACCTGTTCCGGTTTAAATCTTTTTCCATTTAATATTCCCATACCTAGACAAGTCTCGCTCAACAGAGGGTCATAACCATGCATGCCATTTAGCTCTTTGGATGCTGTATTGAAAAAGTCGGGGTTAACAACAACCCCTGGGTTAGTCAACCAAAGCAAGTCTCCGTAGGTTCGATCACCGATTAGACCTAACTCTCGCTCTGTTGTCATTCTACCTTTGTCTTTATAAGTTGTTTGAGAAAACAATTTCTCTAATTTTACTTCAATATCAGCCGCTTTGCTTTTATCCAAACACCAGAGTCTGAATACTGTAGAGTCTGCAAAATAGATATAATCGTCACCAAATCGATAGTCAGACAGCACTGAGTCGACGTCTTGTACCACATCTAATTTATGTTCAATCTGAGTCATCCCATGATCACCAACAAACATCCAGTTTACATCATCAAGACTCTTATTGACCGAGTGATACAATTTCTTCAGTTTCTTATCGAGTTTTTGTAACTCATCCTTGAAGCTATCTGAATCGGGACCATATTTATGGCCATAGTGATCAGCTGCACTAATATATAGCAGGTAGATTGAGTCAGGAGTTTTATTCAACTGTTCAATAAGATTGCTAATACGATCATCATCATTCCCGGCCATCTTACTATCAAGCGATGTAAATGAAGACAAATTAACTGATTTATCGTGACGTTTGGCAAAATTAATGATCGACGCAGGTGATTCATTAATAATCGAACCCTCACCATCCTCTGTTAATGAAAAGTAGACCAAACTTTCCATGGGTATGTTAACACTTGAAAAACCAAGGTTTCTGCGACTAATATACTCCCAAAGTAAGCGTCGAATAACTTTCCTGACTATATTGGGGCTAGCTTTTTCTATCTTTGATAATATTCTTAGCACACCACTAATATGTTTATAAGGACTATTTTTTTCGTCATAGCCAATGGCGGTAAAGTAGTTTGACTCATTTGCTTCCAACCCCACCATGAGCTCTGTACGCTCGCAAAAGCCGTAGCTAGGAGTAAGCTTTTTATAATACTTGCTGGTACTCAGCAACGAATATAGGAAAGGCGTCGACTTGGAGTTAACATAGTCATGTCTAAATGCATCAAGGACGACCAAAATTGTTTTTTCCATCAGTTATTCACTTAGTTCCTTCAACAAAACAGGCAACGTACTTTTCTCATATCTCCGATTCGATGTAGTGAGTTTACTATTTGATTCCAGTTCGAACAATCGGTTAAGCAGTTTCCTTTTGGAGTTTCTTGTCAGTATCTTTCTATCTCTAAGAAGCGCCGCATGAACAACAACAGAAACATCCATGCGAATTACCGCTAGCCAGCATGACAGCGACGGATTCAAATACTTAGAATTTAGCAATGTTTCAAATGCGACTTGATATATGTGTAGCAGTTCAATGACCAAAGACTCATCTTTAATGAAATAGTGGAGAGCGTTTGAATCTGGATTTAACTTCACCTCTACGGCATTACGTAGGTGACAAGACAAAAATTTTTCAACATCGCTACCACTATTAGGCCGAATTTTACTGACCTTTTCAGCAGCCATAGGTGTATAGGCATCATATGAAAAAAGTATAAAATCACAGATAGCGATGAGAGCTTTTGCACATTGATAGCTTTTAAACTGTTTATCACTATACTCATGGCCATCTTTTTCATTAATCAACAAAGACATTGCGGCCCACATACGAGTTTGATACATACAATAAAAATCATATGTACTTATTCGTTCTTGGGGAAATAGTTGCAGTATTTGATCTAACTCTTGTTTATTACCTTTTATAACCAGATTCTTGAAACACAGGTCATAATAAAAGACAGTGCTACGCTTTTTTCTCAACTGCTTGCTATTCCATACAAGTAGATCAACCCACGTCACACCAAGCAATTCTTTAATTTCTTTTTTAAACATTGGTATTAATGATGTTACTTTGGCTTTATCTTCTGTTACCAGTATCAAATCTAGATCATTATAAATACAATCTTTTCCATCAACATTTTTTACATAAGGGGTCTCCCCTCTTCCCATACTACCATATACAATAACATAATCTAAAATATCAAATTGTTTAAAATACAAGCTGAGTCGTGAGTTATCCATTAATGCTCTCCACTACTGTCGGATTTTTAGTTTCCGCTAGCATTTCGCTCTTTATAACTTTATTTTCAATAAATCTAGATAGAAAGCCTACGTCAAACAAATACCTCGAAAGAATGATAGTAGATGCGTATTTAAATTTTCGCATCAAACTAGGGCTACGTACTTTTCCAAAAACATTTTTAACGTATGTCTTGTGCCGTAATAAAAACGGTCCGATAGAGACTAAAAATGACAGCATAGCCAGTGCAGGAGATAATAAGGCTATTAGCGGTGCGGATAGTAAAAGTAGTAGTGAAACGAGTTTTAGTACGCCGTTTAACTTCGTTTTCAGATAGGTTCCACTGAGTTGAGATATATCATACGATCTTTTTCCGTCAGTATACTGGACTTTAAGGAAAGTAGATAAATCACTTGGAAAATAGTTATATGCTACTAAACTTGTGTCGAATATATGGTTTATATCCTCCCCCAAATTACTGATTCTAAGTAACAAACTACTCTCATCCCCTCGTACGGGAAAGAAAGAGGGAAAACCATCAACTTTGTCCAATAGTTCTCTACTAAACACCATATTTGCGCCAATTAGGTAGTTGTCGACGCCGTACAAATTGCTGTCGAAGTACATATCCCAAACTAGGTTTTCAGTTTTTGACTCTAGATCAAACACAGGACCTGAAACTATATGAGCGTCGGAATTTCGATTGAGAATTTTAACCAAACTAATTGCCCAATCTTCGGCCACATACCCATCGCCATCAATATAAGCGATGTAGCTAAAACCTTCAAATGACTTGTACGTGTTCCTTGAAATGCATAAATTGCAATGCTCTATTTTAACATAGTTAAAACCCTTATTTTCTCGAGCAAACTTAAATGCTATATCCTGAGTTTCATCTGTTGATGAATTATCGACGCAAACAACTGAAAAGCATCCTTTTAAATTATGCTTTTCAATTGAAATTCTAAGGCTATCTAGGCAGTGGAAAATACCATCTTGTTCGTTATAGGCACAAACTACTACTAGTACTTTTTTGTTTGACATTTACTAATACCAAATTAGGAATTGAAAATTAAAAAACTCACCAAAATAAGACCTATTTACATGGGAAATTTATAGAAATCCTCGTAATTAAATTCGCTAGAATCTTCAAAGGTACTCTGAATCATCCAACACTTCTGTTAAGCCCATAAAATTATCTACATTATTTTCTGATCATTTCCGGCTAGCAGCTTCGCTAAACTAGCAATAAAGAAAGCAACGCACAGAGTCAACTAACAAATATGAATGCATTGAATTTAGCAATTCTTTAGCATTTGATTGCTTCGAACTTATGTAATATAGAACCGTAAATTCTAACCCTATGAGCTGGATTTTTCTAACCTCAACGAAACAACTAGACCCATTGTTTTTATACTTGAGCTATAAAACTCTAAGTCAGCTGAAACACCAAATGTATGCTCGCTAATACCAGACAGGGGGAACGGCACGGAAAAATCATGAACATCCCCCGTCAATAAAGGCTCGCTAGAACCTTCAAAAGATACTCAGAATCCATCGCACACATCGCTTCAAGAAGTCCAACCTAACTTCACCGTAAAGTCGAATTGCTTTCCAATCATCTTGCCCGGACAGAACGACACAATTGTTAACAGAATGATATCAGTTAACTTGTGCTCGACTTTGCCTTGTTGACGGTAATCTGGAATGACATCGAAATGCATAAATGGGTGCTGGTTACTCATAGGTTGACCTCCAATTTGTCAATGGAGCTATTAGAAAACACTGAAAATGAACTACAAATCGATCATCATAAAATTGATTGTTATGTGATTAGGCTAACTAACGATATTCAAAAATTGAGAACTCACTAACTCATCAACGCATTAAACATGGGCATGTTCATGAATTTTCCCTGTGAGCGGTCATATGAACCTCGTAAAGTCTTACCGTGAGTCGCGTGACTTCACCTTCCGTGAGTGTGTGACAATCTTTCATCCAAGCTATAAAGCTTTTTTGCAAAGCTGTTGGACTAATCATGCCCACCACTCGGGACAACGTGTCTGCAGATCGAATGCTAGCTACAAAGTTAACATATCGTTTTGAGAAATCTAAGCGAGCGTTGCCAAAATCAATAATACTATCCCAACCGTCATGGCCTGACAAGACACCACAAATAGTCAGCAAAATAATGTCCGATAATTTATTGGTCAATTTTACTTTCTTGTCGATATTCTTTGATGATATGAAAATGCATAAATTGGTTCTATAATTCGCTCATATTATGCCTCCGAAATAGACTCGGAGTTATTAAAAACAATGGGAATTATCTACAAGGTGGTCATTTATTTCATAGGGTTACATAAAAACTCTGCGATGGTTATAACCTAAATACAAAAGACTCGCCTCTCACGAGCCCTTATATATCAAGGGTGTTCATCCGGTTTCCCTGAACTAGCGGGTTATCTATCATGCTGATTTATAGTAAAAACTGCCTTTGTCTATTGCAGCTCTAATTATATCGAAATATATATCGAAGACTTGCTCTAAACGTCCTTAATTTCAGGGAAAATACATTAGTGCCTTTTTACACAAGGAATGAAAGCTTATATTTTACCGTACAGTACTTCCGCAAGTCTTAAATAACTTTAATATAATCTAAAAACATACTACTGACATTATTCTGGTATAAGCCTGTATATATACTGAAACACTTGATCTTCAAGTTAAAGCAGGTTTTATTATCATTTCGACGCTTCAATGTGGAAATAGCGAAATATCCAGAGCATAGGTGCCCTATATTTACTTAGGCTTTTTATAATCTTGCCCTGCAATCAAATATTGTATAACTTTAGGTCGAATTATATTCCTAACAACATAACTAGAACCTTCGAAGGTCAAGTGTCCATAGTCCCATACTAAAAGAGTATTATTTTCATCAACTTTAGCAAGACAGCCTTCATCGTCACATAAGTTGCTATACAAAGAGATATATGAAACATCGGTGTCAAAAGTTTTCAATTTCATTTCTTCATCTACAACCTTAACTCTATCGTCAAAAGTAAAATCAAAAAACTTAACATCATTTTTATCCATATGCCTCCTGGCTACAGTTAATGGCAGCGATGGTAGCCATTGTGGTACTGGACCTAATATAATAATATTAGACGTGACCCCTCTTACTCTTAGTTTTTTAATTATTGATTCATACTCGTTTACATGGTGATATATGCGTTGAGCAAAGATTATAAATTTTGGATTATTACGCACCACGACTTCGAATGCCTTTTCATTTGAATAATCGCAAGCTCTATCTACAGGAGAACTTTGTTTTCTCTTCAAAATTGAAGGAGCACAGCCAGATGCAGTTACCTGGATGAATTCTATTTCAGGTATCTTTTTAATTATTCCGTGAGCTACGGACTGAGCGTGAGAATCACCCCAAATGAAGCCTTTTAAACTACTGCTGTCAGTATAAGAAGTACAAGACTTATCAATTTCATCATGCACACGTTCATTCACAAAATCATAGTAGTTACATCTAGTATATAAATTTAAATATTCATCACTAAATATACTATTTTTTAAATCAAGATAATTTCTATATTTTGATACAAGTCTTGAACTTTCATTCTCATTAAATTCGAGTATATTGTTGTTAACAACTATGCCAGAGAAAGATATAATACATATGAACACTACGGTCTTTATCTTGTTTGGGAATTTATTATACTCAATAAACTTGTAGGATACAAAACCAAGAAATAACGTAAGAAGTAAAACAGATATATCATGATATGAAAAAAAGTTTTTGTTTATAATAATCAATGGCCAATGCCATAAATAAATAAATAAATAGAATATGACCATTTACCCAAATATTGAAATGGAACATTCTTCGTAATCAAGCTAGATTGTTGATTTGCAACAATCATTAAGTAAGTTCCAATAACTGGAATTAATGCAGTGTGGCCAGGCCAAGGCACATCACTTGTTACAAGTGTATATGATGTAAGTATCAGCACCAAGCCAATAATCTCGATAAGTTTACTTTTTTATCTGATAAATTCCAAGGATAGATAAAAGCCATACCTCCTATCATCATTTCCCATGCTCTTGTAGGAAGAAGATAGTAAGAAAAGTCTGGCCACTTCACCGTAGCTACAACACTAAAAATAAAACCTAAAACAGTTCCTATAGCAATTAGTACTTTCAAGCATTCTAAAGGAACAATTTTATTTAAAACAATAAGCACAATAGGATAGATGAAATAGAACTGCCACTCTGTAGAAAGAGACCATGTATGTAACAACAATTTTCCAGAAGATGCATTGTCAAAGTAACCAGACTCCGTCCAATAGACTATATTCGATAGAAAGCTCATACTGCTAACTACATCTTTACCAAGAATACTGTAATCTTGCGGTATCAGATAAAGCCAGCCAAAAATCAAAAGTGCCAAACATAGAATGGAAAGGGCTGGAATGATTCTATTAGCACGAGCCAAGTAAAACTTGAACAAACTAAAGTTACTTTTCTCTAATCCCGTAAAAATAATTCCTGTCATCAAGAACCCAGAGATAACAAAGAACACATCAACCCCTGCAAAGCCACCAGGAGCCCACATAGGGTTAAAATGAAAAAGAACAACAGCAATAATAGCTATCGCTCTTAGGCCATTTATGTCATATCTAAACGTCATTATACATACTCAAAGGAATAACTATATAAAGTAGAAAATCCCAAATACTATTAGTAAGAGGCATTGCTTGATTGTCACACACACGCGAAAGGGATATCTATTACCATCTTTATAAATAAACGCTTACCAAGAGGTTGGAAAAAGTTGAGATGTAATTATATTTAATGCATCATATAATTAGCTAATTTCTACTAAAAACATAAGCAACACGTACTATTCTAGCTATGTGACAACATTATAATATCTACGAAACTCCCAAAGGAATATTTCATTTTTTTTTCTAAAGGTGCTTTGGTCGTATTCATATTCCTTAATTTCTCTTCCAGCTCGTCATAGTCTTGATAAAGTATTCCAAAGTCCATAGACTTAATTAAATCTTCTGCATCCTTTAACGTGCTTAATTTAAGTACCGAAGGGACATCTGATATCAAATACTCAAAAAGACGGTTGGGTACATTCATTTCGCTAAAGGCGTTAATATCTTCGTCTTCAACATAGTTATGTAAAAGTCCAGCTGTGTATCCTTTCAGGGAGCCGTACGAATTAAAATCATTGAGATCTAAAGCTGAGTCGATATGAATAAATGTTGGATATTTATCTTTTAAGCAATCGTAAGGGTTACCCTCTTGATAGTTCATAGTATCTATGTCATCAACAATTTTTAGACAATTTAAATGGACATGGATCCCACGTGACGCTAGCTCTTCCATTACATCAACATAGTTGATCCTAGAGCCTCTTCTAGATCCATTTCTACCATAAGTAGCAAATCTTGCTAATATGATAACACTAGGCTCATTAGAGCTATGGTGGTTCACGGCTGCTATTTTCGAAATTTTGTTCATCAGATATTGTGATCTCCAATCCTCATTTCCAAATGATGTCTTGTATTGAAGATCAACGTTATAAGTTGTATTAAATGATTGTAAATTCCTTTCCGATGGAAGAATTAAATGGTGAGCAGCACAAATAGCTACTTTTTCATCTACGCGATATGAACAACGATGTTCTTGATAAGAGTGTACGATATTTATAGGTGACACTATACTAAGTGCCCAAACTGAATAATTAACACCGTCTGAATCATTGTTTCCAGACCAAACAAAATCGTATTTGCTCTCTGTTAACACCTTCCGATATATTTGACTGGTAGTTAAATAAAAGACAACATTAGTTATCAATATCAAAAACTTTTCCAGAAATCCTGGTAGCTTAATCTTTTTGCTAGCTAAAAAGTTAAGAACTCTAATCCAAAAGTTAGCGACTACGGTCATTTTAAATGTGACTAAAGTGAACTTTTTAGAGAAATTTGGCTCTAATTCTTGGCACTTTTCGAAAACTTTCTTCACCATCAGATCATTTTCATGAGTGACCCAAGTGATATGATCAATATCCTTATTATTCAGGATATCTAAGTACCTTAATGGAGACCCGTGAGTACTCCCGATCCTAAGAATTCGCATTTATACTACCTTCTATTCGACTGTACATTGTGCCTACTTTTAAAGCTAACAAAATCATTATTAGCACTTCTACAACTACCAGAGATATCAACGCACCAAAATCATATAGATGATTTACTAAAAATGGAGAGATCAAACAATATAGCAAAGAAAATATGCAAATTAGCTTAATAAGATATGAGTCTTCACCTAAAGGCATCAGATAGAACATCGTAACCGAAGTATTAAAACCGATAATAGGCAATAGTATGACCATATATTTCAATAATGAGCTAACCTCATCCCAACCCTCACCAAACAGAACGTTAACTATAGTGTCACTATAGACATGAATTACCAGCGCTAATGAAGTGTTAATTAATGCTATCAATGCAATTGCTTTAAATGCGGGTTTATGAACGCTTTTTCTAGAGAGGCTAGACACCTTTGCAAAGATGAGCCTAATCAGCGGTTGAACAGCTCCCCGCACAGAACGTAATATTTTATCTGCATATGAATAAAAGCCTGCATACTCAATCGGAGCTAGAACCCCTAGAATTATTACCCCCCCAGATGAGTATGTATTGGACATAAACTTAAAGGCAAATAATTTAGTCGAACCTTTAATTACAGACTTTAAATCAGTCAATGACGGTTTTATGTAAGTTACGCACTTAAAAACCAAAGTATATGAAAAAACAAATGTCAGTGCGTTTGAAACACAAAGTAAAAGTAGGACAAGATCGACGTTTATTTCAGATATAACACTACAATAGATAATTAAGCAGGACATTAATGTTTTTATAGTACTCTCGCCCATGGATACTATTCTTACTTTACCAATTCCTTGATAAAACCAGTTAATATTCAGCCCTTGAAAAACCCCGATCCCGATGCAATACAGTAGTAACGCATATCCAACTTTTTGAAAAATCAGTTCAAAGATAAGAAGTAATATAGCGCATAATAATATGATAAGTGATTTTATAGTTAATACAGAAAAAAAGTAACTACTAATAATACCCCTATCATCTTTATACTTTGATGTATGACGAGTGCCACTAAAATCCATTCCAAACTCTACAGCTAACGCAATGTAAAATGCTATCGCTTGAAATAGTGCTAACTGCCCTAATTGCTCTTTTCCCAACGCTGTTGCTAGAAAAGGTATCATTAAAACAGGCATAACCATAGTTACGAGTTGGAGCAAAGATAAAGCGGCAAGATCTTTGACTATAGTTTTTATTTTGTGAAAGAGCATCTTTTAGATAGCCTTATAGCCACTCAAGTAACTTTGGTCACTCCAGAAATACTCCCACTCTCCAAACCTTCCAACTGACTTAATGCAAGTTTCATTAAGAAAGTTTAAAACTATGTTTCGGTCACTTTCCATCCCATTATAGAACACAACATTTCCATAGTTTAAATGCTTGTGTTTCATGAAAAGAATGTCGTCTTCTTTGCAAATTCCATCGGTAAGCAGATGCGTTTTTACATTAGATATCAATTCACTTTTATCTAGTCTTGACTCAGTTGATAGATTATATATTTCAAACTGCATAGAAGACTTTCCTTTAGGCACATTGTCTGGAGACTTTACCGAAGGGGAATATGCTCTAGATGATAAAATATCTTCATCATAAATGTAATACCATAGACTTTTTGGTATATTTTCTCGATTAAATCCAACTGAAATCAAGTCAACTGTTGTCCATAACAATCTGTCGCAAGCAAGACTAACTTTTTCCGGAACATTGGAAAGCATGCCTATAATTACTGGAAGAGGCAATGAGCTAACAAGTTTGTCATAAGAATAAGAGGTACCATCGACAAATTTTACGACTTTATCTCTAGTGTCAATTTCCATTACTTTTTTGTTATAGTTAATTCTGTCTAGATTTGGTACTTTTGATAAAAAGCTGAAAAAACCGCCCTTCTTTGGATATCTCATTTCTTTAGTGTAATAATGGTTTTCCCTATTTTCCGTAAATGCGCCTCTCAATATTTCATCAATATCTAGTTTTCTCATTCGTTCGCCAACCCAAGTAGTCGACAACTCTTTGGCTGCTAGACCCCAGTACTTAACAGTATATTTCTCTGGGTATCTCGATGAAAATACATCTCCATATTGAGCCCTTAGCCAATCTGAATAGTTTTCGATCGGGGCTTCCTTTCTACAAAACATAGATGAAATGATACTAACTTTATCTTCTGAAGAAAGTGGATATAGGTTATTTTGAATTGGGTGCTTGAGCCAGGTACCGTTTTCGATACAAAAGCAATCAGGTTCGTGTTTATAGGCTTCAGTCATGTCAAATAGAGAGCGTACAACCTCATTTTTTGTGAACGACAGGTGTACAGCATTATCAAATCTAAAACCATTTATAGAAAAGTTATCAAGTAAGCCACCTGGTGTAGAGTTAGCTTCAAACACATTCACATCCAAATTTAACTCTTGGGCTCTGTTATATGCTCCTAGACCCGCAGCTCCCGCGCCTAATATAACCAGCTTATTTTTCACAATCAATGCACTCTGTTAGTTGAGCCGTTAAATTCTCCGTCCAAGGTTAAAATCTTTTATTGTTGATAGAAGAAGAATTCTTAGCGATTAAATACAAAACCTTTTTTCTTAGTTAGCAAAATACTGAACTACACTTTTCTTATACGTAGCCATCACTATTAATTAGAAGAACTTCCACTCCGATGGAAGTTAATACATGCAATAAGATATCAACTAAATAGTAATACATCCGAAAATTACAAATAAGAAAGATTATTATTTCAATAAGTTACGTTCTAAGAGATATTTTTTAAGTCCATCTTGCCAAGACCTTATAGTACCGATTCCAAGCGCATTTAATTTAAAGTTAGTTGCAGACTCATTGTCAGAAACCTTAGCAAGTCTGTTAAAAGTGTTTTTTTCTGCTGGCAACACTTTTACATCAATTTGAGCTATCCTCAATATTTCAGCCACATATTCATGACGAGAAGCAGTCCCCTCACTAACACAATTAAACAAACCTACATATTCTAATGTTATAAGCTCAACAATAGTACTAGCCACATCTAGAGCATAGGTAGGGTTACCTACCTGTGTCGCATTAGAGTAAATAATACCATCACTAGCTTTAGCTTCTACAATTCTATTGGCGACAAAGTTCTTTTTTGATTGCCAATTTCCGCCAAACAACCATCCCGTACGGATAATGAGATAGTCTTTATTATGGCTCTTAATAAAGTTTTCAGCACTATATTTAGATTTATGGTGTACCGTTGTAGGAGACACTTTATCATACTCAATATAGGGCGTTGCCTTCCAGTCACCGTAGAGCCCTGTACTACTAATAAAAACAAGCTTGATACCAAGCTTTTCTGTCGCTGTTGCCAATATTTCCGAAAAAAGGCTGTTCTCTATCCAGCATGACTCTGGCTGTTCCTCACAAAACTCTACGTTGGTATTAGCGGCACAGTGTATTAGCACTTTCAAATTGAGTGTAGAAAGCAGCTTTACAACTTCTTCCAATGAAGTGTGATTTGATAGCTTACTACGTGTTAAGCTCAGAGGCTCGTATCCTGAACTTGAAATAGCTTTAACAACTTCACTTCCCAACATTCCTGTTGATCCAGTTACTCCAATTCTCATAGGCTTAACCTTTCAGTTTAATAGCATTAAGTTCGCGGTTTTCTGACTCATCAGGATCATGTTCAATAGATGCTAAGTTCAATATTAGACTGGTATTATTAGAAAGCCCTTCAAAAGCTACCCAAACGCCAGGCTGTATTGTCAACCGTGAGTAGCAATCCAATCCAATGTCATAGTGTTTGGTTTCATCGGTCTGTTCACAGTAAACATGAAACCTTACCAAACCTACCGGCACAATCAGGTTTAACACCATGCGATTATGCTTTTTCCATCCTTTAATTTCACCTGAGTAGATATTGGTAAAGTAACCTTCACCAAATCCATGATATGAATCCTCAGATGACTTTAAAGCTCGGTAGATATCCCCTTTAACGTTGACTATCTTCTTTAACTCTACAATGTTTACAAAGTCATCTAGCTTCATTTCAATTGGCCCAAGTGAGTTTTCTTTCTTCCGCTTTGTTCTCATACTCGTCAATTTGTGCCAGTGTCATATCCATCATATTTATAGACTCTTTATAAAAAGAGTAATACCACTCAGCAACAAACTTAACGCACTCACTGTAGTACAGATTCGCTTCCCATTTTAGATGAAAAAGGCCCTTGTCACAGTTAAGTTTTAATAATCCAGCTTCATGAAATGGGATATTATCAGTAACTGCATAGCCATCTTTAGATGAGTCAATATTCCAATAAGTGCCTAAATCTTGCAAAAGTTCCAAAACGGTACGGTTTTGCTCGGATTTAGGTCCGAAGTTAAATGAATGGCCATTTAGTGACTTATCTTCACTAAGTTTGGCTGCAAGTGTCAGATAACCGCTTAATGGCTCTAAAACATGTTGCCAAGGACGCGTTGATTGAGGGCTTCGAATTTCAACCTTGTCACCAACAGACCAGCTTTTCATACAATCAACAACTATTCTGTCCTTAGCCCAGTCACCACCGCCGATTACATTGCCAGCTCGTCCAGTCACTAGCCTTACTTTGTCATTGTTTTTAAAAAACGATTCATAATAAGAATGAAAAATAACCTCTGCAGCGCCTTTTGAGGCACTGTAAATATCTTTACCACCTAGGTGGTCAGTCTCTTTATAGCCCCATTCCCACTCGACATTCTCATAACATTTATCAGACGTAATAAAGACTGCTGTTGTTTCAAAATCAGCTTTTCGAAGAGATTCCAATACATTCGCTGTACCAACAACGTTACTCGTAATAGTATCAATCGGATTCTTGTAAGACTCCGAAACAATCGGTTGAGCAGCTAAATGAAAAACAAAATCAGGCTGAACTCGGTTAATGTGAGATGACAACGACTCTAAATCTCGAATGTCACAAATTATATGCTCAATTTTATTCTCTAGACTCAATTCTTCAAACATTGAAGGGGTTGTCGGGATACAATCAGATATTCCTGTAACTTTTGCACCTAGTTTCAATAACCAGCATGTCAGCCAAGTGCCCTTGAAACCAGTGTGTCCAGTAATTAGTATTTTCTTATTTTTAAATTTGTGACTATACATTCTATTAATCCCAACTTTTCCACGGTGCCTTGTTTGAATCCCAAAGCTTTTCAAGATGATTTTTATCTCTTAACGTATCCATCGGCTGCCAAAAACCTTGATGCTCATAAGCCATAAGTTCTTTATCAGCCGCAAGCTGCTTAAGAGGGTACTGTTCCCAAACAGTACTATCATCATCGATGTAATCTATAACCTCCGGAGAAAGCACAAAGAATCCACCATTAATCATGGCGCCATCTCCTTTCGGTTTTTCCTTAAAGCTATTTACAGTTCCATTTTCAATGTCTAGAGCACCGAACCTACCCGGCGGATAAGTTGCAGTTAACGTTGCCTTTTTTTCATGTTTTTTATGGAATTCGATAAGTTCGGAAATATTGATGTCACCAACGCCATCACCGTAAGTAAAACAAAATGACTCTTCGTCTTTTAGATACTCTTTAACTCTGCGTAAACGACCGCCAGTCATAGATTTGTCGCCAGTATCAACAAGAGTAACTGTCCATGGCTCTGCACGCTTCTGATGAACAATCATACTATTTTCTTTCATATCAAATGTGATATCAGACATATGCATAAAGTAGTTAGCAAAGTACTCTTTGATTACATAACCTTTATATCCACAGCAGATTACAAAATCATTTACACCATGGGATGAGTACATCTTCATGATATGCCAAAGTATAGGCTTACCACCAACTTCAACCATTGGTTTAGGCTTAATTGATGTTTCCTCGCTAAGCCTTGTACCTAACCCACCAGCAAGAATTACTGCTTTCATTTTATCTCCAAATACTGAATTCGATTTCCATAGCTTACGCACAATGATACGCAAAGAATTGTTAGTTTTAAAGTATTGCGAGTCTACTCTCCTCCATCTTGGGTATATCCCAAGATGGATACGCCCTAAAGGCACATCTAGTGATTATCTTCTTTGGACAACGCATAGCGCACCAATACAATAGCAACACCCAAAATTAGCCCCAATAGTCCTCCACCTAATACCAACAAAACACGCTTTGGGGCGTCTCTATCAAGAGGTTGTTGAGGCCTTTCGAGGTATCGAAATGTATTAAACTCGACGTTTCTGTTTATCTGTGTGTTCTGAAGTAACAACAGTTTTGATTCTACTTGATGTAGCCTTGGGTCAATCAAACTTAAGTTATTTACACTTTTCAAAGCACTAATTTTTGCTTTAATAGCGTCATAACCTAAGCTAATAGAGAATATTTCTTGCTCACCTAAATCCTGAATGGGCTCGCTGACATTAGCTGATTTAGCTATATCCAATGCATACTCCGCACGACGAATTTCAACTTCTAGCATCTGTTTAGCTTGTGAGTTTAGAGCCGACTTTTGCTGCAGAAGCTCATTTTTCTTACTTGTTATTAGCGCCTGCAGGTTTAAAAGCAAATCTCTTTGTACTAATCGCGAAACATATAAAACATAATCATTTAGCATTTTGTAACTGTCGGATTTCGTGGTTGCTTGCATCGAAACATCAAACACCTCGACTTCATCTCGATACCCTTTAACTTTCAGAGCCAATAACCTTCCAAACCATTCTCGGTATAACCTTCGGGTTGCTTCATCTACCTCATAGAGGCTAGTGCTGGCTTCTAGAGGCAGTCCCGATTCACCCTTAATTTTATTGAAAAGTGGATTATTGTCTAGAAAGTCTTTCTTGTTTTGATTTGAATTAAAGGCTGTTATGAATGCCAAAAAGATAGCTTCTGAGTCAACCAAGTCATCCAAAGCATCACTGACGATCAAGGTACCTTTGTCAGAGTATATATCAAACAACGGTTGGAACTGTTTTATCTGCAATCGATATTGGGAATAGTCTTGGGTTTGAGGAAGCGTTATTCGTGCTCGACTAGTCCACCACTCTTGCGCTGTAATGGCGTAAACAACCGCAATAGTCGAAACAACCAGAGCAGTTAAAGTCACAACCCATTTGCCACGCAACAAAACCCCAAAAAGTTCAAATAGATCCACGTCATCATTTCGGGGCTCAAAGCTGGGATTCTCTCGAGGCAACTCTGGTAAATCAGGCGAGTGATAATTTGTTCCAACTTGCTTCACATGAACTCCTTTTAAGAAACCTATAATGCTCTAATACGCTACCGCCCTTGAGTCAAGCCCTCAAAGGCTAATATCGCTAATTAAATAGTAACTTCAACTGTCCATAGCTAAGGGCTATGTATCGGCGAAAGTGTACAAGATGTGGGGGGTAGATACTAGCGATAACACTAAAGATTAGTTACTAAAAACATGTGGTGGTATACTTTTGTGAATCAGATAATATTTAGGACTTTTTATGATCATTGTAACTGGTGGGGCTGGTATGATTGGCAGCAACATTGTCAAAACACTTAATGAACAAGGTGTCAGCGACATTTTGGTTGTCGATAATCTAAAAATCGGTAAGAAATTTCAAAACCTCGTCGATTTAGATATTACTGATTATATGGACCGAGATGATTTCCTGGTTCAGATCATGTCTGGTGAAAACTTTGGGCCTATCGAAGCAATCTTCCATGAAGGCGCTTGCTCTGCCACTACAGAGTGGGATGGTAAGTACATGATGCTCAATAACTACGAGTACTCTAAAGAGCTTCTTCACTATTGCCTAGAACGTGAAATCCCATTCCTATATGCCTCTTCCGCTGCAACCTATGGAGAAACTGACACCTTCATTGAAGAGAAACAATACGAAGGCGCACTTAACGTATACGGCTACTCAAAACAGCAGTTCGATAACTATGTACGCCGTTTATGGCAAGATGCAGAGGCACACGGTGAAAAGCTTTCTCAGATTACAGGCTTTCGCTACTTCAACGTTTACGGCCCTCGCGAACAACACAAAGGTTCAATGGCATCGGTTGCTTTTCACCTAAACAATCAAATGAATGCAGGTGAAAACCCAAAGCTGTTTGCGGGAAGTCAAACGTTTAAACGTGATTTTGTTTACGTTGGTGACGTTGCTTCAGTCAATCTTGAGTTTTTACAAAATGGTCAGTCTGGGATTTTCAATTTAGGCACTGGTAATGCTGAGTCTTTTGAAGAAGTAGCTAAAGCAGTCATTGAGTTTCACGGCAAAGGAGAAGTCGAAACCATACCTTTTCCAGAACACCTTAAAGGCGCCTATCAAGAATTCACTCAGGCTGATTTAACCAAGCTTCGAGCTGCTGGCTGCCAACATCAGTTTAAAACTGTTTCGGAAGGTGTTACTGAATATATGACCATCATCAATCAATAGCGCTATCAACCAATAATCTAAGTTTGCCGTCATTAAACCAAGGATTTATCTTATAGCTCTTGGCTTTTTTATTTTTGATGCCCGCAGAAGGTTTCCCTGTGACTAAAACACGCAACGATTACGACCCAAAAGCATACAACCCTACGTTTCAACGCAGCTTTCTCACACCAAAGCACTGGGGAACTTGGCTAGGTCTACTTTTGGGCCTTCCGTTAACACTGCTTCCTAATCTCATTCGTGTTTCTTTAGCACGCTTTGTTTCAAAAAAAATGTGCAAAAATAGAAAAGGCTCTGTGCAAAAAGCGAGAATCAATTTACAACTCTGTTTCCCAGAAAAAAGCGAACAAGAGCGAGAAGCTATTTTAGAAAAGTGCCTTATAACTGCAGGTGCTTTTTTATTGGGTTTTCCCGCAATTAGCTTAAGAAGTAAAAAGTGGCTTGAGCAAAACTCATCAATTATTGGACTTGAATACCTTCAAGAGCTGCAAGATAACAATCAAAGTGCGATTTTACTCGTCCCTCACTCATGGTGTATTGATATCCCAGCTATCTTGCTTGCATCAACAGGCCTACCTGTATCAGCAATGGCGAACAGTCAAAAGAATCCTCTAACAGACTGGCTGATGCACAAACAGAGGGTTCAATATGGTGGTCGTGTTTATGATCGTAGCGGGGGCATCAAACCATTCATAAAATCAGTCAAAGATGGTTATCTCGGCTACTACCTACCCGATCAAGACCATGGCCCACAACAAAGCGTATTTGTTAATTTTTTTGCCACAGAAAAAGCGACTCTTCCAGGGCTAGGAAAATTGGCAAAGGTTAGCAAAGCAAAGATTGTTCCAACCTTTGCTAGCTACAATATCGAGACTGGTCAATATGAGATTGAGATAAAGCCACCTATTGATGAGCTTTCTGGTGATGAGTACATAGATGCTCGTGTAATGAATAAAGTAGTAGAAGACTTTGTTAACCCTAAGCCTGAACAATACATGTGGATCCTAAAGTTGCTCAAAACTCGCCGAGATGGTAATGACCCTTATGTGGGATACTAAATAACAAAGCTATGGAGTTGCATACGAACGTACGCAACTCTTTTATATTTACACTTTTGAGTATTTAAGTCGCTTAAATTCGGATATTACATCACCAAGCGGGGAATTAAGTACGCACCCATTCACAACCTCTTGATACTTTTCTACATAAGCGCACGCCATCACATCTGCATTAAATAACTCTCTTGCATATTCATGGCACTGAGTAGCACTAAAATGACTAGCATTGGCTACAGCCTCTACCAGTTCGGACTCTTTAGCAGAAAGAAAACCTACATCAGCATGTATAAGTTCGGGCAAAGACCCGTAAGGAGTGCTAAATACCGGACAACCAAAATAGAGACTCTCCGTAATCGCCAAACCAAATGGTTCATGCCACGTCACTGGAAAAACCAGCCCTTTCGACTGGGTCATGATCTTTGATTTAACCGTATCATCAACCATGCCTAAAAAGCGTACATGTTTATCTAGCGTAAGTCTAAAGCCCATCTTCAGATTCAGACGATGTCCACCAAGAACATCAAGCGGCTGCTTCGATTTTTTGGTTATATCGATAGCGCCCTGTACATTCTTCACCCGCCAAGCTGCTTTGCCCAAAAAATGAAATCGCTCACGAGTCGAAGTTAGGTCCGGTTTAAGATAGTTATCCCAATTTAGGCCATTGTATACATAAGCTTCACCACCATGATTCTTCGCATGCCGTGAAGATACAAACACCGTGTTTGGATTTATCGGTCCGTCAGAGTTCCCGTGCTGAGTCAAAATATACGGAACATCTATCTCTTCAAAATTAGAGTGAAAATGAACAACTTCAATATCTTGAGGAAGCTGACTCTGTAGCGGTACGTCAGCTTGATACTCGATGACTCTAGCCCAATCACATTGAGTTCCCTTTCCCGCAAGCAAAGTCACTTTGTGTCCTAACAAATGCAGAGAATAAACAAGATCCCAGATAACTCGCTCTGTTCCACCATAGTTAACAACAGGCAAAGTGGCTCGGGTATACATTAGAATATTCATAAGGCCCTAACTTTTTTGCGCAGTAATTTTGGCAAGTACCGCTTGATGAACGCACTCGGGGACAAATTGTTGAATTTCACCACCATGAATAGCAACCTCACGAACCAAAGTTGATGATAAAAAAGCGTACTCTTCTGATGGAGTAAGAAACAGGCTTTCTAATTCAGGCTTCAATCGACGGTACATGGTAGTAAGACCAAACTCATACTCAAAATCCATGGTCGTTCTCAACCCTCGAACTAAGATTGTCGCATTTTGCTCTGATGCGAAATCAACTAATAACCCGCTAAATCCACCAACAGAGACATTAGAAAGCTCTTTTGTCGTTTCTCTTAACAAGCTCACTCTTTCATCTAAGCTAAATAAGGTGTTTTTACTTGGGCTGGCTGCAACACCTATAACAAGATGATCAAACATACTTGCTGCACGCTTGACAAGGTCATAATGCCCATTGGTTACGGGGTCGAACGTTCCTGGATAAACTGCTATACGCATGACGGTCCTTAAATAATTCTTATTATTACTGATTTCTATCACTTATATCGTGTGGAGCTAACGCATGCTCAAGCCGCTCTATTACACTTCCAACCTCTATATGCTGCATTAGTTTACTTCCTTTAACTCTAGCGCCCCAAGGTAATTCCTCAACTGACTGACCATACTGCTCTTCAGCCACTTGCTTATACGCTGACACAGTATAATCCAAACTATTATAAGGGCCCGTTCGGTTAGGGTTACTGTGCGCATATAAACCAATCACTTTTGTCCCTTGAGTCGTTGCAATATGAGCAGGACCAGAATCAGGGGCAATAACAACGCTCGCTTTTTTGAGTACTGCTGTCAGTTGCTTTAGCGATGTCTGCCCAACCAAATCTACCACTGGAGAGGCCATCTTCTGTGCTATTTGAGATGAAAGCAATTTCTCACGCTCAGTTGGGGCACCACAAAGTACTACTTGTAACCCTAGATGATAAGCGTGATCAGCAACCTGCGCGTAACGCTCAACAAGCCAATTACGTTCATCCTTGCTCGCAGCAGGGCTAATCACAATATAAGGTTGATTGGAAAGTTCGGTGGCCAGTAAGGAGTCTTCAGAGGAAATAGGAATTGACCATGCTGGAGGCTGCTTCTTGCATCCGATAAATTGTGCAAACTGAGCGAAATTATCCAGTACATGAGGGGCTTGAGTCTTGGGAAGCTTTTCATTGGTAAATAGCCATTGAGCCTCTTTAGCACGCGACCAACTAAAGCCAAGCTTAATCTTCGCTTTTATTCCTAAGGTCAGCAAACTTGCACGCAGAGCAACCTGCATATGTAGTAGGTAATCAAACTGTTGACCGTTTAACTCACCCCAGACTTCGCTCATCCCTTTAAACCCACGTTTTTTATCAAAAATAACGACCTTAATACCATCAAGATCACCAAGCAGTTGTGATTCGATCTTCCCCATAATCCAGGTTATCTGACATTGTGGATAGGTTTCTTGAATCTGCTGAACAACAGATAGAGCATGGCAAACGTCACCGATAGCAGACAGGCGAAGAACGCATATGGATTTGGGTGTAATACTATTACCTGTCATGACTTACCTTTAACGGCATCATTTCTTCGACTGCGTCAAGCACTTGCTTAGGCGTGATATCTAGTAAACATGGAGAATAGAGTTCATCACTCACTCGACATTTATTCGCATAGCATGGAACACAGCTTTTATCTGACTGCAAAAGTGTAATATTTCTTACCCGCTGGGTAGTCACTCCATTTTTATACAAGTTTTCTTGAACGTTTATAGGTTCTTCATAAGGCCAAGGAGACCACTTGCTAGCAGGAGCAACACTAATGATAGAGACAATCGGAATCGAGTATCCTGATGCAAGATGACCTGGTCCACTATCTGGACCAACAAAGCCATAGCTGCCCTTTATGACAGTTGAAGTCTGAGCCAAAGATAATTTACCCAACACACTGATTAATTTTTCCGAGCTAGGCAGCTGCTTTACTATCTCTTCAACAATAAACACATCGCGCTCTAAGTCTGCCCCAGTGAGTACAATGCTATAACCATTTAAAAGTAGAGATTCAATAACCTCAACCCAATATGAAACAGGCCACTGCTTTATCTCATTTGAAGAAGGTGCATGGATCACAATGTAATCTTCAGGTAACTGTTGAACAATATCCGTTGGAAGCGCTTCTTCAGGTGAAATTAAACGAGGTACAGCCTCAACGTCAATCAGACCTAACATACGAGAAGCGCGACTCATTTTGTGTTCAAATCGGTGCTGCTCTGCAATGTGCTTAGAAAAAATTATTTTTTTAATCCAAGAGGTCCCTAGTGACTCATCAATAGCGCCGAGTTTATATCTGCCAAATATTAGGCTGTAGATAGCAGTTCGATCGTTAAGCATCTCATTAATAACCAAATCATAGCGGCCATGATTTCTCAGGAGACGAAAGTAATCAGCGGCAGATGGTCTTGGTGGGATCTCAACCAAATTATCAATGTCGGGATTTGTACCAAAGACCATCTCCCCTCGAGCATTAACCAATACATCAATCTGTGCAGAAGGGAATGCCTTTCGTAGGCTTCTAGTAAATATTGAAATCAGCAAGCTATCGCCAATACAATGAGTGGCGATAACTAAAATTTTTCTATAGCGCTGTGAATAACTCATTTATCGTTAATGTGTTTGATATACTATTTCCCTTAGTATGCCACAAACCAGCCAAACCGAGACAGCGATTCATGTTTACTATCAAGCAAATCCATAACACTACTTATTGGTATGACCCGTCTCAGTTAAGCGAAGATGTTGAACTCGCTTTTTGCATTGATTACTGGAAAGACGAAAATGCGATTTTAGGTAGCGCAAAAGGTCGTGGTACTACCTGGTTCGTTCAAGGAAAAATAGAAGCGCTTGCGCTTAGGCACTATCATCGAGGAGGATTATTTGGAAAAATAGTCAAAGATAGCTACCTTTTCACAGGCTTAACCCGTACTCGCGCATATCAAGAACTAACCTTGCTAGAAAAGCTTATCAGCAACAACGTAAATGTACCTAAACCTATCGCTGCAAAAGTTACAAAAACCAGCTCACTCTCATATAGTGCTGATATTCTTACTCAAAAAATTTCTAACGCTAAAGATTTGGTAAAGATACTAAGCTCACAATCACTATCTAAAGCATCACTTCATAGTATTGGCGTCGAGATAAGAAAAATGCATGATGCTGAGGTTAATCACACGGATCTTAATATCCACAATATTATGATCGATGATAAAGATAAAGTATGGATTATTGATTTTGATAAGTGTTGTCAGCAAGCAGGGAATAAATGGAAAGAAGGAAACTTGTCTCGTTTAGAGCGTTCTTTCGACAAGGAGGTAGAACTTGGCAATATAGATATTACCCACTTTTGTTTTGAGGAAATTAAAAAAGGGTACTCCAATAGCACCCTAGATAAGTAATATTACTCTTCTTTTAAGCCAAATAATTTACGAAGTTTCTTTTTTTTCTTGTAAATATGCCCACGGACCACCACCGATAAAGGTCGCTTAAAGCTCACCACTTTAGCCAATTGAACTTGCTCTTCAAATGGTTTATTTCCATGCTCCGAGAAAAATCGCTCTAATACTATTTTTGCCCAGTTTTTTTGACCACTGGTTGAGTAATCATTCACATATGTTCGAGCTGCATTTAATTTATAATCTTTAGTAAGAGCCTCAGACAAAGCGAATTGTTCAATAGTATGAGCTTTACAGCTAGCTTCCATCATTCCAAGTATTAGTTCGTCCGCATAGTCAATACTATGAGACATTGAACGACTAATACCTATAACTCCGGAGTTCCACATTACCGATGAGTCTAGAACTTCGTAGTTGCTACTATCTGAAGTTAAAATCTGTTTCCCTTTTAGCTTCCCATACTCCGATTCTTGAGGTGCGTTATATATATTTGTTTCTGGATAAAAAAGAACAGCATTTTTATCGCTTATCAAATCAAACAACTTGCTAGATGTTTTTTTAAAATGAGTGTCCGCATCAAAAAATATAAATTTATTTATTTCTGATGGGATGAGATCCATAACGTACCTCAACCCTCTATTTTTAATCCTGAAATGGTATTTACCTTCACAAGTCCATTCAGACTTCTGTTTCTTAGATATCGGGTAGACAGTAAATGGTACATCAGAAAAAAACTCAGGTTTCTCAGTTAAAACAAAAACCTTAGGCCTGTCACTTTTAGGAATATATGATAAAAATGAAATAAGGCTAAACTTAGCTCCATTGTAGTACGTGACATCATCTCCATATACGATAGATACAATTGCATTACTCATTCTCTTCCTCAGAAATATCAAACAGTTGTTTTTGTTTTTTACTTATGTGGCTACGGACATCTCGACGGTACCAATCTTTGATAGCACTACGAATAGTCGCATACCTACCAGACTTAGCCCCATTAAGTTCGCTTGAAAATAGCCCACTTTTACTACCTTGAGCTACGAGTGGTGGCTGGCACCAGTAAATCGAGTAACCTAGATTTTCATTTTCGTTACCAATAAAGCCATCAATCGGCGCTTCAACAGACTTAGATTCAATAAATGAAACCATTTTCTCTGCAAAAGCTAAATCATACACATAACCACCACATAACTTATTAGTGGCACACAGATACAATGTTTGATTAGGCTTTCGGCAAGAATAAGGAACAGATGTAGCCGCATCCTCTATATTAACGAGATAGCACTGCTTGCCTCCTAACTCTTCCAAGGATTTTTCTAATCTATCAGTGAAGCTATCAATGAGTAGCACATCATCTTCAAAAACTAACACTTGCGGAATGCGTTCCTTCACGGCTCGCTTCATAACTAGATAGTGCTTATAAAAGCAAGACATTTCAGCTAGTCGAAGGGTATCAGTAAAGAATTCATTGCGAACATCTTCACTCAAATCATCTATATCTCCACGGAGCATATATTCATAATCAGTAATACCACGCTCTGGCAAATGAGAATCGATATGCTGTCTACGGTCTTCATAGCCTTTACTAACATGAATAATAAACGTTCTAATCATAGTGAACTCTATATTATGGATGATTTAATGATAGATAAGGTACGTAATAGAGCACCTTGATTTTGTTGAACTATACCATAGCCAGCGCTGCCGTTAATACTTACCCGTTCAGCTTGAAAAAAGAACCTAGTTATACTCTGAGCTAATTCCGTACTATTTTGAGTAACAACTAATGAATTGACTTCTATTAACTGACTCGCCACATCAGAAAAATTGTAATAGCTAGGCCCTGTAATACAAGGTTTAGAAAGTAAAGCTGGTTCAATAAAGTTATGCCCACCAACTTTATTTCCGATCAGACTCCCCCCCATAAACACAAGATCGCTAGCTGCATACATAATCATTAGCTCACCCATTGTATCACCTAATAGAACGTCTGCAGTGGATAAGTCACCTTCGTTATGAATAGTTCGGCGAACAAGTGCTAACCCTTGCTCTAGAACTAAGCCTGCCACTTGTTCAAACCGCTCGGGATGACGAGGAACAAGAATTAATAGAAGGTTAGGAATCTCTCGCCTTGCCATTTTATAAGCCTCTAAAACCTGCTCATCTTCACCTTTGTGAGTACTTGCTGCTATCAATACAGGTCTATCTTCACCAATTGTACCTCGTAAATCCTTTCCTTTTTCAAGGATAGTGTCATCGTGAGTCACATCGTATTTAATAGAGCCAGTAACTGCGACTTTTGACTGAGCAACACCTAAGGCTACGAATCTCTGCTTATCATCATCATGAACCGTTAAGATTGTACAAAAACAATTCAAAGCAGGTCTAATTAACATATTAAGACGTTGATAGTTTCGTAATGATTTTTCTGATAAACGCCCATTTACCAATGTCGTTGGTATATTTAACTTTGATATGCAGTGAAGAGTATTAGGCCAGATTTCAGTTTCGATAATGAGTAATGCATCAGGCTGAATTGTATTTAAAAAAACCTGAACACACCAACTAAAGTCAATCGGCATATAGCGATGGATAATTCCATTACCTAGTTTCTCTACCTGCTCTGCGCCAGTGCTTGTTGTCGTTGTGACAAGAATTACTTTATCCGGGTATTGTTTTTTTAATTCTTCCACTAGCTTTTTGCTAGCCACTACTTCTCCAACCGATACCGCATGTACCCATAATACACCAGACTTTCTATCTACTATCTTTGGCGTAAAACCAAAGTGCTCCTTCCAACGATTTCCAAATTTTGGTTTATTGGGTCTGCTACGATAGAGCCCACAGAGTAAAACAGGGCTAATCAGCGCAAGAAGCAACGTATAGAACCAACGGACAATAGTAGCCATAAAAAAACTCATTACTCTGCTGTTTCTACATCAACATTAAATTGCTTGATTGCCGTTATTACTCGTTCAGGCAATAATTCAACCAAGCATTTCAAATGCTGTTTTGGACAAGTTCTTTCAAAACATGGACGACAATCAATATCGGTATTAAGAATAGCCAGCTTTTCTGTCAACGGTGGCGTATATTTCGGGGAACTAGAGCCATACACAGCTACTACATTGCAACCTACTGCTGCTGCTACATGCATTAAACCAGAATCATTACTTACAATAGTTTGACAAGCACCAATCAAATCAACCGCCTGAATTAGACTTGTATTTCCTGCTAAGTTAACGCAGTGTTGTTGTATATCGGAGGGAACTTGATTAATAATCGCACTTGTTACCTCACGATCTTTCGCTGAGCCAAAAAGCCAAACTTGATGCCCTTGTTCAATCATTTTTGCCGCTACTTCAGCAAAGTGATTATCTGGCCAACGTTTCGCAGGGCCAAACTCTGCCCCTGGACAAAGGCCTAAAATAGGTCGCTTTCTGTTTAAACCAAACTCACTCATTGCTGCTGATTGAGTCTCTGTTATAACGTCTAGCTTAGGGTAAGGTAAACTAGCCAGCTCACCTAAACAGCCACTTCCTGTCATACTCTCTTTTTGGTGTGCAAGTGCTACATATCGCTCGAGCATAAACTGGAAAGATTTCTTGTTGGTTCGAATATCGTTGAGCAACCCGTAACGTGCCTCTCCTTTCCAGCCAATACGTTTTGGGATTTTTGCAAACCAAGGAATCAGCGCTGACTTAGCGGAATTTGGTAATATATACGCTACATCGTACTTTTCTTCTCTTAAAGACTTTCCTAAGGCATAACGTGTTTTCAGGTCAAATTGGCCGTGCCCTAGAGGCATCTCTAAAGCTTGATATACCTGTGGCATTCGTTCAAGGATAGGTTTGCACCATGCAGGGGCAAGAACATCTATCTTAGCCTCTGGGTTCTGCTTTTTTAGCTCAATGTATAATCCTTGAGACATAACCATGTCGCCCACCCAAGATGGGCCAATTACTAGTATTCTCATTATATTATTTCTTTTCGACATATTGTCCTGATAGCTCAAAGTAACGTTCAAGTGTCTTTACACAGACTAGCTGTTCAAGTTTCTCATCCTTAAAAGGCGCGATATATTCATGAGCATTTTTAATAATCTGCTCGGCTTTATCTGGATTATCTAAGTAATATTTTATCTTCTCATCAAAGTCAGACCAATCATCTTTAACTTCAATATAGTGAATTCCTGCTTTGAGGGTTCCTTCCATAAACCATGTTTCAAACTTCATTTTCGGCGTTATTACAACCGAGTTTGAAGACATCGCCCACTTTAAATTAGAGGCTACATCATTACCTTCTAAACAGATTAGGAACTTACAATTAAGCTGGTCTTCAACTGACATAAACGGTTTTTTCCACTCTGGATGTTCCTTACAGGAGTTCGACTGTCCTGCATCAACCTGAGGATGGTTAAACATCTTCTGCATAAAACGAATACGATGCTCCTGAGTGACCGCTCCGCGAAAGACCGCGAGATCTTTTTTATCTGCGTAATCAAGCTTGTCATCTACAAAGCGAAAATGGCGCCGTTTATCAAGCTTAAATAGAACCGAATTTTCATTATCACCATCAATAGGCCGAGCCTTAAACAAAGTAGGAACGGATTCTATGTGAGTTTCATCTCCAAAGTAGTAACTAAATCGGAAGTGCCTAGGGAAGTAATAAAGAAATTCTTTTAGATCAAAATAATAGGATGTATAGCCCTTGCGCTTATAATCTCTCACTGCACAACTAAGCTTAGTACTATCTAATGACTGATTAAACTTAACGTAATAAGCAACTCGACCCTCTACTTCTGAATTCTTGCCTCTGTTGCTATTACGCAGCAATTTACTTTTATAAGTAAAATAAAACTGAGGTGCAAGAGAAAGAAATGCATGCTTAATATAGAAGAGTAGTTTCATATTATTGTTCTTTTTCTTCCATATCAAACTGAGCACAGTTAATAATCAACCCGATGACGATAAGATAAACTACAGCCGTATCTCCATTTCTAAATGGGCTATCAGTGAGGCTAAATAATATATAGTGAGCAGATGGTAAAAATAATAGCCAAAAGTACTCTTTATACTTAAATGTCGACAAGTACATTGGATAGAGCATAAAAAATAAAAATATAGTTAATCCAATTAATCCTGATTTAGCCATTTTATCAATAAAGTTATTGTGCAAGTGCCCCTTCATATATGAGTATGCTGCATTGGTATATCCTGGAGCATTTTTTTTTGCATATTCAACAGTAAATTGACCATGACCTAAAATTGGTTTCTGCTGAAAAAGTTCTAAACCAGCCTGATACATTTGAAACCTCACCCCTATTGATGAGTTCATATTTCCATTTTTGATATGTTCAATTTCTTTGAAAGTATCACTAGCTCTAGCCATCAATGCATCCTTAGCTAAAAAGCCACTGCCAATAACTAAAACTAAAGCAAGAAAAGCATACCTAAAGGAAATCTTTTTTTGTATCAATAGAACTACACCAACCAATAAATAAATAGCTAGAACGCCAAGAATAACCCCTCTTGATTGAGTAGGTAAAATTGAGAAGCCAGCTAAAGCGACAGAAACACCTAATACTATCGGCTTCTTTCCTTTAAACGAAAGCAACAACAGCCCTATCGCTAGTAGAGAGATAAGCCCTTGATGAGCGGCAAGAGGAATAGGGTTTGAAGGCCATTGCATTCTATCTGTTGGAGCAATAAAACCAAACCAGAGAGATAGGCCGAATGACACTACTGCAGCTAATAAAAGCAGATACTGCGCCACACTTAAACTCACGAACCTTTTAGGTAAAATACTCAAGTATATTAAGCTAATAATTAACGCCCTCAGCTCTTGAGTACTAGCACCATAGGTTGCGTAAGAAGCTCCAATAAATATCGTCGAAATCAATATTCCCCATAACCAGTAATTGTTCGACCAGTTACGTTTAATCTCTGAAAATCCGCTTAGAACTAAGTAGCCAATTACAGAAACTAGCACTATCGCAACCATAGGCTTACTGCCTTGCGGGAACCAAACTATACCAGCAGCTAGCCACAAGAGCGGTAGCATAAGAAAAAAATTAGATAAATGATGTCGCATTACTATTAACCATTAATTGGTTTCTATTAGAATAAACTAGTTTATCAGAGTTTCGAACACTATATAAACTAGATTCAGGTAAGTAGAGGTTACTGCAAAGCAATACTTCATGAACTTCACCACCAAACTTTTCCCGTGTACAATACAGCCATTATCAAGCAGACAATTTTTGTCAATGAAAGCATATTGCATAACTCTCAATGGCTGTGAAGATCGCCAATTAACAACCGAAGCTGTACTAAGTAAAGCTCAGCTCAGTGTGGAATTTTTTATTGGCGTTGATGCCCGCGTCGATGCTCATCCCTTGCTAGATCGCATTAGAGAAAAACAGTTCCTATTCAAAATGGGCCGCCCAGCAGCAATTGGAGAATTTGGTTGCTACGCCAGTCACTATCTTATGTGGCAGAAGTGTGTAGAACTTAACGAACCAATCATCATTTTTGAGGATGACTTTGACATCAACCCTGAGATGTTTCAAAACACTCTAAATATTGCTGAAGAATATATTGATGACTGTGGCTATATTCGAATAGAGAATGCCGATAATCACGATATGTTCTATCAAGTTCGTACTTATGGTGCTCAGCGTTTGGTGAAATACCTTAAAGTCCCACAATGCACAACAGCATATGTAGTTTCCCCAAAAACAGCTAAAGCATTCATTCAAGCAAGTCAGACTTTTGATTACCCCGTCGATGTTTTCCTTCGTAATACATGGATTCATAAGCAGCCAATCTTTGGCGTCTGTCAGTCAGGCTTATGGGGAGGAAACCAACCTTCAATTATTGCGAATCGTAGACGCAAAGGTAAGAAGAACTACTTTGTCGCAGTCATGAAGATCGTCAATAAAATAAAAAACATGACGCTCAACCTTGTTACAAACTTCTATCATTTAACTAGCTTAGGCAGTAACTACAAACCAACGAAATGGTGGAAGGGCTAGGGTTAAAGCCCTACCTCTGACAATTAGAGCAAAAAAACGTATTTCTCTGACTGATTTTCTGCTCTTCAATTTTTTTCCCGCATATAGAGCACCTCTTTCCTGCTCTACCATATACGTTCAGCTCTTGAGTAAAGTAACCTGGTTTACCATCTGCCTGAGCAAAGTCTTTCAATGTCGTACCACCTTGTTTTATCGCTTTAGCTAACACTTGTTTAATTTCAGGCACCAATACGTCCCATTCTCTTTTCAGTACTTTTCCAGCTAGCCTAGTAGGATGAATATTGGCAGAGAATAAAGACTCACAAACATAGATATTTCCAACACCAACTACATTTTTATTATCCATAATAAATTGCTTAACAGTAACTCGCTTTCCTTTTGCTTTTTCAAACATATAGGCACTGCTGAACTCATCAGTTAGCGGTTCAGGGCCAATGTTTTCTAACACCGAGTGTGACTCCCCTTTCTTCATCCATAACCAACAGCCGAATCTACGTGGATCGTTATAGCGTAGCACTTTGCCATTCGTCAGCTTGAGATCAACGTGATCATGTTTGGAAGCTTCAAAATCAGCTTCTAGCACTCTTAACGAACCAGACATACCCAGATGAACAATCGCACTGCCAATGTCAGTCTCGATGATCAGATATTTAGCTCTACGAGAGATAGTTAGAATCACCTCTCCTTCAATCTGTTTTAATTCTTGAGGAATATCCCAACGAAGCTTTGGCGTTCGAAAGGTGATTGATTGAATAGTTTGGCCAATAAGATGAGGACTAATACCCATTCGGCTTACTTCGACTTCAGGCAACTCCGGCATGAGTTACAACTCCTTGATAAATTATGTTATAGAAACGGTGTCTTATTATTTGGGAAGTAAATACTGAGTTTCGACAGAAAGGGCTATCCATTTATCCTGCCAATTCTTTAATAGCCAGAACTGTGGTGTTTGATAGTAAGTGATCCTTTGAGGCTCTTCTTGATCGATATACCAAACCTCTATGGTTTGTGGATTATGCAATGTCGGGTTGAGTGTTTGCCTGGTATCGTCATCTACTTCCGTTCCAACTAGCGATTTCCATCGCTTAGCTAACTCTTCAGGTGCAATATCACTCGGCACGCTAATTCGCCATCGACCTTGGTTCTTCTCTAGTGACCACTGACTAAAATGGAGTGACTGAAGCTCTTCATTAGGATTGAGTAAATATGGGTACGGACTTTGCGGTGGTTCAATCAAATAGGTTTTGATCATAGTAGGGAGATACAAAATACCAATGAACGCCACAATCGCCAGCATAAGCAAGTTATTCCAACGTTTTCGACGTGCAGGTGGTACTCGCATGATATTTCCCTATAAATACAATCAATATGATTTGAGTATAAGGGAATGTAAAAGTGACTGCGAGAAAACTGGATTAAAAGAGGAGGGAAAATAGGTATGAAAGAATTTAGCGACAAAAACTAAAAAACCCAGCTCGAAAGCTGGGTTTTATGCAATCTTCTCTAAACAAGAAGCTTTAAAAAGTTAAAATCAATTACTTGATTTTAGCTTCTTTGTACATAACGTGTTGGCGAACTACTGGATCAAACTTTTTGATCTCAAATTTGCCTGGCATGTTACGTTTGTTCTTGTCAGTTGTGTAGAAGTGACCAGTTCCAGCAGAAGATACTAGACGGATTTTCTCACGAATGCCTTTAGCCATTGCTTAATTCCTCTTAAACGTTTTCGCCACGTGCACGGACATCAACAAGTACAGCATCAATGCCTTTCTTATCGATAATACGCATGCCTTTAGCAGTTAGACGTAGTTTAACAAAACGTTTTTCGCTCTCTACCCAGAAACGGTGAGTTTGTAGGTTCGGCAGAAAACGACGCTTGGTAGCATTGCGTGCGTGTGAACGGTTGTTACCCGCTACAGGACGCTTACCAGTTACTTGACATACTCGGGACATGAAATGTCTCTCCAAATCGTTTCAGCTCGATATCAACCTTGGTGGCCGAACCTCTCTATCAATTCTGAAAATAGAGGTAAAAACCAAAATGGAAAATCCATTCAAGGCTATCAAAGGTCGCGCATTATACTAACTTGACATGCATTGCTCAAGACCCGAACAGATCCTTTTTACAGAATTTCGTGATCTTTTTTTGAACATCGCAGCTTATTGAGTAATCGAGGCTGATTTAAGGTTCTAAAAATGTGGCGGGAATGATAGCAGATTTTTATCAAGTAACAAGGCAAAATGTGATTCAAATCCATCCACGTTCTGCAAAAGAAACGACTTCGCCATCACCAACAACAAAATGGTCTAACACTCGGATGTCCACGAGTAACAGTGCATCTGTTAATTTTCGAGTTATTCGCCTATCCGCTTGGCTAGGTTCTGCAACGCCTGAAGGATGATTATGCGCCAGTATAATAGCGGCTGAATTATGCTCTAGAGCCCGCTTGACCACCTCTCTGGGATAAACGGACGCTGCATCAATCGTTCCTTCAAAAAGAATCTCATCTTTTATTACCCGGTTTTGATTATCTAGAAAAAGAACATGAAACGCTTCACGCTGGCGATCTCTAAGAACGCTAGAGAGATAAAGCTTGGTTTGTTGTGGGCTGCTTAATGCGTCACCCCGCTTTAATGTTTCCGCCAAATAACGTTGAGTCATCTCTAATACCGCTTGGAGTTGAACAAATTTAGCCTCTCCTAACCCTTTGTGATAACAAAACTGATCTTTCGACGCTGAAAATAACCCACGTAACGACCCCATATCTTTTAAAAGGACATCCGAAAGCTCCAAAACATTCATCCCTTTGGTTCCAGTCCGGAGAAAAATTGCCAACAACTCCGCATCAGTTAACGAGCTAGGACCATTTGCTAGTAACTTCTCTCTCGGCATTGATTCTGCGGGCAGTGCTTTAATACTCATAAATAAGTTCGCCACTATTTAATAATGAAATAATCAATGTCGATAGAATAGAAGTGACTCCACTATTAATCTTTCCCTTTGATACTCATTGAGAGGGAGCAATAGGAACAATGTAACTGTGATGTTTATTGAAGAGGATAAACTTATTCGTAAATAAGGGGGCTAGGAACAAAACCGAGCTCCGTGTTATCTTAGCGACAGAATTTTCAAAGGAAAACATCATGCAAACGCTAGCAGGAAAAAAGATTCTATTAGGTATCAGTGGTGGTATCGCCGCTTATAAGTGCGCAGAGCTTACCCGTCGCCTTATAGAGCGTGGTGCTGAGGTCCGAGTTGTGATGACCAATGCAGCAAAAGAGTTCATCACTCCGTTGACCATGCAAGCGGTATCTGGAAACCCTGTCTCTGAAAGCTTATTTGATCCTGCAGCGGAAGCCTCTATGGGCCACATTGAACTCGCTAAATGGGCTGATCTTGTTTTACTTGCGCCAGCTACTGCTGATTTGATTGCTCGAATGAGAGCAGGAATGGGTAACGATCTTCTTAGTACGTTAGTACTTGCTACCGATTCGCCTGTTGCCGTTTCTCCCGCGATGAACCAACAGATGTATCAAAATGCAGCAACCCAAGAAAATATTACGGCTTTAGAAAAACGTGGCATGAATATTTGGGGGCCCGGTTCTGGTGAGCAAGCATGTGGCGATGTGGGTCTAGGCCGAATGCTGGAACCTATGCAGCTTGTCGAGCGATGTGAGGCATTTTTCTTACCGAAATCTCAGCCACTAGCGGGAAAGTCTGTATTAATTTCTGCAGGGCCAACTCGTGAAGCGATTGATCCTGTTCGCTATATCTCTAACCACAGCTCAGGAAAGATGGGCTATGCACTTGCAGATGCAGCTCTTAGCCTAGGTGCTGATGTTACCTTAGTAAGTGGCCCAGTATCACTATCATCACCTCAGAACGTATCGGTAGTGAACGTAGAAAGTGCTCAGCAGATGTATGACGCGGTTCTAGCCAACGCGCCTTCTCATGACGTTTTTATTAGCTGCGCTGCCGTGGCCGACTATCGTCCCGAGATCATTGCTGATCAAAAAATCAAAAAAACAACCGATAGCGATCAAATGAATATCACTATGGTGAAAAATCCAGACATCGTCGCTTCTGTTGCTGCATTGACTGAAAATAGACCATTTACTGTTGGCTTTGCGGCAGAAACTCAAGACGTTGAAAAGTACGCACGCGGTAAGCTAATTAAAAAGAATCTTGATATGATCTGCGCAAATGACGTTTCAATCGCAGGACAAGGCTTTAATAGTAATGATAACGCGATCACCGTGTTTGATAAGCAAGGTGAGCATTCACTTCCCCTTGCATCAAAGTCTCAGCTAGCGCATTCAATCATGATGCTTATCGAGAAAAGCCTCTAACATCACTATTTTTGCTTTAAAGCTCAGCATTTTAATTGAAACACTACGAACTCAATTCACTGTTGGTTACACTAACCGTCCACCAACAGTGAATTACTATTACGTTCTATTTCTCAAGTTGTCATCAAAAGGAAAGGGTCATGGCCGGCACAAGAAAATCCAATCGTCGTGAAGAAATACTGCAAGCATTGGCACAAATGCTTGAATCAACTGATGGGGCATCTCGAATCACGACCGCCAAACTCGCCAAACAAGTCGGAGTTTCAGAAGCAGCGCTATATCGCCATTTCCCAAGTAAAGCACGAATGTTTGAAGGGCTGATTGAGTTTATTGAAGAATCGCTCATGTCGCGAATCAACCGAATTTTAGATGAAGAAAAAGACACACTAAATCGTATTCGATTAGTGATTCAACTTATTCTCGCCTTTTCAGAACGCAACCCGGGGCTGACGCGCATTCTCTCTGGTCATGCATTGATGTTTGAAAATGAGCGCCTACGCGATAGAATCAATCAACTTTATGAACGTATTGAATTATCACTGCGCCAGATCTTACGTGAACGTAAACTACGTGAAGGAAAGTCATTCCCGGTTGATGAATCTGTGCTTGCTGCACAGTTACTTGGTCAAGTTGAAGGCAGCCTTAATCGCTTTGTTCGATCAGATTTTAAGTATCAACCAACCGCTAACTTTGAAGAATATTGGGCACTACTCAGTGCGCAAATCCAATAATCACTCGTACTAAGTCACTATTATGAAAAACAGAACATACGACAAGCCAGTTTTTTCACTCTCGCTAGTGCACCCCAAATATTGGGGAATTTGGCTTGGTTTTGGTCTATTAGCGTTTATTGTTAATATTCTACCTTATCGATTACTACTGAGCTTTGGTCATAACCTTGGGCTATTGGGAATGCGTTTTGGTAAGAAGCGAGTGCATGTTGCAACACGTAACTTAGAACTCGCTTTTCCTGATAAGTCCACTGAAGAGATTGCACAACTAGTCAAAGAGAACTTCAAAAACACAGGGCTAGCACTGATCGAAACTGGGATTGCATGGTTTTGGCCTACATGGCGCTTTAAAAAATTACTTGTTGATAAAGACACAGAAGTTCTAAGACAGCACGATCTAAACAAACAAGGTGTATTACTTTGTTGTGTTCATGCACTGAACCTTGAGATCACTTGTCGTTCGTTTGCAGTGCTTGGCCTTCCCGGATATGGCGCATACCGACCACATAACAATGCTGCTTATAACTTCATTCAATATCGTGGAAGAACCCAAAACGGTAATGGAGCAATTGACCGTAAGAACGTCAAAAAGATGATACGCGTCCTTAGAAATGGAGAGCGCCTATTCTATCTTCCTGATCACGACTACGGCCGTAACAAATCTGCATTTGTTCCTTTCTTCGCTATTGAAGATGCTTGCACCACTACAGGCACCAGTATTTTTGCTTATACCAGTAAATGCGCGATTGTCGTAGGTTCAGGGTTTAGAAATGCCAATGGTCAATATGACATACTCGCCAATAAATCGGTTGAAGAAGATTACCCTCAAAAAGATGAGAAAGCGGCAGCTGCTTATATGAACAAGTATGTTGAAGAGATTATCCTACGTGCGCCTGAGCAATGGATGTGGCTGCATAAGCGCTATAAAACAATGGAAGATGAAAGTGTTGAGCGTGGTATTCGCTACAAATAGCCTTCCTTGAAAACCTATCAATAAATTGAATTCAAAAAAAAGCTGAGAATCATCTCAGCTTTTTTGTTTGTACTGTAAATTCATAGCCTACATACGCAGCTAAACTAGAATTTAGATTCCGTACTGCGCGCGATACGCTTTCACAGATTCTAAATTCGCAGCATCCGTTCCCTTCTCTTCCAAGAATGTCACTAAATCTGTAAGGCTTACAATAGAGATAATCGCACAGCCAAAATCACGTTCAACTTCTTGAATCGCAGAAAGCTCGCCTTTGCCTTTTTCCTGACGGTCAATCGCAACCAAAACACCCGCTAAATCGGCGCCATTCGCTTGAATGATTTCCATAGACTCACGAATTGCAGTACCTGCAGTGATCACATCATCTACCAGCATGATACGGCCTTCTAATGCACTACCGACCAAGTTGCCGCCTTCACCGTGGTTTTTCGCTTCTTTACGGTTAAAGCAGTAAGGTACGTCTGTATCGTGGTGATCTGCTAGAGCAACCGCTGTTGTTGTCGCAATAGGGATACCTTTGTATGCAGGGCCAAATAGAACATCATAATCGATGCCAGAGTCTGCTAGTGCCGCTGCGTAAAAGCGACCTAGACGTGCTAAATCACGACCAGTGTTAAACAATCCAGCATTAAAGAAGTAAGGGCTCTTACGGCCTGACTTTAAAGTAAACTCACCAAATTTTAATACTTCTTTCTCTAGTGCAAACTCAATAAATTCACGTTGATATGCTTTCATGCTTCTCTCTCACCTTTTCAATTAACTTTTACAAAACTCTTTTTACAAATAACTGTTTCTACCTTCTTCATTTAAATAACTTAACGTTTATCCAAAATAAAGAAGGCAAAAAAATAGCCTCTATTAATAGAAGCCATTTCAAAAACTATTCCGCTAACGCCGCTTTCTGCGCTGCGACAATCTCGCTAATGCCTTTGCTCGCCGACTCAAGTAGCGCCATTAACTCTTCGTGACTGAACGGTTCGCCTTCAGCAGTACCTTGAACTTCAATCATCTTACCGCCTTCTGTCATGACAACATTCATATCGGTATCGGCTTTTGAATCTTCTACGTACTCTAGATCACATAGGATGTCTTTACCTAGAATACCAACCGAAACAGCAGAAACATGCCCTTTCATTGGGTTCTTTTTAAGCTTACCGCTTTCAATTAGAGACTGAAATGCATCGGCCATAGCAACACTTGCACCAGAAATAGCAGCAGTACGCGTTCCACCATCCGCTTGAATTACATCACAATCAACAGTGATCATGATTTCACCCATCGCTTTCAAATCAACAACCGCACGTAGGCTACGAGCAATCAGACGTTGGATTTCCATCGTACGGCCACCTTGCTTACCACTTGCCGCTTCACGACGAGTACGCGTATGAGTCGCACGTGGCAACATGCCGTATTCAGCTGTTACCCAGCCTTTGCCTTGACCTTTTAGCCAGCGCGGAACGTTCTCTTCGATCGTCGCGTTACAAAGTACTTTAGTATTACCAAACTCAACCAATACAGAACCTTCTGCATAAGCGGTGTAGTTGCGAGTAATTTTAATTGGGCGAACTTGGTCCGCTGCGCGATCGTTTGGACGCATGGGCATCTACCTTTATCTGAATTTGACGGATTGAATTGGGGCAAGATTATATAGGAAATGTCGCTTGGAGGCGAGTAGCGGATAGCGTACCTGCCCGTTTGTGCTACTATTACGCGGCTAATTTTCACCATATATTTAGACAGGAAAATTCGATGATTTATAGCATGACCGCCTATGCGCGCAAAGAAGTAAAAGGCGATTGGGGCACAGCTGTTTGGGAAATCCGCAGCGTAAACCAACGTTATTTGGAGACTTATTTCCGCATGCCTGAGCAATTTCGTGGCCTAGAGCCAGTATTGCGTGAACGTTTTCGTAAGCGTTTAGCACGTGGAAAAGTAGAGTGTAATCTACGCTTTGAAGCAAACCCTGCCGCGAAAGGCGATCTTTCCATTAATGAAGATCTCGCTAAGCAAGTCATCAGCGCAGCTAATCAAGTAATGAACCTAACCGGTGAAGAGAGCCGTTTAAACCCATTTCAAGTGATGAACTGGCCGGGCGTGATGGAAACGCCAGAGCAAGACATGAACAGCATCAATAAAGACCTGCTTGTTGGTTTTGATGAAGCAATCAAAGAGTTCATCGAAGCACGTGCAAGTGAAGGTGCGAACATGAAAGCGCTGATTGATCAGCGCTTAGTCGCGATTACAGAAGAAGTTGTAAAAGTTCGTGCACGCATGCCTGAAATTCTAGAATGGCAACGTGAACGTCTACTGAAGAAATTTGAAGAAGCAAACATCGAGCTGGAAGGTTCACGCGTAGAGCAAGAGCTAATCCTACTCGCTCAAAAATCAGATGTGGCTGAAGAGCTAGACCGTCTTGATTCACACGTAAAAGAAGCGAATGCGGTAATGAAAAAAGGTGGGGCTTGTGGCCGTAAACTTGACTTCATGATGCAAGAGTTTAACCGTGAATCAAACACGCTAGCTTCTAAATCTATCAGCACAGACATCACTGCATCAGGCGTTGAACTGAAAGTTCTCATTGAGCAAATGCGTGAGCAGATCCAAAATATTGAATAGTGTAAGAATCACTTTCAATCGTTAATAAAAAGCCCTGTATTACAGGGCTTTTTTAGATTTCTATATTAATGATTACTCAGCTAAACCCTTAATTCTTTCATACAGTGTTCACAAACCACTCGTGCTTTAGGCTCACGAGAAAAACCAAACTTAGACCAGAATGACGGTTCTGCCTTGGTAACCAGAATTCCCCCTAGAAGCGGAAGCATCAGGAGTACAGACGTCATTGAGATACTGTTTCCTGCAATCAAAGTAGACAAGCTCAGCGCTATCAACGGAAAGAATAGAAAACAGATCGATGCAGTAAATGGCGTCGACACCTGACCAAGCTTAAAGTAAGCAACAATACCACCGACACTCGCGAACACCCCTAAATAAATCACCGCAGTAATTGAATCACTAGAAAAAGACGCTATATCCGGCTGCTCCATGAGCCAAGATGTTGCAAACAGCCCCACCGACGCCACTAGGCTAGGAATTGCGTTATAGGTAAGCACTGGAATGCCACGACAGTACTTCTCGACAAATACATACATCACAGCGTGGATCGCCACCGCGCCCCCAAGAGCAAGAAACCCGAGTAGGTAATCGTCCCCTCCCAAGTTCATTTCAGTCGCTAGAATCAGAACTAAACTAAGTACCGCAATCAACAATCCTGCAATTTGCAATTTTCTCAACCTCAGGCCAAGGAACAAACTTGAGGTAATCATTACGGCTATCGGCATATTGGCGAAAATAATCGAAGCGAGCCCTGAAGAGATGTACTGCTCACCAAAAATCATCAAGGTAAATGGAATCGCGAAATAGAAAGTCGCGACTATTAACATCCAGTATCGTTGCCCTTTAGGAAAAAATAGTGGTTGCTTGAGTTTTTTTGCCAGTAATATCAACAAAGGCGATGCAATCAAAAAGCGTAGCCCTGTAGCAAAGATAGGTGGGATACTTGCCACCGCGACTTCCATCGCTAGCCAAGTCGTGCCCCAAATCAGGCACACAGAAACAAATAATAGAGCAGTTAGGTGTTTATGCTTCATTATAATCCCCTAATACTAGGGTGTTATTAGGGATCGTAATAAATTGCAGGTAAGCGTATTGCGCCAAGCGTTGCACAGTAGAGGTTTTCATTTCAAATATCATTTTCTTATTCCCATCACAGGATGGTGTAAATAAACGTCGTTATTTACACAGGTATCAGAATCACACGATCAATTCGTGCAAATGTAGTGGTGCGATAAATCGCAGAGAAATAAGAGTTAGGCGATGGGAGGTCGGTAGAGCGAATGTACGCTAGTGCTATTGTAACTAATGGATATGCTCGATATCTGAGCGAATTGAGAAGAAGCGTTATAAGAACGTACTGTGGTTTCAACTAGGGCTGTATTCGAGGTTTGTACATGGTTACAGCACTGTTTTTCAAAGCATGAACCACCTGGCTCACAACACCCAGATTCAGCTTTATCTTTCACATCCGCATTGAAACCGCACCCACCCAAACTACTAATATCTAACATGACAGTTTGAGTAGCTGAATAATTAGGAGAGACTTCCGCACGAACAGCACCACTAAATAGCGTAATAACTACTAATGCCGTCAACAGGAAATAAATTGTGGATGTGTATTTACTCATCATCACACGGTCTCATCACTAAAAGGTAGAGTGTGACGATAACGGGACAAGCCGTAATTAACAATAACCATTGAGAAGGTTTTACACTTCTTTACCCTAAAAGCTGTTTGCCCTAAATCACTTAGCTTAATAAACAACAAAGCCAGAGCATCATGCTCTGGCTTTTAAATTTCGAATGCTTACTAGATTAAAGCAGGACCAAGTAAGTCATAAACAGCACACACAGCGCATAAATCACTGGGTGTACTTGTTTGCCTTTACCTGCAACAACCATAGTAAATGCATAGCTAATGAAGCCCATCGCCATACCGTTAGCTGGAGAGAAGCTCAGTACTGTAAACATGATGGTGAAGAAAGCGGCAATACGTGACTCTTTCTTTTCCCAGTTTATTTGTCCAAGACGACCAATCATGTAGATACCAACAACAACCATCGCAGGTGCAACCATCGCTGCCGAGAAAATTGAGAACAGTGGGTATAGGAATAGCGAGATTAGGAATAACCCAGCCACCATTACAGCCGCCAAACCCGTCTTCGCACCTTGAGAAGAAGCAATGCCAGACTCAGAGAAGGCCGTAATAGATGTCGTACCTAATACAGAACCAATCACCGTGCCGCCAGCGTCAGCAACCAGTGCAGAGCGCGCATTTGGCACCTTACCGTCTTTATCAATAATACCTGCATCACGGCCAACACCAACAATGGTGCTTAAACCATCAAAGAAATCGACAATCAAGAAGATGATAACGATAAACAGTAGGTCGAACATCTTCTCTGCCGTGAAGCCTGAGAAGTTAAAGATCGCACCAAAGCTGCCTTCCATGCTTGGTGGCATAGTGACAAATTGCTCTGGAATCGGCGCATGGTTAGTACCAAGAAAGATATCCGCCAGAATCGTTAATACAATCGCGGAGATAAACGAGATGAACGTTGCCAGCTTGATATCACGAACCATACAACCCAAAGCGATAAAAATACTCACGAAAGCAATCAATACTTGCGGGTCAGTAATATCGCCCATTCCCACTAATACAAATGGGTTTGAAACAATGATGCCAGCGTTTTTTAGGCCCAAGAAAGCAATGAACAGACCGAGTGAAACGGTGATTGCTAGCTTCAAATCCTCAGGAATCGACTCAATCATCGCTTTACGCATGTTGGTCATCGACAGAATCAGATAAAGCACACCTGATAGGAAAATACCAAACAGTGCTTCATGCCATACTAAGGCAACAGAACCACTAAATAACAATCCCTTGAAGAAGCCGTTCATGCTCATGCCCGGAGCAAGCATCACTGGGTAATTACCAAATATTCCCATGATTAGCGTAGCAAGTGCCGCTGCTAATGCCGTTGCTGTAAAAATCGCACCGCGATCCATACCTGGAATATCGCCAAGAATGGCTGGGTTCACTGCCAATATGTAGCTCATTGCTAAAAAAGTAATGAAACCGGCGTACAGCTCAGTGCCAATAGTGGATTTTCTTTCGGTAATTTTGAAGGTAGATTCAAGAATAGAATCAGACGCTCTCTTCTTGATTGCAGTATCGACGCTCACGGTGAGACCTTATTCAGTTAATTTATAAATCGGTGGGATTATCACGCTGAATATGGTTAAACGCTCAATACAAGCAACCAACATAGGACTGTAGCAACCGAGTTAGGCTCAGTAGTAGAAACGTTTAGACCAAATCACTAAACATATACAGTGCGATAAAACTTTGGCGCGAATTCTAATTGCTCTCATGAATAATTCAATGATTTTCGACATTATTTTGCACAAAAATTACGCCATAAAATCAACTTGTTGATAAACAAGCAAACGTTTGCCAACAATTGAAAAACATACACTTTAATTTTGGCCCGTTTTATTTGAAAAATTAATGCTCTCTTGCCCTCAACAATTGCGGATTTCTCTCATGCACTCATCCGCTTGTCGAAATATGGCAAATCATGCTATTCTTCGCCTCCATTTTTCTGACCAAAAATCCATCGACTTAAACAGATAAATCAATGAATGATTTACCTCTCGATGACGATTATTTCGGTCAGTGCTATCTTTAATTGAAGACGAATCACTTTCGGCTTCCATCCAACCAAACGTGGAACAGTACAGATGGGCAAAGGTACTCTATATATCGTATCTGCACCTAGCGGCGCAGGAAAATCTAGCTTGATCTCAGCGATGCTAGAAACCAATCCAACATACGCGATGAAAGTATCGGTTTCTCATACCACTCGTGGTATGCGTCCGGGCGAGCAAGATGGCGTACACTACCACTTCGTACAAAAAGAGCACTTTGAAGAACTGATCAGTAAAAATGAGTTCCTCGAATACGCTGAAGTGTTTGGTAACTACTACGGTACGTCTCAGGTTTGGATTGAACAGAATCTAGAGAAAGGCATTGATGTCTTCCTTGATATTGACTGGCAAGGTGCTCGTCAAATTCGCCAGCAAATGCCACTAGCACGCAGTGTTTTCATTTTACCGCCATCGAACGGTGAGCTTGAGCGTCGTTTAAATGCTCGCGGCCAAGATAGCGATACAGTGATTGCAAAGCGTATGGCAGAAGCAAAAGCAGAAATTTCTCACTACAGCGAATACGACTACGTCATTATCAACGATGATTTTGATGCAGCATTAATGGACTTTAAAGCCATTATTCGTGCAGAAAGATTGAAGCAAGATAAGCAAGCTGCTAAATATAAAGGCATGCTTAACGCGCTTTTGGCGGAATAAGTCAGACAAACTGACTGAAACCGTTCAATTAACGTCATGACCCTAGCAATGAAATGATCATGCATAGCGTCATAACACCCCAAGATCCTTTAGGATCAAATCTATTTAATCGCTAGAAAGTGTCACATTAAACTTGTATACTTTCTCGTCATTAAAAATTTAAGTTAACTAATTGGAGTCCTCATGGCACGCGTAACTGTTCAAGATGCTGTTGAAAAAGTAGGCAATCGTTTCGACCTAGTTCTGATTTCGGCACGCCGCGCTCGTCAAATGCAGACTGGTGGTAAAGATTCACTAGTGCCAGAAGAGAATGATAAGCCAACGGTTATCGCTCTACGCGAAATCGAAGAAGGCCTTATTACTAAAGATGTTCTAGACGCACGTGAGCGCCAAGAACAGCAAGAGCAAGAAGCAGCAGAACTAGCAGCAGTAAGTAGCATCGCTCACACTCGCTAACCAGTTCTTTTTAAGGGATTAGTTCGCAAGGAATCTCTTTGCAAAGTAAGTTGCTTATACAATTAAACAACCTGCCGGGCCTATAATTTGTATCTATTTGATAGCCTCAAAGACGTTGCCCAAGAATACCTAACAGAGCCTCAAATTGAGGCTCTGCGTCAATCTTATGTGGTAGCAAGAGACGCCCATGAAGGGCAAACCCGCTCAAGCGGTGAACCATACATCATCCACCCTGTCGCTGTGTCTCGTATCTTGGCTGAAATGCGCCTTGATATTGAAACACTACAAGCCGCTCTCCTTCACGATGTCATTGAAGACTGTGATGTCACTAAAGAAGACTTAGAAGAGCAGTTTGGCAATACAGTTGCAGAACTCGTCGATGGTGTGTCTAAGCTGGATAAGCTTAAATTTCGAGATCGCAAAGAAGCCCAAGCCGAAAACTTCCGTAAGATGGTCCTTGCCATGGTGCAAGACATTCGCGTTATTTTGATCAAGCTTGCTGACCGTACTCACAACATGCGTACCCTTGGGGCACTTCGCCCTGATAAAAAGCGTCGTATTGCTCGTGAAACCCTCGAAATATACTCTCCTTTGGCGCATCGCCTCGGTATCCATAATATTAAGACAGAGCTTGAAGAGCTCGGTTTTGAAGCGCTTTACCCTAATCGCTACCGCGTCCTTAAAGAGGTGGTTCGAGCAGCGCGTGGCAACCGAAAAGAGATGATTCAACGCATTCACAGTGAGATTGAAGGTCGCCTAGAAGATGTTGGGCTTAAGGCTCGTGTTTTCGGTCGTGAAAAAAACCTTTTCTCTATCTACAACAAAATGAAAACCAAGGAACAGAAATTCCATACCATTATGGATATCTACGCCTTCCGAGTTGTCATTGAAGATGTAGACACCTGTTATCGCGTTCTCGGCCAAGTTCATAGCCTGTATAAGCCACGCCCTGGTCGCATGAAAGATTACATTGCGGTACCAAAAGCGAATGGCTACCAATCTTTGCACACCTCCATGATCGGCCCTCACGGTGTCCCTGTCGAAGTACAAATTCGTACTGACGATATGGACCAAATGGCTGACAAAGGTGTCGCAGCGCACTGGTCTTATAAAGGCGATGGCGATCGTACAGGTACCACCGCGCAGGTGAAAGCTCAACGTTGGATGCAAAGCTTACTTGAACTACAACAAAGCGCTGGTAACTCTTTTGAGTTCATCGAAAACGTAAAATCGGATCTGTTCCCAGATGAGATTTATGTCTTCACGCCAAAAGGCCGCATTGTTGAGTTACCTGTTGGTGCAACAGCCGTTGATTTCGCTTATGAAGTGCATACTGATGTCGGCAATATGTGTGTCGGTGCGCGGGTTGACCGCAATCCATACCCACTGAGCAAGTCACTTAAGAATGGCCAAACCATTGAGATCATCAGTGCGCCGGGCGCGCGTCCAAACGCCGCATGGCTCAACTATGTTGTGACCTCTCGTGCTCGAACTAAGATTCGTCAGGTTCTTAAAACCATGCGTCGTGAAGAATCCGTGACTCTTGGTCGCAGGTTACTGAATCATGCATTGGGTGACCAATCGATTTCTGATCTGTCTGAAAGTAATATTGAGCAGGTATTAAGCGATCTTAAAATCAACGATATCGAAGACTTACTCGCAGCGATTGGTTTGGGTGAGCTAATGAGTATCGTCATTGCACGTCGTCTACTTGGTGACAGCGATGAACTCAGCGAAGTCGTCAGCAAAGATGGCAAACCGAAGAAGAAACTGCCTATTCGTGGCGCTGAAGGGATCTTACTGACCTTTGCTAACTGTTGTCATCCAATTCCAGATGATCACATCATTGCGCACGTCTCTCCGGGTCGTGGGTTAGTGGTTCACCGTGAAACCTGTCCTAATGTTCGTGGCTACCAAAAAGAGCCCGACAAGTACATGGGTGTTGAATGGTCTGAAGATTACGACCAAGAGTTCATCACCGAGTTAACCGTTGATATGCAAAATAGCCAAGGTGCTTTAGCAGAATTAACCAATGTTATCTCTAAGACAGGCTCTAATATTCACGGCATTTCTACAGAAGAACGTGATGGCCGTTTGTATACCATCACGATGCTACTGACGACGAAAGACCGCGTGCATCTAGCTGGAATCATGAAGAAGATTCGTGTCATGCCTCACGCTCTCAGAGTTAGACGTAAACGAAACTAGCTTCTCTATTGAATGCGCTCAGATTGAGCGCATTTTTATTATGGCTTTAACAATATTTATCTTAAATAAACGAACACATCATGAATTTAGAAAGATACCAGCGTATTCAAGAGGTGCTGACAGCGCGCCAAACAGACCTGACTCTCTGTTTAGAAGAGGTCCACAAACCTAACAACGTATCAGCGATTATCCGCACCGCTGATGCCACAGGCATTCATAAAATCCATGCAATTTGGCCGAGTGCCCAAATGAAAACCCTTAGTCACACCTCAGCAGGTGCAAGAAACTGGGTGGAAGTGGACACGCATAATGACATTGTTGATGCAGTTGCCGAATTTAAAGCCCAAGGCATGCAGGTACTGGTCACTAACCTTTCTGATACCGCGGTAGACTTTCGTGACATTGATTACACCAAACCAACTGCCATTATTCTCGGCAATGAAAAAGTCGGCGCTTCGAAAAAGGCGCTAGAGCTTGCTGATCAAGACATCATTATTCCAATGATGGGCATGGTTCAATCTCTTAATGTCTCAGTGGCAAGTGCGATTGTAATGTATGAAGCCCAACGTCAACGTCAACAAGCGGGGATGTATGACCGTGAAGAGAGCTCTATTCCTAAAGAGTCTATTCATCGAACTCTGTTTGAACGTGGTCATCCGGTGCTGGCTAAAGTAGCCAAACGTAAGAAGCTTCCTTATCCACCTCTAGATGATGAAGGCCAAATCGTTGCTGATGAAGCGTGGTGGAAAGAGATGCAAAGCAAATAGCTACAACTCTTGGTAAACGTGGTTTTATTAATATTCAATCTATCAAAGCACTCGCCAGATTAAGTGACGCTTATTCTGGCGAGCTTCTGTACCGCTAATTTTTCCTGTACAAAAACACAGCCCAATGGTTAACTACCCTCATCAACCTGCTGCTGACATGCGAGCTTATTTATGTCCCAACTTCTTTCTGCCATTTCTCTCACCTCGCTCTCTGGCGTAGGCGCAAAAGTTGCGGAAAAACTCGCTAAGGTTGGCCTGCATTCAGTTCAAGACCTACTGTTTCATCTGCCCTATCGCTACGAAGATCGTACTCGTGTTTACCCAATAGCCAAGCTTCATGCAGGTCTTTGGGGAGCAGTACAAGGCAAGGTGATGAGCGTTGATACCATTTTTGGTAAACGCAAAATGCTAGCGGTTAAAATCAGCGATGGAAATGGCACAATTACATTGCGCTTTTTCAACTTTACCGCTGGCATCAAAAATAATTTCTCAGAAGGAAAATGGGTCCACGCTTATGGCGAGATTAAGCGTGGTGGAATGGGACTTGAGATCATTCATCCAGACTACAATTTTTCATCACCCGAGCAAGCACCAGACGCAGAGCCAACATTAACGCCTGTTTATCCAACAACAGATGGTCTTAGGCAATTAACGCTGAGAAACATTACAGACCAAGCCCTAGCTTTACTGGATAAAGCTGCAGTACAAGAGCTACTTCCTGCCGGGCTATACAATCATCAACAAACGTTGGCTGAGGCATTACACACGATTCACCGTCCACCTCCAAGCATCAATTTAGAACTGTTTGATGAGGGCAAGCACCCCGCACAACTTAGATTAATTATTGAAGAGTTATTGGCTCAGAATCTATCGATGCTCGCCGTTCGTAGCAAAGGGCAACAAGATAACGCGATTCCACTGCCTACGGTTCATCGTTTAAAACAGCAGCTTCTAGAACAACTGCCGTTTACTCCAACCAACGCACAAGCAAGAGTGGTTCAAGAAATAGAGCATGACCTTACTATTGCGCACCCAATGATGCGTTTAGTACAAGGCGATGTGGGTTCGGGAAAAACACTTGTTGCCGCACTGGCAGCGGTTCAGGCGATTGAACACGGTTATCAGGTCGCGCTCATGGCGCCCACCGAACTATTGGCAGAGCAACACGCCATTAACTTTGCTACTTGGTTTGAAAGCATGGGCATTCAAGTTGGCTGGCTTGCAGGGAAATTAACAGGTAAGGCTAAACAAACAGAATTAGCACGTATCGCCTCTGGTGAAGCACAAATGGTGGTTGGGACACATGCACTATTTCAGCAACACGTCGAATTTCATAACCTCACTTTAGTGATCATTGATGAACAACATCGATTTGGCGTCCACCAAAGGTTAGAACTTCGCGAGAAAGGGGCAAAACAAGGCTCGTACCCACACCAGCTGATCATGACCGCCACACCCATTCCTAGAACTCTGGCGATGACCGCCTATGCGGATTTAGAAACGTCCGTTATCGACGAGCTACCACCGGGAAGAACGCCGATTCAAACTGTGGCGATTCCTGACACCAAACGAGATGACATCGTAGAGCGCGTGAAAAACGCTTGTTTAAACGAAGGTAAGCAAGCGTATTGGGTATGTACTTTAATTGATGAATCAGAAGTTCTTGAAGCACAGGCTGCGGAAGATACCGCTGAAGAGCTGCAACGAAGGCTACCCGATGTGAAGATTGGCTTGGTTCACGGTCGAATGAAAGCGGCAGAGAAACAAGCAGTGATGCAAGAATTTAAAGAGAACAAACTGCACCTATTAGTGGCGACGACCGTCATTGAAGTGGGCGTGGATGTGCCTAATGCCAGCTTAATGATCATCGAAAACCCTGAAAGGCTTGGGCTTGCTCAGCTTCATCAGCTTCGAGGTCGTGTTGGCCGAGGTAAAGTGGCTAGCCATTGTGTATTGCTTTACCACGCACCGCTGTCGAAAACCGCACAAAAGCGTTTAGGGGTTCTACGTGAAAGTAACGATGGATTTGTGATTGCTCAGCGCGATTTAGAGATCCGTGGCCCCGGTGAATTGCTAGGGACTAAGCAGACTGGCTTGGCTGACTTTAAAATAGCAGATTTAGTTCGAGATCAGCACCTGATCCCAGACATTCAACGCATGGCGCGTCATGTTCACGACCAACACCCTGTCAATGCGGCTGCCATCATCGAACGCTGGCTTGGAGAGAGGGACTTCTACGCGAAAGCATAGAGATACTGTCTGAAATAAATTAGCAGAAAAAACAAGGCTGGCACTACACCAGCCTCATTTACTCTACGTCATTCTTTTTGAGGCAAATCGCTACGATCTAAATTAGCTATTTAGTAGGGAAACTCAGCTGGGCTTTTAATCCGCCACTGCTGCGATTATTGACCACAACCGTTCCACGATGCTGGCTAACAATACGTTTTACAATTGCCAAGCCAAGTCCCGTGCCCTCACTACCTCTCGCGGTATCTCCGCGAGTAAAGGGTTCAAACAGCTTACTAACCTGATCAGGAGCAATGCCGACACCATTATCCTCAATGCAGACCCACACTAGCTTTTTGTCAGCAGTCACTCCAGTACTAATTCGTATCCAACCGTTACCGTAGCGCACCGCGTTTACTACTAAGTTAGTGATCGCCCGTTTAATCGCAATTGAATTACCAATCGCTGGCTTTTCGTTTTGCTCAAAGACGGTTTCAATTTCAACATCGGCATTCATTTCAGCCAAAACAATCTCATTGGATATATCATTCAGATAGACTGGCGTAAAGGTCTCTCGATTTACCGGCTTAAGGTAATCCATAAACTGACTGATGATCTCATTACACTCTTCTGTATCACTGATGATACCTTCCGCAAGGTAACTGTCTTCTGCCGACATCATCTCAGTGGCTAGACGAATACGAGTCAAAGGCGTCCGCAAATCATGACTGATACCCGCCATCAGTAGTGCTCGATCTTCCTCTAACGCTTGGATACCTTTCGACATCTGGTTAAAGGCACTGGTTACTGAGCGAATCTCCGATGGCCCTTTTTCTGGCAACGGAGGTGGTATTTCCCCACGTCCGACACCCTTAGCCGCTTTCTCAAGTGCAATTAAGGGACGATTTTGCAAACGGATAAACAGCCAGCCACCCGCTATAACCAATAGCGCAACGATTAGGCTGTTATAAAACAGCGGCTTAAAGTCATTCTCTTGCAGTTCGGAAAGAGGAATACGAATGAGAGAGTTCGGTAGTGAATCAATTCTTAACCATAAAATATAGCTATCACTGCCAAGGATCATTCTTACTTCTGTATTGATATTTAATTCGTGAGTCATATCTTCACTCATCAAATCAATACTCATCGCTTTGTCAAACTTGCTCGCAATTGGGCTATCTTTGGCATGAATGGTCACCCCAAGCTGCTCTAAGACTCGCCTGCGCAGTGGCGCATCCATCTCAAGATCTTCAAGACCACCATTGGACTCATCCAACATCAAACGAATTTCATGACCAATGATCTTATTGAACTGCTGCAAACTCGGCATTAAGGCGTAATTAAACACCGCATAATACGAATAGACTTGGCTTGCGATAAGCAGGGTAAGAAAAAGGAGGATGGTTTGAGTGAACGAGCTGCGAATGCGCATAACAGGAAACCTTTGCTAATCCTTAGCAATTTGCCCAAATGGCCAGTAGAAAACTAACCGTTTGGGCATACAAATAAGGTGTGAAGAGAGATTAAACTTCTTTACCGTCTGGTACGAATACGTAGCCCAGACCCCATACTGTTTGAATATAGCGAGGCTTACTTGGGTCAACTTCTAGCATGCGGCGCAAGCGAGAAATTTGTACGTCAATCGAGCGCTCCATTGCTGAATACTCACGACCACGTGCCATGTTCATCAGTTTGTCACGAGACATAGGCTCACGAGCGTTAGTCACTAGCGCTTTCAGTACTGCAAATTCACCTGAGGTAAGAGGCATTGGCTCTTCACCACGGAACATTTCACGTGTACCTAGATTGAGTCGGAACTCACCAAATTCAACCTGAGCTTCTTCAGAGCTTGGCGCACCCGGTGCTTCAATCGTTTGACGACGAAGTACCGCTTTAATACGTGCGAGCAACTCACGCGGATTAAATGGTTTTGGTAAATAGTCATCTGCACCCACTTCAAGGCCCACAATACGATCAATCTCATCGCCTTTTGCTGTCAGCATCAAAATCGGTAGCAGGTTATTTGAGTTTCTCAGGCGACGACAAATCGACAGGCCATCTTCTCCTGGAAGCATTAAATCTAACACCATAAGGTGAAAGTTTTCGCGTGTTAATAGGCGGTCCATCTGCTCACTATTGGCAACACTGCGTACTTGGAATCCCTGCTCTGATAAGTATCGCTCTAGCAATGCGCGTAATCGTGCATCGTCATCTACCACTAAAATTTTAAAGTTTTCTTGCATGTAATGATTCCACCTATTAATAAGCTTGCACTCAAAACAGAGTCGCAGTTGGAAATGTAACATTGTTAAGCACAATGTGGCGCAAAGAATTGTTAACGTTTATTACTTTTCTACTTACTGTATTAAGCACTTTCAATAATCATACGTCAAATATATGAAAACAAACCTAATTACTCGCACAGACTATGAACTGGTTTCATTATTCCGGTCACAAATTTTTTGAATGATATAACCTTGCTCTGGATGATTTTATACTCGTGACTCAACGCTTATCGTATTCAATCGAATTAATGAACCACTCTTTTTCACCTTCTGGTGTTTTAACCACAAACTCATCGTCTACTTCTTTTTTAAGTAGTGCTCTCGCCATAGGGGAGTCAATCGAGATATAGCCTTTAGCATCGCCATAGATCTCTTCAGGACCAACAATACGAAACCTCTTCACTTCACCTTCTTCATTTTCAATCTCAACCCATGCACCGAAGAATACTTTGCCTTCTTGCTGTGGTGAATAATCGACGATCGTGACATCCGGTAAGAATTTTCTAAGAAATCGAACACGGCGGTCTATTTGCCGAAGTAATCGCTTGTTGAAGGTGTAATCTGCATTTTCAGAGCGATCGCCAAGGCCTGCCGCCCAGGTAACTATCTTAGTGATTTCAGGTCTCTTTTCATGCCACAAATGATCATGTTCTTGTTTGAGCTTATTGTAACCTTCTCGGGTAATGAGTTTGGTTTTCACTTTTTGATACCTCTTTTAGGGTTACTGACTTAACACTAATCAACTGTGGCTAATGTACAACATCTCTATCGATTTGCGACCTACAAAAATAAAATCCCTGATTTGGGCTGCAAATCAGGGATCAGGTCAATCTATCGAGCGTTATTTTTTATCAGCCGGATCGCCGCCTAAGATGAAGTTCTCATCGCTACTGACCACTGCACCGTATTTTAAAAAGTTCTTACCCAAGATCATGCTGTAGCGGAAGCGCTCACGGTCTTGCAGGTTCACATGCACAATCTTCTCCAGATCGCCCAGCTTCACCATCATCTCAACCACAGGGCGTACATTGGCCTCTTCCCCTTTCTTAGCGCGAATACGCATTATGTCCACAACTGGCTTGGTGAATGCGTGTTTATCCCCTTGACGGTTTTCATAGATAAAGCTCACCATATCTTTGCCATCTTTCTTGAACAGCTTAATATCATGCGCGTTGATTGAACTCACATCGGCCCCTGTATCCAGTTTTACAGGGAACTCTAAACCTTCCACTTTTGCCATTTCTATATGGCCCGCTTTAAATAGTGGGTAGGATTGCAGTAAGTACTCGGAGCGAGGGTTTATGTACACCCCATCTTTACTCATCTTCTGACCAAGGATGAAGTACGGTTTTTTCTCATCTTCATCCAACACTTCTAATGCGTATTGAAGCTCGGTCGCTTGACCATTTCGCGTATAGCTACCTTCAACCACAGGGCGAACGGTATCGCCAACTCGAATGTTTTTGACTACCTCTTTACTGAGTTTTTTCTCATTGCCTTGTCGATCTTCTACATAAAACTCAACTTGGTCTTTACCCTCTTTTTCAAACACTTCGAAACTGGTTACTTTCAATAACGGTGTTTTGACCGATAAAGAAGGTTTTGCTTTTAAGCTCAAACCATCAAGTTCTATCTGTTCAAGTGGGGAGATAATCAGGGGTTTTTTATTCTTAACGATGTGGCTAAACGCAATAGGCGCTTTATCAAGCACATTAGACGCGCTGCTATCGATCATGAAGTTTTGATTAATAGTACTAGTGCCCACTCGCAACTGAGACTTGCTGCCTGAACGATCGCGTAAATAGACCATCCAGTGCTGAATATTGCCTTTGCTCACTTCAACAGGAATATAAACCAATGGGCGTTTATCACCACCGACTTTGAGCATGCGAACCATTGGCAATGACATCGCTTTCTTCTTACCATCTTTGCCAACCATGTCAAAGCTGACTAAATTCGCTTTCTTATCCACATCAATATTAAGTGCATGCAGCATACTGTAATCATTTCTCAGAGAGAAACTCACGTTTAACTCAATACCATCTACATTAACCTGCTCTTTTTTACCCACAACTTGAGCACTCTCTTGCTCTTGAAGGTAATCATAGCCAGCAAAAACCCAAGCGTTATCCGTCAAAAAAGTTTTGCCAATTAAGATAGGTGCAGAGAACTGGCTGCGATCCGTTAAGTTCACATCTGTCATCACAGTGGTGCCCGCAATGGTCAACGGAATATCAATCACAGGGCGATACAGCGGCTCTTCACTGGTGCGACTTTTAATCACACTGGTGCGCGCAAGTGGACGTTCTATAGCAATTTTTTCACCGGTATAAGGATGACGAATAGTAAAGCTCACCACACCTTGAATATTACGTTCAGGTGTATCAAAGCTCTCTAGCCACCAGTTACTTTTTGGACCACCGTACTCATCGACAATGGTCTTCATTAATTCTTTATCTTTTAAGCCTTTATACTTAGGGTTTCCACTGGTGATATGAATATCTTCAGCATGCATTGACGTGGTATCTGCACCGGTGTCAATTTTCCCCGCAAAAGGGATACCTGAAATATCATCCACGGTATCAAGGTAGACACTTTCAACACGCCCAAGTACGACCTTTTTATCAAGCTGATAAATGGGATGTTGCGTGGTGTATTTCGAGTCCAATGCCAAAGAAGCACCAGAAAAAAGAGTCGTACTAAGCATCGCAATTACTAAAGACATTTTTTTCATTATTGATTCCGTAATTCTGAGAGAAAAGTCGTTACTTCTCTTCCTTGAGAAATTTGAGCTCTGGAAAGCGGATAAGTTCGAGTTACTTTATTTTTTTACATAACTTTAACCAAAATCGACCAAAAATCTCTGATCGACTTGGAAATTTGACAGCTGACTTGCAAAAATATTGGAAAATCCACTGGTTACCCCAATATTAAGATAAATCAAAGGTGCTAATGTCCAGGTGTCGTTTCAATACATGTACATTAGTCAATATTAGAACAAAAGAGAATTCTCAGATGAGCCAAGCTATCTGCAATGCTATTGCCCGTGAACTGAATGTTCGCCCAGAGCAAGTTACTGCCGCTGTCACCCTTATTGATGATGGTAATACCGTACCCTTTATTGCTCGTTACCGAAAAGAAGTCACTGGTGGGCTTGATGATACTCAGCTACGTAATTTAGACAGTCGCCTTTCATATTTGAGAGAGCTAGGTGATAGACGTGAGACGATATTAAAATCAATTCGCGAACAAGAAAAGCTGACTCCTGAACTAGAAAAAGAGCTGAATCAAGCTGAAAGCAAAACGCGTTTGGAAGATCTCTACCTACCGTACAAACAAAAACGTCGTACTAAAGGGCAAATCGCGATTGAAGCCGGGCTAGAGCCACTTGCTGATACCTTATGGTCAAACCCTCAAACAGAACCAGAGTCTGAAGCGGCCAAATACATTAAAGATGATAATGGCATCAAAGACACTAAAGCAGCGCTTGATGGTGCTCGCGCTATCGTCATGGAGCGTATTGCTGAAGATGCCAACCTATTAGAAAAAGTGCGCCATTACTTATCGCGCAATGCCGAACTCAGTTCACGAGTGGTTGAAGGTAAAGAACAGCAAGGCGAGAAATTTAAAGATTACTTTGAGCACAATGAGCTGATCAGTAAAGTCCCTTCCCACCGTGCGTTAGCCATGCTTCGTGGCCGTAATGAAGGCTTTCTGTCCATCGCTATGAATGCAGATCCGGCTCAAGAAGCAAGCGTTCGCCAATCGTATTGTGAAACCATTATTACCGACCACTATGGTATTAACCTTAACAGTGCTCCTGCTGATGCTTGGCGTAAACAGGTAATTAGCTGGGCATGGCGCATCAAAGTATCGATGCACATGGAAACAGAGTTGATGGGCGCATTGAAAGAGCGCTCTGAAGTGGAAGCGATTGAAGTGTTTGCCACCAACTTAAAAGATCTGTTGATGGCAGCACCTGCTGGCCCGAAAGCAACACTAGGCTTAGATCCGGGTTTACGTACTGGTTCTAAAATCGCGATTGTTGATGCGACAGGTAAAGTTCTAGCTACCGATACGATCTACCCTCACCCGCCACAAAAGCAGTATGACCAATCGGCACATACTGTTGAGAAGCTGGTCAAAAAATACAACGTTGACCTAATTGCCATCGGTAATGGTACTGCTTCACGTGAAACCGATACGTTTGTGGCTGATGTAATTAAACGCGGCAATTTAAAAGTACAAAAGATCACCGTCAGCGAAGCAGGAGCATCTGTGTATTCCGCTTCAGAATTAGCGGCGAACGAATTCCCGAATATGGATGTATCACTGCGTGGTGCGGTGTCTATTGCCCGTCGCCTACAAGATCCACTCGCCGAGCTTGTGAAAATTGATCCTAAGTCTATTGGTGTGGGCCAATACCAACACGATGTGGGTCAATCTATGCTTGCAAAACGTCTTGACGCAGTCGTCGAGGATTGTGTAAACGCGGTCGGTGTAGATGTGAATACTGCGTCTGCGGCACTACTTAATCGTGTTGCAGGGTTAAGTGCCACAATGGCGCAAAATATCGTTGATTATCGCGATACTAATGGCCGCTTTGAAGCGCGTACCACATTGAAAAAAGTCGCTCGCCTTGGGCCTAAAGCGTTTGAACAGTGTGCAGGATTCCTTCGTATCATGGATGGAAAAAACCCACTGGATGCCTCAGCGGTTCACCCAGAAGCCTACCCAGTGGTCAAAGCGATTTCAGATAAAAACAGCACCGCGGTGAAAGCCTTGGTGGGTAACAGTGAGTTCTTGCGTAACCTAAAGGCCGTCGATTACACCAATGACAGTTTTGGGGTTCCAACCGTAACGGACATTATCAAAGAGCTCGATAAACCGGGTCGAGATCCTCGCCCTGAATTTAAAACCGCGAGCTTTGCTGAAGGTGTCACTAAGGTTTCAGACCTAGAAGTAGGTATGGTCTTAGAAGGCGTGGTGTCGAACGTAGCTAATTTCGGTGCGTTTGTTGACATTGGTGTTCATCAAGATGGCTTAGTGCATATCTCTGCTCTGACCGACCGATTTGTCGCTGATCCTCGTGAAGTGGTCAAAGCGGGTGACATTGTGAAAGTTAAAGTGATGGAGGTCGATGCCCAACGTAAACGTATTGCCCTTACGATGCGTTTGAACGACGAGCCAGGACAAGATAATCGACCGCAACGTTCTAATTCTGGTTCTCAGAAGCAAAATAGTTCACCAAGATCGAATCAAAGCCGTTCTCAGAATCAAGGCTCTCGTCAGCAAAATGATGCGGCAGGTGGCGCGATGGGTGGTGCGTTTGCTGCAGCCTTTGCTAAAGCAAAAAAATAGTCTCTGTTTTAAGAGCAGCAAAAAATAGATAAAAAAATACCCACTAGAAAGTGGGTATTTTTATAGATAGCGATAAACACTTGAGCACTTGTAACCTAAATTACTTATCTAGCTATATAGTTATCTATATAAATAAGTAAGCATTCATACTCATGTCTACAACACCGCTATAACCTCAGACGGTACGTTAGGGGCAACTGCGTGACCGTAATGATATTTTATTACTGTTCGCCGTTTTGCCATCTGTCCCTCAGTTATCGCTGCATCAACAATGTGCTTAGGTAACCTAAATCGCATTGCATAGCCTTTGCCTTGCTTTTTACTGTAAGTATTTAAAGCTAATAAACTAAAAAGCCGCTCTAACACACTTTTTGGTTCTTCACTTTGCGGCTCAGTAACTTCGCCATCAGCTTCCGTATCGTAACTTGGATGCTCTGACGGATCCCATGAGGATCGCCTTCGCCGTTTATCGTCCGCTTTTAACTTACGCTCTGCATTCGACTTTACTAACTCTGCGGTTGGTACGACAGGTTCGCGAATTTTATTGTCTCTCGCGGCCTGCTCCGTTTGCACATTAACCGATGGGGCGATAAGTGGCACACTAACGTTAGTCGGTGACACGATCATAGCCAAATTCCTCCTTGGCATCGCCCAACCCGATAATGCTTTTTCGTATTATCAGCTATATTGGGTTAATTAATTTATCGGCTAGAGTGGTTAAAAATTTAGCAATTATTGTCACTTTTCTTCAAAAGCGACAATTATTTCTCCCCAAAAGCGACAATTTGATGACAGAAGGAATCCAGCTCCGTCATGAAAGGAGCATGCGATGACTGGCTAAAAACATACTGTTCAGTCATGGGAAGGTGAGCTTCTATATCTGTGGCAACCTTAACGGGAACCAGGCCATCTAATCGTCCATAAAGCCTTAACATAGGCACAGAGAGCGTTTCTAATTGAGGGCGTAAATCAACATTCGCCAACATTTCTAAGCCCGCCAGAAGTGATTGTGGATTAGGGGTAGGACGCGACAGTACTGCTTTTTTTAGCTGCTTTACATCTTGCCTTGCTGACGGGCTACCCATCGCTTGCAATGCCATAAAACGTTCAATGGTGGTTTGAAAATCATCGACTAACTGCTCGGTAAACGCATCAAGCACCTTTGGTTGAATACCTCGCCAAGGCCGCGCGGCTGCAAATTTAGGTGAGCTCGCCACCGTAATAAGCTTACTGACTCTCTCACTGTGATTCAGCGCCATGTGGGTCGCCACTAAACCACCCAATGACCAACCAAGCCAAATTGCCTGTTCAGGCGCGTGAGGCAGTAAACATTGAGCGATCTCTTCTAAACTGGCTGCATGTAAATGAGCGCTGTGACCATAACCCGGTAAATCGACAACGTGTACTCGATAATGCTGATTGAGTACCTCAACCGTTTGATCCCATACTGCACCGTTCATTCCCCAGCCATGCAGCAAAACCAAATCCTCACCTTGCCCACTCACTTGCCAATGCAACGCGTTATCCATGGCGCTTTCTCTCTTCATGATTACAGTCTCTATTCAACGTCACAATATCCCCTACTAAAAACAGCCTTATATCGACTCTGGTTCAATTCAATATGAGGGTAGGTTTATCAAAATACTTTTTCTCATGTTATCTGATTGGCTACAAAAAACCATGCATCAGCATGTCGGCTGCTATTGCGATTTATGTCGATTACCCATTGAACCAAGACATCGCGCTTTAGCACACTTGCCTAACTCTATCTGGTGTCACAGTTGTCTTGAACTGTTTGCACCAACACCACGCTGCTTACGTTGTGGTCTCACCACGATTACAACGACACCCCAATGTGGGCAATGCCTGATCAACCCACCACTTTGGTCTCAGCTCTACTGTGTCGGTGACTATACTGCTCCGCTGTCGGGATACATTCATCGCTTTAAATATCAGCAACAATTCTGGCACGCCAAACCTCTTTCGGCTCTGCTTAGCCTGCACATTGACTCCAAGCCAGAGCTGATTACCTGTGTACCTTTACACTGGCAACGCTACTTACTGCGAGGCTTCAATCAAAGTGAGTTACTTGCCAAACAGTTAGCAAAAATCATGAGCATCCCAACATCAACCGATCTGTTTTCTCGCATCAAACATACGCCTCAGCAAAAGGGGCTAAACAAACATCAAAGACAGCAAAACCTGCAACAGGCGTTTCGTCTCAACTATAATCCTAAGCAAAAACATATCGCGATTTTTGACGATGTGGTCACGACAGGCAGTACAACCCATCATTTATGTAAATTACTGCTTGATGCTGGCGTCGAAACCATTGATATTTATTGTATCTGCCGCACTCCTGAATTGGATAGCTCGATATAAAGACTATAGATTTCGTTTTTAGGTCTAGAAATTAGATTTATCAGGAGTAGAATGGCGTAATAATAGCTTACAAAATTACTCAGGTATTCGTCGTGTCAAACACTATTACTATTACAGAAACAGCGCAAACTCACTTCGGAGGCTTACTTGGCCAACAACCCGAAGGTACTAATATTCGCGTATTTGTTGTTAACCCTGGTACACAAAATGCTGAATGTGGCGTTTCTTACTGCCCACCAGAAGCGGTTGAAGCAACGGATACCGAGTTAAAATTTGAACTGTTCTCCGCTTTTGTTGATGAACTTAGTCTTCCATTTCTAGAAGATGCAGAAGTCGATTTTGTTACAGACAAAATGGGGTCTCAGCTAACGTTAAAAGCACCCAACGCTAAAATGCGTAAAGTATCAGACGATGCTTCACTGATTGAACGTGTTGAATACGCGATTCAAACTCAAGTGAACCCTCAACTTGCAGGTCACGGTGGTCACGTTAGTTTGGTTGAAATCACTGACGATGGCATTGCAATTGTTGCCTTTGGTGGCGGTTGTAATGGTTGTTCAATGGTTGATGTCACTCTAAAAGAAGGCATCGAGAAAGAGCTACTTCAACAATTTGAAGGTGAGCTAACGGCTGTACGTGATGCGACTGAGCATGACCGCGGCGAGCATTCTTACTACTAAGAGTGAAAGATTTTAAATTAAGCCGATGTGATTACGTCGGCTTTTTTGTATTAAATCCAATAATTTGACTTACCTCCAAAGGATCCCTTTTCATCTTAGTGAGTTATTTCATATATTAGGAACTGCTTTCTTTGTTATGTTAACAACAGAACATACCTATTGCGCTTAAGACTCAACCTATCGGAGCGAATATTATGACAACACTGAGTCCACCAACCATTCTCGCTATACGTTCGGTTGCTCAATCAAAACTGTTTACTATCGAATCTCTCGACCTGCGTTTTAGTAATGGTGTGTTGCGTACCTATGAGCGAATGAAGCCAAGTGGTCGTCATGCTGTAATGATGGTGCCTATCACTGAACAAGGTGATCTGCTGTTGGTGCGAGAATACGCAGCCGGTACAGAGCGTTATGAGCTTGGGTTCCCTAAGGGCCTAATTGATCATGGTGAATCGGCAGATGAAGCCGCTAACCGAGAGCTTAAAGAAGAGATTGGCTTTGGCGCCAACTCACTCACACCACTCAAGCGCGTGGTCTTAGCTCCTTCTTATTTTTCCAGCCAAATGACCCTATTCATCGCACAGGACCTATACTCTGAGAAGCTAGAGGGTGATGAACCTGAACCGTTGGATGTGGTGCGTTGGCCATTAGCTCAAGCTGAAGAGCTAGTAACTCATTTAGATTTTTGTGAAGCACGAAGCATTACCGCCTTACTACTCGCTCTGAAGCATTTAAAAAAATAATAACAACAGAGTCTTAGGAATTATTATGTCTACTGATAAAGACTTATCTCATCTATTGCCTTCCGTAATTGAGGTGGCTCGCTCTGCCGGTCAACTTATCCTCGATATTTACCAAACTAAACAGTATGAATCGTATGTAAAAAGTGATGAAACACCGGTCACGAGTGCCGACATCGCTGCACATAAACTCATCCTTAAACAGATGTCTGAGCTAACTCCTGATATTCCCGTGCTCTCTGAAGAGGCGGCTGATATTAGCTTAGAACAACGTAAACAATGGGACCGTTACTGGTTAGTGGACCCACTGGATGGCACACAAGAGTTCATTGCTCGAAGCGGTGATTTCGCCACGATCATTGCCCTTATCGACAACAATAAACCGATCATGGGCGTTGTGTACGCACCGGTTTCAGGTGTCACTTACTACGCATACTCAGGTAAAGGAGCGTGGAAGATTCCTAATACAGACGAAGCGCCAAATGTTGATAATGCGGTGAGTATAAAGTCGCACAAACATGAACAGGGCCAAAAGCAATCTATTGGCATCGCGATTAGTCGCCGACAAGATATTAATGGCATTACCGGCCGAATGAGCAGCGCTTGGGACTATGACTTAGTGCCACTGGGTTCTGCTGCGCTAAAAGCCTGTATCGTTGCAGAAGGCAGTGTGGATTGCTATTTAAGAATTGGTCCTACCGGGGAATGGGATACCGCTGCGACCCAATGTATCGTAGAAGAAGCAGGCGGAAGAATACTGAGCACCAAACTTACGCCACTCTCCTACAACGAACGTGAAACGCTAGAGAACCCTAATTTCATTGTACTTGGCGATGAAGGTTTACCATGGGATGAAATTTTAACGGTAAAGGATTAAAACCCACCGAATGACATAAGCATTTAAAAAATGCGAGCCCCTAAGAGCTCGCTTTTCTATTTAATGGCTGTAATTTACAGCCATTAATGATTTAGCTTTCAACTAACCAGCTCTAAAGCGTTCCTTTAAAATCAAGTGGGTAACGCCCTTGATTATTAGGATTGCCAAGCCACTTTAATTGACTGGATAAGTTAGCCGGGAATGCCGCTTCCGGCTTAAACCAACCACTGGCTTGATACTGATGTTGACCGTTAGCACTCACTTCTAGTTTGGCCTCAAACTCAGCTGTGACTTGCTCACTGCCCTGCTCGCCATTAAGTGAAATCACATTATCTTGGCAACTTAGGTTCACGACGACTGGACCCAAATCTAATTCAGCAATTGGCGTAAACGCTTTATTACCACTCCAAACCATCGATCCTAAGCCCTGTTGGCAATATGGCATCGATTTATCAAGATCAGTGATAGCGAGTTCCGTTATAGAAACCTCTAGTTGCCCTTCTAGATCAAGTGGCAATGGCAGGTTCAGTTGCTCCACAGCAAACTGAGCGGGTAGTGATGCAATCGTCTCTTTTGCATAGGCACCAGAGAAGCTGTAGCCAATGACGCCACGCCCTCTTAATCCCATCGCGCTGCCTTGACCAAATAGGACTTCAGCTTGAGCCTTGCCTAGTAATAACTGACTAGGATTAATGTTCCAATGAACCTGACCCAATGACGTACCTTGCCAACTAACTTGTTGTACGCTGCCTTGCCAAACACTTCCCTGAACACTCTGAATCACCAATGCACGAGGCATAGGAATATACTGCAATGCAAACCTTGCTGGCATATGTGCCACAAGACTGACGATTAAGGTAAGTACGATAAGTAACGCAATAACGATAATACGCTTCATTAACCACCTCGTTTAAACTGTAAGCGCTTCACATCCACCACTCCAGGCTGATCGGTACGAGCGATATCAAGGTGTTCAACATCAACCCCTTGCTGCTCTTTTAGATAAGTAATCCAACCTAAGAACTGATTAAATTCGAGTGGCTGCACCCAAACTTGAAACATATCGTCACGAGGTTGAATACGAATAAGTTCAACCTTAAAACGGTTAGCCGAAGAAGAGATCACCTGATTAAGCGGCTGAGTGGTTGTCGCTAGCCCACTTTTCGCTCGCAACTGAACAATTTCATCGGCTTTGCTTTGTACCCAATTCAATAGCTGTTTTTCACTGTTGATTCGATTATTCGCCTGTATACTGCGTTGATTCAAAGGCTCAAGAATGCCCCAGTAGCCAATTCCAACGATCAATAATCCCGAACAGATCAACACTAATCGCTGCTCTCGCAAGCTAATGCTTTGCCACCAAAGCTTAAAAGACGTGACTAATTTATCCATCATCAAGCTCCCTTTCTTTTCAATACAAAGCTGCCATTGACCCACTCACCCGAACGACTGAGCTGCCCCTGTTCAACATCGAAACTTTCAGAAAACTTGACTCTAACTTGCTCGAAGCTTTGGAAGTCTTTACTTTGAGCCTGAATTCGAATCTCTTCTCGATTACCATCATATCGAATGCTTAATAGCGTCATAGAGCTGTTTCCCTTCAATGATTCAGGAATTTTTATCATCCACTCAAGCATCGGGTAGCCCGAACCACCGCCAGATAAACGGCTGGCTTCATCATTCATCTGCCTTTTCAAATAACTCACAGTTGGTATACGAGTTTTACCCGGTAGCGCTTCACGGAAAATACGCTCACTTTCGGCTCTATACGCCTGTGCTTGTGTTTCATCATGATTGATTTTCAACCAATGCTGACCCGCAAACACGCAGACAAGTACCGCCGCCGCAACAGCCGACTTCTTCCAAATTGACCAATACTTCAACATTGATGAGCTAGGTTTGAATTCCCCAGTCAGCAGGTTCACTTTAGAGCCAATTGCACCCTCACTAAGAAGCTGCATGATCAAAGGCGCGTCAACACTTTGCCACGACTGTTCGTGGGCTTGCGCAATTTCAGGCAGAGCACTGTAAGCGGTCAAGGGTAGATAGTCACCCCCTTCTTTTACCCAATCTGAAGCATGTAAAAGCTCAAACCATTGGGACTCAATACAAAGACCTAAATAATCGCCTTTTCGTACTAGCCATTGCTGGTTGATATTGGCAGCCGTAAGGTGTTCACTATGTGGCAGCGCCAATACGTCAGGCAGTACTTTATGAACGATGATGCCAATGCTTTTTAACTCACCTAAACAATCGCTTAACCAATTTTTATCGACGGCTGCAATGCTCGCTCGCTTCGCGCTCTTACCTAAAGCAGTACTTTTAGATAATATGGTAAAGTGCAATTCATCGACATCTTGAGCGATATCGTCTTCCATTAAATAAGGCAGCATCGATTCCAATTGACGAGAAGAACCCGCAGGTAAATCGACCTCAGCCAGTACGACATCCTCGCCAGACAGCAATACAATTACTTGTCTTTGATCGGCATAATCCGCTAATTCAGATACGCTTTGCCAATCAGCTAGTTCACCGCTGGCAATGACTTCGTTTTGTGTTGTCGACCAAACGAGCCATTGAATCTGTGCATTTTTGTCACTACTCAGTCGAACTGTCAGAAACTCGCTCACTGATCCCTCCAAAGCGACGGCGAATCACCGTTGCTGTTTCTCTATTATCACTAAATAACAGACTCCGAATTCTTACTCGAGAGTCATTCACTAATACTTGTGCGTCCAATTCAAAATAAGCGCTATCGACACTCAGATACGCTTTTGCTTCATCACGAACGCTTTGTTCTATCGCGCTAATCGAACTTTCAGCCATAAAGTCATCAATGGATGACCACCCATCAAAAGGGCGTGATTCAATTAACGATTTTGCATTTTGTTCACTCAAATGAGGTTGGAATAGAGCCACCAACAACGCCGATTGTTCAACATCAATCGTGTTGATATTTAAACGCCAATCATCATTTGGTAGCGCGCAAATATACGGTGCGATCTTTTGCATCACATCACCCGAAACTTGTTGAACAGACCGCAACTCACTGATGTCAGCAATCAGTCCGTTCGCAGCCATATAGGCTGGAGAGAGCGATTCATAATAACTATCACCAGCGCCTGATGATGACTGTACGGAATGCTCTTGGCTGATGTAATCCCACGTTGAATCTGCGATAACCTCTGCTTGATAGCCTTCGACTTCAACCTCTTCGAGTAATGCTTGCCAAAATCGAACTAAATACGGTCTATTCGATTGGGAAGAGTCACTTTTAACTCGAGAAAAAACATTGAGATTAAAACACGCCTGTTTATCAAACATACGTCCATTTAACGTACCGTAATCCAGCGGGTACGTTTGCTCTTCAAGTGCCCAAGGCTGAGAGAGATTAATCGTATCACTGTCTTGGTAGCTCTGCTCAATACCAACCTTAGCTAAACTCTCAACACCAATGCTGTACCAATAGGCCTGCTGATAGGTTAATTGGTTGCTACCTCGCTTGAACTGAGTAAACAGTCGGCTCGACATCGTAGCGGCAATTGACACCATTACAGCCAGTAGCATCAGTACGATAATCAGTGCTACACCACGCTGTTTAGCTTTAGATTTACCATTCGCTCTAGACTTGGCTCTAGGTTTCATCATCCGAGCCTCCGCTGTTAGAGCCGTCATCGTTACTTGGTGTATCCTCGACATGAGTAATTGAGCCACTTGCAACTAAATAGACTCGCTCAATTTTCCCATAATCGGTTAGCTCTAATTCTAGTGCGATGGCCTGTGGTAATTCTTGTTCAACGCTCCACTCTTCTATCCAAGAGCCTTGATAATAAAAACGCATGCTGAACGCTTCTACGTCAGTGAGCAGCGGGGTAACCACCGCTTGTTGACCGATTGGAGTATCAGGGTAGCGCCACCATACTCGCTCTAAGGTTTTCTCTTTAATTCGATAGCCCACTTTGATGATTTCACCACGTGGGAACTGTTGCTGCGGGTTATGCCAACCTAAGCGCGTGAAAAGTACACCTTTACTGTCTGACTCTAGCAAGTAATCTTGCCACTGCAGTAATTGAACGCCTTCCTGATCGCCGCCTTGTTCACCATTGGTGCGAAATTGTCTGGTCGCTATCTGACGAAAATCACTGTCCATAATAACCAAACTTCGTTGCAACTCTTTCAGTCGCTCACCACGTTCAAGTGACATGGCGTTGCTAAGCCGCACTTGATCAACCACTTGGTATGCGCTGACACTCAATGCAGCAAAGATGCCCATTGCGACCAAAACCTCTAACAGGGTAAAACCTTGCTGAGCTTTGGCGACTTTAAGAGCCTTAGGAGCTTTTGGGTTGCTATGTATCAATTGCTTATGAGGCTGCTTTCCACTACTCATTACTCGCAACAAAATTGGGAACAGTTTACTCAGGAACATAGCTTCTCACCGTGACAATCGCGTCGCCCTGTTTACTAAGTGATGAGCTCACATCAAATGCTTTTAGTAAGCCGTCAGAGGTTTTAACTGGCGTTACTTTCCAGTACCACTCTCTGCCCGCTAGCTCTTCGCTCCCTTGCTGCGCCTTTAACGCTGTCGGGTTGAGCATCACTTTTGCCATTTGGTTATCTACTACCATAGCTGCAAAGGTTTTGTCTTCTAAATGAGTAATGGTATTAATGTGCTGACCCACCGAGCGTATGACAGAAATGGCGGCTGTAGCAAAAATGGCTAATGCAATTAGAACCTCTAGCAGAGTCATACCTCGTACAGAGTGTTTTCTTCGCTTAGAAGAAGAGCAATGAATCGGACGATGTTTAAAGCTCATCTTGCTCTCCCGGGGCTAATAATAAAATCTGGCCATTCTCTTTGACAACAACTTGCCAGCTATCGAGCTTGGCATCTCGTTCTTGAGGGTAGATAGCGATCGAAACAGGTGTTATCTCGCCACTTGAGAAGATGAAAATTTGTGGTGGAAGTGGTTTCTCGTCAGCATCAATATCAGCAAACATCTCTTCATCAAATAGCGACCCCGGATTAAACAAACGATCTTTATCATTCCAGATATCACCGCCCAACGTCATTTGAATCGCTATATTCTCTTCAGCTAAAGAGGTTTTCTCTGGAATGGTGTCAAAACCCATGGTTTTCCATTCACCGTTCTCGATCCCCATCCAAAGGTAACGAGAGCGGGTTTCGTCCACTCTTAATCCAAAGTCTTTACCGCTCAATATCGCTTCATCATTGAGCAGTTGGAGGCGTTGGAACAGTGACTGAGCCTGACTTTTGGCTTTGTCTTCACTGTTATTAGGCAATACAGAAAGTGTTGTCACCACAGCCACGGAAATCACCACTAGAACTAACAGTATTTCTAGTAAGGTAAAGCCCTGCTGTTTGAATTTCATCATGCTATGACAACTCTAACTGTATGATTTTAATTCACTCGCTTAAGCAAGTGCCTAGCTACTTATGATTACTGAAAATCTTGTAGATTCCAGTTACCAATATCAGAGTTAATCCCTTCACCACCTTCCTGAGCATCAGCACCTAGGGTAAAGATATCAATCACGCCGTGCTCACCTGGGTTTAGGTATTGGTATTCGTTGCCCCACGGGTCTGTTGGTAAGCGTGTTACGTAGCCATTTTCAGGGTAATTACGTGGCTCTGGGTTGTTTGGTTTTGTCACCAACGCTTCTAGACCTTGATCGGTCGTTGGGAATGTATGGTGGTTGAGTCGGTACTTCATTAACTCACTTTCTAATGCTGCAATATCTATCACGGCCTTTTTCTGATCCGCTTGGTCTTTACTACCTATAAGGTTAGGCACAACAAAGCTCGCAAGTAAGCCTAAGATAACCACGACTACCATGACTTCTAATAGGGTAAAGCCTGACTGTTTGTTCATTTTACGTCTCATTTTCTCTCCAAAAACCATTGAGGCATAGATTGTGGTCTTAACGACTCATCAAATTATTCATTTCTAAGATTGGCATCAAGGTCGCCATTACAATAAACAGCACTAGCCCTGCCATTAAAGCAATCAGCATTGGCGTAAATAACCCCAATGCTATGTTTACGGTTGATTCAAACTGAGTATCTTGGTTATCCGCAGCGCGAGTCAGCATACTTTCAAGCTGACCACTTTGCTCACCACTGGCGATCATGTGCAGCATCATCGGTGGAAACAGTTTGGTCTGATCGAGCGCTTTTCTTAAACTCGCCCCTTCTCTGACATTATCAGAGGCCAGCAGTACTTGCTGTTTAATGTACTGATTAGTCATAACATCCACCGCGACCTGCATCCCTTCTAATATAGGGATAGCACTGGATGTACAGATAGATAATGTTCGAGCAAAGCGAGCGGTATTCAGCCCTTTAATTATCTTGCCAATTAATGGCAGCGATAACATGGTTTTATCCCAGCTTAATCGAATTTCTGGCTTGGTTAACAACCACTTAATGAACGCTATAACAGTGATTGTGCTAATAAGTAGCACTAAGCCCCATTGTTGTACAAAATCACTCGCTGCTAATAGAATCTGGGTCGACTGAGGTAAGTCTTGCGCCATCTGCACAAATTGATCGATGATTTTAGGTACGACCGCCGCTAATAAAAAGGCCACAATACTGACTGCAAATACCACCAGCACAATGGGGTAGATCATCGCTTGCAGCAATTTCGAACGCATTTTTTCGCGGTTCTCTGCGTAATCGGCTAAACGCTCCAATACCGCATCCAAGTGACCCGACTTTTCACCTGCAGCCACCATCGAACGAAACAGATCATCAAACACATGAGAATAATCGGCCAAGCTATCCGCTAAGGTATAGCCTTCTGTCACCTTAGATCTCACCGCAGCCAGCATGGTACGAATGCGCGGCTTTTCTGACTGTTCAGAGACGGCTTTTAAACACTCTTCAAGTGGCATACCTGACTGAACCAGTGTCGACAATTGTCTGGTAATAAGCGCTAAATCTGGGGTACTTAAACCGCGCTTAAAAGCAATACCGCCTTGCGCAGATTGAGCACTGTTTTTGGCGCGAGTCTCAGTCACCTCGATAGGGATAAGACCTTGCTCTTTTAGGCGTGAACGAACTTGACGGGCATTATCACCATCGATAACCCCCTTCTTTTGCCGCCCTTTGGCATTTAACGCTTTATACTCAAATGCCGCCATTAGGTTTCCTTAGTCACTCGCATCACTTCCTCAATCGAAGTAATACCTCGGCGAACTTTCAATAAACCATCACTACGAATGCTCGGCGTTTTCTGTCGAACGGCTTGTTCTATTGCTTGCTCACCCGCTTCACTGTGGATTAGGGCTTGCACGTTTTCATCAACCAAGAGCAACTCATGGATACCAGTACGACCTCGGTAACCTTTGTTATTACAACTTTCACAGCCCTCGGCACGATGCAAAATAAGTTCTTCATCCGGTGCAACGTCAAACAACGCCTTTTGATCTGGTAGAGCTTGGTATGGCTGCTTACAATCACGGCATAACGTTCGTACCAATCGCTGAGCTAATACGCCAAGCAGAGAAGATGAGATCAAAAATGGCTCAATCCCCATGTCTCGCAAACGAGTGATCGCACCGACAGCAGTATTAGTGTGCAGAGTCGACATAACCAAGTGACCCGTCAATGACGCTTGAACACCAATTTGCGCCGTTTCTAAATCACGAATTTCACCGACCATGACCACATCGGGATCTTGACGAAGAATCGCTCTTAATCCACGAGCGAAGGTCATCTCAACTTTCGGGTTAACCTGTGTTTGGCCGATGCCATCGATATCAAATTCAATCGGGTCTTCTACGGTTAAGATATTTCTCTCGTTGCTGTTTAACTCTTGAAGACCCGCATACAAAGTGGTGGATTTACCAGAACCGGTAGGACCCGTCACCAAAATAATGCCATGCGGTCGTTCAATCAACGTTCTAAAGCTATCGTGATTAGGTTTGGTCATGCCTAAGCTGTGCAGGTCCAAACGGGTCGCGTTCTTATCAAGTAGACGCATAACCACTCGCTCACCATGAGATGAAGGCATGGTTGAGACACGAACATCGACGGCTCGACCACCAATACGCAGTGAAATACGACCATCTTGAGGAACTCGTTTTTCAGCAATATCGAGCTTTGCCATCACCTTCACACGAGAAACAAGTAACGGTGCTAGCTTGCGACTTGGCGCGAGAACATCACGCAAGACACCGTCGACACGAAAACGAATCGACAGTGATTTTTCAAACGTCTCAATGTGTATATCAGACGCACCTTCCTTGATCGCTTCACCCAGCATGGCGTTAATCAATTTGATGATCGGTGCATCGTCTTCGGCTTCAAGCAAGTCCTCATCATGAGGAAGCTCTTCCGCTAAAGAGAAAAAGTCATCACTGTCAGCACCGATATCTTCCATTAACTGGCGCGCTTCTGAAGAGTCTCGCTGATAAACTTCCGTCAGTTTACTATCAAACTCTTCCACGCTTTGCTCAATGGTCGTAAAGGCAACTTTCGCTACTCGCTTTACTTCCACTAAGGCTTCAATCGCCAGCGGCGCTACATAAAATAGCGTGCTGCCTTGCTCGTTATGTTCAAGGACGACCTTGAAGCGATTAGCAAAACTAAAGGGCAAGCGCTGTATGACGCTATTGTTTAGTTGCTCACTCATTTCTTTGTACTCATTTGATCGAGGAAGGCTTGGATTTCCGCAGGGTGACCAATTTCTTGACCAAACTCAGGCAGTACTGGAATGTTATTATCTTCCATTAACTTCAAGCCTTGATCGGCTTTAAACAGTTGCTCTGCACGAATGTAGTTGTATTTACGTTGAGTGATCCCATCAGCCGTCATGCCATCGCGAATGATGGTTGGTTTGATAAAGACCATTAGGTTCTTTTTCTCAACCTGAGTACTGGTCGATTTAAATAAGTGACCTAAGAAAGGAATATCGCCCAGTAGCGGTACTTTCGACTCACTCTCAAGGGCGCGCTCATCGATAAGCCCACCTAAGACAATCATCTGCCCGTCTTCGATCATAACAGTGGTATTTATCTGACGCTTAGCAAAGCGAACATCCACTGCGCCTTGGGCACCCAGTACATTTGATACTTCTTGTTCGATATCCAGTTGTACTGAATTACCTTCGTTAATTTGTGGCACCACTTTAAGCTTGATACCGACTTCTTTACGGTCAACGGTTTGGAATGGATTATCGTTATTGGAGCCAGAAGTTGAACCTGTGACAACCGGTACTTCTTCACCAACGATGAATGAAGCTTCGCCATTATCCATTACCGTAATACTTGGAGAAGAAAGAATATTTGAATTGGAATCGGTGGATACCGCACTAATCAATGCCGTCCAATCGCCCATCGCAATACTCACAGCGGCACCGTTCACGCCAGATAACGCAGCGGCTAAAGTCGAGTAATCCCCTTCCTCGGTGGTTTCACGTGATTCCCATTTATTATCGCTTGAGTTCCAGTAACTTTCCGTTTTAGTCGTGTCTTGAGCTTCTTCTAAGCCAATCATCACGTTGCCAATGGATGCACCAGTATTGCCATATTGAACAACAGCACCGGTTTCCAAATTACCCCATTGAACCCCAAGGTTGATGCCATCACCCTCCGACATTTCAACAATTAACGCTTCAATCAAAACCTGAGCACGGCGAATATCAAGCTGAGAGACGACATCTTGAATCGCATTCATGATATCTGGCGGAGCCGTCACAACTAACGCATTGGTACCGGTATGAGCCGCTATCATCACTTCATTTCGGTTGTTACTTCCACCACCAGTTCCAGAACCCGCTCTAGCCGCTTGTTTTTCAGCTTGCAGGTTATCAGAAACACCTTTTAGAACATCAACCAACTCGTCGGCTTTTGCGTACTTAAGGTAGATAACGCGATTGTTGCCTTTTGAAGCCATCTCGATATCGAGCTGAGTAATCAACCTTTTCAATCTTGCACGTACTTTTGGATCGCCAGAGATGAGAATAGAGTTGGTGCGATCATCAGCCACAAGTTTAGGCTGTAAGAATGCTGGAGTATTTTTCGTGTCAGTGGTTTTGTTTAACGCTTCAACGATACGAACCATTTCAGCAGCAGAAGCGTTGTTAAGCTCAATAACTTCTATTTCTTTATCTCCTGCTTGGTCAACACGCTTAATGATTTCAGCCAAGCGATTTACAACCGCAGCACGACCCGTAATTAAGATAATATTGGCAGGATCGTAGTGCACAACGTTACCCGCACCGGCATTATCGTTGAGTTGGCGCAGCAGTGGCGATAGCTCTCTCACTGAGACGTTTCGGACTGCAACAACACGTGTGATGACACTGTCGCCCTGAGCGCTATCGTCACTGACGACTGGAATCGCGGAGGTTTTGGCGTCTTTCGATTTCACCACTTTTAACACACCGTTATCCATCTCAATGACAGCAAAGCCGTACACTTCAAGAACATTGAGGAAGAAGCTGTAATATTGCTCAGAGGTCAACATGTCATAACTGCGCACATCTACTTTGCCACGCACAGACGGGTCAACAATGATGGTTTTTTCTAAGTTACGACCAACAATGTTAATAAACTCTTGAATATCAGTGCCTTTAAAACTGGCACTAAAATCATTGGCTACCGCCACTGGGGGTGCCACTAAGCTTCCTGCTAATAGGCTTCCTGCTAATAGACAAGCACTCTTGTTAAACCAATGCTTCACTTTTTACTCCTCATACTGACGCACTGTGCATCAGCATTAAAATTCAATATTAATATCACGGCTTTGACCATCTCTTTCTACAGTGAGACTTAACTCACTTAACTCAGAGATCGTTTTAAAAATTTTGCTCATTGATGCGGGGTCGGTCAGATCATGACCATTGAGTTGTGTTGCAATATCACCACTTTCTAAACCCACTGAACGAAACAGCTCTGGCTCTTTACCTGGTGTGACTCGATAACCCATCACTTTGCCATCACGCTTCACTTGCGACATGCGAACGTACTGGAATATCTTTTGTGGGTCTTTTGAAATCTGCTCACGAATCGAATCAAGTTTCGATGCACTAGTCGCGTTACTATTCGCTACATTATTACCTTGGCGATTTTGGCTCGGTTTTGCTGCGGGTGTATTGGCTGATAACTTGCTGTAATCAATACCAGCGAGCATCAAGGTTTCATCACGCCCAGAATTATCAATAATCACTCGATCACTGAATACCGCTTTCAGTTGTGCTCGAGTGCCTTCAATCTGCTCTCGAATGCCGTAAGTTGCCTGACTACCTCGGTTAGCAATAACCGCTAAACTCTTATTTTCATCACTACTGGCAACGACACCAACTAAGGTCAAATTCAGTTTCGTTTTCGGCGCATCCTGTACGACTGGCTTTTCAACCGGTTTACTCTCTTGTTGATAAACACCAAATAAGTGGCTGTTCTTTAGCGAAGAGGTATCGAGGCTCGATTGAGGTTGGTTTTGTTTATTGATCGCTTGGGGTGTCCACGGTGTCACTGAATCCGATGGGCTTTGCACCAACCAGAACATTTTTCCCAACATCCATGCAGCCGACATCAATAACATTAAGCAGCAGACGATACTCAAGCGTTGTTGAATAGCGACGGATTTCCCCGTTATTTTCTGTAGCCAAACATTTGAAGCGACGATGTGAGAAAGATGGTTCTGCTTCACCCAAGAATATCCTTATAAATACCAATCCAAAATCACTGACAGGAAGCAGTGATTAATATTACTGATCATACAGTTATGACCCTTTAATATAACATAGGGTTGTTAAGCTACCGTGAAATCGCACGAATATTTACTGTTTACCTTGAAAAAATGGAATCACAACACCATTGTTTACCCACATTTGATGACTGTTTCTCACATGTCAGTGATCGTAAACTGTCGACTTATTACCGTGCGCCAATCAATTAGAGGTATTTTTTTACTATGAGTTCCAACTCTACAGCAATAAGACTCGATAAATGGATCTGGGCCGCCCGTTTTTATAAAACGCGTTCTATTGCACGTAATATGATCGACGGTGGCAAAGTTCATTATAATGGTCAGCGTAGCAAACCAAGTAAACTTGTAGAACTGGGCGCGCTAATTACACTTAGACAAGGTCACGAAGAGAAAACCGTCGTGATTGAAAAACTGTCAGACCAGAGGCGTGGAGCGCCAGAAGCACAGACGCTTTATACTGAGACAGCAGAAAGCATCGCAAAACGAGAAACAAATGCAGAGCAGCGTAAACTTCACGCTCATAGCCCTGCCCCAGAACGTCGACCTGACAAAAAGCAGCGTCGAAACATTATTAAATTTAAGAATCAATAAGCTGGAGCTCCCTAGATGGAAAGCAATGTATTAAACCGCTACCTTTTTGAAGATCTTTCTGTACGCGGTGAGTTGGTACAAGTGGATGAAGCCTACCAACAAATTATTTCTGGCAAGGAATACCCTGTAGCCGTGCAAAAGCTACTGGGTGAGCTACTAGTATCAACAACCCTGTTAACCGCAACGCTTAAATTCGAAGGTTCAATTACCATGCAACTGCAAGGTGATGGCCCAGTATCACTGGTTGTGATCAATGGCGACCATGATCAGAAAATTCGTGGTGTTGCGCGTTTTAAAGATGATATTGACGATCAGGCATCACTTCATGAACTCATCGGTAAAGGTCACCTCGTGATCACGATTGAACCAAAGAAAGGTGAACGATACCAAGGTGTGGTTGGACTTGAAGGTGACAACCTAGCTGAAATCCTAGAAGGCTACTTTGAGCGCTCTGAGCAATTAAAAACGCGCCTATGGATTCGTACTGGTGAAGTTGAAGGTAAAAAATGCGCAGCTGGTATGTTGCTGCAAGTCATGCCCGATGGCACAGGCTCTGCTGATGACTTCGAGCACCTTGAACAGCTAACTGATACGGTTAAAGATGAAGAGCTATTCACACTAGAAGCGAACGAATTGTTGTATCGCCTTTATAACCAAGAGAAAGTTCAGCTTTTCACGCCACAGCCAGTTGAATTTCACTGTGGTTGCTCTCGTGAACGCAGCGGCGCAGCCATTATTACCGTTAGCCAAGAAGAGCTTGCCGACATCATCGCCACCGAAGGTGCTGTTTCTTTGCATTGTGATTACTGTGGAACGAGTTATTCATTTAACGAAGAACAGGTGAAAGAACTGTTTATTGAAGCCAACTCAGGCAACAGTACGCTGCATTAATTCGTACAAACTGCTTAATTTACCTGTTCTAATTCGCAAAGCGTATTAAGCACGTAAAAACCGCCATACAAGCCAGCTCATCGCTGGCTTTTTTTGTGATCAAACCCCGGTAACACAAGGGCTTCCACCATGAAATAACCACACTTAATTTCTTCAACTTAATAATTCTTTTGATCTAGCGCAAAGGTTTGCTTACAGGATAAAATGGTTCTTGCCATTATGTGATGGGACACATAAGCCACACCGGAATTGTGGGTATTTTTTGAACTACATCCCTTTTTTCCGTCTACCTCGTTGGTAGTATGATGAGCAAATAAAAAAATAATAAAATTTCAAATCCCTACAAAATCTATCCTTACAAGGAGCACCTATGACCGTTATGGAACATACAAAGGCTGCACAAATCGATCTAACAAAGCACGGAATTACTGGCGCAACTGAGATTCTTCGCAATCCTAGTTACGAGCAATTATTCGAAGAGGAAACCCGTTCAAGTTTAGAAGGCTACGAAAAAGGCGTAGTAACTGAACTTGGTGCTGTTGCTGTTGATACTGGGATCTTTACTGGCCGCTCGCCAAAAGATAAGTACATCGTTAAAGATGCGACAACAGAAGAGCACATGTGGTGGACATCTGACGCGGTTAAAAATGATAACAAAGCAATCGACCAAGCGGTTTGGAATGACCTTAAGGCGCTTGTGACGAATCAGTTATCTGGTAAACGCTTGTTTGTGATTGATGGTTACTGTGGTGCTAACCCTGATACTCGTTTAAGTATTCGCGTAATTACTGAGGTTGCATGGCAAGCTCACTTCGTGAAAAACATGTTCATTCGTCCAAGCGAAGAAGAGCTAACAACATTTGAGCCTGACTTCGTCGTAATGAACGGCGCAAAATGTACCAACCAGAAGTGGGAAGAGCATGGTCTGAACTCTGAAAACTTCACGGTATTTAACCTAACTGAGCGCATGCAGCTGATTGGCGGCACTTGGTACGGCGGTGAGATGAAAAAAGGTATGTTCGCAATGATGAACTACTTCTTGCCTCTGCAAGACATCGCCTCTATGCACTGTAGTGCTAACGTAGGTGAAGAAGGCGACGTAGCTGTGTTCTTCGGCCTATCAGGTACGGGTAAAACAACACTGTCTACTGATCCTAAACGTGCGCTTATTGGTGACGATGAGCACGGTTGGGATGATGACGGCGTATTTAACTTTGAAGGTGGCTGTTACGCAAAAACCATCAAGCTGTCTAAAGAAGCTGAGCCAGATATCTACAATGCAATCCGCCGTGATGCACTGCTAGAAAACGTAACTGTTCGCAATGATGGTTCTATTGATTTTGATGACAACTCAAAAACTGAGAACACTCGTGTTTCTTACCCAATCCACCACATCGATAACATCGTTAAACCTGTGTCTAAAGGCGGTCACGCAAACAAAGTGATCTTCTTATCAGCGGATGCATTTGGTGTGCTTCCTCCAGTGTCTAAGCTGACACCTGAGCAAACTAAGTACCACTTCCTATCAGGCTTTACCGCGAAACTAGCCGGTACTGAGCGTGGTATTACTGAACCAACGCCTACGTTCTCTGCTTGTTTTGGTGCGGCGTTCCTAACGCTACACCCAACTAAGTATGCTGAAGTACTGGTTAAGCGTATGGAAGCGGCAGGTGCTGAAGCTTACCTTGTTAACACAGGTTGGAACGGCAGTGGCAAGCGCATCTCTATTCAAGATACTCGCGGAATCATCGATGCAATCCTAGATGGCTCGATTGAGAAAGCAGAAACGACGTCTATTCCAGTGTTTAATTTAGAAGTTCCAACATCCCTACCTGGTGTTGACCCTTCCATCTTAGACCCTCGTGATACTTACACTGACCCACTACAGTGGGAAAGCAAAGCGAATGATCTAGCTCAGCGCTTTATCAATAACTTTGATAAGTACACAGATAATAACGAAGGTCAGTCTCTAGTTGCCGCAGGTCCACAGCTCGACTAAAAGCAAACCAAGTGGATTGAAGCTGATAACTGTTACTAAAAAGCTGACAACTTTGGCTCTTAATCTCACAACTTAGTACAAGCCCCTAACTTTAGGGGCTTTTTCTATTGATGCACACTTCATTTTGTACCAATCTATAGACTCTTATTGATACGATCTCACTCAAATTGGATTACATCTGAAATGAAAAAGCTGCTGGTCATTCCGCTAATCCTAATTGCTCTGCTCATTTCGCTCGTCGCATCGGCTTATGCTATTTCTCAAACTCGCTACGCTTCTGCCGCTGGGAATTATCTATTTGAGCTATTTCTAGACAGCCAAATTCAGGTTGAAAAAATCACCTACAACGCACCACTACACTTCAGCTTCGAGGGTGTCACTTATCAGCGCACACAAAAACAGAGTCAAAAGCTGAAAACGACATACATTCCTAAAGTTGAACTGTGGATCAATCGAACCCCTTATCAACAAGGGAAATGGGTGCTCGATAGCCTGCTCATTGATGGTTTAAGCCTACAACAGTCGCAACTCTCTTTTGAATGGCAAAATAATCTCACACTGCATCAACTCGCTTTGAATAATTTCGATCTCTCCTATCAAGACAGCATTGCTCGTGGGATCAATATTCAGATTAAAAAACCACTCTGGCGTGACGAGAAGCAACTGATCCCCTTTGGAGAGATTCAGCTAAGTGCTGAGCAGTTTTACTATCATGGCGAAGCACTCAATCAGCTATTGATCGACGCTGACTACAAGCCAAATAACAGCACCATTTTTGGTATTTCATTTGAGTGGCGCGACGCTGAAATATCTGGCCAAGCCGAGCAGTATGATCACGGTTGGTCACTGGTTAATGTGACTCTTAATAAGCTCAATTTAACTGAACTTGAAAAACTAACTGCACTTTCATCAGGCCAAACTACGATATTCAATAACATCTCTCACATTAATAGCCTAGATGTACTTAACAGTCATTTCTCCTCCGGTGATGTTCAAATCGTAAATTTGGATGCATCGGTCGAAAATATAACGCTGCCTTCATTGTCCACACAATCTCTATTTCAATCCTTATCATGGTGGCAGCAAGAGAGTGCGTACCTTTCGTTTAATGCCGAGAGCATCGCCTACCAAGATCAGCTTTTTATTTCTCCAATGGCAAAATTAGAGCTATCACCGAATCAGATTTCTATCGTGGAATTTGATAGCGATTATCTTCAAGGTCGGATTCAGCTTTCAGGAAAACTAACCCCCACTACAACAAAACTTGATTGGCTAAAAGCCACGGGTCTTAAGCTAGTTGAGGACACACAACAGAGTTTATCGTTACTGACTGACTACTTAAATCAGCAAGATGCTGTGGCTATTAATCAACTCGACATCCTACGTAGTCAGGTGATTCAGATTAAACACTCGCCGTTTTGGCAAGTGTCAGGGCTGAATGTCTCAGGAAGTAACCTAGAGCTGAAACGAAACCAAACGTTGGGCCTATGGAATGGAGAGATCGAACTCTCCGCAAATAGTCTAAGTTACGATGATGCAATAGCAACACAAGCGGTGATCAACAGTAATTCAGATGACGGGGCTTGGGAGCTAGAGCGGCTCTTCATTCCACTAGAAAAAGGCTATTTTGATGCTTCGGGTTATTGGGAACTCAATAGCCTCAGCCGTCCATGGCAGCTGATCGCTCATGGTGATGGGCTGCCACTAAAATTGATTCATACCGTGGCTAACCTACCTATTCAACTTGATGGTGAGCTGGAGCTTGAGCTAAACGCGCATGGATTATCAGGCAATAAAGAGATGCTAGATCATTCACTGACGGGCACTATTCTCGCCAGCGTACGTGATGCCAAGTTAACTTATACCAAAGCTCAAGGTTATGGCAGCGCGCAGCCACAAAGCTTACTGATACCCTTTTACATGCGAGATCTAGAGGTGAATTCCAATAGAGGTCGCGTATCAATGAGTGACAGTAAAGTGGAAGGTGAAAATCTAGTGGGTTCACTGCATGGCAACATCGATTTGGTGATGCCAAAAGTAGGCAATATTGAGCTGCTAATTGAACAAGAGTGCCAGCAACTGAGCTTTGATCTACTCAATAACAAAACGACGTCCCATCATAATTGCTCTTAACGCATTTGGGGCAATAACTTATTCGAGCTAAGTAATTCGGTGTATTCACGGAGGCGTAATTACACCGATAGTATATTGAGGTTAAACAGAAAGGGTCGACTGGTAATTTGGTAGCAGCATATAAGTGCCAATAAACTCAACCGCTGCTTTATCACCACTGTAAATAGTGACGTTAATGACAATGCGAGCTTTTCGCCCAGACGCCAATCTATCTAAGTCACCACTGATACCATCCAAAGAGGTACTCGCCACAGGGTTATGCTCCACAGGGTGACGATATCGAATTCGGCTATCAGCCAAAACAATATCACCTTGTAAGCCGCGCTCTTTAAGCAATAACCACGTCATTCCCCAACCCGTTAAGGTTGCAAGTGTAAATGCAGAGCCTGCAAACATGGTGTTGTGTGGGTTAAGATTCGGATTCAGCTGCGCGCTACACTCAAATTGATAACCGGTATATTGGTTAATTTTAATGCCCATCTTGTCACTGATTGGGATCTGATTTTCCCAACGCTCTTGTAACTCAGTACACCATTCCGGCTTTCGAAGTACATTGGCCATTGGGTCCAGTGTCTTCACCATCTGTTGGTGACGCATAGGCCCACGCTGATCAGTTAGCTCACCACGACGCTCAAAATGGTTTTTTTCATAAAATGAGATGGCATCTTCACGAGCATTACATACTAACCGCTTTACACCTTCTTGGCGGGCTAACGACTCAAGAGCCACCAACAACAGCGAACCCATACCTTTATTACGACGGTTACTTTTCACCGCCATATAACGTACTTGGCCTTCATCGTCAGGGGTAATATACAGACGCCCAATCGCCATTGGTCGCCCTCTACCATCCACAATCATGCGGTGATGACTAGTTGAATCATATTCATCACGCTCTGAACCTAGCGGCATTTGCCACGGCTCACGCAACATCTGCCAGCGAAAGTGATAATACTTATTCAGCTGGTTATCTGTTTTTGGTGTAATCAGTTTGAACATTGAATTCTTCCTAGCGTTTTACGTCTGTCTATTAAAATTAGCCACGGTCGATTTTTATTAATTATAGATCCGCTGACTGTCGTTCTCATTTTCTCGCTTTGTTTTTACTCGATTAATCTTTACTCAATACGTATTAGCTACACTTGTAGCCAAAAAGTCACGGGGCCATCGTTCACAAGTGATACTTTCATATCTGCAGCGAATTGTCCTCGCTCCGTTGGTAGCACGGCTTCACACTGATCTGAAAAGTAGTCATACAAGCGCTCCGCATCAGCTGGATGTGCTCCACGTGAAAAGCCTGCTCTGGTGCCTTTTTTGGTGTCTGCCGGTAAGGTGAATTGAGAAACGACCAACACTTTACCACTAACTTGTTTCACATTGAGGTTCATCTTACCTTCATCATCACTGAAAACTCGATATGTAGTAACGCGCTCCATTAAGCGTTTTGCTTTGGCTTCATCATCATCTTTCTCAACACCGAGCAGTACCAGTAGACCTTGGTCTATTTCACCAACGACTTCACCATCAACTTTTACTGCGGCTTCGCTTACTCTCTGAATCAGCGCTATCACTCTGTTTTCCTTTCTCTTGCTCAATACTTTGAACGTTCTGACTATCTTGAACGCTCGATTGTAGCATCTCTGAATCTTGTGACCACTGAGTCTCTTCGCCCAATGCTGCGGTGACTTCCGCGCCAATCAAAACAATTAACCAACACAAGTAAACCCAAACAAACAAAATAGGGATCGCCGCCAGAGCGCCGTAAATAAGCTGATAAGAAGGGAAATGAGTGATGTAAGCCGCAAAGCCCTTTTTACTCAGCTCAAATAAAATGGCCGCCACAATAGCGCCGACAACCGCATGCTTAAATAGTACCTTTTTGTTGGGAACAAGTAGGTAAAGTACGATAAAAGCAAAGAAAGAGAGTAAAAATGGCAACCAGCGAAGCAGCAAATTATAGACACCCGTAATGGCTTCACTGTCAATAATCTTCAAAGAGGTGATGTAAGAGGTGGCAGCAATACTTGCCCCAACAAGGATTGGCCCTAGAGTCAGCACCATCCAATACATTGAAAAGGAAAAAACGGGGCGGCGCTTTTCTGTGACTCGCCAAATAAAGTTAAGATTCTTATCAATATTGGAAATCAGCATCAGCGCGGCAACAAACAAAAACAAGCCACCAACGGCGGTCATTTTTCCGGTATTCGCAATAAACTCAGCTAACGCGCCTTTAACAGCATCGCCCGCCGCCGGAACAAAGTGGGTAATAACAAAGTCTTGTATGACATCGCCAGCAGTGGCAAAGATTGAAAACGACGAGAGCACAGACAGCAATACCGTTAGCATTGGCACAATTGAGAGCAAAGTAATGTAGGTTAGATACCCAGCGTTTACATTGATTCTATCGTGCTTCATCCGAGTCAAAAGATAGCGACAATAGGCTAGCCCATGCTTTAACGCGGTATTTAGAGTGATCGCATCCAACTTCAACCTGTTTCTCCCTGATACAGTGTAATTAAATTAAGCTTATCAGTTAACAGGCTCTAGTCGCTACCAATCTAGATTATTTTCTAACATAGGCCAATATCTCATCAACTCTTTGTTCCACGCTCCCCCAAGGCACATCAACAACTTCAAACCCTAACTCTCGATAGGTATTCTCAAGCTGATGATGGATTTGTAATGCCTCTTCAAATGGGTACGGTCTCACATCATCTTGAACATAAATAGACGCTTCAGGTCGACAAAAAAACACCTGAGGATGATAACCCTTGCAGCCTTCTACATACTTGTCGTCCACTTCAATCTCCCCCTGCTTTAGGTAGGCGCAAATATCAGGAATGGCGCGATCCATAAATGAGAGTCGTCGGCTCGCTATGGCCGCCTGTTTCTGCTCACCCATTACGTCCAAACAAAGCTCTGCAAAACCCGTTAAGTTCGTCCAAGGTAATACGCCACCTTCTAGTTGGCTTTGCTGCTCAATCAATTGGCGAGAGCTTTCAGCAAAGGTTTGATGACCTCGCGCAGACAGCGCATTAATCAAGGTTGTTTTACCAGCCCCTGGCCCACCCGAAATAATAATTGGTTTCATTTCTGTTTTATCCATCATAAACCTTCTAACGTCATAACCTTCAGACACAAAAAAGGGCAAGAAGAAATCTTCTCACCCTTTCTATTGTTTAGCTGTTACAGCATAAAGCCGTTAAGCAAACAAGCTATTAAGCGTCTTTCGCTGGACGTGCAGCACGCTTACGCTCGTTTTCAGTAAGAAGTTTCTTACGGATACGAACGCTTTCTGGCGTTACTTCTACTAGCTCATCTTCGTCGATAAACTCAAGAGCTTGCTCAAGTGTGTGACGGATAGGCGGAGAAAGAACCTGCGCTTCATCAGTACCAGATGCACGAACGTTAGTTAGCTGCTTACCTTTCAAACAGTTAACTGTTAGGTCGTTAGAACGGTTGTGAATACCGATTACTTGGCCTTCATATACTTCGTCTGCGTGCTCTGCAAATAGGCGACCACGGTTTTGAAGGAAGAACAATGCGTAAGTTAGTGCTTTACCTGTGCCGTTTGAAACAAGTACGCCGTTGTTACGCTGACCGATTACGCCGCCTTTGTGTGGGCCGTAGTGATCGTATGAGTGGTAAATAAGACCAGAACCAGACGTCATTGTTAGGAATTCAGTTTGGAAACCGATAAGACCACGAGAAGGCATCATGAAGTCCATGCGAACACGGCCTTTACCATCTGGAGCCATATCTGTTAGCTCACCTTTACGTAGACCGATGCTTTCCATGATTGCACCTTGGTGCTCTTCAACAACATCGATAGTTACCGTTTCAAACGGTTCCAATAGTTGACCATCTTCTTCTTTGATGATTACTTCTGGACGAGATACTGCTAGCTCAAAACCTTCACGACGCATGTTTTCGATAAGGATCGAAAGGTGAAGTTCACCACGACCTGATACACGGAAACGGTCTGGGCTGTCAGTCTCTTCAACGCGTAGTGCAACGTTGTGTACTAGCTCTTTTTGTAGACGCTCAAGGATGTTACGTGACGTTACAAACTTACCTTCTTTACCCGCGAACGGAGAAGTGTTTACTTGGAATGTCATTGTTACCGTTGGTTCGTCAACAGAAAGTGGTTCCATTGCTTCAACGTTGTTTTGGTCACAGATAGTGTCTGAAATTTTCAGCTCACCAAGACCTGTGATTGCAATGATATCACCAGCGTTAGCTTGTTCAACTTCGTGACGCTCAAGACCTAGGTAACCTAGAACTGTGCCCACTTTGCCATTACGTTTCTTACCGTCTGCACCAACAATAGTTACTTGTTGGTTTGGCTTGATGCTACCGCGAGTTACACGACATACACCGATAACGCCAACGTAAGAGCTGTAATCAAGCTGAGATACTTGCATTTGAAGTGAACCATCAAGATCAACTTGCGGTGCTTCTACTGTGTCTACAACGGCTTGGAACAGTGGTTCCATGTCTTCGCCAACAGTACCTTCTTCCATTGTTGCCCAGCCGTTTAGTGCTGAAGCGTAAACAACAGTGAAGTCTAATTGCTCATCAGTTGCGCCTAAGTTGTCGAAAAGATCGAAAACTTGATCCATAACCCAATCAGGACGAGCACCAGGACGGTCAATCTTGTTGATAACAACGATTGGCTTAAGGCCGTGTGCGAATGCTTTTTGAGTAACGAAACGAGTTTGAGGCATTGGGCCATCAACAGCGTCAACGATAAGTAGAACTGAATCTACCATTGACATGATACGCTCAACTTCACCACCGAAGTCCGCGTGTCCAGGAGTATCTACGATGTTGATGCGGTAGTCATTCCAGTTAATTGCTGTGTTCTTAGCAAGAATGGTAATGCCACGCTCTTTTTCGATGTCGTTCGAGTCCATGACTCGCTCTTCAGCTTCACCGCGAGACTCAAGCGTACCTGATTGCAGTAGCAGTTTATCAACCAGCGTAGTTTTGCCGTGGTCAACGTGCGCGATGATCGCGATATTTCTTAACTTATCAATCTGTGGAGTAGCCATGGATTTTGATTCACTTTTAAAGAAGTAACCCTCTTAAATAATCGATTATTTAATGAGCATTACTTTATTTGATTAAAAAAACGTCCGTAATGTACCAGATTCTGGGAAAAAACCCAGAAATATGTGATCCATCTCAGCGATTTCCTTCCATATAAGACTAGATGATGAGTTGATTTGGGACAAATTAGAATCAGGTACGCATTATTGCCATTGACATTTTCGGCAAATATTGGCTGAATAACATCTGTTGTTTGTTTCATATTGGTGCAATTGCACCGTAATGCACCAATACAGTGCTATTGCGGATCATTTTGGTGCAATCGCAATGATTAATCTCAACAACTTTTATATAATGCATTGAAATTAATGGATTAATTTTTTTGGCACGATAATAGCTTTATTGTAATCAGCATCGATTAATACTAATGAAACGAAATTAATCAATGCTGGGTTTCTTACTTTTATTATAAGTTCATCACTTTTATAGAAGACTATTTTATCGAGCTAATACCGCTTTAATTACACTGGAGGTTATCCAAGATGTCAGTAGAAAATGTCCTATCGCTAATCCAAGAAAACGAAGTTAAGTTTATTGACCTGCGCTTTACAGATACAAAAGGTAAAGAGCAACATATCTCAATTCCGTCTCACCAAGTTGACGCAGACTTCTTCGAAGAAGGTAAGATGTTCGATGGTTCTTCAGTTGCTGGCTGGAAAGGTATCAACGAATCAGACATGGTAATGATGCCTGACGCATCTAGCGCTGTTCTTGACCCTTTCACAGAAGACTCAACGCTAAATATCCGTTGTGATATTTTAGAGCCTGCAACAATGCAAGGCTACGACCGTGACCCACGTTCAATCGCTAAGCGTTCTGAAGAGTACCTACGTTCAACAGGTATCGCAGACACAGTTCTTATCGGTCCTGAACCAGAATTCTTCCTATTTGATGATGTTAAGTTTAACACTGATATGTCAGGTTCTTTCTTCAAGATTGACGACGTAGAAGCAGCTTGGAACACAGGTTCTGATTACGAAGGCGGTAACAAAGGTCACCGTCCTGGCGTTAAAGGCGGTTACTTCCCAGTAGCTCCTGTTGATTCATCTCAAGATATCCGTTCTGCTATGTGTTTAATCATGGAAGAGATGGGTCTTGTTGTTGAAGCTCACCACCACGAAGTAGCAACTGCGGGTCAAAACGAAATCGCTACTCGCTTCAACACGCTAACAACAAAAGCTGATGAGACTCAGATCTACAAGTACGTTGTACACAACGTTGCTCACGCATTTGGTAAAACAGCGACATTCATGCCTAAGCCACTTGTTGGTGATAACGGTTCTGGTATGCACGTTCACCAATCTCTAGCGAAAGACGGTGTTAACCTGTTCGCTGGTGATAAGTACGGCGGCCTATCTGAGCTAGCTATTCACTACATCGGTGGTGTAATCAAGCACGCTCGCGCTATTAACGCGTTCGCTAACCCATCAACTAACTCGTACAAGCGTCTTGTACCAGGCTTCGAAGCACCAGTAATGCTTGCATACTCTGCACGTAACCGTTCTGCTTCTATCCGTATCCCAGTGGTACCAAGCCCTAAAGCGCGTCGTATCGAGCTACGTTTTGGTGACCCAGCAGCTAACCCATACCTATGCTACTCAGCAATGCTTATGGCTGGCCTTGACGGAATCAAGAACAAGATTCACCCTGGCGAAGCGATGGACAAAGATCTATACGACCTACCAGCAGAAGAAGCAGCAGAAATCCCAACAGTTGCAGAATCTCTAGAAGTTGCACTAAAAGCACTTGATGAAGACCGTGAGTTCCTAACTGCCGGCGGCGTATTCTCTGATGACTTTATCGATTCTTACATCGGTCTTAAGTCTCAAGACGTAGAGCGCGTAAACATGACAACTCACCCACTTGAGTTTGAACTTTACTACTCTGTATAACCTCAATTCGTAATTCACAAAGTATTGTGTAATTTATAGTTGAAGTTACTATTTTATTAGGCTCACCTCGCAGGTGGGCCTTTTTTGTATTTGGCCTATGAACATCGACCTTTAACATACTCAATTGATTGATTATTTGAAGGATACTAATGATGAAAAAGCGACTTCCTACCCGCTCTGTGCTGCTCACTTCTGACTTCGCTATTTCCTCTTTAGTCGCTCTCTTAATATTCACTCCCAGTTTGCTCTTCGCTCAGACTGTCTATACCTGGGAGGATGACCAAGGCGTTCTCCATTTTAGCGACTCACCAGGTGGTAAGAATACTAAGGCGTTAACCCTACCCGATCATCAAGCAAATGCCCCTGCACCCTCATTTGAAAACTTACCTAGCGATGCCTCTAGCAGTAAAACAATTCCAAACAAAAAAACCAAGACTGCGCTTCAACCTGAGCCGCTATCACTCTCTTTTCAATCTCCGCAGAGTGACCAAACCATTCGCAGTAACCAAGGCCATATCAACATTACTTCAAAGCTAAATCGTAAATTGGCCGTGGGTGAGCACCTACAGCTGATCTTCAATGACGCCTCATACGCAGCCCCCAACACGACTGGAGAGTGGCAACTAAAAAATATTAATCGCGGCACTCATACTATTTCAATTCAAGCGTTTAGAGACGGCAAGCTTATTGCATCATCCAACACTATAACGGTGCATTTACATAGTGCTTCTATAAAGTAACGCAAAACGGGTCTGAAACTTCATGACACAGCCCCTTTTTACTTTCTCTTGTAGCATCGATGCGCCATACTGGAATTTATATGCACCATAATGGTGCGATGGTGATTTTCCAGAGATATAAGGATGATGCAGTGAGCCGAAATCTGAGCGACTTAGAGTTAAGTAATGCGATACTAAATAATGTCGTCACCGCAACACTGATGTTGGATGAGTCTCTGACCGTGAGATACGCCAACCCTGCGGCAGAGCAACTCTTTACTCAAAGCGCCAAACGCATCATCGACCAACCCCTTTCTAACCTCATTCAACATGCCTCTATGGACTTAGCACTGCTGTCTCAACCTCTTCAAAGTGGCCAAAGTATCACGGATAGCGACGTTACTTTCGTGGTGGATGGAAAGCCATTGATGCTCGAAGTGACTGTCAGCCCACTGTCGTGGAAAAAAGAGCTGATGCTGTTAGTTGAAATGAGAAAAATTGGCCAGCAGCGTCGTTTATCTCAAGAACTGAATCAGCATGCACAGCAGCAAGCAGCTAAACTGCTGGTTCGTGGTTTAGCTCATGAGATAAAAAACCCGCTAGGTGGTCTTCGTGGTGCAGCTCAATTACTTGAGCGAATGCTGCCCGATCCCAACCTGACGGAATATACGCAAATCATTATTGAACAAGCCGACAGATTAAGAGCTTTGGTGGATCGATTACTTGGCCCACAAAAGCCCGGTAAAAAGCAGCCTGAAAATCTGCACTCCATTATTGAAAAAGCACGTCAGCTGGTTGAGCTTGAATCACAACATACTATCGCCATTGAACGTGACTATGACCCAAGCTTGCCAGAGATTTTGGTCGACGCAGATCAAATAGAACAGGCACTACTTAATATCGTCAGTAACGCAGCGCAAATTCTTGCCGAATATAAGACAGAGCACCCGACAATTACCATTCGCACCAGAACAGTGCATCAAGCGAATATTCATGGTCAAAGGCACAAACTCAGTGCACGAATAGAGATCATCGATAATGGACCTGGTATCGCTTCAGAATTACTCGACACACTGTTCTACCCAATGATCACAGGGCGTGAGGGTGGAACAGGACTCGGACTTTCAATATCACAAAACTTAATCGATCAGCACAACGGAAAAATAGACGTTGAAAGCTGGCCCGGTAAAACAACATTTACCATCTATCTACCGATTTAATATTTATCACTTACAACTTTAAGCTTGCAACGTCGTTGCCGTAAGGATTACACACTATGAGTAAAGGATACGTTTGGGTTGTCGACGACGACAGCTCCATCCGCTGGGTAATGGAGAAGACACTCTCATCTGCCAACATTAAATGTGAAACATTTGCTGATGCAGAAAGTGTCTTACTTGCCCTAGAGCGAGAAACACCCGATGTATTGGTATCTGATATTCGCATGCCGGGCATTGATGGGATACAGCTGCTTGAACAAATCCACGCTCGCTCTCCAGAGCTGCCGGTGATTATTATGACCGCGCACTCTGATCTTGATGCTGCGGTTAACGCTTACCAAAAAGGCGCATTTGAATACCTACCTAAACCTTTTGATGTCGATGAAACGCTCACCTTAGTCGAACGAGCAATCACGCATAATCAAGAGCAGCGCAAAGCACAGAACGTCGAAGAGGTCTCATCAGACGAAACGCCAGAAATCATTGGTGAAGCTCCGGCCATGCAAGAGGTCTTTCGTGCGATTGGCCGTTTGTCACGCTCATCAATATCAGTACTGATTAACGGGGAATCAGGAACAGGTAAAGAGCTGGTCGCACATGCACTGCATCGCCATAGTCCACGCGCCAAGAAACCTTTCATTGCACTCAATATGGCTGCAATTCCAAAAGATTTAATCGAATCAGAACTGTTTGGTCATGAAAAAGGCGCCTTTACTGGAGCCAATAGTGTTCGACAAGGTCGATTTGAACAAGCGAATGGCGGCACCCTGTTTCTAGATGAAATAGGTGATATGCCACTCGATATTCAAACTCGATTACTACGAGTGCTTTCGGATGGGCAGTTCTACCGTGTTGGCGGACACTCCGCGATTCAAGTTGATGTTCGTATTGTGGCTGCAACCCATCAAAATCTTGAAAACCTCGTTCATCAAGGCGATTTTCGTGAAGACTTGTTTCACCGACTTAATGTAATTCGAATTCATATTCCCGCGCTTCGCGAGCGTAAGCAGGATATTGAAAAGCTCACGCTACATTTCTTATCTCTGGCCGCAGAAGAGCTTAAAGTTGATATCAAGACATTAAACCCAGCAACCGTTGAAGTACTCAATAACCTCGAATGGCCGGGTAATGTTCGTCAGTTAGAAAACATTTGTCGCTGGTTAACTGTGATGGCGAGTGGTAATGAGATTCTACCTAGCGATCTTCCTACAGAACTTATCAATGAAAAGCCAGCCGTCGCATTAAGTGAAGGAGAGAACTGGCAAGCACTGCTCGCCTACTGGGCTAAGCAAGCGCTTTCATCGGGAGAAACCGAGTTGCTTACCTTTGCTCAACCAGAGTTTGAACGCATTCTCCTTGAAGCAGCACTCAATCATACTAATGGTCATAAACAAGATGCTGCTAAGGTTCTAGGCTGGGGAAGAAATACACTGACGAGGAAACTAAAAGAGCTATACTGAGTGAAATAAGGAAATACGCCGCATGAATGAGACAGAGCATCTATATAATACTTATATGGTATACCATTCTGCCCACATTTAGGGCAAGCTTAAAAAGTAACCCCTCGATATAAATGCGCGTATATAACATATTCACGGAAGTAAATGACTCAGATAACATTAAGAACAGCGGTCGTCGTACCCTTCATCTTGATATTTTTGATCGCGATGAGCAGTATCATTTTCGTTCAGAAATACAGCTATGAAGAGATGGTTGAGCAGGTCAGTGATAAACATCTCACATCACTGACCACCAACGTTGTTCAAAAACTCAACTACTACCTTGAAGAACCGTTTCAGGCCACCCTATCCATCAGTCATAATATTGGCCAAAACCAGCTATACACTAAAGGCAGTTTAGAATCTATTGAGCAGTATATTCTAAGCAGCTTTGAGTCATTGTATCAGCCAGTTTCTCAACTTGGGGTCATCAGCTTTGGTAGCGAAGCCAGTGAATATATTGGCTTTAGAAAAGAAGCCAATAATGACTTTAGCTTAATGTTAAAAGACAGTCGATCTAATGGAAAGTTGACCATTTATCAAGGCAGAGAAATCAGCGAGCAAACTAGAGCGGTGATCGAGAACTATGACCCAAAGGTCCGCCCTTGGTACACGCCTGTTTCAAGCAGTAAAAGGCCAGCTTGGTCAACGATATACACCGATGCAGATGAAAGGCAAGCGATCACTATTTCTGCACTAGCTCCCGTGTTTGAAGATGAAAAGTTCATCGGTGTTGTTGCCAATGATATCAAACTGCACACTTTCAATGCCTTTCTAAACGAGCTTAAACAACAAACCAAAGCGACCATCTACATATTTGATAATGACCACCAACTGGTCACACACTCTAGCAGTAAAAGTGTCGTCTCTTGGGGAACCCCCATTACCGACAAAGGCGATCGGTTACTCGCAATAGAGAGTGCTAACCCGATAATTCAAGCGATGGCGGTGTACATTCAACCGCTGGCTTTTCCTATTCAGTCTCGCTTATACAAATTCGATTCCATCATTGGTGGCGAACGCTATTTTAGCCAAGTTACGCCTTACACAGATCAGCATGGGCTTGAATGGTATATCGGTGTTTCGATTTCAGAGCCTGACCTCCTTGGCGCACTGCCGAACAACCAACGTTTAAGTTGGAGCGTTGGGATTGTGGTCAGCATCATAGGTATTGCCATTGGTCTAGTCGCATTCAATCGAGTAACCAAGCCCATTTCAGCAACCGCCCAGTCCGCTCGAAACCTTGCCAAAGGTAACTGGAATAGCAGCATGCCAAACCTTGGGTACGTTTATGAAATCAACATGTTAGTTAAAGCCTTTAATGAAATGACGAACAATCTAAAATCGTCATTTGATGCACTGCGTCACCAGTTAACTTATGACTCTTTGACACAGCTTTACAGCAGAGGGGGCTTGCTAGAGGCTAGTGTAAAATTAAATGCGAAGCAAACCGGAAGCCTTTACTTGGTTGGGATTGACCGGTTTAGAGAAATTAACGACAGCCTTGGTCATCAACAAGCTGATAAACTATTAGTCGTTGCAGCAACGCGCTTACGCGACACATTACCAAACCATTATCTTATCGCTCGTGGTAGTGACGAGTTTGCAATTTACGCTCCAGGGGTAGCAGAGCACGAGGAGGTCACCTTATTAACCAATCGCTTACTTCAAGCGTTTGCTTCTCCGTTTAGCATGAAATCAGACAAGCTCATCGTTAATGTTTCTATTGGCGTGGTCAACACATCTCCAGACAAAGAGATGACCGTATGGTTACGTAATAGCAGCATTGCGCTAAGTAAAGCGAAACAAGACAAAACTCGAACCAGTGTGTATAGCCCAGAAATGGCCGAAGTCTCACGCAATCGCACCAAGATGCTCGCGAACATTAGCGCTGCAATTGAAAAACAAGAGTTTGTACCTTTCTATCAGCCGATCATTGATTTAGAAACGGGCAAAATACTTGGGGCAGAAGCTTTAGCTCGCTGGGTGAGCAAACAAGGTCTCATCTCTCCTCTTGAGTTTATTCCATTAGCCGAAGATAACGGCTTTATTAGCGATATCGGCCATCAGGTTTTATTGAAAGCGTGTACCGATACAGCATCAGCAATTCACTCTGGTCAGTGGGCAAAGGATTTTATCCTTCACGTTAACTTATCCGTCGAGCAGCTGGCTAAAGATGAGTTTATCGATGATGTTAAAGATATCTTAGCAAGCACTCAACTCAACGCTAAGAACCTGACGCTAGAAATCACCGAATCACGCATCGTCGACAATGATCCAATGATCATGAAAAATATGTTCGCACTTAAAGATCTGGGTATTTCAATTGCCATTGATGACTTTGGGACGGGTTACTCTTCATTGGCCTATTTACACAAACTGCCTTTCGACTGCCTAAAAATCGACCGCAGCTTTGTCTGTGAGTTAGAACCAGAAAATCTCGATAATTCAATCGTAGCGGCTATTGTCAATATAACCAAAGGCTTCAAGGTGAACCTTGTGGCAGAAGGGGTCGAAACTCAACAGCAAGCAGAATTACTCCGCAAACTGCAATGCCCACAAGCCCAAGGATTCTTATACAGCCGCCCAGTTCCATTTGAAGAATGGCCAACACATTTAGTTAACATGAAATAACAAATAGGGGATTTAACCCGTTTTACGCACTTTCACTACTGACAGTGCAGTGAATGGTTTTTATACTTAGCATCTGTTGCCCTAATAAAACCCCACTATTAATTGGAATGAATACAATGATTAATAAAAATATCCCTTTAACTGACCTACATCGTCACCTTGACGGTAACATTCGTACTCAGACCATATTAGATCTAGGCAAAAAATTTGGCATTGCACTTCCAGCTTACGATATTGAAGGCCTAACGCCTCACGTGCAGATTGTTGAAGCCGAGCCATCATTAGTCGCCTTCTTATCGAAGTTAGATTGGGGTGTTGCGGTATTGGGCGATCTCGACGCATGTCGCCGAGTGGCCTATGAGAATGTTGAAGATGTTCTTAACGCACAAATTGACTACGCAGAACTGCGCTTTTCACCTTACTACATGGCAATGAAACACAAACTTCCGGTTGCAGGCGTGGTTGAAGCCGTGGTTGATGGAGTACAAGCCGGTGTACGTGATTTTGGCGTTAAAGCAAACCTGATTGGTATCATGAGCCGCACTTTTGGCATTGATGCTTGTCAGCAAGAACTTGATGCGATTTTGACCCAAAAGGATCACATTGTTGCTGTTGATTTAGCCGGTGATGAACTTGGTCAACCGGGCGATCGCTTTGTGACTCATTTTAATCAAGTTCGCGATGCGGGTTTAAATGTTACCGTTCACGCAGGAGAAGCGGCTGGTGCAGAGAGTATGTGGCAGGCCATTCAAGAGCTTGGCGCAACTCGTATTGGTCACGGTGTTAAAGCGATACACGATCCTAAACTGATGGATTACCTTGCAGAGCACCGAATTGGTATTGAATCGTGCCTAACATCGAACTTCCAAACCAGTACGGTAGAGTCGTTAGAAAATCACCCAATTAAACAGTTTTTAGATCATGGTGTACTCGCATGTCTAAATACTGATGATCCAGCGGTTGAAGGGATTGAGCTTCCTTATGAATATGAAGTCGCAGCACCTCAAGCAGGCTTAAGCCAAGCGCAAATTAAACAAGCTCAGCTTAACGGCTTAGAACTTGCCTTCCTTTCTGCTCAAGAGAAACAAGAGCTGACGAATAAAGTAAGCCAACGCTAAGCAAACCACCACATAAAGTTAACACTAAAAAGCCTCTAGTCTGCGAAGATTAGAGGCTTTTACTTATATTCCAGAGAACTACATACACAACACTTAATCACTACCACTCAACAGGCTGATTATCTTGCGCTGTTTTATGCGCCTGTCCAAGAGCACTGCTGCTCTTACGACCGAACAGTTCATTAAGCATTTCTTCACTATCGGCTGTCAGCACTAATATTTCAATTCTTCGGTTAACGGCACTATTAGGATTGTCCTCATCGAGCAGCATTTTGTCTGACATCGCTGTCACTTGAGAAACTCGATCCGCAGGCATACCGCCAAACTCGAGAACCTCTCGTGCACGCTGTGCTCGTTGGCCTGACAAGTTCCAGTTATTGTTTCTAGAACGCTGATTAAACGCTGTTGCATCTGCATGACCTGAAATCATAATGGCATTTTCAACGGTAGTGAACACAGGAGCCAATGCGAGCAGCAAGTCTTCAAAATAGTCGGTTAAGCTTGAACCACCTAAGCGGAACATCGGTCGCTGCTTGTCATCATTGACCAAGATTCGGAGGCCTTGTGGCACGATTTCAATCTGTACATGCTCACCAATTGATAAGTGATCACTGTACGCATTCATAAACTCGCCCAATACCACCATCTGCTCTTGGCTATCATAACGACCAGCAACTAAAGACAGACTCTCACTGCCTATGCCACCGAAGTTATTACCGTCTCCATCCTTAACGTTGATGGTTAAACTATTCCCCATATTTCGAGGATTACTTGGATTTACACTAAGTAAATCAGGTAATGCGCTGCCACCAAAATCAATAGCAAATAAACTATTATCAACAAATTGCTCCTCTATCGGAATCATTTGCGGTTGGCCTGCTAACTTGCCAACAATTCGTTCTTTTTCATCCGACGTGGTCACTTGCAGTATCCACATCACCATAAAAAAGGCCATCATGGCTAAGGTAAAATCCGCAAACGCGACTTTCCATGCCCCGCCTTTAAATATAGGTGTATTTCTACGACGTGCGCGCCGAATAATGATCTGCTCTGATTGACTACGCATTATTGAAATACTCGCTGAGTTACCCAAGTCTCCATTTCAGAGAAGGTTGGTTTAACATCCAATAAGATTAACTTACGCCCTGCATCAACCGAAACTAATGACCCTTTACCTGAAGTATGAGAAACCAAAATGGCACGAACACATTCAAACGCAGAAATCTCACGTCTCACACGCTTTTCCATCGCAGCACTGATTGGGTCAAAAACACAGTAGCAAAAGAAAATACCTAAGAAAGTACCCACCAACGCTGCTGCAACACTCACGCCAATCTCAGCCATGTCAGCATTAATATTGGTCATGGTAATCACGATGCCCATAACCGCCGCTAAGATACCAAAACCCGGCATAGCCTCAGCCAAACGGTGCATGCTTTTTGAAGGGGTTAGCATGTCATCTTCGATAGCAGCAATTTCTTGCTCAAGCAGGTTCTCTAGTTCGTGGCCACTGATTTTACCCATCGCGAGTAAACGGAAGTTATCACAAATAAAGGTAACCAGTTTCGGGTGCTCCATGATCTCTGGGTAAGCTAGAAACATACTGCTTTGATACGGCTCTTCAATATGCTCGTCCAATGCGCGCATGCCGCCAACACGTACTTGCTCAAGCAAGTGATGCATCATTGAAAGAAGCTCACGGTAAAGCTTACGCTCATCTTTTTTAACCATGATGGCTTTGGTTTGTTGCCACATTTCAACAATCACATATTGTGGATTACCTAAAATGACAGCACCTGCGCCTGCACCCAAAATGATAATCAATTCAGCCGGTTGCCACATGGTTCCTAAATAGCCTCCAGCCATTAAGTAACCGCCAAACACACCAAATATGATGACGATAACGCCGATAAGTTTTTGCATGATTGTTCCTTTATAGTTGACTCTTAATCATCGTCTGAAGATTATTTAATGCTTGTTTATGCAGCTGACAAATTCTGGCTTCAGTGAGCCCAACTACCATTGCAATCTCTTTTAAGCTCAGCTCTTTTAAGTAGTACAAACTCAAAATTAACCGTTCACGTTCAGGTAACCGACCCAATGCGTACTTCAGTAAATCTTGATCAATCAGGTTCTGAACAGCGCTATCATTTGGTTCTAAGTGAAAATGTTCACTGCCTTGCTCAAATAGTTGCTCAAGGCTTTGTAGCTCTTCAGCTTGGCTCACATAGAGCAAACGATGATACTCATTCGATGTCAGCCCAAGCTCTTGTAAAATCTCTTGCTCAGAAGGCTGACGCGATAATTTTTTGGTTAGAAGTTTGATCTTATTGGTTAGGTCATGTGCTTGCTGACGAAGTTGCCTTGGTCGCCAATCTCGACGTCTTAACTCATCTAAAATCGCGCCACGAATACGTCTTGACGCAAAATACGGGAAGTTTTCATCCATCTCCCCATAGCGCCTAGCGGCTTCTAACAAGCCAAGTAAACCAAGCTGTTCCATATCATCCAGCCCAACAGTAGCCGAAGCATGTGGACGCAGTTGATTTACAATTCGCTTAACCAACTTCAGGTGTTGGCGCAATATTGCACCTTCATCGAGTGTCGAAGGTGTAGGCTGTACTTCCATATATTCATGTTGAGAACAATCTTGGGCTTCTAGCATGATGTCACCTGTCTGTTATTGAAGAACCAGCTTGGTGAACAACACATCATCAATGTTGTACATAAAGCCATTTTCCAGAAGTGTTTTGGCAAGGTTCATCTGCACTTGCTTCTGCATGTAGTCAATGTCGTTAATTGAACGCATCTCTTCGTAGCTGTATTGGCTAAACATTTTTAGCAGCACGTTATTCACGACTGGGCGAAAACGAATCAGTTCTTCATGCGCAGTGAGGCTCGACGTTTTCAAATCCAGCTCTAGCAACAAGTAATGAGTACGCTCTTCACCATTAAGGGAAATGACGAATTTATCCAAAGACATGAAATGGGTTTGAGTATCTTTGGCACTAGAACCGAAGATAGTAGAGACATCGTTACCATCATTATTTATAAAATGAAGCGTGCCAAACGCAGTACCAGCAATCAGAGCTGAGGCGGTAACGCCTGCCAAGACTAACTTGACCAGAGGGTGACTGAAGTTAAACATAAAAATTCCTTAGACTAAGCGGGTAACGCGATGGTCTTCGAGACCAGATGACTGAAAAGTTGAAGAGTGCCAGTCGGATTCCGCAACCATAATATTTTCAAGCGTTTCAGCTTGGGTATCTTGATACTGAGGCTCACTGTGATCGCCCACATCAACACTTACCTGACTACCCAATAGCTCTTTAGATTCTAAATCGTGCCTTAATCGCTCTGCACTTTGTTGAATCGCTTCTCTTAACGCAGGATCATTGGCCAGAACCTGAATTTGTACTTTTGAACCATCCACTCTGACACTTAATTCCAATGCGCCTAAATGTGGCGGATCAAGACGGATTCGAGCGTGTGAAATATCCTGACTCATCTGCATTTGCACGCGATCTTTTAACACTGACATCATCTGCTGACCCCACTGCTGTTTGTTCTCATCAACCTTAACGGCTGACCATTCAACAAGATGGCTATTCGTAATGGCGTGAGTATTCGCAGCAGCTTCCGTTGTGACAGTGGGTGCAATGCCCGCTTGCAGATTTTGCATCGTCATAAACGACTGAGGTGATTGAGCGCCACGCTGCATCTGTGCTAGCAATTCAGGGTTGTGCATCTCTGGTCGAACAGGGACCATCGCATTAGAAATAATGCGTTCCATTGCCTGAGAGAAATTAAGCGTGTCCTGTGGGAGCTGCGATTGAAACAAGGCTTGAGGGCGATGCTGTTGACCAAGCTGAACATCAACACTTTGAAGGCCATCAGCACGGCGCATCATAGCCAATAGCTGTTCGCGAATTTCGCCACCAAAGTGATTGGTCAATTCAACAACACGGAACTGCCCATCAGGCGGAAGCTGAGACATTAGTGACTGGTCACTATCGAACTGCCAATCTTCCATATCTGCGAGCTCTTTGAGTTGGTCATAGAGATCAAACCAGTACTGGCCAGACTGAGCACCTTCGGCCGTCGTCACGTCAGAGATCCCCAATAGCGCAGCAAAACCCGCTGATGTACCACTTTGCTCTGAGCGTATCGGTGTTGCCGTTACTTGAGATTGACTAGACGCTGATGCAGCGTGAACTGCACTCATGCCATTGCCCTCTCTACTTGAGTGTATTCAGACATACCTTCACGCTGACTTTGCAGACTCGCCAACATACGACCAATACGCTGCTTCTCTTCATCACACAAATTAATCGCTACAGTGTGCGACTCTTTAAGGGCCACAAGGTCATGCTTGAAACGTTGCGCTGCTGCAGGTTGCTCATTAATGACCGTTAATATCTTGCGAATTTTCAGGTCTAACTCGCGCAGTTCTTTCCACTCTTTGTGCTTGCAGTTGTGCTGCAATCTTTGGTTAACAGTACGTAATAAAGCGCTATTAATTTCCATGTGCTGCTCCAAAGTTTTGCCATCCTTCCTGAATATTGGTCATGACAGAGCGCACTTCATGAAGCTTCTCAATTTCATTTTGAGTACTAGCCTCAAACAAGCGCAGGCTGCAAAAGTCATACAGGTTATTCATCTGCTCTGCCATTTCTCCGCCGCGCTTCATATCAAGCGCACTGTTCAAACCACCGATGATGTCGAGACAACGTGCAATCGCTTCACCTTTCTCTTTAAAACGCTTGGCCTCCATGTGCGCTTCCGCTCGGGTCAAGGTATCGAGAAATCCGCCAATCAGCATCAACACCAGTTGATATGGGCTAGATGCGGCAGCTTGTGCTTCTACATCAACTTGTTGATAGGCATCGAAGCCCGACTCATCATTAAACATTTACTACTCCTTAAAGCATGAACATCGAACCTGTCGATTGCATCTGTGACATCGCTTGTGCCATTGCAGAATATTCACGTAGGTAACGGTTATAGGTTTTTTCCATTCGGTAATCGAGGGTCTCTTTTTTGTCGTCCACTCGATCGATATTGCCTTGTATGGTGTTTTGACGTGTTTTAAGCAGGTTATCTCCGCTTGCACTGCCAGTGTAAGGCGCAATCGCTTTATCAAGAGAAGCAAGTGCACCATCATCACCTAAGAAGATCGCATCGATTTTCTCAGGATTTTCAGCAAGCACTTTTTCAAATCGGGCACTATCAATTTTTAGTGTGCCGTCGCGGTTTGCTTCAATACCAATGCTGTAGAGCGTACCCTCATCAAACATGCCACGAGTGGCGTTATTAAGCGTATTCTTTAGACCACGAGCGGTAGAGTCACTGGCCAAAGCACCAGCAACACTGATCGAGATACTGTTGTCATCGTCGTCATCGTCGTTATCGCTGTCTTTATCCAACTGATAATCGGTTTTAGTGTGCTTTAACACGGTGCGCATCAAATCGTTATAAGCGTCAACAAACTCTGTCACGGCTTCTTTTGATGCTTCGTTGTCAGCACCAACGGTTAACGTTAGCGGAGAGTCTCCCGCTTCATGAGTCTTGGTCACTTCAAAGCTGACACCGTAAATTGCGCTATCAAACGTATTGCTGCTGCTGGTCAGCTCTAAACCATTTTCGCCACCCAACATTACAATCGCATCGGCCGCCGTATTAAGCTCTCGGTGACTGTGAGTCGTGCCCGTCACCGTCACATCAAACTTATTCTCAACACCGGTTTCATCCGATGTCAGTACCAAGTGTTTCTCACCATCTGAGCTCACAACGCTAGCGTTAATACCAACATCTAAATCATTAAGGTGATCGGTTAACTCATTCAAATCAGAGAAATCAGAAAAATTGACCGTAATATCTTCGCCATCAGCGGTGGTCAATGTCATCGAACCATCGGCTGGCAGTTCACCACCTTCAAAGCTAAAAGAGTCTTGCTGCGCTTTCGCCAGTTGCTTGACAAAAAGATCGTAAGAGCCCGTGCGCGCTTGGCTGCCTGCTGTTGCATTGATGTAATCATCTTGGCTTTGCGTGACTGAGTTTTTAATAAAGCTGTTATCCGCTTTATTCATGCCATCTAGTGCAGTTTTGAAGCTGCTGAATGCACTGTCGATATCTTTCCACGCATCAAGCTGGTTTTTGTACATCGCCTGTTGGTTTGCGTATTGAATATCAAACGGTTGGCGCTGAATCATCACCATTTGCATTGCCATTTGAGCCGGATCAATCATGTCTCTCTTCCTATCGTTAACACCGCCAGTATGGGCAGCTTTTGCATGATGAGGGAGTGTTGCTTTAATTGACTCTGCTCAAGTGGATCCACATAACCTACTTGCTTAGAGCAAAAAGCATTCCAACACCTAACTTTTTGTTTAATGACGAATAAGTAGCCACAAAGGTATGTTTTTGCGCATTTATTCATCACTATCGAATTTTTAAATCTCTTAAACGGAAATCAGCATTCCGATGACGGAAATAGTGCGGAAGCATTAATGTTAATAAGTTCCGATTCTCGCTAGTCCCTGTCATATCTGTGTTTCCTACAACTAACAAACGACAAATCGACACTATTTCTTAATCAAATCAAAAGCTGAAAATGGGATCTTGTAAGCAGAAATGAGTGACGAAATATCTGCGTAAGGTCTAGTTGAATTAAACAAAAAGTGAGGATAAATGGAGGTTAAAAAGGGACAGAAATTCTAGCGATAAAAAAAACCGCAGCGGGGGCTGCGGTTTAGAAAGATAGAGTGTGGTAGCTAAATTATTTAGCTTCAGCCAAATTAGATTAGGCTCATTACCATGCCAGACATGCCATTTGCTTGAGAAAGCATAGACATAGACATTTGCGTTAGCATTTGGTTTTTCATCATTTCTGAAGATTCAACCGCGTAATCAGTATCCATGATACGACCTTTCGCCGCTTCTGTGTTCTCACGCATGTTACCAAGGTTGGTCACTGTATGGTCAAGGCGATTAACCGTCGCACCGAGAATAGAGCGCTGCTCACCGATCTCTCCTGTTAGGGTATCCAATACAGCCATTTCAGCAATAGCTGACGCTTGATCCGTTAAACCACCAGTAGTCGAAAGGTCAACATCACCAACGTTAGCTGATAGAGCCATCGTTGAAGTAGAAGATGAACCAATTTGGAACGTCATACCTGCTTGTAAAAGACCAGTACCAGCACCGTTAGAACCATCAAAAATCTTATTACCCGCGCCATACTCTGTATTATCTTGAATATTAGTTAGTTCAGCTTTTAACTCTGTGTACTCTGCGTCCATAGCGTCGTATTCAGCTTGAGAGTTCGTGCCATTAGCCGCTTGTGTCGCTAGATCTTTCATGCGGTGTGCAATATTCGTCATTTCATCATAAGCACCTTCAGCAGTCTGAAGAAATGATTTTGCGTCTTCTGAGTTACGTGCAGCAACCGTTAGACCATTTGACTGAGACTGAAGGCGAGTAGCAATTTGCAGACCAGCCGCATCATCAGATGCAGAGTTGATACGGAAACCCGTAGAGATGCGTTGCATCGCTTGGTCCATAGAGCCCGAAGTTTTATTTAGGTTGTTTTGCGTCAGTAGAGACGTGTAATTAGTATGAATAGATAGCATGGTTGAATCCTCTTTTGATTATGCTGTTCTGCTTGCATAACTATAAAACGTCGATTGATAACAACCACTTAAACCACTAATTTCAGATTCCTTTAGGAACGACAGGAAAAAAAATAAATTAAATAAAGATTAACGTTATTTTGCCGATTAGATCGATTTTTAACCTAAAATATCATGACTAAAACAATAGTAGTAATAACACCAAACCAAATAGCACGCTTCATCCATAGCTGCTGCTCTTTTGTCGCGAATCCTTGCTGGCCGTCACTACCTAGTGGCGACCATAATAATTGAATTGGTTGGGTAAGCTCTAATCCGTTAGTCACTAAACGCCAGCCACCGCCTACCGACGGCAACAATTTTATCATTTGATCGCTGGCCAGCGTTGAAGCCACTAATACCGCTTCACCCTGGGAAACCTGCCAGCGAACTTGATGCATCTGCCCATCAAGCTCAAATTGAGTCATTAGTACTCCGCGGCCACTCGGTAGTTGCAGTACTGGGCTCGCTTGTTGACCTTGCTGATAGACCATATCGTGGCGACTTGGCGTCACTTGTTGGGCCGAGTAAAGCATTCTCACCACCTGCCACTGAGCCAATGGCATGACCAAACTAGGCATTTGCTGCTGTTGATGTTGAGTAGGAATGTGGCTTGGTTGCTTGGATGGCTGAGACATCTGCTGCTCAGATTTAAGCTGCGCAGGTTCTACGCGAACCAATTTATCAATGCCGGGAGGGAGTTGTGACTGCATACTAACCTCAGAAAAGTGATTGCCTCAAGAAATGAGTAAGCTAAAAAATTAGGTATAAAAAAAGCCAGTCAGTAACTGGCTCTTTTTCGTGTAATGAATACAACATTGAGATGTTGTTTGGGGCTCGATTAAGATCTCGTTAACAGAGCAACTACGGTGTGCCGATGAACATTCGCTTGGGTTTGGATATTTTGGTACACCTGAGTAAAGCTTGCTTCTTTTGGTAAAACACGCTCTAAATCTCGCTCAACCGTTGTTAAACTTATTTCAGCGCTATTAACGTTTTTCTCATTAATCGCAGAAATTTTTTCATTAACTAAACGTCTATGAGCTCGAAGCTCTTGAACACTGGCTTTTACCTGCTGCATCAATTGTTTAGTTTCTGCTTGAGATTCACGCAGGTGTTGGTTATCCGCTTTAAGCTTTAACGGTTCAAACCTTGGTTCTGTCGTATCAACTTTAGCGCGATTCGCTTTACCCGCAGGAAAACGCTCACCTTGGCCCGTCACTTTCATGTGGGTTGATACGCGCTGCCAATCTTGTTCGCTGGCGTTAAACACCAATTGGCGCTGCTTATCAAGGCCAACGCCTATCCCGTGTTCATTGAACGCTTGGCGAAATTGCATCGCCTGTTTTTCTGGCGTTGCTTGGCTGTCTAACTTAACCGGAACCGCATTGGCGCCGCCTTTTCCTAAGTTGAACACCAAGGTTTCATCTCGACCTACAGCGCGGTTGGTATCCAACCCTTTAATGCGAAAAGTGGTGCGATCATCACCATGATAAATCGGCTTTAGTTGCCTGCTCACGACAGGCTGGTTCTGAAACTCAGCTTGCTGAATAGAACGCTCCATACTGGTATTGATTCTATCGATCTCAGCGGTAATTTTCGCTGAAGCACCGCCCGATTTCAGAGCAAAGCTTAAGCGTTTATTCAGCTCGCCTAAACCATTGCCAATCTCCATAAGGCTGCGCTCGGCTACTTGCGCAGAAGCGAGTTGTTGTTGCGCTCTCTGAAGCAGGCTTTGACGGCGAGTATGTTCTGGCGTTAATGTTTGCGACAGGCGAATCGGGTCGCGCTGTTTGCTTTCAGCAATACGTGGGCTCTCAACCACCTGCGTATTATGCCCAGCACGCTTAGCAATAACAGCAGGCTGTTGATTCACACCAGAAGTTGTTGCTCTTAAATCACTAACTTGAGAAACCATACTCTATTTCAATTCCTGCTCTGAACTATCAATACACACTTTAAAAGCGGTACTTAGAAACGATATACATCTATAAAACAAACAATTACATTATCGCAAACAGCGACATGCTCGCCGTTTTCGCGTACGTTGCTTGGGTTGCCTGCAGTGCCAGCAAATAGTTGTTAAATTCCACCATGGCATCGGCATAATCAAGGTCTTCTAGCTGCCCAATCAATTGATTATTAAACAGTTCAACCTCTGAATGGCCGCTACCTAATGTACCTAACGAGTTCTGTCTTGTACCCAAATCAGTGATAGAACCAGATATTGAGCCCATAGTTGCATCAAGAACGTCCAAACTTCGCTCTAATACATCATTACTCGCTGCGTTAAAATCAGGATCACGAAGCTCAACAATCGCTTCATCGAGCTGATTAAAGATATCCATATCACCAGAGAAAAACATATCACCGGCATTAACGTTGACCTTCATGGTCACACCATCGCCGACCACGACTTCACGCACACCCATGTCACCGTTGTAAACCCAGTTACCATCTGCATCTTTATCCAGCGGCTTGGTATTGACGTCATTACCGGCAAACAGGTATTTACCGTTTTCATCTTTCGCATTCACCAGAGACTCTAAAGTCTCTTGCAATTGCTCTAATTCTGCTGCCATCGCCTCACGCTCGGCTGGGCCATTAGAATCATTGGCAGCCCAAAGGAGTTTGTCTCGCATCTCATGCAGGATTTCGACACCATTGCTTAGATACACCTCCTGATTTTTTAGCAAGGTATCCGCTTGCTCAATATTACTTTGGTATTGAGTTAAAGCGGCTTGCTGGCGACCTAGGCTCATGACGCGCGTTGATGCCATTGGATCATCAGATGGCACTAAAATTCGCTTACCTGTTGCCATCTGCTGCATCAATTTGTTAATGCCGAGCGAGTTGTTATTCAAGCTCGATGACATCATTTGGCTATATTGATTGGTACTAACTCTCATGGGGATTCCTCAATTAAAATAGCTGCATAACAGATGCAAAGGTTTGATTCGCGGCATTGATAACCTGAAGGTTGGCTTGGTAGGCTTGTTGGTACTTCATTAAGCTCACTGCTTCTTCATCAAGATTTACGCCACTGGTGCCCGATTTCTCAATCGTCGCTTGCACGTAGATATTGCTCGCGGCGTGGTGGTCAGACTGCGCTTGGCGGGTCTTCACTGCGATGTCACCCAACATTGAGGTATAAGCACCGCCTAATGTTTGAGAACCTAAGTGAACAATGTCAAACTCTTGGTCTTTGATTTCGATGAGCTTAAGCAAGTTACCGTTACTACCCGGCTTACCGTCGTCAGACAAGGCTAAATCTTCTGGTTTAAAGTCAGGGTCGATTTTTAATGTCGACGCTGGGTTATCAGGGTCAAAGACAAACAAGGCTTTACCTGCATTACCATTTAAATCAAAACCTTGCCCAAGCTGGTCGTTAAAGGCTGTGGCAAACTCAAGCGCAATATCATTGATGATCTCTTGAGATGGAATCAACACATCTTTCTCGTAAGCGTCTAATGCGCCCAACTTGCCACCAATATCAGAACCAATTGGAAAATCTTGCCCATTAAAACTCAGTGATAAGATTTGGCTCTGTGGGTTGTTCGGATCAGCCGATACCGCAAACTGCGCGGTTTGGTTACCACTGATCAATGGCTGACCATTCGGCAATGCCAGTTCTAGCGTGCCATCACCAGGATCAGTAATGCGAATTTCGACTACTTCAGAAAGTTCGTTAATCAGCACGTCACGCTCATCACGAAGGGCAGCAGTATTTTCACCACTCACTTCACCCTTACGGATCTCTTCGTTGAGTTTGCTAATGTTGCTTAATAGACTGTTACCGTGTGCAACCGCTGAAGTGCGCTGTTGGTTCAAATCAGAAAACTGACCGTCAACCGAGCTGCTTAGTTGATTCATACGGTTAGCCAATGCTTCCGCTTCACTGATCACTTGCTGGCGATTCGCCGAGCTATATGGCGATACACTGGCACCATTAAGTGATGAGAAGAAGTTATTGAAACCTTGGTCTAGGTTCATTGAGTCTGCTGAAAGTAACGTCTCTAAACGTTGCAGTTGCTGATGCGCTGTAGATGTTTGGCCAAGCATTGAGCTTGCACGGAACATTTGATTGGTTTGATACTGATCCGTTACTCGACGGATGCTTGTCACGCTGACACCATTACCTGCATCGTTCAAGCCCATCGCGCCTACAGCACCAAACACCGCTTGCTGACGGCTGTAGCCAACCGTGTTGATATTCGCAACGTTTTGGGAAGTAACGTTCATCCCTATTTGGCTAGCTTGTACGCCTGAAAGGCCTATGTTCATCAAGCTCATACTGAAGACTCCTTAAGATTGACATGCAACAGTGGTTGGCTAAAGGCTCGACTTGATTGGGTAACGTTCAAATCTTGCGACGGTAGAATTTGCTGCTCTTGTGTAGGTAAAGCGACCTCAGGAGTGGCGTTCTTAAATTCACTCTCGACAAATGTGCCTTGAGATTGCGCTGGGAAAGGAGAAATGGAAGACGCTTCAATGGCCGCGCCTCGCATTTCACTTCCTGTTGCTTGTTCTCGACCCAATTGAGCCACAATCGACTCTGCTAAACCCATGCGGCCTTTGGACATTTCTATTGAGATCTGACCATCAAAAAACTCTTGATAAGTCTTATGTTCACGGCTGCTAAACAGTGGGTTCTCTTCATCACTTTGTAATGCTTCATTTGATTGACGCATCTGCTTGAGCACCATTTGCAAAAACAGTGACTCAAACTGCTCTGCGACACCTTGAAGAGCTTGGTCGGTATCGCCTGAGACCTTGAGATCATTTAAGTTTCGGCTATCAAAACTGGTGACAACCCCCACGTTGGCAGGCTGATGATTCGAGCGCATGATATTTGACGGCATGTGCTGCAGGGCAAACGGGTTGACAGGAAGTGTGGTGACAGTCATTACAATTCCCCTTAAATCACAACAAGTTCAGCGTTAAGCGCACCTGAAGTGTGCAACGCTTGCAGTATAGCCATCAGATCATCTGGTGAGGCTCCAAGGCTATTCACCGCTGTAACAATGGTTTCAAGCTCGACACCTTCAGGCCAGATAAACATCGGGTTACGCTCTTGGTTAATATCAATTTCAGATTCAGGAACAACCACGGTTTGACCACCACCAAAGGCATTCGGCTGGCTAACATTGAACGACTCACCAATGGTCACGGTTAAGTTGCCATGGCTCACCGCTGCTCGACCAATTTGAACCCCTTGGCCAACCACTACGGTTCCGGTTCGGGTGTTGAAGACCACTCGAGCACGTTGACGACCGATATCGACTTTCATCTCTTCCAAAATAGACATAAACACCACGCGCTGCTCGAAATCTTCCGGCGCTTGGATCTCGATCCGCGCATAGCTCACCGCGGTTGCTGTCTCCGGGCCAAATGTCTCATCGATGGTACGAGAGATGTTTCTTGCGGTGGTAAAATTAGGCTTTAAGAGGTTTAGGGTTACGATAGGTCGAGAACTAAAATCAGATGGAATTTCGCTTTCAATGATCGCCCCATTAGGGATACGACCAGCAGTTGGCACATTGACTGTAATACTTGAACCTGTGCGACCTTCCGCTTTAATACCACCAACCACAAGGTTACCTTGAGCAACCGCATAAACTTGACCGTCAATCGCTCTTAATGGCGTCATGATTAGTGAACCACCACGTAAGCTTTTCGCATCACCAATCGAAGAAACGGTAATATCGATAGCTTGACCTTTACCCGACAACGGCGGAATAGAAGCGTGCACACTCACCGCTGCTACGTTACGCAGTTTAGGGTCAATATTGTCATCAAGTTGCAAGCCAAATTGACGAAGCATGTTGGTCACAGATTGACTGGTAAATTTCACTTGATTACGGTCGCCTGTACCATCAAGGCCAACTACCAAGCCGTAGCCAATCAATTGGTTTTCTCTCAGACCTTGAATATCGACCAAATCGATAAGGTGTCTTTCGCTGGCGGAAGCATAGGCAGGCGTCGCTGCAATGACCGGAATAGTGGCAATGCAGCCAATGAATAGAACATTGACGACCAATGTATAAAGAAACGCGCGAACTTTAGATTTCATGAGCACCTCTTAAAATGGGAATAGTGGATTAACAAACAGCTTGGTTAACCAACCTGCTTCGTTGGCATCTGCCAACACGCCACTTTGTGAATAGGTGATCCGAGCATCAGCCACACGCTGCGAAGAAATTTGATTGCCATTGTTGATGTCATCAACACGCACTAGACCATTAAGACGAATAAATTCATCACCTTGGTTAAGACGAATCCATTTCTCGCCTTTTATGCGAACAACGCCATTGGGCATCACTTCATGCACCATCACGGTAATTGAACCACTTAAAGAGTTACGCTGAGAGCTGGCTGAGTTGCCACGAAAATCACGGTCACCTGATAAGTTACCGCTTAATCCACCAGCACTAGTTCCGGTATCATAATCCGCAGATAAGCCACCTGACGAGGTTTTACCGAAATTGGTGTTAGCTTGTTTACTCGAGCGGGTATCTTCATCCAAAGAGACCGTTAAGATATCGCCAACACGATACGCACGCCTGTCTTGAAATAGCGTCCAAATATAGCCATCACGGTAAACTGAACCTGCACCTGCATCAGGCAAAGAGTAGTCCAGCGCCGGTGGTGCATAGACATCATCATCAGGCGAAGGGCGATCATCAATCAATGATGATGAGTCGAACGAGCTACACCCAACAAGCAACAGTGCACTGAAAATCAGTGCGAATAATCTCAACATTGGTTTACCTTTATAGGTTTAGGCTTGCACTCAGTTTTAGCTGCAGTAGATAGTGATGAGGGCCTAAACGCATCAATCCATGAATATATCGCTGCGCATAAGACCGATAAGGTGTGGAGCTAAGCTCAAAATTGAGCACCTTATCGACCAAATACACACTTACCGCTCAAGCGTCACTTAGTTTTTAACAACTGAAGCTTTTAAGAACTGGCGATTACAGAACTTGGTTTACGTATTGCAGCATTTCATCTGCAGACGACAGTGCTTTCGCGTTCATTTCGTAGCCACGTTGAGTCGTGATCATGTCGACCATCTCTTCAACGACTTGTACGTTTGAACCCTCTAGGACACCTTGTTTTAACTGACCAAAAGCACCTTCGCCGCCTACACCATCAATCGCTTCGCCACTTGACGCGGTTTGACGGAACATGTTGCCACCAAGCGCCTCAAGGCCAGCTGGATTGATAAAATTGGCCAGAGTGATTTGACCAATTTCTTGTGGGAAATCACTGTTCGCTACTTTGGCTGACACTGTACCATCGTGACCAATCGTGATCGTTTCCGCATCTTCTGGTACTTGAATGTTCTGAGCTAATGGTAGACCTTGCGCAGTGACCATCATGCCTTCTGAATTCAAGTGAAATTGGCCGTTACGCGTATACGCGGCTTCACCGTCGGCCGTCTCTAACTCAAAGAACCCTTGACCATCAATGGCCACGTCTAGGGTCTGACTCGTGGTTTGATACATGCCTTCAGTGAACACTTTCTGTGTTCCGACGACACGTACACCAGAACCAAGCTGAATACCGCTTGGCAGTTCATTGACTTCATCAACCATCGCACCAGGTTGACGCTGAATTTGATAAAACAGATCTTCAAACGCCACACGGTCGCGCTTGTAACCAACCGTATTCACGTTGGCTAGATTGTTTGAAATGGTGGCCATTTTCGCATCTTGTGCGGCTAGGCCTGTTTTACTGATCCATAACGCTGCGTTCATTACTGTTTCCTTTAAGCTCTTAGTAGGCGGTTACCCGCTTCGGCGATTTTTTCTGCTGTTTGCATCATTTTCAACTGCATTTCGAAGTTACGGCTAAGGTTCATTGAACTCACCATCTCTTCAACAGCAACAACGTTACTCTGCTCCAAAAAGCCCGATACCATCGCAACTTCACCTTCTAACGCCGGGGCAAATGGGTCTTCGCCACGAAATAATCCGTTCTCGAGCTTGCGTAGATCCGCGGTATCAGGATTCACCAATTTCACTTGGCCAATCTCTATTGCCAGTATTTCCCCTTCAGGCACAATATTAATACTGCCGTTATCACCAAACTCAATACTGGTATACAGCGGAACATTGATTTGCTGGCCATCATTACCAATCAGCGGCAAACCGTTGATTGTTAGGTCGCCATCTTGGCTGCGTTCAACATTGCCGGCACGGGTATAAGCTTCACCGCCATCTTCCATCTCAACCGCAAAGAAACCTTCGGTACGCAAGGCTAAATCAAGTGGACGGTCTGTCTGTTGAAGAGGGGCAATATCAAAACGTGTTCCACTGGTTTCCGCCTTCACAAGTGCGCGAGTATCATACGCAGCGCCTTGTACAGCGAACGCTTCCGCGCGCTCCATGTCGGCGCGAAATCCGTGTGTGTTAAGGTTTGCTAGGTTATTGGCAGCGACTTGCTGAGCGGTGAAAACTCGCCCTGCGCCACTCGCTGCCGTGTAAATCATACGATCCATCAGAATCAGCCTTACATGTTAAATAGGACTTGAGTCAGCTGCTGCTGAGTCGATAGAGATTGAGCATTCGCTTGGTAATTACGTTGAGCAGTCATTAGACCTACTAGCTCACCCGTTAGGTCAACGTTTGACTCTTCTAGATAACCCGTGCTCAACGCACCCAATGTGCCTGTACCCGGCGCGCCCGTTAGCGGTTGACCAGACGCTTGAGTTGCTGCCCAACCCGTATTGCCCATTTGAACTAAGCCACCGTTATTTGGGAAGTCAGCCAAAATCACTTGGCCTTGAATCATCTGCTCGCCGTTGCTGTAGTTAGCAAAAAGGTAGCCATCTTCATCAATCGTGATGCCCGTTAGCTCACCTGCTGTGTGACCATCTGAGCGGTTTGTCGATACTGCAAAGTCACTGCCGTATTGCGTTGTACCCGTCATGGATAAGTCGAACGCCATTGCTGATGCGCCATTTTGTGGGTCATACGCAATCGCTACATCACCCGTTGGTGCAGTTAGGTTGCCGTCAGTATCAAATTCCACAGAAGTTGGCGAAGCTAAGTCATCACCGTTCATGCAGTAATGAACATCCCACTCGTTCTCACCAGTTTTAACAAAGTACTGAGTTAACGTGTGTTCGTTGCCCAGTGAGTCATAAACCGTGGTGGTGTACGACGAGTTGTAGCTATCGCTGTCATCAGGGTCAAAGGGGTTATTTACGGTATCGATGTCTGTTGCGCCTGCATCAAAGTTGCTTGCAAAGTCGACGCGGCTAGTCGCTTGAGCGGGTACGGAACCGGTTTTCACTTGAAGATCCGTTACTGAACCCGTTTGTACGTTACCAAAAGAATCGGCGCTGTAACCTTGCAAACGGTGACCCGAGTTATTCACAATAAAATTGTCTTTATCTTGGTTGAACATACCCGCACGCGAGTAAGAAGTAGAACCATCTGGCGCTTCTAATACGAAGAAACCATTGCCACCAATCGCAAGGTCGGTAGGTCGTCCGGTCATCGACATGTTCGAGCCGTTAAAGCTTTGGGAAACGGTCGACATCTCTACACCACCGCCCATACCACCGTTCATCACCGCAGCAAATTCTGCACGTGATGACTTAAAGCCAACCGTTGATACGTTAGCAATGTTGTTACTGATCGTGTTTAGCTCTTGTGAAGTGGAGTTCAAGCCACTCATTGCAATATTAAAACTCATTTTTACTCTTCCTAAATATTAAATGGGGTGTCTAAAATTACAGGCAAATTCGCTATCCACGTGCCAGTAGGTTGAAAGGAGAAATAGTTGGGGTGTCATCGCCACCACCAGCTTTATCGCCGTATTGCGTAACATGGAAGAAAGGCACATAACCCACACCACCAATAAGAAACTCAGGTGAGCCTCCACCGGGTGGGATACGCATCTTCTCAATCGTGCCGGAGATCATAAGCTCTGGCGTGTAGCTGCTATCATCGGTAACAACATTCAAGTCGTATTGACCATCTTTAAGCCCCAATGATTTTGGATCGATATTGAAGGCCACTTCGCCTTCACTGTTTGAACCAAGCTCGATGGTATGAACCACTTTGCCCGCTTCATCTTTAATCTCTATTTTCAGATCTTCGACAGATGTCGTGAGGTCAATCACGCCATCGTGTTTAGTTCCATCAAGTTCAATCGTATCGGTTGATACTCTGACGTCTTGACCAACCATGCCTGCCGTTGTAAGAACCTGAATGTTATCAAGTAGAACCATCTGATTTGAGATGGTGCCATTCATACTCTGCATCGTCTCAACTTGAGTCATCTGCGCTAACTGAGTCATAAACTGAGTCGTATCGAGTGGATCAAGCGGTGTCTGTGTTTGTATTTGAGCGATCATCAAGGTGAGAAAGGTATTATCCTGCCCACCGTTACCAGCAATCTGACCATCACTGGTTTGCTGGGCTCCTGAATCACTCGACATTACTCCGGCTAAGCTCATAAGAATTCCTTTAGTACCAAGACTGTATGGTTAAAATAACAGCCACTATTGGCCAAGTTTAAGCAGCCCCTGCTGCATGCTACGAGTGCGTGTCAGTACATCAACACTGGTTTCAAAGCTGCGTGACGCTGACATCATGTCGGCCATCTCATGCACCACATCGACGTTCGGGTAATAAACGTACCCTTCGTCATCTGAGATTGGATTGCCAGGCTCATAACGGCGATCAAGCTCACCTTCGGTATTCACCACATCAAGAACCTGAACACGAGCACCCGCTGTAGCCCTGTTATCACTGAATAGCTGCTGTTGATTTTGCTGATACACAGTGGCGAAAACAGGCTTGCGAGCACGGTAAGTCTCTGCTTCTGTTGTCGCACCTGAATTGGCATTGGCAAGGTTACTTGCGATAGTGTTTAAACGTGTGGTTTGAGCGGTCATAGACGAACCCGCAATCTGATAAATATCACCAAATGACATAACGATTATTGCCCCATAATGGCTGTCGATAGCCCTTTAAATTTCATATTCAAGAAGGTTAAGCTGGTTTCAAAATCCACTGAATTTTGTGCAAACTGTGCTTGCTCAACCCCCAATTCAACTGTATTACCATCAATTGAGTTGTTGTATGGATTGCGATACATCAGCTCTTGAGGATGAACCCTCGTTTGTGTTGTTGATTGCCCCTGCTGCAGACGATGTTCAACTTGTGAAATCGCATTTTTGAAATCAAAATCACGTGCTTTGAAGCCGGGGGTATCGACATTTGCTAAGTTTCCTGCGATAACTTTTGAGCGTTCCGCACGAAGTTCTAATGTGTGGGCATGAACGCCAAGTGCTTTGTCAAAACTGATTCCCATTTGATTTTCCTTGCAAACAAAAACGATGGTTAATGACTGTATATAACAAGATACGTGCCAACAATTAACTAGCTGTTTCTAAAGGGTTTAATCAACTAATCATTTAAAATAGGAAGAGTCATTTCCGCTCATGGGAAGTAAAGAATTAAGAAGAGGAAGTGCCTAATGAAAAGTGACAACAATGATGAATAGAACGCAATGGAGTGTGGTATTTGTTAGCCTAGTAACGGCATTTTCTGTGCACGCTAAAGATACAATATCGACAAGAGATAACCCTGAAATTCAACGAGTGTTGAACCAACATATTGAACAACTGTTAAGCCAAGTCATTGTCCAAAACAGATGGCAAGCTAGCTCTAAAAGCGTCACGATTACGCTCCCTAAGGGAAGCCATCGACTCACATCGTGCTCACAACCGCTTGAGATTACACGTCGTGACAACAGGCTATATCCTGCAGGTCGATTGCGCTTTAATGTTCAATGCCAAGGTAGCAAAGATTGGTCTGTAAACGCTCAAGCAACGGTCGACTTGGTCGTCCCAATGATCTATGTCAGCCGCACCGTTGCCAAAGACACCTTGCTAGTCAGTGACGATTTATTCACTAAGCCCACCAACTTAGCCTCGATAAATCGTGATTTTATTTCGCACTCAAACACGGTGATTGGTCAGCGCACACTAAGACAAGTTCGTAGTGGTCAGTTACTCTCACCAGAACGAGTCAGTCACCCATATATTATCAATAAAGGTGATAGCCTCATGATCGAAGCCGTTGGCGACAACTTTTCCACATCTATGCTAGGAACCGCCCTCGATAGTGGCTACTTACAGCAACAGATCAGAGTGCGTAATAATAGCTCGGGAAAGACAATTCGAGCGGTAGTGACAGAGAGTGGAAAAGTGCACACGCTTTTTTGAAAAAACCGCCTTATTTAATTTCAAATAGACGCCTAGTTTGCTTTAAGAGAATGAAAAAGACGGTCGTTTTAAAAAGATAACAGAACCAGACTCAAGGAATGCCCGATGATTAATATTGGCAACAACGGTAATCACACCGTTTTCAACCAAACTGTAAAGCCTTCTACTCACACAGAAAGTAAAGCGGGCGATGTAAAAACGAACAAAGAAACAACGCTTGAGCAAAAGGTTAGCCAAGAAGCTCGTACGTTAGAGTCGTTACAAAAAGAATTAGGTCAACTTCCTGAAGTCGACTTGGCTCGTGTAAATGAAATTCGCGCTCAATTATTAAAGGGTGATTATAATATCGACCTTGATGAGTTAGCTGGTGCCATCAAAACGACCCATCAACGCGATTGAGAAAAACCATTATGAGTGTGACGCCAATCAATACCTCTCGTTCAACCGCAATTAAGCAGTTTATTGTTGAGGTCAAAGCCGACCTGAATGATTATCAGCGGCTGCTTGAATTGATGGTGGTTCAACATAAATTACTCATAAAAAGAGAGACAGAAAAGCTCTCTCAGATCTCAGGCAAGCATAAGAGTTTTCTAAGCTACCTAGAAACTCGCTCCAAGCACCGTTCTCAGTTACTCATTCAGATCGGTGTTTCAGCAGATGCCAGTGGCGTGGCGAAACTCGTTGCTGCTCTGCCGAATAAGCTAGCTAAACCATTAGCGTCTGATTGGAATGATTTGCATCGCCTTATCGAGCAATGTAAAGCGCAAAACGAACGCAATAACGCGCTGCTCGACATGCAACAAAATATCTTAAGTCAGTTAACGCAAGACAGTTCTCCACAACTCTATTCGCCTGAATAGCTCTTAATAACAATAGCTTTCAAAAAACAATAGCACTCAATATCATCAGCGAAAGCCACTGTCCCCGCTTTCGCTTATCTCCCTCTACCGATTAAGCACTCTTCAAAACCTTGCGCTAGCAGTCCAAACTTACTTTCTTAAAAATACGCTCATAACAAAAAAGCGCTTAAACCGAAGTCTAAACGCTTATTTCTACGTGATTTGTTTCTCATCGCTGTTATTTGTTGATCGTCTGTCGGCTCGCATTTAGCTTATTAATCGTATAACGCTGTGCCCCAATCTCATCATTCATCGCTTGCTCGATACGGTTCTCTTTTTGTAGCGCCTCTCTGCGGCGTTTATCAAGAACAGTATCAAGCGACTTCACTTTAATGTTTTGATTGAGTACGTGCTGCTGAATGCGTCTATGCTCGGCTTTTGCTAGGGCGAGTTGTTGCTGTTGAAGAGACTGCAAATGTTGCAGGTTTCCTCGCAGTTGATCGCGATTGCACCACGCCATTGCGCTTTCTCCACCGTTAACCTGAACCGAGTCATAGATTTCTATCAACTGATTCACATGGCTTTGGTGCTGCTCACTTTGGTTTTGCTGTTTTTGCAATTGCTGACTTAAGCGTTCTAATTGGTCTTGATTAATATCGCGAAACTTAGCCAACCCAGAGCTTATTGATGAACCAAACGATCTAGCCATTACTCACCTCTTCAATCAATGATTTTAACTGTGACGTCGAGTCATCAAGCGAAGATGCCTCGTCTTGTGACTGCTGTAAGAAACTCATAAGATTCGGATAAACACGAACAGCCGTATCCATCAATAAGTCATTACCAGGCTGATAACCCCCCAGTGGGATCAACTCTTTGACCTCTTGATATCGGCTGTAGCACTGCTTGAACTGCATGATGTCTTGGACTTGTTCTTTGCTCACTACCAGTGGCATGGTGCGTGAAATTGACTGAGCGATATCAATAGCAGGGTAGTGTCCTGATTCCGCCAGTTGACGGCTAAGTACTATGTGACCATCCAAGATAGCTCGCGCACTATCCGCTATCGGATCTTGTTGGTCATCACCTTCGGTTAATACGGTATAAATAGCACTCATGCTGCCATTTGGATTCGAGCTATTCCCTGCGCGCTCAACAAGCTGAGGCAACATACTAAATACCGATGGCGGATAACCTTTGGTTGCAGGAGGCTCGCCCAAAGCAAGGCCGATTTCTCGCTGGGCCATAGCAAAGCGTGTGAGTGAGTCCATCAGTAACAGAACATGCTTACCTTGATCACGATAATGCTCTGCAACTCGGTGGCATAGCTGTGACGCTCTAAGGCGCATCAAAGGTGACTCATCTGCAGGTGAGGCTATTACAATTGCTCGCGCTAACCCTTCTGGACCCAGTGCGTGATCGATAAACTCTTTGACCTCTCGCCCACGTTCACCAATGAGTCCAACAACGACAATATCGGCTTCCGTTTGACGAGTAATCATACCAAGCAGCACACTCTTACCAACACCACTGCCAGCAAATAGTCCCATTCGCTGACCTTTGCCAACCGTGAGCATGCTGTTAATAGCTCGAACCCCAACATCCAAGGGTTCACGGATTGGCTGACGTGACATTGGGTTTACACTTTTACCTTGCAGGCAAATCGTTTCGCCGCCACGAAAGTCCGACAAACCATCAATCGGCTCCCCCATGCCATTAACCACACGACCAAGCCATTGATCGCTGATTTTTAGCTGAGATTCCCCTTCAATCGGCCAGACTCTCGCACCAGAAAAAAGCCCAGTCGCGGGTCGAATCGGCATTAAGTAAGCAACATCATGATGAAAGCCTACCGTTTGAGCTTCAATTTTTTCCCCACTGCCTGTTTCAACTAGGCAACGCTGCCCAGTCAATAAACGGCAACCGACCGCTTCAAGCATCAATCCAGTGACTTTAACCAAGCGTCCCGTAACTTTTGCAATAGGGACAGCCCCTAACGAGGCCATCGCGTCTTGCAGTCGTTGATCGATGCCGTTATTCATACTTGTGGCTCAAGTTCAGCTTGATAAGCGTGCGCTGCGTCAACAGAGGCTTTTGGCAGCTTCACATCGACACTGCTAGCTTCATCAAGCAGGTGCTCTTTAACTGAATTCATGCATGTTTCTAAACGCAATTCACATCCAGCGTCTGCTTCTGCTGTTTTAGTGATAATACGGCAATCACCTTGGCGTAAGCTCGGATCACAGACGATATTCCACTCTGTAATTTTCTCACTGGCTACTTTTTCAATCTGAGCGAACTCTTCTTGAGCCATCAGAACTTTGATTCCTTGCGGCTCACTCGGCAGAGTTTCAAGTGTCTCTTCGACAAGGGCTAATATCTGTTGTGGTTGCAGAGCTAATTCACAGCGAATGACCTGCTGAGCAACCTTTTGCACCAATTCACACACTAACTCTCGTTGGCGACGTTCTTGCTCTGCAAACAGACGCTCGACTTTCTCGCTCATGCTTGCAAAGGGAGCACTGGCAATTAGGAACTCTTTTTTACCTTCCGAGATACCCTGCTCTATGCCTTGGTGCTGACCTTTCACAAGCCCTTGTTCAAAGCCTTGCAGTTGCCCCTTTTCAATGCCTTCTTGCAGACCTTCGTCATAACCTTTAGTCATGCCTAGCTGAAAACCTTGACTGTACTGCTCTTGAATATCACCACTACCGGCAGGTTGATGTCCAGCTTCAGTGTCTTCACCCTGACCCGTCAGGGATGAGTCGCCATCTAGCTCAAAGCTAAACTCTCGGTCAAGGTCAACGGCCATATCAAAGTCATCAAAACCAAACTCATCGGCCGGTGTTGCCTGCTCAACCTGAGAAACAGCCGATGCTGCTAACTGTGCAGAATCAACCAAAGGAGGAAAGCGATGGCTTCGATATTCATGAGGCGCTAGGCGCATCACTCGATTTCGTTTAAACATCGTTATTCCACCGTTTTCTCTTGGTAAAGTTGTAGATTGATCTGACCTGTTTCATTGAGATCACGGACATATTCCATGATTTCATCACGCGCTTTCTTCACTTGGCTAACAGACACTTTGCCCAACATTGCGATTTCAGACTCAAACGACTGACGCATACGACGAGGTAAAATAGCCAAAATAGATTTGCGTGTTTGTGTATCTGCGCCTTTAAGAGCCAGAGCCAGCGTTTCAACTGGGATCTCTTCAATGATTCGCGTACGAACCGCTTCCGATTGACGAGTAAGCACACCAAATTCGTACATTTTATTTTTCAGACGATCGACCAACTCATGGTCTTGATCACCTAAGGCCTGCATAAGACCGGCTTGGTCACCTTGGTAACGGTTGATGATATCAGCCGCCTGCTGTTCACCTTCAACGACCGAACTGGAGTTTTCTGCCAAGTACTCGATACAACGTTCAACGAGATCTTTCAGCTCTTGAGCTACCTCTTTGTTCACTTCGGTTAAGTTGGCAATGCGATACAGCAAGTCGTGCTGCGTCTCTTTGTCATACTCAACCAAGGTTGCAGAAGCGATGTCTGCAGGTAAAAATGCAATGAACAACGCTCGCATTTGAATATGTTCATGGCTTAAGAAACGCGCCAACTGATTCGGTTGAATCCACTGTAAGCGCTGCATAATAGTTCGGACTTCATCGCCGTAAATGCTATCGAGTAAGCTACGAGCGAGTCGACCACCAAGTGCTTTATCTAGCGTGCGTTGTAAGAAGGTACGCGATGCGCCACTGATCCCAGATTGAGCTCTGAATTCATTGAAAAAACACTGTAAAACGTACTGAGCTTCAATACTGCGAATTGCCGATTGATGCGCCATGGCATGGCTCACTTTAAGGAGCTCGTCTCGAGACATATGACCCATGACTTTCGCCGCAGAATCTTCACCCATGCTTAGCAACAAAATAGCTGCTTGCTCGACGGGGTCGAGTAAAACTTCATCTGGAAAAGACATATTATTAAGACTCATTGTTGCTCACCCATTTTTTAACCACATCTGCGACACGTTCTGATTCAGCGTCAGTGAGCTTCTGTAAATGTTCAACCTGAACTTCTAGATTCGAGCCTGATGGGGGAAGATCATAAAGGTCAGTTGCTATCGTATTTCCTGATTCCGCTGCTCCACCAAATTGAACTGAATTCAACAGTGCGTCGGCAAGATCTTGTTCATTATCAATATGACTTCCGATACTCCCCAGTTCATCTGCGGTATTCGGAGCTTCAATGGCATCACCACTAGTTTGTGAACCCAGTGCTGATTGAGAGCCACTCGCTGCCGCCAGACCTGATGATGCTTGGGTCGATGTTTTTAGTGCATTTACAAGTGGGCGCAACACAAACAGAATAAAGCTCAGCGCAATCAGTCCATAAATGGTGTACTGAATCAGCATTAGATTCTGTGCTTGTTGCCACCACGGTAGAGGCTCAGCGACTACTGTTGGTGCTTGTGCAAAATTAAAGGCATGTAAGCTAAATTGATCACCACGTTCATCCATATATCCCACTGAATCCTTAATCATTTGGGCAACTTGCTCTAGCTGCTCTGGTTGCCAGCCTTGCTCATTGGTTGCATCGTTAATCAGTACTGAAACAGAAAGGTGATCAACCGAACCTTGCGCTTGGCGTGTGTGTCTAACTTTACGTCCTACATCATAATGACGAGTGCTTTCTGCACGTTCGTTACGAGACTCATTGGTTGCCTCTTCTCCTGCTGGAGCTTGGTTACTCAGTGATCCCGGAATACCCAGAGCCAACTGACCTGACGTATTGTCTTGCTTATTGAACTCGGTACGTACTACAGGGTCGCTGTCGATTGACTCATGCGTCTCTTCGACTTGGTCAAAGTTAAGCGTTGCCGCCACTTGAACACGGAAGTTACCAACACCAAGTAAAGGCGCAAGCATGTCGCCTGCGCGGCGAACAATATCTCTTTCGATGCGCTGCTGCATTTCATGGTTCTGCACGCTTAAACGTCCGTTATTGCCATTTTTCAAATCTGCGCTGAGTAGGTTGCCAAACTGGTCGATGACCGAAACCCCTTCCACTGGCATACCTGAAATACTGCCACTCACTAAGTTCACAATCGCCTCAACTTGCGAAGGGCCTAATTGTTTACCCGGCAGTAGGTCTAGCATGACCGCGGCAGATGGTTTTTCTTCATTAATACCAACAAACAGGGTGCGGTTTGGAATCGCTAAGTGGACACGAGCGTGATTAACCACATTGATTGCAAGAATAGTACGGGCAAGCTCGCCTTCTAACCCTTGGCGATAGCGAGCACTTTCAATAAATTGACTGGTACCAAGCCCGGTCGCTTTATCTAGAATATCCAAACCTGGTGGCAACTTAGCCGATACTCCATGTGCGGCTAAAGTGATGCGAGCGTCAGCTAGCTTATTTTCTGGGACCAGAATTTGACCGGTAACACGATCAATTTGATGGGCAATTTTAACTTGGCTCAGAACCTCTAAGATTTCTGCACTGTCGTAGCGTTCATTTTCACCATACAACGCCTTATAAGGGCTAGTATGACTCCACAGAATCACAACGATGAATAATGAAATTAGTACAGTTAGCGCGGTAATTTGCGCAACTTTACTGTGCTTCCCAATCTGTTCTTTAGCCGTTTCTCGCCATTGTTGCCATTTTGGTAATTCGGAACTTGGCGGGTTTTCTACAATTGTTGTACTCATTTGATTCTCACTACAATGGCATCTTCAGTACATCGTCATACGCAGCCATTAACTTATTGCGTACTTGTGTCAGTGCTTGAAAAGAAATACTGGCTTTTTGACTGGCAACCATGGCGCCAACCAAATCATCAGAGCGTCCTGCATCTACATCAGCCGTCATTTGACTCGCGTGTTGTTGATGGTTATCAACGCGTCGCACCGCTTGGTGCATCGCACTTTGGAAATTGTCACTTTGAATCGTTTGTTGATTCGGTATCACACTGATGCCTTGGTGGGCATGATCGCGCATTGATGCCATTCGCTGCATCATGTCCTGCTGCATTACCGAAGGAGGGTTTGACATAAACTGCTCTCTATTAATTATGTAGCTGTTAATTAAGCGGCTGAATGAGAATAATGCGAGACTGCATCGACGTTGATGCCCTGCTCCCGCATAGCGGCGATCTTGTAGCGCAGAGCACGAGTGGTAATACCAAGTGCTTCTGCGGTTAAATTTCGACGACCATTAAATTTCGCTAATGTGTCTAAGATGAATTGGTTTTCAGCTTTTTTCTTACTGTCTTTCAACCCACTTTGATAGCAAACTTGATTAGGTTGATTGACCGAATGAGCCGAATGATCACTCAGCGTCACCGTCATAGAGTCGTTGACTGGCAGCATCAAATCTTGAGGGGTAATCCATGTAGAGTGGCGCATGACCAAGGCTCGTTGAATGGTGTTTTCTAACTCTCGAATATTTCCCACCCAGTCATAAGCCAGTAAGCTATTTTCTGCTTCTGCAGATAAACGGCAGGTCTCTGTGCAACCTTGGTTGTATTTGGCAATAAAGTGCTTTGCTAGTGGAAGGACATCTTCTTTTCGCTCACGAAGTGGTGGCCACTGAAGTGGTAACACATCAAGCCGGTAATACAAATCTTGCCGGAACAGACGTTGGCTCACAGCCTCTTGTAGATTGACGTTCGTTGCCGCAATAATTCGAACATCCAAAGCAATTGACTTATGGCTACCCAAACGCTCAACTTCTCTCTCTTGAAGAACACGCAACAGCTTCGCTTGTACCGCTAATGGGATCTCACCAATCTCATCGAGCAATAAGGTTCCGCCATTGGCTTCTTCAAACTTACCTGCTTGAGCAGCAGTTGCACCGGTAAACGCGCCTTTAACATGACCAAACAATACCGCTTCTAACATCGTCTCTGGGATGGCTGCGCAGTTAATTGCAACAAATGGCCCTTCACTTCGTTGCGAATGCTGATGCACATATTGGGCAAGCACTTCTTTACCTGTTCCTGACTCACCAGTAATGAGCACCGTCGCGTCTGTTTTTGCAGCGCGATGAGCCAATTGCAATACTTGCTGACTGCGCCAGCTAGAGGCAATTAAATTTGGCGAAGAGGAACGCACAGTATTGACGCGCTGAAGCAACTCGACCAACTGCATTGGTTGGTAGGGTGTTAACAAATAATCTGATGCGCCAGCACGCATGGCACGGCTGGCTAAATCATGCTGTTGATAATCAACGATAGCGATCAGAGCAGAATACGGATTGAGGTGTTTTGACTTCTCCACTACCTCAATTAAGGACATATCAGGTAGCTCTGAAGAGACAATCAATATCGATTCTGGTGATGCATTCAAGTAGATAAGTGCATCAAAGCCGGTAGTTACAACTCGGCAGCGATACCCTGATTCTTGTAGCATCATTTGTGTTTTTTCTAGTTGCTGCACATCGTTATGAGCAACGATGACTTCTGTAGCAGTTACTCGGTTCACGCCTGATCACTCCTGCTCTTATCACTACGAACAATGCGAACTTGCACACGTCGATTAAGTTCACGGTTTGCCTCACTGTTATTTGCCTTGAGCGGGTAGCGATGTCCGTGTGCTCTTAATTGAATTTTCTTGGTATCAAGGCCGGATTTTTTGAACTCTGCTATCACTGATTTAGCACGTTCGCGAGCCAAGCCTAAATTATTGAGTGAGTTGCCACTGTTGTCAGTATGACCATCAACCAGAATAGTCGTAACCGAGGTGTCGTAGTGAACATAACTAGCGACATCAGCGATATTCAGTTTCTGCTGAAGGGAGAGTTCACTTGAGCCCAATGGAAAATGGAACAAATTATCTTTCGCTTGCGGGTAATCCATCGGCAGCAAGTTAGTCATGCAAGCTTTCATTTCTTGCAAACTTTGTGAGAAATTAACGGACGGTAGATCCCAGGTTTTCACTTGCTGATGCTGGTTATACTGAGCTGAGACTTGTGCCCATGCTCCTTTTTCCATTTTGTTCAGTAAGCTTTTTATTTTATGGCTGTCTTGAAAGACAATTTCTTGTGCCCCTCGAGTTCGGCCCTCTATCCAAGGCAAACTGTTGCTGTTTTCTTTCCACGGCTCATCATTAATATTGAGCCAAGTGCTATCAACAAAGTAAGGTCTCTGAAAGGTACTCAGTGTTAAGTATGGTTGCTTGCCTGAACGTACGATAACCGCTGCATCACCATCAAACTCTAGCGGAGTTTCCATCTGGCAATGAAAACGATCGCCGCTAAAGTGCCACTGGACCTGATCGAGTGGTTTTTGTATTGAGTTAGCGATAACAGGTAAAGGTAAGAACCCTATCGCTGTCAACATCACCACATTTATCACTTTCATAGCTCTCACTCACTCCATTAAGCAAAATTTAAATAGGATCGAACAAACGACAATTAACAATGAAAAATTAAACTTTTATTTCACCTAATAATTTGCAATGTGATCTACATGCCAAATTATATTAATTAATAAAAATGTCATTAATAAATTAATATAACTATCAGGTAACGACTTATTTAAAACACGAATCATGCTATTTATTGAGTTGGTAAATTACTATAAATATATACTTATTCATTGCATATGATTGCATTAAGATCACAGCAAGGTTGTTTTTTAGACTAAAACACAACCCGTTCATTGACGCTTTGTTACAGCAAGATACAAAATTAAATGTAAATATGGCTATATTTCACAATTTCAGACAGTTAGTTAACATTTCCATGACGAAAGGCTAAAAAAATCAAATTGGGATCTTGGTTCACTTATATTAATAAACCGTTACTATTTTATTTAATATTAATGCTTAATTAAGCCGTTCAAAAAGTTTAGACATTATTAACAAATATATTAAAGAAATACCTTTCATATATATTCCTTTCTAGCCATGGCTAGATCACGAGCTAACCTAGATTTAAATATGAAAAATAATATAAAGACAGATAACGCAAAACTTAAAAGAGAATCGGATAATGTCATTGTGCACAATATAGACACTCGCACATTAGGCCGACCATTAAACATGGCTAGACAAAACTTAATTCCGTTACTTAATAAATCGGAAGAGCAGTTAAAGCTAACCATTAATAGCATGACTCGAAGAAGTGATACGGTCGTAAAGGTTGCGGAGATCAGCATTGAGATGCAATCCATACCGCCAATTCATAATGAGCCGATCTACTTTTCTCATAATCGCAATCATGGCATGAGCATGATTGTGGTCAGTGGTGATTTAATCACACAAATCGCAGATGCATTTTATGGCGGAGCACCAAGCTTTGTTCATCAAGATACGCCTATTCATCCGCCGCTAAATTCTAGTGAGAAGCGAGTTCAAGCAAGGCTTGGGGCAACGGTACTCAATCAATTGAGTTCTGAGTGGCAAACGGTCAGTCAGCACTCACCTCTAGATACAACAACACTGCACGTAGTTTTCAATATCACTATTGGTGAAAGCACCGGCCAACTGAGTATGCAGATTGATGACCACCTGTTGATTCATTTGGGTCAACCAACGGCATCTGTTATTCGCGATCCACTGGAAATAGCCGAACGACGTAGCAAGCAATTGCAGCAAGTTCCTGTCCAGCTCAATGCGATTTTGGCTAGCCAACGAATCTCACTTAGCCAAGTATCCAAACTCAAGGTTGGTGATATTATTTCCGCGGATATCAAAGAGTTAGTTGAAGTAAGTTCCGGTTCTCAAAAGCTATTTAAAGCTCGCGTGTCTGAACAAAACAATCATTTAGTATTACAAATTACCGATCACATCAACCCATCAGAGAACTTTCAAAAATGAACGACGAAACATTAGACCTAATGCTTGAAGATGACCTCAACTTTGATGCTGAGGTGGCAGATATTTTTAACGCTCCACAGGAACAAGTCGACCCTGCGCCAAAAATGGCAGAGAGAGAGCTTAGCTTCTTCCGCCAAATCCCGGTCACCGTTACCCTCGAAGTCGCGAGTACTGCTGTGACTCTAGGCGAATTAATGCAAGTAGGTCCTAACTCAGTCATTGAATTGGATAAGCTCAATGGCGAGCCACTAGACGTGAAAGTAAACGGTCACTTACTTGGCCATGCAGAAGTAGTGGTTATCAATGATAAGTATGGTTTACGCATCACTGACATTGCAGAAGACGCGCTAAATGACGTTACTAACTAAGCACGTATCGATGTTAGCTCGTGTTTTTATTGTCATTGCTATGTTGGTTTTTTCCAATATAGCTTTGGCTGATCAAGGTATTCCTTTTCTTACTGTCTCTGACGGTGGGAGCAGTGAAGAGTACTCAGTAAAAGTTCAAATCCTGATTTTAATGACGGCATTGAGCTTTTTACCTGCCATGCTCATGATGATGACTAGCTTTACTCGGATCATCATTGTATTGGCTATTTTGCGTCAAGCTCTTGGTCTACAACAAAGTCCACCAAACCGTATTTTAATTGGCATAGCACTCACTATGACAATGCTTCTGATGAAACCTGTTTGGACGCCGATTTTTGAAGATGCTTACAAGCCATATGAGGCGGGTGAGATCACCTTGCAGCAAGCGTTTGCTGTTGCTGAACAGCCAGTTCGTCAATTCATGCTCAGCCAAACTTACGAAAATTCGCTTGAACAGATGCTACGAATTGCCGGAGACCCTCTTGATTTAGAGCCTGAAGAGATAAGCTTTGCGGTATTAATGCCAGCTTTTGTAATCAGTGAGCTCAAAACCGCATTCCAAATCGGCTTTATGTTGTTCATCCCGTTTCTAATCATTGATATTGTTGTTGCCAGTGTTCTAATGGCAATGGGGATGATGATGCTTTCACCATTGATTATCTCACTGCCGTTTAAGCTGATGGTCTTTGTTATGGTGGATGGTTGGGCTATGACGGTCGGCAGCTTAAGTGCCAGTTTCGGAGGATTGTGATGAACAGTGCCGTAACTGCAAACCTGTATGCTGATGCGATATATATGATCATCACCATGGTGGTGGTCTTAATTGGTCCTAGCCTTTTGGTTGGTTTAATTGTGGCAATTTTCCAAGCGACCACACAAATCAATGAACAGACGATGAGTTTCTTACCTAGGCTTATCACAACTTTGTTGATGCTGATTTTTGCTGGAAGTTGGTTGCTTAGAAACATCTCAGACTTTTTTAATAACCTGTTTTATACCATTCCAATGATTGTCAGTTAGTCTCAATGGTCAATCTAACTTTTGCGGAAATCACTTCAATTATCGGTCAACTTTGGTGGCCGTTCTTTCGTTTTTCTGCCGCTTTTATGGCCATGCCATTTTTTGGTAATGCCTTCATGCCCAATCGGGCCCGAATATTATTGGCGCTTATAATTTCTTTCATTGCTGCGCCACTGTTACCGCCAATGCCAGCTGTTGATCCCATTTCAGTTCACGCTGTCGCGATCGCCCTTGAACAGATCGCGATAGGTACACTACTGGGTATCAGTCTCCACTTTCTATTTGCTGCTATGGCGATGGTGGGGCAAATAATTTCGATGCAGATGGGTCTTGGTATGGCAATGATGAATGATCCTGCCAATGGTATTACTGTTGCCCTCATCGGTAACTACTTCTTGATGTTCACCACTTTGATGTTTCTCTCTTTAGATGGACACTTAGTTGCCCTCGACATCATTGTGCAAAGTTTTGACCGCTTCCCGGTTGGAAGTGGGATTAGCGAAACATCCCTACGTTATTTTATTGGCCTGTTTAGTTGGATGATGACCGCTGCAGTGTCGATTGCTCTACCAACCATCGCGGCAATGCTAACGGTTAACTTAACCTTTGGTGTAATGAACCGCGCGGCACCATCACTGAACGTTTTTGCCCTTGGTTTTCCAATGTCGATGATTCTAGGACTATGTGCTGTTTTACTTTCTCTTTCTGGCCTGCCAAGCATCTACGCCGAGCTTACCCATCAAATATTGTCTGATATGAAATTAATGGGGGGTAATTAACATGGCAGAGAATCAAACCAGTCAGGATAAAAGTGAAAAACCCAGTCATCAGAAGTTAAAGAAAGCCAAAGGTGAAGGGCAAGCGGCCCGTTCCAAAGAGTTTGTCGTTGGCGTATTGTTTATCGCCATTGCGTTATTTTTGTGGGCCTATGGGGCGTACTTAGGTGAACAAGCCGTAAAGCTGTTCACCATTAACTATCAGCTTAGCTATGATGATATCCGCCAACCCGATGTGATGTTAAGAAAGCTAGGCGAGAGCGTTCAACTGCTTGGCGGACTATTTCTTCCAATGGCTGCCGTACTCATTTTAGTGACTATTTTAAGCTCGATGATCCCAGGTGGCTGGGTCATGTCTCTTAAACTTATCAAACCAAAGCTAAGTAAAATAAGTCCTATCGAAGGGTTTAAACGACTGTTTTCTATTAAATCTTTAGTTGAGCTTGTGAAATCTATTTTGAAAGTCGTGCTGATAGGCGGCGTTATGTATCTGCTGCTCAGCACGAATTTGCTCTCACTGATTTCTGCTCAGCGTGCACCTTTGGAGCAAGGTGTGGCTCTCACTCTAAACCATTTAATTTTGGCGATAATTTGTTTTGGTTTTGTCGTTCTCTTCATCGGCCTTCTCGATATGCCTTATCAGCTATGGAACCATATTAAGCAGCTCAAGATGACAAAACAGGAAGTGAAAGAGGAGCATAAGAATACCGAAGGGCGGCCTGAAATTAAGCAGAAAATTAAGCAGCTTCAGCAGCAGATGTCTCAACGCCGTATCGATAACTCGGTACCGGGAGCAGATGTTGTCATTACTAACCCTACTCACTATGCCGTGGCAATTAAATACGACCTATCTAGGGCAGGTGCTCCATTTGTTGTCGCAAAAGGTGAGGATGAGATGGCTCTAAGAATTCAAACAATTGCTAAACAAAATGATATCGAAGTTCTCTGTCTACCACCGCTAACACGTGCAGTGTACTTCAATACTCGAATTGACCAAGAGGTGCCAGGACCATTATTTGTTGCTATCGCCCATGTACTGACTTATGTCATGCAGCTTAAAGAGTACAAACAAACCAAACAAGTTCAGCCAACACCATTACCAACTTTAATTATACCTAACGAACTGCGTCACGACTGATGCGACATAACACCTGATTAGGCGATGCTATGTCGCAAAAATATTGAGTAATCACTTATGAAAGAAAAGTTAAACATGCTATTCCCTGCAATTAAGAGCAATTATTTTGGTATTCCAATCTTATTGCTGACCGTGCTCGCAATGGTGATATTGCCATTGCCGCCGTTTCTTCTTGATGCGCTGTTTATTTTTAATATCGTCCTTGCCGTCATCGTACTTTTAGTTGCGGTATCGAGTAAACGACCACTTGAATTTAGTGTTTTCCCAACGATTTTATTAGTCGCAACCTTAATGCGACTGACATTGAATGTGGCTTCAACACGTATCGTTCTGCTTGAAGGTCACAATGGCGGTGACGCTGCTGGTAAGGTTATTCAAGCCTTTGGTAACGTGGTGATCGGCGGTAACTACTTCGTCGGTATCGTTGTATTCGTCATATTGATGATCATTAACTTTGTCGTGATCACCAAAGGTGGAGAACGTATATCTGAAGTGTCTGCACGTTTTACCTTAGACTCTCTACCCGGTAAACAGATGGCGATTGATGCTGACCTAAATGCTGGTTTGATCGATCAAGAGCAAGCTAAATCACGTCGTCGAGAGATAGCGCGAGAAGCTGACTTCTATGGTTCTATGGATGGTGCGTCCAAGTTTGTCCGAGGCGATGCAATAGCGGCAATGATGATTCTGATCATCAATATTTTGGGCGGTGTCACTATTGGTATGGTTCAGCACGACCTAAGCGCAGCTGAAGCATTCCAACGATTTGCATTACTGACTATAGGTGATGGTCTTGTTGCTCAAATTCCTTCGCTATTATTGGCAGTAGCGGCAGCAATCATTGTTACTCGTGTCAGTGACTCTGGCGAGCTATCCGATGATGTTCAAGAACAGATGCTGGCTTCGCCTACTACCTTAGCAACCGCTTCTGGCGTTATGTTTGTGATTGGTATTGTTCCAGGAATGCCACATTTGGCCTTTTTCAGCTTTGCCGCACTGCTCGCCTTTGCAGCATGGCGCCAAGCGAAGCAAACCCTCAATCCCGAACCATTAGAACAAGCCGAGGCGGTTGCAGAAGCCATCGCTCAAGACAATATACCTACACTGACTTGGGGAGATGTTCCCGCAGTACATGCCTTGTCACTTGAACTTGGCTACCGACTGGTTAATTTAGTGGATAAAAACCAAGGGGAACCTTTAGCATTAAGAGTTCGAGGCGTTCGTAAAACCATTACTGAGCAAGCTGGATTTTTAATCCCTGAAATAGCGATTCGAGATAACCTCAAGCTAAAACCAACGCAATACACACTCTCTCTGTATGGTGAGGTTTTAGGTAAAGGTGAAATCGATCCTGAACGTCTGATGGCGTTAGCAGTCGGGGAAGTATACGGACAACTTGATGGCGTTCTTGGAAAAGACCCCGCGTACAACTTAGATGCAGTATGGATTGAACCGACCAACAAACCACAAGCACTTAACCTTGGCTACTCTGTTGTTGACGGCGCTACAGTTATCGCAACACACTTAAGTAAAATCGTTAAAGAGCATACTTCAGAGCTATTCGGTCATGATGATGTAGAAAGAGTCATGGAGCGGTTATCGCAGCATTCACCTAAACTTGCTGAAGCATTATCGACACAATTAACCCATCAACAACAAATGCGGGTTTATCGCCAACTGCTTGTTGATCAAGTACCGATTAAAGACATGGTTAATATTGCTGCCATCATGCTTGAAAGCAGTGAGGTCACGAAAGACCCGATTCTGATTGCTTCAGATGTACGATGTGGATTGAAGCGAACGCTGACCAGTACTCTGCTCGGTAATAGCAATGACTTTAATATCTTCACACTCAGTGATGCTCTAGAGAAAATGCTCATGACAGCTTTGACTAAAGCTCAACAAACGGGTGCAGTTGCCTTAGATAGCTTCCCAGTCGAGCCCAATTTATTAGCGCAACTTCAGCAAAACATGCCAAACATTCGTGAACAGTTAAAGCAAAATGGATTCAAACCGGTTTTACTCGTTGCTCCTCAGCTAAGGCCATTACTATCTCGCTACGCTAGAACCTTTGCGAAAGGCTTAGTTGTTCTTTCTTATAATGAGATACCAGAAGACAAAAACATTAACGTACTTGGCCATTTAGGCTAAACGCTATTACCTAAGAAGATACCTATCCTTTCCAATGCCATTGATTATTCAATGGCATTTTTATTACCCGCTACTTTCTTCCTAAGCATAGATGCCATTCATGCCTCGCCTAAATTATGCCTAACTTTTTATATCTCTTCGTAAGAGTTGAGCATGGATCAGCAGCTTCATCACATAGAGTAAGCTTGCTGTAACTAGTGGAAGTGTTTACTCGCTGCTGTACGTCAATATAGTTAGTGTCATTCGTTGACGGGCGGTCCATTAATGACCGATATGAAAAAGCCCCTATCGTTAGATAGGGGCTTGATAAACATATGTCGATATTTGGATAGGAATAGCAATAAAGAGTGCGGATTATTTTCTTCCAAATAGAAAAAAGCCCAAGTCTTTCGACTTGGGCTTTCTAATGTGGCGGAGAGATAGGGATTTGAACCCTAGAAGGGCTACAAACCCTTGCCGGTTTTCAAGACCGGTGCTTTCGACCACTCAGCCATCTCTCCGTAAATCTTCATCGTCAGATTAGTGCACTGATGATGTTGTTACCTGCTTGAACAAGTAACGATATTTAAAGCCTGGCGATGTCCTACTCTCACATGGGGAGACCCCACACTACCATCGGCGCTACTGCGTTTCACTTCTGAGTTCGGCATGGGATCAGGTGGGTCCGCAACGCTATGGTCGCCAAGCAAATTCTAAAATTCGGAAAACTGATTAATAAAAGTTCTATCTACACATTCAAATATGTTCTTGCTTTGAGCCCAATCAAAACCCCTTGGGTGTTGTATGGTTAAGCCTCACGGGCAATTAGTACAGGTTAGCTCAATGCCTCACAGCACTTACACACCCTGCCTATCAACGTTCTAGTCTTGAACAACCCTTAAGG
>NZ_JAKJSV010000008.1:0-297622 GCF_050337325.1 Vibrio kyushuensis
ACACCATGAATAGAAAAATATCCTACTGAACAAGCCCTTGACTTAAATGTATAACCTTTAATTCCCACCAAACCGTCCTTGAGATTCAAAACGTGATTACATCAATCAACTCCTAACGTAACAAAAAGATGCACAATTAAAAAGTAACGTTACATGCAACCTAGAAGTATAAATAAATCTAGTTTAGTACTAACGAGAAAGGTAAAAACAGCAACGCTGAGAAGGAATGGGGCATTTCCGAGTCACAAAGTCCGTATTTCCACTTGTGATCACCGAGCTATTCTGTCGGTGCGCAAACAACGTTAGTCAGTAATATATTACTGACTAACTGTTCACGATTTTTCCTCATGAGTACGGTTTATTAAGCCCGACTAAAAGCTTTGAGAAAGTTCTTGGGGTGTTGGTGAAACCTTACATGCTCGGAGTGATTAACTCTCCTTTTTCCCTTAAAAGGCGGCGCAATGTATCCCCAATTTGAACATCTTGAGAAATATATTACATAATCAATCTGTGCATTCTGCCATTGGTCAGTAACAACGGTGTTTTCATCAAAGCACTCTACCGACTTTACTTGAATGCGGTAGAATTTGTTCCCATCAGAAATAAGCACATCAGTCTTCATACCATGATCAATCATGGGCATAAATACTTCCCAACCATCATGTAATAGCCAGCTTGCTAATAGGGTTTCGTAAGAAATGCTTTTATAGTGTTTTTTGGCTTCAGAAGAAGTGTGGAGTGTTTTTACAGGCATAGTAATATCCTAATTACATGCTGAATGTCTTTTTAGCACAAGACAATCAGCCGAAGCCTCCTTTATGGGATAACTTCAATTAGGATTCACAATGGCTCTATTGAGATCTCATCAACTAATAATGGGAGCTGCCCCTAGTCTTCTACCTACTTGGTTACCTTGACTATTAATACTAGTGTTCACGTACCGTGAGTGAATCAGTCGGTGTTCATATTAAGATAAACAAAGATCGTAATTTCGTCAATTCAACTGATGGCAAGAAAGCTTCATTAGATAGACAAACTGGCAGGAAATCAGATCAGTAGACACTGCACTGATTATAAAATGTAGGGCAAAATAGAGTCAGCCTGATGGTCAGACTCTTGTGCATGAATGCACATGGTGTTATCGAAGAGGTTAAGGTTTTTTGTTCGGTTGGTATGACTAATTACTTAAGCTGATGACCCGTCTTCTTCGCAAACTTTTGCATCGCCTCAGCAAACGTCGTTGTTCCGCCTTTAGCTTTAACTTGTATTACCTTGTACCCTAACTTTTCCAGCGCGTGGCGTTCTGCCAAAACTGCTTTGTCATCTTGCTGGCTACCTTGGGCAGGCTGATGAATGTAACACCCCTCTAATTGACCATCTTCGACCAGTTGGTGATGTTTCAGTGTATTGATATCAAAATTCATAGTAAGTCTTTTAGTTAAAAATAGGGAGTTTCTGTGGCAGGTTACATACGCTTTAAGGGCTTTACTACGCTGTCTAACCCTTCTATTTTGAGTGCTAAACAGAGTTTTAGAAGCTCTCCAAGCTCACCAGATGGCCATCCCTTCTTATCAAACCACAGCAAATACTCTTCTGGGAGATCGATCAGCGCTCGGCCAGCATATTTACCAAACGGCATTGGCATTCTTGCTAATTTTACTAGGTTCTCTTTTTCAAGCATAGATCTGCTCTGGTCTCTATTTCTCAGGATAGTCAGGGCCTTGAAGAGTAACACCTAAGCGTTCAACCCAAAAGTTAATTGCGTCTTTGGCATCATCAAGAGCGTCAATCATGGTAGAGAAGTCTTTATTACCAGCCTCTCGGTCTATAGCTGCGAAAAGAGGTTTCCCTGTCTGTGCATCACTGACCAATAACTCAATCGTCGCACTGCCTACATTAGTGTGCTCACCCGTAGTGATTTTTGAAATTGTTGAAATAGCTAGCCCATAAGGAAGGATACTGCTTGTTACTGCCAAGATAGGGTTTGGGGTTTCAACATTACTAAGTGCAACACTCAATCTCAACGTGTTACCTTGCGGCTCTTCTACGATAGTTTTATAAGGTTCTATCTTCTGCTTTAAGCGTTCAATGACATAACTTGAAAGCTCTTCGATTTGTTCCTCATCAATACTCCCCTCTTCAGCAACCACAAATACTTGGTCTATAACAACAGAATCGTACTCATCGAGTTTTGCTGTCAGCCTTTCCTGATTACGCAGGCCAATTCGTGCCCACACAAGGTCAACACCACCTTCAGGCCCTGCTGAGAAATCTTCATAAGAGGTAAATTTGGTAGCGTGAACACGTGGTATGTTACTACAGCCAATTAACAATAAGCCTGTAACAGTTATGATGAGAAGTTTTGTAAATGTATTGTTCATAATGGATACCACACCTGATAATGTGACAGTATGGTATACCATATAAAAACTAGATAAAAGAATAATTATTGAACAGTTGTATGGATAAGTTCGAACAGTATAACTAAAACCAATTGGTACTAGACAACAGTGTGGACATACTCAACAACAACTTGATTTCCTTGAGCGTAAACTCGCTGGATTTCACCATCAAAGGATATGGTACTTTTCAATGTAACCAACTGTTGTGCTGATTTATTGGTGAGTTTTAACGATGGCACGATGTGGTACGCATCAACATGGAGGTTGCTGCAAAATTGATGTACAAATTCCATAGAAAGCTCTGTATTGCCCCGAAGGAGTTCTGAAAACTCAGTTTGCGTCATCCCCATCTTTTTGGCCATTTCCATCTGGGTCAGTCTCATCTTGGCTTTTTGTGACATCCAAGTGGTGTATAGGGCATCTCTATCTTGTTGAGTAAACTGCACGGTAACGTTCTCTAGCATTCCAAATATGGATGAATTTTGCGTTAATCCATTGATAACATGTCAGCCAATCGTCAGGTTTTGACCAATGTTTTGCAGTGCACTTACAATCACAAAATTACCTATATTTAGTTTCACTGTTTTTGTTCCACGCACAAAAAAGGTCACAATCAATGTGACCTTTTGGCTCTAAACTACTAAGGCTTTAGAGATGTAACTTAGCTAGTGCCTAGAGGTTTGGTTAGAAAAAGCTCGCGATTAGACGCTTAAACCAATCCATTGCTTTCTTGAAAAAGCTACCTTCTTCTACATCATCAAGAGCGACTAATGATGATTGTGCAACTTGCTCGCCTTCCACAAGGTAAGAAACACTGCCTAAAATATCATTCTTGCGAATCGGTGCCGTCAACTCTTGGTTTATCTCGATGCTCGCAGTCAACTTACTGATATCACTTTTAGTCAGCGTTAAGAAAATATCTTCAGCAACACCGACTGCTACGTTATCTTTTTCGCCCATCCACACTCTTGGCATCGCAATCTCATCGCCCGCAGAGTTAGGAGAAACGGTATCAAAGAAACGGAAGCCATAGCTCAATAACTGTTTACTTTCTGCTTCACGGCTTTTGGCACTATTTGACCCCATAACAACTGAGATTAATCGCATGTTACCGCTCGTTGCTGAACTCGCTAAGCTATAGCCTGCTCCACGTGTATAGCCCGTTTTCATACCATCAACATTCATGCTTCTGTCACGAAGCAGGCCGTTACGGTTATATTGAGTAATGCCGTTATATTTAAATGAACGCTCACTATATAGTGGGTAGATCTCTGGAAGGTCACGAATGATCGCACGACCTAAAGTCGCAATGTCATAAGGGGTGGAGTAAAGTCCATCGCTATCTAAGCCATGGGGATTGGTGAACCCGGTATTGTTCAGTTCTAATCGCTGAGCCCATGAGTTCATCAAAGCAACAAAAGAGTCTTGTGAACCCGCAACGTGCTCCGCAATGGCAACACTCGCATCATTACCAGATTGAACAATCAAACCACGGTAAAGATCCATCATATCAACGGTTTTCCCCACTTCAATGAACATCTTTGATGAATCTGGGAATTTTTTGGCCCAAGCATTCTTACTGATAACCACTTTATCGTGCTTACCAATATTACCTGATTGTATCTCTTGCCCAGCCACGTAGGCTGTCATCAATTTAGTCAGGCTAGCTGGGTTTAGTTTAGTGTGCGCATCTTTTTCGACCAATACTCGGCCGGTATGGTAATCCATAAGAACGTAGCCATTAGCACCTAAAACAGGTGCATCAGGCACTATGGTTGGTGCGGCGACTGCAAGAGGTGAGATAAGAGCAGTAGAGAGTAAAGCACCCGCGAAACGAAAATCCATATTAATCATAACTTAGCCAAATGAGATAGATATTGTTTGAGTATATATAAAAGTAGGAAAGATAAATTAGGGCTTTACCAATCCTTACGATAATTTGATTTTAGTTACATTGTGACGGTTTAATCGACGAAGTTAGGCCAATTAACGCTCCAAAAATCAAATATTTCCACCATTAAAGCAAAATGACCGATAGCAAGCTACCGGTCATTCAAGAAATTTGTTCATTTAATGATTCTAATTGTTACATTTTAATTCGCAAAACGTGTGTTTAATGTTGTCCAATGAGGTGTTCTTTTTTGACGATAACTAAACCAGAAATACGTCGCTACCATAGAGAAGAACAAATAAGACATCGCAAATATAAATGGTGAGGTAATCAATTCAGCAGAGACGCTTAGTGCAATACCCACAACCGTAATCATCAGTTTTGCAAACATACCTAGGAAAAGTAACAGCAAAACAAGCTCTGGAAAGCGAGTTGTACGGAATGCTAACCAATAGCAGCTACCAACCGCTAAGGTTGAAATACCTAAACCTAAAATGAAAGAGTGAAAGTGTTCAGCTGATGCAACACCAGCAAGTATAGATACCAATGCAATAACAAATATTTTCATAATTAACGCCTCGTTTAACAACCTACGAATTGCATCCTTTCATTTTTGCAAACTCATTTTGCGCTCATTGTCTCTTTTTCAAATGCAATTGCAAGGCTATAAAACCAACAAATTTCGTTCACATTCGCAGCGCCAATGCGAATTAACAGTTTGCTAACATAATGCAATCGAATACACCTCCAGATTACAGGCTGCCAAAGCATTAGCAGAAAAAACACACAAAAAAGTAACAAATAAAATTAAACCGTAAGAGTTTGTAACAGAGTGTTACATGTGACATAGATCGACATAGTGTGAAACTATTAATGTAATGGAATGGGTTCGAATAATTGAAATGATGAATGGCAATAAGCATAAAATAGAGTTCAGAAATTAATACCAATTTAGTGAACAAAGTATGATTATATTTCTCGTCAAAAATAAGGCGCTTTGATACCTTATGCACATCTTAAGCTTGTTGATCCCAGCGCTATGCCTTCCGAATACCGAATTAAAAAAATTGTAGAAATTGGCGACACATTGCATCGAAGTGGTTGTGCTCCTTATAAAGTTGAAAAATACACTCAGCATTACGCTAGAAAGCATAATGTCGACGTAATGATCCAAGCTTTACCAACAACCATCAATTATCAATTTCCTGATGACAATAACGCGGTCGTTATGAAGCGCCTTAAACCGGCATCAATCAACCTGAGCTTGTTGGCCAATACCATTATTCGGATCAACCAGCCGAGTAGCGAGCCTGTACCCGAACCAACAGGCTACCCTAAATGGGTGGTTGCGCTTGCTAATATGGGTATTCCGCCTGCCTACTTGATGCTTGTTGGCAGCACTATGGAAGCTATTGCATTTTCTGTTTTTCTTGGCTTTATGGTCTGGGTTTGTCAGTTGGTTTGTAAAGGGCGTCGCAGCATTGCTGTGGAGTTTATATCAGCGCTTATCACTGGAGTTTTGGTTGCCTTTATTGCAAGTACCGGATTACCTATCCCCGTTTGGGCACTATGCATTGCCGCCATCATATTATTTGTTCCCGGGTTATCAATTGCCAACGCTTTGGAGTGTTTAGCCTTCAATGATCTTGTTTCAGGAACGAGTCTTCTTGGGCAGAGTGCGCTCACGTTAATAAAACTATTTGTTGGCATCGTGATGGGACTCAATATTGGCGAAGCCATATGGGGGACAAGTGAAACCTTGAACTATCTAAATGATGTCCCGACTTGGATGCACATCATGGGCGTCTTTCTTCTATCAGGTTCAATTGGCATTATATTCAACGCTAGAGCGAGAGATATTTTACTTGGGCTTCCTGTCGCCGTACTCGGTATGTGGGGTCCATTCTATTTAGGTTTTGATAGTGGCTGGATCGTTGGAACGTGGGTCACAACGATGTTAATCACGCTTTATGGGACATGGGTTGCTAAAAAGATGGAGCTCACGGGTGCGATTTACATTCTGCAAGGGATTATCATTTTGGTTCCAGGGAGCCGAGTATTAATCAGTGCCAGCCAATCAGTATTTGAACAGTCGATTTTACCTATTCCAAGCATTGGCCTTTCTGCACTATTTATGTTTTCAGCCATTGTCGCCGGACAAATCACCGCATACTCAATTTACTCACCCAAGATTGAACACTAGATAAAGCAAGCAAAAATCACAGGGTTATTAATCTATGAAAAAGCCCTATTCAAATTCAACGTTCTACGCTGCTTTTGAATAGGGCTCTTTGCCCTTATGTTTGTTATTTCGCCTAAAACTTCCTTTACCTTTTTTCGCTTGCTCAACTCTTAATTTAAAAATCTTACTCGTGACTACTGCTTTTAATGCGTTGTCTTTAATATTACCCCGCCCCGTATCCAAATCACTTTGGGGGGACTCTAAGCAGTCAAACTGCTTATTACTTTTTTTCTGGCCCACAGGTCCATCCTCTTTGTTAAAACACAGCGATTATCGTACAAAGTTTAATCAAACTCAATGATTATCAAATGGAAAGAACAGAACACAATTACATTAATCTCAATAACGTATATGCAAAAATGACACGACGCGCATAAAACTGCAGAAAACTTTAAAAAGATGTGTGGATTAACTCGAGTAAACGTTGACTTAGCTCTAGATTGGGCTAAAATCACCAACAGCTAGAAAGCAGTTCTTTGTCTAAATATGCGTCTCGTTGGATTACTTGTAACTTCCGTGTGGTACGCAATAGCAGTCTACTTTTCCACGCTATCCGCGCCAATTTCGGCACAATATTTTTAATTAGGATATTTATCATGTCTAACACAGTTACTGGTACAGTAAAATGGTTCAACGAAACTAAAGGCTTCGGCTTCATTCAACAAGAAAACGGTCCAGACGTATTCGCACACTTCTCTGCGATCACTGGCGACGGTTTCAAAACTCTTGTTGAAGGTCAAAAAGTTGAGTTTGTAGTTACTACAGGTCAAAAAGGCCCACAAGCTGAAAACATCAAAGTACTTTAATTTAGTACCTTTTTTCTAAAAATAGCCAGCCTCGTGCTGGCTATTTTTTTGCCTGAGATCTTGTATTACCCATGGCTCTAAAACCGACTATTTTTAAATTCCGTATCTCTTTAACGGATATGAATCGTGATTACTACGATTCGCTAAACCTTACTGTTGCTCAGCACCCTTCTGAAAATGATCAACGAATGATGGCTCGCATTTTGGCTTATTGTCTCAACGCTCATGAGTCACTGCAGTTAACAAAAGGTCTATCAACCATCGAAGAGCCTGATATCTGGTTAAAAACACTCGATGGTCAAGTTGAACTATGGATTGATATGGGTGAACCCGATCCTGAACGTATTAAAAAATCGACCCGTTTATCTAAGAAAGTCAAAGTCTACAGTTTCAACACTAAATCTAATGTTTGGTGGAACCAGAACCAAGACAAAATTGGCATGCTAGACGCTGATATCACTCGTTTTGATGCTGAAGGTGTCGAAGGGTTAACAAAGCTAATCGAGCGTGGCATGGAGCTATCTGTCATGATCACGGGCAACTCTATCTTTGTTGATAGCCAAAAAGGTTCTCAAGAAGTTGAGTTTTTTGAGCTACAAACTAAATGAAAACACTAGAGCAAGCTTGTCATCACTGTGGTCTGTCTGAGCTCGTAACTATTTCGGAACACAAGGACTTATGGAGTAAATGGCAATCTTCCCAGCAGCCACTTTTTTCAAAGGTTCTTGAGAGCAAACCGCAGACTTCAGCAACGTTACACTTGCTTGGAATGTTGACCAAAAGCCACATTGAAATTGCATCTGGTCTTACTCAATATCTTGAATCGATCAACGACATGCAAACAGCGATAGCCAAGACGGTCGGTCAAGAACATGTAAATAAATTTAAAACGAGTGATACTGACGAGCTAACCGTTATTACTCATGCTTGGCTTTATATCCAAGGTTTTCTAGGGATGGATTTCAGCTTAGCGAACGACCATGCTCACGAAACATCCAAGTTAATTAGCTCAGTGACATCTCAAGACGTACAACAGCTTCGCACTCAATACCTAGAAAGCTTCTACCTCGGCAATCAAAACCGTGCTCCTACAAGCAAAGGAAGCCTCAGCCAATGGATAAAGCGTTTATTTAGCAAGTCTCGCGACTAAATCTTGGGTTAAAAATAAGCAATCATCATCACACAAGTACCACTTTTCAATAGTCCCTTGAAAGCATAATTGACTCTAAGCAGAGCTTCTAACTTAGAAGAAGCAGTATGGATCATCTAACACTGGAATAGTGGGTGCTTTTGATGTGTGAAAGTAGGAAAGAAAGTTTCAAAATAAAGGCTCGTAACTAGTGCTCGAGCCTTTATTGGATATTGATTATCGGTTATTGGTTATTGGCAACTAAGCAATATGCTCATTCTATGACCGACCAAATTGAAACAACTAAGGGCGTAAATTAGTACCCAAATTGTTTTCGCTGTACTTCATTGTGATGATAGTCACGCTCCATCACATTTTCGAATTCACCACACTGAGACCAAACAACAAGTTCGTCATAGTTAGGTGCATAGTATCGGTTCATTATGTAGTAGTGTTCATTCTCATTTACCGGCATCCAATAAGTTCCATCTTCTGGATCATTCGCTGAAAACGTTATCGTGACATTCCCACTTGCATCTGGTTTGGTATTGAACGAATTAAATATGTCGTTTTGATTAGGGTACAAATTGCGAGTCATAGAGCTATATCTAGTGACAGACCAAAACTCGTCAGTTCCTGGTTCATAAGGAAGTGTCACAGTTTCAACGTTAGAGCCATTCAGTGGCACTCCGTCGCAGTTAAATGCAATGGCATCATAATAGGCGTGATGCTCAGGAAGGCCGAGATGACCAATAATCGCCATCGCTCGTGCCATTGGGTCATCCATGCCCTGACCTATATCATTGAAAATACCTACATTAGAAGCTTGGTACCCTGCTAGGAACTTTGCGGAAGTTAGCATAAACATACGTTGATGTGATTCAGCATCGAACTTACCCACCTGGCTCTTTAGCAACTCAGCATTTTCCTTATGTGGGGAATGAGTCTCAACAGTAAACTTAATAAGATCATCCGCAGCAATTAAGCTTGAGGTTGTCGATTCTAATGAAATACCATCTTGGATTGCATGTGTAATCGCATACTCAGTGATAGATGTATCCTTCACCTGAGTTCTAATGAACAAGAATGGGTAGTCACCACGCTGAGTAAGAACTTTGCCTTCTGGAAGTTCACCTTCATAACCTTGACGTACGAATACATAAGAGCCTACTGGGCGAATTTCATCATAAGTTGTGTAGTGCTCTTGGTCGACGATCTGAATCGAGTAATAATGATCAGTCTCAACGTCGCTAAAATTAACCACCACAGGGCCGTTGGTTAGATCTAATACAGAGCGTGAATAAATTTGGTCAAGCGCAGGTGTTACGACATCAGCGCCATCAACAGGTAGCTCACGCGTATGTGCCAGTACATTTGTTCCACCCGAAGCTTGGGCAAGAGAGATCAAATATTCTAAGTGATGGTACGCTTTGTAAGCATGAAGTTCAGCTTCAGTTGCAGAGACTTCGGTGCCATTTGGCAACGTTCCACTATAAACCTTCTCATCAGCGATCGCATTGAAAGACAATAATAAAGCGGCGGCGACCATTGTTTTTTTAATCATTTATTTCACCTATCAAGGTATGGTTTAAATTCTATGACTGATAAGGCGGGGCAATGGATCTTCAAAAAAGACATGCAACCCTCAGTCACTGTGTTCCAGTGCGCTCTTATGTTATTTGCAACCCTTGCCCTACTGACGCTCAACCGGCCAGTGCTTCCTTAGCTCATTGAACGGGTTAAACTTTACTCAATAATTATTTGAAGAAAAATGGCTTAATGCTAAAGTTAGCTATAAGCACAGCTAATAGATAAGGCGTCATAGTGGATCTAAATTTATTGGATACGTTCATGAAAGTGTATCTAAATGAAAGCTACTCAAAGGCGAGTGAAGAGATAGGTATTAGCCAGTCAGCAGTGAGTCAACGAATAAAAAAACTCGAAGGTGAACTAGGAAAAGGGCTGTTTGTTAAAAAGGGCAGAACCATTGAGGCGACGAGTTATGCACACCATATGGCACAGAAACTCGGTTCGTTGCGTGATTTAGTAAGAGAAGCAATCCATGATGTCCGCTACAAAGTATACATTCAAGAAGCGCTTGTTTACGGCCTCAAAAATGTAAACGCAATACTTATAGATGCCCCTAAGAGCGAAGATACCTTAATTAATGATTTACGAAGCCGTAAAGTAGACTTAGTGGTTGATTCTGTGGGTATTGTAGATGCCTGTATTATTCGAGAAGAAGTCGCGACGGAAAGAATGGTAATGATCGCATCTGGAAGCCATCCCAGAATTCAAGGGGAGATTACTCCTGCTGAATTCTATAGTGAACAGCATATTGCATTAGCGACTAGACGAAGTAATAGTGACTTATTCAACCTTATTACTGTCGATCCTCAACCAAGAGATATCGTTTACCGTACTAACAGCGTTGCTAGCTTGATGTTATATGTATCCAGTAGTGATTACTTGGGGTTTGTCCCTCAAAGTATGTCTGATTATGCCAAGTCACTTCAACTTCAAATAATAGAGCCCCCTTTTGAACTACAGCCAATTACCTTCAATTTGCTCTATCACCGCTCTTTTGAAAAGGATATCCAGCATAGGGTGTTACGAAAGCAAATAATGAAACAGTTACAAGCCAGTTTCACTTAACATCTAAGCTCAACCTTAATCGGGCTAATGCTTATATAGTAAGCCTCACGATTAAAGCTGACTTTATAAACAAAAAAAGAGAAGCTCTCGCTCCTCTTTCTATCTCTTATTTATCTACAAATTTGCATGAGGACCAAACACCTCATAATGAACTCTGTCTCGCGACACATTAAGCAATTCTAACTGCTTAACGATGCTATCCATAAAACCTATTGGCCCACAAAGATAAAAATCGCCATCTGCTAACGGTAACGTAGATTCAACTGAAGACAAACTCATTGGACCATGAAAATCTGAATCCCCCTCCATGTACCAAATACTTTGCTGCCAGCCATTTACTGCGATTAATGTACTCGTTTCGTCAATAAATGAATGCTGATCTCTACTGTTGCAGGCATGTAGATAATTTACGTTATCTTTTCCTGAACCATTTAAACTTTGAAGCATGGCTTGAACAGGAGTCGCTCCTACCCCTGCAGAAATGAGCACAACAGGGCTTTGCTTTTCAACATAGAAAAAGTCACCCGCCGGCGCATATAAATTTATACTGTCACCAACCTCAACATCATCATGTAAGTGGTTAGAGACTAATCCTTTTTGATCGGTTCCCGCTCCCTCTCGCTTCACAGAGATCCGGTAGCTCACGCCATTGGATTGTTCAGAAAGTGAATACTGGCGAATTTCATTGTATTGACTAGATTCAGGCTTAACCTCAATCCCAATATATTGACCCGGTTGGTAGCTAAGCACTGCAGCTTTATCTACTGGTGTGAATACAAAACTGGTTACTAACGATGACTCTTGTTTTTTATCCGTTACAATAAACTCACGAGCAGCCTCCCAACCACCGATTGCCTGTTTTCTTTGTAAGTAAAGTTCACCTTCACGATCGATAAATACTTGAGCCAAAAACAGATATGCAGCCGTCCAAGCCTCTTCCACTTCAGTACTAAACGCATCTCCTGTTAACTCTCTTAATGTCTCAATTAAGTGATGACCTACAATTTGATAATGTTCTGCTCGAATATTGAAGCTCGTATGCTTATGAGCAATACGCTCAACGGCCGAAGTTAATGCGCCCAAATTTTCAATATTTTTTGCGTAAGCAGCAATCGCCTCGAACAGTGCAACACTTTGGCGACCCGTTTTCTGATTGGCCATATTGAAGATATCTTGAAGCTCAGGATTGATACGAAACATACGTTCATAAAAGTGTTTCGTTAGAGCTGGTCCTGCTTGTTCTAATAAAGGAATCGTACTTTTTACTGTTTTAATATGTTGTTCATTGAGCATTAAATAATCTCCCATTGGGGTTATGATTGTTGGCTTTACTTAGTAATTGGCAAGTTTCTACTCGCTCTAATTAATTCAAGTAATAGCACTATCTATGCCAACAACAATAACAGAGAAATATCAGTAACTTGGCGGCATCCTCAATATTTCAACATGTCTAAATGACCCCTTTACTATGAGTCATTTAGACTTCATAATATTGGTAACACCTAATTGGGATGCATTACATGCAAGATATTTCTGTTTCAACACTCGTCGAAATGACCATTGGACTTGCAAGCGGTTTAAACGATGAAGACCGCTTTAATAAATTACTGGATGCGATTCGAAAGACTATTCAGTGTGACAGCGTCGTGCTTCTTTCCATTCAAGGAGAAACACTCACGCCTTTAGCTATGCAAGGATTAACGCGAGATACATTAGGTCGTCGCTTTATTGCGTCTGAGCATCCGAGATTTGATGAGATATGTCGAGCTAAGACGCCTGTTCGATTTGATGCGGATAGTCCTTTACCAGACCCTTTTGATGGCCTTCTACTTGATCATGATGGCGACCTGCCTATGCACTCTTGCATGGGACTTCCGCTTCTTTTCGGTGACAAGCTACTGGGTGTGCTTACTTTGGATAGTTTAAGGCCTGGTTTATTCAATGAGATCCCCGACCGAAGTTTGGAAGTGCTTTCAGCTATCGCCGCGTCCACACTAAAAATGGCGATGACGTTTTCACAACTCGAACAGCAAGCTAAACAGAGCCAGCAGCGTGTAGAAGAGTTGAATGAAGAGGCGTGGGAGCGTGATGGCGGAGAGATCATCGGCTCGAGTAAAGCCATGGTTGGCCTAAAAACTGACATCGACGTTGTTGCTCCTTCCGATTTCAACATTCTTATTCATGGTGAAACCGGAGTAGGTAAAGAACTTGTTGCTCGGACATTGCATCACCAATCCTCTCGGAAAAAGCAATCTCTGATTTACGTTAACTGCGCGGCTATTCCTGAAAATCTAGTTGAGAGTGAACTCTTTGGTCATGTTAAAGGGGCATTCACTGGCGCAGATAAGAATCGATTGGGCAAATTTGCACTCGCAAATGGTGGCACACTGTTTCTCGATGAAATAGGAGAACTTCCTTTAGCGGCTCAAAGCAAGATATTGCGTGCTCTACAAAATAACGAAATACAGCCTGTCGGCCAAGATAGAGTCGAAAGCATTGATGTAAGAGTACTTGCCGCGACTAACCGTGACTTAAAAGAAGAGGTGAGCCAAGGTCGTTTTCGAGCGGATTTATATCATCGCTTAACCGTTTATCCTATTTTAGTACCACCACTGCGTGAACGAGAAGGTGATATTGCTCTTTTAGCCGGGTTCTTTCTAGAGCAAGCGCGTCGTAAACTCGGTATTGTTCAGCTAAAAATGGGGCAAGAAGCACTCAGATATATCATGCTTTATAGCTGGCCGGGAAATGTACGTGAGCTTGAACATGTCATCAACCGAGCAGCGCTAAAATCAAGAGCGAGAAACCAACACCGTTCAACGATTACTGTTACCAACGAAGATATTGGTTCACTGGATAACACTCCAATTCTTGACACCGCTCCAATGGATGTTCAGCCGCAGCCAAATCAGACTGATGCAACCCTAAACCTTCGACAAGCAACTGAAACGTATCAACGCCAACTGATTACCTCTGCATTAGAGGGCGCCGATTTTAACTGGGCAAAAGCAAGCCGATACTTACAAACTGATCGTGCAAATTTAACTCGATTAGCAAAACGTCTTGGAATCACAGTGACAAAAGAGCATACGATACATCAATAGAGTCAGCTAAATTTCAATTTCACCGCTGATCTAGCTAGTAATTTGATATATCTTCCTATTAAATTACTAGCTAGTAATTGTTAAAGTTAGCAATAGCAACCTAGATCAATGTAGAATGTTACGTTCTAATGAACAATTGCTGTTCACTATTAAATATCTCTACATATTTCAAAACTTCTATACTCGAACGGTGACTTGTATACCATGTACTCGTAGCCCATTTGCTAAAAGCTACTGATTTTCTCGAAACTATTGAGTTGCTCAAAACTACTAAAGCGCGTGTGTAATAATCCAATGACTGAAGACAAATTTACGAATATCTATCGTCTACCCCACTCGATCCAAATTCGAATTGGGAAGTGGCAACAGACCTTCAGAGGAACTTCTGATATTGTTCTTCACCAAGCATTGCAAGTTCGTAATGCTCAGTTTCGAAATCACAAGCTTTCTCCAACAGGTTGGAATATTAAGCTTGTTAAAGCCGATGATATCTCTGTTACCCATCATGGTAAATATATTCAAACCGTCATGCGCTCAATGATTGATCGTAAGGTGGCATACCAACGCATCTACCTATCAACAATTCCCCTAGAGCAAGCAGAGCCAGCCTTGATTCAGTTTAAAAGGGAGTGGATACAAAAGCACAATCGAGTAGCTAAGGAGTACAATCAGATAAAATTAAAGCAATTTATGTCATTTGCTTTTGAAGAGGTAGATACGCTATACCCTTCATTGCCTAAGGGTGAATTTGATAAGCAGTTGTGGAATAGGTTAGTCACTTCCGAACTTGGCAATGCGAAGAAATTCAACAACCCATTTTTTGTTAAAAAAGCGGCTATTAAATAAACCCAGTTCTGTACTCAGATGACTAGGCGATAGACTTAACCTTTATCGGTATTTATCTAATATTGCTTGATACTGACTAATACCATCTTCATTGACACTCTCCTTAACATTATCAATACCTTGCTGTAGTTTTTTCACTAGAGCAGGGTCACTGTCTGTATTGAATGCATAATAGGTATACCCCTCTTTCAAGGTATACACTGGTACAAAAATGTCACTATCAATTCCAGCTTGCGAGGCATACCAATAGGCTGTCCGCTCTGAGTAAGCGATTAAGTCGATTCTATTTTTAGTTAATAGCTCGGCCAGTACGACCACATCTGAAGCCTCTAACATTGCCGCTCTCGGAACACCTAGATCGAGCAATAGCTGCTCCCCAATATCATCTTCTACTACACCTATTTTATATCTCGCCATTTCAATAGGTGACGTGATTTTGATACCGCTGCCTTTCTTCGCCATCACAACCACTTTTACCTCGGCAATGGGGCCTACCCATTGAAATAATTCTTCTCGGTGCTCAGTGCGTGTAGTCGAAAATACAACGGTATTAGGTTTTGTTAAAGCTGAACGATACGCATCAGACCACACCTGCAACACAACATGTGCATCATCAAGGCTATCTTCGACAGACACTGAAGCGGCATATAACAGATCAACCGAATACCCCGTTAACTGTCCATTTTTCATGAAATTGGCTGGTGGGTATTCCTCCGTCAAAAATACCAAACGTCCAAGGTCATCTCCTTCCCCATGAGCTAGAGCAGAAGGTATGGAAAAAGAAAGCAACGTCACTGCCATCAGTAGAAATTTAAAGCTATACATCGTCATCTTCTATTTAAAGTTATTTACCTTTAAACGTTAGTTGACAAACAAAATGGCGTCTAGCCGCAAAACTATATGCTCAACAATTTTTAAACGAGAAATGAACCTCCAATTTTAAACCAATACAATAATGTCATATTTAACATTGAGATAGCCTGAATACAAAAGTATTAAGTACTAATAATATAAGATCACATTTTCGAATAGCATTGTTTAAGAGCATTATTAAAGTTATCTATCAGCATTGGATGAGTAGAAAGTGATTTTCGAGTTAAGTAAAGATATAACGGCTTATCTTTAACTAATCGTGATTCTAACTGATCAACCATTCCTGAATTTTTTACAAGTTTATCTGTTACTAAATTATTGGCAATGAACAGGTCAATTCTACCGTTTTTCAACTGCAATAATAATTGCTCCGTGGTTTCAGGCTGGCTGTGTATTGGATAATTGTTCTTTGCAAGCCATTTGGACATATTCGAGCCAAGAAACGCACCTATTCGTGGCATAGGTTCTAAGCTATCAATATCTTGAGGATTAGATTTTAGCCAATACCAATTCCATTTCTGCTCGGCAATAATGTCTGTTTTAACGGCATAACCGTCTCGAAATTCGTTTTGTGAACCCGCAAAAAAACCGTCTACTTCACCACTTTGAGCTAAAAGTTGGGCTCTAGCCCAAGGCACAACTAGTATCGTTAACTCTATTTCCATGCTTTTAAATGCACAACGAATTCGATCTACGGCAATACCAGTAAAATCACTATTCGCTACTTTTTTTATATCAGCCCCAGCTTCGTAGCTACCATAGGGAGAGAGGTTATGGGTAGATAGCACAATACTTTTTGCCGAAACACTTAATGAACACGCTAACAGCAGTAAACTAAACGCTATATTCTTCATACAAAGCCTCATCAAAGGTCAATGGTTATACAAAAACTATAGAGTAGAAACGAGTCACTGCTTAACGTAATTTATGTAGAGGGTAATCTTACGAATAGAGATTCTACTCGACAAAACATAAGAACTAACTAACAGAATCATCAACATTTGTTCTTAAAAATAATAACTTAGACAAATATATACAAAAATAAGACTAATATGTATTCAGTTTTAATTCGATAGGCATATAGTTAAATCATAATAAAAAGAAATGGCTAGTACATACTATGAAATACCACCAAATGAGCGAGGAAGCTCGTTCACCACTGCTACAGCAAATAAGAAAAAATGGACAATCTATCTTTCCCATAGGAATAATCTTCGTCAGTGTCTTTATCGTAGCTGCAATATTTAATTTCTACGCCACCAATAATCACGCTGTAGAGCAAGGCAAAGAATCCATTGAAAAACTAGAACAATATATAGCGGTCACTGCATTAGATCTGTTACAGCTCAAGAAACAAGTTTCAACCTCTTGTGAACGACAAGATGCTCTTAAACTACGTGAACATGCTTTCTATTCAAGCATGCTAAAAGAGATTGGCCTTTATAGCGACGGGATTGTTGTGTGTACCAGTAACGAAGGAAAAAACCATATCCCTCTCTCGTCTTCAACTATTAAACGGCTCAATAATTCGGCAAATAACATTACTATCTCACTGACTAAATCCAAGAGTAAACTGCAGACTTTCTTTATTTACGCCTATGATGAAAACAATAGTGGTATTAACGCATTATTATCCCCAGCCCAGTTTCTTGATCTGGTTTCTCCTACTTTAGCTGGACAAAAACTAGGTTATCAAATAACAGTGCTAAGCCAGACAATTCAAAGTACTCATGGTTCTATCGATTCTGCCCTAAATTTGTTTAGTTTTTCTTCTCACTTGTACCCACTTGCTATCACTCTGCACCTCAATCACAGTGCATATTTGTACTATTTTGTTCAACACCTATGGCAAACGCTACTTATTGCGGCGCTGCTTTCATTAATTTACTTGGCTATAAATAACTATCGCCTCACCAAAGAGTCACTTGAATACTCACTGTTACAAGCTGTGCAAGATGATGAACTTGAACTGCACCTACAACCTATTGTTGATATTGTGGAGAAGCGTATCGCAGGCAGTGAGGCTCTAATTCGTTGGCGCCACCCTATTCAGGGTATTATTCCTCCAGATATGTTCATACCCCTGGCAGAACGTATGGGTATAATCGATCAAATCACTAAGGTAATGATCAAGTCGGTGACCACATTTATTTATTCTCACCCTAGTCACCTCAATGGTCAGTACATCAGCTTAAATATCAGTCGGCAACTTGTGATTGACCCCAATTTCATTGATTATTTAATCGAGTTTTCAAAGCGCTATACTAATATCGTACCAACACTATTGCTTGAAATCACCGAGAATAATGATTACACAAATCAGGAGCTTGAACATGCTACTGCGTCTCTAAGAGTGTTAAGTGATCTTGGTTTTAAAATTGCTGTTGACGATTTTGGCACTGGTTATTCAGGCTTGAATTTCCTTCGTCAGCACCCTTTTAATGCACTCAAAATTGATAAAGTATTTGTTAATGGTCTTCGCTCTGAAGCAACCATTACTCCCGTACTTGAATCAATGATCCACCTTGGAGAAGAACTAAACATGAAAGTGATAGCGGAGGGAGTAGAAACCCAAGCTCAAATCGAAAAGCTAAGGCAATTGGGGGTTAGGTATATTCAAGGTTATTACTTTTCTCCTCCAATGAAACCTAACGATTTTATTAAGTTCGGTTTGGCTTAATAATATGATGACCTAATTCAAATATTCGTTTAAATCTCTTTGTAAGCCCTGCTTACCATTGGTTGGTAAACTGGGCTTGCATCGCTCGGCTGACAGGGAGCTTTACACCACCAACATGTACCATCATCTTACCAGTAAAATCTTTTTTAACTTTTCTAATAGCAGATACATTCACCACACTCGAACGATGGATCTGCCAAAACATGTTGGGATCTAGTTGACTCAATAGCTCTTTTAATGATGTACGCAGCAGGTATTCGACACTTTCCGTTGCTTCTTGCTTGTATAAAGAGACATATTTATCTTCAGCCTTAAAGTACAGCACTTCAGACAACGAAATCAGATGAATATCATCTCCTTTAGCAGCTTTAATCCACGTTAAGTAATTCGGTTTTGTTTGGTTGGTCAATTGCTGTATTTGATCGATCAATGAAGAGACATCAGGGACTGCGGTAGGTGTTTGTTCTAAAAATTGAGCCTGAATCTTATCGACGCACTGAGTTAATCTTTTCTCTGAAACTGGTTTAAGTAGGTAATCGACCGCGTTGGTTTCAAACGCTTGCACCGCATATTCATCATACGCAGTGATGAATACCACTTTTGTTTGGTTCTGACTTTTAGCCAATACTTTAGCCACGCTCATGCCATCTCGCTGAGGCATCTTAATATCCAAAAATATAATATCAGGCTGATGCTGCTCAATAAGCTGTAAGGCTTGCTCACCATTCTCAGCCAGGGCAATAATCTCTAACGTCGGCCAAACTTCCGCTAAGATTTTGTTTAAATGATGCCTCAATAAGGGCTCATCATCTGCAATAATAGCCGTGATAGCAGCGCTATTTATCATTCATATTTCCCTATAAATATTTTAAGTCCATTAACTCTATATTAAGCTTGGCAGTGACTCCACCTTCTGCGTTTTCGGTAATCACAAAACTGGCTCTACCTACAAACAGCGCTTGTAATCGTTGTCTAATATTCTCAAGCCCAATACCATGCCCTACATTGGCTGATTCAATCATCAAACCAATACCGCTATCTCTAACGGATATCACGACAGTACCTTGAACCTCTTCTATCTCAATAGATACGCTGCCGCCTTCGGCTTTTGGTTCAATACCATGCTGTATCGCATTCTCTACCAGTGGTTGTAACAACAAAGGTGGAAAGCCCACATCTTGGTCGAGTCGATTCTCTATCTTGTAACTCAGTCTCTCACCCAATCGAATCTGCTGAATACGTAAGTAAGCATCGATGAGGTCTAATTCACCAGAAATAGATGTATTTTCTTGGCGATTGACCTTAAGGGTTCCGCGTAGCAGATCCGTTAGCTTTTCTAGCATTAATTGGGCATCTTTTGGTTTCTGCTCAATAAGCGCGTTGATATTCGCTAACGTGTTGAATAAGAAGTGGGGTTCAATTTGACTTTGTAGCTGCTTTAACTGGCTAATTACCAGTGCTTTTTCTTGCTCTGCCTGTTTCCGTTTTGCTTTCTCTAACTCTTTTTGGGCAAGTAACTTCTGTTCATAAATATAGAAATACAGAAAGCATATCGCGGTAAATACAAACCCAAGAAAAATCACCGGCTTTAGCTTATAGAAGTTATTAAAGTTGCTGTCTTGCTCTAACCAGAAGGCAGCGTTACTTGTGCCAAGAATCATCGATGTCGACAACGAAAATACATTAACCCACCGCAAGCCTAGGTCAGGAAAGAGTCGACCTACAATAAGGGCGCTAAACACGGCGCTATAACCATAGCCAAAACTGATCAAACAGTGCTTTGTGAAGGGACCAGGCCAAATCAACGTCGTCGCAATTGCAATCACTAAGCAAAATAGGCTCGTAAAAATGATGCTTTTTATCGCACTACTCTCAGGAGCATTATTTACATGATCATTACATACAGTGACCTTCCGTATAAAATCACGTAACTTCATAATCAGAACTTCCCTTTAAGGTTTAACAGAATCATATGCTTATCAGGTAGATTTGCATACACCGAATCACTGCTACCACCCAAAAATCGAGCGGCAAGTTCAACATTGAATGATGTAGCACCTGTATCGAGCACTTGATAGTTAAACCATTGAGTCGCAATAAAACCACTGTCTTCAGGGGACAACATCACATCAAATGTTGGTTCAAAATTGTTCAGCCACAACCAATCTTTGCTCCACTCCCAATGACTCCAACTACTGGAGTTTAGAGACCAATGGAGCATGATATTGTGCTGTACAAGGTTGGCGTGGTTAAAACCCTGAGCGTAAGAGTATGCTAGTGACTCTGTTTGAACCGCTGAAGATAAATAAAGTCCTCGATCGAAAGCTTGCTGCCAATCACTGTGACTCCAGCTTCGACTGTCGTACCAATACTCCATGATCACATTGTGCCCGCTACTGTTGGCCCAGTTAACACCAACCAAAGATTGATATCCATGCCGCTGAGTATCTAAGTTGACCGCTGTTAATGCACTCCCTTGCTCATAAGCCAAATATTTACGCTGATAGAGCGCTGAAGCATGAAACTCCCATGAGTGACTGACAACGGTCACAAACGAGCCACCAATTAAACCTTGTCGAACATCATCATAATAACCAATCCCCTGCCACTCACTATCACCAAACAGTGCGTATCGACGCATACCAAAACCTTGTTGTTCCGATTGCTCCTCAAGTTCAGAGCCTTCTTGTTGAGTCCAAGATGAGTCGGAGTAAACCAAGCTCCACTCACCATCTATATCAAAGTATGAGGCCATAGCAGTGCCCGCTCCCTCCTCTACTTGGATACCAATGGGATTACGGCGATACGGTTTAAATACATCCAGAGGTCGATAACCATAACCAACTCCCCAATCTAATCGAACCTTACCGAACGTAAGATCAATAGGTAACGCTCCTACATCGATACTCGTTTGCCAGAATAGTTCTTGAACAATGCCATCAGCATCAAACGTCTGTTGATCGTCACTGTTCCAAATTGAGGTGCCTTTTAGAGCAAAAAGACCCGTCAGCTCTTTCCAGCTTGCTTGCACATCCAATAACGCATCTAGCGATTCTGTTTTTGTCGGCATCGCTTTTCCGGTTAAAGTCGTATCTCGGTGAGCGGTACTGCTAGTACTTAGCTCCCAATCCCAGTCGAGATTAAGTTCCGAGCCAACAGCACTAAAAGCGAGTACCAACCCAACAACACTGACAAACCCTTTTAGGTATTGACTAGTCCTGCCACATGATACGACTTTTCCATTCGCGTTCATTGTGTTCACCGTTATAGATCCGCTGACTTATTACGAGTTAGGTAAGCAGGGTTGTAATACTTCTCTTCTAACTCAATAGCTTCAATAGTTTTGTATTCAATGACGGTCTTTTTCGCCGGCTGAATTTGATCAAGTAAAGTCATTGCGACGACACGAAGTTGTCCGTCTCGAGTTCCTTCTTCAAACCACGCCTGTTTTGCTAGCTTGCCTGAACGTAAATAAAGATCCGCTTTGATCGGGAAGTTATTGCTTTCATCAAGCCACAAGTCGATCTTTTGATAACTCGCCCCCGATGTCACAGCTGTAAGCTTCAATCGATTAGTTTGAACCGTCTCGCCAGACTCAATCGGAACAGGCTCTTTATCTATCAACTCGCCCTGATAATCTTCACTCCAGGTAAGCGTTGAGATATCCCCAACAGAAGCTTCTCCAAGCAGTTTCTGCATTGGGGTAATTCGAATTGGGCGACGACTTTTTGGCATGAGTAACCAGTAGTTATCACCAAGCATCAGCATCTTTTGCCCAGCTTCAACCTGAGATTTAAATACCACCAAAGACTCACGATTTGGCCGAGTATAGACATGGTACTCACGAGTTTTATCAAGCTCGTGATGTTCGAACAATGATACCAGCGAAACAATTTTGGCCGAATCTTCTTCCATTCGGTATAAGTCGGCTTGTTTGATCATGTCATCAACATTATCTTGAGCCAGAGCTTGAAAGCTCGTTATTGCAAGGATTAAAGCCAAAGGAAATGAAGCGATAATCGCTTTAATTGATGCTGGTAAAGTACGATTAATATTAAACATAAACCAGTGCCTCCGTAATAGGTTTGTTGACCCCTTTTCGCGCAGAAATCCATGCAGCTACAATGCAAATAGCCATCACACCAACAGCGCAATACGCAAGAAGCTCAGCCGAGAAATAGATATTAAGTGGATAACCATCAGTTCGACCCGGAGGAGGCGGCATCTGCACATCTGCTACCATCAAAATCAAACTGGTTAATAAAGTAATAATACCCCCAATCAAAGAGCCTATCAGCGCAAGCAAGCCAGCTTCACGAATAAAGCCAGAAACGATCTCATTTGGGTAGGTTCCAAGAGCCGACAATGTGCCAATTTCCCGTGTTCTTTCAGTTACAGACATGGTCATGGTGTTAAATAAAGCAACGAACACCACCAACGCCATCACTGCGCCCATGATGCCAAAGATTCGATCATAGAGATCTTTTACACGCGTATAAAAGAATGCTCTATCTTGCCACGGAGTAACTTCTATCTCTTGTGCTAGAGCAATGCTTGCGAGCTTATCCTCCACCCATAATTGAGTTTCAGCTGTTTGTTCTGTACCGTATAAAAATACTGATAACGTACTGACTTTGTCACTCGCTAACAGATCTTGAACTGAGTTGATGTGAAGATAGAGCTGACGCTTATCAAGTTCAGGAACACCCGTTGAGTATATACCTCGTACTTTAAAGTCATACGCGTTCAAAGCACCATCGCTAGTCGTCGCAAGCAGTGTGACCCAGTCACCAATGCTGACACTAAGGTTTCGCGCCAAATCAACGGCTAGCATCACTTCAGGCTCTGTTTCGTCATAACGTGGCGATTGAATATTAGATAACGTTTTACCTTCTCGTATATCTAGAAATGGCCCTTTCATATCAAATTCACGCTCGTTCACGCCAGACCCAACAAATATAGTCGACTTAGTGCCATTAGAAACAAGTCCTGTAAACTCTATTCGAGGCTGAACGCCCCGAACACTTTGATTGGTCAATAACTGTTTTACGATGGTATCGGTGTTTGAAAGCCCATTGGCCAGTGGTGTCTCTTCGTCTTTCTCAAAAAAACCAGGCTGGCTCAACGTTAAGTGACCAGTATCTCGTGCAGTGGACTCTTTCAGTGAGTCGTAGGTATACAAACCAAAGCCGCCAGCACTAGTTAAAGCAAAAACAGCGATCGCTACAATCAATACAGACAGTAAGCTTCTTCGCCCATTACGCTTAAGGTTTAGATATGCGATACGAAATGAATGTGGTATTAGCTTGCCCATTTGATCACCTCCTGATTAATAGAGCCATCTAATAACTCGATGCTTCTGTCACAATGTGAGGCCATTCTTGGATCGTGAGTGGCGACGATAAACGTCGTACCCATCTCTTTACCCAATAGCTTCATAATATCTATAACAATACTGGCGGTATGGCTGTCTAAACTTGCCGTTGGCTCATCAGCAATCACAATTCCAGGCTTATGGACTAACGCTCGCGCTATGGCTACTCTTTGCTGCTGCCCCCCAGACAGGTTATCTGGCCGATGATTCACGAAATCAGCTAGTCCGACTCTGTCTAACATCGCGGTTGCGAGTTTTTTTTGTTCAGCAGAAGAGTGTCCATTTAGCATCAATGGATACGCCACGTTTTCCCACGCGCTCATCACAGGCACGAGATTGAATTTTTGGAAAACGAATCCTAGTTGGCTGCGACGAATTTTTGCAGCGGCCATGCGATCTTTTGGATACGCAACACCTGCAAGTGAGATATCACCAAGGTAATCCATATCTAGCATTCCCAATATATTGAGTAAGGTGCTTTTTCCTGAGCCTGATGGACCACATAAAGCAACCATCTCACCTTTCGCAATTGAACCGCTCGCATCAGTTAGCGCTTGAACACTCTGTTGCCCTAGCAGGTAACGTTTACTGATTTGATTAAATGTCAACATAGTCGCCCCCTAAGCTGCTTGATTGATCAGTGCTTCGGCTTGAAGTGTCATAGGATGTTGAGAGTTTTTAGTTTGCATCTCAGATAGCCATTGATGAGCTTGATTTACATCACCCGCTCGTAATGACGCTTTAATTGCATAGATATAAATCCAAGATGTTGCGTCATAATGTTGCTCAGAGAATGATTCGTCTGCAAGTAACTCTAAATAGATGTCATAGCCACGCTCAAAGTGATTGAACATGTCAGGCAGTGACGTAAAGGTAGAAGCGGCAATGGCTTGAGCTAAAATAGATTCTGGTAAACCTTGGCGATACTCTTGCTGATCCATCGGGTGTGCATCTAAAAGCGTCAAACCTTTTGATATTGTTGCCAAGCCTTGCTCTGTATACTTCATTTTATTCCAAGGCATAAAGGCATCACGGCCCATCAAGGTCTGTGTACTGCCTAAATAAACCATGCTCAGTGCGTCAGCACCTTCAGATTCCACTTGCTGACTCAGCTCTTCATATACAACTTCAACTTTGTCTTCATCGCCCGCTGCTGCAAGGTTGTATTGAGAGATCACAGCTTCACTTGGTGCTGCCATTACATTTGGTGCAATCATTGCTTGGCTGCTGACTAATAGTGTAATTGCAGCATACTTAGATATTGTTTTCATGGTCATGTTGGTCGTCCCTTTCACTGGTTGATGGTGAAAGATTAAAATGAACTTGAACAGTGTGCAGGCGTTTGCGACGAATGGGGAATTACGGGAGTGAATGGTAGAAAACGGGGATGAATGGTTTTGATCTTGTAAGTAATAAAAAGCCAGCACTACACTGGCTCTTTATATTATTTTGATTGGTAAACTGCTGCCTATGGCACACCGTGCCCTTTCGATGCAACCCACACGCGATACCACTGCTCACGAGTCAGTTCCATATCGAGCGCAGCCACGGCTGACTTCACTCGCTCAATTTTACCTGAACCAATGATAGCTAACGGGTTTGAAGGTAAGCGACGTACCCAAGCGTAAATCACTTGATCGATACTCTCAGCGCCAATCTCAACACGTAGTGCTTCTAGTTCTTTAATCACACGCTTTTCTTGTTCTGATTTGCCATTAAACAGCGCGCCACCAGCCAAACAAGACCACGCCATAGGACGAATACGGTTCATTTGTAGTTGATCCAGTGTACCGTCATGTGCAACTTCAAAATTAAGTGGGTTGATTTCGACTTGATTCGTCACTAGCGATTTACCCAACCTTGATTGCAGTAAATCAAACTGACGAGGAGAGAAGTTCGACACTCCAAAGTGCTTCACTTTTCCCACTTTATGCAGCTCATTAAAGACTTCAGCGACTTCATCTGCATCCATCAGTAAGTCTGGGCGATGAATCAACAGCACATCTACATGCTCCACGCCTAAGCGAGTAAGCGAGTTATTCACAGACTGGTGAATATGCGCCGCACTGGTATCGTAGTGATTAATTTTGCGTTGTGGGTCTTTCGGTGTACATAAATTAATGTCGCACTTGGTGACGATTTGAATATCGTCTCTTACTGATTTATCCAGCGCTAAACCTTCACCAAACAGTTGCTCACACGCATACCCACCGTAAATGTCGGCATGATCGACTGTCGTGATTCCTAGCTCTATATGTTGCTTTAGAAATGTCAGTCTCTGCTGAGGTGTCATGCCCCATTCGCCAAGACGCCAATAGCCTTGAACTAGCTCTGAAAACTCAGGGCCTTGCGGTGCCATTGTCACTTGATCTACTTTAGCCACTTTAGCTGGTTTGCTTAGCTTAGCTACCATGTGCGGTTCTCCTATAATTAACTGCGCTCAGAGTATGTGTGAATGTGCTTTAGCTCAATCTCTGATAAATCATTCGCATAAAAAGGTGTTTATTTTGTGCAATAAGACACGTTTATCGAATTTAATTCGATAAAACTTAGCCACTATTGCTATCAATCAAAACAGTTTCAATGAATATCAATATTAGCTAGTTCAAAGCTAGAGCCGGTTGAGTATAGAACGTGATTTCAATCCTTTCTTTTTGACTGCTCAAAACTGCCCAAACTTCTGGCTCTTCCGCAACATCTGCATTCACCAATTGCCAACGCATTTCGATAGGATCAAAAATAGACCCAAGGTTGATAAACTGTACGAGGTGTTTATTTACCGTTCGAGAATCAAATTGCTGTAACTGTTCAGCGACTGAAAAATGTCGGCCACTTTTCGAGACTTTCATTAATTGAAAACCATCTTTACGCAAACTTAATTGTAGGTCGGTATAAGCACTCTGATTAAACTCTGTAATGAATTGAACTTGAGTCGCTAAGTTGTGTTGGTCTAAAAAAAATCGAACCTCAACGGGGGTTTTGTAGTACCAAACTTGCTCACTACAAAACACTTTATCATCCATTTTAATGCCACAATCATACAAATCAGCTTGATGCTTGAGCTTGTTAAGATCCCAAATGGGCTCTTGCGTCCTGAAAGGCTCTAAAAAACGCGATGCATTAGTTATTGAAGAGAGATTGTTTAAAGGGGCCGCATTGGCAACCGTATAGATTAAAGACGCTAAAACCATAACAAGAACGACTAGCGTTGAGTACAAACCTCTAATGTAAATCGCTTTACTCACTACGCTCGCTCCTACTACTTCCCACAAGATAATTGACCACTATCTTATCAAACATGCCTTTTGTGAATATCCCCCTTCATTGCATACGGTCTGCGCCCCCTAAATCCACTTTTGTGAAATGGAGCAAATATTAGGGCGTAGATGGTGAGAATGATGTGACGAATACACTTGGCATTTATGATTGATTTTTCATCACTTTTCTAAGGATTGAACGTGAAAAGAATCAAATCCGGCATGCTTCTGTCTGCGCTTTCTTCGGCACTAATGACTTCAGCACTAATGTCTTCAGAAGCAATGGCAAGCCCAAACATAACGGTATCCACCACGACAACAAGCCGAGGCTTTCCATTAAGTGATGAAGCACCTTTAGTCATCTCACTATCAAAAGAGAGCTACACCCTGACTGTGTCTGGTATCGATGGTGATTGTCAGTCGGTAGATGGCCAAAAGATTAAATTCAGTAAACCGATCGCTTTATCTTGCTCTGGTCCGTTAGCTTTGCCTCTAAAAATCCGCTTTAGCGGAGACTACGCTTTTCATTACGATTCAAAAAAACAGACTCTTTCATTTAATCGACAAGCGAAGGCTGGCAACAAACAAGCATTCAAGCGCCCTATTCCTAAACTACAGTGCGAAACAAACACGCTCACACACCACACAATAAAGCTCGAAGATAGTTTTGCTGACGGCACTCAGTTGCGTGAAGTCTTCACTCAACAAGTTGTTACGGTTCAGGATCAACAGGTCACGTTAAAAGCTTCAACTGAAAGTGGTGGGCTTATTTTACTTGAGCCCCTCTTATCTGAAACAAAGTCTCTTCCTTTCACTTATAAAAACGCCAATATCTATTTCGTTATGGTCGATCGCTTCAACAATGGCGAAACCGCCAATGACAACAGCTATGGCCGAAAGCATGACAACAAAGACGAAGTGGGTACTTTTCATGGTGGCGATCTAAAAGGCGTCATCGAAAAGCTTGATTACATCCAAAGCTTAGGAACAGACGCGATTTGGTTATCACCTATTGTTGAACAAATACATGGCTTTGTTGGCGGAGGAGATAGTGGCAGCTTTCCCTTTTACGCCTATCACGGATATTGGACACGCGACTTCACTAAAATTGACCAGAACTTCGGCCAAGAAGAGGATTTAAAAGCCTTAGTCGATGAAGCGCACAAGCGTGGGATGAAGGTCTTACTTGATGCTGTGATTAACCACTCAGGCTATGCCGCATTGGCCGATTTACAGTTTAATGGTATTGATGTTGTTAGCACCTCAAATATGCCGGATAGTTGGGCAGACTGGACACCAGAATCAGGCCAAAACTGGCACAGCTTTCATCAGCAGATCGACTACGATAGTCAAAACTGGGGCGAATGGTGGGGCAAAGATTGGGTGAGAGCAGGCTTACCGGGTTACACAAAACCCGGATCAAGTGATATCTCCATGACGCTTGCAGGCTTACCCGATTTTAGAACTGAGTCAAAAGAGTTTGTTACCCCACCTAAGTGGCTACTTGATAACCCCGGAACTCTCGTTGAACATCGAAACGACTACACCGTTAGTGACTACTTACTAGAATGGCAAACAAGTTGGGTCAAGCGATTTGGTGTTGATGGCTTCCGCGTTGATACCGTTAAGCATGTAGAAAGCGAGGTATGGAAAAGACTAAAACATAAAGCAACTCAAAGCCTAGAAGAGTGGCGAAAAGAGAACAATCGTACAGGTGAACCGTTTTGGATGATGGGTGAAGTTTGGGGACACTCCGCTTTTCGTACCCCCTACTTTGACGACGGCTTTGATGCATTGATCAACTTTGATATGCAGAAGAAATTGGATAAAGGCGCTGTCTGTTTTAGTCAGATGGCATCGACCTATCACGACTACTCTGAAAAGATGCAGCAAGCAGATGACTTTATTCCTGTCAGTTACATGTCATCACACGACACCGAACTATTTTTCAGCCGCTTCAAATCATTCGATATACAGCGAAATGCTGCAAACGCACTACTTCTCTCACCCGGTGCAGTACAAATTTACTACGGCGACGAAGTTGCACGAAAAATTGGCCCATACGCGGACGATTTTCACCAGGGCACCCGTTCCGATATGATTTGGCAGCTTGACTCTGATAGAGAGACGCTACTTGCCCACTGGCAAACGCTGGGACAGTTTCGTCAAAAACACCCCGCGATTGGCGCGGGAGTGCATAAAGAGATCGTTCAAGACAATGCCTATGTTTTCTCTCGCGAGCTAAATGGTGACAAAGTCGTGGTCGCATTTGTTGGCAACTCTAAATAAAAAAGTAGCGGTCTAATGCTATTGGGAACAACCTTAAGACGATTCGGGTTGTTCCTAATTCACTCTTGTATTAGAAGTAAAATAAAAGAGCCCTATAAATATGGAATTATTCCACCCGCTTTGCTTGCACTATTCATATCTAGTCTATAGTTAATCATTATAAGTTAATGAATATTGACGATAACTATGGCTAGTAAACCTGTATTTGTAATTGCAGCGGAAGTTGCTGCAGAGCTTAATCGCGGAATGCTCATTGCTAAACGCCTATTGCTTGTTGCAAGTAATGCACGAGCGTTAGCATTAAGAGCTGGTGAAAGTGCTGCCGGATTTCGCCCTATCACTGACTCTATTGACGATCTCGTTCGAGTCACGCTAGATACCTCGCAAACTATCAATGTGAAAGCACAAAACCTGAGTAAAATAGCAACCGCAGGTACTCGAGCCTCTTCAGCTGTTGACCGTTTTGACTTAGCATATTCTAAAAATCCTGACGCTAAATACCTTAGTACACTCGACCTAGCCAGAGAGAGTAATCAGTCTGAATATTCCGAAATCAGCCATCGCTTTTGCTCTGAAGCAAAAAGCCTGCATGACATGCTTCAAACCCTTTATGACGAACTAAGAATTGCTCAAATCATTTCTACTATGCTGAGTGTTGAAGCCTCTCAAGCTGATGAAAAATATCAAGCTCAACTCAATACCATTGCCGATAGTGTTACCGAACTTGCTGAGGCGATTCAAAAACACGTTCTGCAATCTCTTAAACTCTTTTCTCTTTTTGCTAGGGTGAACTATGCAATCAAAAGTACTATATGAAAATGGACAACACCGCTGGATAGTATTTGCGCGAGATCCAGAGAAACCAGAAAAAATTGTCGATACCAACCAATATATGATCGTTAATCGGGATCAAGCTATTCTTCTTGATCCCGGCGGTATTGAACTGTTCTCCGCGATGCTTGGTTGTGTTGTTAAAGAGGTACCAATAGAGCATATTGTTCACCTATTTGCCTCGCACCAAGATCCAGACATCATTTCGTCTCTTGGCTTGTGGGACAAGGCACTACCCTCGGCAACACTGCATACTCCTTGGTTGTGGGAATCGTTTATACGTCACTTTGGTATGGAATCCATCACATTTTCTGGTATTGCTGATAATGGTGGGAAGGTGCTTCTTTCAGGGCAAGAAATTCAATTTATACCAGCTCACTACATGCACTCTTCGGGTAACTTTTCTGTTTATGATCCTGAAGCAAAAATCCTGATGTCTGGGGATGTGGGCGCAGCCCTCGACAAACCCGATGCACCATTCTTTGTTGAAAACTTTAACGAACATATTCCTAAGATGGAGTACTTTCACAAGCGCTGGATGCCCTCAAATCGAGCCAAGCGCGATTGGATAGAGAGAGTCAGCAGATTAGATATCGATATGATGTGCCCTCAGCACGGCGGTATTTTCCGTGGTGATGACGTTAAGCGATTTCTAGACTGGTTAGACGCGTTAGATGTAGGCATCGCCATCAATTCTAACTAGACAAATCGAGAATGAATAAACATAAAAAATGGCTTCCATCTGGAAGCCATTTCTATTTTATAACCGTTAAAAGCGAATGCTTAAACCGTTTTATGCATCACGTCGAGCCTGTACTGCATCAGCCAGTTGGCGAAGTACTTTTTCCGTATCTGCCCAGCTAATACATGCATCGGTTAAAGACTGGCCGTAAGTCAGTTCTTTACCTTCAACGAGGTCTTGACGACCTTCAACTAGATGCGACTCAATCATCACACCAAAAATAGCATCCTCACCACCAGAAATCTGATTTGCGACATCTTCAGCAACAACCATTTGACGTTGGTACTGCTTAGAGCTATTTGCGTGGCTGAAATCAATCATCACTTTTTTCGGAAGACCTGAAGCTTCAAGCTCGTTCTTAATCGTTCCAACATGATCAGCACTGAAGTTTGGCTCTTTACCACCACGAAGGATGATATGGCAGTCAGGGTTACCTGTGGTTTCGATGATTGCTGAATGACCAAACTTAGTCACTGATAAGAAGTGGTGTGAAGCACTTGCAGAGCGAATAGCATCGGTTGCGATTTTGATGTTGCCATCAGTACCGTTTTTGAAACCAACTGGGCAAGAAAGGCCTGAAGATAGCTCACGGTGAACTTGAGATTCAGTCGTACGTGCACCAATTGCACCCCAACTGATAAGATCGGCCACATATTGTGGAGAGATCATATCTAGGAATTCACTTGCTGTTGGCATACCCATATCCGTAAGGTCCAAAAGCAACTTACGAGCGGTACGCAAACCATCGTTAATTTTGAATGTGTCGTTTAGGTACGGGTCGTTAATAAGACCTTTCCAGCCAACCGTTGTACGCGGCTTCTCAAAGTAAACACGCATAACCACTTCTAATCGGTCACCCAGTTCGTCGCGCAGCACTTTCAAGCGCTGACCATACTCAATTGCCGCTTTAGGGTCATGAATAGAACAAGGGCCAACGATGACCAATAGGCGATCATCTTTATCTTGCAATATATTTGAAATCGCTTCACGCGATTGGAACGTAGTTGAAGAGGCAGTTTCAGTTGCTGGAAATTTTTCTAACACTGCTACGGGTGGTAATAGTTCTTTTACTTTATTAATTCTTACATCATCAGTCTGAAACATTGCTTACTACTTCCTATATTATCTATCTCACGAGTACTTCTGTATTAAATCCGAAGCGTTTACTCGGTGAATCATTTCCTGTTCCCTGTAACTTATCGACTATGCACGACAACTGCAATCATTAATTTATCAAAAAGGCAATATTTGTAATATTTTTACATGAAGCGTAAAGTGTAAAATATTAATTACACCTGTCAGTGCCTATTTAATAGGCACTCACTCAAGGAAGGAATCGAAATAAAAGGGATATGACGAGGATTACTATCTGTTTTGATCAGAACTGTCAGTTTCTTACAGAAAAACCAACATAACATGATGATTATCGTAGCGTAAACCATTAAAACCAATAGTGATCACACAATAAAGCCGCGAACAAAATCATCAGATGATAGATTGAGAATTTGAATGTTTGCATCGCTTGCGCACTATTATCAGTAAACTTCAACTGCCAAGCTGAATGTATAAAACCTGCACTCAATACTAACGAGACCATCAGGTAAATCATACCGCTCATTCCGACTAAAACCGGTAACAGGCAAACAATAGCCAACAGAACCGTATAAAGTAATATCGATGTTTTGGTATATTCAACCCCATGTGTTACTGGCAACATGGGTATATCTGCACGTGCGTAATCATCTTTGCGATGGATTGCTAACGCCCAAAAGTGGGGAGGAGTCCAGATAAAGATGATCATCACAAGTAGCCAAGCATTGGCATGTAACTCACCAGTTATCGCCGTCCAACCTAGTAGTGGTGGCATGGCACCCGCAATACCAGCAATGACAATATTCTGCGGTGTTGCTCGTTTTAAATACAAGGTATAAACGACCGCATAGCCAATTAAGCTAGCAAATGTTAACCATGCAGTTAACTCATTGACCATTGCGTACAGTAGGGTAAATCCACTAACGCCTAAGGCAAGAGCAAACAGAAATACTCGCGAAGCATTAATCTCCCCAGATGGCAAGGGACGCTTATAAGTCCGTGCCATTATGGCATCAATACGTCGATCTATGAGGTGGTTAAACGCCGCAGCAGAACTTGCCATCAAACCGATACCAATCAGCCCAAACAACGTCGGTTGCCAAGGCAGTACACCATTTGTGGACAAGCACATGCCGACAACCGCCGTCAAAAGCATGAGCGCAATCACTTTAGGCTTAGTCAGTGCAAGGTATACCTTCCATTGAGAGCGATATGTCATGTCGTTTGGTATCGCTGACGACATCTCTAATTGTGATTTGATCATTGCGTGCTCTCCTTGCTTAAAGCAATTTCCTTATTGGGCTGCCAAAGTAAAAAATTGGCATGTAGTACAGTGATCAGCAATAGGGCTGCACCGAGGTTGTGGGCAACCGCTATACCAAGCGGTAAGTAAAATAAAACATTGCTGATACCTAGTGCTATCTGTAGCAACAAAGCAAAAATCAAACGCCAGCCAACTCCATTTAACTGGGATTCAAGACTCGAAATACATTGAAAAGCTAACACCGCTACCACAAATGTTGTAACAATCGCGCCTATGCGATGGGATATGTGTATCGTCATTCGCGCATCGTAATCGAGAACACCAAATTCATAATTGCTGTAACCTGCCTGAAGGAAATCAAACGCGACAGGAAAATTGAGTTGAGACATCCAGTCGCCTTCACAAATAGGTAAACTGCTACACATCAGTGCGGCGTAATTTGAGGATGTCCAACCTCCGAGCACAACTTGAAGTACAACAATAATGAAGGTCATTACCGCTAGGGTTCGTATTGATGAAGGTATAGAAAGGTGATCAATAGGTTCACGTTGATGGCTAAGTCGCCACGACATAATCGAAAGCCCCGCAAGGATAGTAAAACCCCCTAACAAATGCCCCATTACCACTATAGGGAGAAGTTTAAGAGTCACTGTCCACATACCAAGAAGCGCTTGAAAAACAGTCACTAAAGACAGTAAAACGGGCAGAGTCGGTTTCATCTTCTTTTGCTTAATGCACAAGGCGCTAACCGCAAAAATAAGCAGGCCTAGAGTTCCTGCCAAGTATCGATGAATCATTTCAAGCCAAGCTTTTTCAGGTTCCACGGCTCTTTCAGGAAATGCTGAGTTTGCATTAGGAATATCATCACCGCTAGGGACGATCAATTGCCCATAACAGCCCGGCCAATCTGGGCAGCCTAGGCCAGCATCCGATAGACGGGTATACACTCCCATCAAAATAACAAAGACGGATAATATTAGTGTTAACCTAACCAAACCAACTAGCTTCATATGCTCTCCCTGCCATACATTCTTGCTTAAGTTCCTATTCCTATTACCCTACTCGAGATAATTTCAGTAATTTCCTAAAGTCTGCAAGTAGCCCCTTGCTCTGGCTTACTAAATCATTTTCTTGTGCCGCTTTAGGGTATCGCATTACAAGCTGGCCTAAGGGATCAACAATGACGTATTCAAATCCTTGAATACGGTCTGCAAAAGCACTCGTTACTTCGATCATTTGATAATCAATATCTGAAACCACTTGAGGGTCGCTTCTTTCGGTAACCAAAACGACTGGCTCAACACGTGACTTATCTTTTCCTAAAGCAGCATAGCTTTGGCCCAATAAATGGAGCTGAGTTTGACAAAAAGAGTCACACACTTCTGGAATCATATACGCCAATTGCCAACTGTGCTCCTCTAGAGGATTGTCTACTCCGAGTAGCGTGAAAGTGGTCGATGGTTCAACCAACAACCCACGATTAGTCACACCCGGCTCGTACCAATTATTTGCCAAAATCAGCTTGGCACTGATCACTGGCATCGCAAATACAAAAATCAATGACAGCAATAAGATTCGGCCTCGCCAAACTGGGTTTTTCATATCATATCCTTATGATTTAACTCTTTAATTTTTAGCTTAGTCGGTTCTGGAGTATTTGCATTGTCTCTCACTGTTTTCATTGCTCGAACTAAGACATAGATACATAAAATGGCAAATACCACAGCCATAGAAAACCATTGAATGGCGTAGCCAAAGTGTTTTGCAGAATACATGGGAACGGGCTGCCAGGGCTGAGGGTAAGGCCAACTGACGTGCTGAGGTTGAAATACGAATGGAGCTAACTCAATACCAAGTTCTTGTGAGAGAGCAGGTAAGTTTAGATTTTGAATCCGTATCGGGCTCGTATCTTCGAGACCAAGCTCAGTACTTAATCGGTTGGTCGACTTTTGATATAAGCGTCCTGATAAGGTTTGAGGCGTATTTAGCCATTGAACAACAGGAAGTTGAGAACGCTGTTTTGAGCCAGCAATAAAGCCTCTTTCCAATAAAAAATACATCCCCTTGCTGTCAGACACAACTTGATAGGCAAGGTAGCCAACCGTTCCTTGATAGGTCTGGTTATCTAATACAAAAGTAACCTTATTTTCTAAAGGTGAAGTCGATATCTTTGTCGTTGTTACATCGCTTTTTAAAGGTAAGGGCTTAATATCCACCGTAACCTTCACACCTGTTAATGGCTGGTTCTGATAACGCCGGATAGCCAACGCCAAAGGGATAGGCTCTTGGTCTGCACGTTGGGATAAAGCGAGTTCTGTTTGTTGCTTTGCTTCCCCACGAGACAACTGCCAGAAACCCAATTTGACCAATAGAGAAAAAACAACCAAAGTTAACAATAAGCCAAACCAAAAACGTATTGATTTCAACAGTATGCATATAGGAGACAAAATGGCGTTGTTATTTAAAATCATGTTGATCCTGCTGTTGCTTTTTATCATTTTCAATCTAGCCAGCGCGCTGGTAAAAATGGTCAAAGAGCCTTCCGAAGACCAAGAGAATAAACGCTCAATGAGCTACTATCTTGGGCGTCGGGTGATGTTCTCCGCGCTGATTGTTATCCTTCTTCTGATTGCTCTTCTAAGTGGCTTTATCGAACCAAACATTCGCCCTTATTAACTCTTATCAGCCCTAATTAGATCTAATTAGCTATTCCGTCCCTTCCAAACTCTGTGTCTATAAAACATACACAAATATAAACAGACTCAACCAGACCACATCGACAAAGTGCCAATACCAACTTCCCGCTTGAAAGGCAAAATGGTCTTTCGGAGTAAAGTGATCTTTAGCAATTCGTGCTAAAAGCACAATTAAGAACATCGTACCAAGGAAAACGTGTAGACCATGGAACCCTGTTAATAAAAAGAAGGTATTACCATAGATCCCAGAAGAGAGCGTTAATCCCATCTCATGGTACGCATGGCTGTATTCCACCATCTGGTAATATAAGAAAAAGCCAGCGAGCACTATCGTTAACTCCAACCAGACGATCAGAGCCATACGCTTATTTGTTTCTAAGCTAATGTGAGCCATATGGAGAGTAATAGAAGAGAGCAGCAACAAAATTGTATTAATTAGGGGGATACCCTGCCAAGGCATCGCTTCCGTTTCAGTGCCACCCGGTGTCAGTTCTAAAGGCCAAAGCGCCTCAAATGCAGGCCATAGAACTTCGTGGGTCATCACATTATTGCCGGCGCCCCCAAGCCAAGGCACTGACAACATTCGAGCGTAAAAAAGAGAACCAAAGAATGCGCCAAAAAACATCACTTCGGAAAAAATAAACCAACTCATACCTTGACGAAATGAACGGGCGATTTGATCCGAATATAGACCTGACATCGATTCGGTCACCACGTTAGTAAACCATCCTGCCAATATCGTCAGGAGCACTAAAAAACCAATGACTAATATGACGTTGCCGAACACTCCGCCGGCACCTTCTGATTGCAAATTCTGGACAGTCAGGCCAGCGCCAACCGCCACCAGAAACAGTGCTAATGCAGCAAGAATAGGCCAACTACTGTGTGAAGGGACATAGTAATGTTGATGTTTAGAACTCATGGTTTGCTCCTTGCAATACTTGACGCACTATCCTGCATGGCCAAGGTTTCGCTGTCTGATTCAGTAGCGGTTTTGTCAGCTTCGGTAATGTTATATAAAGAGTAGGATAACGTTAGCGTATGAATTGAATCTGGGATCTCTGGTTCGATGTAGAAAATCAACGGCATCTCAGCCTCTGCATTGCCCGCTAAAGGTTGTTGATTGAAACAGAAACACTCAATCTTATTAAAGTATGTTGCCCCTTGCCCCGGAGAAACTGAGGGAACCGCCTGCCCAACTAATGAAAGATCAGACTTATTATGAGCAAAATAGGCCGTTTGGATAACTTGTCCTGGGTGAACATCCATCACCCTTTTTTCCGGTGTAAACGTCCAAGGCATGCCCTTATTGATATGCGCCATAAACTCAACTCGAACCGTTCTCGAGGTATCTGGCATCATCCCTTTAGGCTGTACTGCCGAAACTGTGTTCGTCTTGCCGTTAATACCTAAGGCATCACACATAATGTCGTATATAGGCACTAACGCAAACCCAAAGCCGAACATCGCAACGGTAGCCGCCAACAGTTTCAACGTCAGTTTCTTGTGTGGCCGTTTCTTACTCAGACCCGGCTCATTAGGCTGATTTGGCTGGTTCTCAGAGGCCATATCGATATGCTCCGTTAATCAACTTTCGGGGGCGTTGAAAATGTATGATGAGGAGCAGGACTTGGCACTGTCCACTCAAGACCATCAGCACGCTCCCATGGTTTATCAGGTGCAGCTTCTCCTCCTCGGATGCATTTCACCACCACCCATACGAATATCAACTGAGACAGCCCGAATATAAAGCCACCAATTGACACTATTTGGTTTACATCAGCAAACTGAATGGCGTAGTCAGGGATACGTCTTGGCATACCCGCTAACCCTAAAAAGTGCATAGGGAAGAATAGAATATTGACCGATATAACCGAGCACCAAAAATGGAGTTGCCCCAGCTTTTCGTCGTACATATGCCCTGTCCATTTAGGAAGCCAGTAATAGGCGGCAGCCATAATGGAGAAGATCGCACCAGACACCAGTACATAGTGGAAATGCGCTACAACAAAATAGGTATCGTGATATTGGAAATCCGCAGGTGCAATCGCGAGCATCAGCCCAGAGAAACCACCAATGGTAAACAACACAATAAAGGCAATAGAGAACAGCATCGGCGTTTCAAACGTTAATGCCCCCTGCCACATAGTCGCGACCCAGTTAAAGACTTTGACCCCTGTGGGGACCGCTATCAACATGGTGCAATACATAAAGAAGAGTTCGGCGAAGACGGGCATTCCAGTGGTGAACATATGGTGTGCCCATACAAGAAATGATAACAACGCGATACTACAGGTGGCGTACACCATTGAATGGTAACCGAACAGTTTCTTACCACTGAAAGCGGGCAAAATCGCCGAAACCACACCAAAGGACGGTAAAATCATAATGTACACTTCGGGGTGCCCAAAGAACCAGAATATGTGTTGGAACATCACAGGGTCTCCCCCACCCGCCGCATCAAAGAAGCTGGTTCCAAAATACTTATCGGTCAAAATCATCGTGACTGCGCCCGCGAGTACGGGCATCACCGCTATTAATAGGAAAGCAGTAATTAACCACGTCCAAACAAACAGTGGCATTTTGAACCATGTCATTCCTGGCGCTCGCATGTTCACTATGGTTACGATCACGTTGATCGCTCCCATGATCGAGCTAATACCCATAATGTGTACCGAGAAGACAAACAGAGCTGTACTGTCTGGACCGTAAGTAGTCGAAAGAGGCGCGTAGAAAGTCCAGCCAAAGTTCGGCCCACCACCTTCAGTGAACAGTGAAGCAATCAATATCAAGAACGCAAAAGGTAGAATCCAAAAGCTGAGATTGTTCATTCTAGGCAAGGCCATATCTGGCGCGCCTATCATTAGAGGAATCATCCAGTTTGCCAACCCGGTAAAGGCTGGCATGACCGCACCAAACACCATAATCAAGCCATGAACGGTTGTCATCTGATTAAAGAAGTCAGGTTCTACGAGTTGCAGGCCCGGTTGAAATAGCTCAGCACGAATGACCATCGCCATTGCACCGCCAGTAAAAAACATAATCAAGCTAAACCACAGGTAAAGTGTCCCTATGTCTTTATGATTGGTTGAGTAAAGCCAACGTCCAATTCCGGTGGGTGCGTGATGGTCATCATGATCCGAGTCATGAGCGCTGCCATGACCGCTGCCTAGGTCAGCTTCTGACGCATGAGCTGATTTTACTTCACTCTCTATAGACTTTTTCATTGCGCTGCTTCCTTAGACTCATTCGACTGAGATGCCTTTTCCTTAAATGCATTAATATCTGAAGCTTGGATCGTGTCACCCGTATCATTGCCCCATGCATTCCGTTGATAGGTAACAACCGCTGCAATTTCTTGCTCCGTTAACTGATTTGCAAAGGCCTGCATCGCGGTTCCTGTTCGACCGTTAATGACGATATCTAAATGAACATCTAGATCACCCAAGGCGACTTTACTTCCTTTGATCGCAGGGAATGCTCCAGTAACGCCCAAGCCACTTGCTTGGTGACAAACAGCGCATCGTTCGCCATACACTTTTTCACCTTGCTGCATCAAATCATCCATAGAAAGGTTCGCAGTAAGTGCTGCTTCAGCCTCTTTTTTCGCTTCCGCTAATTCCGCTTTCTTACCTGCTAACCATGCTTCATATTTATCTTCTTCCATGGCATGAACCACGATTGGCATAAAGCCATGAGCACGACCACAAAGTTCTGCACACTGACCTCTGTAAACACCGGGTTTATCAATTTTGGTCCACGCCTCATTAATAAAGCCCGGAACAGTGTCTTTCTTCACCGCAAAATCAGGCACCCACCATGAGTGGATGACATCATCTGAGGTTAATAAGAAACGAATCTTCCGATTGATAGGAACAACAAGAGGGTTATCAACTTCTAGTAGATAGTGCGCACCTTTTTCTTCGATGCCTTCAATTTCCTTTGAAGAGGTAGCAAGAAGGCTAAAGAATTCAACGTCTTCACCAAAGTAGCTGTAATGCCATTTCCACTGTGAACCTGTAACTTTTACCGTGAGATCTGACTGAGAGGTATCTTCCATTGCGATCAATGTTTTGGTTGCAGGTATCGCCATAGCAACCAAAATGATGATGGGTATCACCGTCCAAATAATTTCGACTTTTGTGCTTTCATGAAAATGGGCAGCAACAGCCCCCTTAGATTTACGGTGGTTGATGATGGAATAGAACATCACACCAAAGACAACGACCGCAATAGCGCAACAAATGTAAAAAATCAGCATGTGTAAGTCATAGACTTTCTGACTGATTTCAGTAACCCCTTGGGTCATATTCATTGATGATTTAGCTAGAACATTCGATGTCATGGTAGAAAGCAGTATCACACCACTCAATTGCCAACTCGTGGCCGATAGTCTTCTCAAAAGATCTCTCCTGTACCCAAACACCGTAACCTTGTTGGCTGCAACCTTGGTGCTCAATCTAAATTAGCCTTCACTAATTCACCTATTGATCTGGGAAAAATTCCCTATAAACAGCAATTTCGACACAATTTGTTATATTTATGTTAATGATGCTAGTAAGTGATTTTGAAATGCGCAAGAAAGTGACAACAAGAAAGTGCTATAAATCACTGATTGCCTATATTAGGAATACAGGTAACAAAAACGATGAAATCATCTAGGCCGATATCAATAAGGAAATGAACATGTTGGAGCAAGTTACACGGTGGCTAGAACGTGACCCAGACCCTAGAACGCGAGAAGAACTTCAATATCTCATCGACGAAAAAATGGTTGAAGAGTTAGATGACCGTTTTAAAGCGAGGCTAAAGTTTGGCACTGCGGGATTGCGTGGCGTTGTAGGCTGTGGACCAAACCGAATGAATCGCTTAGTTGTGCAACAAACAGCAACGGGGCTTGGGCATTACTTAGTCGCTAAGGTAAAAAATGCCAATAAACGCGGTGTGATCATCGGCTACGATGGGCGAACAGATTCCAAGCAGTTCGCTCATGATTGCGCTTCAGTGTTGACCGCTTTAGGTATTAAAGTCTACTTAACCTCAAAAGAGACACCAACGCCTGTTGTCGCTTATGGCATTCTTCATTTTAAAGCGGCTGCCGCAATCGTCATTACCGCAAGTCACAACCCTCGCGAATACAATGGATTCAAAGTTTTTTGGGAGAATGGTGCTCAAATCATTCCCCCGCATGATATCGGTATTGCCCATGAAATAGATATAGCCGCTCCAAAACCTATCCCACAGATGTCACTGAATGACGCTGAAAAACACCAGTTATTTGAATGGCTCAGTGAGAGCTATGAAGAGTCATACCAAACCTCTGTTCTCAGCCAAGCACTGTTTACGCCCGATAGCGAGGGTGCCAACGTCACCATTGCCTATACCGCACTTCATGGTGTAGGCGGACCGCTAGCGATCTCTATGCTTAAACGATCAGGATTTAAAAGCGTAATGAGCGTGTCTGAACAGCATGAACCGAACGGTGACTTCCCTGATATTGATTTTCCAAACCCAGAAGAAAAAGGATCAATGGATAGAGTTATCGAACTTGCTGATTCCATTAACGCCGAAATCGCTTGTGCCAATGACCCCGATGCGGATCGATTTTCAGTCGCTGTCCGAAAAAACGAAGGGGAGTACAAGCAGTTAACGGGTGATCAAATTGGTGTGCTATTTGCTGATTACTTAATTAAAAAGTTTTATGCGATTAACGAGGAGCGATTACTTAACCACCCAGCTACGCCTATAGTTGGCAACACCATTGTCTCATCGCGCCTGTTAAAGCAAATGGCACTCACGCGAAATGCCGAGTATTACCAAACCTTAACTGGCTTCAAATGGCTAGCGAATATCGCCATGCACAACCAACACTTTCAATCTGACTTTTTGTTTTCCTATGAAGAGTCAATTGGCTACTGTATTGGCCCAGTCGTTCGAGACAAGGATGGCTTGTCAGCTTTAATCCTATTTGCGCAGTTAACTGCTGAACTAACTCAAGAACAACAAACCATTTGGCAGAAACTTGAATCGATCTACCGCCAGTACGGCTATTACCTAACAGCGCAGCAAAGTGTACAAGTAACGTCAGCACAAACCTCTATATGCAGCAAGCTTCGGTCTAATCCACCAGAACGGATAGCTGGGCTACAAGTTTTGGCTTATGAAGATCTAAAACAGTCGTTACGTTTTATTGTAGGTGGTGCGACAGAGGTGCTTAATCTTCCGTGTACTGATGCCTTAGTGTATTACTTAGAGGAGAATATCCGTGTCATTGTTCGGCCGTCTGGCACAGAGCCAAAATTGAAATGCTACTACGAAGTGATCGAGCCATTACACGATGAAGATAGTTTTGAAGTGATAGAGCGCCAAACTCAACAAACGATGGATAAGCTCATTGATGCTCACCAACTTAGTTTATTGGCACTAGAAGATTAAATGATTAGTTCTTCAGTAAATCCGCTGATTATAGGTCGTTTTATAAACAATTACTCGGCGGCCCATTCAATCTCAATAAGGGTTTTATCACCACACTTAAGCCTTGCTAGGAAGATATCACCCTGATGGACTTCACCAACACCTTTTGGTGTACCCGTCATAATGATGTCGCCATCGGCCAAGCTTGTGTAAGTTTTGATTTCGGCAAGAATAGTGGAAGGGGAATAGATCATCTCACTCACGCTACCGCACTGCACACGCATTGAGTTGATGAAAAGCTCGACCTGAAGCTGATGAATATTAATGTCACGTATAGACACAAAACGGCTAAATACAGCGGAATTGTCAAAGCTTTTGGCGCGCTCCCACGGCAACCCTTTCCCTTTCAGTTCTGACTGCAACGCACGCTTGGTTAAATCAAGGCCAATACCGACTGCATCAATTTGCCCTTTTTTAATCACAAAACAGATTTCAGTTTCATAATGAATAGTCTCAGCGTCTGAAAGCAGTAACCCACCACAGCGGGCTGCACTTGAAAGAAGCTTGCTCGTTACTGCACTGTTGGGTTTATTAAACACTACCATCTCATCGGGAACGGCATTATTTAGCTCATGGATATGCTCAAGATAGTTGCGACCAATACAGATGATTTTACTGGGAATAATTGAGGTGTCATCTATACGTACGCTATTCATTTTGAGTCCTTGCATCGCGAATAATTAAACTGAAAGGTAGTGGTGAGAAAGTCGGAGCGCTGATGATAACGGATTTGTTGGTTATAAAAATGACAATAAAGCCAATTTTAGTGACTTAAATGTAAAACTAAGATCGCCCCCTCAAAGTTATGAAATCTTGTATAAGGCGTTCGTCCATCACGTCTTGATAACAAGCTAGTTTTCTTGCGCGCAATAAAAAACGCCCTCTATAAATAGAGAGCGTTTTGACTACCAGCGTAACATCAAAGTGTTACTGTGTTCTTTCCTTTAAGCGAGAAGCTTATAGGTAAACACGTGCGCCGATAACCCACATGTCGTCAGTTTCAACTTTTGGACCGCCAGAAACAGGCTTGCTGTTTAGGTCAAACTGGTAACCTGTGTAACCTACAACGTTTGAAGTTAGATTGTATTCAACTTGTAAAGCTAGCTCTTCACGAACTGTAGTTGTAGTGCCACCTTTAATTAGCTCACCATCAACCATTTCGTAGTTAATGCTGAAATTTAGGCTATTTGGTAAAGCGTAAGCTGCGATAGCTTCGTACGCATTACTTTCTTCAAGCAGGTAGTTGAAACCAACATTACCATCTGAAGAAGTAGCACTTAGGCTGTTCATTAGTTCATTCGAAGCATAAACACCTGCAACGTATAAACCACTACCGTAAGTACCGTAAGAAGCCGAAACTAGGTGAGAAGTAGCAGTTTCAGTAACGCCACCGTCTTTGATGTCACCAGAGTTATATGCGTAGCCTAGCGTTGCACCCATTAAAGAGTATGAAACTGTCGCTTGAAGACGATCTTTTACATCATAAGCATATTCATTCGCTTGATTAGCTGGAAGTACAGCCGTCTTATCGAAATCACTTTCTAATACTTCACCGCTAGCTTGACCTTGCCATGCTAGACCAAAGTTGATTGCTCCAGCTTCAGCTAAATCAATGCCGTTACGGTAAGAAACCATGTTGTCACCACGACCAGTACCGAAAGCACCGTGGTTATCGTACATGTGGTCACTTGCGAAAGCGATTGGCATATCAGCAACACCAGCTACGTCGTAGTATGGAGCCCACTGCGTACCAGCTACAGCGCGACCGAACTCTTCGTGAGTTACGCCAATGTAACCAAGACGGGTAGTGAACGACTCTTCGCCGCCGTCAAGGAAGTTAAGAGCGTACTCGCCACGTGCATCAGCAGTGAAGCCGTTACCTAGGTCTTGAGTTGCAGTGAAGTTGATACGTGAAGAGTTAGTACCTACATCTGTGTTGCCTGCTTCAGAACCGTTAAGGTTAACAGAAACGTGGCCGCCTACAGCGAAAGTAGTACCGTCGTTGTTGTAAAGTTCAACAGCAACCGCTTGAGCAGCGAATGTAGAAGCAGCAATTGCTACAGCTAGAAATTTTTTATTCATTTTAAAGTCCATATATACGTTTGGTTTGTCCACTGACAACCCGATGATTCACCGGAAGTGGTGTTACACCTTGGTTAACAAGTGCATCGACTGTACCTAGCGAACTCTGAAAAGTTGCATAAAATGATATAAAACAACAAAAACCACTTCTAAATTAATGTAATCATCGTAAAATCATAAACTTACGACTCATGTCGCAATGTAATTAAAAAATGTGAACTGTGTAACAAGTTGATACAACGTTTAATCTACCGATCCAAATCACACTTTTAGATCGTATATATATGAATTTTAATACAAACCCTCGCAACTCATTCATGCAATCCATAGTGCCAAGCCTATCAAATAGGCAAATTCTGCATACTGTTTTATTGTCGTAACTCATTGATAGCTCTAAAGTGTGATCTCACTTCCTACAGAATCTTGCTCAAGCCACCCTAGTCATCCTTCTTTAATTATTAATCCAACCTATGAAACAACTTCCATCAACATTGATCGCATTTTGAACAATAAAATCAATGACATGGAAACGTCATAAATCAGAAATCAAAGCGTCATTTTTCTCTACTAACTTACTCATCATTCAAACACTTCCTTGCACTTTCGCAAGATAGATGATTAAGACGAGCAATATAGCTCTCATATTTATAAAGGTAATATAAGATGAAAAAAGCAGTAATCGCATCAGCAGTTCTTTCTGCACTAGTTTCTGGTTCAGCTCTAGCCGCAACCGTGTACAGCGCAGACGGCACTGAACTTTCAGTTGGTGGCCGCGCTGAGTTCCGTGGTGATTTTTCAGACGCAGTAGAAGGCACAATGGAAGATAAAACACGTGCACGCCTAAACATTAAAGGTTCTACTCAAATTAATGACGGCCTGTCTGCGTTTGGTGTGTGGGAAGGTGAGCAAGCATCTGGTGAGAACACAAAAGGTATCGTAAACCGTTACCTATTCGCTGGTATCGGCACTGACTTTGGTAAGTTCTCTGTTGGTCGCCAAGATATGGCTGCTGTACTTGTTACTGACATGACGGATATTACTGAATTCTCAGGTATTCAACAATACATTGATGCAGGTTCGGATAAACAAGACAGTGTTTTCGCTTACCGCGGCAACTTTGATGCTTTACAAGTAGAAGCAACTTACCAAGCGAGCAATGCAAAAGACGACGACGCATTCTCTATTGCGGGTATGTACTCTCTACCATTGGGCCTAGACCTTGGCCTTGCGTTCTCTTCTGATGATGCCGATGCTGACCAAATCCTAGCAGGTTTAGGTTACACGTTTAACAACCTATACGTTGCCGGTACTTTCTCTACTGGTGATGTAGAAAAAGATGTAGAGTTCACTGCTTACGAATTTTCAGCATCTTACAAAATTACATCTGAATTCTCAGTAGCGGCTAACTACAACTTCGCTGAAGAGAAAATCAAAGGCTTTAATGCAGAAGATAAAGATGACCAATTCGAGATCGCGGCATACTACAAGTTCAACGGTAACTTCCGTACTTACGCAGCATATAAATTTGACCAAATAGAAGGCGCAGACGACGTACTTCGTTTAGGTGCTCGCTACGACTTCTAATCGCTAGCCCGATTATCGAAACCTATTTTAAAGTCCACGCCTAATTAATTGGCCGAGCGTTCACTCGGCCTTTTTTCAGTTCAATAAAGCTAAACCTCTAGTTACAATGCCAATTACACCTGTATAACTGCGCTAATAGCCCTACAATTCACCATGTGTTTATATTTATTTTGATGAAATTTATGTTTCTTTAGCCCGTTCTATTAGATTACACAGGCCAATTGGATGAGAAAATGACCACACCTATAAAAATTACACTGTATCGCTGGGGCGGAAGCTGGGGACCGTTCAAGGTCAACATCCCATGTGGGGAGTGCACCTTAACCAAAGATATCTTACACGATACTTTCGACAATGAGCTGAATGGTATTCCTATTGAACTTGAAGTTAAAGATTGGCTGTCCCATTGGTGGGAACCGTTAAAACTCGGGTCATGGCATGCGCCTATTCTTGTCGTCGAAGGAAAAGTTATCAGCCAAGGCGAAGCGCTTAATCGTGGTGTACTGGTTCAATCGGTGATTAAAGAGTGGGTGAAACATGACACTTTGAAAGGAAACATTGTTTATGGAAAAGCGACCTGCCCGTTCTGCGTAAAAGCCAAACAGCTCTTAGATGATGCAGGGGTTGCATATCAATATCACGATGTCGTGAAAGAGAGTGCAGCGCTCTATCGGATGATTCCCGAAGTCAAAGCCATCATTGGCGAGAAAACGCCTGTTACCGTTCCACAGATATGGCTTGATGGCCAGTATATTGGTGGTGCTGATAATCTTGAAGCATGGCTAAAACAAAATAACCGAAACAATATTCCTGACAATGTTGTGCCAATGGGTACGAATACCTCTTCTGTAGGCTAACGATTGATTAGGTAAAGGTATGTCTATACCTCGACTTCTCTAAGTAAGTAAGACAAAACAAGATTTGAATCATCCATTCAAAGCTGCAATGTGTGATAACCCAAAGGTCATAACTAAAAGCCCCTTTACGATAGCGAGATCATAAAGGGGCGTAGATTTTTAGTCGATGTCGAATCGCTGTCTATTGTTTAGCTACGCTTTGGTTGGCGGTAGGTTTTTTCTGCGATTTGGTAGGTCTCTTTCTGCTTCATACCAAATTGAGCATCAAAGAACCAAGCAACGAACTTAATAAGATCATCACCTTCATTCATTACATGCTCTACAAACTCTTGCTCTTCACCCTGTTCGTTTTCTTCAACTGTTACATGGTAAACACGAGACTCACCATCAACATCAGCTAGAGCAAATTGGCCAGATAGAGAAGCTGCAACTTCCGCTATATCTTTATCTTCGTAAGCTTTCAGTGCTTCCAAAGCTTGAGGTAAGCTTTCCAATTGGCATAGGCTTTTTACTAGCGCTTCAAATTCGTTATGTTGCATCGTTTCACTCACAAAAGGTGGTCTTACCAAAATATGGTCTGCATTGTATAACGTTCAGCACATCAGCTCAATTAAGACCTTGCCAAGGTTCGGTTAGGTGCTAGCAGCACTGGCTTTAAGAGGTTCACCATTCCATGAGTTCTTACAGCTATAAAACAGTACCGTTACTAATATGATTGCAATCATTAAGTAAAAATATCCCAGTTCGCTGTGGTCGGTGACCCAAGACTGAACGAGGTAACCTCCCACCATGCCTGCCAATGCCATTTGAATCGAGCCAGAGAGAGCTGATACTGCACCCGCTTGATGTTTATGCGGAGAAATAAGCAAACGTATTGATAACGGAAACGAGAGACCTTGAGCAACGGTTAACCAAGTAAAGGCCCAAACCACATGGAAAAGAGTCAATGGCATTACAATTAACCATAAACCTGAACATGCGATAATGATGAACGAACACATCAGTAAACGGCTTATCGAGTAGTATCGGGTCAATATATTAAGTGCTACAGAACCAACAAGTAGGCCTGCGGATGGAATAATCATGATCATGCCATATTCAGCAATCGATAAACCGAGTTGGTTTTGGAGAATAAAAGGCAAAATTGATAGCGAGACAACGGCAGCCAAATAGGTGAACCAGTTATAACTCGCACTACTAATAACTTGTGGGTTTATTATCAACTGACCATAGTTTTTTATGATCTTTCGACCATCAAAGCGCTTTTTCTTATAGGGCAGCGTTTCCGGCAACACCTTCCAGCCAATCACAAAAATACTCACTAGATAGATCAATACAAAACTAAATACCGATTGCCAGCCAAAGTGAAACGCGATTGCTCCACCGATCACCGGAGAAACGATAGGTAAGATAGATGCAGTGATGGAAAGGTAAGAGAGTGCTTTTGTAAAATGTGCGCCTTCATAACTATCACGTAATACACTACGCCCTAGAACTGATGCACTTCCTGCACCTAGACCTTGCAATAAACGACCAAACTCTAACCATTCAAATTGATCAGAAAAAAGAAAACAGACGAGTGTGCCTAGTAGATAAATACCTTGGCCGAATAAAAACACGGGTCGACGCCCAATAGCATCAGACATTGGGCCATAAAATAGTTGTGAAACACCAAAGCCGACTAAAAAAAGAGTCACTAGCATCTGCACTTGCGCCTGACTGACCGATAACGATTCACTGATCGCAGGTAACGCTGGCAAGTAAATACTCACCCCTACCTGCCCTGTCGCAATGATCATAATGGCAAGTAGCATCGGGACCTTGTTGAATGAAGGCATTTGATTCAATGGTTGTGTTTTATTCAATTTACTAGGGTCTATTTTATTCATTCAACAATCTTACATTAACAACCATAACTTGATAATTCTTCCATTTGGAAATAGATTACATCCATATTGGAAATTAAAAGGCAGAATATTATGGATTGGATTGAAGGCATAAAAAGTTACATTCAAGTCGTCGAACAAGGCAGTTTTAAAGGCGCAGCAATGAAGCTCAACACCACAAGTTCAGCCATCAGCAAGCGTGTTCATTCAATCGAACAGCGTCTTGGCGTTCAGCTATTACTTCGAACCACCCGTTCAGTGACTCAAACTGAAGCAGGGGCACTTTTCTATCAACGCTCCAAAACTCAATTAGATACCTGGCAATCTATTGTTGATGAAACCCGTAGCATTAATAAAACGCCAGCCGGTTTATTAAAGATAGGCGCAACATTAGCGGTAGGGTCTAAGTTTCTTGTTCAACACTTTGATGAGTTTTTGCAGAAATACCCAGATATTCGAATTCAACTAATAACAACAACACCCGGTCAACTGCCCGAGCTAAGCCTTGATCTATTTATTAGCCGTGAGTTTGAACAGTTGAACTCTCTTAGTTTTATTGCCAAACCACTCTTTACACATCAGGCAGGGTTTTATGCCTCACCAAATTACATTGAAAAGTTTGGTACACCTAAAAATGTAGATGAGCTCACTCGCCACAATGTGCTCACTTGGGGAGAGCAACCTCACAGGGAGATCACAGTTGCGAGAAACAAACGAATTCACGTATGCGGCAACTTTTCTACGACCAACCCTGAAGCTCTGTTCTACGCGGGAAAAAGTGGCATGGGCATTTTGTTAACCAATAACTTTATGATTAAAGAAGAAATAAGTTCAGGCGCTTTAGTTCGTATTCTTCCTGACGTCACTGTAGATGAAGGAACTCTTTTTGCCTACTACCCAAAATTGGATTATCAGCATACTCGTACGGGATTGTTCCTTGACTACCTTAAAGAGAAATTAGAGCTTATTAATAAGCCTTGAGTTTTCGTTAATAGCCTTGGCTTTCAATGCTTAGACCTTTAAACACCTACCATTCAGAGCAAAAACATACGAAATAATTGCAAGAAAAACGCCAACATTTTAGTTCACATTTTTTTTGCTATTTAACATTATGATTCGTCAAAACTTAATAAAAAGTTCACCTTGAACGGCATGGATCTGGTTTGCAAAAAACCGTGATCTCTACCATAGTGTCTAAGTGCATATACTTATTATAAAAAAAGTTAAAAATCACCACAACGTGAGATCTCAATATGGCTATGAGGCTAGAAAACACGGGTGTTATAGGCTTAGACGAAGTTAATGACACCTTACTTATGGAAGGCTCCACCCTACTCGATCATGTCACTCTAAAGTTGCATCAGCAATTTCAGAGCTTCTCAACTTGCATCATCGAATTCGATAAACTGCGCTATCACGCTCAAACTATCTCTTATGCGTGCAATAAAAGCCTACAACCAAGCTTTCACTACGCGCTCAAAAATACTCCCTGCGAGTTTGTTGGTAAAACACAAGCCAGTTATTGTCTATTCATCGAAGATCTTGCTGAGCAGTTTCCCCTAGACAGCTACATCCAAGAAAATCACTTATGTGGTTATATTGGCATCCCATTAAAAAGTCAGACAGGCGAGATCATGGGGATTCTCCTTTCTACTTATGATAAGCCGATCGACGATCCCGGAGAGCTTCTTTTCTATCACAGCTTGCTCGCCAATATTATCGTTCATAGCTTACGAGCAAAATGGTTAGCGCAGCGCTCGGACAGTTTGGTCAATCAACTCAGTTATGAGGTTTCACACGACAATTTAACCGGCCTACGAAATCGCAGTTGCCTAGCTGACAGACTAGAGATCCTGACTCAGTCTTCAACAAATCCATTTACTTTGGCCTACGTCGATATTGATAATTTCAAATCGATTAATGACCTCTACGGTAATTACATTGGTGACCAAGTTTTACGCTTTGTAGCCAAAGTCATCACCGAGGCTATTTCAGAAAATAACCTCGCATTCAGAATTGCAGGTGATGAGTTTGCCTTCATCACGTACGCTTGTGACCCAATCCGTATCTGCCATGAGATTATTCATTCACTCAAACAGGGATATAAAGACCCTTCTCACGATATCAGTGTGTCAGTAGGCATTGGGATGACAAGAACCCAAGAGCAGATACTAACCGCGGAGCAGATGATCCTTAACGCCAGCCTTGCTTTAAAAGATTGTAAGAAGGCGACTGGAACAAAAATCCGATGCTATGACACTCAGCTAAGTGCGGTTTACCATCGTAAAACTCAAGTTATCAATGCCCTAAGAAGTGAACTGGCTAAACCCAAAGACAAGCCAAGTGAAATCTTCGTTGCTGCGCAACCTATCGTCCATAAGCACAATGAGCAATGGCGCTATTTCGAGATCTTAGCTCGTTGGAACAGTGAACACCTAGGAACTATTTCCCCGCTGGAATTTATTGAAGCGGCTGAACAGTCAGGGCTAATTATTGAGCTGGGTGAACGTATAGTACAACTTGCCTGTGAGGCTAAGTTAGAATTAGAAAAAGGCTTTGGTCATAAAGTTAAACTCGGAATAAATTGTTCTGCACATGAACTTAGTGGTTCAGAGCGTTACATACAACACCTTACCAGCACCATCGACAGTTATGGATTTGATCCCCATGATTTTGTCATTGAGCTGACGGAAACAGTACTGATTACGAGGGGGGATGAGGTAAAACAAATATTGGATAGGCTACGAGCATTCGGTTTTACCATTGCACTTGATGATTTTGGAACTGGCTATTCAAGCTTGAACTATCTACACAGCTACCCAATCGATTGTATTAAGATCGACGCTACTTTCATTCGGAACATGCTCAATAATCAAAAGTCAGAGCGAGTGGTGAAACTTATTATTCAACTGGCCGAACAACTTGATGTCGCGCTTGTCGCAGAGGGCGTGGAAACAATTGAAGCATTAGAGAAGCTTTATTCGATGGGGTGTCTTCAAATTCAAGGCTACTACTTCTCTCGGCCAGAAACACCGCGCTCAATAGTGAATAACTACTACGATTCACTTAATAACAAAACTGGAGTCAGAAGCGCATAATATTTAGAGGCTAACATCCTATGAATAGATAGCAATGATTAGGTCGATAGCTACAGTAGAGAAGAAAAAACGACATTGAGATAGTTACTCAATGTCGTTTTTATTGCATGTTTAAATAAAAAGTTGGTGCTTAAATGAAAACTCTACGCTACAGCGCGTTTAACGCCAACTCTGTTACTTGCTCTTTTAATAACGCATCAAGCTCATTTCGTCTTGCTACAAAACCAGCCATCTCTTTCTTCGGTACTGAGTTTGCCATTGGTATATTGGCCGTCATCGCATTCACAGCGCGACCACGAATCATTAGTTCATAGTGAATATGAGGCCCTGTTACTCGACCGGTACTTCCTGATAACCCGATACGTTGGCCACGGCTAACAGTCTGTCCTTTGCGCACCAAAATTTTGCTTAGGTGCAAATAGCGAGTTTTATAAGTGCTACCATGCTGAATAACCACGTATTTACCCGCATATGGGTGGTTACGTGTCATAACAACAACCCCATCACCTGTCGAAACAATAGAGGTGCCCGTTGGGGTCGCCCAGTCCGTTCCATTGTGCGGAGAGACTCTTCCCGTTACTGGATGTAAACGCTTAGGGTTAAAGCTAGAACTTAGACGATAAGAACCATTCACAGGCTTACGCTGAAAGGCTCGTTGTAAACTGTTTCCTTCGTTATCGTAATACTGCCCGTCTCTGTGCAAATAAGCAGAGACTTCACGACCACGGTTATAGATCTTCACGGCTTGAATTTCACGATTTCCAGTAAGTGTATCGTTAACATATTGTCTGGATTGAACAAGCTCAAAACGATCACCTGCTCTTAAATCACGAGAGAAATTAATCTTGTCTTTTAGCAACGAAACGACTTGCTCAATTTCAGCACTGTTTAGACCGGCTCGATTAACTGACTGAGAAAAGCTTCCGTTAATCTCACCAACTAACGGGTGTTCGACCCAAACACCAGGAACTAGAATCTCTTCAAATGTATAGTCACCATCCTCAAGCCGTGTATAAACCACCTGATTAACAACACTGAATTGTAGTTCCATTTTAGCAAGATCAGAGGGCTCTTCCCCTTGCCAAAAGCGCAAGGTATTACCCGGCTTCAATGTATCAAGTGCAAGATAGTTTAAATCCGTCTCCATAATGCGCATCATGTCTTGATAGCGAAATCCAAGCTGAGTAAAGATCGAGCTTAAGTTATCACCAGATTGAATGACGTATTCGAAATCAGGCATATCAATACGGGTGGCACTACTGTCAGTAGCGCCATCAAAAAAGTCACTGACCGCTTGAGAGCTAGACAAAGAGAGTTCAACCGATCTTTGTAGAGAACGCGGACTCATAGAAGATAAGAGAATAATAGCGACGACAGGTAAGCTGATAGCAAACATTTTTTTGCGCTTAGAGAGCGCAGAGTATCGGCTTACAATAGAATTTGAACTCACGAGGTATTCCACTTTAAATGATGAATCTGGCGAATAGATTAAGGGTTTCTTTGCAAAATGTCATCTGAGGAAAGCAAATGCCCTGCAAAACTGTGTCATTCACAGGTTAGTGTAATTACTTAGCCATGAGAGTAAGCACTTACATAACAATTACACAAAGACCAAGTCACATTTATGTAAAATTGCCCCAGAATGTAAAGCTGTCCCATTTTGTAAATGACACACAAAAAGGCTTAACCTATTCGCTGATAACCCTATTGGGAAGCATCAGAGCCTTGAGATAACACTTGCTCTATAATAAATTTCTCACTAACTCTAAATAGCTGTGTTTGCTCAACCGTAGCTGGTTTCGCCATAGCTTCACCTACGTTACGAGTACGAAAAGTGATGGAAATCTGCTTTTCAGCGCTACTCATATCATCAGAAATCTCACCATTAGTGTTCGACTTATCTTCACGAGATGCACTGTCTTCATTAACGGCAGGCTCTTCACTAATCGGGCTTTCAACGGTTTGCTCGTTTATAGCAAGAGTATCAATTCGAATGCGATCGCCTAAGAACTCATAATCGGCCAGAATCATACGATCTCTCATTGCGTCATATCGATACAATGCCAAATAATAAAACACGCCAGTCCCTTGATTTGATACAGCAAGTGATGAGACGAATACGGTTTCGTTATCGATTTCCATTGGGGTAATCAAGTTTGTGTCAATGGAAACCCCTCCTCGCTCCGAACCTGAGTCATATTGGCCAACAGCCAGTGCACGCTTCTCATCAACAAAGCTAATAAAGGCGAACGCATCATTCTCTGGAACATCAATCGTTAACGGGTTACTGGAGTCAATATTAAATAACTGCCCAACAATAGGATTGAGGGGAGCATGCTGAGGAAATTTACTTAAAATATCCTCATCATTTAAGCTAAATCGATAGATTCCTGCAATCACTACAGCGACTAGCAGTACGATTGGAATCAATAAAATAAGTGGTATTGGTAAAATGCGCTTTTTCATAACCCGTGAACTCTAAATACTAAACTCGATAAACCTATTTCTAGACAGATCTCTCTATATAAACATAGGGGAGAGGAGCAGAACTTTGTCGTATTCTATACTCAAGGAGAAGCTATCACAATTTCTGTGATCTAGAAGTAGATTAAGGTAATAGCATGGTAAGTAAATCGTCAATTCATATGGCGGATTGCAGCTGCGGTCTTGTTAACTTGGTATGTCGTGGAGAACCCGTCCGCTCTGCCATATGTCACTGCTTTGAATGTCAAAAGCGAACCGGTAGTGTATTTGGTGTTCAGGTTCGGTTCTTGACTGATCAAGTCTCCTACAATGGAGAATTAACTCAATATTCGCGCATTGCGGACTCTGGCAATCAAGTCACCTACCATTTTTGTCCTCGTTGTAGCACAACTATGCTCATCAAACTCAGTGCCTCACCTGATTCGGTTGTGGTTCCTATCGGTATATTTTCCGATCATGAGTTTCCTCCCCCAAGCTTTTCTATTTATGAACAGAGAAAACATGGTTGGGTAAAATTTGACAGCCAAATAGAGCCCCTTGATTAGCCCCAAACTGTAGAGGTTAAACAGATACGGAACTCTATGCATTGCAATAAGAACACCTAACAATCGAGAATTACAAGCATCACAAAACACCAACATCATTCACATCAGCGACACATTATTCGTGCATTATTTGCACACGCAGACTTTGGTGTTGAATATTTAACGACAATTAATGAATAATCTTGCAATGAGTGTTCATTGTGGATATTCTTATCACCAATAGATAAACATGGATGTTTAGACATTTTTCGCCACGGATATGGGCAAAATTTGACTAGTAGTAGCACGAGTACAAAAATGCAGAATCAATCTCAATCAATCGAAACGCCGAAGAACAAAGGCAACTTCTGGATGTTTTTCATCCCATCCCTGATCGGTCTATTCCTATTCATGGCTCCGATTAGCTATGACGGCGGCCTAACTATTCCTGTTGCTGTCTTAGCCAAATCTATTCAAGCAATCTTTGGAGAGTCACTGGTCTCAATTATAGTTGCGATCATTGCATTTATGTCCATCGCTTCGGTTATCTATAAGGTTTACCAACCAGCAATCATTAAGAGTAACCCTTTTCTACACGGCTTATTTAGCCCATCACCACTGTGGTTAGCAGTAAGAGTTATTGGTGGTATCGCAGTAACGCTAACTTTCTTCCAAATTGGCCCTATGGCTATTTGGGAAGAAAATACTGGTGGATTGGTTTTAGAAGGGCTACTGCCTTCCCTATTTTCTGTCTTTATTTTTGCAGGCCTACTATTACCTTTACTGCTAAATTTCGGCTTGCTAGAACTATTTGGCACGCTGCTTAGTAAAGTAATGCGTCCTGTATTCAACCTTCCTGGCCGTAGTGCAATTGACTGTATGACATCATGGCTTGGTGATGGTAGCGTTGGTATTTTGCTAACAAGTAAGCAGTACGAAAACAAATTTTATACGCAACGTGAAGCGGCTGTTGTGGGAACAACATTCTCAGCGGTATCCATCACGTTCAGCCTTGTTATCATCGCTCAAGTAGAACTAGAACACCTATTCTTGCCATTTTATGGCGCAGTCTGTTTAGCTGGCCTAGTTGGGGCGATTATTATTCCAAGACTGCCACCTCTTAGCCGTAAAAAAGATACTTTTATTGATGGCACAACTCGCGATGAAGATGCAGATGTGATTCCTGAAGGCCACACCACTCTGTCTTGGGGCCTTGAGCAAGCACGTAACAAAGCGGGCCAAGTAACATCTTTGAAGTCAGTATTTGGTGACGGCGTTAAAAACGCAATTGATATGGTGTTTGGTGTGCTTCCGGTTGTTATGGGCTTAGGTACAATCGCACTAGTTATTGCTGAATATACGTCAGTATTTACAATTTTGGGCATGCCGTTCATCCCATTCCTTGAACTGCTGGGCATTCCTGAAGCAGTACAAGCTTCGGAAACGATTGTAGTTGGCTTTGCTGATATGTTTATCCCTGCCATTTTAGCGGCTTCTATCGATAACGAGATGACACGCTTTGTAATAGCAGCAATGTCAGTGACACAGCTTATCTACATGTCAGAAGTTGGTGCATTACTTCTAGGTAGCCGCATTCCAGTGAATATCTTAGAGCTGTTCGTAATCTTTATCTTACGTACGCTCATCACACTACCTGTCATTGCCGGTGTTGCTCACCTTATTTTCTAAGGTTTTTCAGCAAAAAAGTCTCGCTTTTACAAAAAGATATAGCTACAAAGCCTCGCATAGCGGGGCTTTTTTATGACGCTCACACTCAACGAATACGTACTTAGGTGCTTAATAAAACAAATCACTATTAAGCAATTGATTACTAATTGATGTAAAGCCTCAAAGCTTCCCTTATACTTACATTTAAACCCCCAACTTAATTCCGTTCTAATACAAGATTCGAATTAAGCTCACCCTGTTTTGAGGTTTGTCGAATGAAATGGATATTCGCGATATTGCTTTTTTTAAGCTTCTCTTCTCAAGCGACCCCTCTTGTGGTCCGTTTAGCCGATGATACGACTGTCACTTTGTCGTTTGAACAAATTAGCCAAGAGATTCCCGCCAGCTCTTTTACTACAAAGCTTCCTTGGTACAAAGAAGCAAAGTCGTATACAGGTGTCCGTATCACCGACTTAGCAAACTACATCGACAAACAAACGGATTCGATTGAGTCAGTCTCATTTATCGCATTAAACGACTACGCGGCAAATACTAATATTAAAGATATTTTGGAATACGACCCTATCATTGCCTACATGATGGATGAAAAAAAAATGAAGATACGAAATAAAGGGCCGTATTGGCTGGTCTTTAATGTCGATAAGTACCCTGAAATCGATAACGATGTCTTTTACACTCAGATGGTTTGGCAAATTGACGAAGTTATCATTCACTCGAAACCGCAGTGAATTCGCACTTAAAGAATGAAAAACTGATAACGTATGAAGACTTTTTTATCTAAATCCAAAACACTATTGATCGTTCTCTCGGTCATCTTGATCGTGGCCAATTTTTATTTTCTGGCCTCAACTCGCGATTTAACCAAGTCTTATACTAACCAACAGAATCAAGCAACGTGGTTCTTGTTTCAGCTAACAAAAGAATTTTCCGAACTCAAAGCAATAACGCCTTATATGCTTGATGGGGATAAGGAATATAAACAGACATGGCTTAAGTATGAACTGGCTTGGAGTCGATTTGATATTCTGTTATACAATCAAGAATCTCATGGATTTATGTCTTTAGCTGGCGCTCAAGAGTTTTTTGAAGAGCTATTCATTCGATTCCAATCTCTTGAAAAAAAATACAATCAAGTCAACAACCCTAATCGCTTAGAAGCACTCAGCGGAGAACTCGACGTTCTTTATGCAGAAATGATCGCCTTCATTAACGAGAACTATCGACTAAAAAACCCTGTCCACAAAAAGCGCATCGAGCAAGCCCAGCAGCTTACTTACATTCAGTACTTATTGTTTTTATTACTCTTTAGCTGCATCGCTTTAGTAAGCTACATTTTCTATCAAGAATCCAAACATCATAAACAGCTGGCGTATACAGATACTCTCACAGGCATTTCAAATCGGTTTTCACTGTTTGAAGCGTTGGATAACTATAAAAAGGACTCGCCATTCACCCTATTTTTACTCGATCTCAATGGCTTTAAATCTGTTAATGACAATTTTGGACACCAAGCTGGTGACGAAGCCCTTTCTCAAATAGCATGGCGTCTCAATACAATGATTCCGATTGAGAACTACAATATCTATCGAATGGGAGGTGATGAGTTCGCACTAATATTGAATTCCAATGATGAACAAGAAATCCTTAACATGACAGGCCATATAGATGCGTGTTTTGAAGAGGCTATCCACCTTGATGGTGGCTACAACATTCGTCTTGGTAGCAGTATTGGTATGAGCCGTTACCCCAACGATTCCATCGAGATTAATCAACTCATCTCAATTGCTGATCATAATATGTATCGAATGAAGTTCGCGGATAAAAAGCCCTCCCCCTAGATGATTAGCTCGAGAGCAGGCTATACAAATAAACCCAAGCTTTTAAGGCTTGGGTTTATTTTCATAAAAGTTAAGTCTAGTTCGTGAAGTTAACAACTCCCACGCCCTGATCAAATACAACATCGGCATATTTGGGATCTGGAAAAGCGACCGTTGGATCCATTGGGATTATGATCGTTGGGTCGTACTCTATGGAGTCATCGCTTTCACCATCACAAGCAAACGCAACCATATAATCACCCTCGACCAAGAAACCAAACTGGTAGCTACCGTCTTCCTCTACTTGAACAGAAGCAACTGGCGCTATACTGCCATCTGGAATCGCAGGGTCTCCTGTAAACTCTTCATCATCAGGATCAATGAGGTCAATTAACTGCGTAGAATCTAAACCATTCCCTTCATAAAGATAAACCATTGAAGCATCATCACCATCGCAAGTCCCTTCGTCGAAGAGGTTAGTATCAACCGTTCCACTTATTGTCACTGAGTTCGCATTTGAGACAATACTCACTCCATGCGGCTTCAATATATAGCCGTTGTTATTACCTTGATTACCTCTCATCACAAGCGACATGCGCAAATCAAACTCTATGGTAAAGCTCTGAACGCTTTCACTGCTGACTTCAAACGATCCTAATTTCAGCTTATTACTTGGCTGTTTTAGCGATTTTGGATCGCCATTGGAAATTTCAAGTACATAATTAACGTTATCTTCATCGCTAACATGTAAGATTAAGTTTTCATACACACCCACAGCTATAGGTTCATCAGAGACAATCAAGAGAGCATCTGTTCCTTGATAATCAAGCAAGTTCACTTGAACATAATCGTTTTGCCCATCACTAACATCGATGAATATCGACGTTTCATCGTCGACGACTAATTCAACCTGATCAAAGGAAATCATTACTTCTTGAGCTGTATCTACCGGGGCGTCAGAAACTGAAAACGAAACACGGGATGAATTGGTCGAAGTCGATGAGCCGCCACTACCGCCACCACATGAGACTATAAATAGAGACACAATGAAGTAAACAACAAGACGATAATTACACATACCACACACCGATTATTCGCAAAACCAAGTGTAAGTATGGCTAAGATTTAGTCTCGACGTATCGAAATCACAAGTTAGTGCTATCGAATCACAAAAACGTACTAATGATTCAATTATCAATACAAACCTTTAAAAGCTAAAGGATTGTTTTAATTAGGAACGAGTTTCCCGCGACTAACGCAATACCCATCAGCATCGAATCGGCTCAAATACTGGCCATCTTGTACCAACGTAAGCGATCTAATATCTGCAAATTGCCAAGTCTTCCATTGGTAACATAAGCGGTCATCCTCTACCCACCAATAGCCCTCATCAATATCATTCGGCCTGTCAGACAATCCATGCATACGGCCGTCTATTTGAAAGGTAATTCGATAAGGAATATTAAAGCAATCACTGGTTAGTAATAAGTTTTCAGTTAATACTGATCGAATGCCTTTTCCCGTTAATCGCAGACCTTTACTATTTTCTAACCGCTCTAATGGCAATATCTGTTTTGCAAGTAGCGATAGCTGACGAACGCCTTCACGAATATTCACTTCATCAATCGAGTTGAAACTGAGTCGAAAACCATTGCTGCAGCGGTTGGTAAAGAAATACTGTTCACCAGAATTGATCAATATGCCCTTCTCTTCCGCTAATCTTGCAAGTTTGATCGCGTCAAACCCTTCAGTGTAATTGATCCAAAATGCGGTACCCGCCAATGATGGAATAACACCTGACTGAGGAAAGTAATAGTTCAGCGCCTTCTCCATGGTCAGCCATTTACTACGTAGGCTTTTTAGTAGCTTTTGAATCAGCCCATCGTAATAGCCAAGACTGATAAACAACGCCAAGGTTTGGCAATTATTTTTCGGTGGATAGGTGTGACTCTTTCTTTGCAGCAGTTTCGCACGTTCGATTAAAGGCGCAGCGGCGACAATAAATCCGATTCGAAGCCCCGGAGCAATCGTTGATGAGAAACTCGATAGATAAATAACGCGTTCGGTGGAGTATTCTCCTTTCAGCGCCAAAGTATCCTGCTCCATAAAGTTAACTTCATGTTCAAAATCGTCTTCTACAATCAGGAAATCATGCTCTTTGGCGCTCTTGATCAGCTGTTTTCTTCGCTCCGCTGACATACGAACGGTGGTCGGAAACTGATTACTAGGTGTGGTATAAACAATGTCACATTGAGCAACGTTATCATCCACCACCAAGCCTTGCTCATCGATATTAAGCGGCAAGATCATCGGCTGCTTAGCACTGAACTGAGCGTACGCTTCTGGGTAGCCCGGGTTCTCGATGCCGACGATGGATGTTCCACTGGTCAATAATCGGCTGATTAAGTGCAAGCTCTGTTGGCTACCCATGGTCACCATAATCTCTTCTGACTTGGCAAAGATACCTCGCCTAGGTAACACACGTGTTCTTATCTGCTCAGTTAACTCTTCATAATCATCGTGGGTTGATGTCCACTGCCGACTGTTGGCTTTATTGAGGGATTGAATCGCGCATTTTCGCCACTCAGCCACAGGGAAAATAGACTCATCAACCATGCCATGAATAAATCGATATGGATAATTGCCACCTTGCTGTGCTGCTCGTTCATAATTGGAATCATCAGCTTTTAGATAATTATCCCAGTTAAATTCCGACGTGGAACTCAGTGTAATCTTAGGAGTGCTGAGGATAAATTCTGGATTAATGAAGTAGCCTTTTCTCTCTTTTGAAATGAAAAAGCCTTCTTCACTGAGTTGGTCATAAACACGCAAAACGGTATTACGCGATACTTTCAAGCTCATCGCCAGCTTTCGAGAAGAGGTGACTGGTAAACTTCTATCGAGGAAACCACTCACAATCGCTTGGGTAATACCGGTTTTGATTTGGTCTTGAAGTGACAACGTATGATTGGGATCGATGTGAATATACTTCTCTAACATACTTCCTCGAAACTGAATGAACTGTCACTAGTATTGGTTATGAAAATGTTAATATCCGAGATTTAAGTCTCACAAATAAGAAACACTTAGTGCCAATTCCACAAGAGTGAAGAGCACTAAGTGTTTTTATACGTAGAGTGGCCTATTTAAGGGTTATGACTAACAAGCAATCTATTGAGTTCATGATTAACAATATCTAAGCCCTTATTAATAGCCTCTTGATCAATTGTTAATGGCGGAAGAAAGCGAATCACGTTGGCCTTAACGCCACAAGAGAGCAAGATCAAACCTTCTTTCGCTGCTGCTTGTACTAACCCTTTTGTTATATTGACTAATGGAGCACCTGTATCGGGATCATTTAGCTCTATCGCTATCATCGCCCCGATTTGACGAATGTCACCAATTTCCGGGATCTCTGTTTGCATTCGGTCTAAGCGACGTTTGAACTCGCCCCCCACTTCGTTGGCACGTTCACATAAACATTCATGTCTAATAACTTCAAGAACTGCAAGCCCAGCAACACAAGCCAATGGCGAACCTGCGTAAGTGCCGCCTAAACCGCCAGGGTTAGCGGAGTCCATAATTTCAGCGTTACCCACAACAGCAGAGATAGGGAAGCCACCCGCGATGCCTTTTGCCATAGTGGTTAAGTCTGGCGTTATCTCAAGGTGTTCAGAGGCAAACATCGCCCCTGTTCTGGCAAACCCTGTTTGAATTTCATCACAAATTAATACGATTCCATGTTTGTCACACAAAGCTCGAACTTGCTGTGCCCACGCTTTAGGCGCTTGATAAAAGCCCCCTTCACCTTGAACAGGTTCAAAAATGATCGCTGCAACACGGCTAGGTTCAATAGCGCAAGCAAACAAATCATCTAATGCCGCTAGGCTTTGTTCGTTGCTTATGCCGTGGTATTGATTAGGGAAAGGCGCGTGATATATTTCATTTGGAAATGGACCAAAATCCGCTTTATAGGGTGCAACCTTTCCAGTCAGCCCCATACACATATTGGTGCGACCGTGAAAGCCACCTTTAAACGCAATGACACCGCTTCGTTTGGTGTGCGCTCGCGCTACTTTAATCGCGTTTTCAACCGCTTCTGCTCCTGTGGTTAAAAAAATAGCTTTTTTCTCACAATCACCGGGAGCGAGATCCACCAACTTTTCTGCTAGCTCAACAAAGCTCGGATAAGGCGTGACCATCGCACACGTATGGCTAAAGTTATCCAGTTGAGCTTTTACCGCTTCTATAATTTTTGGGTGCGAATGGCCTGTGTTGGTAACAGCAATACCCGCAGCGAAATCAATATACTCATTTCCTTCAACATCAATGATTGTTGCATTTGATGCAGATTGAGCGTAAATAGGAGCAAGGTTGCCCATTCCTCTAGCAATCACCTGCTCTTTTCTTTGTTGCCACTGCATATTGCTCATAATACGCTTTCCTTCTCTTCCATTTATCCGTATTCAAAAATCCGCTGTGCGAATTCGATGGTTCGCCTACATACCACCTAGGCAGATGTACTTGGTGCTCAAATACTCTTCAATTCCTTGTCTTGCCCCTTCGCGGCCAAATCCAGACTGTTTGACTCCGCCAAATGGCGCAACTTCTGTAGAGATGATCCCTTCATTGATTCCAACCATGCCATATTCAAGCGCTTCTGCGACCTTGAAAGCTCGGTTAAGATCCTTGGTATAGAAATAGCTAGCTAGTCCATAAATGGTATCGTTCGCTTTTTCAATAAGATCGTCCGTATCAGTAAAACGTACCACTGGTGCGATCGGCCCAAATATCTCCTGACTAATAATGCTCATCTCTTGAGTCACTTCCGTCAATATCGCTGGTTGAATGAAGTTGCCTTCTAGGCTTTCACCACCAAAACGCAGCTCAGCACCTTGCGCCTGCGCTTGATCCAAAAGACGCAAAATATTAGTTTTGGCTTTTTTATCGATTAATGGACCAATCGACACGCCCTCATCTAAGCCATTACCAATTTTTAAATGACTCACTGCGGTAATAAACTTATCGACAAACTGATCATAAACCGAGTCATGAACATAAAAGCGATTGGCGCAAACACATGTTTGACCCGCATTTCGAAACTTAGAAGCAACCGCTCCCGTAACAGCAGCATCAAGATCAGCATCATCAAATACAATAAATGGGGCATTACCACCTAGCTCCATTGATGTGCGTTTAACGGTATCGGCTGTTAACTTGATGAGCGTTCGACCCACTTCTGTTGAACCAGTAAAAGAGAGCTTTTTAATATCTTCATGATTACTAAAAATATCCCCTACCACGACTGATGAGTGATTATTCACGACCACCAGTAAGTCTTCTGGCAAACCCGCTTGATAAGCAAGTTCAGCAATTGCATAAGCAGATAGAGGCGTTTGATTCGCCGGTTTCACAAGGCAACTACAACCTGCCGCCAATGCTGGCGCGGCTTTACGTGTAATCATCGCGATAGGAAAGTTCCAAGGCGTGATAGAGGCTGTGACACCAACAGGTTGTTTAATCGTCATCACACGTTTGTTGGTCGCTGGCGTTGGGATAGTTTCGCCATACGTTCGTTTGCCCTCTTCAGCAAACCACTGAATAAATGAAGCGCCATACATCACCTCACCTTTCGCTTCAGCCAATGGTTTTCCCTGCTCTAGAGTCATGATACGTGCCAGATCATCTGCATTGTCATGCACTAACTGGTACCAACGCTGTAGAACGGCGCAACGCTCTGAAGCGGTTTTCTTCTGCCACAGCTGCTGAGCTACTTTAGATTGTTCAACTTTCTGATAGATCTCCGAACTCGTTAATGAAGGTATATAACCTACAACACTGTCATCTGCGGGATTATATACAGCAATCGAGTTATCACCTTCCGCACACAACTTTGATAGCAACAACTTATTTACAATTAATTCCATTTCACAAGGCTCCATTGATACCGGATGTTATAAAAATCATAAGCTAGGTTGATAGAAACACTAAGAACCAGTTGAGGTTTAACGATGGTACCAAGGTTTTTTTTGGCTGGTACCACATGAAGTTCTCATCTGGTTCTAACACCAAGAATAAACTCTCTCTATATTGATAAATGAAACATTTGCGTAACATATCTCGATTATGCGAAATCAAAAAACAAAAGGATGAGGGCAAATAAATGTCTAATATGAAAGGAAATAAACTATTAAGTGGGTTACTAGCTGCTGCAATTGGTGTCACATCAGTAGTCGCTTCAACCCTCTCTTACGCTGCTGAATATAACTGGCGCTTTGCTAACCTTTATGGCCGTGGAACGGCTTACGGTGAAGTGTACGAAAACCTAGCCAAAAACATTGAAGTTATGTCAGACGGACGCATTAAGGTACAAGTTCTGTATTCAGGTGAAGGCGTTGGTACCAGCGGCATCCTTTCTTCTGTTAAATCTGGCCTTGTTACCATGGGCGCACCGTTCCAATCAATGCATGCGGGTGAGCTTCCTGCTGGTGTAGTTGAAATTGGTCTACCTGGCGGTACAGCGGATGTAGGTAAGCTGTCGACTCTGTTCCACGAGCAAGGTTGGGCAGACACATTAAAAGATGCGTACGGTTCACAAGGGATGACATGGCTTGCACCTTATATCCAGCCACCTGTTTACATCATTACTAAAACAGAAATTAAGTCTATTGAAGACTTTAAAGGCCTAAAAATCCGTGCTCCCGGTGCTTACGGCAAGTTCCTACGCAATCTAGGCGCTGCTCCAGTATCACTGTCTTGGAGTGAAATCTACACATCTCTAGCAACGGGCGTTATCGACGGTTCAATCGGCTCTAACATGATTGATCACCGCGATGGTAACCACGTAGAAGTCGCTAAATACATGTATAAACTGCCTCTAGCGGGTGCTCAAGTATTGCCTATCGTTGTCAACACGAAAGAATACAACAAACTACCAAAAGATCTTCAAGCAATCGTAAGTGCTGCAACAACCGTTCACGCTCAACAGCAGATGACAAAATCTATTCTTTGGGAATCACAAGCCGTGGCTCAAATGGAAGAGAAAGGTCTGAAATGGAGTCCTGAACCAACAGCCGCTGACATCCAAGCGTGGAGTGATGCAGGTAAAACATTGGCGAAAGAGTACTCAGACCAAGACAAATATTCGAAAAAGCTAATCGACCAATTACAACAGCTTTAACAAGAAGTAAAGATAAGGTGAGCGTCATGCTCACCTCTTTTTTGGAGGCAGGATGCTAGACTCTTCAAGGGTTAACCTAAAATCGGAACGAAACAAATTTGAGACCATATTGCTTAATTATTGCCGAGCTGTGCGATACGTTGTATGGGCTATAGGTCGAAGTGTTTCATTTCTTATTCCATTACTGGCTGGCATCGTCGCCTATGAAGTATTGGCTCGTTATTTTCTAGATTCACCGACCATCTGGGCCTATGACACATCTCTGTTTCTATTTGGCTATATCTCAGCATTAGGCGGGGCTTACGCACAACAGAAAAAATCGCACATTAATGTCGATGTTCTCTACCTCCATGTGCCTATGACCGTTAAGCGCCTATTCAGTTTAATAACCATCATACTCGCTGTTGGCTTTTTAGTCGTGATGGCCAACATTTGCTTTGAAAAATTCCTCGAAACACTCGAATACGGCTTTAAACGTCAATCAGAATGGGCCCCGAGCGTTCATCACTTTTGGTTAATGATCACTGTGGCGAGCGTTATTTTCATCGCCGAATATTCAGTGCAATTTATCAATCACTGTTTTGCTCTTATCACAGGTCGTGAGTTACTTCCGGGTTTATACCAAGAAGAACACGCAGCGCAAAACCAACCGGATAATGCCGATACGAAGTTAATAAACCAAGGGAAGTTAGCTAATCAGACAAAGTTAACGAACCAAGGGAAGTTAGCGAATAAAGAAAAATCAGATAACGAAAAATCGGCCAACCACGCTGAATCTGTCAATGTTTCTGTAGGAGGCGAACATGGGAATTGAAACGTTAACGCTAGTTTTATTAGCGTGTATATTAGTCGCCTTCGCATTAGGTGCTCAAGTTGGACTTGCGCTAGCCGGTATAGCAATGGGAATTGGTTACCTCACTTGGGGTGACACCCTATTCAACATCATTCCCACCACAGTTGAATCAACATTCTTTAGTTTCATTCTTCTCGCTATTCCCCTATATATCTACATGGGTCAACTGCTCACACGCTCCGGCATTGGTGATGCGATGTTCAACGCCAGTCAACTGATGATTGGCCGCGTTCGAGGCTCACTTGCCATCAGTGTTATTGGCGTCTGCTCTATGATTGGTGCAATGGTCGGCATTATTGGCGCGGGCATCATGACCTCAAGCAGCATCGCCTTAAAGCCTATGCTCGATCGCGGCTACGATAAAAAACTTGCACTTGGCGTCATTATGGCCGGCGGTTCGTTGGGCATTTTGATTCCACCGAGCATACCAATGATCATGTTTGCTTCTGCCACGCAAAACTCTGTAGGTCGAATGTTTTTAGGTGCGCTTGGTCCTGCATTAATCACCATCACACTGTTGATCACTTATGTCGTTATCTCTTGTAAATTGAACCCTAGTAGAGCACCTCGAGATGAAGAAAATGACATAGAAGTCCCAAGCGGGCTAGAGAAGTTTAATACCATACGCGATGGCGCTTCATCACTGCTTCTCATCGTTGCAGTACTTGGCAGTATTATTATGGGGATTGCAACGCCAACAGAGTCAGGCGCCATTGGTGTGGTCGGCGCGATTATATTGGCGATTTTGTTTAAACGTTTTAAACCTCAAATGATGCACAAAGCAGGCATTCAAACCGCGTTACTGGTCAGTGTCGCGATGTGGATAATACTAGGCGCATCCATATTCAGTAACTTCCACCTATTAATGGGCGTGCAGAATATGGTGGCTCAGTTTGCCACAGGGTTAGATCTTCCACCCATAATGATCATCATCATGTTCCAAATCATTATGTTATTGCTTGGTTTCATCATCGATGAATTCATCATCGTACTGATGTGCGCGCCCATCTTCACTCCTGTTGCAGTCATGTTGGGCTATGACCCAATCTGGTTTGGCGTATTGATGATTTTGAATATCGTCATTGCTGTACAAACACCCCCGTACGGTTTCGCGCTGTTTTACTTAAAAGGCATAGCTCCAAAAGGTGTCACTATGATGGACATCTATCGTTCAGTGACTCCATTTATCTTGGTTCAATTCCTTGTTCTCATAATTTGCATGGCCTTTCCACAAACCATCTTGTGGCTGCCGAATCAAATGATGAACTGACAAATCTAAAACCGACACCCAACTAGACAACAAGCTCGCTCTCCTTCTCTAATGACTTCACTAACGTGAAGGGGAGCTTTACACCTGTGCATTACAAAAACTGAAGGTTATGAAAACCCAGCAAAATCCGGGCTTGAATAACAGTAGTCTCAGCTCACTAAAATGGAGAAATAAAGATGAACGTCTCAACTTATATTCCATTGCTGATCAGTGGAATGATGGTCACTCATGCTCATGCGGATACCCTCTTTGAGGATAACTTCAATGCGGGGCTATCAAACTGGCAAACCAGCGGTAACGCATCAACCAACAGCAGTGTTGTGATTGATGGGTTATCGGCTTACTTAAAGCAAACGGGGCAGATTAACAGGCAAATTGATGTCTCCAATCACTCCAATGTGTCGGTAAGCTATTACATGGCGGCTAGGTTACTTGAGAGTGCTGACTACTGTTATGCCGAGTACGCGCTTGATGGCAATTCTAACTACACTCAACTTTCTTCGTTAGGCAACGGGCAAGACAATGGCAACTTTGTCTTTAACTCGGCCAATATTGCCAATGCCAACACACTCGATTTACGTTTTCGAGCGGCCACTGGTACGGCCGACCACTGTTATGTTGAAGAAGTACTGGTTAGCGGTGATGGTCAAACAAGCTCACCACAACCAAGCATCGACGTAACAAGCACTGTCAGTTTTGGTTCAATCCAAGTCGATAGCAATGTCAGCCAAAACCTTGATATCACGAACAGTGGAACCGAAGATCTTTCCATCACAAGTCTTTCACCACCAAACGGTGATTTTGCAATAACGCAAGATAATTGCTCTAGCTCAACATTAAGTCAGAACCAATCATGTGCGCTCACCCTCTCTTTTACTCCCTCTTTTTCAGGCACACATAATAGTAATTTGACGATATCAAGCAACGATCCGAATACACCCAATGCGCAAGTCTCGTTAACGGGCAGTGGAACTGCGGATCAAGGTGAAGGATACATTGAAAATTATGATCCACTTTATGGCAGTGGAAATGTCTCTCGGACAGAACTCACGCACCAAGAGCTTAATAGCAATAATCCAATCACCTACCTAACCCAAACCTCTGCTGTTGCTGTTCCAAGTGAAGCGGCGCAGCCAGATCATCAGCTTGAAGGGCGTATTCAATTAAGTTCGCCAGCAACAGCCGGTATCGGGCAGTTTACCGAACACAAGGATACCTTCCGCTACACCTCTAACGCTGACGATCCACGTAAGCATATCCCAGATTTTGACTTTAAGTTTGTGCAAAGTGGAACACACTTAATCCCTGTACAGCGAGGAATCCAATTAAGCTCTCACGAATATTGGGAGTACATTTTAGAACCAGGACGTGTTTGGAAAGAGAACTCTGACAATGGTGACTCACGTGCTGCCTTGCCTTTCTCTCTGATGCAAAAGAATTCCAACTGTGTTCACAACGGTGTCATGAGTTTTACGTTTAATGATCAATCTATTAGTCAGGTTTCTTACCAAATCGCGTCTGAAACTTGTCTTTACTACCAATTTGATATGTGGGGAAGTGTCGATGCGCAATACACACAGCAAACCGTTACCAATAGCTTACAGATTAAACAGGCCCACCAGACGTACGAATCCAGCAAAATCGAAATGCGTCCAATCAGCGAACTTGCCTCAGACTACCCAAGCTCAGGAGTAAACGCTGCTAACTTTGGTCACTCAAGTGAAGTGTCACCGGATCATATGTCCGTCTATGGGGTTTACTACAACGGTATTCACTACTCTGGCGGTTGTGAAACACGACAAGGCACGCACCCATACTGTGACCGATTGAGAGTCCCTTCCTACTCAACGGCGAAAACAGCGTTAGCAGGTACAGCGTCAATGCGCCTAGAAGCACTGTATCCGGGTTACATGGACAGCCAATTGACCGATCATATTCTACAAGCTGCGAATGATCCTGACGGTGATTGGAACGACGTTACACCAAACAATGCAATTGATATGGCAACGGGTAACTACCGACTATCGTCAGGTTATTTAAGTGACGAGTATTCAACAGCCAACGATACCGGGTTCTTCTTAGTCCTTGATCATGCAGGAAAGCTCGATTATTCACTGAGTCGTTACCCGCGCAAAGCAACGCCGGGCACCTTCTTTAACTACCATACTACTGATACCTATATCGCTACGGTGGCGGCGCAAAACTTCGTAAAAGGAGAGAGAGGAAATCAAGCCGATATCTTTGATGACATCATTGTTAACGATATCTGGACGCCGCTTAACGTTGATGAAGGGACCAAAGACACACGTCGAACTTACGATTCAGAAGCGATGCCATTTGGCGGATACGGCTTAACCTATCTGCGCGATGACATTGTGAAAATTGTGAAGTTTACCTCGATAGACCGAGGAGTCATCAATGGTCAGCAGATGCTTGACCCAAGTGAACTGGAAATCGCACTGTTTAACGATCCAGCGTCACCACCACTTGATGTTCGTAGCGACAGTAAATACTACAGCAACAGTGTGTGGGCGAAATTGAAAACCGTCTCACAAGGGTGTGAAACCTACGTACCTTACATGTCAGGTTACGGTGGTATCCAGTTTGTGATGCTCCCTAATGATGTTATCTACTATTACGTGAGTGATAACAATGAGTTTGCGTGGGATTTAGCGATTACAGAGGCAGGAAAACTGAACGCTTACTGCCAATAAAGCTATTGTTTTCAATTTGATTATCTAAGCCAACTAAGCTGAAATAGTCAAATCAAAGCCATTAAAAAAGCCAAGCAAAGTCATTGAGACGCTGCTTGGCTTTCATTTTTGTCAGTTCATTCACCATCGACTATTTAAGTAAAGCCCCCGCAATGCCCAAGTAATCAACGGTAAACATAACCTTATCGATAAATCGACTTAGTTGATTGACGAACGATCAAATCAATCGGTGGTAAACGCGCGTCGTGCCTTTCGCCAGAAAGTAGATTTAAAATTGATTCGGCACAAACAGCGCCAATTTCTTCAATTGGCTGACGCAGCGTAGTGAGCGCAGGAGTGAAATACTTAGATTCCGGAAGATCATCAAATCCAACGATTGAAACATCTTCAGGCACTTTATAACCACGGTCTGTTAAGGCTTTCATCGCGCCATAAGCGGTTTGATCATTTGCGGCAAAAATGGCTGAGAAGTGAACTTTAGAATCCAGTAATTCAATGGTTTTCTCATAACCCATCTCACTACTAAAGTTACCCTGCTTTACCAGTTTCGGATTAACTTTGATTTCCGATTCCGCCAAGGCTTTTTTGTAACCTTCATAACGAGCACTCGAATCTGGTTGACTGGATAACCCTTTAATATGAGCAATATTCACGTGACCTTGTTGAAGCAAGTGCAAGGTCGCAATATATCCGCCCAGGTTGTTGTTCAAGTTCAAACTACGAATGTTTTTACCTTCCACATCATAGCCAACGGTGACAACAGGAATTGATTCCGCTGTTTTTAAAATGGCCTCTTGTTTTAAATGGCCGGTAACAATGATGATTCCATCGACATTATTCTTGGTCAAATACTCAAGTGCATGCGCTTCAAGTTTACTCTGCCAGTGCCCTGTCGCGATCACTAAAGAATAACCCTGAGCGATCAATGTCTTCTCCATATCATTTAATATACGACTGGTATAAGGGCTATCTGGATGCTGAACTAAAACACCAATAGTCATTGAACGACGATTGGTCTTTTGCTGCACTGGATAGCTCGGCTTGTACCCTATTGTCTTAATCGCCTGTTCAATATTCTGGCTCTTATCGTCTGACACGTAAGTCGTACGATTTAAAAAGCGAGATACTGTGCTCGGCGAAACCCCTGCAAGTTTAGCAACATCGTAAACAGTCGGTGTTTTGGTCTTTTTTGTCATAATATATACACCTCATTTAGCAAGCAAGAAACGCAGATTACTCATGAAATTTACGAATTCAATCAGCGTAACCACAAAACGGGATCTTTATGGAAAACCGTTCGGTTAACTGCTTTCCATTTAACCATATCGTAAGTCTTCCACCTCCTTCCCTTACCAATGTTTACCCGCACTATTAATAAAATACTTAGTAAGCATACTTAATAAACATAGCGCAAGTAAACGTTTGGCTCGTGAACTTAACGTCTTTATTTATAAAGATATGCGAAGATCATTCCAGGTCTAAAGTAGCGACCAGCCGTATATTTTAATCCGGTACTTAACAGATACTTATGTAGGCACTCTTGCATCCCATGCTCAACAGATGATGTCATCAAGGTACTAAACGCGTAAGTATCAGTTGTAAGCTCCGGGTTCACTCGACCATCAGCCAATAAGCAATGTGTCTGCTTTAAGCCACTTAACCAAGCAGCTGCGGTCTCCGAATCAATGGTAAATTCATCAACCAACATGGTTTCATCCACCGCAACAGAACAGTTAAAGCCTTCTGGTGCTGCGAAAGGGATCTTGGCGTATTGGTATAAAGCGGTATATACAGTGTCCATTAATGTTTGTGCTTTGTCGTATTTACCGGCTAGGTTAAGCGCTGTTGCGACGCTGAACTGCACACCAATCCAAACGTCTTGCGCTTGAAAAGCTTCATGTGGAGCGCCATCCGCTAGCGTCATATTTGCCACACCCAGTTGAGGGCTGTTATTGACAAAATTCTGTTCATATACAAAATCCAACGCACGATCAATTCGTTCTTGTGGAAATAGTCCGTCTAAACCAATAAGTTTTAGATAACTGTCCGCAAGCAGCGCATCACCAAAGCTGTTGTCAGAATCAAGCAACAACGATTGGTAAGACTCAGTAAATGCGTTCGGTGCGACTTCAGATAGCTGCTGTTTTTTAAACAGACGTTGTTCTACTTTACTCAGTGAGCTGCTTGTATCCGTTTGATTCAAATAATCATTGAGTAGATTTTTATCATCAATCGCATTGCCTGATAACGTTAGACCAAGCGTTTCAAGTTGCTCGTACCCATTACCCGTTAGGTGCTTAGCTTGAATTGGCGTTACGTAGAAATGATAATAGCCCGCTTGTTCATCCCATAAACTTTGTTCTACTGTTTCTAGCGCTTGCTCTGAGCGAGTCAAGTAATCTTGTGCTAACTCCTTCTCACCCATTAGCAATGCAAGTTCATTGCCGGCTTTAAGGCCAGCAGCCCACAAGCTTGCACAGTAAATAGAGATACCATGGGAGGAGAGGTTATCAAACGTGTCATCGGTGCCGCGAGTAAGTGGTAGTGTATCCCCTTCTTCAATCAATCCAGATAAGAAATCGATACTCTCTTTCACCGCTTGCCAGCAAGACTGAACAACTGACAGATCGTTGCTGTGTTTGTAGTGACGAAGAACCATAAGGATGTACTTCGGCGCTAAGTCTTTCCACTCTTTCACATTGTGCCAGCTATATGCATCTGGCTGGATGTCGTAAGGGCTACCTAAGTCATGAATAACCGCACCGCGAATCGCTCGTGTTCCTTGGAATTTATCGTCGCACAGCTCAGCGTTAGGCTGGTCTTCGTATTCCCAATAACGACGAACAGTATCGTCTTGCGCTAGGATGGCATTGGCGAACTCTTTCATCACACAACCATCTAACTCTGGTAGCAAGTAGAGCAGAGAGAACGAGCCGTAGAAATACACATCAAGTGAGTTAAAAAATGGATAGTCCACGCACTCTTTAACTAGGAATTTATCTTGGCAATCCCACACCGTCGATTCTGACAAAAACGACAAGGTATTCATCGCCATCGTAGAAAAACGAAGTGTTGTATCTGCGTCGGTAATCTTTTTACGTGCATCAGCAATTAAATCTTGCTGCTGAGCGATGATACGCTGCTCAATAGATGCCAACTGAGGCAAGCACTCGTCTAAAATGGCTTTGGCTTTACTCTCTTGAGGGAAGAATTGAGTGTACGCTTTACTTGATTCCCAACCATTTAACGAGATCTTGCTGTGGTCCATCACTTGCGCAAAGCGTAGTTCAACCGATTCACCCGGCTCAAGCTCTACTTGCACAGAAACCACGGCGCTTAATGGTTCACGACCGCTGTAGATTCCTTTAGCAAACTCACTGTTTACTCGGCCACTATATAGCGCTCTCGTTACCTGATCTTGCACCTTCGTTGTATAAATTGACGGCTTAACAGACACAGACACTTTGCCGGATTTAACTTGTGCTTTATCAGCTTGCACACCGTAAATAACCTGACCTTCAACATCACTTTGATAAGGTGAATCGCTCTCTAAACAGACACCCGAGAAAAGTGTTCCTTCATGTTCAAAACCGATGGTTTCGTGGCGTTGAGCTATGGCGTTTTGCGTCAATGTACACGCCGAGTCTTGAATACCATCTCGACCTTTTTTGTACGTTGATCCAATCAGGTTTGCGAGTGGCTGAACCAAGGTAACAATCTGAGTTTTATCGGAACGGTTTTTTAGTTCGAAGTGGTTCCAGTGCAGAGGTAATGAACACAGCTTTTTGTCGTCTTTAACCAGCGGCGATACTACTTTACGAGTGATTTTCACATCATCAAAGCTGTCGTACTTGTATTGAGCCATTGGGTACAACGCTTGATAGTGAATATTCTCGCCATCAATAGAGGCAACGTCTGACTGCCTATTTGCGGTCAGCGACAACGCTTTCGTTGTATTGTTAATTAACAATCCGTTGAAAAAATCCAATGCGACATGAATTTGAGTGCTAAATGAACTTGGGTCTTCATCAATAAATAATTGTGTTTTACTTGAAAACTCTATATTCCAACGCAAGAAAGACTCTTTATTCTCTAGATAAAACCGTCGATTAATCAACGCAGATTTAATAACACCAACAACATCAACACTTTGAGAAAAATCAATTTCCACACCATCAAATAAGGCAGGGTAATAGTTTACAAACGTTTTAACCTTGTCTAGATCGCTAATTTCCAGACAATCAAGGGAAGCCGGACTCATTACCGATGCGTAGAAGTCATTAAAGTGGATTTCTTCCTCAGTACAGTCAATGAAAATACCGGGAATAAAGCTAAAATTAGGTGTGTCACCATTAGGCGTCAGTGTGAACGTATTACCGATACCACCCACCGCCATCCCCGTATTTTCTGGGGTTGTAGAAATAGGCGTGTACCATGGCTGGATAAATTCAACCGCATCGCCTTTCTGGCATAATGTCTTTGCACTACCTTGGTAGCTTGTATATGGAATTTTATTCATCATTTTTAAAATCCAACATTGTATATTTTATTTTGATTGTTACTATCTCTATAAAATGGAGATAGTAACCATGTTAACTACAAATAAACCGTTTAAAATAGAAAAAGAAACATTTGGTAATTACGACTCAGTCACAATATTAAATGTCGAACACGGTATAGAACTGCAAATAATTAATGGATTTGGCGCGATTATTAATAAATACATCGTAAACCATAGCCCATTTTCATTTATTCAAGGCTATTCAAACCCTCAAGAACTGACCGACCAGAACCCCTACTTTTCTCGTAGTGCGAAGCTCTTCCCATTTCCAAACCGCCTTGCTAATGGTGAATATCAATTTGATGATCAACATTATCAGCTACCGGCCAACTTCCCTTGGTCTGAGCACGCGGTTCATGGACTGCTTTATAACCAACCCTTTGACGTAATTAACTCATCGGCTGATAACAACCAAGCCTCAGTCACGTTGCGTTATAAAACGGATGCATTACATCCTCAGTTTCCTCACGCGTTTGTTCTTGATATTACTTATCAGATTGACCTATCGGGTCAACTTCGCTGTTCTACTTCCATAGAGAACCTAGGCTCTCAATCTTTTCCTTATGGAGATGCTTGGCACCCTTACTTTACGTTGAACGTTCCTCGCGAGCAGTGCTTACTAACCATGCCAAACTGCGTTGAACTCGAACACATTAACGACCTTCCAAGTGGTAATAAGTACCCGTTCAACCGTTTTAGTACCCCGTCTTCTCTTGCTAATGTGTCGCTAAATCATTGCTTTGAATTTGATCTTCAAAGCCCAATTGAGCTGTCGCTTCAAAGCAAAGATGGAAATACAGCTCTTCACTACCAACAAGATACGAGTTATCCATTTATTCAGCTTTATACGCCGGATAACGAATCAAGCCTTGCTATCGAACCGATGACTTGTCCTGCTAATGCATTCAATAATCGAATCGGTCTACTGACACTTCACCCTCATCAGCGAAGCCAGTTTCAATGGCAATGTCAGGCTGTTTATAAAGCCTAGCCACACGGTGTTCATGTTCGTTTAAATGGAACAATAAAGTAATAAAGGGCACTCAATGAGTGCCCTACGTTTTTAGCTTCTACTTTTTGCCAAGGGTAACTTCAATCTGATGTTCACCAGAGGTAAAGACTGGCGCTTTATTACCATCAATCAAATCACCGTTAACACGCATCTCAACAACACCTTTACATACGTTATTTGGGTTGGTTACATGTATGTTGTACACCGCACCACGGAACTGTCGACGCACCTTGAACTCAGGCCATTCACTTGGGATACAAGGGTCAACAAGTAAGCCATCAACCTCTGGGCGCACACCAAGAATCCACTGAGTACCAGCAACATAAGTCCAAGAAGACGTGCCTGATAACCAAGCATTACGGCCTAAACCAAACTGTTCATGCTCATCACCCAAGATGTTTTGTGGGTAACAGTACGGCTCTGACTCAAAGGTGTCGATATCATCATTTTTAGACGCTGGGTTAATCTGACGGTAGTACTCGTAAGCACGCTCGCCGTTACCCATCTTCGCTTCTGCAATCATTACCCAAGGGTTAGAGTGCAGGAAGATACCGCCATTCTCTTTCGCCCCTGGTGGGTAAGTGGAAACACCGCCTAGTTTTGGATCAAAACCGTTATAACCTGGAGTTGAAAGCTTGATACCGTTTGCTGTATTCAGTTTGTTGTAGACAGAGTCTAGCGCTTGAGTTGCACGCTCTTGTGGAGCAAAGCCAGAAATAACAGGCCAGCTTTGACCATTGGTGTAGATTTGACCTTGATCGTTGGTGTGTGAGCCGATTGGAGCCCCGGCTTCATCAAAGTAACGAATAAACCATTCACCATCCCAACCACACTCATTCACGGTTGATTGCATTTGCTCGTATTGACCTTGGAACTGCTTCGCCAAGTCTGTTTCTTCACGGAGTTCACATAAGTCCAGCATATCAAGCAGAGCTTTACCGTACATGTTCGCAACCATCATCGATTCAGCACCTGTTGGCAGGTTCACTGTATCGTTCCAGTCGGCAAAGCCTAATAGTGGCAAGCCATGAGCGCCGGTATTGCTGTAAGTAAAGTTAATTGAACGACATAAGTGTTCCCACACGCTTGCCGACTCAACAACATTGCCTTCTTTATCTTTCTGGTAGAACGGGATCTCTTTATCTAAGAACGTCGCATTACCCGTCTCTTTCACATATTGCGTAACGGCATAGATGATCCATAGATGGTCATCACCGTAGTAATCAGGGCGATCTTCCTCTTCACGAGAATCACCTGCGTTCGCTTCCATCGTTGATGGGAAGAACTGGTGCATCGCTGAACCGTCGGTGTTTTGAACCGACAATAGACGCTCAATGAACTCGCGAGCCTCTTCTGGCATATGTGTGATAACACCCAGAGTATCTTGTGACGAATCACGGAAGCCGATACCACGTGCGCCATAACCAAGTTGGTATAGTGATAGGTAACGAGACCAGTTTTTCGTGGTATGACACTGACGAGGGTTATGAACATTCAGCATTGAGTTCATTGCCGGATCTGGCGTTTCAACTTGCACTGTTGCTAAGTAGTTATCCCACTGTGTCGCAAGTGCAGCAAAGGCATCATCAACAACAGCGTGATCGCGGTATTTCGCCAGCATTGGTTCTGCTTGTTCAAAGCTTTCCATCTGCGTCAGCTGAACGATGGTACGTTCTGTCTGTTTTGGTGATAACCAACCTAATCGTAGATTTAACGCGCCGATATTATCACCACGTAAACATTCGTTATTACCTAACTCTTCTTCGTTAAGCGCTGTCGGTGCAGCCCAACTTCCGTAGCCAGAGTTACCAATGAATTTTTGACGATCACCATCAAATGATGTTGCAACGCGGTCCGCTGTCATTAAGTTCACTGCATAGTCACGCTTCATAAAGGCAAACTGCTCTAGTACCGTATGACCTGATTCTTGCTTATGCGCATTCAACGTCATTGTTTGCGGCACCCAGTCGGCGTTAAGCAACTGTTTTAGCGCATCAAAGTGAGTAAATTCATACACAGGAACAACATCTACATGCAGCTCTTGGTCACTGATGTTAGTGACTTTGATATCTTGCAGTAATACTGGTGCATCGTTAGGTACGAAGAACGTCGCTTCACAACGAACACCAAACGCTTCAGCAATGATGGTTGTGTAAGAAAGGCCTGTGTGGTTTTCAAATTTGTCTAACGGTTTTAGCGTTGGTGTGTAGAACGGTGAAAAGACTTCAACGTTACCTTTCGAATCACGAACCTTAAGGTAAAGCGTTGAACCTTTAAAATCTGAATTTGGCAGTTGAGCAATGTATTTAGTGATGCGGTTAAGCGCAGGATCGCCCTTACAAAGCAGCACGCCACCGTTACTATCGACAATACCACCAAAATCTAGCGTACCTACATAGTTACACCACTTGATAGGTGTGCATGGCGTTGTTGCGACATATTCTTTGTTATTGTCGTCAAAATATCCGAATTTCATCGTCACTATCCCTAGCCCTGCCTCAATTGAGAGAGCTGAAGTTAAAATTAAATCTGATTCAACACGCGGGAGTACTACCCCCGCGCATTTTATTTATCTAAATCACTTATTCGATAAATTAAAGCTCAGGGCTTGCTAGCGAGTTTTCGCTTAGTGCATCAAATAGGTGGAAAGCATCAAGATCCAGATACATTGTTAATGAATCTACATCCACTTCCGCCGCTTGGGTTTCAACCATCAGAGGCTGATCACCAATTTCTGTTTTCAACAGAATGCTTGCACCAAGTAACTCTTTATCTTTAATTTTCACAGGGAATGGCAGGACGCGATCATGATCCACTTGCTCTTGACGTAGGTGAATATCCGTTGGACGAACACCAAAATGAAGTGCGAGATTTTTAGATGCACGTTCTTTAAAACGCTCTGGCAATGGGATATGTACATCACCTAGCTCAACAAAGAATTCGCCTTCTTTTTCGATAAGTTTTGCTTCAAGCATGTTCATTGAAGGGTTACCAATGAACTGTGCAACGAATTTATTAGCAGGGCGTTGGAATACTTCAGTTGGTGTACCTACTTGCGCTACGTAACCGTCTTTTAAGATCACAATACGGTCAGCAAGCGTCATCGCTTCAATCTGATCGTGCGTTACATAAATAGTCGTAGTCTTTAACTCACGGTGAAGGTGTTTGATCTCTTCACGCATCACGCCACGAAGTTTCGCATCTAGGTTAGATAGCGGCTCATCGAATAGGAAAACCTTCGGAGTACGAACCATCGCACGGCCCATCGCTACGCGTTGACGTTGACCACCAGATAGCTCTTTTGGCTTACGCTCAAGCAGTGGATCAAGCTCTAGCATTGTTGCCGCTTTACGAACTTCGGTATCAATTTCAGCTTTTGGCATGCCTTTTAGCTTTAGTGCAAAAGCGATGTTTTCATACACGGTCATGTGCGGGTAAAGCGCGTAGCTTTGGAATACCATTGCAAGATCACGATCTTTCGCATCAATCTTATTCATCAGCTTATCGCCAACGTAGATATCGCCTGAAGAGATATCCTCAAGACCTGCAAGCATACGCAGCGTTGTTGATTTACCACAGCCTGATGGGCCAAGGAAAACCACAAATTCGCCATCGTTTACCGTGAAATCAAAGTGCTTTACTACTTCTACGTCACCAAATGATTTTTTGATGTTCTTAAATTCTACTTTAGCCATTATTTGTTCTCCTCAGCGCGCGCTAGCAGCGTATTTCGATACGCAATTGCGCTCTGTTTCAGTGTTCTTTGTTGAGTTTGGTAATCGACGTGGACCATGCCAAAACGTTGGCAGTAGCCAAAGGACCATTCAAAATTGTCCATCAAACTCCATGCAAAATATCCATCGACCTTAACGCCAGCTCTAATAGCTTGATCGACTGCGTTTAGGTGAGTCTGGAAGTAACGAACGCGTTGATCATCGTTGACCTCGCCATCAATCACTTCTGTATCATCACCCGCAGCACCGTTTTCAGTGATGTATAGCGGTGGAATGTTCTCATAACGTTCATTGATACGAATGAGTAAATCAGTCAGACCTTGAGGATAAACTTCCCACCCAATGTAGGTATGCTCAGCGTCTTCTTGCGTTACTTTTTCGATATCGCCGTTTTCGTTGTAGCGCATCACATCACGTGAGTAATAGTTGATGCCAACGTAATCCACAGGTGCACTGATGATGTCTAAGTCACCTTCTAGGATCATCGGCATATTTTCTGCTTGGCGATCAACAACCAACTGTGGGTACTCGCCCTTTAATACAGGGTCCATAAACCAGTGGTAGTTCTCCGCTTCACTGTAATCAGCTGCGCCTTGATCTTTAAGCGTTTCTGGGTAAGCCGGTGTCGCGTTAAACACGATGCCATGCTTAGCATCTGGTGCATTCTTACGCAGGATTGGCATTGCTAATCCATGTGCAAGCATTAAGTGATGTGAAGCTAAGAAACCTTCTCTTTCACCCTTGATGCCCGGTGCATGAATGCCCCAACGATAGCCTAAGAAAGCAGAAACAAACGGTTCATTTAATGTGGTGTAAACATCGATTTTATTACCAAAGTGCGCACTGACTGCTTGTGCGTATTCAGCAAACTTGTACGACGTCTCACGATTTAGCCAGCCGCCTTTATCTTCAAGATATTGAGGCAGATCCCAGTGATACAGTGTTACGTACACTTGCATACCACGAGCATGGCACTCATCGATAATCTGCTCGTAAAATGCTAGCCCTTCAGCGTTCACTACACCGTCTTGCGGCATAATACGAGGCCAAGCGATTGATAATCGGTAAGCATCAACGCCTAAACCTTGAATCATTTCAATATCGTTTTTCCACAAATGGTAATGGTCACAAGCGATATCACCGTTGTCGCCGTTATCAACCTTGTTCGGTGTATTACAGAACGTGTCCCAGATTGATGGGGTGCGGCCTCCTTCGGCTGCACCACCTTCAATTTGGTAAGACGACGTCGCAACACCAAAGACAAAGTCAGATTGAAGCAGCTTTGAATCATTTGGAAGTTGATATTTATTCATTGTCGTCACCGTCTCTAACCTTTAACCGCGCCAGAGGTAAGCCCTGAAATCATCTGTTTAGAAGCGAACAGATACGTAATAACCAGCGGCATAATTGAGATAGTCGTGCCTAGCATTACCGCGCCCCAAGGCGTATTTGGAATACCCTGTACGCTTCGTAGTGCCTGAGTAATCACGTAGTTATCTGGTGAGTTCAGTACCACAAGTGGCTGCATGAACATGTTCCAGAAGAAAACGAATTGGACGATTGCTAGCGTAGCCAATGCCGGTTTCATCAGTGGCAGTACCACGCTCCAGTAAGTTCTAAATTCACCAGCACCATCCAGTTTTGCCGCTTCCAATAGCTCTTTTGGAATCGATGCAATCACGTGCTGACGCATCAAGAAGATACCAAATGGTGTTGTCGTAAACGGTAGCCAAACCGCGATATGGTTATCAAGTAGCCCAAGGAACTTCACAATCATAAAGTAAGGGATAAGACTCAGTACTGGCGGAATAGCCATAGAACCAACCAGCATACCGAATAGAACGTTTTTACCTTTGAACTTAAATACAGCAAATGCGTAACCACCCATACTACAAAACAGTAGCGAGATGGTTGTCCCTAAGAAAGCCACATAAATTGAGTTAAACATTGCTTTCCAAAACGGCATGATCTCTAGCAGTTTTGCATAGTTGATCATCAAGCTGTCACCGATAGCAAAGCTGATGCCTGTACCGAAAATTTCACTACGGTCACGTGTTGATAACAGTGCAGACCATACAAAAGGGAATACAGTAATAATCGCAGAAACAATTAACAATATGCCTAACATCATCATCGCGATTTTAGTCATGATGTGAATCGTGCGATCGCTTGGAGTTAGCCCGGCTAGAGGCGATGATTTTGCTTGTGTTGTAGTCGTCATCTTATTGTTCCCCTAGACCTTTCTTACCAAAGAATAAGAATTGAACAGCTGTACATGTCGCGATTAATGCAAATAGTAACCATGAGATTGCAGATGCAGTACCCATCTCTAACCATTCCCAACCCACTTTGTAGAGGTACATAGAAATTGTTAGACCAGATTGACCAACACCACCGCTACCACGTGTTAATACAAACGGTTCTTCAAACATTTGTAAGTTACCAATGATGGTCATAGTGATTGCAAAGAAAATGAATGGACGAATCATCGGTAGTGATATGTTCCAGAAGCGACGGAAAGCGTTCGCGCCGTCCATACGTGCCGCTTCTAAAATTTCTTTTGGAATCGTCATTAAACCAGTGGTGTAAAGCACGATGTTGAAACCGGTGTACTTCCAGAAGATAACAATAGCGATAGAAGGTTTGATCATCGTTGCATCATCTAACCAGCGAATAGGCATAGCCGTATCAACCCAAGCAAATGCCCAACCAAACAGACTGCTGTCAGCCAACGCCATTAGCGTTTGGTTGATGATGCCTGAGTTCGGTGAATACATGTTGAAGAAAATAAGTGACGCCGCAACCGTTGAAGTAATAAACGGTAGGAAATACGCGGATGTTAGCCAGTGACGCATACGGTCACTCATTGACACTAAAATGTAGGCAACAGGAATCGCCACCAAGTGCTGCGCGACACCAGATGTAACCGCTAACCAAAGTGTGTTCTTTAGTGAGCGCCACAACCACGGGTCGGTTAATGCAATAGAGTAGTTTTCAAAACCTACAAATCGCATTGCATCCATACCCTCTACAGGGTTCCACACTTGAAACGAAAGAAACACGGAAAACAGTAACGGGAAAATCCCAAAAACAGAAAAAATGATCAGGAACGGCAGTAGGAACCCATACGGTGTAAGCGCTTTCAAATTTAGACGAGAAAAAAAGCTTTTACTTTCTGATGTATCCATGACGTTGCTCGCTGCTTGATTCATAGTAACGACCTCTTATCAGGGAAACGTTTTTCAACGTCTCCCTGATTACTTACTTAAAATTATAAATTAAAGATTGCGTGTACGACGTTTAATTAGACGCTCAGCTTCACTTAGAGCTACTTTGATATCTTTGCCTTCATCAAGCACTTCCATCAGAGCATTTTCTAGGATGATTGAACGAGCAACGTGATCGCCTTTCGCAGGTTGTACTGGCTTGATGTTCTTCGCTACGTCAGCAAATACTTGACGCGCTTTTTGGCCACCAAGGAAATCAACACCTTCGTTAAACATTTCGTCATCGTAAGTTGTTACGTTTGCTGGGAATGCAGCAATTGTTTCAAAGCTCTTAAGTTGAACATCACGATCTGTTGTCATGTATTCAATCAGCTTCCAAGCGTCATCTTGGTTAGCAGCTTGTGTTGGGATTGAAAGGAATGAACCACCCCAGCTACCGTAGATGCCATCTGGAAGGTGCTCAACACCCCAGCTGCCCGCTGTATCTGGAGCAATCCAGTTATTTAGGTGACCAAGCAGCCATGCGCCAGATAGTTGAGTTGCGAACGTACCGTTACGGAAGCCTTCGTACCATTCGTTAGACCAAGCTAGGATGCGGCCATCAAGCTCTTTCTCACGGATTTTCTTAGCAACTTCAAATGCGTGAACAAAACGCTCAGACGTTACAACTGGGTTACCATCTTTATCGAAATAAAGACCTTCACCTTCAGGAACCGTGGTGTAGATAATTGCTTGTGCTACGTCAGCCGCAGAAGCGATTAACTGAACGTTTTTCTCTTTTAAAGTCACACCCGCTGCAATGTAAGAATCCCAATCCTTGATTGCTTCATTTACATCAATACCCGCTTTTTCAAACACATCTGTACGGTAATACATAACACCAGGACCTAAATCAACTGGGATACCATACATGCCGCCATCAGCGCCTTTACCTTGAGCCCAAGCATACGGTGCAAAGCTTTTCTCAAACTTGTCTGCGCCATATTGCTCAGAAAGGTTTACAAGACCGCCAGATGCTACGAATGGACCAATTTTTTCAACGTCAACAACGATAACGTCACCCGCACCAGAACCTGTTGCTAAGTTCGTAGTAAGTTTAGTGTGGTGGTCACCGTGGTTGTTCATTAGGTAATCTACTTTTACACCCGTTTTCTTTTCAAAATCAGGCAGTAGTACTTTTAAGCTACTATCAAAATCTGGAAAGCCATCGAAACGGATTTGATTGTCAGCAGCGTTAGCTGTAGCAGCAAGTCCAAGAGCAACCGCGCTAGCTAGCGCTAAGGTCTTAAATTTCATGTGTTATCCTTAATATTTTTATAGGGTATTGAGTAAGTCCTTGACCGAATTCCTGACCACCAATGATGGTGATAATTTGAAATTCACATCTCTTTTGTTTTTATTTAGCTTTTGAATAGCGAGCTGTACTGCTTCAACGCTCATCTGTTCAATAGGGAAGTTAATTGTGGTAAGCCCAGGAGTGAGATAACGAGCAAAAAGAATATTGTCAAAGCCAACAAGTGACACTTGCTCTGGCACTAACCTTCCTGCCTCTTTTAACACTTCGTACGCTCCAAATGCCATGTGGTCATTAGAAGCAAAAACAGCAGTGAATTCACACTCACGCTTTAACAACTTCTTCATCGCACTGACACCTGTTTCCTCAGTAAAGCCCGCCTCAGAAACCAACGCTTCGTTATATTGCAAACCCGCTTCTTCCAGTGCTATTCGATATCCTTGCAGACGCCCCCGTGCGTCTGACTTATCGAGCGGCCCTGTAATACAAGCGATTTGGCGGTGCCCCATTTTTAATAGATGTTGAGTAGCAAGTTTGCCCCCAAGCTCGTTATCAACATCTATACAGCTAGTTGAGATTTCTGGAATAAACCGGTTTATCAATACAATTGGCACACCTTGTTCTTCCAGAGAAATTATATAGTCATCAGTAAGTTGCTGAGCGTGTAACACGATGGCATCCACACGACGACCTAATAAAAATTCAACTGACTCCTGCTGTCCTTCTTCTGTGTTTGACCCTGCGGTAACCACGACGTGATACCCAAGGCGTCGAAAATTGTCTTCTAAGTTATGTAAGATTTCCGAGAAAAATGGCCCACCTAACTCAGGAACGATAATGCCAATACTTCCTGTTCGGCTTGATGCTAATGCTTGAGCAATTGAATTTGGGCGGTACCCTAAATGCTTAATTGCTTTCTCCACTTTTAGCTTCTTGTCATGACTGACTCTGCTAGTGCCATTAATGACTCTAGATACTGTGGCTTGTGATACGCCTGCGTATTCAGATACATGCTTGATAGTTGCCAAAGGAACCTCGAAATTTCTATTCACAAATGCGGCACTTGAAACCGCTTACAGGTTGAGTATTGAGGATCTTGGGGGGTATTTGCGTGATTCTGGTCACACAAGACTTGGCGCTAAAATGTCAATTTGGTAAATATTGAGAGTTATTGCAGTTTCATTTCACGCCATGAAACAGTTTCATGGAAGCGAGATTCCATTCATCGAACGTATATGGTTCGAATCCTAAAGTATAACCCTAGCAAATGAATGACTTAGCAAAAATTAACACAGGATTATGGGTAAACCGGCGTACTACCTTCCATTATCCCTTACATTCAGTTTCACCTAAATGACAGCAAGCGCACGAAAATGCGCTCAAACTATCACGCTTAACGGTAAGTACTAGAAATGGCTTTGACAAATACGTTGAAAAATTGAAATTTGCACTACAATTAATAATCAAATACAACCAGTTGAGTATTAATTGATGGGAAACTCTGTTCTATTAGTTGATGATGAAATCAACATCTTGAATTCATTTCGTAGGACCTTACGTAACCAAGTTGATATTGACCTTGCAAATTCGGGAAAGGATGCGCTTGAGCTTATCGAAAATAAACAATACGCCGTAATTATCTCTGATATGCAGATGCCTGAAATGAATGGGTTAGAGCTTTTAGAAATTGTTAAAGATATTTCGCCAGATACAGTAAGAATGATGTTTACTGGTAATGCCGATCAAAAAACAGCGGTTGATGCTGTGAACGTTGGAGATGTCTTTCGTTTTATTAATAAGCCTTGCTCCCCACCTGAACTACTGGTTTTTATTCAAGCGGCACTTCGTCAACACGACCTTATCGTCGCAGAGAAGGTCCTTCTCAACCAAACACTCAGCGGGACGATCAGCGTATTAAATGAAGTTCTCTCTTTAGTTAGCCCCGAAATAAATGAACATAACAATCGTGTCCAGTTCCATATGAATCAGCTTGGGAAAGCGCTTAAATTACGTAAACACTGGAGCTTTCAACCCATGGTTCATCTTTCCCAACTGGGTTATATCGCCTTTCCACCCTCAACACTTAAAAACATGAGTCGCGGACAAGTGATAACGGAAGAAGATCGGCAACTTTTCGCTCAACATCCCTGCCTTGCTTATGATTTGCTCAGAAAAATCCCTCGTATGGAATCCATTGCAAAAACAATCCTGTATCAAGAAAAGAGCTTTAATGGCGATGGCGCACCCTATGATGACTTAAAAGGGAAATCATTACCCTTGGGCTCTCGCATGCTCAAAATTGTTTGTGACTATGTCAGGTTAGAAAAAGAAGGATTTAACCCGGATCGGGCAGCAGAAGCACTAGAACAGCAAGCTGAGCGCTATGACCCCGACGTATTCAATGCATTCAAAACAACGTTGACGCTGACGCCACCAAAAATTTTCGTCGATATCGCTATGCTCACCATCGAAATGATTCTAAAACAAGAAATTTGGACTAACCGGGATCAATTGGTCGCTGGAAAAGATCAACAGGTGACCGAAGCCTTACTTAAGATCATTCATCACTGCCTTCAAAATAAAGCCATATCCGGTCAAGTTGAAGTTGTGATGGTTGAGCAAGAACACCCAGAAAATGGTCAGCCAGAAAATAACGCACAAAAAACAGCAGTGTAATTAAACAAGCATCCACTTTCGAGATGCAATCGCTATTCATTAGATAGCACTACAACGTAATAAGGCATAACAATCATGATGGACTTTTGGCGCTTTCAACCAATCGATGAACAGAAATATACCCTACTTCAAGGCGACTACAATCTGTATCTCGTGGCCTTGTCGGTTATCATTTCAAGCATGGCTGCTTATTCTTGCTTGATTGTGGTTGACCGTATTTGGCACTCAAATGTCCCACAAACGATAAAACTCTGGAAATTATTTGGCAGTGTTGTTTTCGGGCTAGGGTGCTGGGCAATGCACTTCACAGGTATGCTCGCCTTTGATATTCACCATCAAATGACCTATGACTTCGGTATTACTTTATTCTCTTTAGTTCCGCCGATGATAGGCGCATTCTTCGCATTCCAAGTACTCTATAGGCAGAATTTCACTGCCGTAGATATTCTAGTTGGTGGGCTCTATCTAGCCTTAGGCATAGGCAGCATGCATTATCTCGGCATGGAAGCGATGAAAATGGATGTCATACTCACCTATAACCCCATGTGGTTCTTAGCCTCAATTGTTATTGCCCACCTATTCGCCTGTATCGCTATTTACATGATTAAGCTTCAACGACGCTTTTCCAACATTAGTGTTAACAAACGGGTAATCATTGCCAGTGTCATGGGGCTTTCTGTTGCTGGAATGCACTACACAGCAATGCAAGCTGCAAGTTTTTATACCAATAAAGGCGTTATGAGTGATCATCTACATGCCACCAACGCGCATATCGTTGCGTTGGTTGTCGCCGCATTCGTACTGTTAATCGTAGCGGCTACGATATTATGTTCCATCGTTGATGCACGCTTACAATCTGCCGAATCGTCGATACAGGCCAGCATAACTCGAGAACAAGACATCGTGAATAACCTAGCTGACGGTCTTATCATTTTTGATGAGCAAGGCACCATAGAAAGCTTAAACTACAAGGGGTGGGAAATGTTTGAGTCTCAGCAATCTGATACTGAGCCTCTTAATATCAATAAGCTAATGCCGAGCTTTGATTTAACTGCAGTCACAAATAACATGTTCAGCTTCGCCGCCCAACGGAACATCATGACCTTAGAGGGAATCAAAGAGAATGGGCAATCTTTCCCAGTAGAATTAAGCGTCTCTACCATGTCAACGCTGAGTAATGATAAACACCTCTACAATTGCGTAGTACGTGATATTTCACGCCGGATTGAATTAGAGAATCAACTTCGCCAAGCGCAAAAACTCGAATCGATGGGACAGCTCGCTGCGGGAATTGCTCACGAGATTAATACCCCAACTCAGTACGTATCTGATAATACCACTTTTCTTAAAGATGCATTTCAAGGCTGTTTAGCGACTCTTACAGAGATTCAAGCCCTTACCAAGCTGCACTTGGCTGAATCTAAAGAAAGCGGCGATGAGTTTTCTAAGGTCTTAACATCGATAGATGCGTCGATAGAAAAAAATGATATTCCATTCATCGCAGAAGAGATCCCACTCGCGCTAGATCAATCTTTAGAAGGGTTAACTCGAATAAGCAAAATCGTAAGCGCAATGAAATCCTTCTCTCACTCTAATAACAACGAGATGCAGCAAGTCGATATCGCAGAGGCGATCGAATCAACCGTCACGATTGCCCGCGGAGAGTGGCGTTATGTCGCCAATGTTACTACCGATTTCACTCCAGAGCTCACAACTATCCCCTGCTATAGAGATCAGTTTAATCAAGTAATTTTGAACTTCATCATAAATGCAGCACACGCTATCGAGGAAAAATATAAAGCGAACGAAAATACACTAGGGTTAATTAATATCTCGACCTTTTTAGAGCAAGATTGGGCGGTTATAAAAATTTCAGACGATGGTACAGGTATACCCGAAGAAATCATTGAGCGTGTGTTTGACCCATTCTTTACGACTAAGCAAGTGGGTAAAGGGACTGGGCAAGGTTTATCCATCGCCTACTCCGTCATTGTAGAGCTCCACAAAGGGAAAATTTCAGTCGATAGTGCGCTTGGAGCAGGCACGGAATTTACCATCAAACTTCCTGTTAGCCTTGCTTCGACGGATACATTAAACGCAACAGAAAAATCAGGGACAAAAAATGAAAATACTGTTGGTTGATGACGAACCGCTCATTCTAAATGGCCTAAAACGCGCGCTGTATGGGACCGGTTGGACAATTTTTACCGAAGAGAGTGGTCAATCAGCACTAAAAAGACTTGAAACAGATCATGTTGACCTCATTATCTCCGACATGTTGATGCCAGGGATGAATGGCGCTGAACTACTCGAAATCGTCAGCAAAACCTACCCATCTATTATTAGAGCATCACTCTCTGGTTATTCTGATCCAGATATTACTGTCAAAGGTGGATTTTTTGCCCATCAGGCATTTATGAAACCATGCGATCCCACTATCATCAAGCAAGAAGTGAATCGTATCTCAGCCATCTTAGGCTTGTTTCCTGACCGAGTAATTCAAAGTGCAATAGGCAGCATTACCTCTCTCCCCATTGCGCCAAAATTGTTCTTCCAAGTGAAACAAAAATTAATGGATGACAACTCTTCTATGCACGACATTGCGAAGCTCATCAGTCAAGACCCTGCAATGTGCGCCAAAATTATTCATACGTCGAACAACACTATATTTCGTGGGAACAAGGAGATCAGCAGCATCAATGAGGCTATTACTCGCCTTGGTGGTCAGGTTGTCAGTAGTATTATTGGTATGCTTGAGGTTTATTCAGTCTCAATGAATAGACCCAGTCAACCACTCGAAGAGCTACAATCACAAAGCCTAAGAGTGGCCGTACTCGCTTCTTCTTTCGTCAGTCGAGCTCAAAAAGACCACACCTTCCTGATTGGCATCCTGCACCGTATTGGGGAGTATGTGCGAATGATGATAGTCAGCGATTTAATGAATGCCTACGTCGATGTCAATAATAAGGGGCAAGAACTATCCCATTTAGAACAGTACCTGTTCAATACAAAATCGGAACAGCTTGGCGGTTACCTGCTGCACTTTTGGGGATTTCCGCTTTACATTATTGAGAGTATTTTGACTTACAATGACCCTGAAAAACTTAGAGAGAAACCTTTTGGTCCTTCTTGTGCCGTTTATGTGGCCAGCAACTTAATCAAAAATAAACCCATTGATGATGCATTTATTCAACACTTTGGGCTTGAAGATAGGCTCGAAGAGTGGAAAGAGCCATTTGCTCAGCCCGAATAAAAAAGGGAAGCACCTGCTTCCCTTTTGATTTTCTTTCTATAATTGCAGCAAACTACCCAATACTTATCTGTTCATCTTCAAGCTCAGTCTCTTCTTCATGAAGTTTAAAACGTGCTGTCAATTCTGACTGCGTCTCGGCCATTTTTTCTAACTGCTCACCATGCATTGCAAGCTGTTTTGAACGCTCGGTATTTTGCTCAGCCAAACTATGAATCTGGCTCACGTTCTGCGTTACTTCTTGCGCGACCGATTGGTGCTCGGTTGTCGCAGACGCTATCTGATGACTGCGGTCTTCCACTTTATTTAGCAGTTCATGAACATTGTGCAACGATTCATTTACGCCATCAGCCTGAGAAATACAGTTTGCCATATAGTCAACGCACTCATTGATCTGAGATACCGCAAGATTAGAGCTCTCTTGTAGCTGATCGATTTTCTTCTTAATTTCCTGCGTCGATTGACTGGTTTTTCCGGCCAAATTTCGTACTTCGTCAGCAACAACTGAGAAACCACGTCCTTGTTCTCCAGCCCTTGCTGCTTCGATGGCAGCGTTTAATGCCAGTAAATTGGTTTGATCTGAGATCCCAGTAATCACATCAAGAATGGTTTCAATACTGCCACTCTCTTGCTCTACTTGATGAATAGTTTGCGTTGATGCCGTAAGCTTTTCAGATAACTGATTGATGATAGCAACATTGTCGCCCATGAGTGCTTGGCCAGAAGTTGAACTTGTAACCGCATCAGTCACCAGTGTTAACGTTGCATTAGCCGATTGAGCGATCTCAGCGACCGAAGATTCAATCTGTTCTAGAGCTGTGGCCACTTGGATAGTCTGCGCAGTTTGTTCATCAATGGCGACATTCAATGCCCCACTGGTACTTTGATTTTCTAGCGACGCGTGATTAAGTTGCGAGGAAGAGCTTTTTATCTGCTCAATCATCTCAGATAGATGATCGATCACCAAGTTGACCTTGGTAGCGAGTAGCCCAAACTCATTGTTTCCCTTGTATTCAACACGCGCAGACAGATCTTTTTCAGCCACACGATCTAACGCTAAATTCACCAGCTTCGCCGGTTTTCTGATCATATTAGCAATGTTAATCCCGATGAAGGTAGCTAGCACAACGGAGATGGCTGAAATTGTAAATAGGGTAATCAGTGTTTGGCGCGATTGATGTGTTGATTCAACATACATTTCATGACCAACATTCGCAGCGTAGTTTGAAAGCACATCAATCTGCTCAAGCTCAACATCAATCAGTGCTTCTAACGCAACACGTTGCTCAGTTAGATCTTCATTTATTCGTACCGACTCTACATGTAGGCTTACTGCACCTTTGTTAGTAAAGACTTGTTGTTCAAACAGTTTTAGCGAATGGTTGAGGCGCGAATAAATCGGGCTAGAAACCGCTTTCAGATCGATTACTGCTTCGTCAAAGCGCTCTTTTCTTCCACTGAAGGCTCTTTCTACCGAACGAAGCTCATACATATCTTGCAGTGAAAAAACCTCATAAACGTCACCCACTAATAAACTCACTTGAGAAAGCACGGCTTCAATCGCAACTTGCTCATTTGGCTTAGCACCAGCTAACGCTTTCACTAAGCTACTACTTAGTTGCCCTGAAAGCTGTTGAAAGCGGGTTTGACTGTATAAGTCTTGGTCTTTGGTGTCTAAGTAGTTAACGTTGGTTTCAAGTAACAGTGTTAATGCACTCAGCACTTGGCTACTGGTTACCTTAATTTCATCAACCGCTACTGCTACATCACTATTGTTTTTAGCCAGCTCATCAAACCAAGCAAGTCTTTGTTTATATTCATCTATATTGGTTTCAATATCGGCTCTTAACGGATCCAGCTCATCGATATACATTGCTGAAAGATAAGGGGATAGGCTTCGGTTTATGTTTAAAAACGCTATAGTCAGCTCTGCTGAGCGAACCATCATTGGTGTGGATTGCTGGGTAATCGATTCAATTCTTGAAGTAACCTGCTGATTTCCTTGGATTGAAAACCAAGCGGAACCTAGCATTATCGAGATTAAGATAAAGAAACCCAAGTAAACCCGAGACACAAGTGATGTTAACTGCATAGGAACACCTGTCATTTTAAATTTAGGAAAAAAAACGGACACTTTCGTGCCCGGGGGAATGGAGTTAATCAATGATTAATAGTGGCCCCAATGTCTGCCTTCAGGGCCTAATATTATGGACAGTAAAATTAATTACTAAAACTTTCAGCAAACTAGGTTCCGTTAAGAACCTAGCTAACTAGCAGTGGTTTACCACCATGCTTCGAACATTGCGCCGAAGCTTACTGTGTCAACATTTGTGTTCTTTGTTGTGTCTGTTTTGCCTGATGTTTCAACATCACCTACAGTCGTGTAGAAACGAAGCATTGGACGACTCCAAGGTAGGCCACCTAGCGAGATGTTTTGAGAAAGTGTTACTTTCCATGCTTGCTGCTCTGAATTATCCTCGTAATCAACCATCGCAAGACCTGCCTCTAGCCATGTAGAGTGCGTGTTATCCCAGTTGTACATTGGACGTACAATTGCAGAGTACTCTTTAGACTCGTTATCTACGTCGTCACCAGAGATGTCTTTGTATGATGCTAGGTAATCAATGTACAAGTTGTCTGATGGGTTTACGCCACCTTCAATACTGGTGTAAAGAACTTGTTTTTTGCCTGCTAAATCAAATGCTGAGTTATCCGCACCATCACCGTATTTCACAACAAGCTTGTTAGACGAACCTAGACCAAGTGTTGCACCAACAAGAACTGAAGTTTCATTGTTTGCATCATCAGAAGAGAAACCGTAGTTAGCGTAGATATCTAGATTACCGATACCTGCGTCAATGCTGTGGAGTTTAGAGGTAATTGCGTATGTTCCGTTATCATTGCCCTGCGCACCACCGATTTGACATTTGATTGCGTTACCATCGTCATCAAGACTATTTCCATCTTCATCATTACAGTAAAAATCTTCACCACCCGCAACCGCACCAACAAATGCTAAATCAAATTTCGCTCCGCCTAAGTTAAGGTTTTGGAAACCACCACCTTGACCATCGTGAGACATCCAGAAGTAATCGTTCAAACCTTGTTGTGGACGCTGATGGAAGTCACGACCAGCCCACATGTAAAGGTCTGGTTGGCTTTCAAAGATATTGCTTGCGCCAGCGTAGAATTTTTTAAGGTTAACATCACCAGAAGAACCCCAATCAGTGTGGTTCCAGTGATCAAGCATTACTGCTAGGTTCCACTTAACGCCACTTTCAGATTCAAAGATTTTACCCAGTTGGAACTCACCACCGTTTGCCTCGTTACCTAAACGACCAACAGCAGCACCCGTACTGCCAATGCCCACAGTTGCGGCATCACCAGACTGGTAAAGTGCTCCGTAACGAGCATAACCAGAGAAAATAACACCTTGTGGAACTACTACATCTGCAGGTAAAGCAGTCTGCTGCTGGTCATCAACGTAGTCTAGTTGGACAACCTTAGCTTCTAGTTCTTGGATACGTTGCTCTAGTGCAGAGACATCATCTGCTGCAAAAGAAGAGGCGGAAGCAAGTGTGGCTGCCACTGCGATACTGATTGGCAAAAGCTTGAAGTTTTTCATTTTATTTCCCTATTATTCTTTAGATTTGTTTTGGTACGGGAAAATAATAAGCAATGAAACAACTGAAAATAGCGTTATGCTTCACATCAGCAATAGCGTGAATAAGTCATGAAACAACAAATACAACGTATGAATTAATACAAGCCAATAACTTCAATAGATTAGAGCCATTTATTGTTAATGATAATTACTTGAAATCGGTTTCATTTCATGAGATTTGACGGGATCTATCACGAAAAGTGCATAGAAAAACCGGATATTTTGACAGGCTAAAATGAAAGATTTCATAACTATGAAAGTTTTCATGAATTATGTTTGAAATTGACAGTTTAATGACAAAATAATGGAAGGAAAAATGTCTCTGCTGTTAACTATGACTACTAGGCTGCGCAATAGTTCAGGGCTTTTAATAAATTTATTAATATTTAACACACATTTACACCAACTATACCATCAACAAAAGCATCTATCGATTATATGAATATCCACGTAAGCGCATACATATTCTTTGATGAATTTTGTAAGGAGCCTTTCATCGCTCTTTTACTAAATTAGCCTCTTCTCTGCTTTTATATTGATGCGAGTTTCCAACTCCATTAATATATCTAAATGCAGACATTACTGACTTTTAATCTCTATCTTGTTTACGGGTTGGCGTTCTTTGCCATCTTCTTTTCTATTCTTTTTCAAGATTTGAGTAAAAGTCGCATCGGTATTGCTCATACCCTTCCTATTTTAGCCACATTCGGTGTACTGCACGGTCTCCACGAGTGGTCTGAACTTTACCTCATCATTTATCATCAAGAGTTCACAGACCTCACTCAGCTTCATACCTTTAAGACGGTTAAACTTTGGGTTTCCTACATTGCGTTAGGTGCGTTTGCTTGGAAAATGCTGTCACTCACTACTTGGCCACAGCAACGAGTCATCAAGATTGTGATAAGCGGTGTGCTTATCCTTTTTATCAGTAGTCTCGTTGTTCGTTTCGGTAACAAAGATTACGCTCTTTACCTGAGCAATACCGCCAATCATATCCGGTTGATTTTCGGTTTAGGAGCAGGATCACTGGCCGGTCTTGCCATTTATAGTTATGCCAATGTCTTGGAACGCGAAGGGCATGATGCATCGCTACCGTTTAAGCTGTGTGGTATCGCGTTTGTTTGCTATGGGTTTAGTACCGGTGTATTGCAATCAAGCATGGGGTTGTGGGTGATATTAGTCCGTACATTGTGTGCCTTCGCGATTTGGATAACCCTGTTAAACGCGTTAAAAGTATTTGGAAAAGAGCGCGATAAACGAATTGAACAGACATTAAGTCAATCGCTTCACGATGCGAAACTCATTGAACTCGGAGAACTCACCTCAGCAGTGGCTCATGAAGTCAAAACGCCATTAAGCAGTGCAATGATGAGTTGCGATATCTTAGAAAGGTATTTAACTGAAGATGAAGTACAGCAAAGACAGCTACGCCGAATACGCCACGGGCTGACAAGAGCCGCGGATATTAGCCAAGAGATACTCAATTACTCTCATCAGCGCCCAACTAAGCGAGATGCCATTCAAATAGACACTCTCATTGGCTCTACCCTTTCTCTAAATCAGTTTCGCTTAGAGCCGTATCAGCTCAACATAGACACAGACTCTGATCTCACGATTATCGGGGATGCAGGCTTACTAGAAGAAGTTCTAACCAATCTCATCTCAAATGCAATTGATGTTAGTGACATCGGTAATACCATCTATATTCGAGCTTACCAAGACAAGCTAAACGCGGTAATTTCAGTATCAGACAGCGGTGGTGGTATGAGTGATTCTACATTAGATAAAGCCACACAACCCTTTTTCACCACTAAAGCCAAAGGTGAAGGTACAGGAATGGGGCTCGCTATTGTTAAACAGATTATTCTACAACATAACGGGGCACTCACTTTGCACAATCATAGCCTTGGTTTAACCGCTGAAATCAAACTCCCAAGGAGCATGTAATGACATTGCGACTATTACTCGCTGAAGATGACCAAGAGCTTCAAGAAACACTAATAGAAGCGTTATCGTTAGAGTCATTTGATGTAACGGCTTTTAGTTGCGCAGAAGACGCACTGGATGCAGCAGCAGAGCAACCTTTTGACCTGGCTTTATTTGATGTGGTGATGGGCGGGATGAGCGGGATTGAAGCACTGTCTTCACTCCGACGTTCTCAACCAAACATTGGCATCATTATTACCACGGCTTTTGCAACGGTTGATGTCGCGGTTGATGCGATGAAGAAAGGTGCCGATGAATTTCTAACAAAACCCTTTAATTTGTCCGCTCTGTCAGTAACGTTAAAGCGAGTGCATGCAGAACGCTCTCCAAAAGCATCTATTGATGAACGCGATAGCGATTTAATCTTCAGTGCACTTTCCAACCCAATCCGTCGCTCTGTCGTAAAGCAGCTTAAAATTCATCGCAAGATGAAATTTATGGATTTATGCCGAGTCGTTGGAGTTGAAGATCACACTAAATTTAACTTTCATCTTCGACAGCTGGTAAATAGTGGACTGGTTGCGAAAGGTGATGGGCGCATTTACTCATTAACCAATACCGGATTACAGGTTCACTCTGGGATGCTTCAATAATACTGTGATGACGCTCAACTAATGACAACTAACCTAACAATTGGAAGGTTAGTAGATAATATTGAATCATGTTATATAATAGTAGCGTTTTATATTAACATTAATGCAACCAGTATAGAGTTTAAATTAACTAATAATGATAAATAGAGGTCCAAGTGACTCGTCACTTCCAAAAATATCATACAGTTAAAAATCTACGTCACACTTTTATTACAACTCATAATATCCCACATAAAATCTGATAAGTTTTATTATCAGATTTTGTTCTTAACTGATAATACAATTTATGTGGAATTTTTATTATCTATTTTTCACTGCCTAAATATATATAAATACCTCTAAGTAAGACATATTATTTAATATTAAACTCTATCTGGTGGGCTAATTGATATTAATCAATCCCACCTATTCATCAAAAAAATTAAAATACCCCCTAAGAGGTAGTGTTGCTACTCGATAATAATTAATAACAAACTTAGGAATTTTAATATGAAGATAACTGGCCCTGTCGAACACTTCAGCACAGCGAGTAAGGTGATGCATCATGTATCCGCTTTTGCTTTCATTGCTGCGCTACTTATTATGCTCTGGTCACCTGATGCAACATCATTAGGTTTCGAGCTTCATCAATCGTTTGGCATGATTGTACTTGCTTTATACGTTGTGCGTATCGCATGGTTGAACTGGACAGGACATCCACCAGCACTTGGCAATCAAATGGACAAGTTTGTTGCTCGCATGGCTCACTTCACCATGTATTTCATCATTGTCGCTATGCCACTTTCTGGTCTATTCATCACCATGGCGAAAGCCAAATCCACCTCTATATTTGGTCTTTTCACTATTCCTGGTTTTGCTGAACGTAACTCTGGCCTCATTGAAATATCTTACCAAGTTCACTCTCTACTTGAGATTGCTTGCTACGTATTAATCGCAGCCCATATCTTAGGCACTCTGTCACACCACGTTGTTAAGAAAGACGGCACATTCATTCGCATGATGGGAGCAAACAAAGATGCTAAATAAACTCTTTAATAAAAAAGGCATGCTGTTGGCACTAATAGCAGGCGCATCAATGAGTGCTCACGCATACAATATGAGTGCAGAAAACATTGAACCAAACATCGAATGGAATAATGTTCCCGTTATCGAAAAAACGCTATTTTTCCCAGGACTGATTACTTACGACTGGATCAATTCCCCTGCGCACGAAGGCAGTCAGCGTGATGGTTTCGAAACCAAGAGCTGCTCTAGCTGTCACCAAGGTGAAGAGAAAGGGCTAGGCGAACAGCTTGTTAAAAATGACCGATTAGACAAAATGATTGATAAAGCAGGTTTTGTTGACGCTGAGTTCCAATTTGCTAACGACGTAGAACACATTTACGTGAAAGCAACTTGGGAGACACAATCGCCAGCGCCCGCGCGTATGCATGATACCTTCCTTTACGATGGTAAGAAGTGGACCAAAATTGGTGGTGACCGTGGTAAGAATCCATATTCACCAATCTATGAAGATCGTTTCTCTATCATGATTGATGATGGAAAAGTAGACCAGTTCACCCAACAAGGTTGCTGGATGTCATGTCACCAAGGGATGCGCGATCTCGGTCAAGCAACCGCCCGTGATGTACAAGCACTGGATGTAATTGGTGCAGGCGATCTCAACAAGAAAGACATTCGTAAGTATCTACCAGACACTCGCATTGAACGTTACGGTCTAAACTGGGATAAAGTTAAGACGCGTGAAGAAATCGACCAACTAAAAGCTGACGGTAAATTTGTTGACCTTATGCAGTGGCGTTCAACTCGTTCTGCGCCGAACAATAACGCAGATGATGGATACGTACTGGAATATCGCCTGTTTGATGAAGGTACAAACATCTTCGCATGGAACTTCGACAGCAAAACAAACTTACCTAAGTACATGTTCGATAAGTCGGTTACGGGCTTCTACGCACTTAACGAAGAAGATTTCGACGACCTAACGAAACGCATTGCTCTCATTGAAGGCGTGAACACCATGCCATACGATGCAAGCAAGATCGAAGAAGGTCAGTACCTGCAAGGGCGTATAAACCGCCTAGGTAAAGGCTCTGCGGGCGATAACAACGAGATCTTCTCTGAATGGAAAGATGGTCAATACACAGTGATATTCAAACGTAAGCTTGATACTGGTCATCCACAAGATGACAAAATCATGGAAATAGGCGGAACGTATGACTTCAACATCGCAATCCACGATGGTCAAACAACCACACGTTTTCACTATGTGACCTTCCCATTTACTGTTGGTATAGGTGAAACAGCTCAAGGTGATGTCGTAACGACAACCGTTAAATAATCATAACTGTCATTCACTAATATTAAGCCAGCCTATTTGCTCAATAGCGCTGGTTTTTTATTCCCAACTTCTTCAATACGTTGACCATGCAAGAACCAAGCAAATAACGCGTTTCAACTCACAATATTTGTATATTTGTTGCACTGAGCACAGTTTCATTACGTGACATGCATCCCTATTTGACGAAGCCTAACTCCTAGCCTTTTCTTTATGAGTCGTAAATCGACAACACCTATAAAACATACAAAACTAACAACGAGAAATGGCTATGAATAATAAATTATTGCTTGCAACAGCAACATTGGTCTTCCTGAGTGGGTGCCAATCAACCTCGTCTTCTCCAGAAGAAGAGGCCATGACATCAAACCTTTGTATAACGGGAGATGGCTCTGGAACACAATACACAATGGATGCGTTTAAAGCAGCCATAATGGAGTGCGGTGGGTATGAGATATTCACCGAAGATATGCTGATTGATAAAACGTTAAGCTTCTCATTTAATAAAGGGAAAAAGAAACGGATGATGACGCTAAATGAGGACGGTACAGCAGTCTATACAAAAGTTGATAAAGACTTCTCAGAGACCATTAACTGGTCACTCACTGATAAAGGAAACCTGCATTTGGCTTTTGACGATGGCTATCAATGGGACTGGGCATTAATGAAAGAGTCTAACAACTATCTTGCTATCAAATCTTACGGCTGGGGAGAAAAAGACACTGACCGCGACGTATTATCTATGGTAGTGACAGCATCATCCCCTTCTGAATAACTCATTTTCTACTACTTTTTAAGAAAGTCACCAGATAGTGTTCCGACACATTATCTGGTGTTTTGTTAAGCTCAAATATCACAATCAATATCTATTGATCGTCATTGATAGCACGGATCACACGACATGGGTTCCCAGCGGCAACAACATTGGCAGGAATATCCCTTGTCACTACGCTACCAGCGCCAATCACACTGTTTTCCCCAATATTGACACCTGGGCAAACAATCACGCCACCACCAAGCCACGCATTATCACCAATGATGATCGGTACACCAAACTCTACGCCATCGACGACTCTCTCTTTGGCATTTAAGGGATGACTTGCGGTATACAGCTGCACATTGGGTGCGAGCATGACATTGTCACCAATCGTAATCTCAGAAACATCGAGCATCACGCAATTAAAGTTGGCGTAAAAATTCTTACCTAATTTAATGTTCGAACCATAATCACAACGAAAAGGCGGCTCTAGATACGCATCAGGCGCATTTGGGATCAGCTCATCTGAAGCAGCTCGCCACTCGCTGGTATTAGGAATACTGTTGTTCAATTCTCGAAGGATTTTTCGACACTCTATTCGTGATTGGAATAGCTCTTCATCCCATGCTTGGTAAGGCTCACCCGCGAGCATTTTTTGCTTCTCAGACATACTTTTCCGTTCTTCAGACATAATAGTAAATTCCATCAAACTTCAATTACTCACCCTGTTATAAAGGGTATCCTCCCTTGGAGAAAGTAGAATCATCCTTAAAGAAAAAACCTGTCTAATCGCTCACATCTAAACAGGCTTGATGAAACCTTGTGAAACAACTTATTCACGAAATAAACATGCTAACGACAAAAGCGTATATAAACTAAAAAGCCACGACTTCGCATCCTTTGAAGCGTCATCGTGGCTCTATTCGTACGGCTAAGTTTGGATGAGTTCGTTACCGCTCTTTTTATTGCTAAAGAAAGCATCGACACTGGTGAGCGTGGTATGTGCGATGTTGTACAGAGCATCTTTGGTTAAGAACGCTTGGTGTCCTGTAAACAATACGTTGTGACACGCAGACAAGCGGCGGAACACATCATCCACGATTACATCGTTTGATTTGTCTTGAAAGAACAGCTCTTTTTCGTTGTCGTAAACATCTAATCCAAGCGCGCCAATTTTACTTTGTTTTAAGGCTTCGATGGCCGCAGTTGAATCAAGCAACTCGCCACGACTGGTGTTAACGATCATTACGCCATCTTTCATTTTATTGAACGCTTTCTCATCCAATAAATGGTAGTTCTCTTCACTCATCGGGCAATGCAAAGAGATCACATCTGACTCTTGATAAAGCTCATCAAGCTCAACATATCGAGCACCCAGCTCTTCAGCCAATGGGTTAGGGTATGGGTCATAACAGAGTATGTTCATACCTAGCCCTTTCAAGATACGCATTGTCGCTAACCCGATTTTTCCTGAACCAATAACCCCTACCGTTTTTCCGTGGAAGTTAAAACCGACCAAGCCCTCAAGAGAAAAGTTAGCATCACGAGTTCGTTGATACGCTTTGTGAAGTTTACGGTTTAAACACATCATCATACCCACGGTATGCTCAGCTACCGACTCTGGCGAATAAGCCGGAACTCGCACCACTTGCAAGCCAAATTCATTGGCAGCTTCAAGGTCCACTTTATCAAACCCAGCGCAGCGCATAGCAATCAGCTTAGTGCTACCTTGTGCCAAAATTTTAAGGACATCTCGTGACAAATCATCATTGACAAAAGCACACACAACTTCACAGTCGTGTGCCATTTTTGCGGTGGTGGTTGTAAGTCTGAAATCATGGAAATGAAACTCAGCCTTGAGCTCACCTTTCGCTAGATGGAATGATTTCTCGTCGTATGATTTTGAGCTAAAAAAAGCAATGTTGAGCATGGCTTCCTCTCTTACCTAAAATATGAACATCAAGTGTTCAAACGAATAATGCCTTCAGTATGTCGCGTTTTATTGTTTTGTCTATCATCATTAGTCATTGTATTTATTATGGTTATTTATCATCTGCTGTATTAGTTAGGTCGCCCAACAAGACTTTTTATCTGTCCTTGCGTGTGTTAAACGTTTTCTTCGTCTCTTTTTCTGACCAAAAGTTAATATTGAATTGTGCGTCGTCACTTAACTCGACGCGATGCCAATATTGAGGTGGACTGGTCGCGAACTGCCCCGCTGTTATTTCGATAACGCTTTCAGGCTGAGTGGCGTCTGCATCTGCAAAGCCATAGAAGGTTACCGTGCCTTCCATGACGCATATTTGGCCAAACACACCCTCTGCGGTGTTGTGATGATTAAGCAACGCAGTCGGTATGGTCTCTTTGGTGAAAAACGGCGTTGAACGTTGAATTTTCCAGTGTGACGGAATTCTTAAATGACTCATAGATAACCTCTTTAGTTTGTTCTGTATGATCGGTAAAAAACGTATTGATTTACCAGTAGTTCTCACTGCTGTATTGGCCGGGCTTTCTGCGTAAATGCTTCTCTAGCCCCAATGTGTTTAATGCTTCGCTTGTATCACGAACCATCTGCGGATTACCGCAAAGGTAGATGAAACTATCGGTTTTATTGATAGTGCTAGACGCGGCTCGCTCAAGGTCGCCTCCAAGTAGCAAGCTTGGGATTCGTCCACGCAAAGCTCCGGTGACTGATTCTCTAGAAATAATTGGCACATAAATGAGTTTCCCTTGGTAATGTTGAACAAGTTGAGCAATACGGTCTTGATAGGTGAGATCTTGCTTGGTTCTTACCGCATGTACCAAAACCAAACGGTTGAATGTTCGATAAGCGGTTGAGTTTTCACTCTCTTCTTGCTGTATCTGCAAACTTTCAAGAATAGAGATAAACGGCCCGACAGCTGTTCCAGTACAGAGCATCCATAGATCTTTCACGGTAGAGGGAATCTCTTCTAGCGTCATGAATCCGCTTGGATCTTTCCCGACAAATATTTCATCCCCTTCATTGAGTTGATGTAACTTCGGGGAGAGTTGTCCGTTTTGATCCTTAATAATCAAGAACTCAAGGTGATGCAGCCCGAGGCTGTGCTCTGGCGCATTCACCATCGAATAGGCGCGCCTAACAAATTCACCGTCACTGTTTAGTAAACCCAATTTGGTAAACTGACCCGCTGTATAAGGTGACACAGGCGCGCTTACTTGGAGTGAAAACAGTTGATCGGTCCATTGCGTCTTGTGCACGACTTTACCTGTGACTAAACCATGGGGAATATCTGTCATATCATCACCTTTGCTTACTTACGTTGCTTAGGAAAGTTGCTTAGAAAAGTTATCTCATTAAGCATACTCAACTATCTGCTTTTTGGAGCTGCATTTACCATGCCAGTAGTGAGAATGCTTATCAATACTACCACTCATAACAAACAAGCATTGATTTAGTGTCAAAATGACCAAGCCAAATAAAGTCCAAATGATAATAAAGAGTCCAATTAACACGAACAATTAGGAAGATGGAGCGTGTTGAAACCAAGATTCCTGATTATTTGCATGGGAAGCGCACAGATCACCACAAACAACCAACAAGACTTGAAGTTTCGTAACATATGCCTCATATCTGAGTTGATGAATCTCTCAATTAGAGAGAAGAGCGAAAAGGAAAACTAATGTCAGAAATGATGGATCAAGCTCAGGTAAGTATCTGGAAGCAAATGTGGCGCGGCACACTCGCTATGATGCCGTTAAGTATTGCCGTTATTCCATGGGGATTACTGGCAGGTTCTTACGCGGTCGAGTCGGGTCTATTGGTTCTTGAAGCTCAAGCTCTCTCTGCTATTTTGTTTGCAGGTGCAGCGCAGCTCGTTGCTATCGGCATGTTTAAATCAGGGGCTAGCTTAGTCACTATGCTCGTCACTACCTTTTTCATCACCTCTCGTCACTTGTTATATAGCGTTGCAATGCGAGACACCATTAGTCCACTGCCACTACGCTGGCGATTAGGTCTTGGGTTCTTACTCACTGATGAGCTTTTTGCCCTTATTGGACACAAACCAAAAGAGTTTAACCGTTACTATGCGCTTGGGGCTGGCTTAAGCTTTTACCTTATATGGAACGTTGCTTCGTTCGTTGGCATTATCGGTGGTAGCTACATACCCAACCTTGATTCACTCGGATTAGATTTTGCGATAGTCGCCACCTTCATTGCTCTTGTGGTCCCTAATATAAAATCTAAGCCTATTTTTCTTTCCGTCATCGTAGCTTTGATTAGCTCAATCCTGCTGCATAAGTGGCAAGTCAACGGCGCACTGGTCATCGCTAGTTTGATGGCAATGTCAGTGGGTTACTTGGCCGAACGGTTCTCCCCTCCACCTAAGGACGTAAATAAGGTATCTGACAAGAAACCAGGAGAGCAACTATGATCTTACTGTCAATTTTGGCTATGACTGTGGTTGTATTTCTAAGCCGATACCTGTTTTTAGAGCCAGCTCTGCCGCTTAAATTAAGCTATGAAGTGAAGCGCTTTCTCAAGTTCTCCAGCCCTGCGATTCTAACTGCCATTCTTGCGCCTATTATGGCTTTGGATGCAGAAACACACGAGTTGCTGCCTTTGGTAAACCCTTATTTAATCAGTGCCATTCTAGCGGTCATCTTGGCATGGAAAACAGGCAATGTATTACTCACAACAGTCATTAGCATGATGCTGTTTTTCACGTTACATAATTGGCTGTTGTAGCTGTATTGATAGCAGTATCTTCCTAGAACGATCTCAATAGCCTACGCACCAAGAGACTATTGAGATTGAGTTGATTCCAACCTAAGCAATTGTCACTAATTCCAATCATATCTTTTCTAATTTCCAGACAAATGATAGTGTCGGATACAAACATCTACTGAACAAATTGCATAGCGATTTTAGTACAGAACAGGAAATATAGAGTGAAGATTGACGACTTGAAACTGTTTATCAAAGTGATTGAACTAGGCAGTTTTACCGCAGCAGCCAATGCGCTCGATATCCCGAGAGCAAACGTAAGCCGACGCATTGGCGACCTTGAAAAGCAGCTAGGCACCACTCTATTTCATCGAACCACACGCAGCCTGTCATTGACCAACCAAGGCAAAGCTTACAAGGATGAACTAGTTAAAGCGCTTGATATGCTTGACGCGGCTCATCATAACGTCGCGACACAGTCGGATGTTGTTCGAGGCGTAATAAAAATTGGAGTATTACCTGAAACTTACGATCTACTACAGCCGCTGCTTTTTACCTTTTTAGATAAATACCCTGAAGTCGAGTTGGATATTCGTAATATCAGTAACGCCTTTGATGATATGTTTCCTCAAGGGCTAGATATTGCCTTTCATGGCGGGCCACTGAAAGACTCTGATATTGTCGCCAGGAAATTAATCAAGCTTGACCGTATATTAGTCGCTTCTCCTACCTACTTAGATAGAGCCGGTGAAATAAACGAACTAAGCACACTTCACCAAAGAAGCTGCATCTGTTTCCGCTGGCCAAATGGGGATGTCGACAATATTTGGCACTTTAACGGCGACAACATCACCGTATCACCTAAGATCATTAGCGACAGCGTTGGATTTATTAAAAGCGCTGTTCTGCGTCATCGTGGTATTGGTTTCTTACCCAAAATTTTCATAGAGCAAGATATAGAAAGTGGACAGCTCGTTGCGTTGCTACCCAACCTTACCCCTATCGAAGAGCATGGTTGGCTACTTCATACGCAAGCAAAAACACTCACTCAAACTTGTCGATTAATGATTAACCACCTTGTGACAGAGATTCCAAAGGTCTTTTGATTGTCTCACTTATTGAGACAGTCATTCTATCAAACGCTCGATTATCTTCTTGGGCATCAACGATAAAATAGCGCCAACATTAGGAGCTTTTTATCATGAATTATTCAAAAAACATTCTATGTGGGGCCATACTACTTAGTCTCACCGCCTGTAATCAAACAGGCCCTACTTCGGTACAAGTTATCGAGCCTCAAGCCCGCCCGCTGCAAGTAGTGAAACTGACCGACTCGACCTCTCTTTCAGCCAAACGCTTTAATGGTGTTGTCCATTCACAAGAGCAAGCTAATTTATCATTTCGTGTTCCCGGCACCGTTGAGAACGTTTTAGTCAATCGAGGTGACCGTGTTAAGAAAGGTCAAGTCATCGCAAAACTTGATCCGCACGATTATCAATTGGTTGTCGCAGAGCTTGAATCCAAAATGCTTGAAGCTCAATCAGCGCACAAGCTAGCCATAGCGGAAAAAACACGCATAGAACAAGCCATTGCCGATGATGCTATCGCAAGCGTCACTCTTGACCGAGCAATAAGTGGATACGAGCGCAGCTTATCAGCTGTAAAGGTCGTGAATAAGAACATTAGACGAGCAAAAGATGCCCTTGGATACACAATTCTTACTGCCCCTTTCGATGGCGTCATTGGTGATATTTCTGTGGAACAGTTTGAACAAGTCCTGCCCGGTATCGCCTCATTCACTCTGCATCAAACAGACCACGTTGAGGTTAATATAGACGTACCGGAAAATCTAATTCAACACTTCGCCATTGGCCAAGGTGCTCAAGTTTCGTGGTATCAATCTGATCAAAAGATTAATGCCACCGTGTCTGAACTCACGACCCTACCTGACCGTATTAAGCAGACCTATACGGTGACTTTCGCCATTGATGCTACTGACAATAATTCAAGTGATGCTCAGCTATTTCCCGGAAAGTCAGTTACCGTCACCACCCATTTAGATGATAGCAAGGGCTCTTTTTGCTTGCCTTACTCTGCATTAGTCGGTCAAAAACAAGCACTGCATGTCAATGTCGTTCGTGAAAATGAAATTGAATCCGTTCCTGTCAATGTTGAGACTATTGATGCCCACCATACCTGTGTTTCGGGCAAACTCTATAACGGTGAACTTGCTGTGATCAGCGGCTCAGCTTACTTGCAAGATGGTGAAGCGGTTTTTCACGTCATTGAGCGAACGTTATAAGGAATGAGCATGATTAACCTAGCTGAATTCGCGATCCGCCAACGTACTTTTGTACTGTTTTTCTCTGTACTGTGTGTGATCGCCGGTCTCTACTCCTATTTTGATCTTGGAAAGCTTGAAGACCCAAGTTTCACAGTCAAAACAGCCGTCGTGGTCACCCTATACCCCGGTGCGTCTGCTGAAGAAGTCGAACATCAAGTTACAGATACCATTGAAACGAAGCTGCAAGAGATGGGTGAGCTTAATCGCCTGCGCTCTCTCTCTCGCCCTGGTGTTTCAATGGTTTTTGTTGATCTCAAAGAGAGCTTGAGTTCCAAAGAGCTGCCTCAACAGTGGGATTTACTCCGCCGTAAAGTCAACGATGTGAAACTCACTCTACCTTCAACCGCGCAGATTAGTATTGTTCAAGATGAGTTTTCCGAAGTCTACGGCATGCTCTTCTCTATCCATAGCCAAGACGCGACGCCTGAAGAGCTTCGCCGTTACTCCGAAGAGCTGCAACGCCGCATCAAAGCCGTCGATGGCATTAAAAAGATTGAGCTTCATGGTGTTCAACCAAGAGCGGTTTACATCGACATGGCTGACGAGCGCCTTGCACAATACGGGCTTTCTGTTGCTCAAGTTTGGAATCAACTTAATACCCAAAACCTTACCTTTGAGACTGGCAGCTTCAATGCAGGTCAAGAACGCATTCGCATACACAATAGTAGTGCGCTGCAATCGCTCGAAGACATCCAAAACCTAATCCTAAAAGGTGGAGTGAGTGAGCTTGGATCCGGGTTAATTCGCTTAGGTGATGTCGCTGATGTGACGATGGGGTACCAGACCCCTGCGCTTATTGAGAATCGCTTTAACGGTGAGCCTGCGGTGACACTTGCTGTCAGCCCAGTCAACGGCATCAATGTTGTATCACTTGGTGACACTATTCGCAGTGTAATAGACGACTATCAGGCACAACTACCACTCGGTGTGGATATTTCAACGGTTGCTTACCAACCCGAAGAAGTACAAAAAGCGATTGATGATTTTGTCATGAACCTGCTAGAAAGTGTCTCGATTGTCTTTATTGTTTTGCTGATCTTTATGGGGCTTAAAAGCGCATCCATTGTTGGGGGTAGCTTACTACTCACCATTTTGATCACACTGATCTACATGAACATCAACCAAATTGACCTTCACCGAGTATCGCTTGGCACGTTTATTCTCGCACTGGGTATGTTGGTTGATAACGCGATTGTCATCACCGATATGATGCAAGCTAAGCTCAATCGTGGCATGGAACGAACGCAGGCTGCCATCGAGTCGGTAAAAGAGACCGTAGTGCCGCTACTTGGCGCAACAGTCATTGCTATTATGGGCGCAAGCCCAGTACTCTTTTCTCAAACTGATGCGGCAGAATTTGCTCAATCCGTCTTTTATATCATAGCTGCATCCCTACTGCTGTCTTGGTTTGTCGCCATGACCTTCACTGCATTGCTATGTTGGTTATTTCTAAAGCCCATCGAACAAAAAGAGCAAAGCAAGCCAAGTGTTTATCGCCGCTTCATTAACTGGAGTGTCGATAACCCAATTAAATCTCTATCTGCGTTAACGCCATTGGTATTAGCAACATTTCTAGCTATCCCTCATGTGGCAGTAAACTTTATTCCACAATCAGACCGCCCAATCATCTTCTTAGATTACTGGCTACCAACCGGAGCGAGCATTGAACAAACTTCTGAAGATATGGCGAAAATCGAAACATGGCTACTTGAGCAGCCAGAAGTAGACAGCCTTTCAACAGCGGTTGGTGCCAGCGTACCTCGCTTCTCAGTTACCGTTGAACCAGAGCCGATTGATGCTTCATATGGTCAGATCTTAGTCAACGCTAAGAACTTTGAGTCAATTGAAGGGCTAGTTAAACGCGGGGATATCTGGATCGCAGAGAACTTCCCTAATGCTGAGCCTCGCTTCCGCAGTTTAAAACTAGCAACATCTGACAAATACTCAGTTGAAACCCGTTTTTCAGGGCCAGATGAACAAGTTCTGCATACACTAGCTAACCAAGCGAAAGCTATTTTCTCTCAAAACCCGGATACAAAATATGTTCGAGACGATTGGCGTCAAGAAAGCAAAGTCCTCGTACCCATCATCAATCAAGAGAAAGCTCGAAAAGCGGGCATTAATCGCGCTGATATCTCATTTGCGATGAAGCGTGCGTCTGATGGAATGCCACTGGGTTTAATGAACCTCAATGATGAGTTAATCCCAATTCAATTGCGCGGGTCAAACCAAGACATGGCGTCGTTAGAAACACTGCCGGTCAAATCTTTGGTTGGTCTGCATACTGTGCCTTTAGGTCAGGTCATTGATGGCTTTGAACTAAAAACAGAGCAAGGGATGATCTGGCGTCGTGACCGGGTTAAAACCATTACCGCGCAAGCAGGGATTGCTAGCCACACCACACCGGCTATTGTTCGTAGTGCTGTTATCGCTGAGATAGAAGCAATTGAACTACCACCCGGTTATAGCATGGAGTGGGGAGGTGAATATTACGATGAGCATAAAGCCGTCACCGATATTTTGTTGCAACTGCCAAAAGCTATTTTGATCATGGTGATCATTCTAGTCGCTATGTTTAACGGCTTTGTTCAACCTGCCATTATCTTGTTTACCGTACCACTTGCAGCAACAGGAGCCACATTTGCACTGATTGGTTTTGATAAACCATTTGGCTTTATGGCGCTGATTGGCGCGGTCACCCTAACCGGGATGATCATAAAAAATGGCATCGTCTTGATGGACCAAATTGAACTTGAGCGAAAAAATGGCCGAGCACTAGCAGAAGCGATCAAAGAAGCCACCGTTAACCGAACCATGGCTATTTCAATGGGTGCACTCACCACAGCTTTAGGCATGATTCCACTGATTAGCGACCGACTGTTTGACCAAATGGCCGCAACGATTATCGGTGGATTGGCAGCGGCAACGGTACTTTCTTTGGTCGTTATGCCTGCCCTATATCGCCTGTGTCATAAAGATGTGCCCGTCACTTCTGAGCCTGATAATGACAATACGCAAAGCTCAGTAAGGGCTACCCCTGAACTTAACGTTAATAACGCATAGGAGAAGACTAATATGACTTCACTTACTCATAAATTAACCCCTATCGTTATTGCGATGTTGATGACAGGCTGCGCCGTTGGTCCTGACTATCAACCCCCAGAGGTCGATTTAGCCACCACTTACATTCATGCCGATAATCAGCAGTATTCCAGTGGCGAGCAGCATGCCGATAGCGATTACTGGTGGCATCAATTTAACGATGAAACCCTCAACAAAATGATTGGAGATGTTCAGCAGCAAAACATCCCACTAACAGTGGCGGCTGAGCGAATTTCAATAGCGAACTCTTATCAATCCATTGTTGAATCTTTTAAGGTTCCTACGGTTAATATTGGCGCGGGCTACTTTAATTATCAGCTCTCTAAGAACGATTCGATGCTTGGCCCTGCGCTAAACCCTATTGGTGATAGCGTTGGCGGTTTACCACCTCAGCTTGGGGCAATGACACTAAGCGACAATCAGCACGATGGCGGCTTTATTGGGGCAAGCATTGCATGGGAAACCGACATTTTCGGCCGCTTAGATAGACAAGCGAATGCAGCGAAAATCCGAGTAGAACAGGCTGAGATTTTCCAAAGTGGACTCACAACGCTCATCACTTCGGATTTAATCCATAACTACCTGCAATACCGAGGTGCCCAAGAACGTACAGAATTGGCGCTGGCTAATATTGAAGACCAACGGAAGACACTTGATTTAGTGCAAAAGGTGGTCAATAGCGGCTATGGTTCTGAGCTAGATTTAGCCCAAGCCCAAGCTTTATTAGCGGCGACTGAATCGATGATCCCTCAACTTGAAATCGCACAACAGGTTCATAAACATCGTTTGGCGATTCTATTAAGCGAGCCGCTTTCTCAGGTCGACATTCGCTTAGCAACACATCAATCACTTCCACAAATGAATGATGTGATCCCAACTGGATTGCCGTCTGATCTGCTCACTCGTCGCCCTGATATTCGTATCGCAGAGAGAGAAATGGCTGCGATTAATGAGGAAGTTGGCGCTGCTATTGCCAATCGCTATCCGAAGTTTTTCTTAACAGGAGCACCCGGTGTAACAGCAAGCAGCTTTGATGACCTATTTAGTAGCGACTCCATTGGTTGGGCTGGCGCAGCTGGAGTAAGTTGGAATATCTTTGATGGGGGGCGTGGTGAAGCGATGGTAGAGCTCAATGAGTCTCGCTTTAAGATTGCCGCCATGAGCTATCAACATGCGGTTGATTCGGCGTTTGCAGAGGTAGATTCTGCCTTATTTAATTATGGCCGAGCTCAAGAGAATCACGACCGTATTGCTCGTGCAAATGACGCTTCTGACGTAGCGGTCAGCAAAGCCAAATCACTCTATCGAGCAGGTCTCGTCGATCACCTGTCTGTACTTGATGCACAAAGGCAACAAAAGATGATGCAAGATAGACAAATCGCAGCAAGGCTCCAAACTGCGCAAGCAACCGTGTTGGTGTATAAGGCGCTAGGGGGCGATTGGCAGATATAACCCGTCTCTTTTTTATATACTGTCCCTGTATAACGTCAGCCTAGATAAATTCGAGCCGATTTTTCCCGACAACAACATAGGTCACCTCTAGCGATTCAAAGTCAGAGTGTGACCTATCTTCTCACAACACTATTTAATTCACGATCGCAATTGGGGTATGATGCAGGCTCTCAACCTGTATGGAACACACTGCGATTCATGAACAAGGCTTCTCGACCTATTTGGTTATCTTTTTTGCTGCTCACTCTGATGATGATTACAACATTCGTAATCAGTGCTCAGGTCACCCGAGTCGCGCCTATAAAGATAACTCCAATTGGCATGAATCAAAGTAACGAATCAGATCCTTCACTGGTTGGCCAATCACTAGCAAACGCGAGCCGCCTTCCTTCGGATTCAACTAACTTTATCGTTGATTCGATAGATTCAGATTGCCCAGATCAAGAACACCCCATTCAGAATTCTCACAACGCGCAAAGCAAACATGGTTGTGGGTCATCATGCCTTTTTAAAATACCAACGAGTCAATCTGGCGTTATTTTGGCAGTTCAGTCACATTCACTTGCTCTTATAGAGCCCGATCAAAACCCGACCACGCAAGCTAGGATCGATACACTCTATCGCCCCCCTATTCATTCATTTCCAGCTTAAATTACGCGCTCTTTAAAGGGTGCCAAGTCAATATCGATTAAACGCACAAGTGGTTTGTTGCGTCTATTTATCTACATTTTGGAAATGAATCATGATCAAAAAATTAATTACATTTGTTACTACACTGGCTATCGCCTTAACCGTAAATGCCGCTGATTTTGAAGAAGGAAAACACTTCAAAATATTGGATGTAGAAAAAGCCAAGAAGCCCGTCGTTACTGAGTTTTTCTCATTCTACTGCCCACACTGTTACAAGTTTGAAGGCGTGGTTGAGCATCTAAAAACGTCGCTACCAGAAGATGCTAAATTTGAAAAAGTTCACGTAGCATTTATGGGCAATAACATGGCGGTTCCAATGGCAAAATCGTACGCAACGATGGTCGCGTTAGATGTGGAAAAAGAGATGGTTCCAGCGATGTTTAAGCAGATCCACCAGCTAAGCCAAGCACCAAAAGATGAAGCTGCACTTCGCCAACTATTCGTTGATTACGGCGTGGATGGCAAGAAGTTTGACTCTGCTTATAACGGCTTTGTCGTTGATTCAATGCAACGTAAATTCGACAAGCAATTTGAAGCGAGCACGCTAACGGGTGTACCGGGCGTTTTGGTCAACAACAAATACATTGTAAAGCCAGACAATATCAAAAGCTTTGATGAGTACAACGCACTTGTGAACTACCTACTTACACTGTAATCACTCCATTGTGAAAGGTGTCAAGTTAGCAGTATAAATCTTAAATAGACCAAAAGGGTAAGCTCATATCAGCTTACCCTTTTCATTTTCTATCAAGATAGAGGACTATTAAAAATAGTGAGAAATCGCTAAATAACGGGTTCGAATATGCTCAATCAATAGCTTCACTTTATTTGGCGGTTGACGAGTAAACGGGTAGACCGCATAAATGCCAAGTTTTTTGCCAACCAGTTCAGGAAAAACATCCACCAACTCACCACTTCGAATGTCGTGATACACCAAGCAACGGGGAACATAGGCGATGCCATAACCACCTAGTGCCGCTTTACGCAGTGCTGTCGCGTTATTGGTGGTAAAGCTGCCCGAAACTCGGACAATATAGTTCTCTTTTGCACCCTTAAATTCCCACTCACTCGCCCCTGTGGTTTGATAGGCGTATTGCAGGCAATTGTGCTCCGCCAACAGCTTAGGCTGTAAAGGTTTACCATTATTGGCAATATAAGAAGGGGAGGCGCAAACAACCCACTGCGAGTCGAGAATATGGCGAGCAATCAGACTTGAATCTTCCAAATACCCGGTACGAATCACCAGATCAAAACCACCATCGACGAGATCAACAAACTTATTGTCTAGCGACATATCAACACTGAGCCCAGAGTGCGTATCGCAAAACTCCGCAACCGCGTCTGCCAAGATCAAATCACCCGATATTGTAGGCACCGACATTTTGATATGGCCACTGATATTTTCGCCAAAGCCTGAAACTGCATCCATCGCCTCTTGAGCGGCAAGCTTCACATTTTTGGCTCCGTGCAGCAGTGCCTTTCCAGCTTCAGTTAGCGTCAATTTACGCGTTGTTCGATATAATAACTGAACGCCAAGCTGTTCTTCCAAACGAGCAATTCTTTTGCTAACCACCGAATTTGTAAGGTTATTTTGTTCAGCCACCTTACTAAAACTGCCTAGCTCTACGACCTGTGAAAACAGGATCAAATCATCTGCTCGCATCTCATTATGCCAATTTTGGAAATAATCATTTTCATTATTTCCCTATATATACAAAATTGAAAGAGGTAATTTACATAACATTAACATCACGGCACTCTTCGAAAAGATGAAACAGGCATTGGATGAGCTCAGCCTCTTCCAACCAGAAGCAGTCGTACTAACCCATGAATAGGATTGAACTATGATCATCTCTGCTTCTACTGACTACCGCGCTGCCGCCAAAGCAAAACTTCCTCCGTTCCTATTTCATTATATTGACGGCGGATCTTACGGTGAGCATACCCTTAGAAAAAACACTGAAGATCTTGCCAACATAGCGCTTAAGCAACGCGTGCTGAACAACATGGAAGATCTGAGCCTTGAAACCGAAGTATTTGGTGAGAAACTGTCCATGCCTATCGCACTAGCGCCTGTTGGTCTCACTGGTATGTACGCTCGACGAGGCGAGGTTCTCGCGGCAAAAGCAGCAGAAAAAAAAGGCCTTCCTTTCACTATGTCAACCGTCTCTGTGTGCCCAATTGAAGAAGTCGCTCCGGCTATTGAACGTCCGATGTGGTTCCAACTCTACGTGTTGAAAGACCGTGGCTTCATGAAGAATGTATTGGAGCGTGCAAAAGCCGCGGGCGTTACAACCTTAGTCTTCACCGTAGATATGCCAGTACCCGGTGCTCGCTACCGCGATATGCATTCCGGCATGAGCGGCCCGAATGCTGCTGCTCGTCGTGTATTTCAAGCCATGCGTCACCCAACATGGGCATTCGATGTCGGTGTATTCGGTAAGCCACACGATCTCGGTAATATATCTACTTATCGAGGTGAACCAACCAAACTCGAAGATTACATCGGTTGGCTCGGCGATAACTTTGATCCATCCATCTCATGGAAAGACTTAGAATGGATTAGAGATTACTGGGAAGGCCCGATGGTCATTAAAGGCATTCTAGACAAGCAAGATGCCAAAGATGCGGTCTCTTTCGGTGCGGACGGTATTGTGGTGTCGAACCACGGTGGCCGCCAACTTGATGGTGTTCTGTCAACAGCTAAGGCGCTTCCTAGCATTGCAGACGCAGTGAAAGGGGATCTAAAAATCTTCGTCGATTCAGGCATTCGATCAGGGTTAGATGTGGTGAGAATGCTCGCTCTGGGCGCAGACTGCACCCTACTCGGCCGCTCATTCATCTACGCTCTAGCAGCTCAAGGTCAGGCGGGTGTCGAAAACCTTCTAGACCTTTACGAAAAAGAGATGCGCGTTGCGATGACGCTCACTGGTGCTAAAAGTATCAAAGACTTAAATCAAGATTCATTAGCATCTATAGACCTATCTCGCTAAATATTGAGTAAATTCAAAAGGTGTCACAGCAAATGATGTGCAACTGTGACACCGTTTCAACAGCTGACCCCATAAAAATTAGAATGCCGCAGCGAGCACAAGGAAGCAAACATGTCGGACACACCTTACGTTAACAAGAGCAGCGTTAATAAGAACATCGATAATAAGAACAGCGATAACCGCTATCAACAACTTGAGTCATTGTTCGCGGCCAAGATTGAATCCGAGCGTATTATCACACAACATGCCAAGCGCTTAGCTTATGGAACGGACGCCAGTTTCTATCGTCTCGTGCCAAAGATTGTGCTGAGATTAAAAGACCTTGATGAAGTTATCTATGCCATTAAGTGTTGCCGTGAAATGGCGATTCACTGCACCTTTCGCGCGGCAGGAACCAGCCTTTCAGGCCAAGCGGTGTCTGACTCTGTTCTAATTACGCTCACCGACGATTGGCGTAACCATTCGATCATCGATGAAGGCAAAAAAATCAGCCTACAACCGGGGGTAATTGGCGCCGATGCCAATAAATATCTCGCCCCGTTTCAACGTAAAATCGGCCCCGATCCTGCTTCTATTAATACCTGTAAAATTGGTGGTATAGCCGCAAATAATGCCAGTGGTATGTGTTGTGGAACGGCGCAGAATTCCTATAAGACCATCGATAGCATGAAAGTCGTGTTCAGCGATGGTTCAATCTTAGATACCGGTGATGACGTCAGCATTGCCGAGTTTACCCGTGATCGCCCAGAGCTTATCGCGGGCATTAACGCATTGCATGATGAAACCTTAGAGAACGCTGAACTAACCCAGCGCATTCACCATAAATACCGCCTCAAAAACACCACAGGCTATGCGCTCAATGCACTGGTGGATTACCAAGATCCGATAGAGATCATTGAGCACCTGATGATTGGCTCTGAAGGCACACTCGGATTCATTGCCGAGGTAACCTACAACACAGTTATTGAACACGCGCATAAAGCCTCTTCGCTGCTTGTATTTGCTGATATAGAACAAGCGAGCCAAGCGGTAACCACGCTTTCAACCACTCCAGTGGCTGCCGTTGAGCTGATGGATGGACGAGCACTACGCTCTGTGGCTGACAATAAAGGCTTACCTGCGTTTATAGCGGAACTCGATTTAGAAGCGTGCGCTATTTTGATCGAGTCACACGCTAGCGATGCAGCGACCTTAACCAAGCAGTGTCACCATGTGATGGATGCAGTCGCAAAATACACCATCATTGAATCCGTTCCCTTTACCTCTGACGCGGCAACAGTCTCTACATTGTGGGGGATTCGAAAAGGAATGTTTCCTGCCGTTGGGGCAGTGCGAGAAGTAGGCACAACCGTCATCATCGAAGATGTGGCCTTCCCTGTTGAAAACCTTGCTCACGGTCTGCGCGATCTCCAAACCTTGTTTGATAAATACCGATACGATGAAGCGATAATTTTTGGTCACGCGCTTGAAGGAAACCTCCACTTTGTCTTTACCCAAGGCTTTGATAGCCAAGAGGAGATCGATCGCTACGGTGGATTTATGGATGACGTTGCTGAATTGGTTGCCGTTAAATACCAAGGCTCGCTAAAAGCGGAGCACGGAACCGGCCGTAATATGGCTCCATACATCGAGCTTGAGTGGGGCAAGGATGGCTATGAACTAATGCAAAAAATCAAGGCGCTGTTTGACCCATATGGGTTACTTAATCCTGGAGTGATTATTAACGACAATCCTAAAGCCCATCTTGAAAACCTCAAACCTATGCCTGCTGCTGATGACTTAGTTGACCGCTGCATTGAGTGTGGTTTTTGCGAACCTGTATGCCCATCACGCACGCTGACTCTCTCCCCACGCCAACGTATTGTTTTATACCGAGAGCTGCAACGAAGACGAACGGCTGGTGAAACCGTTGAAGCGAGCGAACTAGAGAAAGTGTTCGATTACCAAGGCGTTGATACTTGTGCAGCAACAGGGCTATGTGCAGAGCGTTGCCCTGTTGGTATCAACACGGGAGATTTGGTGAAAAAGCTCCGCACTGCGAGATATCTAAAGCTGACTCCCCTAGTAAAATGGACAGCCCAATGGAGCGCAGATCATTTCAGCGCTACCACCACCATGGCAAAAGTCGGGCTAAAGGCTAACAGCGTTGCTTCAACTATAGTGGGCGAGAAATCAGTAAGTAGGCTAACGAAAGGGCTACGGAAACTGACTCACGGAGCGACTCCAACTTGGCTAGCAGAATACCCACAAGCCAACACCCATCAGCTTATTCAAGACAAGGAGATTCCAGCCAAAAGGATCAACTCAGAGAGGAAAGTGGTTTACATGCCTTCTTGCGCTAGCCGAAATATGGGTCAGCAAACCAGTGCGCAAGACCAGCGACCGTTAACAGAAGTTACACGGTCACTTCTTAGTAAAGCGGGCTTCGAATTAATCACACCAAAAAGTCTCAGTGATCAATGCTGTGGCATGCCCTATGACAGCAAAGGGGCAAACGATATAGCGCTGCAGAAATCACAGCAGCTAGAAGAAGCACTTTGGCAAGCCAGTGAACACGGTAAATATCCCGTACTGATGGACACCAGTCCATGTGCCAAACGCAGCATTGAACAGTTTAATAGGCCGTTAGCTATCTTTGAGCCAACAGCCTTTGTATTAAAACACCTTAAAGAACACTTAAGCTTTGAACCAATTGATGAAACCGTGATGCTACATGTAACGTGCAGTTCCAGAAGAATGGGATTAGAGAATGACATGCTATCACTGGCTAAAGCCTGTACCTCTGAAGTCATCGTCCCAGAGCACATTCAATGTTGCGGTTGGGCTGGCGATAAAGGCTTCACCACACCAGAGCTGAACGCCGCCGCGGTTCACCCACTCAGAGAACAAGTACCTAAAAATTGCAGCCGAGGCTTTAGTAACAGCAAAACCTGTGAGATAGGTCTTTCACACCACAGTGGCGTACCGTATCAATCAATTTTGTATTTGGTGGATGAGGTGACAAGTTAGAATTCATCAAATAAAACTAGAAATGACTTAACTGCCTTCTCGGAAGGCAGGTTTAGGGCAGCTTGCAACAAGGTGACTGTCATCAAATATTCATTCTATCTCAATAAAATCTCTCTAAGCTTTTCTATCCAATGCCTATTTAGACGCTCTAACGAATCAATTGCCTAAATATCAGTCAATGGCGTTTCTAGTTTCAATTCGCAATCACAATAATAAATTGGTGGGTTACTATCATGTAAGTACATAATGAAGTTAACAATTGCTTGGACCTGAAGTTAAGGAAAACAATGGCTCACAATCTCTATGACAAACTAGACCTGAACTTACTAAAAACTTTCTTTATTCTCCATCAAGAAAAAAATATGCGCAAAGCGGCAGAAAGGCTCTTTGTTACTCAGCCAGCCGTCAGTAAATACCTCAGTAAACTAAGGCAACATTTAAACGATGATCTTTTTGTAAAAACAAGCACAGGGCTGACACCAACACCCTACGCAGAACAGGTCTACCACTCTCTTCGACCAATCATGTTAGAGCTTGAAAATACTATAAATGATCAAACAGAGTTTAACCCTGAAAAAATAGAAGGTGATATTATCTTTGCCATATCACCTTTTTTAATGACTGCCCTAGCTAACACCATATACGCTGAAATTCAGAAAGATGCACCGAACGCATCTGTCCATTTTCGTTGCTGGAGTCAGGATACTCAAATTGAAATTGAAAGCGGCAAAATTGACATGGGTATTAGCTATGACAGCGATGTCACGATTAAAACCCTCCATGCAAAAAAATTGGCTCAGGACAAATTACGAATTATATGCAGGGAAGATCACCCAATAATAAACAGTGAAATGACACCATATGAAGTTGCCAAATACCCTGTTGGTACAGTCCTCGCTCCCAATTGGAACTTAAAAAAATCGGTCGCGGAAATCATTGCAGATGACTTAGGCATTAAGTTTAAGATTACACTTCGTTCTGAGATTCCATCAGTATTACTAGAGGCCGTTCATACAAGTAATATGATTGTTGCTATCTCTAAGTTCTCTAATTACGACTTTATAAAAGGCATTAAACTCTTAGAGTTTGATTTTGGTTATGATCAGGAATCACCCAATATCTATAGTTACTATCACAATAAAAATAACAATAGCGCTCAAACGTTATGGCTGTTGGACAAATTGAAAAGCATTTTATCTAGAAGCACAGTCTAGGATTCAAGACGCTGCAAAAAGTCTAGTACTCCAGATACGTGACGGCCCTCATATAACGTAAATACTTCAGATGAATCGTCTTTATCTTTACCAACATTAACGACTGAGATGATCTCTTCTTCATCGACTACGTCACTATGAATGGTAATGTGAAGATTTTCTGACTTACATTGAACGTACACATGGCCTAAGCAGTAGCTATCAATATCGCAGATTTCAAATCTTCCCGATATTTCATTGATAAGTATGGCTAATTTTTTCATTTTCTTAATAACCTATACAGTTAGAAGTAATAGCCACCTCAACAGTGGCTATTATTTTTCATCGAGAACAGGTACTACTGAGCAAATTTAGCTCTAACCTTGTTACGTACATCGTCAAAACGAGGCTGCTTTGCTAAAGTCTTTATTGTATCTTTAGCTTCGTCATTAGCGATAACATCACGATTAGCATGGTCAACTATAACAACGCCACCTTGATTACCATTGATAACCGTATCTGATCGTTTTAATTCTGCATCAGTGATAGTTACAGAACGTCCCTGAGATCCAAATATCGTCCAGCCTAAATCTGATTTCACGATTGTCAGTTTAACTGGTGCCATATCACCACCTATCTGACCACCTATTCCAACAATTTCACTTGTGCGAGTGTCTGTAATCACTAGGTGACCAGTAATAGAAGACTCAACTTTAAATGGAAGTTTAATTGGAACCGGTGCTTGTGGGTTTTTATACCAAATCCCCCCCATTGGCCCTACTTCTAAATGACGAGTATTCACATTGATGGAGCCTTCAATAGTACCTAATAAAACTCCATCACGAACAATGCCAATTTTTCCATTACCATCAGTAATAAAATCAAAATCTGGATTGGTATTATCTGGTGTACTAACGTCTACATCAGGTAATTGTCTCGGGGCGTCAATTGGGAGGTCTGGTCGTTTTAATTCGGCATCAGTGATAGTTACAGAACGTCCCTGAGATCCAAATATGGTCCAGCCTAGATCTGATTTCACGATTGTCAGTTTAATTGGTGCCGTGTCACCACCTATCTGACCACCTATTCCAACAATTTCACCTGTGCGAGTGTCTGTAATCACTAGGGGACCAGTAATAGAAGACTCAACTTTAAATGGAAGTTTAATTGGAGCCGGTGCTTGTGGATTGTTATACCAAATCCCCCCCATTGGCCCTACTTCTAAATGACGAGTATTCACATTGATGGAGCCTTCAATAGTACCTAATAAAACTCCATCACGAACAATGCCAATTTTCCCATTACCGTCAGTAATGAAATCAAAATCTGGTTTAGTATTATCTGGTGTACTAACGTCTACATCAGGCAACTGTCTAGGCGCATCAATTGGCATATCAGGTAGCTCATCAGCGTGTCCGCCTGTACTTGAAGATGAACTGAGTAGACTCGCCAGTAATGTAGCCGATACAGCACCAACAGCTGCCCATGTACCATCTGATTGCTTCTCATAAACAACATCGTCAACCGTTGCTGTCGTCGTTGTGCTTGGCTGGGCATTAAGCTGTGCTAACACACGAGCATCTATTTCATTCATTTGTGCTTCAATCAGCTCTGCTGTGTATTGGTTCGCCAATGCACGGTCAACTTTAACTGGAGCTGAAATTGCTGGTGCAGAAATTAGTGTTGCCATAGTGATTGCTAAAAGTGTTTTTTTCATCATTTATCTCTTCTATAAAAATAAATGCATCCGTGCTGTTCTGTTTAGTTGCGTATAGATTAACGAAGCGAATTCATCTTGAATAATCGAGAATTGAAATAATGGTGATAAACAAATGGAATGAGGTAAAGTTTATTACCAAGATCAATAAACAGCACATAGTGTGCTGTTTTATAAGTATCTAGAAGAGTCAATCAAGGGAATTTAAAAATCAAAGGTTAAACCAAACTCAATAAAATCTTTCCCATTGTCAAGGTAAGTATATGTAATAGATGGTCGAATATATTTTGCATTAATATAAAGTACTGCTTCATGGTAATGAGTATTAGAACGACCGTTGGTCATAGGCCAAGATGTATTATTAACGGATAGGTAATTGTCTTTTAGACCCACCTCATGATTAAATTTATAAATTAAATCAAAGTAGCTAACCGGGCTCCACATTGCACCGATACTGTAGTCGATACTATCTGAAGGATGAAAAGTTGTATCAAGCTTATTTCCATTACACTCGCCGAATATTTTACAAATTGGGTCTTCAATATCTTTCTTATAGTTGTAGTTTACATCTACGATCGCAACCCACTGCTCATGCAACGATTTAGCGACAAATATTCCCGTCGAGTACTTCCATTCACTTACTTTAAGCGTGTTTTCCGTGTAATAACTGTCCCCCTGCCAAACAGAATATCCAATACCCGCTTCCCAATTTGATTCGGTATCAATGTCACCAAAGACTCTCAATTTTTCTGTTACATCATAGCTAGCGTCTAATGTGGTAACAGTAGAGCCATCTATATCTTTAGAAAAGCTAACTCCAAATATATCTGTAAACTTCTCTATAGAGTCCACTATCTCAGCCTGAACAGGAGAAACAAATAGACTAATAACCAATAAACTACGCTTCATTTTTTGAATTCGTTGAGCTATCCATAATTATCAAAAAAGAACCGACTCCATTAAAGATGGTTCTTTTATACCCTAATTAAAGTACTCGACTTAAAATACAGGGATCTTATTGCTGTAGGTTATTCGGTTATGTGCAATTAGAATAATCACATAGTGAAATATCAGTGATAACGAACTGGAATGAGCTTTTCCACCTGCTATATAGACCGTTTATTTCTCATAAAGCTCTAGCGGCAATCCATCGGGGTCTTGAAAGAAGGTAAACTTCATGCCTATGAACTCATCCACTCGAATGGGTTCTACTTCAACATCCATTTTGTTAAGCGCCTTTACTGCATCCGCCACGGTCTACGCTTCACCCATAATCAAATTAAACTCATTATAGCCAAAAGGCTGACCATTAATTTGCAATGACACCGCTTGTGTACCTGGGTAATACTTCCGTGTTGTAATTTCCTTGATGCCATGGGCCTTTTCTATCGACAAATGAGAACGCGCTTTAAGCGTGACGTTTTTCCATTTAAACACCTTTTGCGCCATCTTGCCGTTGGCCTTTTTAAAATGCATAACGTAATCAACAATCAGCGACTGATCTTTATCGCTGCTCGAATGCAATTCCACTGAAAAACACAATTCAGTACCGAAATGAATCTCTGATGACGGCAAAAATATGGGGCTGACATCGAGTTTAGGTGGAAAAACACCAAAGGCTTCAAGTGCCACTGGATGCCCCTGCTTAATGAGCGTACGACAAGCGTGACGAAGCAATTTTTGGCGATTCAGCAACGGTTGATCGATGAGCGTTTTTTTTGCGTCATTCATCCAATCTACTGCTAGTTTTGCGACTAGATCAGGATGGTCTTTGGCAATATCATTTAGGTGATTAGCGACTGAGCGGCGAACATATTCATGCTCATCATCTCGTAATGCGGTCAATAGAGGCAAAGTGGCGCTAGGATCTTTAATGATGCTTGGCAGCTGCATCGCCCAAGGCAAACGTGGGCGCGTACCTTCCGACACCAACCGACGTACATGATGACTTCGGTGTGTTAACCAATTAGACATAATGTCCAGCGCTCTATCTTGATCGTCAATGAGGAAAAAGCGCACATCAAATTCAGAAGAAAAGTGTTCAGTCATGTCTTTTAACAGCGCCATGGCATCATCAAAAGATTCATAGCCAAACTGACTGACCACAATACCGAGCGGAAGTGTTCCCCACCCAGTGATGCCGTCCTTATCACTCTGAACGACCGTAAGATCACCAGAAACGGGGCGCAACATTTTTCTAATTATTTGGAAACGAATGACCTCTTGTTTTGGCAACACCTGATGAAGTTTTTCTGCAATGAAGGCAGCTCTCTCTTTTAGCTCAAGAGCATCAAGCTGCTGAATAATTGTTTGCTCAAACTCAGCTTTATCAAAGTGACTTAAATGTCGCTCAAGTAGCAGGCCAAAGCACTGTACTAATTGTGGCGAAAGGTTGTTTTTGAACGGTTCCATCATATCTCCCTGATTTGATGACAATCGTGAACGTAGCGGAGCAACATGAGAAAAGAGTATATCGACGTTGTTGTCAGAAACTGTCAGTAGGGTTTTGTTATTGCGCACCAACTGCATGTCTTAGCGACTAAAACCCTCTTCAACAAACAAATGTTATGGCTTTTTCTTTTCTCCCCCCTTACTTCTCATACAGCTCTAGCGGCAAACCATCAGGATCTTGAAAGAAAGTAAACTTCTTGCCGGTGAACTCATCCACTCGAATAGGTTCAACTTCGACACCGAACGAATTTAACTCTTTAACCGCTTCTTCTACTGATGCGGTGACAAACGCCAAGTGTCTTAGGCCTTGTGCTTCGGGCTGACTTGGCCTTGATGGAGGGTTTGGAAATGAAAACAGTTCGATCTGCCCGCCACTAGGAAGGGCTAAATCTAGTTTGTAAGAATCTCGGCTCTCACGGTAGTTTTCCGCGATGATGCTTAAGCCAAGTACCTCAGTATAAAAAGCCTTAGATTTTTGATAGTCAGAACAAATAATGGCGATATGGTGAATACTTTCAACAATCACAAAACGCTCCCAGATAGCGGTCAGAATAGAAATACACACTCAACATAACATCTGTTCTTTCTACATACCTATATTCATGTTCTCTTTTCAAAGCGAGTCCTCCTAAAAATAAGAAGGACGCACGCTCAATTAAAATAAAGAACCATAAATACGTTATGTGGAAGTCGTTGGGTTTTGGCTAACATCGACCAAGTACTGGCATGAAAGCCAATCACGGCCGATCAACAGCTTATCCGTCATTTTACTGCGATCTCGAAGATTAACTTCCACGGTTTTTTCATAACCTTCATGCGCCAAAGTAAAGTTTACGCTATAGCGTATGTCTGCACCGAACGAGTTTCGAATACGTCGAACAGCAACAATCTCAGCTTGGTGTTGGTTATAGTCGCCCAGTTCATTACCAGTCACGAAACGTACTTCCTTGCCGATATTGGCATCGAGTTCATCTACGCCGTCAATAACCTCTATGTTCATTGCATGGAGTGATGTGCGTGTTGCTCCTGTATCAATGCGAGCTCGGTAAGCGCTATCAAACCCCTCAATGTCGATGAAAGCCTTTTGGCCGATCACTTCCATGTTGTCCACTGAACACTGTTCCGCTAGAGTGACAAAACTAACGGTACTCACCAAGAGTGATACGGCTATTAACCCTGTTTTCTTCATCTTATCCCTTTGTATGATTTTGCTATATCGTGCGTGGTCGTTGCATCTATATCGGTCGACTCACTTTCATAGGAGATATGAATAACTAACATTAAGTCAGTCACTTACACTTCTAACATTCGATAAACTATCATCAATTTTTGAAGAATAGTGCGATTGTTACTTTTTGAAAAACAATGATACCAATGCTTGCGTATCGTTTGTTTCCACCAACTAAGGGGGTTAATAAATCGGAAATAATGGTTAATGGCCGTAAGCCTCACTCAGTTCACTCCAGATTTTAGTGGCCACTGGCCCTTTCTGATGGTTTCTATTTCTGAACATATGCAGGTCACCGGACGATCTCGTTGGTATTCCCTCTACGTTAATAGGGATCAAACAGCCTTGCGCAATGTCATCTTTGATCAAATACTCAGGAAGCCCACCCCACCCTAGCCCTGCTAAAATAAGGTCTTTCTTGGTAGTAAAGTCATTAACGCTCCAAGCCGCTCGGTCATCTGTCGTATGAAACGACGCTTTGTTCTTATATTGTGCGCTGTCGCGAGTCACTATTTGGTCATGTTGAGCCACGTCTCTTAAGCTAATTACGTCATTTAAAGCTGAAGGGAAATAATCAGGAGCAGCAACATTTATCATGACGGCCTTGGCTACAGGTAGTCTTTCATGCTCAATGTTCAACCCTATTTCAGGGCCAAATGCCAAATCTGCTTCTTCGCGATCTATTCGCTCGACAACACCATTCAGTGATTCGGTATAAATTTTAAATTGTGTACTTGGGAAGCTGTCGATGATTGGCTTTAATTTCGTGAGCAACGGAGGAAGATGAAATGCGATGCTCACCACAATGGTAAACTTTGGTTCGATCCCCATACTCAATTGCTTTCCAATGTTATCGAGCTGATTAAAGTGACCCATAGTAAGTTTTGCGTGATGAAAAAATGCCTCTCCTGCTTGAGTGAGTGTTGGCCGATACTCATCGCGATTAAATAAGGTGACACCGTATTGTTCTTCTAAATTCTTAACCGAACTGCTTACCGCAGCTTGAGTTTTGAATATCGCTTTTGCCGCTTTTCGAAAGCTACCTTGCTCTACTACGGCGATAAACGCTTTCAGCTGCTCATTAGTCATTGGCACTTCCCTATTTGGCACACTCAATAATGATAAGTTAAATCTATCATTTTGATAGTAACATTTCGTTATCTTTATATCGTTAGGTTCATTATCTTGGTGTTTCTAAACCGAACATTCGACCTATAGGAAAATAATTATGCCTGCTTATATGCTTACCTTTGTCCGTATCCACGATCATGAAGCCCACCAGCGCGACTACCTTGTAAAAGCGCACGCTATATTAGAAAAACATGGTGGAAAGGCCTTAGCCGTCACGGACCAACTTGATGTCATTGAAGGGAAAATGCCAGAAGGGAGAGTCGTATTAGTCGAGTTCCCATCGAAGGAACATGCAAATGCTTTTTACACCTCGCCCGAGTATCAACCTCTAAAACAGTTACGTTCAACGATCTTAGATGCAGATTCCGCCATTTTTGAATCGAGTTTGGGAAATTTAATTTAACTCGAAGAGAGAGCGGGACATCGATAGACCTATTGAGTATAAAGTGATTTTCATTCAGGTAATTACATGATTTTAAAAGAGAGATAATGGGGAAAACAATATAACTTGGGGTTAAAAACAACTTTGTAAAATAGGAGACCTAAGGAAAGTGGCGGCTTTCTACACTAGGCTAAAGTGATACCAACACTAATTAGAACAATTTATAGAGGTTGGGAAGGTAAAGGGTTACATCGGTATTTTGATGGCATCCTTTTACTTGTTTACAACATTAAGGAGGGTTAACAATGAAGGAAACAACAATAACGAACAATATTGTATCTTCATTAGTCGCATCTTTATTTATTTTGACTACTATCATCAGTTTTTCCTCAGCCGCCGGTGAGGAATATGTGCCAAAGAAAGCCACGATGCAGAAATTACATCAAGCTCCACTGCCAGGGGTAGATGGTAAAGAAATGACGGTGGTTCATTTGGCCGCACCTGCCGGGTTTATAAGCAGCAAACATACACACCCAGGACCTGTTTATGTTTATGTACTCGAGGGGGAGCTGACCATTGAACTTGAAAACGAAACGAAAACCTTTAAAGCGGGTGAGCTCTATCCCGAAGAAATTGACTCTGCAATGATAGGTAAGAACTCAAGTTCAACCGATGACCTTGAACTTCTTATTTTCCAAGTCGGTGATATTGGTAAACCGATGATGATCAAAGTTGAGTAAATCGACAGATTGCCATTGTTTAATGTAATTTCGAGAAGTTCCGAAGCCGCAGTTTCCGAGCTTCCCGAAATGCTTTTAAAGGACACTTACTCCATTCGATTATAAGCACATTGATACGACAATGAAAAATCACCTTAGAATCCGAAAATGGCAAAGGCAGTTGCCAGAGTTAAAATACCGAACCAATCCCAGAAAGTGTAAATTGGCATCGTGAAGTATAATCTCAATTACCTTGCTAGCATCATTTCATATTCAACCATCATGTCGGGCATTCCCAAGCGCAGCACATACCGCAAAGTCCCCGTTGCAGGTTTTACTACCACATCAACTAGAAACGATTCCCACACTTTTGCTATGTCCCCAAATTGTTCAGAGGTGACATCATTGGTGAAAGTCCAATCGGTACGGACAATATCATTAACACTGTACCCAGCCTCTTCCAAAAACGTTTTCATCTGCTCGAGTATCAATCGAGTTTGAGCAACCGGATCATTAGGGTGCTGTGTAATGAATTCAGGGCTGCAATCAGCATGGCCTGTCACAAAGAACACTTCGTTGAACTCGCTCAGCTTAAGGCCCCAACTAAAGGCATTACGCATGTCTGGTAAATTTTTGTTATGAAAAGCTTGTTTAGTCGCCATATTATCTTCCTTAATCTTATCTACTGAGAAACTTCTAAAACGATTTTTCCGCGTGCTCTTTTTGACTCACTCAAACCATGCGCTTGATCCGCAAGCTCTAGCGGAAAGACCCTATCAATATTGACTTTGATGTCACCGTCATCAATCAACTTAGAAATACTCTGTAAGTCATGAGCATTGGGCATGACCCACCAGCGTTGAAAGTTCACACCATGACGCTGCGCGACTTCATCTTCAATCTCATCCAAAAGGGAAATGATATGGCCACCTTTTCGAACAACGTTAAGAGACCGCTCAACAACCTCATCACCACTGATGGCCGCTAATACTGCATCCACGTCACTCACAATGTCTTCAAATTTCTGCTTTCGGTAATCAATAAACTCATCCACCCCTAACCCTTTCACGTAGGACTCTTTCGCCGCTGATGCCGTGCCAATCACATAAGCGCCTTTCGCCTTCGCAATTTGAACCGCAAAGCTGCCAACACCACCCGCTGCATTATGAATCAGCACTCGGTTGCCAGCTTTCAACTTGCAACCCTCCATCAATGCTTGCCATGCAGTCGTCGCCGCTAATGGAACCGCCGCAGCTGTCACCATATCTAAGGTTTTTGGAGCAGGAGCAACTAAGTCAGCATCAACAGCGATGTATTCTGCGTAAGCGCCTTGACCTGAAATAGGCGCATAAACATAGACATTGTCTCCAAGGTTTACATTTGTGACACTCCCTCCGCACTCGACAACTTCTCCTGCCGCGTCCCAACCTAGAATAAGTGGAAGCTCATGCTCGCCACTCTGCTGTAGAAAACCTTCACGAACCATCCAATCAACGGGATTAACGCCTGCTCCCTTCACTTTTATCAAAACCTGATTGTCATTAATGGCTGGCTTGGCAATGTCTCCAAACGTCAGTTTCTCAGCATTTCCGTATTGCTCTATGTAGATCGCTTTCATCGTCATGTCCCTATGTCAGTTAATCGTTTTCGGTGTTTTTGTCTTAGTAAGGTTACTTTGCCCAACTCAACGAATATCGTCTAATTGATGTTTCATATAAAACACATTGATAAACATGATGAGTTGCGCAATACTGATTTACCTGACCCACATAACTTCCTAGGCCATGGCTAATCTCGATCTCAATTTAATGGTCATTTTTGATGCCATCATGCAAGAGCAATCTATTACGTCGGCCGCTGAGCGTTTATCAATGACTCAGCCTTCTGTCTCCAATGCAGTTTCCCGTATGAGGCATGTCTGGAATGATCCTTTATTTGTGAAGCAAGGAAGAGGCATTCGGCCAACGCCTTACGCCATTACACTGTGGGAAAACATAGGGGATCCGCTAGAGTCGATTCGACTTGCGGCAGTCAAGAGTGCGTTTGATCCAGCGACACTTCAGCGCACTTTTCGAATCGCAACAACCGATTGGATGGCCGATTTATTCTGGCTGTCATTAAGACAAAGCATTGAGAAGGAGGCACCGCATGTGAACATTCACGCCGTCCCTTATAACGTGAATGGAGAAAGCTTATTGCTCAATGCCGATGTAGACATGGTCTTGGATTATTTTGAGGGAAATTCTTCGATGGTCCATACTCAGCACTTATTCGATAACCACTTTGTCTGCGCAATGCGTCCCGATCACCCGCTAGCAAACGAAGAACTCACTATCGATAAGTTTGCGAGTGCTGAACACTTGTTGCTTTCACTGTCTGGGGAAGCTTCTGGAGGCGTTGATATCGAGTTACGAAAACAAGGACTCACTCGCCGAATATCTATGACAGTCAATCATTGCTATAACCTCGCCACACTACTCATCAACACCGACATGATCACAACCATTCCTCTGCCCATCATTCTTAAACACGTGAATAGCGGGCAATTAGTGATTAGAAGGACACCTTTTCCTATGGCACCTGGTCCCATATCTATGTCTTGGCACACAAGACATCAACGCGATCAAGCGACATTATGGCTAAGAGAAAAAATACTCGCGGTATTAAACAATGGTTTATACGAAGAGCTACGCCATCTTCCGTTCAAGTAACGCTAAATTTGTAGTTAACTTAGTAGTTAACGCCACTGATAGGCATCTTTAGCTACTCCATACTGCTCAAAGAAATGAATACGGTAAATGTCATCCAACTTTCCACTCTCAACCATTTTCTGCATAAGTGTGTTCATTTGATCTCGTAAATGGATATGCTTAGACTTTTTTGACACTCCGACAGAACGAAGTCCTTTCGCGGTATAGGAAAACTCGGCACGTTCTAGTAAACCTTGATACTCTGAATTGGCGAGATGAATCGCCCCTGTTTCAGCGTTAATGGGGAAGGTATCAATCCGACCTGACACTAACTTTTTAAAGTTCTGTTCGTCGCTGGCCACCTGTTCTTTGCTTAAACCCGTCCCTGCATCAAACTGTTTGAAGTACCTAGCACCAATTTTTACGCCAATGGTTAAACCAAAAAGGTCTTCATATTGGGTTAGCCTCTTACTTTCCCCCAACCTGACATAAAACACTTTGGTCGCGGTATGGCGATAAGGCGTATCAATAAACGTGATCCATTGCTCTCGTTCTGATGTGTTCTTAACGCCGATGATCCAATCCGCTGTGCCCTCTTCCATCATCAGCAAACAACGTTTTAATGGGCAGCTTCGAAATTTCAACTCTTTATTTAATCCCCGAGCAAGCTCTCTCAATATCTCGGCATACACACCTTTGTATTGACCTTCCTCAACCACTTTCCAAGGAGCAAGTTCACTAAAAGCAACAACGATTGTGTCATCTGACTCGGTAGCGAAAGACGCCTGCTGTGAAAGAGCCAATCCAACAGCCACAAGTGTTCCAGCGAGTTTTTTCATCAGCACTTCCAAGTAATCTCAATAAAGTTCGAATCTATAGCGTTACGAGAACCTTAATTGTAGCTGATGCGCTTCTAGCTAGAGAGCAGCGAAGAAAAAGTGTAGCTAAGATAAGACATAGAAAGATAAAAGAAAGGGAGCGTTAAAGCATGAGTGGAATGGTCTTAGAATCTGAATTAACCTGCCCGACTTGCGGTTATAAGAAAATGGAAACGATGCCGACCAACGCCTGTCAGTGGTTCTATGAATGCACTGCTTGCAAAGAACTCCTAAAACCAAAACAAGGTGATTGTTGCGTATTTTGCTCTTACGGCACAGTCCCCTGCCCACCAATACAGCTTAACCCTTCTAAAAAAGGCGAAGGTGGATGCCAATGCTAGAAACCTAACTGATAATTTATGAAAACCAAAATAAAAAGTGCTCACCTAGGCAGCACTTTTAAACGTCGAACTTATTAAGAAAAGCTTAGCCTCGAGGCAATAACGTTAATGTCACCGGTGGATACTCAACCTCTTCCAACACATTGACCTGATCTGCAAGATGGTCAATAAGCGCTTGTGCATCGGTATTACATTGACGGGTAGACTCATCTGAACAATCAGGGCCATCACCATTAGTGTAGACCGGTGTTCGGCTACTACCATTTTGAACCATATGAGAAACGGAATGAGCTTCTACGCGATCTCCGTCTAATACGATGTCAAAGCGGTCAACACTCGATTCTTGTGCCTCAAACAGCGCGTCCCACTCATCGTTACCATTCGCATTGTAGTTGGTTGTCGTTACCACATACGTTTGATCGTCGTTGATGTCTTCCCACGTAACTGCACCATCAGCATCGATACGGCGAACTTGCAGTTCCGTTAACGTACCTGAGGTTTGTGCTACATTTTCTTCAAACGTATATCTCATGCCTGCAGCATATGGGAATTTACCCATGTGCGCGGAATCATCCAAACTCGTGGTGACAGTCTCTTCAATCAATTGACGAATGTACTTACCTTCAAGCTCCAGTACGGATAGGTAATTAGAGAATGGTAATAACTCTAATGAAATATGACCTTCACGTAAGTCACCTTCTTCTAAAGAATTACGCACGCCACCGGCCCCTACAAGAGCAATATCTACTTCTGTAAAGCCTGTAGCTGTCAGAACATCAGCTTGATTTGCCCAATATAACCAACCCTCACCAATGATAGGGGCAACTCGAGAGCCATGCTCATCAACGCCACTATCGTTCGGACGACGCTCATGTACCAACTCAGTAGGCACGTAGGTCACAACGTCACCGTATGCCTCTTCTAGATCTGGCTTGTATTTGGCATCAATATGATCACGCATCGTCGCTTCTTCAGCAGTGATTTCGATGTTGGACTCGCCATCAATGAAGCTAACAACCTCACCCTCATCAGCCCCTATTAACTTAGAGTCTTCTTCTCGACGATTATCAGAGTAGAAGGTGTCTGCTGAAAGCAAAGTATTGCCGCCACGACAATTCCTCACATTACCTGAACGATCAAATATAACGTTTGCATGACCTATCGCCTGAGCTTTTTCACCTGACTGAACCACACAGGTTTGTGTACCGTCAGGGCTAGTTACCATGTAAGCGTAAGGCGTTTCTTCACCCAAGCCTAGATTAGTGAAGTCGCCCATTAAGGTGTGAGAGTGGCCACCGACAATAACATCCACACCGTTTACGTTCTCAGCGATATTAATATCGCGCTGCAAGCCAAGATGAGTCAGAAGGATAATTTTGTTAATCCCATTTTCTTTCAGCTCATCAACTACTTTTTGAGTCGTTTCGATCTCAGGGCTAAATGTCACATCACCAACGTTCGGCGATATTGAAGGCATATCTTCAAGTACGACGCCAACCACAGCAACGACATGCTTGCCGCGAGGTAACGTTTCAAGCGTAACTTGCTCTTTCTGGTTACCATCAAATGCGAATAGCGAGTATGGCAGCAGGTTTGTGACATCGCGAAGGTCAGCGTCTTCAGACGTGTCCATATTCGCCCCCAATACAGGGAAATTCACGGTATTGATGAACTCTGCAAGCGTTTGATTATCTAGGTCAAACTCGTGGTTACCCATCGCCATGGCGTCAAGCCCCATACGGCTCAAGATATCAGCATTCATCTTTCCACGATTGAGTTTAAAGTAAGCCGTACCTTGCCATGCGTCACCGCCATGCAAGAAAAGCATACTGCGATTTTCTTGCTCAGCCTGTTCACGATATTGATTAGCCGCTTCTAGTAAGCGTGGATGACCACCAAAGGCAGTGAAAACAGGGTCACCATTAAGTAGATAATCACTGTAAAAGCTCGACTTTACTTCGTCGAATGAAGAGTGGGTGTCGTTAACGTGTGCAATCGACATTACAAAAGATTCACGAGGGGAACTGTATACAGAGGTATCATTGGACGATTTACAACCAGCCAATCCTAATACGATGGCTGTAATTAAAAGCTTCTTTTTCATTATTAATCCAGAATATATAATTATTTATAATTACATCCTCCTTCATCTATTTGCGATGATAGTGAATGTTTCTCCTCCTTGAAATATGGACTTCCATTGTGACTAGGATAATAAAAATAAATGAATGCTTTATTTCATTTCACAAAAACCCGAAGCAATATCACGCGCTAAGCATTTAACTGGTCAACTTTTATATAACAAACAAAATAACAATGAAATTAACCACATAAGGGTGGAGCTCAGAAATGATGGATATATAAAATATACATATATTTAATTTTAACGATTCACGCGTGAACATTTATTGAGAGAATGACTGTTCTATATTTTATTTTAATAAGAACAGATTTAGCTTTATTGAGAGGGTAAAAAACCCAGCTTACATGCTGGGTTTCTTTTATTAAAATAAGTTTATGAAAGTCATTACTTACGAATAATCATCTGATCACGCTCAGGACCAACAGATACCATCACAATTGGCACACCCATTAGCTCTTCGATACGAGTCACGTAATCTTGCGCGCCTTGTGGAAGATTCTCAAAAGTACGGCAGCCTGTGATGTCTTCATCCCAACCCTGCATGTTTTCATAAACAGGCGCTAGAGCTGCAGTTTGTGGCCATATAGGGTTTTCGCTGTGGTCACCTTCGTAGGCTACACAGATACGCAGATCTTTCATGCCGGTTAAGCAATCAATTTTGGTTAACGCTACCTCGGTTGCGGCTTGAAGTTCCACACCATTACGCGTTGCTACTGCATCAAAATAACCCATATCACGTGGGCGGCCAGTCACTGCGCCATATTCGTTAGAGCTTTCACGGAAGTTGTCTTGCTCTTCCATCGCAGTCACTAACGTTCCAGTACCCACAGAAGAGCTGAAAGATTTAGCAACAGCGATAACACGCTCTGGTCTTAGCGCAGGTAAGCCACTACCGATACCTGCGTAGGCAGCAGTTACATTCGATGATGTTGTCCAAGGGTATTCGCCATAAACTAAGTCGCGGCCCGCGCCTAATTGAGCTTCAAATAACAAGTTTGCTTCTTTTGCTTGAAGTGCTTTAAGAGGCTCAGTCACATTACAGATAAACGGACGCCACGCTGCTGTCACTTCCAATAACCATGCGGTTAGTTCTGCTGCACTTTCGGTATAATCACACTCTGGGTACAAGGCTTTCAGCTGCGGCATTTTCCAATCAAGCATAAATTGAATACGCTGCTCTAGCACTTCAGGTTGATTTAACCAGCCAACAAGAATGCCTTTTTTCATCACGCGATCGCCATAGGCAGGTGCAATACCTTGACGTGTAGAGCCATATGCCGCATCGCCTAGACGCTGTTCTTCAAGCGTGTCTTCTAATGCGTGGAGAGGAAGACACAAAGTTGCTCGGTCTGAAATACGTAATTTCACATCCACACCCGCCGCTTTTACTTCAGCAATTTCTTCGCTTAACGCGGCAGGGCTTATCACCATGCCAGGGCCGAGAACAGCAATACAATTAGGATTAAATATACCGCTTGGTAGTTGGTGTAATTTGAATGTACCGAAATCATTGACGACGGTATGACCTGCATTGTTTCCGCCTTGAAAACGAATGCTTGCAGAGGCGTCAGCAGCTAGAAAATCAACAATGCGACCTTTACCTTCATCACCCCAATTGGCACCCACAACAACAATAGACGACATAACGTTTCTCCTAATTGATTAAGAAAACATCTTAGCTGTGTCGATTAAATATGAGAAATTAATTATAATAATTAACTTGATAAGAATTTCATATCACTTTTCCAAAGCGTAGATTGGTAATTCGTAGGGTTAACTCACGTTAAGGGCACAGCATGTTAGATATTCACTGGCTAAAAACATTTTCCACGTTAGCCGAATACAAACACTTCGGTAAGGCCGCCGTTGCACTGCACATGACCCAGCCTAATGTCAGCTTGCATCTTAAACAGCTTGAACAAGCGACTGGCGTAAAGCTTATAGAGCGAAGCCCATTTCACTTAACCCAAGCGGGTGAGCGACTGCTAGAGAGCTGCCAACGAACTTTACAAGAATTACAGGTATGCCAAGCCGACCTAAACGCATTAAACGACTTAAACACAGGAACGATCACCATTGCCGCTAGCGACATTATCTCTCGTATGTTGCTAATAGATGCATTCAAACTGTTTAAAAACGATTACCCAGGAATCGATATTGCCCTGCTAAACACAACCTCTTCTCAAGCCTCGTCGTTAGTGAAAAGTGCCGAAGCCGACCTTGGATTTGTCATCGCTCAAAAACAGTCACAACCACTGCATTTTGTCGATCTACAGCAAGTAAAATGGGTAGCATTGGGAGATGGCTTTGAACGAAATACGGCTCAACATAAAGTACAAGACAAAGAACTCACACTTATCCTACTGGGTCACGACACCCGTACTCGAGACTTGATTGACGATGCGCTACCCAAACTTAACCTCTCAAAATATCGCGTGATGGAAGTGGGCAGTGTTGATGCTCAAATAGATTGGGCTGAAGCAGGGTTTGGCGTGGCGATCATTCCTGAATTTGCCATTTCAGCTAAACGAAATCTCTTATCCAAAGTAACGCCACTGCCCGACTTCCCTACTACCGACTTGGGTTATATTGTTAGACAAAACCAAATACTCTCCAAAGCCACCAAACAGCTGCTTCACTGGGTGAGCGAGGGAATATCTCAACTGCAAAAGAACTAGCTGTCAGTCGTTACAAAAAACAGCTTAATTAGGCGTTAGCCCGTTTTGAGTTGTCTCTAACTCTTTAAATCCACGCAGAATATTGGCCAGTGTGATGACCGTAAATAAGACAATCACCAAAGATAAGTGCCACGCTTGCCCTAACCCTAGCAACACCAAACCCATACTAACGATGGAAGAGACTATCATTTGTCCACCACCGGACATGGCAGCGGCGGCACCCGCATTCTTTTTATACGGCTGCATCACTAACGCTTGTGCGCATGGTAGAGCAATGCCGTTGCCAAGGATCATCAAAAACTGACCGAGCATCAAATACACAGGCTCTAATGGGCAAAAGAACAACCACAGTGCGGCGCTAAGGTGCAGTACTGGTGTACACAACAGCATTTTCTTACTGCCAATTATTGGACGTACTCGGTTACAAAGACTGGTACCCAATAGCATTCCCAAAGCAGGGATTAATGCCCAAAGAGCGTATTGATCCGATGTCATCCCTATTTGGTTTTGCATAATGAAAGGCATCACCGAAACAGTCGTGATCATCAAGCTGAAGTTAAGCCAACCGATACTGGCAAAGCTCATAAAGTAACGGGAAGTGAGCAGCTCGCGATATTGCTTCACAATCTTAGCAGGCGATGGAACTGCACTGCGCTGCATGACGGTTTCTTTAAACCGAAGAGCAAAGATAATCCATGCAAAAGATACGTAACCCAACAGAGACATAAACACCATACTCCAGCCAAAGTGGAAGTTAATAAAACCACCAATGACAGGCGCGAACAGCGGCGTAATCGACGCCACCATCGCAATATAAGACATCGCAATAGGCAAATCAGCACCATTAAATCGGTCGCGTGTTGATGCTCTGGCTAATACGGCGCAGCAGCCTGTACCTAAACCTTGAAGAAATCGACCTGCGACCATGCCTGTAAAGGAGTGGCTAAAAAAGATAATCATCAGTAAGCCAAGTAGAGCAATAAACAGCCCTGTCAGCAGTACCTTTTTTCTCCCCAACGCATCAGATATGGGCCCATAGATAAACTGAGAAGGACCGAAACCAAGCAGGTAAATACTGACCAGAAGCTGCGCTTTTTCGAGAGATATCTCGAAGTCTTTGGCGATCCACGGCAGCGATGGAAAAACAAGGCCCATGCTAAGTTGGCCGACACTAATGATCAAGCAAGCCAGTAGAATGGTTTTAAACTCAAATGGTTTACTCATGAGATATTACGACTTATTGGGCTCATTATTCTTGCTCTCTTATTCCGCTGAAGTTGATCCGCCATTGCGATGGAGAAATCTGGAATGCCGCTTTAAAGTTCTTTCTATAGACACTTTCAGAGCCAAAGCCCGATAACTCAGCCACCCGTGAAATTGAGTTATGAGTGCCCTCCAATAACTGCTGACTCAGCTTTAATCTTTGATTCAACAACCACTGGCCAAAGGTGCAGCCATACGTCGCTTTAAACTGACGAGTAAACGTACGTCTACTCATCGCACACCGCTCGGCCAAACCTTCAATATTATGAGGCTCGTTAATTCTCTCTTCTACTTGCTCAATCACTTGAGTAAAGCTGGTTGGTTGTTCAGAGCGACTAGAGATTGGCGCTGGAATATATTGTTGCTGACCACCCGAGCGAAAAGGCGCTGTCACCATCACTCGCGCTAATTGGCTCGCCATCTCACTGCCATGGAGTTTACGCACAATATGCAAACAACAATCGAGTGAGGCTGCAGTACCTGCTGAAGTAATCAACTGGTCATGATCAATAAACAGCGGTTGGCTATCAAATTCCACTTCAGGGTAGCGCTCACTAAAAGGTTCGGAATACCCCCAATGCGTCGTAGCGGATTGACCGTTCAACAGCCCTGTCTCAGCAATTACAAAAGCACCTAAACATAATCCCACAAGAGTCGCTCCTCGTTGATGAGCGTCAGATAGCTTTTTAATTAATACTTTTGGCGGCTCAGGAAGGGTATTGGCCCAGCCGGGTATAATGATGATATCTGCACGATTAAGAGGGTCGAGATCATGATCAACTGTCATGCTGAAGCCTGAGCTCGTCGCCACATCTTGGCCAGATGGGCTGCAAAGATTCAACTCGAAAAGAGGCGTTCTGTCTGGAAATGCGTCCTGAAAAGCATCGCGAAAAACTAAACAAGGGACAGAAAGGTGGAATGCGCTAATCCCATCTACCACCACCATTGCAACTTTATACGTTTGCTTGTTTTTCATATTGACCCAAATTGAGCGATAGATGTCCTTTAGGACAGTTTTGCACAAACTATGAACATTGCATACTGATAACTCACTATTTTATCAGCAGGGAAGAGCCATGAAAATCCACCACCTTCGTAGCGCGACGTTTATCATTGAGTCGAACAATCACTTTATTTTAATCGACCCGATGTTGGGTGAAAAAGGATCCCTTCCTCCGTTTTCAATGGTGCGTTTCAAACGTAGGAGAAATCCAACGGTTGACCTACCAAACAACGCTGAAGAACTACTTAGCAAGGTGACTCACGCGCTCATCACTCATAGCCAAACCTTTGGCTTCAAGCCACTGCAACATACTGACCATTTAGATAAAGCAGGTGAGCGCTTACTGACAGAGAAGAATATCCCCGTCATCACACCCAACCGAGATAAAGCTTATCTTGAAAAATATGGCATCACGGTTTCTCATGGTATCGAAGACTGGCAAACCTTGGACTTTTTGGGTGGAAAAATAACAGCAGTTCCTGCTCAGCACGGCCACGGCTGGATTCACAATGTGATGGCAAATGGGGTTGGGTTCTACCTAGAGTTGCCGAATGAACCATCCATCTATATCAGCGGTGACACCATTTTAACTGAAGATGTAAAACACACGCTAACTGTACTGCAACCGGATATCACCGTGGTAGCGACAGGAGAAGCACAAATGGATGTTGGGAAACCGCTGCTTATGCCTGAAGAGGAAATACTGGAGTTCATTCAGCTTTCCCCTAGCATTGTCATTGCCAACCATATGGAAGCGCTTAACCACTGTCCTGTCGATCGCCAAACGCTTCGTAACTCACTCAATGCTAAAGGGATCAGTAATAAAGTACTGATCCCAGAAGATGGCGAGATGCTGGCCTTCTAAGTGGTTTATTATTAGGTATTACTCCTTCACAACATTTGCTGTTCGGGCATATAACCAACCTACTAAGACGATTAATACCGCTCCGAACAATACAGGGTTGATTAGGAAACTCCATGTTGGTTGGAGCATCATAATAAGCATTGGGTTTGCGCCTGCAGGAGGGTGAGTGGTATCTGTCGCTAGCATGGCTGTCACGCCAAGCCCCGTCGCTAATGCCAGCGCCCAAAAATCGACACTAATAAAGCTTACAAATATTAGGCCTATAAAGCTGGTGATCAGATGCCCTAAAATGACATTCTTCGGTTGTGCTAACGGGCTATTAGGCAAGCCAAACACCAGTACCGTCGTTGCGCCAAACGGGGCCATCAACCAGAGCATGTGATCGGATGGATAACTATAGAACTCATGTAAGCAAGCCAAAAGAAAGATAGCAACAGACGCGCCGATCCCTGCGGTGATCGCATTAATAAATTTATTCACGGTTTATTGTCCTGAAAATATTTTAAAGAAAAGTAAGGGTGAGATTAACGCTCACCCAAATTAAAAACGATTAGAGTGAAAGTTTAAGCTGGCTGCCTTTAGCACGAGAGACACAAGGGCACATTAACGTTTTCTGCTCATCTTCAGTTAAGCAAAGATCTCGATGTTCCACTTCACCTTCAACAACAGTGACAATGCAGCTTCGACAAATCCCTGCATGACAACTATTAGGAATCGCTATGCCCTGCTCTTCAATGGCATCCAATACTGTTTTGTCTGGCTCTACAGTGATGGAAAGGTCCGATTCCACTAGTTCAACGGTGAAGATCTTATCTTTCTTTGCAGCTTCATCACTTTCGACTAACTGAGCCGAGAAAGCTTCACTGCGAATACGGGAGGGGTCGATACCCAGTGCCTTAGCTGTCTCAACCAGATCATTAATTAACCTCATTGGTCCGCATACATAAATCATGCTGTTTACATCAGCGTTACGCAGGATTTCAGCACAGTTCATTCGTTGTGATTCTTCAGCGCTGTATAGGGTTAACGTGTCGCCGAACTCTCTTTTCAACCGCTCTTGAAATGCCATCTCTTCGAGACTTCGCCCAGCGTAGTGCATTTCAAATGGCTTCTTTTGCCGCGACAACTGCTGTGCCATCGCTTTAATCGGGGTAATGCCAATACCTGCGGCTATTAGTATGGTTGGTCTGTCATCATCATGCACTTCAAACAGATTTTTCGGCTTTGAGCAGTATATGAGCTGGCCAATCTTAAACTTTTGATGAATGGCTTTAGAGCCACCACTGCCTTCCTCTTCGCGTAATATCGCTATCTCGTACACATCACGCCTTGCTGGGTTAGAGCAAATGGAATAACAGCGCTCAATGGACTCCCCTGAATCAAGTTCAATTGGGACTAGTAAGTGAGAGCCAGCACTGACTTTAGGTAAATCGAGTCTCTCAGGATGACGTAGTTCATAGGCGCGAATTCTAGGGGTAAGCTGACGTATTGACGTAATCTCTAAACGCAGCTTCTCCTGATCAAAGTATTGGTCACTGAGCTTTTCTCCGCTTTTATCTTCACCTGACAGAACGTTACCATCACTGTTTTTCAGTCTGGACTGTAATTTAGCGACTTGCGCTTTTAACTGCTCATTCTCAGATAAAATTGGAGAAAGAATCTGTTCAACTTCATTCTCAGTAAAGCGTGGTGTTATAAACTTAGGGCAATTCCAGTCGAACCCTTCGATATGAATGATAAAACCACGTTCAACCGAAGCTGGGTAACCTTCCACTTCAAGCTGCGCAAGCGTATCCCAATCATCATCAGCAACAAGCTCAATACGCCCCATCATTTTCAATCGACGCTGATTTCGATAATCCATGAAAAACAGCGATACGCGATCGTTGCTGCGAAAGTTTCCAGTACTCACGTATTGTCGGTTACCACTAAAATCGGCAAAGCCAAGACGACGTTCATCCAGTACTCGCATGAAACCAATTGGCCCACCGCGGTGCTGAACATAAGGCCAACCCGTTTCACCAACACTCGCCATATAAAAACTGTCGCGCTCGGAGATAAAATTCGCCTCATTTTCTGATAGCAAAAAATTATAGTCTTCACCGTGTTCCATGGTTGCGTAGCCATCTCGGCTATTTTGCTCACGCTGAACCTGCTTTACGTTGTCGGTAAACACTAACTTGGTGTATTGATGTGCCATCTTTGAATCCTTTTCTTTGTGGAAGATCCCGAGCTTAACGTCAGCTCGGGCCACTTCATTTCCGCAAATCTAATTAAGCGATACCTTGGGGAAATCTATCTCAACGCGGCTCGCCTTACCCAGAATATTGGTCATCACATTCATTCCAACATGGGTAATGATTTCGACGATCTCTGCATCACTAAAGCCTGCGTTACGTACCTCTAAAAGCTCAGCTGTAGAAACATCACCACTTTTTTGCGCCAATGAGCGTGAAAATTTGACAGCTACACCCGCTTTTTTATCAAGGCTTTCTCCAAGGCGGTTCGCTTCAATTTCACTGTTGGACAAACCAACCTTTCGCCCGATGGCCGTATGAGCTGAGACGCAGTATTCACAGGCATTTTGCTCAGCAAGTCCTAACGCAATGCGTTCACGTGTTAATGGATCTAAACTTCCTTCTCCTGCAATCGAGTGTAGCCCTAAAAAGGCACGCAACGCTGTGGGAGAGTTGGCAAATATTTTCAAAAAATTCGGCACCATGCCTATTTGCGATTGAATCGCTTCATACAGTGCTTTTTGTTCTTCATTTGCTTCATTTTCAGTGACTAAGTTAATGCGGCTCATAATGATGTCCTTTCTCTATGTTTTGATTATTGGTGATTTGTTGGTTTATAACTCACTTCAAGTTGCCTTCCTGAAGCGTTGAAATCAGTATGTGGCAAAACACTTGCGTAAAGAATAATCACCATTCACAATTGATTATTTCAGTAAGTGGAATAATGGAGAGAAATGAATGGACCAATTGCACTTAATGCGAGTCTACGTCGCCGTTGCAGAAGAAGAAGGATTTGCAGCCGCTAGCCGCCGTTTATCTATGTCACCGCCTGCAGTCACCAGAGCGATAGCTGCGTTAGAAGAGTCGTTAGGCGTGAAACTACTCAATCGGACGACCCGCTATGTGCGTGCTACCGAAGCAGGGTTGCGCTATTTAGACGATGCCAAGCGGATTGTTCAGGATGTTGAAATCGCCAATGAAGCCGCAGTAGGTATTAACGCAGAACCTAAAGGCCATTTAAGCGTTACAGCGCCCGTTCTATTTGGGCAACAACATGTACTCCCTGGTGTGGTTGAGTATCTAAAGCGCTACCCTCAAACCAACGTCAATGCCGTCTTTCTCGACCGAACAGTCAACCTATTAGAAGAGGGGTTTGATGTGGGGATTCGCATTGGCGAGCTCGCCGATTCAAGCATGCGTGCGCGAAAAGTCGGAGAGGTAAAGCTAGTGCTCGTTGCCTCTTCGGAATACTTGCTTGAACAAGGCATTCCCCTGTTTCCATCCGATCTCAGCGAACACACCATCATTAATTCGGGCTCCAATAATTTCTCTCATGATTGGCATTTTGAACAGGGTAACCAGAAATCTCTTCACCGAATAAAACCTCGATTAACCGTGACCACCAACCAAGCGGCGATTAATGCTGCAAAGCTCGGGCTCGGTATCACTCGCGTTGTCTCGTATCAAGTGGCAGATGAACTTAGCAATGGAGAGTTAGCGGTTGTGTTAGAAGACCATCAGCTTGCTCCTCTGCCAATCCACATTATCCACCGAGAAGGTCGTTATTCGTCCGCGAAGGTGCGCTGTTTTATTGATTTAATGGCAGAGCAACTGAATCGTACTTTTTGATGCATCGCGATCTAAATGTGAAACTTCCATAGTTATACTGGTTAATCGTGGTCGTTAGCCTCTATAATGTCGGGGTCTAAAGTTAAAAGGTAATAAAATGAAAATTTGTGGTGTTGAGATCAAAGGTAATGACGCGGTTATTTGCCTACTTTCACTGTCTGAAGGTGTATTTAATATCCCTGATGTACGTGTATCTAAAGTGTCTATTGCCAACGGCAGCGATACTCAACAGATGAGAGATTTCCAGTTCTCTTTCGCAAAACTAATGGAAGACTACCAAGTCGATAAAGTAGTTATTCGCAAACGCCAAACCAAAGGTAAGTTTGCAGGTGGCGGTTACGGGTTTAAACTTGAAGCGGCAATCCAACTTATCCAAGACTTGGATGTGGAAGTTGTCGAGCCAACTGAAATTAAAGAGAAACTGAAGCGTAACCCTCTACCAGTTAAGTTCAGCGAGACAGGCCTTAAACAGTACCAAGAAGCGCCATTCATGACCGCTTACGGATGCCTAATGGCTCATAAATATTCTTAACGAATACTAATAAGTAAGCTAGTCAACTTAAAAAGCCATACCACTCTCATAACTAGAGATGCTGTATGGCTTTTTTGTGTCTGCCGTATAGATATACATAGGTTCTGCCTATTAAAGTAATACACCTAATCCATTATTCAAACACCTGTCGCAATACTATCCTGTGCACAAATTCTATCGACCCTATGCGCCCCTATGACAACTTCTTCCAAACCGTTAAAAGCCCTTATTGTTGAAGGCGGTGCCATGCGTGGCATTTTTGCTAGCGGCGTACTTGATTCCTTCATGAAGAGTCAATTTTTACCTTATGATTTTGCTATAGGTGTTTCCGCTGGTGCAACGAACCTCATTGGATACCTTGGCCATTCACCTAAACGAAGTCTAAATGTAATCACCAAACTCGCTACAGACAAAAGATTTTATAGCCCGCTTCGTTTTGCTAAGGGTGGAAATCTAGTTGATGTTCGTTGGCTTTGGGAACAATCAAATAAAGACTACCCACTAGATTGGGAACAGCTTTTCTCTTCAATTCCGCTCTACGCAGCAGTGACCAATATCGACACAGGCGATGCCGATTATTATCACGTTCAGCCAAGTAATTTAGGTCAAGTCGTCGAGGCTACAACTGCTCTGCCTGTCGCGTATAAAGAAACACCCTGCTTTTCAGGGCGCTGCTATACCGATGGTGGTGTATCTGACTCTATTCCCGTTCAAGAGGCTTATCGCCGTGGAGCAAAAGAGATAACAGTGATCCTGTCACACCCTTTGAGCTACCAAATGAGTCCTGTAAAATACCCATGGATGATGAAGAAGTTATTATCGAAATACCCAAGTATTGCCAACGCCATGCTGCAGCGTTCAAACAACTACAATCGATCGTTAGAATTTATTCGCAATCCGCCGAGTGATGTAAAAATCCGCGTGATCGCGCCCCCAGAAGAGTTCGCCATTCGACGCCTGACAATGAACCAGAAAACGCTGAATTCAGGCTATGAGATGGGAATTGAAGCTGGTAAAGCACACCTTGCAAGCCAAAAAGGTGTCCATGGCTTAGATGAAGAAAATTGTCACTTCTGTTTTTAGTTTATTGAGATGGGGTAAAAACTCATTGATCACGATAAGAGCAGATATTAAAGCCAGTTTATTGAAATCAAAAAACTGGCTCAGTTTATAGGGTTATGACACACACCTTAAACAAATCTATTTAAAGAGACGGGTACAAGGGAATAGTGCCACCAATTTCTTGACGATCTATCGGATTTTCAGTTATCTCACCAGTTAGCTGATCCAGAAACAGTTCTGCTGAATCGCCAAAGAAACTAGTAGCGATGATCTTTAAACCGTTCACATATTTACGAATCTCAAAATTGTCATAAGCATCGAACTCTGGGCGAGACAAAATATTTTCATCTACATGCTCACCAGTCTTTAAATCTAGGTAAGTGAGCTCTCTGTCTTCCAGATTACCTTTCGAAAGATAAAGATGGTAAGTATCACCAATCATAGATTCATAGGTTGTATAGCTCCAAATACTAAAGGTTTCTTCGACTTCAATATGGTGCTGATCTAGCTGGGATCTTGCAACTCTAAAATATGATTGATAGGTAGATTCATTAGAGTCTTCCGCATAAAATGAACCAGAAAAATGTACGTAATCATCATCAACATATGAATAGTACTCTCTCCCTTCAAGAACATTTAATGTGCCTGAATTACCATTTAGATAAAATTTGCTCACTATAAACGGATTCTCCTCCTTAGTATTAAGGACAACATTTCCATATTCATCACCAAAACTTCTATGGTTAGTAATTACATATTCTCCGGCCTCAACAGCTCGATCATTTATGGAATAACGCGGTAATGGTGAATAATAGTTTCTATCAAAACCAATACCACCACTACTGGCATTACGGTGAGCAGGATGTGTCCATGAGTCATCTCGATTTTGTGATAGATAAAACTCAGTACCATCATAAGACCATGCTGCTGCTACATCTGCGCCATAGACTTCTGTAGGAAACTGATAAATAGTAGTGACTGCTGCGTTATTGTCCCAATAACCTAACGTAGGCAGGTCCAAATCTGAATCCCAAGAACGTTCATGCTGGTACATGATTTGCAGCCCCTTACCATCACCAGTTACGTTTAGGTTAGTTATTCTTGGATCAGTATATCCCTTATCAAAGTTATCAGAATATATTAGGCACTCTGCAAGACCATTCGAATCATCAATTGGCAGCGCAATAAGAAAGCACTGCTCGATTTCTTTTCCTGAAACATCCGCTAGCTGACTAAAATCACCTTCAAGAATAAGATGTTCTTTCATCGAGTGGACTTCATAAATGAAGCAATTATTGGCATTAGAACTCGACAATACTTTTTCAGTAATAAATTCAGTGTTATCAGGATCTGAATCTGGGTGCTCCACTTCAACTTCAACAACTTTAACCAACGCAGAGCAAGAGCCATTTGTCATGGTTCTAGATGCTATACCGCCATAGTCATTCACTTCACCATATGTGCTCCCCTCAGTGGTGAATGCAAATCCAGCAGCACCTTTGGTATTCGACTTAAGGGGCTTATATGTTGTGTTATCCCAATCGTAATCACTATCATCATCCGAACCACCACAGCCTGCCAAAATCACCAAAAGCGATGTCGCTATCAAACCCTTATTAAAATGCACTACAAATCCTCTTTGTATAAAGCAATAAGCGCTAGGGAGAACCTAGTTAACTCATTAAAAATTAGGGTTTTATTTTCGTTACACTGGTTCCATATTCCAATAATTTAATTGTTATAAGTTGTTTTTACATTAACACCAGTTATTTTACCAACACGAATCCATACACACTGAGCATGAATATCTATGTTCACATATGAATTGATGAGCATTGGTAATATATTTGAATGAATATCAGCCCAGAATTAATGTGCACTATAAAAATTCATATAATCAGATTTAATAAAAAAGCCAGCTTGCTGATTTCAACAAACTGACTTTTATGTCTTTAGGTAAACTAGGGAATGTAATTAAATCGGAACCACATAATTTCAGCCACAGCCTTCTTCACCCAGTACTAGCCGATTGAAGAGAGCTACCCATGCTCATATAACGTGAGACAACTTAAGCCACCTTAAATTGTTTTAAGATTTCACTGATATGAGCCGCCTTTTTCTGAGTCGACTCACACAGTCTAGCCGTTTCATTAGCACCTTGCGATGTCTCTTGACCAATTCCACTGATACTACTAATACTGGAATTGATTTCACTCGCAGCCGCGCCTTGTTGTTCTGTTGCTGATGCAATGAGATTGTTCATATCGGTAATTTGAGAAATCGTTTTGGCGACTTCTTCAATCGCTTCCCCGCCTTTTTCTGCTTGAACAACACCAGAAGCAGCATGTTCTTGTGCCATGTTCATCATTTCCACGGTATTACGAACTTCTTTACGCAATCCTTCAATCATATTATCGATTTCACCCGCAGATTCTTGAGTGCGTGACGCCAAGCTTCGAACCTCATCGGCTACTACCGCAAAACCTCTCCCTTGCTCCCCAGCTCGCGCCGCTTCGATAGCCGCATTGAGAGCAAGAAGGTTGGTTTGCTCGGCTATCCCTTTAATCACATCAAGTACGGATACTATGGTTTCTGTCTCTGCTTCTAAGCTATGTACCGCTTGGCTTGATTTGTTGATTTGATCAGCAAGTGTGTTTATATGATTGATTGTATTTCCAATAATCCCCTTACTGCTCTTGGACTGCTGTTCTGCCTGCATTGTCGCCGTTGATGCAGAATTGGCATTTTGGGCAACTTCTTGAATAGTAATGCTCATCTCATTAATGGCGAGGCCAACTTGTTCGGTATTCTCTTGTTGACCATTCACCCCTTCACTTGTTTGCAAGCTAATCGCGGCCATATTCTCAGAGTAACCCACCAACTCTCTGTTGACCGACGTTAAGTCCTCAACCGTATTGCGAATTTTCCCGACAAATAAGTTAAAATTAGTCGCCAGTTGAGCAAGCTCTCCTTGCCCATTAACGGGGAGTTGTTTGGTTAAGTCGCCTTCTCCCTCGGCTATGTCAGACAGTTGCGTAATAACAGCGGTTATTGGCTTGATGATCGCTCTGGTAATGATGACTGCTGCGATAACACCGATGATTAGCCCAATTGATCCTACTGAGAGGATCGTCCAAGAAGTCGCTTGATTGGTTTTAGCTAACATAGGACCAAGGCTAGACTGCTCATTCTGTACTGACTTATTAAATGCTTCAGCTTTGGCCATTAATTGCGGGCTTATCTCACTAACTGAACCATTAATGGCAGAATCCCAGTTATGGACCGTACTAACAAGCTGTTCAGTCATTGCAACATATTGGCGAGCTGCCTTTCGGGCTTGTACCAACACTTTACGTTGCTGTGGATCTCGCACCAAACCGACCAGCACCTGCAAGACTTTTCCAAACTCCTGAAACTCCTGACGAGTTGACTCTACCGCCGCTTCGTCACGGGTGCTTAAGAATTTAACGATGCCTAATCGACCTGCTTGAACATGTGAAAGTGCCTTTTGCCCATAATAGATCGCCGAAATATTATTACTTTTAAATGCATTATCAATAAGCCCAGTTAGCGAGCTGCGAAGATCCTCACCAAGCGTAGTCAGCGTTGCAGCCTCTGATTCTCTCTTCTTTTGAAGTGCTTCAATTTCAGAAAATGCACCAATGTAACTATCATGTAGCTCCCTAGCGTCTGCCATGATTGAAATTCGTTCAGGATCCTCGATTTCACCGCTGGTTGTGTCAAGTTTGCCTTTTAGCTCACTAGCCGCTTCCTGATAGATGGTCAGCGCCTTTTTATCTCCAGAAATAATATACTTGTTGGCCAGCAAGCTCTCTTCCAAAAGCTGAGCACGCAAATTGGACGCATAGTTAGCATCATCAGCCAGCTCTTGGTAGGAAACAAAACCAAGGGAAGCATTTTCAACGGATAAGTACCCCTTAACAGTAATCACCGAGATTATTACAAGCAGTAATCCAAACCCACTTATTATTAATTTTCTAACCGACATACTTTATTCCTTAAAGTAGAAGAGTCTTGAAGTAGAAATCGTTATCGCTATTCCTTAGCTACTTGTATTCTTACTACCCGTAACCATAGCTACTCGTAAACGTATCTACCTGAAAACATAATGATTGCTTTCTATTTACGAAGCTAAGGCCCTTTAGATAAAGGGCCTCTATGCCGTTATAGATTGTCCATTCGAACGGAGTAGTCTTTAGGACCAAAGAGCTTCTCATAAGAGTAATCAGTGATATTCGACTTGCTGAGTACTGGAATGAGTGGTCCGGCTCTAAATGGGAAGTCTGTACCTGGCTTTTCATCTTTAAGTAGGCGAATCATCATCCCCATGGCGATACGAGCTTGATCAACGGTCATGTCAGCAGGCGCCGCTGCAATTGTGCCGTTTGTAATGCCCTTATAGAGTGCTGGAGTGATATAAGTTCCGATGACTTTCGACTTTTGACCTGACTTAGAAATGATAGCCGGAGCAAGCTCTGCTGCAACGGCATTCCCAATGACGTAATCTACGTCAGGGTGGGCTGCTAACGCATTGGCAAGTAAATCACCTTGCGCTTTCGCTGAAGTATCACCCCATTCAACAGCCACGACATTTAACTCTCCGGGAAAGAAATCCGTTGCGGATTGGAAACCCGTGAAGGAATCATCAGCCCAGCCTGAGTTTTTTGGCCCGGGTAGGAATATGACGTTTACCTTATTTTTGCCTGCTTCTTCAGCGTCATTAGCGACATACTCACCCGCTAAGTAGCCCATATCATAAAAACTGACTATGGACTTTGCTGATATGCTCTGTGCTTCAATATCATTAATCACTTCAATAACAGGAATACCCTGAGTATCGATTTGCTGAACTAATTCATTATTTCCGCTATAGCTGATCGAACCCAGTATGATGCCATCAACGCCCAGTTCAACTAGCTCATTGAGCTGTTGCTGCTGAGTATTTAAGTAGGAATAGCCGCCCGCCTCTTTTACAACAAATTCGACATTAAGCCGTTCAGCTTCACTGGTAAGCCCGTAGTTTACGGCGTGCCAATAAGAGTCCTGAACATGTGGAATACTGATACCGATACGAAGCTTCTTATCTGGAACAGCGGGCAGGGCCCACGTTTCCATGATGGGCCCTCGTAGGCTAAGGGACTGCTGACCCGGGCTTTTCTGAGTTACATCGTAGTTGCCATAATAGCTCCCTACAGAAACTTCCTCGGCAAGGCTACTTTGTGTGGTAAATAAGCCAAATGTAATAGCAGCACACAGAGTGCTATTTACTATTCTTTTATGTGATTGTTTTCTATTTAACATGTTTCTCTCCTAGCATAGAGACTAATGATTGTTTGTTATACAACTGATTATTCAGTGAATTATTGTTAATCATCATTAGAATGTTTATTGGGGTTTTTGGGGTAATGATAAGTGCTCCCATCAGGTAGTGTTGCTTTCATTTTGGTTAGAGCAGAATAGAGCTCTGGGCGACGATCCTTGATGTAATCACTCTCACCATAGGGGTGGGTTGGCAGGTAGTTACCCGGCACACAATCAGCAATTAAAAGTGTGGGCATGTTGTTGGCGTGAGCAAGTAGTTCACCATAAGGGTCTGCAATCGCACTGTTACCTAAATAGACACCTGACAAGCTGCCATCAGATCGGAACTGGCGCATTGCGTGGTTAGCGTAAACGGTGAACATCTTATTGCTGTACGCGTTACAAGGAATAGCGGTTTTTGAAATATCTGGATAGATCCAAGAGCTAGCAAAAACACCGTCCTTATCAACCGTCCCCACATCGGCAGCCGTTGGTGCAATGACTACCTGAGTCCCTTTCAGTGCGTAAACTCGGTATACCTCTGGGAACTCAGCCTCATAACAGTTGATCAGACCGACATTAATTCCGTTTACCTTGAAAGGGCGGTATGCCTTTTTAGGGTCGTCCACATAGGGGTATTTCCAATTGGCTTTTTCTTCCACTCCCCATAGGTGACACTTACGATAGTTACGAAGGATCTCTCCCCCTTTGTCTAACATCAAGATGGTATCGAAATGCTCTCCCGTGTCAGGGTCTAGTTCTGCATAAGGGCAAACGATAGCGATCTCGTTTTTCATCGCGATGGAACCCACAAGGTCCTGTACTTGAGAGGCCGTTCGAACAACCTTATCGATGTCGTCAGGTAGAATGTTATAGCCACAAAGAAAAAGCTCTGGCAGTACCATTATCTGAGCCTGATAACTGGCCGCTTTTTCCGCCCACTCTTTTAAACACTTAAGGTTGTAATCAATGGCTTTTTGGTCTCCCGCTAACCCCTCTCCCTGATAGACTGCAATACGCAGCCCCTCACCGGATCTAGGAGGCTCAGTACCAGTTAGGCTCATTTTCACCATTGGGTAACGACAGTCCTTGATGGTTTCACCTTTGGAACACATGTTGCCATGGCAATTTATTTGATCTTTCTTGATTCCCATTCCATGCCTCCTTAGATTCTTGATGCTGTATAAACAGTACGTTTTTGAATACGTAGGATCTGAATCGATTTACGATCAAGCTTTTCTAGCTCATCAACAACCATTGTCATGTGGGTAGCCATAGACTCAATTTGCTCTGAGGTAATCACCTGTCGCACTACGATTCGAAACACATAGGAACCATCGGCATTTTCTGGGTCGGTAGTCGGCAGCTTATAGCAAGCGATGATCCAGCCATACTCGCGCATTTCATCAGCGAAATCAGACATGTTCCAAGCATACCCACCCTTACGCTCGTCTCGTTTAAAGACCACAATCGGGTAGTGAAGGTTGTCACTAATAGGAGTGAAAATTTTATTAAGAGTTGGGTTATCAGATATGCATTTAATGAGGTGGTCGGTATTGTCCATGCAGTTATTCAATACAGCTTGGTACCCTTGACGCCCCCAGCTCAAGAAGTTGTAATATTGGCTGATAATGACGCCCGAACCTCTAGAGAAGTTCACCGTGTAATCGACGAAACTGCCACCAAGGTAAGTAATGTCATAGATAAGATCCTTATCAACAACATCTTTATTACGAAATATCACTGACCCCATTCCAGGGTATACCATCCCAAACTTATGGTTAGAGACGTTAATAGAGCGTACCCGTTTGGTGCCCTGGAAATTGATTACCTCTTTCTTGTGCTCCCTTTCTTCTTTTCGCATCTTTTTTTCAGCGCGTTTGTTCGTAAATGGAAGCATAAAGGCGCCGCTTGCACCGTCAATATGAATTGGGATATCAACTTTAGTCTCGTGTGAGAAACGGTTGCAATAATCGTCTACCACTTTATCTATTCCTGCAGTATCGTCACCATTACCAGTAAATGTCGATCCCGCAATAGAGCCAACCGCCATCACAAGCTCACCTACCGTTCTCTTATCTAAGGTTGGAAGGTACTCATCAGGGTACTCACAAAGTTTGATGATATCCTTTCTATAGGGGCTGTCTTCTATCGGACAATTGAGAACCTCAGCGACATCGCCACCCGTCAAGGTGTATTTATCTGCGCCCATTGAGACGTATAAAGCACCGACATCGTAATAACGACAATATTTATCCCAACAACTGTGTACGTGAGTACTCATCAGTAAAAATGGGCGATCCAACGGATGACGGTTTTTATTACCTTGTGTAGCTATTTTTCCATCTTCATCTTTAATGCCTTTATTACAGTTTTGCCAATGTTTACGGTGTGCAATCAGCGCTAACATTATCGCTTCGGAAGAGCCAACCGTTACCGAACCGTAAAAGCCCTTACCTGTATCTGGGTCAGTATCTTCCGGGGCAAACTCGGTTCCAAGCATATCGCCCATCATTCGAACGAGTCGCTTTTCAATTAAGGAGCTTTGTGGATACTCCTCATGGTCGATGAAATTTTTATCTAGGTTTTCGTGAATAAGCTTCTCTGCGTAGTCATCCATCCAAGTGTTGACATAGGTCGCGAGATTCAGTGCAGGACTTCCATCAAGATTCAGGGAGTCTTTTATCATTCTATAAGCCGATTCTGGAGCCATTGGTTCTTTAGGTATCCTCAGTTTTGGCACACCTTGTTTAAACTCGCTGCGCCCATACAAAGGGAGCATTGCATTATCCTTAGCCATTAAACGTTCCTTATAATAATTTTATGTCCGTAATTTATTGAAAAATTAGAATTTTTAACAAAAACCTCAAACAACCATTCCTATATAAGCCATTTTAGGAAGGTCGCTGTCGATAAGTGATTTTTAGATAATCGGTTTCTTTGTGCTTGCAGGGATGAAGCCCATCTTTATAGATACTAGTTACAACACTCATCACCAAATGCATGCAACTTAATTAATAGCATCAATGGGCATATATTCCAGAATATGATGTGAATTTTTTAATTTCACTAAGTGATAGTTTGATGACTAGTCGATATAACGATTTACAATAAACTCGGCTTTTTGCCAACCAGCAGAGAATCAGCGCAATGGAAAACGTTCATGATTAAACCTCTTTCCCAATCCATAAATAAAAATGATATTGATTATCATTACAATATAAAATAGTATTCAATCCACGACTTTTCCATGGATATTGGCTATGAACAAAGGACTCTTGTTTAAAACACTTTTTTCTATCACTGTACTTTTTTACGCTCAGGTTGCCACTGCTGCTCAGCGTACTGTCACCGATGAACACGGTACGTTTTCAATCTCGGGTACACCGGAAAGAATTGTAGTGCTGGAATATTCGTTTGTTGATGCGTTAGCGGCGGTGAATATTTCCCCAGTCGGCATTGCTGATGACAAGAAAATAGAACGTGTGATCCCTGCTGTACGTGAGGTGATCAAGCCTTGGACTTCTGTGGGTGTACGCTCTCAGCCTAGCTTGGAAGTGATCGCAGAGCTTAAGCCTGATTTGATCATCGCAGATGCAGAGCGACATACGGCTGTGTATGAAGACCTGACTCGTATTGCACCAACTTTGCTGCTCAAAAGCCGTGGTGAAACCTATCAAGAGAATTTAGAAGCAGCTGCCATTGTCGGCATTGTGGTTAATAAAGAGCAGCAGATGCAGACTCGTATTGCTCAGCATAAAGCCACAATGGAGGCATACAAGCAGCGCTTCGCCAACCAAGAGACTATTCAATTTGCAGTCATCACAGAGAAAGGAATGTGGATGCATGGACCTGCTTCGTACGCAGGTGGTGTCATCACAGAACTTGGCCTCAATAGCCCCATTCCAAATCAAACCGAAAAAGCGTATCTCCCAACCAGTTTTGAGCAGCTGTTAAAAGCCAATCCTGATTGGCTACTGCTTGGCCCATACTCTGAGCAAACCGTGGTCGACGATTGGCAAAATAACCCGTTATACAAAATGCTCTCAGTGAGTCAAAAAGAGCAAGCGGTTAAGGTCTCTCCTGAGCTATGGTCATTGAATCGCGGCATGTTAGCAGCAGAAGGGATTGCGGAAAATCTTGAGGAAATCTTAACAAATTAATCATGAATAGAGTTTCTTCTTACTTTATTGCGATAGCCGGCATCTTGTTTGCCGGCTTTTGCTTTTCCATGCTCAGCTGGTCTAGTTTCACCTTATCAAAGCAGCACCTTTGGGGTTACTTATTTGCTTTTGATGCCTCAAGCATGGAGCAGCAAATTATCGCGACTCTGAGAGCGCCAAGGGTTTACGCCAGCATGTTGATTGGTGCAAACCTTGCAGTGGCTGGTGTATTAATGCAAGGCATGACACGCAACCCCCTCGCCTCACCTTCTGTTCTTGGCATTAATGCCGGGGCAGCTTGTGGCATGGCAATGGCCAGTGTTGGTTTACTGTCACTCAATACGCTACCTGGTGTGGTGGTGGCGACCTCTGGGGGCGTGCTGAGCGGTGCGCTGGTTATGTTACTGGGTGGGTTCTTTTCTGCTCGGCCACACCCACTTAAACTTGTCTTGGCTGGTGTTGCGGTCAATGCACTGCTCATTGGGCTAACGCGAGCTTCGGTGATCTTAGCTGATGATAAGGCTTACAGCGTGATCTATTGGCTCTCTGGTACGGTGTCGAATGTCGATTGGTCTCAGTGGCATCAGCTCTGGCCCGCCAGTGCGGTTGGATTAGTATTAGCCATCTTAATCAGCCGAAACTTAAATCTATTGGCGTTAGGAGATGACGTGGCTACTGGGCTGGGGCTTAACGTAGGCTTAACCCGTATTGCAGCCTGCATTGCCATAGTTCTTCTGACTGGTGTGAGCGTTTCCGTAGCAGGACCGATTGGATTTGTTGGGCTTATTGTGCCGCACGTAGCTCGTCAATTAGTGGGTAACAATACCCTAGTATTGATTCCAGCAAGCGCGCTTTGTGGTGCCTTGCTTTTAGTCTGGGCCGACGGCTTATCGCGAGGCATCGCATTTCCATCAGAGACTTCAGTGGGCGTGATCACCGCGTTAATTGGCACCCCTTGCTTTATTCTATTAGCTGTTCGGAGCCGCTTATGAGTCAGTACAAAACGTTGACTGCCTTGGCTCTAGTTACTTTTCTGATAGGGTTTTCGAGTCTCTTTGTCGGCGCAGTGGATCTCTCCATCAATGAGGTGTTTAGTGCGCTGACGTCAATGAGCGAACAAGACTTCATCATTAATCAATATCGGCTACCTCGATTTATTCTGGCGATTGGTGTTGGCGCTGGGCTGGGTCTTTCCGGGGCTCTAGTACAGGGGATTATTCGTAACCCGCTTGCATCACCTGATCTCATGGGCATTAGTGCTGGTGCAGGGTTAGCAGCGACCGCGCTGTTGGTCTATTGGCCAAGTGCCCCTTTAATTTGGTTGCCTATATCCGCCCTAACTGGCGGCGTTGCGGCAGCACTCATGATTTTAGCACTCGCTTACCTTTCTAATCCGACCCCTGCTAGGCTTGCGCTTATTGGTATTGCCATCAGTGCTTTTTTAGGCAGTGGTATCGATTTTCTAATGATTGTTAACCCCATTGAGATCAACACCGCCATGATCTGGTTAACAGGCAGTTTATGGGGACGAAATTGGGAGCAAGTGCCTTTCATTTGGTGGACACTAGCTCTACTAGTTCCGCTCTCTTACTGGCTCGCTTGGCGGCTTGATATTATGGGCCTTGGTGAAGAAACCGCAGCATCGCTTGGCGTTTCTCCAAATAAAATTCAGCTCCTTGCGCTGGGTTGTGCAGTAATATTGGCCAGCGTGAGTGTCTCTGTGTGCGGCACTATCAGTTTTGTTGGCCTGCTAGCACCGCACCTTTCTCGAATGCTCTTTGGCCATAATCATAAGTTATTACTGCCCGGCGCTGCCATTATCGGTGCGCTATTGGTGCTTTCATCAGATGTACTTGCCCGGGGCATTCAGCCCCCCATTGAATTGCCCGCTGGTGTGCTTACCTCGCTGATTGGTGCACCCTATTTTATTTTTTTACTGCAACGTTATAAGGGTTGGTAATGATCACGACTCAGCAACTTTCGGTCGCCTATGGTGACAAAACCATCATTGAGAATTTATCGCTCAATATTCCAGAAGGCAAAATTACAGCCCTAATTGGCCCTAATGGTTGCGGTAAATCGACTTTGCTAAAAGCACTGTCGAGAATCAATCGTATATCAGCCGGAAATATCCTGATTCAAGGCCAATCGCTATCGGCTATTAAAGATAAATTACTCGCTCAGCGATTGTCGATGCTACCCCAAGTGGTCGTTAGTCCAGAAGGTGTAACGGTGCGTAAGTTGGTTGAATATGGCCGCTCTCCTTATATCTCTCACTGGGGAAGGCTTACCGCCAACGATAAAGAGAAAGTCGACCAAGCGATGCGTGAAACGGGGGTATTTGCACTCGCGGAGCAAAAGATAGAATCACTCTCAGGTGGTCAGCGTCAACGAGCTTGGATTGCGATGATCTTAGCTCAAGATACAGAAGTGGTGATGCTGGATGAGCCAACAACGTATCTCGACCTTTCCCATCAAATTGAACTGATGAAATTAATGCGTGATATGAACCGACAAGGTAAAACCGTGATTGTTGTTTTACATGACTTAAATCAGGCCTGTCGTTATTGTGATCATTTGGTGGTCTTAAATCAGGGGCAGTTAGTCGCTCAAGGCTCGCCAGAACAAGTCTTTACCGAGCAGCTATTGGAAAGTGTATTTTGCCTAGATGCTAAGGTTGTTCAAGATCCGATAGCAGGTTCGCCAATGTGTATTGCACGATAAGTTTATTTGCCGTACAACCACGTCTTGATATTGTTACCACGCAATTGCCAAGGGGCTTGAGTCTTGGCATTAACGCCATAACCCAAATGAGCAACTTGAATTGGAATATCTACATGGGTTGTATGGGAAAAGCCTTACAATAAGCGTCAACAACATTATCAATTTCTTCCATGTCGCCTCCTTTCCCCGTAACAGTGGTACCCGAGATTGAACCAACTGCCATCACTAATTCGCCCACGATTCTTTCCTTCAAGACGGGGAGATACCCATCTAAGTATTCACAGAGTTCTATGATCTCGGTAGGGGCTATCTTTAATAGGACAGTGTAAGACTTCTGACACATCACCATGAGTCACTGTATATTTATCAGCGCCCATTTCGATATAGAGTGGGCCTACATCATAATAACGGCAGTATTTCTCCCAACAGCCATGTACGTGAGTACTCATTGAAAAGGCAACTTAATTAATAGCATCAATAGACATATATTCCAGAAATAATCGATTTTTAATTTGTTGGGATAAGTGGCACTAGAAGTTCACTCGTTATTTTATTTGGTTGTGAGTTGAAACAGCAGAGTCTTATAGATTGCGGTAGATATCAACAATTAAGAAGTGACTAGGCTCAAGGTTGAAATTGAAGCCGAGATTAAAAATGCAGGCTACGAAAACAGAGCCAACATACTGGCAAGCAAAGGGATTGCGCTTCCGCTCTCGCGCCTTTCCACAGTGGTTCTCAGTCATGGTCTTCAACATAACCGCCAAAAGTACGATGCACATCACAAAAACTGCTACTCTTAATTCTATCAATAGAAGAAGAGACACCCTGTTATGAAAGCGATACTAACAACCTTAATTAGCCTGACTTTCCTTTTATTAACACCGTATGCGGTTGCCGAAGTGTCTCCAATGACGGTTGATGGCGCAACAACTATAGATACCGCAAAAGCAAAGTCACTATATGATGACGGTGCAATTTTCATCGATGTTCGCAGTGATAAAGATTGGGCGAATGGGCGAATTCCTGATGCGGCTCATATCGAGCTAAAGTCAGTCTTTAATGAAGAGTCCCTTTCTGATGAAGTCGGAAAAGATGAAGTGGCAGTCATATATTGTAATGGTGAAAATTGTTTGCGAAGTTCGAAAGCAAGCATGAAAGCCGTGGAGTGGGGTTTTAGTCAAATACATTACTATCGTGATGGCTTCCCTGCTTGGAAAAGCGCTGGTTATCCCGTTGAGTAATTGGGCAGAATAGCAACATGTTATTACGTTCACGAATTACCTTGCTCGTAGTGGTTCTTATCACCTTAGTGGTGATCTCATTGACCGTCGCAAACCAAGTCACTCTGGCGAATAGTAATCATCGATTTGAACAATCAACCATGCTTGGCCGCTCTGAATTATGGAAGCAAATCATTAACGGGCAAACCAAAGCGATGGAAAATGCAACTTCTACATTGATTCGCGATCGCGACACTCGTAAAGCACTACAGAGAGGTCAACTCGATAAACTTAAAGAAAGCGCATCGACTACCTACAACTTATTCAGTGCATCGGGTGTACTATCGAGGATGCAACTGACAGATACGAAAGGTGTTGTACAGTTTTCCTCGCCCGTTATCCAGAGCCGAAATAACAGTAAACAAGCGCTTGTCGACAAGGCGATTAAAGAGGGGAAACTCACTCACGGCATTGAGCGTGATGGCGATGGGAAACTGCTCAATATTGTTGTCTTTCCGCTGAGTATGCGTGGTAAAGCTATTGGTACGGGTATCTACGGTAAAGAGCTTACTCAAGCCATCGATGACTTTAAGGCAATTAACCATTCAGAAGTATTGATACAATCTCTCGATGGTAACGTCGATTACGTAACCGAGCCGTCACTATTTTCTGCTCTTTCACAACAGCTTCTTCAGTTAGAAAGCAACTCTGCTAACATTATTGAAGCGAATAACGCCTATTACTCCGTGATCAATTTGCCTATCAAAAATGACGCGGGGGTCACTATCGCACACTTCATTACTGCCAAAGATTTTACGCAAAGCTACCTTGAACAACGAAGCACCAATATTTTAGTCACCTCAATTATCATTGCCATTGTGTTTATCGCACTATTTGCAGTGTATAAGTTCATGGCTCATGAGCTCAAACCTCTTGAAAGTAGTGTTTCAAATTTAAAGGAACTGTCGGCTGGTGATCTGTCTTTATCTGTTGAAGTGACGTCAAGTAATGAAATTGGTCAATTGCAAGACGGACTAAAGATAACCATTGAGAGCTTAAGAGACATTGTTTCCCAAATCGTTTCAATGATAGAGCTCCTTGTCGCAACCAGTTCTAATATAGGCAACTCAGCAGCAACTACCCGTGACGGTGTTCATACTGAACAAGCAGAGTTAGAGCAGCTCACTACCGCCATTACTGAGTTAACCGCAACCGTAAAAGAGATTGCCACCAGCGCCAACGTGGCTGCGTCTTCCACTGAGCGCTCCAACAAAGAAGCACAAAACGGCCAGAGCTTGGTACAGCAAACCATTACCTCAATTGAATCTCTTGCCCAAGAGATTGAAGATGCCAATGATGTAGTGAAGAAAGTAGAGGACGACAGTAACGCCATAGGCACCATCATCGATACCATTAAAGGAATCGCAGAGCAGACTAACTTATTGGCTCTGAATGCCGCCATTGAAGCGGCCCGAGCAGGAGATCAAGGGCGAGGATTTGCCGTGGTCGCTGATGAAGTTCGAACGCTTGCAAGCCGAACTCAAACATCCACACAAGAAATTCAAGATATGATTGAAAGCCTTCAGTCGAAAGTCGAAAGTGCCTCTCAGGTAATGCAATCTAGCCAAGAAAAAGTAAGAACCTCTGTTGAGCTTGCGAGCCAAAGTGGTGAATCGCTACAGTCGATTACAGAGATGGCTAGTGACATTAGTAATATGATTATTCAAATTGCAACCGCAGCAGAAGAGCAAGCGGCGGTATCAGAAGAAATAAACCGTAATGCCGTTAATATCAATACCATATCGCAGCAAAGCGCAGAAGGCGCTGACACGATATTTAAAGAAACAGATCAATTAGCCGACGTAACGACTCGATTGAAAAATATTGTAGACCGATTCAAGTTCTAACTCTCAATACCCCAAAAGGCTCGCTTGCTGATATTAGCAAGCGAGCCTTTTTTATCGAGCGATGTTACATCAATTACATAGACACGACATCATTGCATTCACAATCCACTTCACCCGGTACAAGCGCTTCAACCTTAACGGCAGCAACCTTGAACTCTGGGATCTTAGCGTGCGGATCCGTTGCAGTAGAAGTTAATCGGTTCACTGGTGACTCTACAAAGTGGAATGGAATAAACACCACGCCCGTTTGCATACGCTTAGTAATAAATGCGGCAATTTCAATGCAACCACGGCGCGTTGAAACACGCAGCATCTGACCGTTGGTGATTCCTAGTTCTTCTGCATCCGCCACACTCACCATCGCACGTGGACCTGCAAGGTTATTAAGCCCTTTGGTTTTACGTGTCATGGTTCCTGTATGGAACTGCTCTAGAACTCGTCCCGTGGTTAGTACTAGCGGGTAATCTTCATCTGGTAGCTCTGCGGCGTATCTAAACGGAATGGCCTCCATTTGACCACGACCACGGGTAAACTGAGTCTGGTGCATAATACGCGTGCCGTCAGGGTTCTTCTTGTTACTTGGCCATTGAACCCCTTCCGCTGTTATCGCCTCCCAACGTAAACCACCATACTGAGGCGTTACGCGAGCGATCTCATTGGTGATATCCATTACGTTTTTGTAATCCCAATCACTGCCCATCGCAATAGCAATGTCTTGGATGATTCTCCAATCTTCTTTTGCTTCTCCCGGCGCATTTACCACTGGCGTTAAACGCTGAACACGACGCTCAGTATTAGTAAAGTGACCCGCTTTTTCGGCAAATGAGGTGGATGGAAGAACCACATCGGCATACTGCGCCGTTTCGGTTAGGAAGATGTCTTGAACGACTAAGAAATCAAGTGCTTCAAGTCCTTCAATAACATGGGCTTGGTTTGGATCACTCAGTACTGGGTTTTCGCCCATGACATACAAACCACGAACATCGCGTTTACACGCTGCATCAATGATTTCAGTGAGGGTTAAACCAATCTCTGCAGGTAGATCAGAGACGTTCCACTCCATAGCAAACTTCTGACGTACCATTGGGTTGTACACTTTCTGATAGCCAGGGTAGTTGTTTGGCAGCGCGCCCATGTCACATGCGCCTTGAACGTTTGATTGACCACGTAATGGGTTAATACCACCACCTTCAATACCAATGTTGCCACACAGTAGCTGCAGGTTAGCAATAGAACGAACGTTATCGTGCCCCGTCGTGTGCTGCGTGATGCCCATTGAGTAGTACACCGCCGTACGCTCTGCCGTACCAATCAAACGCGCCATGGCGAAGATATCGTCGGCTTTAACGCCAGTCACAAGCTCCACTTTTTCAAGAGAGTAGTTAGGAGACATCACCTCTTGAAGCAAGGTGTCAAAGCCATCAACACGCTCTTCAATGTACTCTTGATCATACCAGCCATGCTTAATGATCTGCTGCATAACACCGTTTAGCAACATCACATCGGTGCCTGGGCGGTGAGCTAAATAAAGCTCCGCGTGATCAGCAATATCAATACGTTTAGGGTCAGCGACAATTAGGCGCGCGCCATTATGACGAACCGCTTGTTTGATGTGCGAGCCAATGATTGGGTGAGCGGCTGTCGTGTCAGAGCCAATGATAAAAATAACGTCCGAGTGTTTGATACTCGGGATATCGTTAGTCATTGCCCCGCTACCAAGTGAGGCTTCAAGGCCGGTCACTGTTGATGCGTGACATAGCCGCGCACAGTGATCGACGTTATTCGTGCCCAGCTCACGACGAATAAATTTCTGGAAGGCGTAGTTATCTTCATTGGTGGTTTTTGCCGATGAGAAACCCGCTAGGGCGTTGCCGCCAAAGCTTTGCTTAATTGAACCAAATTTGTCGGCAATCAGGGCAATCGCTTCTTCCCATGAAGCAGGCTGTAGCCAACCATCTTTACGGATCAGTGGCGTGGTTAAACGAGTATCATCAGAGATGAAATCAAAACCAAAACGGCCTTTAACACACAGCATGCCTTCGTTAACCGGTGAATCAGCACCTTCAACGTATTTGATCTTATTGTTTGCTTCATCAACAAACATAGTCAATTTACAACCCACGCCACAATAGGTGCAGATGGTATCAACGGCTTTTAGGTTCTCTTTTCGACCTTGAGATCGGTCCCGAGCATCATACATTGCGCCAGTAGGGCAAGCCTGAACACACGCACCACATTGAACACAGTTAGAATCCCCCATTGCAGTGCCGTTCGCACCAAAATTAGGGCGACACTCTGGGCGAGAGGCTGGCGTGCCATCTTTGTTGGTCATAAAGCTTAGAACACCATGAACAGATTCTTCACGACACGCTTGAACGCATTGGCCACAGCTAATACAACGGTTTGCATCAAAGACAACAAACTCTGAGCTAGTATCAATCTCGCACTTTTGACGTGTATCTTTACTACGAAGCTGCTGCCAGTAATCATCCGACTGCATTTCAACGGTTTGACTTAATTGTTCCGTAGGTTTAAAGGTTTGAACCGCGCCATACTCAGTTGAGTAATCACGCAAGTCACACGCGGTATTTGCCTGACAGCCACACTCTAAACAGCGCGCCGCTTCAGCAATCGCATCGGCGTTATCAAAACCTGTCTCGACTTCTTCAAAGCTCTGCTCACGCTGCTCTGCTGTGAGTTCTGGCATGATAACTCGCGCGACTTTCTGCAAATTTTCGAATTGAAGGGGATCAATCTGCTTCAGCTTTTTCTCTTTACGAGAGTTAAATGGCGTGACGGGAATGTTTTCCATATCGCCATTAAAGAATCGATCCATCGCTTCAGCCGCAATACGGCCATCACCAACCGCTTCTACAGCCGTTGCAGGGCCACGGCGAAAATCACCAATGCTAAAGATATTGCCCGTACCACTGTGCATAGTATCTGGGTTTACATCGGCGGTGTTCCAACGAGTTAATGGAATCTCAAGCGATTCGTTGTCCATAAAGCTCAGATCAGGCTTTTGTGAAACCGCAGCAACAACCGTATCGAACGCTTCAGTGAAGTATTCTCCGGTCGGTTTTGGGCTACGACGGCCAGAAGCATCGGCAGGACCAAGCTTCATGCGCTCAAGGCGAATCTCTTTAACTCGGCCGTTTTCATCCGCTATATTCTCAACAGGGTTAGTCAGGAAGTGAAACTTCACCCCTTCATGCTCAGCTTCTTCGATTTCATAATCTTCAGCTGGCATCTCATCGCGAGTCCGGCGATAGATAAGTGTGGTGTCCGCTCCATCACGAACCGCAGTACGAGCACAGTCAATCGCGGTGTTACCACCACCAATAATGGCGACTTTCTTACCTGTCGTGTAGTTCTGATCTGTGACGTAATCTTTTAGGTAATCAACACCTAGATAGCAGCCATCAAAATCACTGCCCGTATAGTTCATCTCAACCGCGGCAGATGCACCAACGGCTAAACACACGGCATCGTAATCTTCACTTAACTGAGACAGCGTGATCTGCTCGCCCAGTTTTTGATTGGTTTTGATTTCCATGCCATTACGGCACATCAGCTCAATTTCTTTATCAAGAATGCTCTTTGGTAGACGGTACTCTGGTATACCGTAACGAAGCCAACCACCCGCTTTCGGCATCGATTCAAATACGGTGACTGAATAACCTTCGTTTGAAAGATAGTAACCTGCGGTTAGCCCGCCCGGTCCACCACCAACGATAGCGACACGCTTATCTTTGTCGGCTTTTTTCGGTGGTGTGTAGCTCTCTTGCGCGGTTAAATCAGCATCAGCAGCATGACGTTTTAGCTGACGAATCGCAATAGACTCATCAACAAGATTTCGGCGACATTCTGTTTCACAAAATGCAGGGCAAACACGACCAATAGACAAAGGCATTGGCAGTGTACGCTTTATTACTTCTATCGCTTTTTTATGATCATTTTGAGCGATGTAGTGCAAGTAAGATTGAATGTCTACGCCCGCTGGACACGCCGTTTTACATGGCGCTTCACAGTCAGCATAGTGATCCGTCATAATACGATTTAGCGCATATTTACGATGATCGGTCAGTGCTTGCGATTGAGTAATCACATTGAGCCCGTCATATACTTCCATTTCACATGAGCGCTTCATGCCGCCACTTTCGACTTCAACAACGCAGAGATCGCATGGGATCTTATCTGACGATTTGTTAAGACCACAAAGAGAAGGGATTTCTAACCCACATACTTTTGATGCTTCTAGTAGTGATTGACCTTCTTCAACAATCCTAAACTTGCCATCGATGACAATTTGAACCATATTTTCCTCGCTCAATAAGAGACGTTACTTCCATTTATATTCTAGGCTATTGAAATAGCGGCAATATTCTTGATGCGTCGCTATCAAACCTTTTCTTTATTTTATCTTTACCCTGCCGCTTACCGTCCCGTAAGCACACATTAGTAAAGTAAATACCATACTAATATTAAGGTTAATTTCGTGTGACATTACCTTTTCATAAGCCTCATTGTCGAGGGTTAATTATTGAAAAATATCGATTGAAACGATGCAAAAAACGATTAATCGCACATTCATTGATCTAGATAATTCCAAGCTCAAAATTCACATAAATCACCACTAAATGGCTACCTTACAATTACACATTCATTCCACTCGATTAACATTCGGTCTTGTAGATAACAAATGGCTCGCATTTGTGGTCGTCTATAATTAAACATGCCACAATGCCCACTCTTTTTTGGATAGATAAACGATACGAACTCTATGAATTTTCAAGCCGCGATTTTTGACATGGATGGATTACTTCTCGATACCGAGCGAGTCTGCATGTCGATTTTTAAACAAGCATGCCAAGCCCAAAATGTGTCTTTCTTAGAGGATGTTTATCTCTCGATTATTGGCCGTAACTCCGCGGGTATTGAGCAAGTTATTCGCCAAGGTTATGGCCCTGACCTTGATTACCCCGCTCTGCATATTGAGTGGCGGGAGCGATATAATGCCGTGGTAAAACACCAAGCGATCCCTGTGAAGGAAGGCGTGGTTGAATTACTCACTTGGTTAAAGTCCAACAACATCCCCACTGCGGTTGCGACTTCGACACAAAAAGACGTGGCTGCTATTAAACTAAAGCTTGCTGGATTGGATCACTTCTTTGATAACCTGACGACAGGTTGTGAAGTGACACATGGCAAACCAGATCCTGAAATTTACTTGCTTGCAGCACAGCGTTTGAATATAGACCCTAAACAGTGCTTGGCATTCGAAGATTCCAACAATGGCGTTCGCTCGGCCATTGCAGCTGAGATGATCACTTACCAGATCCCAGACTTAGTTGAGCCATGCGAGGAAGTTCTAGCTCTATCTCCTCTTGTTCGCTCTTCTCTTCACCATGTGTTAAGTGAGTTAAAGCAGAATTAGCGTTGCTTACCTAACTCAATCATGAAAGGAGTGTTGATGCCTATCAGCACTCTTACCTTATCTAAGGTTCTTTTTATCCTCTCTTTTCTCCACCCGTCCCCACTTCAAGTCGAATTTTAATTGGAATAATGATTATTCCATTTGGAATAAAGCTCTCAATTTTCAACCCATTAAAGTAAACGCCATTAAAAACAATAACTTTAAATAAGATAAATATTATTAATATATTTCCCAGTCGAATACCGACTTGCTGAATGTCAATAAGTGGCGTTAACATATCGACTGAAGCTATTGATAATCACCCTAAATTTGATTCTAGAGCGAAAGCTCTTATACGGGTGATAAAACTATGAACACGTTTAATAAAAAACTACTTAGCCTTGCACTAACAACTTGTACGCTTGCTTCTATTAACGCTTACGCTGGAGAAGAGTCTCATGAGGTTCATGATGCTGACCCGCGTAATACCGCATGGCGTGGCGGCATTGCAACCGACCATGAAGGTGAGATTAAACTGGTTGCCGGTGGTGGCTTTAACAACCTATATGGTGAAGGTGAGTATCAAACACAAACGATTATGATTGGTGAGTACTTTAGTCAATCAGAAGATTTTCGCTTTCGTTTAGCCAATTTTGATGAGCGTTTTGGTGGGGTATACGCGGATATCTACCTCACCGATACAACGAATATGTATACCGGTGGCTACATGCTACCACTGACCGCAACGAACGATAAAACTATGTTATTTCCTTCTGTAAATTACTCGTACGTTGATTTTGACACTAAACAGATCGCACAAAATATTCGTGGAACGATCGTACCCAACGAAATGAATGGTTACTCAACGGGTACTGGTCAAGCAGGTGTCTTTAATGCACTTAATAGCATCTCAGGTATTAATTCAGGGGCTGTAGAAAGTGTACTTGGTGGCGATGACGCTCACATGGTTTCGGTTAACCTGTATGGTTTGCAACCATGGAATGACACTTTCTACACAGTGTTCCAAGCCTTTGGTGGCTCATCTTATGGCGGTGTAGAAATGGAGATGGTCGACATAATGCTATTGCAAGGTACACGTACACAAGTTGGTGGAGCGATCTTCAATATCTACTTAGAAGGTAAATACACCAACATTAAGATCAACGAACTGAATGGATTACCGGGTAGAGATTACCTACGTGGTGAAGAAGCAAAAGTATCAATCGGCTTTGACTGGCGCTTCTAAAAACTGTCGCTTCTAAAAAAGCAGCAGTCATGGACGGACAATTTAAAGCTCATCATAAGGTGGGCTTTAAATCTAATTAGCAACGAACTTAATCAGCAACGAACCTAATCAGCAACGAACCTAACTATAGTAAACGTAAGTGGTGTAAGGATGATTGATAACTTAGACATTCGATCAATGCGAGTATTGATCGATTTAAATGAAACAAAGAATACTTATTTAACTGCAGAAAGGCTTGACCTATCCCAGTCAGCAGTCGCTCGGATCCTATCTAAAAATAGAACGACTCTAAATGATCAACTTTATGTTCGGATTGCCAATAAGCTTGAACCTACCGCACTAATGGCCGAGTTGCTTATTAAACTTCCCTTGATTATTGATAGCCTAGAACAGGTTGTAAGTACTAACTTTGATTTTGATCCAAAATCACTATCGGGAAAATATCAGATCTTCCTAAACCACCCAACCCAGCAGCTATTCGGCATTGATATTTTTCAAAAGCTGTCACAAGCAGCACCTAATGCAACTTGGTATTTGAAAGGGTGGGAATCCAATGCTGTTGAACAATTTCTTGATGATAGAGCTACGTTAGGCATCAACTACTTCTCTGCTCACTATCCTAAATCTATTGTTCAACAAACATTCGCAGAAGATAAATTTCAGATGTTTGCTCAACCAAATCACCCGCTATTTAAAAAATCATTACTATCTTGGAGCGACATCTGTGACTTCCCTTTTATCTCTTTGTCTGTACCAAGTTGGGATGAGAAGCAAGAAAAGTTCAATCACGTCTGCAACGCCCTTGGTGGGGTACCACAGATCAAACTTCAAACCGACAGCATCTCGTTAGCCATTCAAGCTGCTGAAAGCTCACAAATGTTGCTACCTTCATCACTTCGAATTTGTGACCCCTCACGCACCTCACTGAGGCCACTACAACTAGATTTCGATAAGGCTCAATTGGCCGACACTCCAATTGTAATTTCGTACGCTCAAAAAAACGCCAATAAGCCGATTACTAAATGGATAACCGACGTGATCACGTCGCTATACAAAGAGAAAGTCGCTCATGCATAGTGAGAATACAGAATATGTGCATCTGCTTGAGCGTGGGGGGAAACGCTACTGGCTTAAAAAACGCGGTGAAGAAAAACGTAACGCGGTCAGTCTATTAATTAATGGTTTTCTAACTATCTATAAACCATGGAGACACCTGATCTTGCACAGCGGTCTATCTCCAATGCAACGCTTTACTAAAGAGACCTCGATACTGGCTGACTGCCAGCGCCTCAATCTACCCATTCCACGCCTCTACACGAAAGGGAGAGCTTACTTTGTCACCCTATGTGCAGGAAAACCAATCACCACGAAACAAGAGACAGAGAACAAGACTCTGTTCTATTCCGCTCTTAATAGCCTGAACTCTCTGCATAAAGCGAAGATCGTTCATGGTCGCCCTGCAATGCGCGATATGGTCGTGGATAGCCAAGGTAAGGTCATACTGCTTGACTTAGAGGAGGCGAGACGCTCGGCAAGTTCGTTACTTAGAGCACGAGATATTCTGCTGTTTCTTCTTGATTCATTCCGGCTGTCAGGGGTCAGCCAAGAAACTCGATTAACGGCACTGAGGCAATGGTGTGACGAGTTTCACCTTTCGACGATTCATATAAAACGAGTAAGCCGATTAATAACGCACCTTATATGGGTTCCGAAGCTCATATTGCGGTTTAAAAATAACCGACTATCAAAACAGTTGCTACTAACCCACCGCATACTAAGTAGAGTTAACTAACAGCAATTTTCCGCACCAGTATCGCTCAAGTTTTCTGCCTAAGTTTAGAGGTTGCTAATATAAGTGTATTGTATATCTGGTATAACCTCTAGACCATTGATAGTTATATCTGCTCCTATATATTTACTTTAAATTTTTTGAAGTAAACGGACATTACTTCTCATCCCTTTTTGGAGTAATGTTATGAAAAACCAAGCGCCACTTTCGCTAACCGCTATTGCAGCATCAGTAGCCGTTCTATTGTCTTCTAACGTAATGGCTGAAGATGACATTCAAGACATGTCTGACCCGCTGGCTGTCTTCACTCAAGCAGGTGTTGGCTACACAGACAAAGGTATCAACCTGAAAATCGGCCAAACGTACGATACAGGTAGTGATACAACGATGGGCATGAACATCATTGAAGTAAAAGGCATCGCAGGCGAAGCGGTAGGTTGGAATGGTCGCGGCGCAGATGACAGCATTGACTCGCTACGTTACCGCAATTTTGGCGTTGATCTTACCAATGGCCGTGGCTCTCAAGTTGACGTGAATCTTGGATTTGATGGACCACGTGGAACTCAAGGTTCAGCGTCTTACAGCTTTATTCAAGCTCTGCCGAAGATGGGCCCTGTAAATCTATACCCATTAGCGGGTATGGGCGTAGCATTTGGTGATTCATTCGATACCGATAACTCAGGAGCGCTTCAGGCACAAGACCGCTGGGATATCCACGGCACATTCTATGTTGCTGGCCTTTACAGCAAAGTAGAAATCACCGATAAAATTTGGTTGAACTATAACCCAATGTACATGGGCAGCGTATCCGGTTCTGATGATTACAAAGCAAATGCTTTTGGGATTGATAGCGGAGAAATTTTACTTCACGAAGCCGCAATCAGTTACCAAATCAACCCTCGCTCAAACGTACGTTACTTTGCAAACTGGAATGAGAACAATCGTTACCAAACCGGCGATCACAAAATTGAGTACAACTACCAATTCTAATCTGGTACTGGTAAGTAAACGGCAACGTTACTGATACAAAAAACCCGATAGCGAATTACTCGTTATCGGGTTTTCTTTTCGTGTCGTTTATAACAACACTAACGAAAAATCATTTGATCATATCCGGTGGAATAATCGAATCACAAATTGACTCTATCCATCTGAATTTTTCTGATTTCAAATACTTACTGTTATACAAAAGCCCAACTTTAATCTCATTGCGCTTTTCAATATCAAAAACTTCTACGTAGCCATATTGTCTCTCATCAATGGTGTTCATTAACGACTTTGGAGCCACAAAGACCAAATCTGAATTACGAACCGAACTTAGAAGTGGATTAATGGCTTGGCTTCTAAATTTTGGTCTGAAGTAATCTTCCGTCTTTACGAAATCAGCAAGCAACATATGCCTATGATTGAATTCAGGAATAATTAAACCACCAATATCAAATTTAAGCATTTCATTTATAGAGACTGTTGCGCCTTCCAGCGGGTGCTCTTTGCGCACGATACCAACAAAATCAAGTAAGCCTATCGGTACTTGTCTTAGTTCTTTTGATACATCAAGTGGGTAGTAGCTAACAGCAAAATCTAGCTCACCATTAATTAACTCCGCACCAGTTTTTGCCGAGTAACTCAATAGCTCGACCGTCACGTTCGGCGCTGATTGAGTAATCGCCTCACAAATTTGATAGCCATGTGTTTCTATTAAGAATCCATTCATCGCGATTTTAATCACACCAACCTGTTTTTCAGGTAAGAACTCTTCACCCGACAGTGCTTCAGTTAAATCCTCAAACACTTTAGGTAAACGCTCTGCCAATTCTTCACCTTTAGGCGTCAACTTCAATCCACGAGATTGACGAATAAAGAGTGGATCACCTAGCTGATCTCTTAGCTTAGCGAGATTTCGACTAACGGCTGGCTGACTTGTATTGAGACGTTCTGCAGTTCTATTGGTATTTTTTTCTTGCAGCAAAACCAATAAGGTTTTCAACAAATTCAAGTCAAGGTGATGAAGATTCATCAATGGTTCCTCATAAATATATGGAAAACTTAATATCAACGACATGGCTGGTTCGCTATTCAACGAACAAGCATTATCGTGCTAATTATGTCACATCAAAGCATTCATTTGGAAAATAGAACATGTTCATGCTTACAATATGTCATATTGCTGCCAATTTTATTTAAACAACAGCAATGTCTTGTCGTTATTCGTCTGTTTCTTAAGCGTATTTAAACAATAAACTGATTAAGCTGCTTGTTCTGTTCTTCTATATGTTCAGACTGCTGGTTAACTTGGTCACTCGTATGGGAAGCTTTACCCGCGACTTTGTCTGACAGCTCTTTAATACTGACGGTGTTGTTATTGATCTCTTCCGCAACAAGGCTTTGCTCTTCTGCAGCCGAAGCAATTTGAATGTTCATTTCTGTAATTGAAGAGATAGCTGAACGAATATCTTCCAGCGCATGATTTGCGGTTTGCGCCTGCTCAACGGTCGACATCGCAAGGCTGTGACTGGTATTCATGGTCTTAGTCACCGATTGAGAGCCTTCTTGAAGCTTATCAATCATAGAGCGAATCTCAGTAGTTGAATCCTGAGTACGCTTTGCAAGTGTTCTCACTTCATCGGCAACAACGGCAAAGCCACGACCTGACTCACCAGCGCGGGCTGCTTCAATCGCTGCGTTGAGCGCCAGTAAGTTGGTTTGATCGGCTATTTCATTAATAACACTAACAATGGATTCGATATTACCAATTGAGTTACCCAGATCTCTCACCGCACTCATTGAATCATCAAGCTGATCCCCTAAGTTCTGAATCGCTTGCGTGGTTTCAAGGACGATGCTACTGCCTTCACCCGCTGCAACATCAGCGGTTTGTGCTGACTCTGCGGCACTTTGAGCATTCTGAGCAACCAAGCCAGATGTGGTCGACATTTCATTCATCGCCGTCGCCAATTGTTCAACTTCTTGCTGCTGGGTAAATAACAACCCTTCTGAATCTTTCGCGCTATTCGCTGCCACGCTTGAATACTGAGTAATGTGCGTTGCTGTTTGTTTAGTATCTTGAATAAGCTCTTGAATCACTGCAACGAAACCATTGAAGCTAGTCGCTAGTTCTTTAAATTCTTGATCTGTATTGGTATCAAGACGCTTTGTTAGATCGCCATCACCTGAAGCAACATTTTTCATCGCTTGATTAAGTGCCGATAACGGACGCATTAAGACCTTCATTGAGCCAATAAACACAGCGAATGAAATAATTGAGATAACCAGGAATAAAATCAACACCGTCACTTTCATCTCTTCCAGTGGTAAGTGTGTTTCGTCATACGGAAGTAAAATACCAACAAACCAGTTTTCACCAGCTGTCGAATGGAAATCGAGGTAATACTGTTTGCCTTGAACATCAATCAGCTCAGTACGTTCAACAATCGCACTGCGCCCAATAAATTTCGACATGTGCTCACCGTTAAGCTTGTTATCAGGGTGGGCAATGACAGTTCCATCACCATCGACAACAAATACCGTTGCGTATTCAAGCTCAACGTTAGAAATCAGCGACGCCAGTGATGTCAGATCTACATCAAAAAACGACGCTCCCACAAAACCACTCGTACTATATACAGGCTGTGAAATAGAGATAAGAACCGCACCTGTGCCTTCATCCACATAAGGTTTGGTTACACTCTGCTTTCCATTACGCTTGGCATCTTGATACCAAGGACGTGTACGTGAGTCCCAATTTGAAGGGGCTGTCCAACCAGAATCGTTATGAATGATTGAACCATCACTCTCGTAACCAATCCCTGCAGTGACAAACACAGTGGCCAAGCTTTGTTGCTCAATTAGGCCCTTAACGTCTTCAATTCCTGTACTTGCAAGTAAACCTGATAGATAGTTGGCTAAATTTCTTTTCCCTTGAAGTTCACTATTAATCACTTCAGCCACTTGGCTCGCTGCCAGTTCAATCTTGGACTCAATCGTCTTTTCTACTTCTTGGCTAATGGTCCGGTACTGAATAAAACTTAATACTGACAGGCCAATCAAACTAATTAGCGTGCCTAGAGCAAGTACTTTTGTGCTGAATTTCATGAATCTAGAGGTTCCTTGGAGCAAAAGGGGGAGAACAATTAGTGCGCGCTAGTGTAGCGATATATCAAATTGTGTATAGGAATAACGATTATTCCTGAAACAACAAATACTCAAATCGATGACCACACTTGGACTAATGTTAAATCTATTTATAAATCAAGCGTGAATAAATAAAAGTTGAGGATGAACTCGGAATAAAGGTTATTCCATAAAAAATATCACAGTGTGTAAAGTACGCTGCAGATCAATAAATAAGGTACAACACATTATGTCGACCAATAACGAACCCCAAGCACCTATGGAAGGGCAATGGGCTAAATTGACTAGGATTGTCAAAACTACCGTAATGTTTATCATCAAAACCGTTATCATTCTCGGTACATTAGTTGGCTCATCTGTTGGGCTATCTAAGCTTGGAACCATTCATGGTAAGGATCTTCCTGAAGAGTATTTTTCTAATGGCTTCCCTACAATTCTAAAGCTGCTTGATTCTGAAATCTTTATGGGTTTCGTTTTCTTCGTCACTGTCGCCATCATCGTTTATGTTATTTACCTCTTCTGGCAGCTGCATGAAGTTGCTGTCCACAAGGCAGCAGAGATGTCGAGCGCACATACTCAAATCGTATTTGCACTGTCTCTATGTGGCCTATTTATTGATAAAGCATGGTGGGTACTTGCCATCATCATCGCATTCGCTCGTTGGGATGTTCTTGCAAGAGAACTTTCAAACATCATCCGTAACGGTCGTAAACCAGCAGCAGTCAAGGTAGAGGAATAAGCCATGAAAGAAATAATGCTCCCTTATGTACTTATCTGTTGGATCTTAGTTAAAACAGGTGTAATTTCGTGGACACTACGCAACGCGGTTATCATCGTCGGTACAGGTGTAATGCTTGCATTTGCACTCTTTACTGCTCACCGTTTTTGGTCTCCAGCGGATTTAACAGACAGTACGACTGTTAAAGCGCCACACGCTGTTCTTAGCCCACTATTGGGCCAAGAAGTAGAAACCGTCTTTGTTGACCACAACCAAATGGTTAAAAAAGGCGACCTTATCTATACGCTAAAAGCAGAAGATACGGAGTACCAATTAGAAGGATTGGATGCACAAAAGAAAGCAGCGCACGCTGAAATCTTAGCGCTAACACTGAAAATTGAGAACGACGAGCGTAACCTTGACCGATTAACGAAACTTAATGACTTTGCACAACAGTCTGCACGTGACGATCTGCAAACAAGCATCGAATCTACTCATGCTCAAATCGCTTCTGCACACGCTCAAATCCTAGCTCTAGATGCACAAGTTGCGACGGCTAAATGGCAAAATGAGCGCCGTGAAGTGCGAGCTCCATTTGATGGACAACTTGCGATCGCCAACCTTGTTGACGGTACTCGTGTCGGTAACATGCACTTGTACAACACTGGTAAGAAGTTTGTTGAAATGCGTATTGCAGATCAAACCTTCCGTGGCATCGAAATAGGTCAATTTGCTGAGTTTTACGTTGATGCATACCCAGGTGAAATTTTCCGTGGCCGCGTACACAGTGTAACAACCGGTACTGGTGAAGCGCGCGTTTCAGTATTGAACGGCTCACAACATGTTCGCCAACACGTTGGTAATAACATGGGATCACACGGCCGTACAATTATCATCGAATTTGAAGAGCCAGAAGGTTACAACGTACCTATCGGTGCTACAGGTTCAGGCTGGGTTTCAGCTAAAAAGCCTCACCCAATGCTTGGTTTCATGGACATCATCGGTGGTGCTACCGTACGTTTGAAGGCTTATAAAGCATACCTTTCAGCGCTATAGTTCATTTTCATTACAGACTAAAAAGGGAAGTAATGCGCTTCCCTTTTTCTTTTCTTCAAAATAAAAGCTTTATATACCTTTGTTGTTTTCTATCCATATCTCAACTGTCTGTTTGATAATCGGTTCGATGATACTCGCCAGCCATTGTTGTTTTGGAGAGTGGCGCAAAGAAGCCTTCATAATTAAAGCAACATCTAGATTGAGTTTTACATGATGGTCAGACTCAAAGTACGGCTCGTATTTAAGCGTAAAGCAACTATCCATCATATCATTCATAACCACTTGATTATCTACGATAATTCCGACTTCAATATTAGGATCTAACGTACGAAAATGATCAGCACTCTCATTGATTCCAGGCACTAGAAATTTAATGTACTCGCCTTCTTTATTGCCCGCGAAATAACCAGCGCCTGAATGAACTCGCTTTTGATAAAACGTTTGCGGTTTGTCGTTGATCGCATGTAAGCCAATATCGACTTCCTCAGCCAGTATCAGTGGCTCTGAACCATTAGTCCATTCGCGAAGTTCAATAAGAGCTTTGGTTTCTTTTCTTAATGCGACAATTAAATCTTTACCAATATTAGCCAAGTAAGGGCTGACAATATGAATCGTGACCTTATCCAATGACATTGGGTCAAAACGTTCTGGCTCTAAAGCAATGGTTAACTGCTCAAGTGCATTTCTTACTTTAGGTTCTATTGATTCAGCATAACTAGTAGGAACAAGACCCATGGAGTTGCGTAAAAATAGAGGATCGCCTAAGTCTTCACGCAGTTGCGCTAATACTTTGGATACATACGATTGGGAACGGCCCAACTTCGTTGCTGCCCGCTGGGTAGAACGTGTATGCATTAACGCTAGAAAAACATGTAGGGCATTTAAATCATTCATTTATAAGTAGTCACTGTCTGTATTTTTATTATTTTTCGTAAAGCTATTCGATTATGTCGCAAGTCTATCATTACAGCCTAGCTTGAGACCTCTGACTAGATAAGGTTTTCCTGAATAAAGATCACCCTTCTATTCTCAAGTCGATTTTACAACTGTATTGCAAGTATTAAGTCGGAATAAGCTTTATTCCAATTGTACGGGAACGATTAGTTACAATTCAACGCAAATTTAACTGTCTATGTCACAAGGATTCATAGGCTTTCGTTCGAGGCAGGAAGCTTCCTATAAGAGTGACTGAATAATGCAAACATCAATGTCCCCGACTCTACAATCTAAAACTCGCCATGCTACCCCTATTTTCGCTTTGTCTCTTCTAGGCGCGGCCATGTTTAGTGCAACCGCTGCAAACGCAAGCGGCTTTTTTATGCAGGAAGCAGTAGTTGCCAATGCAGGTACTGCTGGTGCAGGTGACGGTGTATATACACAATCGGCAGCCGCAATGTGGGCAAACCCGGCGACTATGTCTCACATGGGTGAAAGCAAGACAACAGTTAACACTCTACTCCTAGACCTTGAAATGGAATACACAGATAGAAATGATAATGGCGATGCTAAAGGGCATACTATCATGCCTTCAGTAGGGTTATTCCACGCTACCGAGTTGGAAGAAAACCTACACTTGGGTCTCGCTTTAGGAGTAGTCGGTGGATCTAGTATTAGCTACGGTCAAGAATGGGCTGGTGCTAACGCTCTAGATGAAGTAACACTAACGGTAATTCAATTTAACCCATCGCTAGCATTCAAAATTGATGACCAGTGGTCTATGGGCGCTGGTGCAATGTTGAATTGGGTTTCTCTTGAACAAACAACAGCATTAATATCTCCGGAACAAGATACCGACAGAGCTGTTGGGTTTAACTTCGGTGTAATGTACAAACATTCGAATTCTTGGTCTGTTGGCGCAAGTTACCGATCTAAGATTGAACATAACTTTAGTCTTGATATTCCTAGAGAGGGACCACTGTCTCCTTCAATAGCGACTGACATTTCTGTTCCTGAAATTATTGATGTCAGCGGTCAACTCTCACTTACTCAAGAACTAGATCTATTGGCAACGGTGCAATACCATCGCTGGAGCAGAATGGACAATACCGCAATGGACTTCGGTGCAGGTACTGGTCTATTAGATATCGAACGTCAGTGGAGTGATACATGGAAATTCGCTGTGGGTGCCGATTACCAACTAAATACTGACTGGCGCCTGAAAGCAGGCTTCTCTTATGAAACATCACCGCAAGACGATCCTTCAATGCAATGGGTTGACCTGCCTGTTGGCGAACAATACCGTTACACTCTAGGTGCAAGCACTAACTGGGGTGACACTGGCGTTGACTTCTTCTACGAGTATGCAGATCTAGGCTCGGTAGAAATGGATCGTAACCACCCACTCATAGGAGCTGGGGGCGTTAACGGCACTTTCGATGGTCGCATGCACTTCGTTGGCGTAAACTTCACATTCTAAGTTAGCGCTCGAAAAACAAAGCATAAATAAATTTGTTCTTTCTCAGCCTACGCACTCTCGGTGCGTAGGCTGAGAATTTAGAACGTTACAATAACGGCAGCATATTTGGATAGGTTTTCACTATCCGTGTAAGCGATACAGCAAGAATATCAGCGGTATCACCGACCCCCTCGACCCATGTTTGGGTGCAACACTCACTTTGAAGTCTAATTCATGAAAAAATCTTTAATCTCTATCTTTGCACTGACCGCGTGTGCTTTTTCTGTGCAAGCAGAAGAAGAGAAGCACCACGAAGACCCGACTAAAATTGTCACCAAAGCAGGTCTTGCTTACGTTGACGGTGTGCAGTTCTCAGGCTCAATAGGCCTAGATGACGCCCGCATGATCAACGCCCGTATTAACTCAGATGGAGATGAGTGGCGTGTCGGAGGGTCTTGGCTATTGCCGATGGGCATCCTTAATTTTAATTTTAGCCGAGCAGAGTACGATCACGATGGTTATAAAAATAACTACAGCATCGGCTCATTTATTCCGCTGAGTTACTTTGATATTACCCCTTACGGTTGGCAAATTTTCCCTATGGCGGGCTATAGCTATAACGACGGTGAAATAGCCGGAGAAAAATCCGAGAGTGACAACGACTACGTAATGACTCGCTTTACCTCTCATGGCGGTTATGTGGGCATGTTTGCTCTAAAACCACTCAGTGAAAAGTGGTCACTGATGACTTTTGGTGGCGGCTCAATGGGGTCTGATGACTACTCTGGTTATTGGGTTGGTGCAGGGCTAAGCCACAAACTGACTCAAGCTCAATCATTCAATTTCTTTGGTGTTATGGCAGACGACGATTTCGGCCAAAACAACCGCATGGGTATTTCATATACCTACGAGTTTAATTAGCGCCTTTTCACGCGCCATAAATGACTCAATCTCACAAAAGCGTAGTTAATCGACTGCGCTTTTTTGTTCTTGCTTCTGCCTTAAAATAACGACCTAAAAGCCAAGATTCAAATATTCACTCACCTTCACCATCGCTACTAATAAACACAAAGAACTTCGACCAATAAACATCACAGCTCAAATCTTTACACCTCTAATGCTTAGCACTCAAACTATCAATAACCAATTGTTTTTAAACAACTAACCTAGCAAAACCACAAAAAACGCACCCACCCACCCCTAAATAATAGTTTGAACTCTAATGAATTATCTGTCATTTTATAATTAATTGAACGTTCAATAAAAAATAAAAAGGACCAAAAATGCCCAAGGTCGGGATGCCTGATATACGTAAACCGCAGCTTGTTAAAGCGACAATGACGGTCATTGATCGTGTCGGATTACACGCGGCGAGCATTGCTTTGATCAGCAAAGAAGCAGGTGTATCTACAGGGATCATTAATCACTACTTTGGTGGCAAACATGGCCTTCTTGAAGAGACCATGAGAGCGATCCTTCGCCAGCATTCCGATACCATTGGTTCATTGCTCAAAGCATTACCGGCCAATGCCCACCAACAAAGAATTAACGCCATCATCAGTGGCAACTTTGAAGGTTATCAGGCTGAAAACAAGGTGGCGAAAACATGGTTGGCATTTTGGTCTTACTCAATGCATGACGCTCAGCTTAAGCGGCTACAGCGCGTAAATGAAAAGCGATTGCTGTCTCATTTACGAATCGAATTAAAAGCACTATTGAACACAGAACAAGCGGAACTCGTTGCACAAGGTATCGCGTCCCTCATTGACGGTATATGGCTGAGAGGCACATTGAACCCTGAAGGGATTAACGCGGACAGAGCGCGCGCCATCATCAATGACTACCTTGAAAAACAACTCACGTTTTACGCTTGCACCTCTAACACCACTAATTATTAAGTCAGATACTCAAATGGAAATGAACTCGTTATACATCGACGGCAAAATCTCACCCGTAACATCTGGTGAACATTTTACTAGCACGAATCCTGCTAATGGCGAGACTATCGCAATCCTTGGTCAAGCTTCACAGCAAGACATCGAAAGAGCGGTTAAATCAGCCCAGCATGGATTTAGTGTTTGGTCTGCAATGTCAGCGGTAGAACGCAGCCGTATATTACTGAAAGCTGTAGAAATACTTAGAGCACGAAACAAAGAGCTTGCTGAGCTTGAAGTGGCCGATACTGGTAAGCCTCTACAAGAAGCCATTGAAGTCGATGTCGCCTCTGGCGCGGATGTTATTGAGTACTTCGCAGGTCTTATTCCTTCTATGCAAGGTGAGCAACAACCATTGAACGAGAACCAGTTTTTCTACACTCGCCGTGAACCATTAGGTGTCTGTGCAGGTATCGGCGCGTGGAACTATCCGATTCAAATCGCGATGTGGAAATCAGCCCCTGCTCTAGCAGCAGGCAATGCGATGATCTTCAAACCATCAGAAGAAACGCCTTTAACGGCACTAAAACTTGCTGAAATATTCACCGAAGCAGGGCTGCCTGATGGCGTATTTAACGTCGTTCAAGGTGACTATCGTGTTGGCCAAATGCTGACGGCTCACCCTGACATTGCCAAAGTATCATTCACAGGCGAAACAGGGACGGGTAAAGCGGTCATGGCAGACAGCGCTAAGACTCTGAAAAGCGTCACGATGGAGCTTGGTGGTAAATCACCACTGATCGTATTTGATGACGCTAAGTTAAACGATGCTGTGTCGGCCTCGATGGTTGCGAACTTCTATACACAAGGTGAAGTTTGTACCAACGGCACGCGCGTTTATGTTCATGAAAACATCTATGACGATTTCATCGCTCAATTAAAAACCCGTACAGAGAAGCTCGTCGTTGGCGACCCAATGAATATGGACACTCAAATTGGCGCGCTCATCTCCAAAGATCATCTATCTAAAGTGCTCAATGCCATTGAACAAGCAAAGCAATCCGGTGCAACCTTGCTAACTGGCGGTTATCAGGTAACAGAAAATGGGCTGGAAAGTGGCAACTTTGTCATTCCAACCGTTTTTGTTGATTGCGAAGATGATATGCCCCATGTGCAGCAAGAGATTTTTGGCCCTGTCATGTCTGTGCTTAAATTCACCGATGAAGACGATGTTATTCGTCGCGCAAACGACACTAAGTATGGTCTCGCCGCGGGCATCTTCACACAAAATCTATCTCGTGCTCATCGCGTAATTCATCAAATGCAAGCTGGGATCTGTTGGGTAAACACTTGGGGTGACTCTCCGGCGGAAATGCCTGTTGGCGGTTATAAGCAATCAGGTATCGGACGTGAAAATGGCCCGGAAACCTTACTTAGCTATACCCAAACAAAGAGCATTCTCATCGAACTTGGCGACTACGCCAGCCCGTATGCTTAATCCTTATGCTGATTTGAACACTCAACACAAATTATAAGTTTTCTAGCCCTTTAACCTCATTAAAAAATAGTGCTTAAACCTAAAGCACAAACAAGAGATTAAAAAACGGGGCTAGACACCACGGAGACACAACATGCAACAACGCTACGATTATATTATCGTCGGTGCGGGTTCGGCCGGCTGCGTATTAGCTGATCGGCTAACCGAAAGCGGTCAACACAGCGTATTACTTTTAGAAGCTGGCGGAACGGATATGAGTATTTTTATCCAGATGCCAACGGCGCTTTCGTACCCAATGAACACTGACAAATACACGTGGCAATTTGAAACGCAGCAAGAGTCTGGCCTAGATGGACGACAGCTGCACTGCCCACGCGGGAAAGTTCTCGGTGGCAGCTCTTCAATTAACGGCATGGTGTATGTTCGTGGTCACGCTTGTGATTTTGATGAGTGGGAAGAGAAAGGCGCAGCAGGTTGGAACTACCAAGCCTGTTTACCTTACTTCCGCCGTGCTGAAACATGGATACAGGGTGAAGACAAATACCGTGGTGGCAATGGTCCATTAGGTACCTGCGGCGGTAATGAAATGGAACTGAATCCTCTTTACCAAGCGTTTATCGACGCAGGTCAAGATGCCGGCTACCCGAAAACTGAAGATTACAACGGCTACCAGCAAGAAGGCTTTGGCCCGATGCACATGACCGTTGATAAAGGTATTCGCGCTTCCACTTCAAACGCCTATCTTCGACGCGCTCTAAAACGTTCAAACCTCACTCTTATGAAGGGTGTAGTTACCCGTAAGGTTCTTCTTGAAGAAAGAGACCTCGAAAATAAAGTCGCGGTGGGCGTTGAGTTTGAAAAGTCAGGCAAGATCATAGAAGTTCGTGCCAACAAAGAAGTCATTTCAAGTGCTGGCTCTATCGGCTCGGTTCAACTTCTCCAGCTATCAGGTATCGGCCCGAAACCAGTACTTGAAAAAGCAGGTGTTGAGCTTAAACATGAATTAGCTGGCGTAGGTGAAAACCTTCAAGACCACTTAGAAGTCTATTTCCAGTATCACTGCAAGAAACCAATCACTTTGAATGGCAAGCTCGATTTAGTCAGCAAAGGGATGATTGGCGCAGAATGGATCCTCACTCGTAAAGGGCTTGGCGCAACTAACCACTTTGAATCGTGTGCTTTTATTCGCTCACGCAAAGGGCTTAAGTGGCCAAACATTCAATACCACTTCTTACCAGCCGCGATGCGTTACGATGGACAAGCAGCCTTCGATGGGCATGGTTTTCAAGTCCATGTTGGTCCGAATAAGCCAGAGAGCCGCGGTACGGTGTCCATCACCTCAGCCGATCCACATGCTGAGCCTGAAATTCTATTTAACTACATCTCTACTGAACAAGATCGCCAAGATTGGCGTGATTGCATTCGCTTAACTCGCGAGATTTTATCTCAACCTGCGATGGATAGCTTCCGTGGTGAAGAGATTCAGCCAGGAGAAGAAATCACTTCCGATGAAGATATCGATAAATGGGTAAAAGAGAACGTAGAGAGTGCTTATCACCCTTCTTGCGGCTGCAAAATGGGCGCAGACAACGACCCTATGGCGGTACTCGATGAACAGTGTCGCGTTCGTGGCATCAACAACCTTCGTGTTGTGGACTCATCGATTTTCCCAACCATTCCTAATGGAAACTTGAACGCGCCAACCATTATGGTCGCCGAGCGCGCAGCAGACATGATTCTTGGTAACTCAATGCTAGAACAACAGAATGTTCCAGTATGGATATCACCAGAATGGGAAGAGAAACAACGAATTAATCAACCTTTGAGAGAACTCGATAACCTCTCTTAAAGGCAAAAAAATAAACACATTATTATAAAAACAATAAGTTAGATCGAAAATAGTCAGTCGTCACCGACCATAAACACATATAGAGGAACTGCTTAAACCAGTTTCAAGGATCGATTAAAAGGAATCATTATGTCAACCATGAAAAAGACACTTGCAACACTCGCGATCAGCTCACTCGCATTTAACGCTTATGCAGCGATTGAAGCTAAACAGTGTGAAAACGTGCGTTTTGCCGATGTAGGCTGGACAGACATCACAGCAACAACCGCTGTGACAACGGAGCTACTAAAAGGGCTTGGTTACACAACAAAAACTGACCTTCTCTCTGTTCCTGTTACCTACTCATCAATGGCGAATGGCGATATCGATGTTTTTCTCGGTAACTGGATGCCAACAATGGAAGGTGACATCGCGAAATACCGTGAAGCAGGAACCGTTGAAACAGTACGCGCTAACCTAGAAGGCGCTAAATACACATTAGCGGTACCAAAATACGTATACGATGCTGGTGTAACAAGCTTCGCAGATCTAGTTAAACATGCCGACAAATTTAAAGACCGCATCTACGGCATCGAACCGGGTAACGATGGTAACCGCCTTATCCAAGACATGATTGATTCTGATGCATTTGGTCTAAAAGAGTTCAACCTAGTTGAGTCAAGTGAAGCGGGCATGGTGTCGCAAGTAACCCGCGCCGTTCGTCGTAACCAATGGATCGTTTACCTTGGTTGGGCACCGCACCCAATGAACAGCAATGTTGAAATGGAATATCTATCAGGCGGCGATGACTACTTTGGTGCTAACTACGGTGGCGCAAGCGTCTACACCAATGTTCGTGCTAACTACCTTTCAGAGTGTAAAAACGTTGGTCAGCTTCTACAAAACCTAGAGTTCACGCTAGAGATGGAAAACGAGCTGATGGAAGCAATTCTTAACCAAAACGTACAACCAGAAGATGCGGCTCAACAGTGGCTGAAAAACAATCCAGCGCAAGTTAAAGCTTGGCTTGAAAACGTGAAAACACTTCAAGGTGATGTTGCAGCACAAGCCGTAACTGACTATCTAAAGCAAGTTAAAGCGTAGCTAAATATCTAAATAGATAGCTAGGTTTTATAAGTAATGGTGGGTTTCGGCCCACCCTATACCGATAGATTTATAAAAGTAACGATAAAGATTCTCTCAGTAATATCTCTTAGAAAGATCACGAAAAAACAAACAGTAAAGGCATTAATGTGAATTTTATTACGGATAACAAAATACCTGTAGGTCAATGGATGGAGGCTGGCGTTGACTGGCTAACAATCAATGCGGCAGGCTTTTTTGACGCCATTTCATTCTTTTTAGAAACGGTCATCCTATTTTTGGTCGACATCTTCAAATGGATGCCGCCTGCTCTCCCAATTCTTATCACTGCAGCCATTGCTTGGTTTTTACATCGCAAGCCTTCGCTTGTCATATTCGTTGTCGCCGCTCTTCTCACCATTCTCAATCTCGGTTACTGGCAAGAGATGCTAGAAACCTTTGTTCTCGTTTTCGCTGCGACCTCAATCTCTGTATTAGTCGGTGTTCCAATTGGCATCATGGCCGCACACCGACCATGGCTCTACACCGCGCTTCGACCTATTCTCGATCTCATGCAAACCGTTCCAACGTTTGTATACCTAATTCCAACACTGGTTCTATTTGGACTCGGCATTGTACCGGGCCTTATCTCTACCATCATATTTGCCATTGCTGCCCCTATTCGCCTGACGTACCTTGGCGTAATAAAAGTGCCAGAAGAGCTGATTGAAGCAGGTAAAGCCTTTGGTGCGAGCAAAATGAAACTGCTACTGAAAGTAGAGTTACCTGCTGCTCTACCAAGCATTATGGCGGGTGTAACTCAGTGCATCATGTTGTCACTTTCCATGGTGGTTATCGCCGCATTAGTAGGTGCCGATGGCCTTGGAAAACCGGTTGTTCGCGCGCTTAATACCGTGAATATTTCACAAGGATTTGAAGCTGGTCTGGCTATCGTACTGGTAGCGATGATTCTTGACCGTCTATGTAAGACACCAAACCAGAAGGACGCATAACGATGACGATTAAATCGAACGATACTCCAGTTATTGAAAACCTATCTATCGATGAGAAAGGTTCTGATGCGATTACCATCAAAAATCTTGATGTTGTGTTTGGTGATAAAACAACACTAGCACTAGAGCAGTTGGACCAAGGTAAAACTCGCCAAGAAATCATTGATGAAACTGGTCAAGTTGTGGGTGTCGACAACGTATCACTCTCTGTTAAAGAGGGTGAGATTTGTGTTTTGATGGGTTTGTCTGGCTCTGGAAAATCAAGCCTGTTGCGCGCAGTAAATGGGTTGAATGAAATTAGCCGCGGAACATTAGAAATTAAAGATGGCGATACACAGGTCGATTTGGCCCAATGTGACGAATCCACCTTACGTCATCTACGTACCCACCGTGTTTCAATGGTATTCCAGAAATTTGCTCTCATGCCTTGGTTGTCAGTCCTTGATAACGTGGCATTTGGTTTAGAGATGCAAGGTGTGCCAAAAGCCGAACGCCGCGCGAAAGCCAGAGAACAGATAGAAATGGTAGGTCTTGCCGAGTGGGAAAGTAAATTCCCGCATGAGCTTTCTGGCGGAATGCAGCAACGAGTTGGTCTAGCTCGCGCTTTTGCTATGGATACCGACATTCTGCTAATGGACGAACCTTTTTCTGCACTTGACCCACTTATTCGTGCCCAGTTGCAAGATGAGCTGTTACTTCTACAAAGTAAACTCAACAAAACGATATTGTTTGTGAGTCACGATTTAGACGAAGCGCTTAAAATTGGCAACAACATCGCCATTATGGAATCAGGAAAGTTGATTCAGCACGGTAAGCCTGAAGAGATTGTACTCACGCCGAAGACCGAATACGTTCGAGACTTTGTCGCTCATACCAATCCGCTTAACGTATTAAAAGGTCGCTCATTGATGCAGCCTTTAGACGCTTTAACACAAGATGATGAACGCTGGCAGATCTGTGATTCAAAAGATTTGTGGGTTAAACAACACCAAAACGAAGTTAAAATCGTCGGTGAATCGCCGTTAACCTTGGTCAAATGGCACGATTCGAACTGCGATCTAGAAGCCATTAACGCTTCTACTGTTGTCGTCACTAGCCCTGAAATAGGCATGCGTGATGCCATCAAACTAAAACAGCTTAGTAACTACCCTATTCTTTTAGTTGAAGATAACCAGTTAGTCGGCATTCTCGATAATAGTGAGTTCTACAACGCTCTTATTGGGAATTTTCAGAGCAACAATGCCGCTTAAGCCAACATATATAGACTAAAATTATAACAAAGGGGTGAGATTCCCCTTTCGCACATTAGAAAAGATTGAGAATAGTGCGAACATGAGTACAATGCGAAAAATTAACGAAGTAATTCTTCCATTTCAATACAGCATTATACAAAGGTCCGTCACTTGGAAAAACATGATGAAATTCTAGTCGCTATTCGCCAGATCATTCGCGCAATCGACTTACAATCAAAAAAATTAAGTAAAGAGTATGGCTTGACCGGCCCTCAGTTAATTTTGATGCGTGCTATCCAAGAAATGCATAATGTGACGATCAAAGAATTATCAAATCACACCAATGTAAGCCAAGCGACGACAACGACGATTATCGATCGTTTAGAGTTGAACGGTTACGTACAACGTGTTCGCAGTGAATCGGATCGACGTAAAGTTCATGCCAATCTCACTGAAAAAGGCAAAGTGTTACTCAGTAAAGCACCACAGCCTCTGCAAGATAGCTTCGTCAATAAATTTCAAAATCTAGAAGCTTGGGAGCAGAGCCTACTGTTATCTTCAATGCAACGCGTCTCTTCCATGATGAATGCTGAAGATATTGATGCCGCGCCTGTTCTTCAATTAGAGAGTATCGCTAAAACCTAATGTTTCAGCGACGAGTTCGGGTTCCTATTCAGTATCAATACCACGAATATGGAACCCACGTACTTGTTCAAATTAGCCCATTGCTTGTAGCTCTTTAAGAGCTTCAGCTAAATAGCTTTGTATGTGACCTTTCAAACCGCGAGCTTTCGCACCTAATAATTTGCCACTCGGCCATATCAGATACAACTCTCGTTTTGGACCTTGCCAATCAGGCAGAGGCAACACCAAATCCCCACGGTTTATATAGTCCAAAACCTCCGTCGCCGGTAATAACGCAAGCCCATGCCCATCTTTAGCGAACTGACTCGCAATATTAATATCGTCTACCGCCAAACTGGATCGCTGATTAATCGTTAGCTCGGTTTTAAACTTTGTATGCTTAAAAGGCCACGAACTGAGATGAGAGACGGTTATACACTTGTGCTGGTGAATATCCTCCAAGCTTTCCAAAACGGGGCTATTTTGTAAATACTCAGGGGAAGCCACCAATAACGTGGGTATAGAGCCTAACCCGACTTGATATAAATCTGAATCTCGTTGTGGACCAATCCTCAACGCAATATCTGCCTGCTCGTCAATAATGTCTTTATTGTCGTTATTGAGCTTCAAATTGAGCAGAATATCGGGGAAGTTACAAATGAACTCAGACCACATTGGTTGAAGAAAGCCAATCGAAATATTGGTTGGAGCAAGGACAGTAAGGCTGCCTTGCAGAGATTGAGCCTCAGAGCTTAGCCCCTCAGAAATAGACTCGAAGTCACTCACCAAGCGACTAAAGGACTCGTAGTAGACCTTACCCTCAGATGTCAGCTTAAACTGCCGAGCCGAACGATGTATTAATTGGCAACCCAGTTTCTCTTCCAGCTTTTTTAAACGTCGAGTCACCGTTGCCGGAGGGATGTGTAACTGCTTTGCCGCACCAGCAAGCCCCCGCGCCTGTGCAATATGTATAAAAAGAGCAATATCGTCAAACATGATGCCATTTTTGGAATTGGTTATTGATTTATTAACCATATAAATAATTTATGGAATTATCTATTCTTTTCTTGCACAAAAATCACTCACAAGGAAAAACAACATGACGACTTTATTCATCAATGCAGGACTTAAATTAACTGCTGACAGTGACCGAGAATTCGCATTGGAGCAACTTTCTCTGCTCGTTGACGAGACAAAAAAAGAGCCAGGTTGCCAATATTTTGAATTACTCGCAAATAAGGAAGATTCTACGACTTTCACCCTTTGGGAACGTTGGGACAATGAGCAATCATTGGCGGAACACTTCCAGAAGAGTCATACCAAGGCCTACCTCAATCACAATCTGACTGATGTGGTTTATATCGAAAAACTTGAAGCAGTTTAGGAGAGCGTTATGCCAAGAAGGATCGTTTTCGGACTGTTAATGTCACTTGTACTATCAAGCTTGATGACCCTCTGGGTTACTTGGCTGAATCTAGGCTACGTGACTAACTTCTTATCACAATGGGGCAAGGCTTTTATTCTGGCTTGGCCGGCAGCAACCATCATTTCAATTGTCTTTGGACCGTACGTACAAGCTTTGACCTCTCTATTATTTAGTATCACGAAGAAGGAGTTGATATGAAAACAACCACTCTTAATAGACATAACTACCCTATTCTCGGAGATGCTGTCGGCCCCTATGTTCACACCTCCTCTTTCCAAAATGTGCTCTACACATCAGGCCTGACCGCGTTTGGTGGCGATGCTCAACAAAAAAATGTTCAGCTTCAAATTAACGATATCTTTCGCCAGATTCGTTTAATCACCAACCACCATAAAGTAGGGCTTCAAGATATAATTAAGGTGACCGTCTACATTACTGACTTATCACTTCTTAACGAGGCACGGGATGCTTTAATGACCATCTACAACGGGCACTTTCCTGCGAGTTCACTGGTTAAAGTAGACGCGCTTTTTCACTCCGACTTATTAGTTGAGATTGAGGCCGTCATCGCTTTACCTGCCCTAGAAACCCAGCACTCATAATTGAGAGCTAATTGGTTGATTGAAAGAGGAGAGGAACATACCCCTCTCTTCTTTCCTATTTTTGATTACCTATAGGTGATTGGGATTTACATGACTAAGCAAAAGAACAGAGTTTCAATCCTTCCACTTCATCTGTAGAGTACGCTCATCGACTAAGCGGCTAAAATCCGCTATTTAATTTCTGGCTCCTAATTGGAGTAGTATCTGCACTAAACTAGAGATATCTAGCCAGAATATGATTAGCCCTAGTCAATTAAATACGCTAAACCAATATGAGAATGAAACAAATGAACAACGATACTGATGTAATTGATAACCTTGAAGATTTAGAACAATTTCTTATCTCGGTTGAGAACGGCGGGTATGGCCTAAAAGGCGTTGCGGGCGTTGGAATGGCTACAAACAATGCAGATGGCCGTCACTTTGTTGCCGTTTTTGATGAGCAACAGAAACTACTTTTAGCACGTTGGATTACTCAAGAAATATTCGAAACAGGTAAAGACTTGGTTCGAAATGGCCCGAAAAAGCACTAATTTTCAAGAATTACCTGTAGTTGTAAACAACTAGCAGTACTCTACTGCTAGTTGCCTTTAAGCAAGATCTCTTTTCCCTTAACTTCAATACTTTCTCATCAATCATCACCACGTTCTCGCAGAAAGCTTAATACGCTCTCTTAGCCATTCGTGGCTAGCAACATGGTTATTCGATTTGTGCCACATCATGTAATAGGGCAACCTCTTTAACTCTAATGGTGGCTCAATGACCTGCAACTTAAGACTCTCTTTGTACATATTCGCTAGTCGACGCGTCGTATGACAGAATAGCTTTGTTCGGCACGCTACCAGCATATTTGAAATAAGCGAGATCCCTTGGTGAGCTATATTCCGCTGTAAGTTTGCGGTATCAGCCACCATGCTAAGTGCATATTTGTTGTTTCTACGAATACTTAAAGCCGCTTGAGGAAGTACTTCATACTCTCTATAACTCATCTTTCCATTAACCGTTGGATGGTTTTCCGCTGCAACAAGGACAATATCATCCTCATAAAGCAGCTCATGTTCAATACTTCGGTCATCAAAAATATAGCTGTCGAAAGCCAAATCGATTTGACGATGACGCAGTGTATCTATCACTCCTCCCTCTTCACTCTCTTGGCCACCCAAATCAAATTGAATATGCTCATTAGTATCAAGAGGTAACGACTCTAGCAATGACGGTTGCAGCTCTTCTGGTACTGAAAGATGGAAAACATGATGTGAGGTTAAGGGTGAAAAGTGATCAAACGATTTAAAGCTCTGCTCTAAGATTAACATTTGCGGCTCAATGGTTCGAAACAGTGACTGAGCAGCCCCCGTAGGTTGAATCGCCGCATTGCCGCGAACAAACAACTCTTGTTTTAAGATTTCTTGTAATCTCCCCATCGCCAAGCTCACCGCTGGGGGCGATATTCCCAGCGCTTCGCTTGTTTTGGCATAACTGCCTGTCTGCATCACGGTAACAAAGGTGCGATATAAGTTGAGATCGAACTGCTCAAAGCCACTCATGTAAATACTCTCGAATGTTACGAAGATAAGCACAGCTTATGTACTAGATGCATCTAGGTCAATGGTGCTAACTTTCAATATCCAAGATACTAGCCACGTTCCTACCCATAATCGAAAGAGAATGTGAAATGAAAATGACTAAAACCCTACTTGGATTCGCGATTGGTGGCCTACTAGCTTCTAGTCAAGCCCTTGCTCTAGAAGTTCATGAGTCAAACCTATTCTTTGGCGAAGGTGACCGTATTCAAGTCATCGATCGCAACGGTGAAAACAAAGCTTACACAGAAGATGATAAGCGCGTTCACCCTAAGCTAACTGAACACTCACGAAAAATGGATCAGTCTGTTATCAAAGTTGATGACAACACCTACATGATCTACGGCTACGGTATTACTGCACCGGTGGTATTTGAAGGTAAAGATGGCCTAATCGTTGTTGATCCAGGTGAAACTACTGAGCACGGCGCAGAAACTCACGAAGTATTCCGCGCAGCCACTGGTATCACGAAACCCGTTGTTGGCATTGTTTACACTCACAACCATATCGACCATATCTCTGGCGTTCGCGGTTGGGTTTCACAAGAAGATGTAGATTCTGGCAAAGCTAAAATCTACGCGCACGACACACTTGTAGGCGCGGTTGCTAACTGGTCTTCAAACGTAGGTAATATTCTTGGTCACCGTACTTCATACACGGCGGCTTCTTTCTCAGGTATTGGCCCACACGGTTCAATCAACTCGGCACTAGGCTCTCAGTTTGATGTTGGCCACATCGGTTTCATGCTACCAACCGATACGTTCGCTGATGTACTGGACATTAGCATTCCGGGTTTAAACATTGAGCTTCACTACATTCCATCAGAAACTAATGATGAGATCGTTGCTTGGTTACCTGACCAAAAAATTCTTCACGCTGCCGAAGTACTGCAAGGCGAAAACTTCCCGAACCTACACACAATTCGCGGCACAAAAGCGCGTGATGCTGAAGTATGGTTCAATGGTATTGACCAAATGCGTCAATTCCCAGCAGAAATTATGGTTAATGCACATGGTCGCCCAGTTGAAGGCGCGGACAACGTAGCAAACGTTCTAACCGCTTATCGTGACGCGATTCAATACACGCATGACCAATCGGTTCGTTACATCAACCACGGCTACCGTCCATTTGAGATGATTGAAGCGGTTAAACTGCCGAAGCACCTTGCCGAGCACCCTTGGCTTGGTGAGCACTACGGCACCGTTGCACACGCGGTTCAACAGCAATACAGCAACTATATTGGTTTTTACCATGCCGATCCGTGGCAGTTAGAGCCTATGCAATATGACCGTCGTGCAGAAGAGACGGTGAAAATGATGGGCGGACGTGATGCAGTAATGAAAGCCGCTGCACAGTACATCAAAGACGGTGACTTCACATTCGCAGCAGAAATCCTAACGCCTGTGATCACCATGAATGTTGATGATATTGAAGCTCGTAACCTTAAAGCAGACGCTTACCGTAACTGGGGCTACGATCAACTGAACGTTAACTGGCGTAACTGGGCAATGACTGCTGTTGGTGAGCTGCTAGATAACCTGGATTTCGAAACAGGCGCTGACTTTACCAGTGATGAAGTACTGCGTGAGCTACCTTCAAAGAACATCATGGACATGATGACTGTTCGTCTAAAAGCGGAAGATGTGGTTGATGCTCACTTCTCAACAGCGATTCGCTTTACCGATACAAACGAAGATTTCACCTTTGAAATTCGTCGTGGTATTGCACAGCTGCACCAAGAAGTACTGAGCGACAGTACAACGGTTGTTGAAACAACTCGTGCACTGCTTAACGACATGCTAGCAGCAAAAGATGGGGCGAATGCCGTTCTTGGTCAAGCAATCCAAACGGGTGAATTCAAATTTACAAAGGGCGACATGGAGTCTTTCCAAGTGTTCATGGCAAGCTTTGAAAAACCAACACCACGTGAAGAGCTTAAGCTAATCGCTCGCTAATAAATAATCCCAATAAGGGCTTATAAAAAAGACAACTATAAATCATAAGGAGATGCTTGCATCTCCTTCTTTATACCAATCCAATTAATTAGATAATCAGAAATTGCGTAGAAAAAATCTCTGAAAACAAGGCAAAGATTGCCGCTAGCTAGTTATTCTAACTACAAAATCTTTAACGCCGTTATCCGTGATTTTAGCAAGTAAGAATGCTTAGATAATTAAATGGGCTGGTATTATTTAAGGTTCATTATGAAACGTACACTCTCAATTTTTTTACTTAGTCTATCTGCCTTCTATACGACTGCCTGTAACTTTCATGGCGGGTTTGGACTACAAATACCTAGCTATCCAAATTTATTCTCTAGCATATCCAACATTGCTGTCGCATCCGCTAGCGAAGAAATCCCTGTCTTTGAAAAGCCAGAAGCCATGCTTAATTGGCAGCTAGTTCAAAAGATGGGCGCAACAAAACCAGACTTAGACATTACCTTTTATCAAGCCATTGAAGGGCATTACTCGTTAATTTCAAGCGCCTCATTTCGCCTATTCGATAACTACCCTGAAAGCAGAAGGCCTAAAGCCGAAGATCTAATGATCATGAGTGAGATGAGCGTATTCAGTGCCATCGTTGACCAAAAGATCACCGTAGACCAAGCTTTGAATGAAAAGTGGATTGTGATTAATGGTGAGCAAGAAGCGGTAAAAACGGTAGAGAACTGGCTGCTTAGCTCTCTATAATGAGACTTGAGAAGGGCTCCTGACATTTAGCTGACGAAAAAGTTGCATTCAATTATGCTAAGCTTGTTACCAATCGTATCAAGTAGTTAACAGAAACAATGGCCAAAGACCTTTATACAAATATTGACCTTAATTTATTGCGTGTTTTTAGCATTCTTTTTCAAGAACGAAATATGCGCCTTGCTGCCGCTCGACTATTTGTTACCCAACCTGCGATCAGTAAGTCACTGAACAAATTACGCCTGCATTTTGAAGATGACCTATTTGTTAAAAGCACTAAAGGGTTAACACCAACCCCTTATGGAGAAGAGCTTTTCTCTTCACTATCCCCGGTGTTAGATACCCTAGAAGTCACACTGAATAATCGACAGGATTTTGACCCTGCCCATTTAACCGGTGATATAACGATAGCCGTATCCCCAATTCTCATGAGTGCCATCTCTTCTGAGATGTTTCGCCTGATAAGCCAAGCCGCCCCCAATTTAAGTGTCACCTTTAGAACTTGGAATCAGAATACACAAAATGAAATCGAGAATGGTGAAATCGATCTTGCGATCAGCTATAGCAGTGATTTTACCCTCAAATCACTCGTCTCGAAAAAGCTCGCCACTGATAAATTGCATATGATGTGCCGTAAAGATCACCCACATAAAGGTTCATCAATCACCCCAGAGGAAGTGGCCCAATATCCGTTTGGCTTGATACTGACACCAAACTGGAACGAAAGAGTATCGAATGCTGAAATCATTGCTGAAAAACTTGGTTTGAACCTCAATGTTGTCCTTCGTTCTGAACTGCCTTTAGTTATTCTAGAAGCGGTACAATTTAGCGATATGATTGCGCCTGTTTCTCGCTTCTCAAATTACAATACCCTAAGCGACATCCGAACTCTTAAATTTGAATTAAATGAACCTTCTGTCGTCCCAGATATTTACTGTTACTTCCACTACAAAAATTACCAAACCGAAAAGACGCATTGGTTATTGAGCATCGCGAAGTCGGTATTACCTGATGAGTAATGACAAAATCACCTCCAAGTCCCTAGTAAGCTAGCGGATTAATCACACAAGCGGCTCTCTTTTGTCTACGCTTATATAGTTTAGTCATCGTCAGGGATTACTCATCGTCTGGAGAGCCAGCTAATGAAAGTTGTCAACGCTTCAATCGCACTGCTAAACCCTACGCAGGTTTCACTACTTATACTCACTTCAATAATACTTGGACTTCTCAGTACTCCTGCTCACTCTTGTACATTAAAAATGGGTTATCGAACCAACGAACGACCACCGCTAATAAACAAAGCTCCAAATAACGAAGGACTGTATTCAGAATTATATCGTGTTGCTGCAGAAAAGATCGGCTGTGACCTCGTCATTATCCGCGCTCCAAAAAAGCGCATACTCAAAGAACTTAGAGAAGGTGAACTCGATTTCTACCCTGGATTCAACTTTACCCTCCAACGTGCTAGATACACCTTCTATATTGAGAATGGGTTGCCTGGCGGCGATATAGGCGCCTCTCGCATGAATTTTCCCACCATCACTCATCTAGAACAGCTAAAAGGCTACACTCTACTAAAAGCCTCTGGCGGGCCAGATTATCTTGAAGGTATTGGAGGCGTTTTTGTCAGTGCAGAGCCAGAGATGACCATCACTGACGCTATGGAGTTGATGGCTAAAAATAGAGGTGATTTTTTTATCTATAATAAAGCGTCAATGGAGTATCAGCTTAAGGTTGATGGGAATCGTGAGATTAAGCTTCACCCTGACTGCTGTGGCGGTATTATTCCCTCTTATCTTGGCTTCTCCCGTTTATCAGAGCATATTTCTGAACAGCCAAACCCCAGTTATAACAACGACGATCCATTATCTAACCACAATCGCCCCAGCATGCTCAGTGCCGGATCGATAGCCTACAAATTTGAACAGACTTTAAAGAATATGTACCAGAGCGGCGAAACTAAGCTGTTGTATAAGAAATACTACGAATAGCGTTGGTTAGCCCCTCAAATCCTTCATACAAAACGAATCGAGAATAAAAATAGAATAGATCCCTGACAAAAACGGTGGTTTTTGCTATATCTGGCTGGAATTGGTTGAACACATCAATTGTAAAATAGTGACCTGAATATAAGTATCAATAACTTGGCAACAGAAGTGAGTCGTGTGTGCTGAACAACATCAACCTAAACTTATTACGCTCTTTGCATGTTTTACTCGAAGAGTGCCATGTCAGCCGAGCGGCAGAAAGATTGAATATTACGCAATCAGCGGTCAGCCGTCAGTTGGCCCAGTTGCGTGAATTATGTGGTGATCCTCTTCTCGTTCGTCAAGGCAATACACTAATTCCAACGCCCAGAGCTTTATTATTAAAAGAAAAGTTGGATGGGCTAATATCAGAGTTCGACCATCTACTCGATGATAAACCGTTCGATCCCAAAGACTGGCAAGGAGAATTGGTTCTCGCATCAAGTGATTATGTTGCCCAATACGTGCTACCCGATATAGCCTCTCATCTTACCCAACTCGCTCCTCAGTTGGATATGACGTATCAGCTTTGGCATCCAGAAACCTTAGATAGACTCCATGAAACAGGTATCCATATTGCGTCGTCGATGTACCCAGAAAAGCCAGAAGGAGTATCGAGTATTAATATCGGTTCCGATATTTCTGTGTGCTTGATGAAAGCAACTCATCCATTAGCCAATCAAGATAAACTCAGTATCGATGATCTGATTCGTTATTCACATATCAAAGTTACTGGCGGTGGAGATAAAGATTCCAGCACAGACCTCGCTTTGAAAGAGTTAGGGCTGTCTCGCCACATCACGTTAAAAGTGCCGTTCTTTTCCGCAGCCATCAATCGGTTAGTGTCTAGCGAACATTTAATGATCGTACCTAAACACATTGCAGTGAACCTTGCTAAGTATTGGAGTATTACACATAAGCAGCTCCCTATTGATACTCAGGCTCATAAATACTGGCTTATGTGGCACCCAAAGTACGACAGTGATTCTGCCCATAAATGGGTTAGAGAAGAGGTACGAGCGGTCATGCAATTGTCTGAGTTTTCGATCCGCCATTAACAAATGACACAGTTATGATTTTAGATCATAAGCTTCATGATAAATGGTGATTTCAAATTATATCTCTTGTGCTGATAAGTTATGGCCAAAGAGGAAAAATTATATGTCACTAACTGTTTGGTTATCACTTTTTACTGTTTGTTTATTAGGGGCGATGTCACCGGGTCCTAGTTTAGCTATTGTCGCGAAACACTCCCTTGCCGGAGGACGAGTTAACGGATTGGTGACCGCGTGGGCGCATGCGATGGGAATCGGTGTTTATGCCTTTATCACACTTATTGGATTAGCTGTTGTATTGCAACAAAGTCCGGTCCTTTTTAAGGTGATTAGTCTAGGAGGAGCGGCCTATCTGGCTTATTTGGGCGTCAATGCTTTGCGTTCAAAGGGGGGCGTGGCAGCAAAGTTGGAATCAGGGGAACAAGCTACACTCATGCAATCGGCTCGTGAAGGCTTTCTAATCTCCATTTTAAATCCCAAAATCGCTCTATTTTTCATTGCTCTCTTTAGCCAATTTGTTGCTCTTGGCAACAGTGTTAGTAATCAAGCCATCATCATTGCGACACCATTAGTTCTTGACGGGTTGTGGTACTCATTCATCACATTGCTACTTTCCAACTCTAGAGTGGTTGAAACTCTTCGTTCTAAAGCCGTTCTGATTGATCGGTTGTCGGGGGTGGTATTGATTCTACTTGCAATTAGAGTGGTGTTGGCGGCGTAATTCAAACTGCACTTAAATTTTCGCAACTGCTTCCACGATTGAATAGATATGTTCAGTTGCTGCTCTGAAAGAAAATAAAAAGCCTTATGATACAGATCAGCGATCGCGTCATAAGGCTCTATGCTAGCCGTCTGTTAGCAGCTCGAAAGTCGAATTATTTTACTTTCTTAAGCGTGCTTGAATCGGTGTGAGCAAATGGCTTGCCGTAAATATCAAGAACCGTGTTTTGAGAGTAAGTAAACTCTGTTGGTGTGATGTTTAGCGTCATTGTGAAATCAGTCGTTGTTGCGTTGTCTGTCATGTACTCAGACTCAGCGATACCGCGCTTAGATGCTTTCAATGTCATGTTGTTGCCTGCTTCACCTTCAGCCGTCACACATGTTGTACGAGGCACACAGTAAGAGTTATACACTGTGTTGTTTGCTTTATCGTAAATGAAGTAGCCACGCTGATCATGGAACTTAGAGTCGTCAGCCTTTCTAAATACTTCTTGCTTGTAGTAAAGAGCAACAAGGTATTGATCACTTGCGTTAGTTGCATCCGCTGCTACTTCAAATGTCATTACTTCGTAGAATGGTGTTACTGCAGGGCCACCTAGGCCAGCATCTGAACCTTCTTGACCTGGAGACATATCAACGCCGCCCGTCTCGACTGATTTCCACGTACCGACTAGTTGAGCTAGTGGGCCAAAATCCATTCCATCGATTACTGTATCTTGCGCCGCTGCTGGGAACGAAAGTGCTGCTGCAACACCTAATGCTAATAGCTTTTTCATTATATATTTCCTTTATATTTTACTTATATTTTTAATTTGATTGACTTTACCGAGCGGAAATATAGAAGTTTAAAAGTAACGATTTATTAATTTAGATCATAATTTCGATGCATATCCAACCACAAATGTAACCAGATATTTCCATCAAAAACTGCGTGTATAATGGCTCTCTTATAAATCCATGAATCATATTGTTTATCAAACAATTAACACAAAAACTTCACACATGTTTCACCATGATAAACAGTGATATTGGCATCATTTATCGGTTACATTGGATGACTAAACGATCACCAGATAACAAGAAAACTCCCCTTTCTCACACTCCTGTCATTGACAACTTTAATATTTATTGACCAACGGGTCAGAATTTAACATAATATTTACATAGTGATCGGTATGCTAAATAAACGACTAAAATAGAATGGATGCTATGAGTAGGAGAACTCGCATGAAGCTAACAATTCGCGCAAAGGCCATAATTTCAACCGTGATCGCCGCGCTACTGATCATCGGAGTCATGGGGACATATTCCGTCAACGCCAGTTGGAGTATCTTATTAAATAAAACATTTGAGCGTGAGCTTCCCGCGGTTTTAGGTGAAGTAAGTAATGATCTAAATGCCCAGCTCGACGTGCCTGTTATCGCCTCTCAAGTTCTAGCCACTTCACCACTTTTCACTGACTATTCTGCATCGACCCCCCAAGCAGATATCAACCAACTTTTAGCTGCTGTTAAGCAAGAGTTCAGTGCCATCACCTCGTATTTTGTCTCTCGTGAAACGGGAACGTATTATATTGCTGAAGGCGTGCTCAAAACCTTAGATAAAGGAGACAGTGGCGATCAATGGTTTTACCGGTTTATTGAATCCAATAAGAAGTTTGAGCTTTCATTTGATACCGATAGTTCCACAGGCATTCCAACCATGTTTGTTAACTATGTGGTTATGAAAAATGGCAAGCGAATTGGCGTGGCTGGTGTTGGGTTAACACTCGATAGTGTGACAAAACTAATCAGTCAATATCGAATTGGTGAGAATGGGGTTGTCTTTCTTGTCGATCAAACAGGACAGATTAAAGTCCACCCAAATAAGTCTCGCGTAAATCAAACGCTACAAGGTATAGGGATCAAAGATAGTAACGCCTTCTTAAACCCTGCAGAGTCAGTCATTCAAGAAGTGACACTTAATGGCGAAGCACAAGTTATTGGTGCTAAAACCCTTGAAACCATTGGCTGGACACTGATTACTCTTGAACCAAGAAATGATGTACTGATTGAACTTAAGCAGTTTAGCCAAACCATGATCTGGATGGCGTTACTGATTGCCGCTATTTATATTCCGATTGCTGCGTGGTCAACCAACAAACTTCTCGCACCTTTTGCCCATGTCGCTCAGCTATTAGAAGACATCGGTAAAGGCGGCGGTGATTTAACCAAACGACTTGATGATACTCGTCATGATGAAGTCGGCCAAATGGCCAAAGGCTACAATCAATTTGTTCAATACTTAACTGAATTGCTGCGCGATGTCTCTAACACCGGGAAAGAGATCTCCAACTCCATTCAAAGCGTTGATCAAATGGCGCACTCAATGGAAGAGGAAATTAAACAACAAACCAGTCAAATTGAACAAGTGGCAACAGCCATTCATGAGTTAGGCGCAAGCTCTTCAGAAGTAGCAAGCAGTGCTGATGGAGCAGCAACCAGTGCCACCTCTGCAATGGAATCCATCGACATTGGCTTACAAGCGGTATCAGTTACCTCAGATAGCGTTAACGATATGAATAAACAGCTCAATGAAACGACCAATGTGGTCAATGAGCTAGCTCAAGATGCAAGCTCCATTGATACCGTGCTTGATGTAATCAGTGGCGTCTCTGAACAAACCAATCTATTGGCTCTGAACGCGGCGATTGAAGCAGCCCGTGCTGGCGAGCAAGGTCGAGGCTTTGCCGTCGTTGCAGATGAAGTTCGAACTCTTGCTTCACGCAGCCAAGCATCGACAGAAGAGATTCGCGCCATTATAGAAAAGCTACAAAAACGTACAGAGGCTGTTGTTTCTGCTATTTCTACTAGCGCGGAACTTGCAGGCCAATGTCAAACTGAAGCCTCTAAATCTGAACAGCAGTTAACGTCTATCTCTTCTGATGTCAGTGAAATGAATAACATCAATATGCAGATCGCAACGGCAACCAACGAGCAATCCAACGTCGTGAGTGAAATCTCACCTCACGTCACTAATATTTCTGAGATTGCACGACAAAACGATGCGAGCGTAGAAAGAACAGCAGAAGAGTGTGAAGCGTTGAGACAAAAAGCGAACCACCTTGAAGCCTTAGTAGGCCAGTTTAAGTTCTAATGAAAACATTCTACTGCCAAATAGTGCGACCGACGCTCAAAGGTGTTGGTCAAATTGCCTTAATAAACAGTGCGCTCACTGGCGCACTGTTTCTAATTGCGCTGCTTTTTCATGATTTGAATCGCTTCGATTTTGATGAACACGCGTTGGTTTTCCTTCAAAGCTCGGTTCTGATTGCAACCCTATTCGGTGCTCTGGCATCGTTGGCAACGGCTTACCTAATTAGGGCTAACTATGACCACATTAAACAAGGCCTGTATGGGTACAATGGCGCTCTACTTGGGCTGGCAAGTGCCACCTTTTTCATGCCAAGCGAGTCATTAGCATTGCTGGTTTTTATTGGCTCAGCCTTTACATCACTGGCTATGCACACCTGGCGTTGGAAAGTGTCGCCGTTCACTTTTCCTTTCTTAATCACGATTGCCTTTATATTCCATATTGCTCCGCTGTTTGAATTATCACTAAGAGAGTATTTGATTCCAACCATTGAAGAGCCTATTTCAACAGTACTTCAATATTCAACATCGTTGCTAAATGGTATTGGGCAAGTGCTGTTTCAATCGGGCCTATTGTTTAGTGTCATTATTCTTATCGGTATTGCAGCAAGTTCTCTTAAAACAGGTTTATGGACGTTGATTGGTACTAGCATTGGCCTTGCTTTTGGGGTAGTTGTAACGATACTGGAAGGGGGAATCTTTGAAGCAGCGTTCATCAATAGTATAATAACGGGAACTGATTCATTCGATACAGTATCGCAAGGCCTCTATGGCTTTAACGGTGCACTGATTACGCTCGCTTTATGTCAATCTGAATCATACTCGAAAATGACCATCATTTTAGGTGCGATCTCAGCTAGTATTCTAACTTGGGTTGGTTATCTGTTTGATATGACATTATTCACTTTCCCCTTTGTTCTTAGCGCATGGTTAGTCACCACTTGGGCAAAGAAAAGGAACACCAGCCCTAATATAGGTGAAGAAACACTGAACTAACGGCAACTCAATAAACTAGAGCGATATAGTTTTTGCAAACCTAGACGAATAAAGACCGCCAATTTAGCTCCACTCCAAAGAGAATCAACCCTTATGCCCAAACCAGATCTATTGAAAGCCATTTCATTTACAACATCAACAGAGATCAGCGAGTGGCTCAAGGTGAATCACTCAACTGAAAATGAATTATGGGTGAAAATATTCAAGAAAAACACAGGGGTTCAAAGCGTTACTTGGAATGACGTTGTAATCGAAGCTTTATGCTGGGGATGGATTGACGGCGTTAAAAAATCCATTGATGAACAAGCCTATCTTCAACGTCTAACGCCCAGAACAAAACGAAGCAACTGGTCTAAAAGGAACACAGAGCATGTTGAACGTTTGATTATCGATGGCCGAATGGAAGAGCCGGGTCTTGTGCAGGTTCGTGCAGCGAAAGCTGACGGTCGCTGGGATAAAGCCTATGTGGCCAGTGAAATGGAAGTGCCCTCTGACTTCTTAGTTGCATTGGAAGATCAGCCAAAAGTAAGGCAGTTTTTTGAAACACTGAATAAATCGAGTCGTTATGTTATCGCTTACGGATTAATAAGTGCAAAGAAGCCTGAAACCAGACAGAGACGATTTAGCAAATACATGGCAATGCTTGTTAATCAGGAAAAGCCTAAATAAGCGAAGAGAGGAGTGCTAACTTGATTAGCCCGTATATGGGTTAACGCTCTTGAATATGTAACATGTAGGCTCTTTTTTGCCATTTATAAAACTAATGGATAGCCAAAACCTAACCTCGGCACTGTTTTCTAAATGCTATTAGTCCAATAATATTGAGCTAATAGCATTTTCATCCGGTTTAGCTGTGACTATAAGAGTTGCTTATTTGTACTGATGGAATTTTTGCGCTAGGCACGGATCCCACATGGCAGCAGTCGCACTCATTACTAAATCTGCGCCCATATCAAGCCTGCGGTGCAGGTCTTCAGCGTTCATCATTCCACCCACAGAGCAAATAACGAAATCGTCTTTCCACTTCGTGCGAAGATCGATCAAGTTTTGTGTCACTTCTTCAGCAAGTTCTCCAATCGCAAAGCCACAAGTCCCGCTAGAAAGGCGTCCTTCACCAGGTAAAGCCGCTTTGCCATCAGGGGTCATTACCTGACGTGGGATAGTGTTGATAGCAGCAAAACCATCGACATACGGTCGGTTCGCCTCAATCACTTTTTCAAGTTGCTCAGCTGGCATCCAACCAAGTTTTATCAACAAAGGTGTATCACCGATAGACTCACGGATCTTTTTCGAAACCAGTGCTGAGTTTTCTGGGTCGGAGAATAGCGCGCCCTCTTTACTTCCGCCTAGGTTCGGACAAGAGTAATTCACTTCAATTACTTTAGAACCCGCTTCTTTAGCCATTGCAGAGACATAGCCATAATCCTCAACTAGATCACGCTCTGCCAAACCGGGAGTACCATTCACAGAAACAATCATAAGCTGGTTCTTGCCCATCTTGCGGTTGCCTTCTTCGATATCTTTCATCCAAACCGATGGCGCTAACGAAGGGACACCAAACGAATTGGTGATTGTAATGTGCTCATCCTGTGATGGACGCAGACCGGGCTGAATCTCTGTATTAATGTCGGTATGGTTAAACTGCTTGTCACTGTTTAGAAAGATACAGTTTGGCGCAGGATGACAGTTACGCTCAACACTTCTTACCGTTTTATAGACAGGAATGTCGAAGCCAAGTTGAGCATAAACATCACACCAGTGGCTGTTCAACAGTGGCCCTGCTGGTACGCCTAGACGAGAGTTCACTTCAAAATCAAACACCTTGTGGGTCTGAGTCACGGCTGGGCGAACCGGCATCTTGGCATCAAAGAAAGGACCATTTTGGTAGTTATCCTCATAAGTTTTGAGGATGTTATAAAGTTCGAACTGAGTTGGTGTAATCATCAGAAGCCTTTTGCTGAATGTGCCAAATAAAATTGGAACGGATTCTAACGTTTGTGGATATTGTTGAAAATAGGCTCAACAACACTGATAACGGTATCGCTGAGTAAGATCAATTACTTGGCTAAAAAATGATGAGTATTGACCCTTATACTCACGAACGGATGCTTTAAACAGCTACTCATAGTGATATAAGTGCGAAACTAATATTGACCACGTCCATAGGGTTGTGTTTGCTAGAGTGTATAGTGCTTTAGAAAACGCAGCCTCTTTATACCCTATTGATTGTCATGTTTGTGTTCGTTCTCATGAATCAGCCTGATTGAGATTCGTGTTGAAAATGGTGACTTCTCAGTAGTGCAGAGCCAATTGGCGGATTTTAATCAATGGCTTGTGGCACTGAGTACCTATAGAAGATGTCAGTGGCATGAGATTAACATACAGTCACCTTATCAGTTCTGATTCCAATTCAGTCACAGTCTATGCTTATTTTTCTTGCTAAAAAGGTAGAAAAATATATAGTCTTATTAAGTTGAAATTGAGAATCGATATGCCATTACAGAGAAAACAATCCAAAGTATCCCTAAACATTAAAATTTCATCAGACTTAGATTTGCGTCTTAAACGAGCTAGAAAAGCAGCGCGTGAAAAGGGGTTGATGTTCAACGTATCTCAAGAAGTTGAAAATTTCCTTGAGAAGGAAATCAAGAAAGTTGAACGCCATCTATCAATAGATGAAGAGATTAAAAGTAACCTAGAGGAACTTGGTGGACTCAATATAGATAAGATAATGAAATCTATGGATTAATTATAATTTTGACTTGTATTAATTAAATTGAATTATGAACTATAACTAAGCTTGGAGATGATTATGGGAACAATAATTGGGCTATTGATTTTAGCTGGGGTCGATACATTCCTAAAGCGTAAAACGGGACTTCATTTGCATCAGTGGATTGCAAAAAAATACAATGATTATCTTAATAAAAAATAAATTATTCTTATGAGAATCACGGAATCCATCACTCCACCTATTTGACTTCAGGAATGTCGAAGCCAAGTTGAGCATAAACATCACACCAGTGGCTGTTCAACAAAGGCCCAGCAGGAAAACCAAGACGAGAGTTTACTTCAAAATCAAACACCTTGTGAGTCTGAGTTACGGCTGGACGAACCAGCATCTTGGCATCAAAGAAGGGACCATTTTTGTAGTTACCCTATAGGTTTTGAGGATGTTATAGAGTTCGAACCAAGTTGGTGTAGTCGTCAGAAGCCTTCTGCTGAATGTGCCAAATAAAATTGGAACGGATTCTAACGTTTGTGGATATTGTTGAATCGAGGCTCAACGACACTGATGACGGTATCGCTGAGTAAGATCAATTACTTGGCTAAAAAATGATGAGTATTGCCCCTTATACTCACGAACGGATGCTTTAAACAGCAAATCATAGTGATATAAGTGCGCTACTAGTTTTCCCGTTACGACGTTCGAGATAGTTCAAGTCGTATTAAGTTTGAGCTTATCTGAGAACCACTACCCGACCCAATTACCTGTATTAGCCTGTCAATAAAAAAGAGCAGGCTCGTGCTGCTCTTTTCATAAACATTAGAAAAAATCCTATTTCATATAATTTGAAACATGCGATTAGTTAAGGATACATTTAGGTTCTAACCAACCAATTTATGGCTTAATACCTAATGAGATATATTCAAAATCTTCCGTTGAACCAGCAAAAATAACAAGGTTTTCATCTTTTTTGAATGCTGTTTCTGCCTCAAACAGGACCGAGCAATAGTTTGTACCAGACTCACTCCTATCTTCAAAGGTACCAAAGAAATCGCTAGTGGTGTGATCTTCCCCGCGATAAGCTAAGTGATAAGTTCGGCTATTCAATGAGATGTCACCCCAGTTCGCTTCTACGTCATCACAAATCAAGCCGCCTAAAAAAGGATTATATATACTTAGTTCAACCGTGCTTGAGGTTGGCATTGCAATGGTTAGATAACCAAACCCATTATGACCATTGTTACTTGGCAGATAAAACTCAATGTTATTGTTTGATGCTAAATTAATTTGCATTAAGTTTTCAGCGTCTGAGATATTAACAAAGGCCGTAAATTTGATATTATGCTCCCAAAGGATATGTCCATCAGAATGCTCTGTTTCTTTTAAGTTAATCAAAAACGCATCGGTGTCAGACAGCGTAGCAAAAAGAGTAATATCATCATAAAACTCTTGATCCTCATGCACTATGATAGAATCGCCAACTACTTCATACTCTTCTTGGTATCCAAATGCTCTCAACTCTTGCTCCGTTGGACAGCTTCCTGTTAATTGGGCATCCCGGTTACCTAAGTGATACAACACATTGTTTTCAAATAAACTAGCACTACACTGCACAGATAAGTACCAATCTGAATGCCTCCTACTGTCATTATCTTCTATACACTCATCAACACTTTCAACCAAACATTCTGAATGTGAAACAGTATAAAATACTTGATTTTCTAATGGATGGCTTGGAGTTTGCCCCTCTTCGACATTCAAGCTGAAGTTTGTTTTTACACTTGCATTTACGCTGTCACTCGCTGAAATAGTCAATCGTGTGTCTCCGGCTGTTTGAGCCGTACCAGTAACAGACAAAATATTTTCATTCACAGTAGGGCGCAGAGATGATTGGCTTATAACGACCGAGTAGCTTAATGTATCATTTTCAGGATCGACAAAAAGACCATCAATATTCACGTGATTTTCAGAATATTCACCCTGAACGACAGACCAGTTCGAAATAACCTTTTGAATTTGTGCCTTTACCTGTTCATTGACAACTGGTGGAAGGTTTTCAGATTGAACAGTTAAACTAATTGATGCAGGGTTTGAGCGTACTTTACCATCATGGGCGTACACCAGCATCGTAAAGTTTCCTGCTGCTGATGGTGTTCCAGAGATAACGCCAGTATAGCGATCGATGTTTAATCCGTAATTTCTGCCCAGAGAACCTAAGACATCCATTGAATATGTAAGTTCATCACCATCTTTATCTTCAAAGAAGTCTGCTGCATATATATGGTTAATCGCTTCTTCAAAAATTACATTAATATCATCAGGCACGTTCTTATCAATAACATTTGGTCTATGGTTTGGCGAAATAGATATAGACCCGTTTGAGTCACTTTCAATTGTAGGAAAATAATCTCTTATGTCCTCTTCACTCTCTATTTTTTTTGAAACATCCTCACTAACCAGAGTTGTGATCGACATTTTATCATCTGCCGATAATACGTGATTATCTACCAATAGCTCAGCAATGATGGTTAATGCTTGAGCGTTTTCATCATTTTCGGACTGCTCAATATAATCACCAAAGATCAAATCACCGTTAACATCTAAAGCTGCAAAACCCTGCTTAGCTAAAACAGTCGCTTCATCTAAGGATAATGTACTGTCGCTTTCCATTATTTCATGAACTAATTGAGTCATTGGGTTAACAATATCACCCGTTAATGCTCTTAGGGTAAAACCGCTACCTTGTATAAGGCCCCGAGACATATCAACAGTTTGACCTGAAATTGCAGTAACACAAACAGGTAATTCATCATATTCACTTGGAATTTCAATTTCACCATTTTGATCAGTTTTTTTCAGCAGTTCAATTTCACAGTTACTACCTAAAGCAACATCTGCATTATATAAATAACCATCAATAGCCTTGATTACTCTTGTTTTTGGTTCTGGATCGGGATTGGGGCTTTCAATAGATGATGAATCGCTACAGCCAACAAGGGCTATCGCTATAAATATATTTAATAGATGCTGTTTTGGTTTCATGAAAAAGTCCTAATGTGCACTCACTTACTTATAAAGTGGGGCATACTAGCTAACTGGGTGTCCCGATTCAATATTTCGTTCTGTATATATATTGTTACCAACTGTAAGGTCTGTAAAATAATAATACATAGCATAATAGATCCCATCAACTAATCTACAAAGCATAAGGAATAGATATGTATTTGAATAAATCTAGGTGGATATATCTGTATATCTAAGTCTTCTTGAAGTTATTTTTGGTACGATAAAATGAAAAGATAGATAGACATGAATAATAAGAAAAGCTATTTTACCGACAGCTAAATTAACTAATAAACCCTAGCTACTTTTACTCAGAAGTAAGCTATGACTATACGGTTGGCAGCACAGCAAAGAAGCACTTATTTAAGCCAACCAATCACTCACCGTTGTCATCCACTAAAAAGTTAGCACCTTGATGAGTTTTCGCATTTTCATCTTGAGGGTTACGTAAATTACAGCTATCAAGAGATAAGCAACCACATCCAATACAGCCATCTAGGTCTTGTTGCAACGCTTTCAGGGTATGAATGCGATGCTCTAACATCTCATGCCATGAACTCGCTAGCGTTGCCCACTGCTTCTTAGTTGGAGCCTGATGTTTTGGTAAGGAAGCCAACGCGGCAGAGATCTCTTCTAAGGTAAGACCCACTTGCTGAGCCGCTTTGATCACAGCCACCCGCCTCAGTACACTTCGATGGTAGCGTCTCTGATTTCCCTGATTTCTCCAGCTCGTAATCAAACCTTTTCGCTCATAAAAATGCAAAGCGGAACTACTCACACCCGAACGTTTAACGACTTCCCCAATACTGATATCCATATCGCACCTCTATTTCTAGTTCCGTTCATTTAGTAAAGAAAAAGCTTTACCTGAATCTAGGTTGAGGTTTTACAGTAACACCAAATGGAGTTTCATACATGGAGAAGACGATGAAAAACAAAACTGCCCCCTATTTAACCGGACGATTTTTTGATGGTATCTCATCAGGTCTTTTTATGATGGCATTGCCTTGGGTGATTCTTCAGACTCCGAACATGGGTACGTTCGTCGCCCTAGTCGCTTTAGCTTGTACAGTAACTTCATTCATATTGACCCCATTTTTCTCGACCTCTATTGACCGAAATTCACGTAAGTCTCTGCTGATACTAAACCAATGGATTCAGTCACTCACCGCAGCGGGTGTTGCCATCGCTTATTGGTTAGATATGGGTAATCACTGGCTACTTGCTGCGTCTCAACTGATATTTTGGGTATCAAGTAACTTTGCATGGGCGACCAACAGCGCCTTTACTCAGGAAAACTACAACAAGAATGAATACACATCGATTTCAGGCCTTCAAGAGGTAGTATTACAAACGACGACACTAGGTGCGGGGGCGCTGGGGATTGTGTTGCTTCAGACTTGGGGAATGCTTGAGTTCGCCCTATTTGCCTCAATTGCCTCGGCCATTGCTGCTGTTTGCTATCTCCTCACGCCTTACCAACGAAACCGTTTACAACAGCCAAAGTCACCGTTTGCGAAACAGCTCATAGAGAGCATTGGGATCTTTCGCCTTGCTCCTCGCTTCTACCTTTTCTTGCTGTTGTCGACGTTATCGTACCCTATTGTGACATTTCTAGGGAAACTGGTACCTATTTGGTTCGCCGAAAATGGAGTAGCAGGAAACTGGCTTGCCGCTTATAACGTTAGCTTCGGTGCAGGGGCGTTACTCACAGGGTTTCTGATTAGCCGTATTTTAGGTACGTTCACGCACCAAACTGCGATGCAATTTTCAATGTTAGGGTTAGTGGTAATGCTATTCGGAATGGGGGTTTCACTCGAGCCAATCTATCTACTGGTCTTTACATTCGGCTTTGGGTTTATCAACGCAACGAATCGAATCGCTCGAACTAATCTTATGCATTTAACCGTTCAGATTAATCAGCGGGGTCGTGTCGATGGGGGCATGGCCATGTTTGCGACCATGATGCAAAGCCTAAGCTATGTACTTATAGCGCTGTTAAGCCATTTTAAGTTAACGGAGCTTGGTTTTCTGATTGCTGCCTTAGTCGTCCTAATTGCCAGCGTTATCATGCTGACACTCAGTACGTCTGATCTAAAATCTGAAAATGATTTAGTCGCGACTAACTAGTGACAACTATTGGCTAGCTAACGCGGGCGAGATCACCATGTTCAGTAAGTGTTTGGTTTTTATCTTGATGTCTATTTAGTGCATGAAGCAATTGAACCAGTAGAAGGACACCGGTAACACCAAGGCCAATACCAATGCCTGCCCATATTCCGCCAAGTTCGAAATGGTTCATTAGCCACCAAGCAGAAGGTAAGCCAAATAACCAATATCCAACCAAGGTAACAAATGTTGGTGCGACGACAATTTTCATGCCTCTCAAAAGGTTAATTGCAAGAAGCTGCCACGCATCAACAATGAACCCGAGCGCAACCACCCAGATAACACCCGATAGCATCATAACCAATTGTGGATCATCTATACCAAAGAACTGGGCAACCAACTCTGGTTTAAAGATAAAACCAGCTGCCAAGATAACACTGATGAGCGTTACCAACACAAAACTGTTCCATGAGGTCTTTTTCATTTCCTGATAATTTTCAGCACCAAAATCTCGACCAATTAATATCGCAGCGGCTTGAGATAAACCGAAGTTGATATTCCAAGTTAAGCTTAAGCACTGAAGTAGTATTTGATGTAGTGCTAACGCAGCGATACTAATGGTGCCTGCCATCAAAGTACCACCATAGATGAGGCCATGCTCAAGAAGAGCGGCTACGGCAATAGGCAACCCCATAGCCAGTAGAGGCTTTGTTAATGACAGCGAGTATTCGTCTAAATTTATCCAAGGAGCAAATGGCGCGAACTCTTCACGCTGAAAGACCCAAGCACCATAACCAATCGCGACTAATAATGCAGATAGCGCCGTCCCTGCCCCTAAACCTGTGAGCCCTAGACCTAACGGGAACGCCAGAAGATAGCTGATTGGGATATTAATAATGACAGTGATCACCGACATAACCATCACTGAACGTACATGACCTAACGCACTGGTTAATCCTCTTAATACTAAAAGGATGAGCGAGGGGAATATTGCCCATTTCAAAGCATCAACATAAAGCATTGCGAGCGTGACAACTTCTTTTGGTTGGTTTGCTTTTGTTAATACCCAAGGTGCTAGGTGAAATAGAACCAACAGCAATATAGATAAAATTACGGAAAGGACCACTGCCCCTTTAACGGCAAAACGGATCTGTTGATTGCCATACTCTGGGCGAGCAACTCGCTGACCATAAGCAATAGCAATGAGGTTAGCAACACAACCCACAGTGCTACTCGCAATAATAAAGATAAAGAAATAGACAGACGCCCCTAAACCACCCGCAGCAATCGCTGTAACGCTAATTCGCGACATCATCCACACGTCAGTCAATACCAATGCCATAGCAATAAGTTGAGATATGATTAATGGGAATGCGAGTGATAGTATCTTTTTCATGGTGACCTCTTCTATTTCCGCCAATTTTATGAGGGATAGAGATGGCATTCAAATGATATATCAGTCACACTGACATTCATTAAACTCATGCGAAAGGCGCTTGTATGACACCGTATTCAACCCTTCCTCATTCTCATAACGGATTAAGAGCATTCGAGGCTGTCGCTAGGCTAGCAAGCTTTACAATGGCTGCTGATGAATTGCACGTCACCCAAAGTGCGGTTAGCCGTCAGGTGAAACAATTGGAGGGGGAACTTATGGCAACGTTGGTGATTCGACACCATCGTTCTATTGAGTTAACAGAGAAAGGTAAGCAGCTTTCGCATACGTTGCAGAACAACTACCAATCATTGCAAACACTGATAGAATCATGGCAAGCACCAAAGCGCGAGAAAATAGTGATTAAATCGGCGTTAACCTACGCGACTCGATGCCTTATTCCCAAAATACATCAACTCAGTGAACGCTACCCTGATCATGATATTACGGTGATACCGTCACTTGAGGAGGAAGCTAGCCTAAACAGCGGGGATTACGACTTATTGATATTCAGTTCTAGACAAAAGGACGGATACCCGTCTTTACCTGATGTTCGTTTATTGCGTGATGAGTACATGGCTCCAGTGTGTCGTATCAGTAGCACTGTTGAGAATCAGGATCTCGCCTCATTACTAACAATGCGTAGGCTTCACTCTACCCTCGCACACGATGATTGGAATGATTGGCTCGCCTCTCATCCCATCCCTTCACCAAGTTCGGTAAAGCATACAACCTTTTTTACTCTCGATCTTGCATTGAGTGCTTGCCTGTCAGGACAAGGCGTAACCGTGACTGATCTTTTGCTTATACTTCCAGAGCTACAGCAAAAGTTTCTTTATTGCCCAGAAGGAACAGAAGTAAAGTCAGGTGCGTGGCAGTACTATTGCCACCAACGCACCAAATCGCCAATTATCGCTGACATTGTAGAGTGGGTTTTAGACCTCGCTCAGCAAGATATTTCTGAACTCAAAGCACTTGAAAACAAGTACCTATGGCTAAATAATGTGTCGCGCTCATAAAAAATAACCACCAACGCATTCTTTCATAAGCCTGACTGCCCCTTGTCTTTCGATGTGCGCTACTCAGATACCCTTCGCTGTGTTATAAATGCGGCGATGATTCAACGCTTTAATCGATTGACCGTCGTAAACCATTATCCATCATAAACTATTGGTATTTTGAATGAACCTTAAGGCTGCTTACCTTGCCCTCCCTCTTTTGGCTGTGTCGACTGTTACTCAAGCAATGAGCTCTGATTCTTGGAAAACAGTGAGTGATATTGGTGCTTATGGGTTAGTGGGCGCTGCATTAGCTGTTCCGGCTTATAAAGGAGACTGGCAAGGATTCCAACAAGCGGGCTTTAGTATTGCATCAGCTGCAGGAGTCGCATTTATTGGTAAGAAAACGATTGATGCGGAAAGACCAGATAAAAGCAATTACAACAGCTTCCCTTCAGGCCATACAACCAATGCTTTCTCTTCTGCTACTACACTGCATTTACGTTATGGCTGGGAGGCAGGGTTACCCGCTTATACCTTAGCAACACTGGTTGCTGTCGGGCGAGTTGAAGCTGATCAACATTATTGGAAGGATGTATTGGCTGGCGCAGCTATCGGCTCGCTTTCTGCTTGGGTATTTACCGATGCATTTGATGAGAATGTTCAGCTAGTACCATGGATAGAAAATGACAGCTACGGGCTCTCAATGCAATATCAATGGTAACTAAGCGATAAAGTAGGGTGAAGTTCAATGTTCTTTACCCACGCACGACACTCTTATTGCTCACTTTCCTTAGTTATAGTTGCTTCCCTCTATATACCTAGTAAATTTCGATTAGGATTGATCGACTCTTCCACTTATCTAGCTAGACTAATTCGCAATAGAGATCGCTCTAAATTAACCACTCAGGCAAGCGGCTTTTCATTTCCCTCTATATTGAACCATGCCGTGCATTTTCAGTTCGAACGTTTTCTGGCCGTGTAATCGAATACATTACACATAGAAACCCTAATCTATCTACCTAGCAAATAATAAAACACCATTCTATTAGCCTAATTAATCCAACCCTAAGCTGTGCTCTTTAGCTTCTTTCTCTTAGTGTTCACAAAGTAACCATAAATATACTCAATCTCTTTATTCATGGGGGGTTAAGGTTTGCTATAACTGAAAAACAAACTCGGATTTTCCGATGTTCCACTCAACTAAAAATCAATAGAACCCGTTTTTTATTGCAACCAGTCCCATATAATGGGCGCCACCACAAATGTTAACAGGTGAGCAGAGTTGATATCACCAAAGAAAGTAATGTTGCAGTAATGATAAAATTAGTTAATACCTCTTGTTGTAAATAGATATGCATCGTTAAAACACTATAAAATTACGTGATAACAGTCACATCAATTAATCTAGTCATGGTTTTTGCTTTTTTATTTTTAAGAATGACTGATAGTCTCCTGCTCGCTTCAAACCGAACTTGAAGTATATAAAAATAAGGAGTGTTCTTCATGAATACAAAAAAACCGATGTCGCTAACAGGCCGAATTATTCTTGGCATGGTAGCGGGTATTTTGACAGGGTTCGCCGTTCGATTCCTGTTTGGTGATGAAGGCTTTGTTCACACGTACATTGTGAATGGTCTATTTGAAGTAGGTGGCAAAATTTTTATTGCTAGCTTACAGATGCTTGTTGTTCCACTTGTCTTTGTTTCACTTGTATGTGGAACGAGTTCACTAAAAGATCTTTCAACCTTAGGCCGCATGGGTGGTAAAACACTTGCGTTCTATATCGTCACCACTGCTGTGGCCATTACTCTAGCATTGACTATGGGTACGCTGTTCCAGCCTGGTGCAGGTGCAGACTTAACTGCAGCAGCGTCTTTCCAATCTGCAGAAGCTCCATCTTTGGGACAAGTTATTATTAACATGTTCCCGACCAACCCTATCAATGCGATGGCAGAAGGTAAGACTCTACAAATTATCGTATTCGCTATTCTATTCGGTATTGCTATCAGCACCGCGGGTAAATCTGGTGAGCGTATTGCTAGCTTATTCGTCGATCTTAATGCTGTCATCATGAAGCTAGTTGCTCTGTTGATGCACATTGCACCATTTGGTGTGTTCTTCCTAATGGCGAAGCTATTCACAGGTTTAGGTTTAGGCGCTATTTGGAGCCTAGCAGGTTACTTCGCAGTTCTTGCAGGTACACTACTGCTTCACGGCCTAGTAACATACAGCGTATTACTTAAAGGTTTCACGGGCCTAAGCCCTATTACCTTCTTGAAGAAGATGGAAGATGCGATCATGTTTGCATTCTCTACAGCTTCTTCAAACGCAACCATGCCAGTAACAATGGAAACTGCTAAAAACCGTCTAGGCGTTGACAATAAAGTTGCGTCATTCACTATCCCACTCGGTGCGACAGTGAACATGGATGGCACGGCGATCATGCAAGGTGTAGCAACGGCATTTATCGCGCAAGCATTCGGCATTGACCTTACAATGGGTGACTACCTTGCTGTGATTCTAACGGCAACGTTAGCGTCTATCGGTACGGCTGGTGTTCCTGGTGTAGGCTTGATCATGCTGGCTATGGTTCTTAACCAAGTAGGCCTACCGCTAGAAGGTATCGCGCTTATCATGGGTGTTGACCGTCTACTGGATATGATACGTACCGCAGTAAACATTACTGGTGATAGCGCCGTGACAATGATTGTTGCTAAATCTGAAGGGGCGTTGGATGAATCAGTATTCAACGATCCAAAGGCTGGTGAGAAGGCAGAAGAAGTCCACTTAGAGAAAGTGAACGCCTAGTCCCGGTCATATAGACAAGAAAATACAGAAACAAACACAACATAAAAACGAAGCCCTAATCGTACTTTCTATTCAAATATATGAAAGAGTGATTAGGGCTTTTTCTTTGTTTCACGTATTGGAGACAAGCTTAAGTCATGTCTACTTAGCAAGCTTTTCTAGCACACGCATCAATAAGCGAATGCGAGGCTCAATCGATTCAAGTAGCAGGTACTCTTCGTCACTATGGAAGCCAGCGCCAATTGGGCCTAAACCATCCAGCGTTGGAATACCCAAAATCGCAGTATTATTCGCATCTGAACCTCCCCCCACTTCTTTCCAATTGATATCAATATCAAGCTCACTGGCGCTTTGCTCAACCAAACTCATTAATGCTTGAGTGTTTTCTGTTGGCACCATAGAAGGTTTATAAGCTTCTCGCTCAAGCGCTATGCTAACTCCATCAAGGAAGGGAGTTTGACTCATTCCCGTCAACTGGCTGTCAATCGCATCGTATTCATCGTTATTCCAAAAGCGTACATCCACAACTGCTTCGGCATAATCAGGGACTATATTGGCTCCTGAGCCTCCAGAAACAACGCCTACATTCAACGTACTGCCCGATTCGAAGTTTGTTAGCTTGTTTATCGCAATGATCCATTGCGCCATTTCGGTTATGGCGCTGCATCCATTTTGAGGCTCATTACCCGCATGGGCTGCTTTTCCATGGAAGACTATTTTGTAGCGAGCCATGCCTTTTCGGGCTTTGACCAAACCGCCATCGGCGCGAGCGGCTTCAGCAACTAATACATGCTTGGCTTTCTTTGCTGTCGCCTGAATCCAATCAACGGAATACAATGATCCTGTTTCTTCATCTGGGTTCATACAGACACAGACCGAGAGTTTATCTAGTGTTTTTGGATCAAGATTTCGAAGCGCATAAACAACATTCAGCAGCCCCGACTTCATATCAGAAACACCAGGACCATAGGCTTTCTGCTCATCGATACTCATCGGCCGAGCTGAGGCGGTTCCCGGTGCAAAGACAGTATCCATATGGCCAATAAGCATCACATCAATATGCTCTGCTTCAGGCTTATTTCGAACTTCAAGCCCAACGCCAGCTACGCCACAATCAATGCGTTTTACATTCCAGCCCTGCAAATCAACATACTTTTGCTCAAATTGAGCAGCTACGGCTTCAATGCCTTCTATGGTGTAGGTACCGCAATCCAAGTTGACGAGCGGCTTTAACTCTTCTAAATATTGTTTGAGTGAAAAGTCCATTGTTTCTCCTTACAGAATGAGGTTCATAACAAGCATTGCACCAAATGCGTTAAGCACTGATATCGCAATCATCACGGGAATATAGCGCCCTTCCGTTCCAATAGGACCCATAATACGCCCCATATATTGAACTTGTGAACCCATCAAATAGATCGCAGGCGCAAGAATCGCAATATGAACACCATTGAGAATGCCTTGATCAAATAGTGTAATCACAACACCGACAGCACCACCCATAGACATCCAAGCACCAATGAGAACAGCAGCAGCCTCACCCGGCAGACCAAATACCGCCATAATTGGAGAGAATACAGTCCCCATCAGCTCAAGAGCACCCGTAATTTGTAGCGCTTTAATGATCACAAACGCCATCAATACATTCGGAACGGTTGATGTCGTTGCAATCACCCAACCTTTTTTTGCCCCTTCGACAAAAATGTCCGTCACCATCGGTTTTTTCGCTTTTACTTCGCTCATTATGCTTTCTCCTCGGTTAACTCAGATTGGTCGTTACCCTGTTTTTCATTATTATTTAAATCGTCCTCTTTGCCCTCAGTAATATTGAGGTAAACACGGAACAAATTTGCGCCAATAAACTTGAATGCAAACATAACCACAACAGCTAAGCCAATTGAGGACGTTACAGCTAAAGACCCATCGGCTAGAGTTAGCGTGAACAGAACCGCGCCAGATGAGAAGAAGTTCACAATCGTCGCGCCCGCAGTAAACTGGAACATAGTAAAAACATCCGTTTCACGCTTGGTTAAATGGCCTTCATCTTTCAACTGACGTGTCATTGCCGCACCCGCATCAGTACTTTGTAGTGAAGCAATTAACGCTAAGCCAGAGTTACCAGGAATACCCATTAAAGGTCGAAGTAGGGGAGTTAATAGTTTACGAGCCGCTTCTAGTGCACCGTAGTGCTCTAATACATTGATCATACCAAGCGCAAACATGACTGTCGGAATTAAAGTCAGCGCAAAAATGAAACCATCTCTTGCACCACTGCCACCTTGGCCGCGAAGTGTCGTTGTAGCAACCTGAACGCCATCTGCGGTTTCGGTTACCGCCCCTGCTACACTACCGAACGCACCATTAAGCGTGGTAAAGTCAAAAACGCCATACCATTCACTCGATTGAAATAAACCAGAAAAGAACACCACTGCGAACGCGAGTGCAACATAACACCCCCACGTTACTTTACGATCTGACACGATGGAACTAGACATATAACTACCTCTGCATATAAAACAAGACAGCTATAATATTGCTTAAAAACACATCCATTTTGATGATCCAAATCAAGAGGAACTTCTAACTGCAATTCAACATAGAACCAAGATCAAATTTTACATATTTATCAATATGGCAGAGATATACGCCATTAAAGTGAATATATTAAGAGCTTTAATTCACAGGATAAATAGGTATGTAAAACCAACAAATGGATGCAATTCAATCAGATCCGATATGCCTCACAGTGAATGTAAACAAATATGTATACACTGGCACAAGTCATCATTTCAAGGAGTGAATATGTATGAATAAGCAGTGGTTAATTCTCGGTGCGCTACTCACCTTTTTTGCATCCCCATCTTTTGCATCCGTTAACAGTGAACAGTATCTTTCTCTTACCCAATCTACCGTAGGCTTTGCAGCGCTCGCTCTCTTTACCCTCGCCTACATACTCGTGATGTTAGAAGAGTATCTCCAACTTAGAAAATCAAAGCCTGTGCTGCTTGCCGCCGGTTTAATTTGGGCAATGATCGGTTATGTCTATCAGCAAAATGGCATGATAGATATTGCAAAAGCGGCGCTTGAACACAACTTACTTGAATACGCGGAATTACTACTATTCTTGCTTGTAGCCATGACTTATATCAGCGCTATGGAAGAGCGGCGACTGTTTGATGCGTTGCAAGCATGGATGGTAGGCAAAGGGTTCGATTTCAAAGCACTGTTTTGGATAACCGGTGTACTGGCATTTTTCATTTCCCCAATAGCCGATAACTTAACAACGGCACTTCTGATGTGTGCTGTAGTACTAAAAGTTGGCGGGGATAACACCAAATTCGTAAATCTTGCGTGTATTAATATCGTCATTGCAGCCAATGCTGGCGGTGCATTCAGTCCATTTGGTGACATTACAACGTTAATGGTATGGCAAGCAGGTCATGTCTCGTTCTCTGAGTTCATGCCACTGTTTCTACCATCGGTCATTAACTACGTTGTACCAGCAGTCATTATGTCGTTCTTTATTCCTGCAACTAAACCTAACGTTGAACACAAACACGTTGAGCTAAAGCGGGGAGCGCGACGCATTGTCGGCTTATTTATTCTTACAATCGCCACTGCGGTTGCTTTCCATGCCGTACTGCATTTCCCACCAGTCATAGGGATGATGATGGGACTCGCTTATTTGCAGTTCTTTGGTTTCTTCTTACGTCGCACTCTACACACATCACTCACCAAAAAAGCCGCGATGGCCATTGCTAACGGTGATGACTATGCATTGAAACGCTTAGGCTCTGTGGTTCCTTTTGATGTATTTCGCCGTGTTTCTCACGCCGAGTGGGATACGCTGCTATTTTTCTACGGGGTAGTAATGTGTGTCGGCGGTCTAAGCCTGATCGGTTATCTAGGCCTTGCCTCAGAGATCATGTACTCACAGTGGGATCCTGTCTGGGCAAATATCATGGTTGGTGTTCTATCAGCGATTGTCGATAATATTCCGGTCATGTTTGCCGTTTTAACCATGGAGCCGGTTATGTCAATGGGCAACTGGTTGTTAGTCACACTAGCTGCTGGGGTTGGTGGTAGTTTGCTATCAATTGGTTCTGCGGCAGGGGTTGCTCTTATGGGGGCGGCTCATGGTAAATATACGTTCTTTGGTCACCTTAAATGGATGCCTGTCATCATGTTAGGTTACATCGCCAGTATCGCTGCGCATCTTATGCTAAACGGGCAGCTATTTACTTAATAGCTAATAGCTAATAACACTACTTCACGCCACGTTATAGATGATCTGTTACGTGGCGTTTTTCTATCCGACTAGAAAGGCTAATTTTTATCATTAAGTATCATAGGTTGGGCGGGGGCGATAAAATCCTCTTTCACCCAAATGTTCACCATGTTGTATTTCGCACAAGTACTGCATGTCAGTACTTCTCCGTCACCATGTATGCGCATTACTAAATCTTCTCGCTTCTCTTTTGAACTATTCGCCAACTTGATATAAACATGGCTATTTTCAACTTGAAACTCCCGAACAATCAAATGATCCTCAAACTTCTGATTCATTATTCCTTTTTTAAACGTCAATGTATTATCGTTATATTGATTGGAATATAAGCCTTCGAAAGCTAAGGTTTCATGGTTCACCATCTCTTCTAACTTTTCCTGAAAACACCCCTGCAAAGAGGCGACTAGCCCTATTATCATGACAGCTTTAAGTGTCAAAGATTTATCCATAGCCTTTGTTTCCTTACTTTAAAATACCTTCCAACTTCAATAGGCTTTTTTTGACATCTATACCACCAGCATAACCCGTTAGCTTACCGCTTTTACCAATCACTCGATGGCAAGGCACGATGATAGAAACAGGGTTCTTTCCATTTGCTAACCCCACTGCCCGTACTGCTTTTGGGTTTTCAATTTTCTCAGCTAACTGCTGATAGCTCCAAGACTCACCATAAGGAATCTTGCATAAAGCGCGCCAAACCTGTTGTTGAAAATCGGTGCCCTGCGACGCTATTGGCAATGAAAACTCTTTCCTTTTCTGCGAAAAATACTCATCTAACTGAGTTATCGTTTCTTTTAGTATAGGAAAACTCTCATCTTTTTGTCCTAATTGTGCTGGTTGAGTTGTATGAATTGGAAACCAAACGCCTAATAAGCCATGCTCATTGGCTTGTAAGGTTAGTGACCCAAAAGGACTTTGATAATTGGTGTATCTGTTCATGGCAAGTATTCCCAGCAGTGAAAAGTAGCGTAGCTACCCCATGGTGAAACAGAATTCTGAGTAAGTTGAGGAAATGCACTCATCGCTTTTTTAACGATAAGGTCGCCAGATAAAAATCGATCTGGCATGGATAAGCCCCGCAGCAGTGCATAATCAATTGTCCATGGCCCTATCCCTTTAATCGATATCCATTCATTCGGATTTACTTCTTCATTTTCAATATAGAAATTAGCGAATCGTTTTAAAGTATCTTTACGGCTTTGAGGCATTCTTAAGAAGTCTAAATCCGCGTTAGCAACTTCAAGTGCTGTTGGAAAATATCTGTCGCCAGCATCTACATTCGTTAACTTTTTAGCTAATAAATTAAGTTGACCGATTGCTGCTTTTACTGAGACTTGTTGGCCAATGATGGCTCTAACACCCGCCTCCCAAGGGCTCCAGACTCCTGGGATTCGAATTCCTGATGTATGAACTAACCCCGGAGCGATATTAGACAAATGTTGCTCTACATTATTGATGTCAGCATCTAAATCAAACATAGTCCGAATTCGATTAACCAGATGCCTAAGCTGACTCAGATCGTCCAACCTAACTTCAACATGCAACTTGCTTCCCTCAACCCAAGCCTTGAACCATGCCTGACCTCCGTTAATTCGAACATGTCGCTCATAGGTTGTTTCCGTCACTAATTCAACCCCGTCTATTGCACGGTTTCGATAAAAATTAAGCATATGTGACCAGTTAAAGGGACCTCGAAATGCCATCGAAATAGTATTTTCTAAGCAATTCCCTTTCTCTTGTTTTCGCACCTGACTTGGTGTGAGTTTGAGTGTTTTCTTAAACGCATCATTAAAACGGCGAACACTTTGAAAACCACTCGCATAAGCAATGCCTGTCACGGCCATAGAACTTGAATGAAGCAATTGTTTAGCAAACATAAGCTGATGATATTGAGCATACTGTTTTGGCGACAATCCAAGATAAGTTTGAAACAATTGGCGCAAATAGCGACTACTTATTCCCAATCTGTCAGATAGCTGTTCAATATTGCCGTTGATCAATGCGCCTTGCTCTATCAACTGAACGGCTCGATGAAAAGTCGTCTCTACGCCTTTCCACGCCCAAGAGTTAGGTGAGCTGTCAGGGTGACAACGTAAGCAAGGGCGATAGCCTGCATTGAGTGCTTCGGCCTTGTCTGAAAAGTACTCAACATTTTGCTCTTTAGGCAAATTGGCTGGGCAAATCGGCCGACAAAATATGCCCGTCGTTTTAACCGCTATAAAGAACTGGCCATCAAAGCGGGCATCTCGGGTTAATCGTGCACTTTGGCATTGTTCACTAGTCAAAGCTGAGTATTGGGTAAGAGCCATCTTCCTTTGCCTTAAAATCCTATAATGAGTAAGAGTGTAACAATAATGATTACTTGAGCTAGCCATTTTCGGAACTCAATCGTAATCACTTTTTCTCATATATTTAGTTTACTTTATCGGCGCTGCCTCAAACTTCTAACACAGTCTCTATTGTTTCTTTTTTTTGCAATATTCATGAAATATAAATCAGCAAAATTAAGCAACGAAACAAACAAAACTCTCTGTTCGTTTCGTCCAATAATAAACCCTAAAAGTGACATGTTCACGATTGTATTTAATAGAGGCTGTTATGTCTGACGTTGAGTTTAGATTCGGAAAAAAGAGATTTTACGATAACAAGAAATTCCCGAGAGGATTTGCAAAATCAGGTGATTTCACCCTTGCAGAAGAAGAGCTAATGGTTATGTATGGCGATACCATGCAAGCACTTGAAATAGGTGACATTGAGCCAACAAACTCAGAAGAAAAGCAGTTTATCAAAGCATTAAAGTCACCACAAAAAGCCAAATCTAAATTAGAAAAAGTCTGGCTTAAATACATCCAGCTAACACGTGGCAAGAAACGATTCCACTCATTAAGCAGCAGTGAAAAGCCGCGAAGTAATCAACGACGTCATACGAGTACTTACATTGCTAACGATGATGATGAGTTAAATTACGATACTGAAATTTCACTCGACGAATTATCTTCAGAAGAGGCTGAACTAAGCCACTCCAATCTATCTCAAGGTTCAATTCAGGTTTCACCACAGCAGGTGGCTGACAATCCCTGACAATCCCTGACAATGCACCTAATCCTCCGCTGGTCGCATTAGCAAAATATCCATCCATAGTATCGGGGCTATTTTGCAAGTGTCGCCAGCTTTTCTAAAAATGTATCACGGCAGTGGGGTTCATTGTAATCGATGTGAAAACGATGCGAAGAGCAGACCTTTAAATCAATCCCTTCCCCACGCAGATGAACAAGAAAGCCTTCGTGTTCACTAAACGCCTCTATACCACTGAATACTTTTCCATTTGGAGTGACCTCCCCCAAAGCCATCACCTGCTCATAAGCAAGAAATATCTTTTTCGGGTTTAGACTGTCTTTCATCGTATGACCCTCCCTTAAGTTACATATACTGAGTATGGATAAAAAACTACGTCATTGCATAAGTTCTCAGAAAAAAATGTGTCAGCGTAAAGTTTGTTAAGCCCAGTAACTCTAGCAGCAGTACACATGATTTCTAATATTATGCTCGAGACAGACTAGCAAGAAAAAATATGGCTAATTTGTTGAATTACTTATTAGAAACAACAACGATAGATGACATTGGCGAAAGTAAACGCAAAAAAATTGACCAAAAACAATAGCAGATCGCAAAAACTTATTTTATAATGCGAATTAATGTTTCAAAGCATCCAAAATTCAAATATTCGAGGCAAACAATGAGACTTATCCCGTTAAACAAAGCAGCACAAGTAGGCAAGTGGGCGGCAGCACACATCGTTAAGCGCATCAACGATTTCAATCCAACTGCAGAGCGTCCATTCGTACTTGGCCTACCAACAGGTGGTACTCCACTTGCTACGTACAAAGCACTTATCGAGCTACATAAGGCTGGTGAAGTTAGCTTCAAGAACGTTGTTACGTTTAACATGGATGAGTACATTGGTATTCCTTCAGATCACCCAGAATCTTACCGTACGTTCATGTACTCAAACTTCTTCAACCACATTGATATCCAAGATGAGAACATCAATCTTCTTGATGGCAATGCAACAGACAACGAAGTTGAGTGTCAACGTTACGAAGACAAAATTAAGTCTTACGGCAAAATTAACCTATTCATGGGTGGCGTAGGCAACGACGGTCACATCGCATTTAACGAGCCTGCATCTTCTCTTGCTTCACGCACTCGTATTAAAACACTGACAGAAGATACTCGTATTGCTAACTCTCGTTTCTTCGACGGTGATATCGAGCAAGTGCCAAAATACGCACTGACTATCGGTGTTGGTACTTTATTGGACTCTCATGAGATCATGATCCTAGTGACTGGCCACAACAAAGCACTTGCTCTGCAAGCAGCTGTTGAAGGCTCTGTAAACCACCTATGGACTGTATCAGCGCTACAACTTCACCCTAAATCAGTGATCGTTTGTGATGAGCCATCAACTCAAGAGCTTAAAGTTAAAACGGTTAAGTACTTCTCTGAGTTAGAAGCTGAGAACATCAAAGGTTTCTAAGCTGATTTTCTCGAATCAAGTTCGAGTTAAAATGAATAGATACCCATAAGTTTCGCTAGCACGATTCGTTATGAGTTAAAAAAGCCACGCAGTTGCGTGGCTTTTTGTATATTTATGCAATTGAAAACTTCTTTTTATTACAACAAGTTATATAATCCTGTTGAATGTGTGACCTGCTGTCGCAACCAAATGTAAATGATAAAATAGACAGAACAATATTTTTTGAAATCGATTCCTATTCTCAAGTGTCATTAAAATGTAACATTCTATTAACGTAACGTTTGGGCAACTATGTATTGGCTTATTAATACAAGGAGTCACAAATGCAAGTAAGCACAACAACAATAAAAACGATTCTCGCCACCGTGGTCAGTTCAACGTTACTTAGCGGTTGCTACTGGGATGACCCAGTAAAAGCAGCAAAATACGTCAGTAGTAAAATAGAAAGTGACGACGTCGTTGAACACCTTGAAGAGCTCGAAGGTAGAGCTTCTGCCACATCAGATGGTGCATCCGTTACACGCGCTGCTGGCACACAAGGATATAAGGAGTCTCTCGACTATATCGTTGAAACCATGCAAGACCATGGCTACATCGTTACCACTCAAGAGTTTGATTTCCGCGCGTGGGAAGAACTGGCAGGTACGACACTTAATGTCGATGGTTCCGACCTAATCGGTGTACGTAACGCTACGGATGGTATCGTTCCTGATTTCGCAGCAATGTCTTATTCTGGTAACTCAAATGGCCCCCTTTCTGGTGAACTCACTTTCATCACTCCCGATTTTCGATTTGAAGCCGCTGATTATGACAGTACCGATGGCTGTGAAGCCTCTGATTTTGACGGCAAAGTCGTTACAGGAAAAGTCGCGGTCATCCAACGTGGTGGCTGTACCTTTAATTCTAAAGTCATCAATGCACAAAATGCCGGAGCAAAAGGCGTTATTGTCTTTAACCAAGGTAACGATGAAGGGCGTAAAAGCGTAGTGAACGGGACTCTCGGCAGCGATAGCCAAGCAACCATTCCCGCTTTTGGCGCGAGATTCGATTTAGGCGAACAGTGGTATCAAACCAGTCAAAGCACACCGGTTACCGCAAGTTTCAACATCAATGTTCATGACGAAGTAGTTCTAACTCAAAATATATTGGCAGAGACACAAGGCGGAAATGAAGAGCAGGTTGTCATGCTTGGTGCCCATCTAGATTCCGTTCCTGAAGGCCCTGGTATCAACGATAATGGATCAGGCACCGCTGGATTATTAGAATACGCTGTCACTCTGGCTAATCTTCGTGCACCAGTTAAAAACAAAGTTCGCTTTGCATGGTGGGCTGCTGAAGAGGCTGGGCTAGTCGGTTCTGAATATTATACTAACGACCTATTTTCGGCACTCTATGGTCAAGCCCAAACAGAAGTGATGTTGGAACTTGGTATTGACGACCCTAGCCTACTAACCGCAGAGCACTATGATCTCATCGAGCAACGTTATCTGCGAAGTAATAACATCAAGCTTTACCTTAACTTCGATATGATCGGCTCACCAAACTATGTATTTGGCGTAATGGATGGTGATTTATCTGATACAAAAGATAGCCCTGACAATGCCTATACAGGAAATTTCGAACCTCCATTTGGTACATCAGATATCGAATCTATCTTTAATCAGTTCTTCAATGGACAATCTGAAGCTACCGTTCCACAAGCACTGTCAAAACGTTCTGATTATGCAGGTTTCGCTGATTGGGGTATTGCCTTTGGTGGACTGTTTACGGGCGCGGAAAAGGTTAAGTCAGCCGAGGAAGTCGACCAGTTTGGCGGTGAAATAGATGTAGCTTACGATATCTGTTATCACCAAGCGTGTGATGATCTTAATAACGTCAGCCACAAGGCATTGTTCGTAAATACACAGGCTCTCGCGTATGTGACGACTTACTACGCATTCAGTGATCCACTATTCCCAGCGGAAGAACCGCAACCAATGATGCAAGCATTCAGTGTTGATAACACAGAGAAGCTCCGCGTGGGAACCAAACTCAAAGCCGCGGACAGTGTGTCTGATCACGACCATTTCCATGGGGACTTTGACCAAGATAGAGATTAATGACATCTCCGATATACCACTTTAATAAAGCCACGCAAATGCGTGGCTTTATTTTTTATCCAAGTTAGCTAAGCATTAAAGTAGACATTATTCATCCAACATTAGTAGCGCGCCAAAGACCTCCCCTTGATTACTTGTTGGTAGTGGATCCCACTCAGTAAAGTCCTGATAAAAGCCTTTAGCCGATAACACACTATGCTCACTATCTTGTGCAAGCAGGCTCCATGTATCAACGTTGTTTGCATAGTCAGGGTGTGTAATATCCAGCGTTAAAATACTTCCATTGATTGACCAGTTGAAACCGAACTCTCCATCTTCAGCATCAATAAACGCCCCCGTTGAACCACTACTAAAGAGAAGCTTTTCATCTTCAATAAAGGCACTTGTTCCATTGATGGTATTCACGCTTCCTATCATCCATGTGGCAGAGTCTAAGCCCTGAGTCAGCACGTTTGAGGTAAAGCTTGCTGAGCTTCCACAAGTTTCAATGGAATCAGTAAAATCAGTGTAAGTAGAATAAGGCGTAACCGGACGATCTTTATCGTTATCCCACACAGAGTCTCCTTCACTGCACACCTCTAGAGTAGAATGATAGCTTATGTCACTCATTACTCGAATATCTGACTCTTGCCCCTCTTCCCAGTAATATGCATAAACCAGCTCTTTTCCGTTCCTCTCGAGCACAATCATTTGATCGATAACCGGCCCTTCCTCAGACGACCACTGCTGGATAACACTGAAACCATCAATTGATTCTATGCGCCAAAGACGATCTTTTAATTCTCCTCCCTTATCATAGGTTAGCGTACCATCAGCATGATAATAGTAATCTCGATAGGTAAGCCGCCCCATTTCATCGGTCTTCACTTTATGGGTCACTAAATCATTCGTACTTTGCGCCGTAACCTCTGGCAATACAATGCCAGAACAGCTCTGATATGCCTCTACTTGTTCGATAAAACGCCCTAAATCCCACGCTTGATTTGAGTAACTAAAGTCACAGGTAATATTAACGTAGCTGATAATGTCATCGCGTGCTGCTTGAGTATAAAGAAGCATAGCACCGTGCTCTTCCGTGCCAGCAGGTTCAAACTCTCCTCTATAAACAACACCCTCATAAACACTCACCAGTTGACTATGTGTCACACTATCTTCCGGCCAAACGTTTGGCGTATTAAGGTTAAATTGAGTGATCATCTCAGGCGTGATTTGATAGGTGATGAGCTCCTCAGATAGGTTGCCGTCTAGTGTCCAGCTTCCCGAGCCTATATGCTTGGCTATGCCAGTATCCCAATCAAAGCTATAAAAGTTACTCTGACCACCTGACACAAACTCAACAAATACTTCGTAGCCCGCACTTGAGGCTAAAATACTATCACTCGGAGCTGTCGATCCAATACCTGTTGAGACTGTGGCGTCACTGATTAACTCGGTTAGTGAATTGGCATTAGCACCATCAGTTTCATGCCCTACATCACTTCTCATTACCCATATTGGTTCATCTGATAAGTAGTAGTTTGTGAAGTCAGAGGTAAAGGTTAAACCGGCATATTTAGCACCCGGTGAAAACTGAGCAGACGAGTCAGTAAAGTCACTCCAAACGGATATTGAGGTTGCGATCACCTGATTGCTCAGATCCGCAATGTACCCTGTTACTGAGTAACTTAAATTTGGTTCATCTTTGGGGTACACCTTTAGTTCCCCATTTCGCATATCTAAGGTGTAGCCAAGTGGTTTTTTCCAGCCTACACTGGTCAGCTGCCGATCCATGTCATAGTCAAGAGGTAGCGAAGCAATAGATAAATCAGGTTGAACACGCCCTATTTCACTAAGGTAAGCGGTGTCCATGCCAACAACGAGAGTTTCAACAAAGAGCTGATCAAAATCATTCGCCCAAAATGCATAAACACTGTTTTGTTGCTGAATAAATTCGATTAGGCCATCTCCACTACCTGTAATAGGCGGTTTAGAAGTAACAAACTCCTGACCTATGATCTCTGTATATGCACTTCCGTTTTCATCCCATACGTAGAAGCCTAACAAGCTGACTTTATCACCCTCGGTAGTGACTAAAGCAAAGTACTCCGTATCATTTCCACTCGTGATACTCAAAATGCCATCTGAGTTAACCGCCCAGCTGATTGGAATAGTAAACCCATTAGATTCGGTGTAGATGCCAACCCCTTGAGTGGTAAATTGGTAGCCATAAGAAAATCCATCACTCTCTTGATGATATAAGCTTGTACCTACCAACATCGCACTGTTCATCTGGGTGTACCCACAACTTGATGCCGCAGGTATAAAGTCTTGGTAGGTGGTACTACTGCTCGCGACTTCACCTGAATCTTGCGAGCTGCACACACTATAGAATGGGATCAAGGCATTCTTTTCTCGTCTTAACCAAAGCTCATTACTGCCATCACTTTTGATCGTTTCACGCTTCACCAAACCATCTGCATCGTACCAATTGGTTTGTTGATAACCTTCGGTATCGGCTAACTCACTTAGATCATTAAATAACAAACCTTCTGAGTTGGTATAAGTCTTACAGGTATCAACGGCTTTAACTTCCCCTTCAACTTGGTAAGCAATAGTCTCTTTACCTAAATAAACGGTGCTAGTCGTGTACTCTCCAGTGCTCCAACTTCCATATTGAGTATCAGGATTTACTGCATTGATTACACGAGACCCCACTTCAGGAATTCGGTAAGTTCCAGCCAGTGATGCATCAAATTCAATAACAAGCACACTTCCCCATTTCACCTCATCACTGCCGTTCTCTTTTGCTTCTAGTCCGTGGAAAACGCCTAGGTCGTCTTCATAATAAGTTTCTGAAAACTTCTCAGCCAAAGAGCCACTGTTATAAAGTTCACCAAAAAGCTGGCTCTCTATAAGGTTGTCTTTACCTTGCCACGATACGCCTTGATTGGTGATTAAATCCCAGAAGTAGACGCCCGTTCTTTGCGATCCATCTTCCTGATTTTTTTCGATATCGAAAGTCAGAGTATCAGCCCCCATACTAGGGCTTAGCTCTGCAACACAAGTATCCAGAGTTAACGGGTCATCTTGAGAAGCAGCTGATACAACAGGATCGACACCATAAAGAACACTATTATCAATAAATCCTTCTAGTTGCTTAACATAGTTTGTGAAGCCATTTTCAGGCGAGACTTTATCGATGGTAGAGTACTCCAAATACTCTCTTTCTGAGCGATGTACTAACTCCCCTGCGTCAACATAATCGGTATATGTTTCTTTGATATATAGATCTTCGTATAACTGCGGTTGCCTTTCATCTACATAAGCAAATTCACCTTGATATTGAACTACACACACTTCACGAAGTCCCCATATCGTTTGGATAATGTCTTTGCCTAGATAAATCTGGGTAAAGTTATTATTTGTCGGGTTCTCTTCATTTGGTGCCCATTTATTGATGCGGTTAATCACGCCTAAATATGGTGTTTGTAACGTCAGTTCCGGTTGCTCGCGCGAAACGGTATCAAGCCCCCACCAGCGATAAAGGTAGTCATTAAAGCCTAAGAAAATACCAGTATCTGCATGTTCATAAACAAACTCTAGATTTGGATTCCAAGGATCAGCTTGACCACCAAAATCGGTCACAACTTGGCTTACAACAATGTTTTCATTTGGTAGTAGCCCGTAAGGCATCCCTTTTTGCGTTCTGACCACAAGCTCACGCTGAGCGTAATTTACAGGTTGGCTGTAGCCGAGATTCAACTTTGAAACTTGATAGAACTTTCCATCTGTACGGTCAATAAGGGATATGCCTTGTTCATAACTAGGTAAATTGGTAAGGCAGGCTGAATATGTGTCTGGTGTGACAAGCGCAACTAACGGATCGTTATCATCCAAATCATCATAGCCATCACCATCACGGTCGCCCGCTTTGGTTGCGTCCTCTGGAAATTCATCATTTAAGCTGTCGTACCCGTCACCATCATGATCACCCGCTTTAGTTGCATCCTGTGGGAATTCATCATTTAAGCTATCGTATCCATCATCATCATGATCACCTGCACGGGAAGGGTCGATTGGGAAGAGGTCGGTTGCATCAGGGTAGCCATCATCAGGACCGTTTGTGTCGTGAACATCATCATTAAGATCTTTGTTGTTACCTACGCCATCTCCATCACTGTCTAGCCACTCGGTACCATCATTTGGAAAGGCGTCTGAATTGTCACCAATCTTATCACCATCACTATCAAGCCACTCGGTGCTATCCTCTGGGAATGCATCAACTAAACTATCGACTCCATCACCATCATGGTCACCGGCACGGGTAGGATCTGTTGGGAACAGATCGATTTTATTAGGATCGTTGGAATCATCCGGATACCCATCATCAGTTCCGGTAGTGTCGTGAACATCATCATTAAGGTCTTCGTTGTTACCTTTTTCATCACCATCACTGTCTATCCACTCACTAACATCATCAGGAAATGCATCGAGCAGATCAGGAATACCGTCTCCATCGCTATCAAGGCTGAGATCATCATCTTTTGTAATCGGAGGCGGCGTTGTTTTTAAATCACTAACTGGTGTCTTCACGACAGTCTGACGTATCTGTTCGTTCACCACTGCGGTGATTTTTTTGACTGACGTAGGATCATCGACGACTTGCTGCATGACTTGTTGCAGCTTCTCTGGCGAGGTAGGTAAAATTTGGCCCGATTCAACGATACTCATTGCTGCATAGGCTGCTTGAGGGTTTTCTTTCTCTATAAAGTCACCGAGCACCTCATTTTCGGGGATACCTTGTTGCCCTGAAATTCGGGTAATCGCATCCTGCTTAGCTTCGGCAACCGCTTGAGGGTCTGAGCTGTCCACATTACTCTCTTGCATAATTAAATGCACCATGGTCGACAGCGGCGTAACGTTAATCTCCCCAGCCGGCGCAGACATGACGTAGCCAGTGGTAATCGGGGTACCATCGGAATCTTCATCGATGGTTTGTCCAGCAATCGCGTGGACGACAACGGGGTACTGTTCTGGATTTAAAACATTAGAGACATCAAGAGCAATGACACCTCCTACGCCCGAAAGCCCTGATGGCTCCCCTTCATCGAGCAAGCAGTCGTTGTCAATATCCAACCAGACCAGCGCATTTTGTAAGTAGCCATCAATCGCTTTTACGGTGTATGTTTCTGTTGGCTCGGTATTTGGCGCCGTAGGTGACGGTGAGCCGCTAGACACGTTTTCACTGTCACTACAGCCAAATAAGTTAATCGTTACTGCTAATCCGAGCGTCAATACTATTTTATTCGTATTCATCACTGCCCCCAATATCCCTGTCTGGTTTGTACTGTCACGAGGATAAAATCGGTGAGGCAATTTCTCATCACCCATATGGGGGATAGAAAATAGGTTTATAGCGCGTACTTGATCATCATCAATCTAGAGCTTTATATGAAGTGAACTCTAAGCAGGGCACGAGATAGAAAACAAGCTATGGCGCTAATTGAATGGTTGGTTATAACGTCAATTGGTGATGGAAATATCGAGAGATTAATTGGTTTTGATGCTTACAACCTGTTTTATGCAGCACTTGCTTAATCTGTGTTCTTACCGTCTCTTTGGATACCCCGCGGTGAGTTGCAATCTCAGTACCATCAAGACCTTGAATCAACAGATCCAGTATTCTCATCTCAGTAAGCGTCAGCAGTGATTGACCATCATTACTGACCTTAGACGTTGTAAGCTTTGACCACTGTTGTGCCACCAACTGATTTGACACCCAGCCGTTAGACCAATGGAGTAAGAAACACCATAATTCAGACAATTTCTTTTGTTGCTGTTCATTTAGCTTACGGAAACTATGACAGCTCAACATCATGTGGTGGTGGTCCATTGCCAAATGCAGCCCGCCATAAGAATGGTGCATTTGCATGGTAGGGATGAGAATTTGATGGAATACATCGTCCGAAATCCGTTTGACTGGCAGCATATCTTGCATATAAACAAGTTGCCCCTCTAGACGGTTTTTCAGGTAGTGCGACAAAAACACATCGTGGTGTTGGTTTTGTTGGTATATGTCCATCTGCCTTGAAGTGAATCCATGTGTGATATTCACTTTAGGGTAATACCACTTATCAAAAAGCATAAACACGACATGCTCAATACCTAATTGATAAAGCTCTTTGACGACGATACATTCAAGCTCAACAGGGGATACTGCAAAAGGCTGATATCGAGTTTCGGTGTCACCATAGTTAGTCATTAGCAATCCATGCTTATTTATAACCTAGTTCTAATATAAGCCTATTGAGTTATTAAATAATCATCTAGATCAATTATTACTCAATCACCATGTAAATAGGTTTATCTATTGCTCATATCCATTCCAAAATAAAGGCCTCTTTTATCCCTAAAAGAGGCCAATACCAAACGTAATTTACACTATAAATTTCTTAAAAAGAGACTTTAAAATAGATGTGCTTTTAGGCTTGTCGCAACAACTTCAGCTTTTGGTCCTAGAACCACTTGAGCACCAGACTTACCGATTTTTATCACCCCTTTCGAGCCCAATTCTTTTAGCTTTTCTTCATTCAAGGCAGTGCTGTCTTCAACTTGCAAACGAAGACGAGTAATACAGGCATCAACACTTTTGATATTGTCTTTTCCACCTAAGGCTGCAACATAGGCGTTTGCATCCACTTCCTCGGCAGAACCTTCATTTTCAACCGTGTCACTCTCTTCTGCTTCTGGGATTGGTAGTTTGAACACCTTAATCATGGTCAGGAAAATAACGAAGTAGGCGACAAAGAATACTGCAATGAGCGGTAGTAACATCCACGCATTGGTTGCAAGACCCCAGTTAAGTACAAAATCGATGAAGCCTGCAGAGAAGCCAAAGCCGTGCAAGATTCCCAGAGAGTTAGTCACAATCATTGCGATGCCACTCATCACCGCATGTACAACGTATAATACAGGAGCAATGAATAAGAAACTGAACTCTAGCGGCTCGGTAATGCCCGTTAAGAATGACGTCAGAGCCAATGAACTCAGCATGCCTAAAATAAGAGGACGCTTTGCTTTTTCAGTTGCAACATAGAAAGCCAATGCGGCACCAGGAAGACCACCCATCATGATTGGATATGCCCACGCCATGTAAACCCCAGCATTTGGATCGCCAGAGAAGAATCGGTTCAAATCACCACGAGCTACATTCTGTGAAATTTCAGTAATCACAGAGCCATCAACATCAGGAAGAGCATTACCAATAGACAAAGGCGCAACTACATCAGGGTTTAGACAAACAAACTGCAACGAAGAAGCCACTTCATAACTCACTCTCACACACTCATCAAGACTGAACCAAAAAACCGAGTGTAAGAAATAGTGGAGACCTAAAGGGATAAGACCACGGTTCATAATGCCATAGATAAAGTGTCCAACCGGGCCACTTTCTGAAATCCAGTAACTGAACGCATCAATACCCGATTGAATCGTCGGCCATACTTCACCACACACAAAGGCAGCCACCAGACAGAATAGACCGGACATAATCGGCGTTAATCGTTTACCAGCAAAGAATGCCAAAAAATCAGGCAGAGTGACCTGGTAAAAACGGTTATAGGCATGACCTGAAATGATGCCCGAGATAATACCAGCAAAGAACCCTAGCTTGATATCTGGGTTAATCGCCACTGTTGCTTCAGTCAATATAAAATAACCGACGATGCCAGAAAGCGCCGCTGCACCTGAATTGTCTTTTGATAAACCAATCGCAATACCAACCGCGAAAATCAGCGCGAGGTTGTCAAAGATACTCCCCCCTGCTTTTGCTATAAACGCAATATCTAATAAGTCGGGCTGACCGAATCGGAGAAGCATCGCAGCAACAGGAAGAGTGGCAATGGGCAGCATTAACGCTTTACCCAAACGTTGAATATACGTAAACATAATAAACACCTAATGATTAAAATTGAAAAATCCAGCGACGCTAGTGACTAGTTAACGACGCCAGATAGGGGGAACGATTAAAAGAACAGGCTCTCAATACCTTTATGAGAAAAACCTAACTTAAGGGCTGATTCTTTGTTAATGCGGTAGGGAGGCTGGCTTCACTCTCGGTAAGCTCAAATTGATAATGTTGCTGTGATGGGTAGCCTAATAGCTTCCACATATTTGGGTAGTCCATTCCATACCCTTTAACCATTAATGCAATCCAATCCATTCGAGTGCTAGTGATACATTCTGACATTGTCTCTAGTAGCTTTTTCATGTGAAACCCTCTCTGTCTTGATGATGCTAGAGTAGAATTTTTGTGACCATCATCTAATGCTCAATCGTCAACTTTCAGTACTATTTCATCAATGAATAGGATTCAGCCAAAATATAAGTACTATTAAGTCAAATTACAGTACTTTCTAATTGAGTATCGATATGGAAAAAGCGAAGTTTGAAAAAATCCCCCAACGACCTGGGGTTTCATGGCGCTACTTAAAAACGAAAAATTGTTCGGGTGTGTGTGACTGGCACTATCATCAGGAGTTTGAGCTAGTACTGCATCGACATACACAAGGCAATGGCTTTGCTGGCCATTATCAAGGTGAATTAGAGCACAATACTTTGTGGCTAATCTCGCCAGATACGCCACACTCTTTTGAATGTCTCCCCCTCTCAGAAGATACACTTCCAGAACGTCATAGTGTTTGGTTCAAGCGAGAGTGGATAGCCAATATGATATTTAACTGCCTTGAGCTTAGAAAGCTGGACGCTGTACTTAAGCGTGCTCAAAAAGGAATTTGTCTTTCGAAAGAGTCTGGAGAACGTATTTACCAGTTACTCATTCAGCTTAAAGTCGATAGCCATATCGAGTGCTTATCAACGCTTATATTGATTTTGGGTATCGTGGCGGAAGACAAGAGTGCCACAACACTACTCTCTTTCAAAAGACAACACTCCGATGAACGGGAGCCGACCAATAACAAATACGATCGAGCCAAGATTGAAAAGCTGAGCTTTTTAATAGAAAAGAATTACCACGAGTCCATAACACTGGCTGATTTGGCTAAATCCTTATGCACAAGTGAGAGCTCCATTCACAGAATATTTGAAGCGCACTTTCATGAAAGTTTTAGCCAGCATCTAAAGAAAGTACGTTTGAACCATGCAGCGGAGTTACTCACCCACAGCGACCTACCAATCCATTTAATCGCTGAAAAAGTGGGGTATCACAATCAAGCTAACTTCAACCGATTATTCAAACGTTACAAACACGTCACCCCAAGGCAATACCGCAAAGAGTTTGGTCAAAGCACAGAGGTTTAAATAGATAACCACTTCCACGAGTATCGGCTAGCTCTTCACCGAGCTCGTGCTAAATTCAATCCGCCCGTCATAAAATAAATTACCATCCCAATAATCCATTCCTCTCAATAAACCTCTATTAATAATCTTAATAGAGGGTATAGAACATAGTTTTTCGTCTTTTCAGTATAGTGACCGCAACTGAGGAGACGCCCTATGTTTAAAACTCGATTCAAACCTTTAACTCTTTCATTGGTGATTGCTCTTGGAGCTAGCCTTTCGTTTCCATCTTTCGCGGCAGCTACACCTCCCGTCCCTCAACTTAGTCCCGTTGAGCAGGCACTAATGAACGAAACCCATAATTTAGGGGTGAGCGCCTACCTCTGGGGCTCGACACTCGTTCGTATGGAACAGATTAGCCGACAATATACCGATGTCTCTTCCCCACAAGCAGACACCAGTTATCGTGCGCCACTGAATACTTTTGGACATGCTAGGCGTTTAAGCACACCTCAAGATGCCGATATGCCCACCGCAAATCGCGATACGTTGTATTCAAGTGCCGTTTTAGATCTTAGCCAAGGCCCTATCGTTTTAGAGACGCCAGAAGTTACGGATCGCTACTTCGTTATTAATATGTTTGATATGTGGCACAACCTATTTCAATACGTGGGTACTCGAGAAACAGGCAGCCTAGACAAACAGTTTCTAATCGTTCAGTCAGGTTGGAAACCAACAGAAGAGCTTCCACGAGAGCTCACCATTATTGAAGCGCCGACATCGAAAGTATGGCTTTGGGGCCGCACACAAGTGTTTGATGAGCAAGATTATTCAGCCGCTCACACTGTACAAGATCAGTACACATTGACTCCGCTAAATGAGTACCAATCCGGTAAGTCGATAAAGGTTAAGCCTCAAGAGTTATCACCACGCCCTGGCAAGGCAAGCGATCCACTCCGATTTTTTGTTGAGCTTGGTGAATACCTAAAACAGAACCCTCTTAATGAGCGACAAAAAGCAATGGTAGGTCAGTTTAAAAAAATTGGACTAACAGAAAAAGGGTTCGACCCATCGGTACTGAACGCAGCGGCAAAGTCAGAATTAGTTCGCTCTATCGGTAACGCCAAACAAATCGTGATGGCGCAACAAGCAAACCCTGCGAACTTAGAAATGAAAGACGGCTGGGTATACACCTTTGCACTGGATGCATTTGGTGATGATAACGCGATGCGATCGCTTATCGCTCACCCTTATTTAGGCGGGCAAGGACCAAAAGAAGCGATTTACCCAATGGCTGCGATGGATGTGAACGGTCAACCGTTAATGGGGAAGAATAACTACACAATGAGCTTTGATAAAGAGCCACCTGTAGGCGCTTTTTGGTCAGTCACTGTCTATGACGCAAAAACAAAAATGCTCGTCGACAACCCTATCGCTCGCTACAACATCAGCAACCTATCTGATCTTCACAAAGCATCAGATGGTTCATTCCAACTGCATTTATCTCATCAGGCTCCAAAAGATAAGGTCGATGAAAGCAACTGGCTCCCTACACCAAATGGGCAATTTTACGTCCTAACTCGTTTGTACATTCCAACCGGAGAAGTTCTCAACATGGAATGGACAGTTCCAGGTATTACCCAAAAACACTGATAAATCATAGTAAACACAACACTAGCTCAACACTAAAGTGGCGATACCGCCCCGCCATTTTTCAATTTATAAGAGGTTCTCAATGAACAAACATAAAGCAATCTACTTCTCAATCATGGCGATGACAGGTCTCTCCTTACCTGCAATGGCTGAAGAGAGCGAAGTACAAGACATGTCAGACCCACTCGCGATCTATACCCAACTTGGTGGAGGCATCACAGACAAGGGACTCAACCTTAAAATGGGCAAGGCCTACGACACCGGTATCGAAAATACTGCGGGTATGAACGTGTTGGAAATTAAAGGAGTGGGTGGCGACGTTTTTGGTTGGCATGACAATGAAGAGCGTCTCAACAACAGCGTAGACTCTATCCGACTTCGTAACTTTAACGCTAACGTGAAAACAGGCCGCGCCAGACAAATTGATGTCAATTACGACCTGAACAATGATTTTGGCATGGCTTCATACAGTGTTATTCAAGCGTTACCAGCCATGGGGCCTATTAACCTATTTCCATTAGCTGGCGCGGGTGTGGCGTTTGGCAATAACGTGGTTGGTGATGATGGCGACGTGATTAGCGGCTACTCAGTACCCGGTACGTATGGTGTCGTTGGTACATACACCAAATTGAATCTGTCAGACAAACTGTGGTTGAACTACAACCCTATGTGGCTAACCACTTTATCGGGCTCAGACACCTATAAGCAACATGGATTTGAAAATCACGACAGTGTTCTCACGCATGAATTTGCGATTTCTTACCAGTTCACACCACGATTCAATGTTCGATACTTTGCAAACTGGAGCGAACACACAGATTTCTCTGATGGCGACCACCGTATCGAATTCAACTACCAACTGTAGCGTCCACTTTATATACGTAGAAAGTCCATAATAACCATGGCAAGGACGCCTGAATTCTATGTAGCTTGTCCCTGAAAACAGTTAAGCCTACTTATCTAATCCATCTTACTTAAGACATCAGTTATAGAGTCGATAAACAATTGCGTTCGCTTTGGTAAGAACTTGCGACAAGGATAGATAGCATAGATAGGAAAACTAAATTTCTGAGGCTGGATGAACGCTTTGGATATAATTCCTTTCGCCTCATATTCTTTGGCTAAAAACTTCGGCAAACGGGCGATACCAAGGTGTTGCAATACAAACTCTAACGACACCTCTGGATTACCTGTGACAAAACGAGGGGCAATATCAACTTGAAAAGATTGTTGGTTGTGTTGAATCGTCCAAACTTTTGGTAAGTGATTATTCACTGACGAATAAATCAGATTAAATCGGCTCAGATCAGTAGGCTCAGCGACTTTTCCATTTTTAGTCAGGTATTCAGGAGTCGCATAGTAATCGAGCTCAAGTTGCCCAACCAGTTTACCGACTAGGCTAGTATCTTGCGGATAGTCGATATGAAGCATGACATCAAAATTGATCCGCGCCATCTCATGCTGACGACCTTCACTCAAGACCCATTCAACCTCAAGCTGATGATCTTGCTTGGCCATTGCCGCAATCGTTGAGCTGGAAATTTTAGCCATTCCAAGGGAAGACAGGACCGTTAGCTTACCCGCGAGTGAATCGTTATTTTGATCAAGCGTGTACTTCAGGTGTTTGACTTCACTAATAATATTCTGTGCAGAGGAGTATAAAACTTTGCCAGCTGCTGTCATATTCACTCGGTGTGAGTCTCGGATCAGCAATTTAGATTGTAGCTGCTTTTCCAGTGAGGTTATTCTGCGACTCAAGGTCGATGAGGATATACCCAAGGACTTCGCAGCTAGGGTATATCCTTCTTTTTCCACAACCAGAACGAACGCTTCTAAATCACTGCTATTCACCACTACTCCTTACGCGTATTGATGGAATATTAAAGCGCTCACTCTAGCCGAGTATTAAGGATGGGTAGTTGATCTATAACCTAATTCTGTGTGCTTTGACTCAGAGTCTTTCTCGCTACCAACGCATTATCTACGCATATTTCATGTTTGTTGCGAGAAGCGGCAATGAGTGTTTGGAAGAATACGAAATGCACTCCAGGCCAGACAATGCCTGACATAATAAACGTTAGATTTAAGAAGATGGCAAAGACACAAGCCCATACTCGGAACAAACCTAATATCAGAATGACACCTAAAATAAGTTCGGCCCAAGGGATAAACACGTTCAATACTGGTGCTAAAGGAATAAAAATAGATTCAACGAACCACTGCCAAATCGTCGCCCCCCACTCACCACGTTGCGCTTGAAATACAACGTTCGAGTGATCTTGTAGAACAAAAAAGTTAAAAAATCCGACGACATCAAAGTCACTGGTCACTTTTCCCCAGCCCGCTTTTGCCCAAGAGTAACCATAGTAACAACGAATTGCCGTTAAAAAATAACCTACAATGCGGTTGTTTTGCATAATGTTGAATAGTGCTGCTGTATTAAGCATTTAATTTTCCTTATTAAACCTTTAACTAGTACGCTAACTAAGGCATCAATTAGAAGTGGTAACGTACACCGATAGCACCCATGTTATCGTTGCGATCAATACCAAATTCATCTTTGCTGTCTTCAAATTTCAACTCACCGTAAAACAGAACTTCATTCCAGTTGTACATGGTCCCTAGGCTGTAGTATTGCCAGCGAGCGTCACTGTTATCGTCATTGAGTGAGTTCACTGCAGTGTAAAGTTGAATGCCAGAACCTAGCGTGTACATGTAAAGTGCTTCTAATCCGTGAGCCTTTTCAGCAACAAGCGTTTGGTCTCCATTACCATACAAAGAACCTATCGATATGTGATCCTTATAGATGCCATAGCTTACCGCTGAGTAGATGTTGCTCGTCATATAACGAACCGACGTGTTCCACATCTGTGCATCGTCAGCGCCTATATCCGCTTTCTCAGCATTGGTACGCTCCATCACGTTGTAGACAGTACCAAATGTAAAATCACCCAAGTTATAACCAATAGCTGCCGCATACCCTCGGTCACGGCCATTACTTTGATCACTCACTTGGTATTGAGCTGATACATTCACGTTACCAAAATTATTGCGGTAGATAAGTGCATCGTTAGCACGTCCCGTACCTGCTACACCGCCGTTCTCACGAGTACCATTCGCCGTAGAACCGTATACCCAAAGAACATCTGTAACACCTGCTACGTCAAAGTAGGTTCCCCACTGCTTACCAAATGAGAAGCGTCCGTAATCTTCATGACCAATCTGTACATAGCCTAAGCGGTTATAGAAACTATTGAAGTTATCACTTTGCGGTGTTGCCATTCCATATTCGAGTACAGACGTTGCACTCCAGTCATTACCCATATCACGACCAAACACAAAGTTAATTCGTGAAGCCATGTCTTCCGCAGTCGTATTTCGCTCGTCTGTTTTTTTGTTTTCAAACGCAATATTCAACCGCCCTCCGACTGAAAAACTATTGGTACTATCGTTATACAACTCAATTGCCATTGCGTTAGAGGTAACTAACAGTGCAGGAACGGCCAATGCAGCAATGTGCTTTTTCATAAAGAACTTCCTAAATAAAAATAATTATTGGAATACAAAGCAACAACTCACTTTGCTTACCTGTCTATGAGAAAACGAGTTGTTACTATTTTGAGGGGCAAATTTTAGAGTGCTGAGTGGCAAATAGAACAAGCTAAGGGGCAATGTTAAGTTGCAGATATTGCAACCAAGGAAGTTGTTTCTACTAAGAATTGCAGTGATATATCTTTAAGCCAATTTTTCAGCCAAAGAAATATCATTTAAGTTACTGTTTTAATGGAACCCTTACTTTCAATATGGTCAATAAGGGTTCTACTGTTTGTCGATATTCACTATAAGATCGGACGTTTAAGAATAATGTTTCAATATGTAAGTTGAAGGGTGAAGGGTGAAGGCAAAGCCGTCATAAACGAAGAGTTATTGTGACGTCATACCCCTCACTCTTAACACAGAAATGAGGGGGAGCATTATTAAAATCTATACCCTATCTCAATACCAAAGAACTGATTCGAATTGTTGAATGCACCCTTCATTAAACCAGAATTAATCTCTGGATTTCCATAATCAACATAGCTGTAATAGGCATTAAGAGTTGTGGCGTCACTCCATTGATAAGTAGCACCAACGCTATACTTTTTCTGCTCTGCAACAGGAAGATCAGGCGATTGTAGACTTGGCTCATCCAAAGGAGAACTCACATAGCCCACGCCTGCTTCCAATCGAAGATCGTTTGAAACTTCAAAACGAGCTCCCAAAGAGGCAAACCAAACATCGTCAAAAGACCGATTCTTATTCACTGATGTTTGGCCAATATCAATCAAGGTTTCTTTGTTCTGGCTCCAATACTCTTGACCAACACTCCAAACTAAGCTGATTGGATCATTTAATTGGTGAAGACCCGATATCTCAAGTCTTGCCGCATTGACCAAAGTAACTTCCGCTTCACTCGAATGACTGACGAGTTGAAGATCGCCTTGCAGTTGATGATCCATCTTTGAACGATAGGTCATGCCTAAGCGGTGGTCATAATTTAATTGATAAGTCATCCCCACGTTATAACCAAACGCAACCGAGTCAGAGTTCAAAGTCGCTTGATTAGCCAAAGCGGTTTGTTCAAATGTAGCGTGATCAATTTGTACACCCACACCGATATTCATTTTATCCGTGAGTTCATAAGACAATGAAGGGTTGAGCTGCATTACGGTTAACTGAAGGTCATTAAGCGCCAATGAACCCGCATATTGACTGCCATAATCTAACGCACTTCCCCCTGTTGAGGTAAGCGTAACTCCCAATGCGATTGAGTCATTGATAGGCTCTACATAATAAAGAGAACCGTAAGGCTGTAACCCTCCCGCATTAGCACTGCTCAAAGCATCAGATCGATTATCATCGTAGCGGACGGTTAGATCCATCATCGCTAAGTTAATTGATAATGAGCGACTTTCTAAGTAAGACATTGATGCAGGATTGCTATAAGCAGTTGATGCATTTTCAGCAATGGCGGCAGTCCCTGCGCCTGCCGTACTAACATGTAAGTGACTCATTTCAGAAACAAGAGTGGCAGCAGCATGACTGTATGACGAGACAACCGCCAATGTGATAGCTGTAAGAGAAATGGTTTGTTTTTTCATAAAAGTCCTAGGCCAATGCATCGGCATCGACAGGTAACATAAAATGGAAAAGCGCTTCAATAAGAAGCGCTAAAAGATACGGAAGAGTTACAGCTTCTCGACTTGAGGCATTGGATATTGGTTATCCAATACTTCTTGTGTTGGCTCGTATAAACGAACGTGTAGGTAGAAGTCATCTTCAGGGGCAGGAAGCCAGTTACAAGACACATCCGCAGGGCGGTCATGCTGAATACAGATAGGCAACGTGCCATCTTCTGCGTATCTGAGCTCATCCTGACGATTGGTAGAGATCGAATAACGATTGATATCATTCTCAACCATGTACAAGTCTTTTGCGTCATACATGGTGAGTGACCAGAACTCTTCTGCTGGTGTATTCGCAGGCATAGTCATTCTGTATTGATGTTTGCCCGATAGTTGCTCACCCTTAGAATCGGTATAGCGATTAGGATACAGAGCGCGTTCCGGTACGTTTAACCCGGCAGCTCGCAGGTTAATACTTGCGCGGCTTAAGTAGTCGTTACCGTAGCGACCACCTTCAAACATCATCGACCAGCCATTGTTTGTTGCGCCTACATTTCGGCCAGCGTATTGAATTATTTTTTGAGATGACGCGAGTGCTCGCATTAAACCTTTCTTTTGATCGGAAGATAGGTTGTCTGGATTGAAGGGTTGCTCACCGCCAATCCCAATGTATTCAAATTGATCGACAATCGCTGCATCTTCGGCTATCGGGCTCTTACGTAATTCTCGATCGATCAATGCGAACCATTCAAGACCTGATGGGCGAGCCATCGGTGGGATCTTCGAAGTTGACTTGGCCAATTCAAGTGGCCCATGATCTTGTCCCAGTTCATTTAACGGATAGCTAATAAAACGATCGTGGACTTGTAACGCCGCATCAAGATCTTGATCACCCGCAACACCGGTGCGATGAATCAGCCATACATAAGGCGTTCGTGACTCAACAATCGCATCAATACCTTCTGGGATCTCTCCATTCCAATCTTGATTCATTAGAAGCACCTTTGCGCCCTTATCCCCTACGTTATTTCGATGAAGATCTTCTATCGAATCAGAGTACGCATCCAATAACTGGACGATGTAGTATCGATCATCGGTTTTTGGGATCTCGATGACCATCGGACCTGAAAGATCAAGGTCATAGTGTGCTTGAGAATATAATGTGTCGTTATTAACGGTTGGCACGATACGGTCTTCAGGCCCTGCTAGAACACGGGTCTTCCCCATTTCATTCAGTGGTGCCATCGCGTTATCCATTGGCGCTTCAACCGATGTTGATGTCTGACGTACTGCTGCGACCGTTAATGGCCCTGTACCATAGATAAACGCTTGAATACCTAGGTTATAGGCTAACTCTTCCTCGGCAGAAACTTCGGATGCTGCATACGATGTGGTACTAAAAGCGGAGACTAATGCGATGGCAAGAAATGATTTTTTCATGGTAGACCTTAATCCAGTAATTGAACTTACTGGATCAGGCTATCAGAGGCGTTTATCCGCTCAAATCGAATAGATTGGATATCCTCTATTACTTATTTTAATAGAGGTGACCACAACGCCGTATTTTAGCTGATGATAATTTTAGATTCTTGATAGAGCCAATGCGTCAAAGGGTCCATTCGGTTACGTTGATGAGTGAACAGTGATACCGGCCTAAATTGCGCTTCTTTGGTGAGCTCTTCAGGCAGCGCCAGAGATTGAAAATGCGCAGGAAGATTAGCGACAGCATGCTTAGAGATAACCCCAATGTAATTACCATATTCAACCAAGTTCAACATGACATTAATATCACTGGTCCTAACATTGATGTGTTTTGATAAGTTGAGTTTCTTAATCAACTTTTCACTACGAGACGCTTCTGTTTCTCCATGAATCAAGTTGATACACAATGGAAACTGCAATAAATCCGTTAGGCTAAATGAAGCAAGCGGCAAGTCGTGCCTTGCTACGACCACAAATTCGTCATTCCCAATGTCCATCTGAGTGAGGTTTTTATTGGTTTCCATCGGTAGGTAACTAAAGCCCCAACATTGGCTCTTCAATTCTAAATCTCGCAGCGCATCAAAACCCCAGTGGTAACACTCTACGGTGACATTGGGTGCTAACTGAGTCAGCTTTAGAACCAGTTGAGTAGCAATAGTTGGCATAAGAGGCGGTGAGAAAATCAAAGAAACCTCTCCTCGTAGCTGGCTAATATCCCATGACTTCTCGTCAATATAGAGTGCTTCTAAACTATCAAGCACACTTGGGAGTTGTTCCAGTAACTGTTTACATCGAGCAGTCGGTTCAAGCTGATTTTTGTCTCTGACAAACAGAGGATCATTAAACTGCTCACGTAACTTTCTAAGCATCACGCTGATTGTTGGTTGGCTAACGTGCAAACGTCTTGCAGCAGATATCGTCTGCTTCTCTTCACTTAGAACGAGTAAAAGTTGGAGTAAGTTAAAGTCTTTGTTCATCTAAATTATTGAGCCCATTGAGCCGTAAGTTCTATCCCTTTAGGGTAAGACATCCAAGATGAATAGGCTATTAACAAGTAAGCGATAGAGGTGATAACTCAAGTGTTCAATGCAGAAACGAATACAGTTAGGGGAAGTGCTCGAGCGGACAATTAATTAGACCCTCTTATTAGAGGGCCTAATGCAGTTCTGATATTGGATGTATAAATCGCTACTTGCTAGCGTTGACCGCTTTTATAAAGGCTTCTTGAGCGCCTTCTACGTTCAAGGCTTTCGCTTCATCAAGTAGAGCTAGTGCTTTATCTAGCATGCCAACACTGACTGCGCTTTCAATGCTGGTTAAGTAAAACTGCTGCTGAGCGGAACTTAGAGTCGCGATATCACTGTTTGAGTCACTCAATGAGACAGTGGCTATTGCCGCTTTTTTATCTACGGCAACTTGCTGTTGTTGCTCTGCAAGATCGGTTTTAAACTTTTGCTGCGCGGTATCGGAACTCGCTACCGTAATAGGTTCATCCAATACCAGTGCGTCATCCACCTTCGCAACAATACTCAGTTCACCGAATGGCGAGTGTGGAATCATTGGATTTGGTACGTCCGGCGGGTAGTTCCCACGAGCAATAGCATCAAGCTTAACCGGGTGCAAGACCTCTGATTCACCTTCAATTAACTCAGGCGTTGTATACACGAGCAATTTAACACGTTGTTTTCCAACGGGCTGAATAGTCACCTTAGAAACTAAACGATCGCCATCCATTCCATAAGCGTGTTTATATTCAAAGTCATCGGTTTCAAATGTCTTAATGATTTGATTCTGTTCATTCAGTAGTGCTGCATTTGGGTAGAAAACGGTTTTCTTAAAATGGCTGATTATCTCTAACTCTAGCTCTTTTCCTTGAGTATCTATATCGAAGGCAGCGATATAGCTTTTGCCCTCAGATATCTCAAACTTCTGATTTAATTCATCAATTGAGAAATTAATGCGTTTTGTTGGCTCAACTTCCGCCCAATGTATCTGAGCGTAGCTCTGCGCCACTTGCTCAATGTTCTCGGCGTCAAAGACAACGGTTTCTGTCGTTGCACAGCCTAATAATGCCATACTGATCGCGCAACCTAGAACCAATCGTTTCATATGAACCTCACTTCTCTCAACGATGAAAGCCGACACGAAGCCGGCTTGATTTATCACTTACTTAAATATGGACTATTTAAATATGAACTATTCAATTGTGGACAACGAATGTTTACCACCAAGCTTCCATTTGGATACCAACACTGAACTCAGTGTCGTCAGTGCCTTTTGCAAAGCTGTCTGCTTCGTGGTCCATGAAGTATGAGCCGTATACGCGAATTTCAGGACGTGCCCAGAAGCTAGAACCAGCAGACCATGCTTGAGCAATCGTTAGCTTAGAGCCTGACGAATCCATCGTTGTTCCACCCTGCTTAACTTCATCCGCAAAGTAACCCGCTTCAAAGACTGTCTTCATGTGGTCATCCCACTTGTACATTGGGCGAATTACCGCATTATATGCAGTTATATCACCAACACCTTGAGATGCTCCAGAGCTATCTCGAGATGCAACAACATCGCCACCTTGAGCATACATTACCGTGTGGCCAACTTCCCATGATTCACCAAAGCCTACTACACCCCAGTTGATGATACGGAAACCATCGCCATCATTGTTATCTGTAGAGTTACGGTTGTACCAACCACCGCCACCGTACGTTGCCATTTGTTCGCCGTAAGATGCTGTACCGAATTGTAGAACCGTTTGGTTAAAACCGTTATCTAGCCCCTGGCCAACAACCGCCGTTAAAAGTACGCCATTATCAGCATCAATACTTTGACCTTCTGCTTCAGACGCAAAGTCGTAAGCCACAGCTAGCTCTAAGTTAGCATCAGCCCACAGATCAATGCCAGCGTAGCGCGCATCGAACGTGTAGCCTGACACCTTATCGCCAACAGTATCTTCGCCATCATCATGCATAACAGCTAGCGATAATTTACCACCACCAACAGATAGGTTTTCAATACCGCCACCAGCACCGCCAGATGTGTCTAGGAAGTAGAAGTCAGTAATGTGGATATCTTTACGTTGGTAGTAACGTTGACCAGCCCAAAGTACCGCTTCTTTATCACTGAAAAGACCTTGTGCTTGAACGTTCATAACACGAAGTGCGCTAGCATCGCCTTCCCAGTTGTTGTTACCAGATTGACCGTAAGCAACCAATGACTCAAGTTTGAAAGTCACATCATCGTTGTTGTACAGCTCAGCGTTCAGGCCGATTTCTGAATACAAGTCACTTTCATTACCTAAGCGACCTACTTTGTTCTTTTCGTATGTTACATGTTCGCCTTCCCCACTAAGACCAACACCACCACGAGCGTAACCGTGGAAATCGACAGCCGCTGCAAACGCACCAGCACTTAGAGACGCAGCCACTGCAGCAGCAATTAAACTTACTTTTTTCATTATTAACTCCATTTAGGGTTTTTATTTTTCTTATCTCTTTAACTAAACCCATAAAGGCAGAAATGGACCTAATTAAGAAAAGATAAGCTGGGATTGAATCCCTTTTGTTTCGACTGTGGCTAGATTACCTAGGGAGGAGGAGTGCTGCGTCCTCCACCTTTGACTTATTTAAGGGGGATGAGAAAGGAGGAGAAACTGAAAAATACGCTGTTTAATAGAGTTGGATCACACAACTAAGGGGGAGTACGACTAAATAGCATCCATTTTCACAGTTCAAAACGATATCAAGCTCAAGTTTTTTAACCGAATCGCAAAAAAACTGAAATAAAATTACATCTAAAATTTATTGATAAGGAGCTTGACCATTGTTACTCAAAGTCTTTTACTAAGAGCTCCTAAATAAAAAGCAAAAAATATAGAATAATGATAGGCATAAGTTCACAGCCATACCCTTTAGGGGCGACATTAAGCCAGCATGGATGCAACTTTTCTATTTATGCACCAGACCAAAAAAGCATTGCTTTGGTCCTTTTTGATGCGGCAAACAATCAACAGATTCATCAAATCAGTAACGACTATGCAGGTGTTAAGCATATTTTTATTGAAGACATTCAAGTTGGGCAAAAGTATGGGTTTCTTATCGAAATCGATGAAGAGCCTCACCTGCTTTCTGATCCATACGCGAAAGCGATAGATGGTCCGCTCTACTACCAACCTCCTTTCACTTCAAAAACGAGTTTCGAACTGCCAAAGAGCGTTGTAACTTGCGATCAATTTGATTGGCAAGAGACACAGCCTCCTCGAATCTCAAGAGAAGAGACCGTTATATTCGAAACGCATGTGAAAGGGGTGTCCAAACTCAATCCAAAGGTTCCAGAGAATCAGCAAGGTAAGTATTTGGGCCTAGTCAGCGATGAGATGCTCGATTTTTATCAAAAGCAACACATCAATACCATCCAACTATTACCTATCGCTGCATGTATGCATGAGCCTCACTTGCTGAATATGGACAAAGTCAATTACTGGGGCTACAACCCTTATTTGTTTATGGCTCCTGATCCTAGATACGCAAACAGTGACGCCGTAACCGAACTAAAAACCACCGTTCGTGAACTGCACAAGCAAGGCATCGAGGTCATTCTCGACGTGGTTTACAATCACACTGCAGAATCAGGAGAAGACGGTCCTGTCTTTAACTTGAAGCCTTTAGATTCTGGTTACTACCTTAAACATGGGCAGCACTTCGCCAACTACACCGGGTGCGGTAATACCGTCGACATTAGTCATCAAGCTTCGCTTAACCTTGTAATGGACACCCTGCGCTACTGGGTCAGTGAATATCATATCGACGGGTTTAGATTTGATTTAGCCGCCACGCTTGGCCGTGAAGGGGATCACTTCAATAATCAATCAGCTTTCTTCAAAGCGGTTGCTCAAGATCCTGTTTTAAAACAAGTGAAGCTTATTGCTGAACCATGGGATATCGGCCCTAACGGCTATCAGGTGGGTAATTTCCCACTAGGTTGGAATGAATGTAATGATCGCCTAAGAGACATCACACGCAGCTTCTGGCGCGGTGATCAGGGCTATTTAAAAGAGTTTGCCACACGCATTATGGGGTCGCGCGATCTATATAGTGCATCAAATTGGCCATTTAACCTCACCGTCAACTACATCACTTACCATGATGGCTTCACGATGCAAGATTTGGTTTCTTATAAGCATAAGCACAACGAAGCAAACGGTGAGCAAAATCGAGATGGTCATGGTGATAATCGCTCTGACAATTACGGGGTAGAAGGGCCATCTGAAAATAGAACAATCATAGAGCTGCGTGAAAAGCAGAAACGTAACTTTATGGCTAGTTTGCTGTTTGCTTTTGGCATGCCACACATTTTGACGGCAGATGTTCTTTCTCACTCTCAACAAGGCAATAACAACGCTTACTGCCAAGATAACGAACTGAGTTGGCTAAATTGGGAGCAAGACAAGCATCAATCGGCGTTCCAAGAATGGCTTGCCGATATGATTCAGGCAAGACATACCTACATGGTGCCATTTCTGCACGCGTTTAGTGGTGATAGCCGTAATGATAACCGTATATTCTGGCGTCGCGTTAATGGCACTAATATGGAGCATGATGATTGGAATACTCTAAGCTCCGTTGCACTGCACCTTGGTATTGGTAAATCTGGTGATGAGATGATCTATTGCATCAACCAAACAAACGCACCTGCTAGGTTTAGTCTTCCTACGGATCATGGCCAGCAGTGGAAGATGGTGTGCAATACAGACTCCCACGAACTGCATAAAACGATCGATGAAAAGCAAGTGCTTATCGCTCCGACTTCGATAGCAATCTTTCATTTTAAAAAATAATCATAAAACTGTGAGCGATATAGTATATATATCGCTCATTTATCATTATTGGGTATGGATTAATATTCGTTGATATGCTCACTAATCCCATTTAGTATGACGCCATAAAAATATAATTATTAAATCAATTGGCTCAATAAATGGCTTTACCAAAACTACTAATACGCACGCTTAGGCCGTGCATATTCCTATTGATAATAGGGATGATATACCTAGCCTTTCAACAACTTAAGTCTTCTGAAGAAAAAGCATATATTCAATCAAAAGCAAACATACACACCGCCTCATTACTGGTTGCTTCGCATATTGAAGCTGCAGCGAGTAAGTTGTACCTGCTTCATGATGCGCGTAGCAATAGCTCGTTTGAAACTTTAGCAACAAACATACTTAGCAGCACGTTACTCTATTCAGATATTTTGCTGGTCGATTCACACGCTCATCAATACACATCAATTCGTCGTGCAGAGCCTGATGTGGACACATTGAGCCATTTAGAGTGGCGTTCAATAACGGGGCTTTCTTCTGACTTTTCAATTTCCCCAATATACAAAACCACTAACGGCCGATGGGTTTTCGCCACGCGTTATCAGCCAAATGAGCGCGAAGCCTTATGGGTTGAATTTGATCTTTTACATGGTTCAAACCTGCTTAAAGGTATGAGAACACTCAATGATGGCTATCTATTTGTAGTAGATAGACTGACCGGTAAGCTGGTCTTTCACCCTAATCCTCAGAGAATAGGTGATGAGTCAATCAGCTATCAAAGTGGAATCCGAGAGCTAGTTAAACAGGGAAATAATTATGGAACTTTTGAGTACTACTATAAAAATCAGCACAAAGTGTCTGTTTATGATGCAGATAACTTTTTAAACTTAGTTTTTGTCTCTGGCACTAACCGAGCTGATATTCTTTCTAGCTCTTACCAATTTAACTTAGCTGCAGTCGTTATTGCCTCATTACTGCTCATCATCGCTGCTACTAATTATCTGATTTATCAACTTAGTAACTCATTGTCTAAGCTTAATACTAAAGAGACCATTGCGGATTATAAGCACCAGTTACGCTCCATACTCGACCGATTCTGTCACCATCAAGGCGTTCAGTTTTGTTTATATGAGCAAGATACAGGTCAGTTATCAACGATTGATTTTCATGGTAATGAGAAGGTCATTCATAGTGATAAAAAATTCAGAACACTATATAACTCAAATGAAATTTACTATTTTGGTAAGCGTAATGGAGATGATCTAGCTAAAAAGCTGCATATCAATGCGCGCCATTACACGATTCCACTGTTTAATACCCAAGGATTGATTGCCATTATTTACATGCCGATGTTCTTCCCCACACATCGTAGCTTATTGCAAATGATTAGGAACTCGGCGGAAGTGGCACTGAATAACCTGCTGCTGAATCAAAAGATGCAGAGTAAAGATGTCATGACGAACTTGGATAATAAGCTAACGATTCGTAATCAATTAGATGATCAATTAGGGCAAGAACACGTCTATTTAGCATTAGTCGATATAGACCATTTTCGCTCAATTAATGATGAATACAGCCATTTGGCTGGCGACAATATCATCATACATACTGCCAAATTGATGCAAGCTTGCTTCCCTAAACCAAAGGCTACCAGCTTGGCCCGCTTTGGTGGTGAAGAGTTCGGAATTCTATTTAAGGCCAACGATGAAAACCATGCTTATGATTTGTGTGAAATGCTAAGACATCGAGTAGAGCAAACGTCTTTAGAGTGCGAACAGAAAACAATTAAGTACACAATAAGCATTGGTATAACTTCAGTTAATGAAAGCCAACATTCATCAATAGGAAGAGCAGATAAAGCACTCTATCAGGCAAAAGGGCTAGGGCGTAACCAAGTCGTTTTAAATACTTTTCAATCTTAATCTTCTGATAAATTGTCAATTGAAAAAAAGGGCGCACTTAAGTACGCCCTTCTTTCTTCAATGAATAATCTAAAGTAAAAATTGATGCCTTGCGTGATCAAACGACAGCTTATCTAACAGCTCATTGGCAACGTCTTGACTCGTCTCATCAAATTGAACACCATAAGTCCAATAATGGCTAGATAACTTCTTATTTCTAACGATACCCGATACAATCGCACTCTTATCTGGGCAGTCGGTATCGAGAATCTTAACCTCGACAACATTACCCACTTTGTAATTGTTCGTATCTCTATCGGTCACCACTTGGCATCCAGTATTGGAAATATCACGAATCTGACACAAATACTTGTGACCATCAGGGTCCAATAGCCCTTCCAATGCAATCTCCAATCTTGCTTCAGAACGAAGCCCTGCTGCCATTTGCGTTGCTTTTGGCAATGTGATTAACACCAAACACTCAGGGCCAGCATCAACAACGTATTCAATTTTACTCTTAAAATAGACTCGGGCTCCTTCTCCTTTTTGGGCAATAGCACACGCTTTTATTGCGTAACCTCGCTGAAAAAACACCGCAAACTCTTGTGGGCTCACACCTGGTTTCTCAAGGACCAACAAATTATTAGGATGAATACCTATAAATTTAGATCGGCACTTTAAAGCTTTCCCCGTTGGAGTCGAGATAACAAAAGCAACATCACTGAGCGGGTTTACACGGCTAAACGCGTCCTCTCCGTAGACAATATTGCTAGCGTCATTGACTTTAGCTACGCCTTCGTTGGAATCACCGTTAGACTCACTGTTGCTGCCTTGGGCACCATCTTTGTGATTATCATCAGATAAATCGATTGATTTTTTTTCCGCTTCTTCAACATTTGTCGTCATATCTAAGCCTATTTTTTTATCTAGCTAGCACTTAAATAGGTATAAGATATGAATACAATTTCATCAAGTTTTTGAGTTAGGCCTTTAGCCAAAAACCTATGATTGTTGAAGAAAAGGTGAGGTCAGGAGTACCCAACCAACATCACCTTATCTCTATGTATCTTCTACGGTTGTTGCTTGGTTGGTGCTAAAGCAATCTCACGAATACACACACCTTGTGGCTGCTGATATGCAAACACAACGGCACGAGCAATATCATCTGCAGCTAACACACCACCCATAGACTCTTTCCATGAGCCGTAGCCCTCTTTAATCTCTTCTGAGGTTGTATGTGAAAGTAGCTCAGTCTCAACCGCTCCAGGTGCAATAGTGGTGACACGTACATTCGACGCTGCCACTTCTTCACGAACATTTTCAGAGATAGCGTGTACCGCGAACTTAGTCCCGCAATACGCTGCGTGGTCTGGGAACGTCTTCTTACCCGCAATTGAGCTAATGTTGATAATTGTGCCGCTGTTACGCGCCTTCATTGGTGCTAGCACCGTTTGCATGCCGTTAAGTAGCCCAAGAACGTTCACATCAAACATGCTTTTCCATTCAGATGCATCTTGAGTATCAATTTGCCCTAGCAGCATAGTACCCGCGTTGTTCACTAGGCAATCTGCTGGGCCATACTCAAGCTCTGCTTTAGCAATCGCTGCTTCAAAGCTCGCTTTGTCTGTCACGTCCACTTGCTCACATAGAGTGTTAGGAAGATTCATTGCTTCTAAACGCTCTACACGACGTGCCAACAACAAAAGAGGGTGGCCTTGGTCGCTAAAATGACGAGCGATGGCCGCACCAATACCTGAGCTTGCACCAGTAATAACGATTAGATTTTTAGTTTGTTGTGTTGTATTCGTGTTCATCTTTTTTCCTATTTATTTGGACAGGCCATTCTTTAAAAAATCTAAGAAGAGTTCGAAGCACTCTCCCTAAGCAGTGACGCCATATTAAGTGAGACAGCATTGTTGATATATAGCCCTATAGTTAAAACACTGTTGTCATACAGCAACAATAAGACGACAATAGTGCGCAGGCTCGAAATGACGAAGGAAAGAACATGATTAATGACATCAATTTGGCGGACATTCGATCTTTTGTATTGATTGCACAGCTTGGCAATTTCACCAAGGCGGCGGAAACACTCGATGTCTCTCGTTCACATGTCTCTCGACAAGTTAGTAATCTAGAAAAACAGATTGGTGCGACATTACTTATACGTACTACCCGAACGCTCAAGCTCACGAGCGCTGGCGAGCGTTTCTATCAGCAGTGTCAACAAGCCTTAGTACAAATAGACCAAGCACTTCTTGGCGTGTCTGATGACATTGACGTCATTCAAGGTGAAATTAGAGTGAACTGTGTGGGTGGCTATTTAGGAGAGGAAATGGTCGCGCAGTATTCAAGTGAATTTATGCAGCTTTATCCTGATGTCACTATCAATTTGGATTTTAGTAGTCACCGTATTGATCTTATCAGCGACGACTTTGATGTTGCCTTTCGTATGGGAAAGATTGACGATGCTGGATTTGTTGCACGTAAGCTAATCGATGTTGAAATGGGCACCTTTGCTAGCCCGAGCTATCTCAAAAAATATGGTGCTCCCGATAGCCCTAAGTCACTTAGTCAGCACCGCTGTTTAACGGGTTCGGTGCGAAAGTGGACCTTTTTCAACTCAGCTAACCACGAGGCTGATGTGTCGGTTAAAGGGTATTTACAGTGTAAAAATGGACGAGTGTTAATGCAGAGTGCAGTCAGTGGTAACGGCATTATTCGGGTGCCTAGGCTTTACTGTTTAGCTGAATTAGAGCAAGAGAAGTTAGTCGATGTATTTGAAGATTGGCATATTCCCAGTGTCGACTTTTCTATTTTGTATCATCAAGACAGATATCGACCAAAACGCTTGCAGGCGTTCATACAGTTTATGATTGAGCGTTTTTCTAATTAATCACCTATCTCTATACCTAAAGATAAATCAACAGAAAAGAAAACGCCCTAGCTCAACTCTTCGTTAAGCTAGGGCGTATCTAAATCGCTTATGGCATTAAGCGAGCTTTAAATCATGCTCAGTACGGTACATCACCATATCTTCAATCGTCAGGATTGGCATGTTGTGCTTACGGCTAAACTCAACCAGCTCTGGCGTTTTCGCCATAGTCCCGTCTTCGTTTTGCACTTCACACAGTACGCCTGCCGGTTGAAGGCCTGCCATCTGCATTAGATCAACGGTACCTTCAGTGTGGCCACGGCGAGTCAAAACACCGCCGGCGCGTGCACGCAGTGGGAATACGTGACCAGGGCGAGCTAAATCGTCTGGCTTCGCGTTTGGATTAGCAGCCGTTTTAATCGTTGTTACGCGATCTTGTGCAGAAACACCTGTTGTCACGCCAACTTTCGCTTCAATCGACACGGTAAATGCGGTTTGGTTTGCGCTGTTGTTGTTCACAACCATAGGTGGAAGTTCAAGCTTAGTCGCTTGTGCGTCAGTTAGGCATAAACAAACAATGCCGCTGCATTCGCGGATCATCAGTGCCATTTGAGCATTCGTTAGGTGCTCGACTGAATAGATAATATCACCTTCGTTTTCACGATCCTCGTCATCAAGCAAGATGACACCTTGGCCTTTTCTTAAAGCCTCGAGAGCGTTTTCAACACGTGTGATTGGGTTGCCAAATTCGGCAAGAACTGAAGACTGATTCATGGTTAAACTCCTAAATATCACCAGAATCAGGGCTGTATGAGGGATAAAATATCCAAAACGAAATGCGTCAGCAGGCATCACCAATCAAGTTAGTGCTGCCTACTGACGTGTTTTCATTCTCTCTCATCCGGACTTTAACCGTCGGCTCTGGGTTTGCACCAGATCTGCTGACCTCGACGTATCGAGCGCTCGCGGGCTGATCTTATCAATAAAAAGAAATAAGATTTACCGCCGGTGGGGAATTTCGCCCCGCCCTGAGAATAAAAAATAAATGTATGTGCTTTTTTGCCTAGGCTATTTAGCCATAAACTCAAGCTTGGCTATGTTAGCGTGTTATTTTTGCTAAAACTACAATCGATACGCTAAAACTAGCGAATAAACAGTTTACCAATAACCTTTTGCGCAATATTTCGCCACTTCAGCATCATTCGGCCACGAGTTAGCCAACTTGGCGTTATTAATACTGTTTTTTGATTCGAGAACGCTTTAAAGCCTTCGATGCCATGATAATGCCCCATTCCCGATTCACCACTTCCACCAAAGGGAGCGTCATCTAACGCGACATGCAGTAACGTGTCATTAAGGCAGACACCACCACTGTGGGTATTTTCGAGGATATTCGCTTGAAGCTCCTTATCATCACTCATCAGATACAAAGCCAGTGGCCTTTCGCGTCGATTAATAAACTGAATAACCTCATCAATAGAATCATAACCAATAATAGGCAGCAGTGGGCCGAATATCTCTTCTTGCATCACCAGCATATCGTCAGTCACAGCAGTCAGAATATGAGGTAACATTTGATGCTCAATAAGCTTGTCACACTCTATGGTTTCAACCTTAGCGCCTTTCTCTTTTGCATCCTCTAGATAACGTTGCAAGCGAGTGTATTGAGCTTGATTGATGATACTGGTGAGATTTCGCTGGCCTTTCTTAACTGGGAACAGAGATTCAAACCGCTTTAAATAGAGCGCACCAAATTCCGAGACTTTATCTTTAGGGACAAAAACATAATCAGGTGCGACACAGATCTGACCGCTGTTGATCGATTTTCCGAGCATCATCGCATCAATAGCTTTTTTCAAATCAGCGTCTTGACCAACAATCACTGGTGACTTTCCACCTAGCTCTAACGTAACAGGAGTCAGGTTTTTAGCCGCCGCTTGTGCAACCTTTCTCCCGACAGCCGTTGAGCCTGTGAAAACCAAATGATCAAAAGCCAAAGTACTAAAATGAGCAGAAAGAGATACGCCTCCTTCAATCGGGTAGATATGCTCGCTTAAACTAGCAAATACTCTATTCAATGCTTCATTGGTGTGAGGAGTAGCTTCACTCAGCTTCACCATCACGCGATTGCCTGCCGCAATAGCGGTTACTATTGGTGCGAGGCTCAGTACGATTGGGAAGTTCCATGGAACCATCACACCCACGACCCCTACAGGCTGAAAGTGAAGTTGCGCTTTAGAAGGAGCAAGTAGTAAACCTGCCGAACGGGTGTCTGGCTTCATCCACTTTTTAAGCTTTTTTAACGTGTATTCAATATGATTTACCGTCGGCATAAGATCGCAAATGGTGCTGTCGAACGTTGAGCGATAACCGTAGTCTTGGTTAAGCGCATCAACCAACTCGGTTTGATTGGCGATCAACTCCGCTTTCAGTTTGAGAAGTAACTCAACACGTTCATCATAACTGGGGTAAGGCGTTTGATTATATTTCCGCTGAGCTTGCTCAAAAGTGGCGTCCAGCTCTTGATCAAATGCTAATTGCTCTTCATTACCACAAACTAATTCCATGCACTTACCCTCAAAATAACGTTAATCAACGTTATATAATCTAATTGTACAGTGTTCAAGTTATATTAATTATTCGACACAGGAATAGAAGACATCATTCGTTTTACTAAGTCAGAGGCGAGTGCTTGACGCGTTGCTTCATCAACACCCTCTTTCATCGGTCTTTGAGCCAATGCCTTCCATATCGGTTGTTCAATCACCGCCTGTTCAATGGCGTCATTAGGGAAAGCAGCCAAATACAATGACCCTTTTTCTACCGTGTCACCATCTTCATCAACAGTAATGATTCCCGTTGAAAGGAGTGTTTTTGCAAAAATATCAGAATCACTGACCATCGATTGCTGTGCAATAGCGACCACGAGCAGTACATTAGCCTCCATTGGCTGCGAAACCAAACGATAGCCCTTTTCTAGCATCTGCTGCTCAACCAACGAGTGATACAACTGTGATGCTTTTTGAGCTTGTGCTTTATCTTTCACCAGTACAGTGCCAGAACGTTCATGCCAAGCAAAAGTAGATACAGATTGAAACCGTTGGCTGTCTCCACTAATCACCACACCAAAATCCATCGGTCTTTGTGGCTCAACTGAGGTTGTACATCCAGCAAGCAATATTGCTAACATGCACACGACTTTATTCTTCATAATTCTACTTCCCTGTCATCAATTTCTATCGATTATCTCTCTACTTTGGCGCACTGACTCATAATAACAAGCGTTAACTTTCGGTATTGAGAACTAACAATGATTGCCTCAAATACACCTCATGAGTTAACCGTCACGTGACATTTGCTGAGAAATTTCATGTTGTTTTTCAGTGCACACTTCGACTGCTTTTGCTGTTACTTGAAGCGCTTGCGCCATTTGAGAGACATTGTGAGTGGCAGACAATACGGTTGACTGCAATGGCCTTAAAAGTAGCCAATAGATGCAACCAATGATGGCCAACAGTGCCAATACCGTCACCGACAAAATCAAAATAAGTTTGAATTTCACATCATCAAGAAACCGTTGTGTCTTGTCGCCAACCACTTGTTTAGATTGAGAGAAGGCGACAGGAAGTTGCTCTAGCGATCGAGTTGAAACGTCAATGAGCTGATTAACATTATTCATTGTTGATTCAATATTTTCTTGTTGTGTTGGGGTGAGGTCGGGGCTTTCCGCAATCGCATTTAATGATTCAGCTAAAGAGTTTAATGATTGGCTCGTCATATCAATAGACTCTTCAATACCTTGAAGATCTAAGCTGATATTAACTTGGATGAATGAGCTTGGCTCTTGCTCTTGCTCTTGTACTGAGGATGCCAATGAAATAGGCACCCATAATGCAAATCCTAGCAAAATAAGTTTCAACATCGTGTCGTCCTTTACATTTGTTTTTTAATGTAGCTATTCCGACTTATAACAGTAGCTCTAAGCGAATGATAATTCCAATTTACAATCAATAAGATAGAATCATAATTAAGAGTATTGACCCATAAAAAAGCCCTCTAAGTGGCGAGTCGCTTAGAGGGCAATCCAATAGGATAACGTGACTTATTTTAAACGGCTTCAAGCTCCCATGAGCTATAAGGGTTTTTCATTAGCATAGAGTTATAGTAGCGGGTTTGTCCGGTCACTTCTTCAGCCAACCAAGAAGGCTTTTGAAATGCTTCGTTTTCTGACGAAAGCTCGACTTCAGCAACCGTTAACCCTTGGTTATCTCCATAAAACTCATCAACTTCAAATGTATGTTTACCGCACGGAACTAGATAACGGGTTTTATCGATAACGCCAGGCTCACAAATTTTGAGAAGTGATTGAGCCTCTTCAACCGATATTTCACGCTCCCACTCAAAGCGGCTCGCACCAGATTCATTTCCTATGCCCTTGACGGTAATGAAACCTTTATCGCCTTTCACTCTCACACGTACAGTGCGCTCAGGTACTGAGCTTAAATAGCCCTGTGTAATACGTGTTTGTTTCACAACGTCGACTTTGAAGTCATCACTTTTAATTAAAAATTTACGTTCAATCTCTAACATACTTAACTCCTAATTCGCCAACGGTTTATTAATCATACCAATTACACGTTTAATCGCTTGTAGATAATTAATGTTCTCTACCGATTCAATGCCAACCTCTGCCATCGTCTTCTTAATGTCTTCAACTTCCGTCGATTCAGAGTTAATCGTGTGAACCTTCGCGCCATTGATAAGCACCTCACCCACCTCACAAATAGTATTGTTTACCATATATCCAAATCGATGCTTATGAACTCTTACCGCTTGCAAGTCTTCATGAGCTTCAATGATTGCCATAAACTCTTCTAATGTGTAGCTCTCTTGGGTGAGAGGTAACATTTCTACTTGGAAAGCTGGAAAAACCTCAGCCTCTAATGATGCGGCTGGAATAGGAAACTCCCCTTTCATTAGTGGGTTCCACTGCTCTAGACCATCTACTGTTTGAACATAGGTTTTAATGTCCATTTTTCCATCTCTAATCTTAGTGTTATTCACATCATTAGTTCTAGACAGAATATAAACTTCATCACTTTTTCGCTCCCATACTTTTTCAGGAACAGGAACCGATAATCTAGCCATTTTTTTAGCTGCTTGATCAAAATCTTGGCCAAATGTACGAAACTCAAAACGTGGCTTTGACACTTCTCCGATGACTAATTTTTCGCTCATCAGTATTCTCCTTTTAGATAATTAATTTGTCACTCGATGTCTTTTTACGTTATCCCTACCGACAAAAAATAAAAGTGATCAAACTCAAATAAACCCCAACATAATCTGACACACATGGTCACGTAAACAAGTCGACCTAGGTAAAAAACTTCGCCAATCATTGATATTAAAGGGCTATAACAAAATATACATAGTTGGAGGATTTATTCGATTCGTGACGGAAAGCAAAAATGTCATAACTAGTCGAGACTCGAAATGGTTAAATTGATTGAGATCAACAAATAAAATTACTCTAATGTCACTCTAGATACCGATAGAAATAATTACGCAAATTAAATAAGGACATCGATATGGAAAAAGTAAACCATTGGTCTCCCGGAGCAGCTGGAAGCCCAGAAAAAGAATTGTCCCCTACCGTCGTAGACATCGAGAATGAGAAAGATCCCCTGGATATGTCTCAGTACAAAATGGGGAAAGTGATAGAGAGACCACCAACAAAAACGGGGTTATTAATGAAAAAATGGGGGCTACCTGCTTCTATTATTTGTTTTGTTCTTTTTAGCTTTATTTTTAACTTTGAGTCGCTGGATCAAAAAGCACAATATATGTTGGGGTTATTCGTTGCTTGTATCGTTCTTTGGGTTACAGAGTCTATTCCGAACTACTTAACTTCCATCGCACTTATTGTTAGCGTTATTTTACTTGATATCGTCTCACAAAAAGCAGCGCTATCTGTTCTTGGCCACCAAATCATTTGGCTAAATATCGCTGCTTTCATACTCGCATCAGCCCTTGTCAAAACTAGGCTGGCTGAAAGGGTAGCACTACTGTTTATTGTTAAATATGGGAAGAACTCTGGGTCGATCTTCCTCAGCTTTATTGCTGTCAACTTGATCCTCAGTGCATTTATTAATGCGACAGCAGCAAAAGCAGCACTTCTCATGCCTATCTTTATGGTTGTTTCAGCCGTTTATGGTGCATCAGGAACAAAAACAAACAACTTTGCTCGAAACCTTATATTACATAACCTTTTGATGATTAATGCTGGCTGTAACGCGTTCTTAACCGGTTCCGGGGCAAACCTAGTTGCAGCGGGAATGATGGTAGGTGCCGGCGCTTCTCTTTACTATTTTGATTGGCTACTAGCCGGGCTACCAATCACTATTGCATTAGGTATTTTCACCTACATTATCGGTGTGAAGTTTATCTTCCCTTTGACCAAAGAAGACGAACAGCCAAAACTTGAAGGTGGAATGGACTCAATTAAAAATGCACTCGATGGCTTAGGAAAAATTCAATGGAATGAGATCAAAGCCGCGATTATATTCTTAACGGTACTTGCTTTTTGGGCCACCGATAAGCTGCATGGTGTTCACCCAACAATGATCGCTCTCATTGGCTCTATCGTCATGCTTGCACCGCAAACAAAACTAATTACTTGGAATGATGTTGACCTACCTTGGCATTTATTAATTTTCTCAGCAGGTGCATACGCCATTGGCGCAGGGCTTAAAGAGACGCAAATCATGGAAATAGCCATTACTAACATGATGAATGCGATGGGTATGGAGAGCATGAGCTACTTTTCTTTATACACAATTTTAACGGGGATTTTTATTGCTTCGCACTGGATATTTCAAAGTAAAACGATGCGTACCGTAATCTTCATTCCTATTGTTATTGGTATTGCTCAAGCGATGGAATACGACATCCTATCTTTAGCTCTACCTGTGGCACTTTGCATTAATGTTTGTTGGACATTCCCATTTAACTCAAAGCCTGCCGCTCTATTGTATGGAACTAACAAGTATACTATGGGTGAAACTTGGCGCTACGGTTTATGGACGAGTATCTTCACTTGGCTATTAATGCTAGTTGCCGGCCAAACATGGCTTGTGTGGATAGGTATCTCACCTGGTTTCTTCTAATTAAAACTCGCTAGCCCACACACCAAATTAACCCTAAACAGGAGTCAGTATCCCTGATATTGACTCCTCACTCTTCTTGTCTTTGTTTCTAGTTTAATGCAGATAGCATTCGTGTATTGCCATCTGAAAATTATCTTTATTTAAAATATAGCTTTCATTATTAAGGATATTCGATGAAAAAAAACATTCTTAGTTTCATGAATAATACTATTCAACTAAAAAATAATATTGATTCTTTCTATGACCTACTCGGTGACTCTACATCTGTATTTGAGATTATTCTTCGTCTCTATCTCGATAATAGCTTATCGGCTTCTAAAGATAATGAAATACAAATAGAGCTTCGCTTTGAACAATTGAGCCGAATAGAACTAACCGCTGATCAATTACGTCGAGATATTGAAAGTATTTTGTATGAAAAAACACTCGTTCCCGATCTTCGAAGTGATTTACTAAAAATAATTGAAGGCGTAGATGTGCTAATTAACCTACAACAAGCCTCAGCCTTTAATCTCATCAACGAAAGACCGGAGATCCCTCAGGAATACCATAATGATTTCATTGAGTTGCAATCTACCGTTGCAAAGTGTGGGGCGCACCTTATTGATGCATGTCGCGCATTTATGCGAGATCAAAATCAGGTCAGAGATCATGTTCACAAAGTGATATTTGTTGAAAGTGAAGCAGATAGAGTAAGCACACGAATGAAGCAGAAGGTGTTCTCATCTGAGTTAGATTTAGCTCAGAAGATTCATATCCGTTACTTTATTGAACGTATTGATAACGTTGCAAATCATGCTGAAGACATTGCTGATTCACTGGTTATTTACGCCATTAAGCGCTCATTGTAAGGATAATTATGGACATACTTTTACTTATATTCTTATCGAGTGGTCTATTTCTTGGTTGGGCTCTAGGCGCAAACGACGCAGCGAACGTGTTTGGTACTGCAGTTGGTAGTCGCATGGTTCGCTTTTCAACAGCTGCGATTATCTCCTCAATTTTTGTTATTTTAGGGGCGACGCTCAGCGGTTCTGGTGCGGCTCATACACTAGGGAAGCTTGGCGAAGTAAACGCTCTTGGTGGGGCATTTGTAGTCTCGCTAGCCGCAGCTCTAACTGTGCTAGTCATGACAAAGTGCCAACTTCCCGTTTCAACCGGTCAAGCCGTCGTCGGTGCGATTATTGGTTGGAACATCTTTGTCGGCATTGAAACTGACATGGGTATACTGCTCAACATTCTGCTGACTTGGGTACTGTGCCCCATCCTTTCCGCAATCATGGCCGTACTACTACATGGCATAGTGAAGTGGACGTTAAATACGGTCAAACCCCATATTTTAAATCTTGATTGGACATCCAGAGCCGCACTGATTGTTGCGGGGGCTTTTGGGTCATACAGTTTAGGGGCGAACAATATCGCCAACGTAATGGGAGTGTTTGTCAACGCAATTACTTTGGATGACTTAGCCATTGGCGCTGTCTCTTTCAATACTGCCCAGCAACTGTTTTTTCTCGGTGCTGTCGCCATTGCAATTGGCATATTTACCTACTCCAAACGTGTCATGCTAACGGTTGGTAATAGCATGATGCCTCTCACGCCAATAACGGCTGGCATTGTTGTAATGGCGCACTCTATTGTGCTGTTTTTATTTGCTTCTGAGGGGCTAGAGCTGGTACTTGCAAGTAACGGGCTTCCAACGATTCCTCTTGTTCCTGTCTCTAGCTCTCAAGCTGTTGTAGGGGCAATTATTGGCATAGGCTTACTAAAAGGAGGGCAAGAGCTTGATTGGAGAGTATTAGGAAAGATTGTCACTGGCTGGGTAACCACTCCCCCTATCGCCATGACTTGCTGTATATTTATGCTGTTCTGCCTACAAAATGTTTTCAGTTTGATTGTTTACTCGCCAATGAGTTATCAAGTCAATCAACAGGTTGAATCACAATTGAATAAGCTTGGATTCCACAGTAATGAACTAAAGACCATTCATCAGCAAACATTCAATGATATTCGGTCGTTTCAGATGAAAATAGATGAGCTTGGTGTTGATGGTAAATTCTCGAAAGCGATCATTAAGCATTCGTTGTTACAACCGACAAAAGTTCAACTCGATACGATACCTAACGAGTGGGTCAATACGCTGCAACCTGAACGACATAACGCGGTATTACAGCTAGATGGTCATGAGTTCAACCACACTTGGCAGTTAGTCCAAGCGTTGAGTAGCCTTAGTTCTAAGTGGCAAGCTGCGGAAGATACCGTACTCAACAAACAATACAATCGACAACTACAACATGATATTACAACCTTACTCCAACACAGTCTCGTTGAGCGATAGCTTTATTGAGAATATGTTAAACGCCAAACTAACAGAGCCCGTCAATAAGATAAGTCTTAGCTGATGGGCTCTGTATCTTTATATCTATTTGCTGATTACTTAATAAGGTCTCATAGCTTACTGGTTACTTAATAAAGTCTCATAGTGAGTTTTGCCAAAACAGTAGGCACTTGTATCCGAGCGCGTTGTATTATCCAACTCTAGCCACTCCTCAAATACAGTAGCAAGGTCACTCAGTGTATCAATGCGGTGTTGTCTCGCTGCTTGACTACAAAAGTGAGCGAGAATGTACTGATAATACTCGAAGCACAATCCATTGATTTTAGAGCTATTATAAGCCTTTATTTTTAAGTGTTGAATGTCGTGTTGTAATAAGTAATCTTGATACTCATTGCCATCTCCTGCAGTGAAGAATTCGGCTCCCCGATCGGTAAGCATGCGTTCAACATTAATATCATGGGATGACATTAGCGGGAGCGCTTTAGTACGTAGAAATGTGCGCGCTGAGCGTGGGCTTTTATCTTCAGAAAACTGAGCAATAACAAAACGGCTATAGCTATCAATAGCAATATGTAGGTAGATGGTTGGAAATTGAGGGAAGTATTCAAACTTTATACAATCTTGAATTAGTAAATCGCCTGGACCACTAGTGGCAAGCTGTCCGGATTCATTATTCAGGCTGTTTGTCAGTAAGTCTATTGCTTCTAATTGTTTAGAGGAGAGCATGAACTCACCTCGATCGGCTTTTACTTTGAGAGCAGTAACACGTTTAAGCTTGGTTTCTAAATCATAACGCAACCAAACGGATCGAACGCCATTTGGAGAGATAGCAAAACCCATTTCACTCAGTTTTTCGGATACTTTCTTTTGCCCCAGTTCAGGGTGTTCAAAGGTAAACTCAAGCAACTGACTCTGTATCTCTTTCGATACTCGATTTCTGAGCAGTGGCTTATCTCGAACCTGTTCCACTAGAGCCGCTTCACCACCGTGCTCATAGAGTTTCTTTAGTCGATAGTAACTATCTCGACTATAGCCGTATATCTTGCAGGCCTTCGATACATTACCTAGCTCTTCAGCCAAGCGTAAAAATGCCAGTTTTGATCGAACCGATTCATCTTTCATTATGCCTCTGCTCTTCCTCACATTACTATCGCCAATCAATTGATAGTTTTTACTCTACAGAAAATGATATTACAGCTTACTGAAGCTAAATGATTGTACTCAATCAAAAAACAAAAAAAAACAGCCTATATTGTGGCTAGGCTGCTTATTATTCGCTCTCTTCGAACAGTAAAACGAATCAATACGGACAGTATTTGTTTTCAATACAATATAGTTTCTCAAGCAATTGGGCGGTTACATCGCCTTTAAGCATCCAGTCTTCGACATCAATGTGAATGTACGGCATCGCCGTTTCATCTGAGATATGTTGATAGTACTTAACCAAAGGTGATGTTTGTTCATGGTAAACAGAAAGGCGATGTTGAATGACATTGGATTGATCATCACTTCGATGAAGTAGCGGATCACCTGTTTTATCATCTAAACCCTCAATGATAGGTGGGTTGTATTTTAGATGATAAGTACGACCCGATTTTTCATGTATTCGTCGGCCAGATAAGCGATCAACAATAATCTTTCTACTCACATCTAGCTCAACGACTATGTCTATCTTAATACCAAGCTGCTCTAACTTCTTAGCTTGTGCAATAGTGCGGGGAAAACCGTCAAGAATAAAGCCATGTTGGCAATCGGTCTCCATAAGTCTGGATCTAACAATAGACACGACAGTATCGTCATCCACAAGCTCGCCCTGATTCATTTGTTGCCTTAACTTAAAAGCAAGTTCTGACTCTTTTTTAAGCTCATTTCTAAGTATGTCACCCGTTGAAATTTGAGGGATATTAAAACGTTGCTCTAACACATTTGCTTGCGTTCCTTTGCCAGAACCCGGGGGACCAATTAACATTACTTTCATTAGCTTACCCTCCATTAATGACAAAAGTTTGCATCGTAATTATATACAAAGCTTGTTTTTGTTTGAGAGTGAACATCGACCCAAGGGCTCATGTTTGATATAGCCTCAAAAGCGGTCTTAGCTCTATTTACTACTTTTCTCGTATATTCTGCCTTCTTATCCTCATAACTAAATGAGACTTCTGCAACGATTGGTTTAGAGCCATTAGTTGGGTTTTCCTGGTACCAAAGAGTTAAATCAACTTCAGCATCGAATTTTCCAAGATCAATCTCAACTCCTCGATATACACGTTCATAAACCAATAAGTCACTAACTTGGCTCAAGACAAGAGAATCATCAAAATCGTAGCGTGAAGCAAAGCCAGTAAAGTAACGATTAATGTCGCCCATCGTCATAACCGTTTCACTATTAGGCTGTTTTGTAGAAGCACTGTAGACGCCCACAAATGGATTAGTAGGGTTTGCACCAATATCAAGTTCAAACTTACTTTTCGCTCCATCGGCTATAGAAGATACATCTTCAAAACCAACAATATAGCGATCCGGACTACGGAATTTTAATGACGTAGTAGACTCACCGTGATCAATACGATCCCGGTAAGAGTAACCATTTTTTCGTAGTACGCAGCTGCCTGGGGTATCAAAAAATGAAACCTCACGAACTTTCGCGAGTTCGTGCTCTCCAGAGACCTCCCGTTCAATCGCCGCTTCAACAGCAGATTTCATCTGACGAAAAAAAAGATCGACTTTCTGAGTTTCGTTAGAGAAATTAAACTGCTTTTTATCAAGCATTAGTTTGTACTCTCTCGATGTTACCTCAGGGTTTGCAACCGCAACATTAGATATCAATAGTGTCGTTAATAAAAAGCTCGAAATTACCACTGTAGACAATATTGAACTACCACATCTGACTTCTACTGCTCGCTTTATAATATTATTTTCCATTATTACTCCTTGCTCTACTTCGGTGAAGAACAACACCTATCATTTGGCTTGTGTCGTGTATTTTTCTTTATCCATATTAATGACAAGGTTAATAGAAAACTCAAAGCCAGATCTCAAACCCTGAGTTAAACTGACACTTTTATTTAAAAATGTATTATTGAAAATGTTGAGCGTAGAAATACATACAAGATTTGATATCTCGGGATAATGAACTAAACCTAAGGGAAAGCGGGAATTTGCATACTTTATGACGATAAAGTATCAGGTGATGAATAGGTATTTTGACATAAGAAAGGGGGATGGATATTGAAACTTTAGAAATCGAATGTCAGACCAAAGTTGAGCTTGTAGTCATTTCGATCCGGAATATTGCCATCAGAATCAACCTTAGGGTTTGAGTTATGATCCCAAATGAATTTGACGGTAAAATCGAGATCGTCCACCAACTCCATATCAATACTAAAGTGATTACTGTGGCGAACCCCGCCCGAGGCATTACTAGCCCAGTTCAAGTCGTAAGTGTGACTAAAGTCGATGTCTTTAGTGAGTTCGTATTCCAAATCAGAAGAGAACACAACTGTTGGGCTGTTTTCTGAGGCGTTCTCCCCTTCCAGTACCGTATCGAATTGCGTGTATTGAAAACCAGGACCAAGCGAGACATCCCACTCTAAATCTGATTGAGTGATAATAAAGTAACCGAGCTGCATTGAGGCGTTAATTCGGTAATCGATGTTTTGAAATTTGTCACTGTTGACCGTTGCTTTGATTGGACGAAAGAACAGCCGATTACTCAGGTAAATATCGTAAGAACCATCAAACTGATGATTCTGAGCGGTTTTTTCGCCAGAAGATTGAGTCACATTACCAATGTATTTAAGTAATGTACGCGAGCTGACGGTTTGTCTTTTACCGCTCACCTCTCCTGAAACCGACAACTCATCGGTATTTCCTTTACTAAAATTAGCACCGAGGAACAGGTCCGTTTCCCAGCGTTCTAGTTCTGATTCAACGCTGCTATAGATTGAGACAACTAAACTCACAGGGTATACGTGCAAGCTCTCATTTTGAATCGTTAGCTTATCGCCAACGATGGTCAAGCGTCCTTCGTGAGTTTCCCCGTTAACAAGACGAACTCGAAAAGTATCCGCAGTTTGTAGAACGGCAATATCTTCGACATCGATTTCAACGTCACCAAGTTCATCACTATCAAATTCAATAACAAGCTCGTACGAATTCTGATCTTCCTGAACCGTTCCCGTTAAGCTGCCAAGCAAAATCTCACCCGAGGTGAGTTGCATCCAACCTTGATCTTTTTCAATCGTTACCGTTGGCTGAATAGGTGTAACAGAGGTAGATATCTCGCTCTCTTCGGGCAGGTTAGTTGAAACACGTTTATCTTCCGCAACAACTGGGGCGCAAAGCAACATACTTAGTAATGGATATTGAAATGTGTATCTCTGTTGTTTTTTCATCTATTAAACCTAGCGATAAACCTTTTCTAATTCGACCAAATCACCCTTCCCTTTCGTACGTTCAAAAAGTACCCAATCCCAACTCATACTGGCACATTCGCTAGATGCTCCGACAGAAGAGTGTAAAAAGTGTGACAAGAGATCCGCTAGGTTGATGAAACCACACAATAAGTCAGTTTTATTTTATTCATCTCTTTAGCCTTATCAGTAACAGATAAGCGAGGACATATCTCGCTTTGCAATAGACGGAGAAAATGATGAAAAGGAACCACGCCATAGACTCAGTTCGAGGGCTATTACTGCTCTGTATGGCCATCAATCATTACATTTGGATAACCGGAGGGTGGTCCGTTGTTCAGCGATTAACGCTACAGCCTTTCGGTCAAGTAGGAGCGGCAGAAGGGTTTATCTTTATTTCGGGACTAATGGTTGGACTGATCTATTGTCGACCTTCAGCTACTCAGGTTACCCGCTCACTATTTACTCGGGTAAAGCAGCTCTACAGCTATCATGTTGCCTCACTGATTCTCATCATCATGCTATCTTTTTCCCTATCCTATTTATGGTCAATCGATCCTTCTTTTATTCACTCGATGTTTCCATTTCTCACCAGACAGCCTGAACTGGCAACGCCACTCATTCTTTTAATGATCCACAAACCCGCCTACTTTGACATTTTACCCATGTACATCGCGTTTATGCTGCTTGCACCGCTCGTTATCACGCTATTATACCGAGGGAAAGTGCTCTTAGTCGTCGCTATAAGCCTTGTCATGTGGTTGAGTAGTTCGTGGGTTGACGCATCAGTCTGGGCGGCTCAAGTTGCACCGTTAACACCAATCAATACTGGTTACTTTAGCTGGCTAGCTTGGCAACTCCCATTCGTCATGGGGGTCTGTATTGGCTACAGTCATCACCACCTTTCAATCCAATGGTTTAAATACAAAAGCGCGCTAATCGTCACAGCGATAATCGCGACGTTTATTTTTCTTACGCATCATAATGTTTTCGCTCAGGCCTTTGGGGTTCATCAAGGCACGCTTTATCAACTCGCAAACAAGCCTACGCTCGGTTGGTTGAGAGTATTAAACCTAGCAATGCTTATCTATTTAATCAGCTACGTTATTCACCATAAACCTCATTATCTAACGTTTCGCCCTCTCGCACTGCTCGGTCGTCACTCTCTACCCGTGTTTGCTTGGCACTATGTCGTCATTTTTACGCTCGCGCCTTTATCACGCCTATTCATTCAAAGTGCTACCCATTACAACTTGATGCTGGTAGCCGTTGCTCTACTGCTCTTTATCCCCCCTCTTATTAGAGAAAAACACTTAACAATTCGTCGATTCACATTTAACAGGAGTACATAAGTGAAATTTTTACTATTACCAATGATCACTATTGGGCTAATGGGCTGTGACCAGTCAGCCCAGCAACTACAAAACCTCGATAATCTCAATCTAGCCGATAGCTCAAAGTTACATACTTTGGCAGTAAACCTATCCAACACCACAGATGAAGGTGGCATCGTTCGAATAGAGCTGCATCAGCAAAATGATCAGATACTGGAGGAGAGGAACATAGATATGAGTGAATTCTCTAATCCCATTATGTTTCAAAACTTGAAAGGAGGGTATTACTCGGTACATGTTTATCAAGACATTGATAACAATGGACAACTCACTATGGCTGGTGTTGTGCCACAAGAGCCGCTTGGCTTTTCAAACAACCCAATTCTTCAAGGTCCCCCCACTTTCGCGATGATTGGTTTTGAGGTTACCGAAAATAATACTCAAGAGATACAGATGATCGATTATCGATATTGATAGTCGATCTAACGTTTCTTAACTGGGATCAAGAGTTCCATTTGCCACTCTTGATCCTCACTTTTTGGACCTATAGAGATCAATGATGTAATCCACTCATAGCCTCGTACTAAATAAAATGGAGACTCGCTCAAATAGTAGTAATAGAGCATCTCAAGATCATCGCCTATTTCCCTGACTGTTCCTTGCAATTTACACTGCAAATAACTTGCGGGTAGTACTTGACCACTCCCTTGTGAAAACTCAAAAAAAGCGCTGTCATAATCGTGTTTTGGCTCAAACACGCCTTGCTCATCTCGCCCAATCAAAATGGCCCCAAGTCCCGAATTAATCAATTGTTGTTTAGATTTAAAATGGGTAATGACTTCAGAGAGTCGTTGATGTTTAAGCACACAATGAGAAGAAATTTGATAAGAATCGAGTGCCCCTTGTTGCAAAGGCCGTGTAACGAGCTTAGTGCCCAATTCAAGTACACTCTTCGGTAAGGTGTTTTCTTGCTGCGCCAGTAGTTCAATAGAACATATCAAAACGCCATCGGGTTGTTGGTGCCAAATAATAGGTAAAGCTTTTACCGTAAACTGATGTTTGGGCATAAAAACCAAATGAAGATATTGAAAAAAAACAGCAATAGATTCGACATTTTCTACTCTAAACTGCCACATGTCTCTGGTAGGTAAGGTGACTTCTGTTAGCGTGTGCTTACTTTCTTCTGGTAGTCCATCACAAACCACTAGCATTTGAAATAGCCCTGAAAGATAAGTGCAATTGTTGCGATATTCTAATGTGTAGTACTTTCTATCTTGATGATTCCAGCCGTCTGTTGCTTGCTCAAATTCAGACCATAATTTTTTCAATGGCACACTAAACTCATCACCACAGATCGAAATTGAAAGAAATACCTCAGGTACGCCCTGAACCCGAGTAGAAGAGAACACTGAACGTACTGGAGGGCTAGCTTCCATCGTTGAAACAAACGTAAGGTAAGCCGGCGTAATGGGCAACTCGAAAATGAATTCGGCAAATCGTGATGAGTATTTTAGGTGCTTTGGCGAGACATGAAACTGCTTTTTAAACGCACGATAAAAGGCTTCGTGGCTATCGAAACCAAACTCGAGGGCAATGTCGATTAACCTCTTATCACTATTAGCAATTTCAATTGCCGCTAGTGAGAGTAAACGAGCGCGATAGTAGTGTCCTACGGACATTCCCGTATAACGTTTAAACTCATGCTGTAAGTGCCATTTACTGACATTCAGCTGCTGAGCTAGTTTCGTCACATCGAGCTTTCTCGGTAGCATCAATTCAATCGAATCAACAATACGCATGATAAAAGTAAACTGTCTCATGCGCCCAAGATTGCCCGATAGATAATCAAACTACAAAATCAAGCTTCTATTTTTCGATAGTGCTCAAAAGATGATGAAACAAAATAAAGACGAGCAGCTCGATCATTCACCCTAATAGCTCTCTACTAACCACAATATTTTAATTCGCAGACCATACATTTCGAATATCAGGCCAGCCCCAATTGGTTAGCTCGACATCCTTTAGCACCCCGTGAAAACGGAGCGTTTGCCGATGATGAAACAATGGCAACAAGTAGCATTCAGAAATGAGTGTCGATGCGATGGGCTCAAGGGCATTGAGATAATCCTTTAACTCTGTTTGAGCACGTAATACCGTTAACGACTGACTTAACCATTCACTGGCTAACAATCCAATTGAGTTGTGCAGCGTTGGGTTATTGAATAAACAACCAAAGGCGGAGGCATGACGATTATCGTCCAAGTTAATATTGGTAATAACGAGCTCTTCAGTTAACTCTCCCGCAGCGGAGCGTTCAGCCAGATCTCGGTATGAGTAAGTATTTGCTACTACGCTAACACCGAGTTTCTCGAGAAGAGCTTGTATACCGTAGACACAACTTTTCAACGCTGTGTAATCATAGACAGCAATCGACAATGATTTGGGAAGAGCGGTTTCGACTCGAAATGGGCGTAGAGTCGTATGCCACATCGGTAGTAAATTCCCTGCTATCTCACAACCGAACAAGCTTTTTTGCTCGCGCATTTCTTTATACACATTCTGCGCAGAAAGGACGCTAGAAAGGTATCGCCGTTGCTGTTCATTTAAAAAAGTCTTCGTACTTTGATTAAACAACACAAACATACAGCCATCTTCAATTCGGCTGTGCTTTATTCCTCGATGTATCTCATTTTCATCATTACGTTCATCCCCAACATGATAAGACACATAATGTTGACACTCTTTGCCATTCATCGACGCTAATTGATTTGTTTCGATCAAGCTTGGCTTGGTCTGGGGTTCATTAAGCAGCCATATTGTCACCTTATCCGTCAAGGCTCGGCAGGCGTAGTAACGTTCAAAAGCTTGTAAACGTAGCTTTTCATGAGAGTGTTCAGCAACCTCAAACGGGCCACTTCCTACAACGGAATACGATGCTGCAGAGTTGATCTGACTCGTTGGCTGAATAGCGTACCGAACGCCCGAGATCAGGCCTGCAAAACCTCGGTCTGGTTCTGATAACGTAAACACGACTTTCAGTGGCTGTGGGGAATTCACATTCTCTAAGTGCGCTAACTCTGTTTGATATTCTTTAAGGCTAGAAAGCTTTGCAAATAAGCTGACAATGGCATCAGAATCAATAGAAGAACCATCATGAAATGTCAGGCCTGGACGTAGATAAAAAGTCCATTGATAGCGTTCAGAGTCATACTCCCAGTGGTGTGCCAACTGGGGCTCTACGTGACCATCAAAACCACTTGCCACCAAACAACAATAGATCTGACGCAACAAATAACGCTCACTACTGCGCTGCAATTGATGAGGGACTAAACGTTCAAATGGCCGTTTATAGGTTAACTGAATATGCAGTTGCCCTTCACGGATAGAAGCACCTGACGTGCTCTGTAATAAACGGCCAAACTCAACTTTATCGTTATCTAAAATATTGAGTGCTTTTTCATATTTTCCAGCCCGAACTCGCTCAGCGGCCAGTTGTTTTTTAAGTACGTCGAGCTCTAGGTTCAATATCAAGCTCGATCGTTTATTACGACCCGCTTTAGGCTCCCAAGTCAGCCAACCTAAATCTTGCATTTGATTTAATAAATTTCGAGCGTGGCGCAAACTAGTAAATAGCGATTCAGAGATATCGACCAATGCTGTTTTTATCTCCACTCCCACACCAAGCGGTGTTAAACGAGTGTAATAACGTAATAGATTCAAATCAGACACTAGTTAAGCCTTATCAGTTAGGTTGATACTCCTATTTTAGCGAAAATTTGTCATAAAAACGCAGAACACTTACCTGCATGTTGTTCCTCATTTCATCCCAAAATCGCCAAATACAACCAGTTACCCAACTAAACCGGATAAAATAGGAACAATAAATGTAAATTTACTCTGTTTTTCATTTCCTCTTTGAGCCTCAAACTGTTGAGGTCATTAAGAGAAGGAGAAAAGCGATGTGCTCAAAATCTTATCAACAAAATAACGCCCCTTTAGTTACACACTACTTCGAGCGACTAAAGGTAAGTGATAACTGGTTAGAAAAGGCGATGATCATGGCCTTGATTGAACTATGTCACTGGCAGCAGACCGAGCTTCAATAAACCAAGAAATACGGCGCCCACAAATACGCAGTATTGAGCCAGACACGCTCCTCCCCCACCCGTCTACTCAATACTGCTTTCTTTATGAAACTAGATCCTGTTATTACATTGGTTCTGGGCAGTAGATTACCTTTCAAAGAAATACCTCAATTGTTATATCACCCACTAGTAAATACCAACCTAGACTCATATCAGTCGAGTGGCTTCAATATTCTCGATGACCTCACAAGATACACAGGCTTATCTGTTACGGCCGTTCTAGAAAACGATTCCCCTTGCCCTGAAAAACAGCGATGGCAAACAGCTCAAGCACCTAGAGATAACGGAAAGCTCTACCGAAAAATCCAAGGAGAAAAGGATGAAGATACACGTCAGTTGGCTACCCATAATATTAATAATATCGTTCAGCGTTAACGCAATCGGTATTGATGAGCATCGTCATATCGCAAGTTTAGTCCCCGATGAAAGACACGACATGCGTGAAGATATGATGCGAGAACACCAAGCCGTTTTAAATATGGTGAGTGACGCTCAAGCGACCCATATTTCCGTCACATCAGGTTCTTGGTTCGCCCCTGAAACATGGGGTGGAAGCATTCCAACCAGTGGATCTCGAGTGATTATTTCTGCTGGGCATACCGTTGAATTTAATCAAAAAAGCAGCATTGAACACGATACAATTCGGATCGACGGGGTATTGACCTTTGCAACTCAAGCGGACACGGAGATGATCGTCGACACGATCGTAGTGACTCGTCTCGGTCTTCTTGAGATCGGCCATCATGGCGATCCGATCGCCCAGAATAAACAGGCGACGATCATCTTTAAAGATTACGCCGATCTTGGGTTTATTACCGATACTCCCAGCAACCCGAGGTTTGATCCCTATAAACTTGGCCTTGGTCTGGTCGCAATGGGGGCAGTTAGAACACACGGTGAAGACAAATCACCAGTAGCGGAGTTTCGACAGGCGCTAGCTGGAGATAGTGTAATAGCCCTTGAACAAGCCCCTCTCAATTGGAAAATAGGAGACCGAATCGTTGTCGCGGGCATTACACAGGATAATAATCAGCAAGAAGAACGCACCATCGCGGCGGTTGATGGAACTAGCCTAACATTAGACGCCCCTTTGATTTACGACCACCTCTTGCCAAGGCACACCAAAGAAAATCTCGTGCTCACCGCTCATGTGATTAACCTGACTCGTAACATTACCTTCAAAACCTTTGCTGGTAATGAAGAAGTCTTTGTTGAACACACCGATAGCTACAACACCAAAGAGTTCACCAAGCGTGGTCACATCATGATGATGCACTCTAATGCCATTGATGTTGCATTCACCGCATTTAAAAATATGGGGCGCACCAACAAACGTTGGGGCCAGAACAATACCACCGTTGATGAACTTGGGAACTACACCATTGGGCTTAACCCAATCGCACGATACCCCTTCCATTTACACCGCGCTGGTGGTGCAGGACAACCGGCTTATGTATTAGGGAGTGCAGTTGACGGTTCAACCGCTTGGGGCTTTGTAAACCACTCCAGTTATGGCGAATTTGAACATAACGTTGCCTTTAATACGATGGGCGCAGGGTTTGCCTCTGAAGCGGGTGATGAGTTAGGCCGCTTTGATGACAACATCGCCATGCTTTCCATTGGGAGTAAAACACCAGGGCTGGGCGTAAGAGGCCACGGGCTTGGTAGCAAAGGCAAAGATCTCGGTCACTTTGGTAGTGCCTTCTGGGTTCAATCTCGCATGATTAGAATGGACGGTAATATCGCCTCTGGTTTTGCTCATGTGGGTATCCACCAATGGAAAGAGCTTATCGACAATGCGGGCGATAACTTAATTGATACCCGCTCGATTGCGCACCTCACGGATAAATACAATGACCAAGAATACGTAGATGCGTACACCTTAGTAGAAAAAAGTGGGGTCCGTGGCTTGTATGAAAACTTAATCGTGTATGGCGGACCAACAGCACTCAAAGATGAACGAGGATCAGGGGACATCGATGGCGTTGTCGCCCACACCATAAGCACTGGCGATACCCGCTGGTATGCTGGGGGCGTCGACTACAGCAATTTTGTCATGATCGGCGACCTAGACAACCCTTCAGGTATTGGCATTAAGAAATTTGGTAATGCAGGTTCAATACGTTTAGACAATATGCACATTGAGGGAATGGAAGTTGGCTATCAACTCACCGAGCGCCAAGGGACATCAATACTCACCAACGCCTATTCAAACAACGTGGTCGACTTTGAATTTCATAAACGTTGGAATTACGCCCATACCTCTATTGTTCAAGGTGATATACAGTTTGGTGAACTCACTGACACAGCACTCAACGGCCGAGAACGCACACATTTTGACCTTCACTTTGGTGGCAAGGTTTTTAACGCAGGCTCAACCTCTTATATGCTGCTTGATATCGACTCATGGCCACAGCCCTATCGTGTGTACATGGAAAAAGAGCAGCAACCTGACTATATCCCCTACCCTTCTGAAACCCACGCTGGCGACGTATCTGATGAGTGGTTAGATAAAGACAACACTTACATTGCCGCTCAATTTGGTAGCCCAATAGGAGGGGGATGGATCCCTGACACTGCCGTCAAATTGGATCTCAGCAATAACATACTTGCTGAACCTTTAACTTGGGAAGAGTACATGGCCCTTCGCAGCATCAACACCGAGCGGCTAGAAGAACTGTTCGGGACCAATGTCGCGCTTGGAAAACCAGCCATCGCTTCATCCGTTAATAAGGGGACGTATACACCTGACCGATTAGTTGACGGTGATGCATCTAACTACATGAAAACCAATAAAGAGCTCGAAGAGTGGGTTGAAGTGGACCTTCTTGAAGATGTGTACATCAATGCCATACACCTCAAAAATCGCACCAGTGACAGTAAACGACTTGAGGGTGGCTACATGATTCTGCTGGATGCCTCACGCAATGAGCTATGGCGTTCAGATGCGTTACCAATACAGGACCACTACCTATTTGAAGGAGCACCAAGAGACTTCTCAACTCTGCCTGTTCGTTATGTGCGTATAGAGAGTAATCCTATTACGACTGAATACCTCAATTTATCAGAGCTTTACGTCTATGCAGATGCACTGCCACACCAGTTAATTCCCGTCAGCGCTACAGCTTCCAAAGAAAATCCAAACGGCACAGGAGATACTAATAATGCCATTGATGGCGATATAGAAACTCGTTGGTCTGGTGAAGGTCAAGGTGTTACCTATACCCTAGAGCTAGATACTCGCTACGAGCTCACCGAGATCCAATGGTCACAAACGAAAGGCAATGAGAGACCATATTACTTTACCCTTCAGACTAGTACCGATGGCATCAACTTCAGCGATGTTGCGCAGGTCACTACTTCTGTGACCAATGAAGTAATGACAACCTACCCTGTCGATAAGCTTGCTGCTCGTTACGTACGCTTTGTCTGTAATGGAAATGGAGAAAATGCCTGGAATAACTTCAACGAAATTCAGCTTTGGGGTCGAAATATTCACTAATACTGTCTGAACGAATACCGACTGAAATAGGCGAAGCCTGTCTAGAATAAACGGAACTTGCCTAATAAAAGCGCCTTGCTACAACAAGGCGCTTAGCCATCGAAGAGCCAATACACAAACCTCCTCACAGTCAGATCGTCACGACTAAGCTAACCTAACCTTGCTACTCACACGTTAAATTCATCATAAACAAAGGGACAGTAATATGATTGTTACCACAACCCAATCCGTCGAAGGAAAACGAATTGTCGCTTACAAGGGCGTCATTGCTGGCGAAGCCATACTAGGCGCCAACCTATTCAAAGATATGTTTGCAGGTATCCGCGATATGGTTGGTGGACGTTCTGGCACTTACGAAAGAGAGTTAGAAAAAGCGCGCTTGATTGCCTTCCAAGAGCTCGAGATGAAAGCGAAAGAGCTCGGCGCAAACGCTGTGGTGGGTGTGGATATTGATTATGAAGTCCTTGGTCAAGCCAATGGCATGTTAATGGTTTCAGCAAGCGGCACGGCAGTCGTCGTCGATTAACAGTAACTCCCCGATAATGATCTCATAACTCGGTTTCTTCCCACCAATTTAACGTCCTATCATCTTAGGGTGAAACCGCTTTTAATGTCTTTCTCCTGTGCTACAGTGGGTAAAAATCAACCACTACATCACTCATTAAAGGGAATTAATAATGACATACCCAATTTCGGGCAGTTGCCAATGCGGGCAACTCACCTACCAAATAAAGCAAGCCCCTAATCTTGTGCTTGCTTGCCACTGTAAAGAGTGCCAGAAGTTATCAACTAGCCCTTTTAGCGTCACCGCTGTATTTCCAACAGACGCGATAGAATTTAAAGGGGAGTTAAAAGAGTGGACTCGCCCTGCTGACAGCGGCAATAAGAACAGCGCTAAGTTCTGTCCTGATTGTGGCAATCGCGTTTACCACTTTAACCCGGCCGATCTTTCAACGCTAAAATTGAAGTTGAAACCAACCGATTTAGAAGACGATTCTCTATTCGAGCCAACAGTTCATGTTTGGGTGAGCGAAAAGCAAAGTTGGTACGACATTCCACAAGGCGTAAAAGTCTTTGATAAGCAGCCTTAAGCAAACCGTTAACACCATTACATACGCGAGAAATAAATGGATTTACCCTCTAACTTTAGAATGTTAGCAAGATACAATCAGCGCATGAATACACTGTTGCTGAATGTCTGCGAGCATCTCACTGACGAGCAACTACATCAAGATACCCATGCTTTTTTCCCTTCGGTAATGAATCATTGGAATCATGTTTTATTCGGTGACTTGATCATGCTTCAACGTCTTGTGAGCAATCAAATCGTACAGTTGGATGAAAAACTTCAACAAAGCTTGCCCATTGCCACTCGTATCCATGACACCTTTGCAGAAGATATGAACTCTTTGAAGACCCTTCGAGAAAAGGTTGATCGCATCTACATTGATATGACCCAAGGCTTTGATTCCGACACATGTTCCAAAATAGTTCGTTATACGACAACTGAAGGCAATACGATTGAAAAAAATGTCGCTGAATTTTGTCAGCATATTTTCAACCATCAAACACACCATCGAGGTCAACTAACCACCCTATTGAGCCAGTTTGGTTTAGATTATGGCTGTACTGACCTACCGATGGTGGTACCCGAAGGTTCAAATGCTTAATTTTGAAAACTTTTACTGAAAACTCCGGTCGTATTAATAAGTCTTAAAACTTAATAATTTAACGGAAGCGTATGAAGCTAATTCACACCTGTGAGAATCACTTTCTTATCATTAATGCCAAGAACATATTAGATGCTCTCGACATTGAAACGTTTGTCAAAAATGAGTTCTCTACAGGAGCAGTAGGAGAGATATCAGCGTTTGATTGCTGGCCAGAGTTGTGGGTGGTTGATGATAGTGATTACGATGACGCTATCCATGCTATAAAATCCATTAACACACCTATAAACAGGTCAACTTGGGTCTGCTCAAACTGCTCAGAAACGAATGATCCTTCATTTGAACTGTGCTGGAACTGCCAACATGAGTCTTGATTAACATAAATATAATCAGGTACGTAGCACACATTTACAGTGTAAAGCTTGTCTGAAATCGAATACGGAAAAACTATGCCCTCATCTATCAAACCAAAACTTTATTATGTTTATGACCCTATGTGCTCTTGGTGCTGGGGATACAAACCAACATGGCAAAAAATAAAAGATAGCGTTGGTGACAATGTCGAACTTGTCTATGTACTCGGCGGCTTAGCGCCAGATAGTGATGTCGCGATGCCCAAAGAGATGCAGCAACAAATCGCGTCTTATTGGAAAAAAATAGAAGGCTTTCTAGGCACTCAATTTAATTACGATTTTTGGAATGAAAACACACCAAGGCGCTCAACCTACCCTGCTTGTCGTGCTTTGCTGGCTGCCCGTGAACAAGGGCAAGAACAAACAATGCTTACGGCGATACAGCATGGCTACTACTTAAATGCACAGAACCCTAGCAATAACGAAGTCTTAATCAAACTCGCTGATAGCATTGGCCTTAATCGTGAACAGTTTCAACAAACGCTTACCGCCGAAGAGACTCAGCAGGCACTGTTAAAAGAAATTGGGTTTGCACGCTCAATAGGTGGAAACAGCTTTCCTTCTCTATTTCTTGAAAAACAAGGAAGAACTGTAGAGCTGCCGATCGACTATCAAAATGCTGAAGTCACCATTAAGCAAATTCTCGGATAAGCCAAATTAAGCTAATTACAATAAAATAGGTCAGCTACAGAATAGTAACTGACCTATTGCGAAGTATTAAAAGGTTAACAATAATGGCTAACGCAACGCATACATCGCTTTGAAAGTATCGTTCTGAAAGCTCTATTTTTCTGATTGTGCTTTAATGGCTCGCATTAACACAGAAGTATCCATTCGATTATCCCCTGCTTCACTTAACGCTTTGTAGTGCTCATTGGTTTTTTCAGTCAATGGCAGCGACACACCTTGACGTTTCGCTTCATCGAGACAAAAACCTAAGTCTTTGATCATCCAATCAATAGCGAAACCAAAATCAAATTTATCTTGAGCCATTGTTACTGCTCGATTCTCCATCTGCCACGACCCTGCCGCACCATTTTTCAGACAATCAACCAATGTTGGAATATCTAAACCTGCTTTTTCAGCGAGAACAAGACCTTCAGATAGTCCCGTCAATATACCAGTAATGCAGATCTGATTGACCATTTTAGCGCGCTGACCTTGGCCTACTCGGCCCATAAGAACAGACGATTTACCGTAAGCTTCAAAAATAGGCTGAAGAGAATCAAATAATGGCTGTTCACCACCACACATGATAGTAAGCACACCATTTTCAGCGCCTGCTTGACCACCAGAGACAGGTGCATCCATAAACTGAACGCCTGCGGCTTTCGCGGCTTGCTCTAGCTCCTCAGAGAGCAGTGCAGAAGTCGTTGTATGGTCAACTAGAATAGCACCCGGTTTCATAAATGAGAGCGCACCTGTCTCACTGGTTGTCATACTACGTACATCGTCGTCGTTCCCCACACAAACAAGTACGACGTCAGCATCAGCAACACATTCCGCGACAGTGCTGGCAGCATTACCTTGAAACCTTTCAGCCCACGCGATTGCCTTTGTATGTGTGCGGTTAAATACAGAGACTTCAAAGCCTGCATTTTTTAGGTGACCTGCCATAGGAAAACCCATTACACCTAGCCCGATAAAACTTACTTTCATTCTTTTCTCCTTTATTTGACAGGAACTGCGTTCTGCGCCAATTGAACCCCTTCAATCAATGCTTCAATCAGTAACGTCAACGCCTTTGGCTGATATTTTCTCTCTTTGTACACCAAATACGCTTGTCGGTCACTACGATGATACTCAGGTAGCACTTGAATTAGGTTCATCTTTTGAGATACATGTCGAAAAGGCAACGATGCAACACCAATCCCCTTCTCTGTCGCCTGAACAACTGCATGTATATCATTCACCGTTAACTTGGACTTTATCGATATCATTTGCACAAGCTCCTCATCTTTATAAACGGGTAGCTGCAATAAATGATCAACACTAATCCACTCATGCTCTTCTAAATCCGCAGGCGTTGTAATCGCCGAATGGGTTTTTAAGTACTCCGGACTTGCAAAAAATCCATGCTTTGCTTTAAACAGTGGACGCGCGATCATGCCTTCCAGCGATGAGATATCAAAAGTCATGAGCAAGTCCCTATCGGTTTCAGGCACCAACTGCTCTTGGCTTAATACAAGATCGAGCTGTACTTTCGGGTACTCAGTCAAAAAGGCTTCAATGATTTTTGCTACAAACCCTTTGTAAAAGTTGTGAGGTATCGCGAGCTTAATTCTTCCTTGAACCGCTTCTCTCTCCGTAAGCAGTCCCATAAAGGCATCTTGTATCGACTCCATACCGCTGCTGAGTGCCTCAAAAGCGGTTTCCCCAGCTTGTGTAGCCACAAGCTCTCTTCCTTGCTTCTCAAGCAATCTGACGTCCAGCCGAGCTTCTAGTGCAGTCAGCCGGCGTGACATCGTAGAGACAGGCAACTGAAGTTTCTTCGAAGCCGACAGTAAAGATCCTTCTTCCACGACGGTACAAAATAGAAAGAGATCATCAACGTTTCCAAATATGGAATTCATGGTTCTATATCTACCTGTTTATTTCATATATGGATAGTTATAACCTTTCTGTATCGAAGTTCAACCCTTCATTGCCGACTAACGTCACAGGAGAGAATCATGAATAAAAAACAGATGTGGTTAAATACGATTTTATCTTGCTTAGTCATGGCATCGATAATGTCAGGCTTTATTTCAGGAACGAAAATGGGATTTAGCTCAGACTGGCCGCCAGTATGGCTACAAAGTTTCTTACTCTCTTTTCCAGTGGCTTTATTGCTCGGCTTTACCGTTTTACCACTTGTAAGAAAGTTCTCTATCTGGGCTACCAAACCCAGAGAAAAGGCCGCACTGGAGCTAAATGAATTCAGCGACTCACCTTTAAACGCAATCGCTGTAGGCGCTCCGTCAGCCAACTGCACTAAGTATATACAAAGAATACAAATGCAAAACAGTGCGACTTCGGAAGAATGATCAAGGGATGTTTCTGTTGAAGCAGAAATAAAAAAACCGAGCCGGTGGCTCGGTTTTCGTCATCTACTTGTTATCTACAATCAGATGTAAATTATAGCTCAGCGTTGTGGTAAACCTGCTGAACATCATCACAATCATCTAGCATATCAAGGAACTTCTGGAATTTTTCTGAATCTTCTTCCGCAACCGGTGTATGCGTTTGAGGAACAAAAGTGATCTCCTCTACGTCTAGCGTAAGATCAGGGAAAGCAGTATTTAGAGCTGTCTTTGTTTTGAAGAACTCAGTGTGCGGTGCAAATACCGTAACCACGCCATCTTCAACTTCAACGTCTGTAACGTCCACATCATCCATCATTAGCGTTTCTAGAATGATTTCGTCATCATCGCCTTTGAACTGGAATACAGCTTGATGAGAAAAACTGTGTGAAACCGTGCCTTCTACTCCAATTTTCGCGCCTGTTTTCACAAAGCATTGGCGTACGTCTTGGAATGTACGGTTACCGTTATCTGTTAGACAGTCAACAATCACACTTGTGCCACCAGGGCCAAAACCTTCATAACGAGCAGGTGCGTAATCTTCACCACCACCGCCGTTAGCTTTATCGATCGCTTTGTCGATAACGTGAGCCGGTACTTGATCTTTCTTTGCTTTAGCAATCAGGTGCTTAAGAGGTAGATTCATGTCTGGATCAGAACTGCCGTTCTTCGCACACATGTAAATCTCTTTACCGTATTTAGAATAAACTTTAATTTTTGCGCCTGCTGTTTTCGCCATTGAGGCTTTGCGCACTTCAAAACTTCTTCCCATCGGGGTCTTCTCTCTAATTCAATTTAACGCGAAGGATTTTAGCAAAAAGCTGAACCATTTCAATTCTTAGCTCAGCAAAGACAAAGACGTACTATCCTACATCACGCCCATGACTCGCTTGTACTTTGCAACTGACTGCTCAAACCACTCTCTTTCTTGCTCATCAGCAATCTTATTTTTTTGTTCAATAATTTCGCTCGGAATCGATTTTGCCTCGCGGAGTTTCCAAACTAAGAACGACGCTTGTTTATCAAGCTCAATCTTGTTTTTTTCATCGGCAGGCAGTAGTGAGAGATTAATAGTCATAACGGTTTGTTGTAGTCAGCACATGGGCACGAAATATAGCACAGAGATGAGGTATTTTGGGGGATTTGTCCCGATTCAGATCAATTTATCTCACAAAAATAATAAGGGTGGCATGAAGCCACCCTTGCTGTGTATTGCTAATGTCGTTAGTACAAATTGCCATTAGAACAAAGTTCCGTTAATGCAGAATGCCTAACTCTCTCGCCTCTTCAATGGTTAATCCACTTTCTCGAATCTCTCGTAATGCTTCAATGCGACGACGAGCTTCAGCGGATTTGACTTTTTTAACCGGCTGCTGAGTGTTGATCTCCTCTTCCTCAAGATCCCACTTATTGGCAATGTTAGTCATATCATCATGGTCAATAGAATTGATGGACATATTTCCTCCGAATAAACCATGTTTGGACAGGTAATCTGTAGCAAACCGTATTCAGCTTGTTAAGAATTTTAGAGCCAGAATGTGATAAAGATAATGAATCTAAAATCTAATTAATATTTCACTCATTTAACCTTTGCACCCTTCTCATTGTAGTCGTACTTTTAAGGAATTACCCTTTTCAAAGTCGGTTTGATCCCGATCCCATTTTCTGTTCTCAAGTATCAGCATCAGCCCTTCTAAAAGATGAAATTTCCAACAGATCGACCGCTGAGCCATGCTTATTTTTTCGAGTCACTTCACTTTTTCTCTATCCGCTAACTGTGTCGTTCTGAATTAAATGTTAATGATAATAATTATCATTTCATTAATTTATATTTGGACCTGTTATGGATAAAGTTCTTTTAAATGATGCGTTTCACCCTGACCCAATCATTAGCGTTCGTAAGCTATGCGTTGACTACATTACCGATAACGGTGACTTTAACGCCGTGAAATCGGTGAGCTTTGATATCGGAAAAGGCGAGATATTTGGACTTGCGGGCGAATCTGGCTGCGGTAAAAGTACCATTGCCTTTGCTCTTAACCGTTTACACAAGCCACCGGCGTTCATTTCAGGTGGTGCAATTCACTTTGATGGTCAAGACCTACTAAAATTGTCTGATGACGAAATTAACACCCTTCGCTGGAGTGAGATCGCCATGGTATTCCAAAGTGCTATGAACTCATTAAACCCAGTTCTCACTATCAAAGAACAATTTTGCGACGTACTGCGCCATCATAAAGGCATGAGCGATGAGCAGGCGAAAGACCGCGCTGAAAAGTTATTGGATTTAGTCAACATTCCACGTGAACGTTTAGGCGAATATCCGCATCAATTTAGTGGTGGAATGCGTCAGCGTCTGGTGATTGCCATTGCACTGTCTCTTAACCCCAAACTCATCGTCATGGATGAACCAACAACCGCCCTCGATGTGGTCGTTCAACGAGAAATATTGCAGCAAATCTACCAGCTGCGTGAAGAGTTCGGTTTCTCGATACTGTTTATTACTCATGATTTGGCCCTGATGAGTCAGCTATGCCACCGCATTGCGATTATGCGCCATGGTGAAATCGTTGAAGTGAATACCTCTCAATCTATTCGAAATACTCCTCAGCACCCTTATACGAAGAAGTTGTGGGCATCATTCCCTAACATCCATGAAAGCCCTAAAAGCCGTCAAGTTAGCGCGCACACAGCCTCTGAGACTCATATACAAGGAACATCACTATGAACCCGCCTATCTTGCAAGTTAAGAATGTTATCAAGGACTTCACTGTTGGTGGAGGGTTTGGTAAACAAGAGATCTTTCGCGCTCTACAAGGAATTAGTTTTGATATACATGCAGGGCGCACTTTGGCGCTTGTCGGTGAGTCTGGTTGCGGCAAGAGTACTTGTGCACGATTAATGACAAAAGTGTATCCGGCAACGGAAGGGGAGATTCTATTTAATGGCAGAAATATCAACGAAATAACGTCTAGAAAAGAGATCTTAGAATATAGAGGTAAAGTTCAAATGGTGTTTCAAGACCCGTTTGGATCCTTAAACCCAACTCATACCATTGAGCACCATTTAACTCGTCCATTAAAGATCCACAAACAGATCAAACATGCCAATGAGCTTCCAGATCGACTTCAAGAATTGCTTGCTATGGTAGAACTCGATCCTGATACGTTGAAAAAGTTTCCACACGAATTAAGTGGTGGTCAAAGACAAAGGGTCAATTTGGCTAGGGCTTTAGCGGTTGGAGCGCAAGTCATATTAGCGGATGAGCCAACTTCAATGCTGGATGTTTCAATCCGCCTTGGCGTTCTCAACCTTATGCAGAGAATGAAAAAAGAGCTGGGTATCGGGTTTCTTTACATTACCCACGATCTCGCAACGGCTCACTATATCGCGGAAGAGACAGCGGTGATGTACAAAGGACAAATTGTTGAGTGGGGTGACACCCAATCCATTCTAAGTAACCCTCAACATCCATACACAAAGCTTTTGATCTCAGCAGTCCCCGATCCTGACTTACCGTTTGGCAAACTGGTTCAAAGTGAACCAAACTACTCTATAGACGCTGATAATGTTCGCCAACGTTGTAATTTACTACAAACGGACACTCAACAAATTGGACATAATCACTTCGTAAAACAATGGGATAACGCAGCATGAACGAACTAGATAGTTGGGTTAAGCAAATGGAGTCCTGGTATGGACTCCGAAAGCATGATCAAGTGGAACTTCTTGAACCATTAGTGATTGCAGCGCCAACTCAAGTATGGGGCCCAACTATCACCACACTACAAAGTAAAGCAATTGCCTGCTGGTTAGATGCATGTTTACGAGTATTTGAAAACAATCGTTACGAAGCATCTGAAAAAGCCTTTCAGTATCTTCAGCTCGCATACAGTAAGCTTCAACAAGTTGTTTGCAATCCCACGGCTGAATACGAGCTAAAAGATTGGTCAATGAAGCGAATACAGCATTTGGTGGTACTGCTGCTTGAGTTTTGTAATCAGCAGAGCTTGACAAGTAAACAAGAGTTAAGCGATTGGAAACTTCAGTCACATCAAATAATTGAAGCACATGTACACTTCATGGCAGCGAATGATCATGATGCAAATTTACAGAACGATGATCAAGGTACAAGTCGATCGAGTGTCTTTCATTGATCGCAAGTAACGACAATTGTGAATAACAACCTCCTTGAATTGCTACTTTCGTGAATAAGAATGGAGGCCTAAACTTCGATCACTGAAAGCATGATCATCAACATCCTTGATCATGCTTTCGAATATAGAGAAGATCCACTGAATTTTAGGCAAAAAAAATGCGAGTCCATAAGAACTCGCAAAACAATTCAGAATGAATGTAACAATATGAGCCAATCTATTAATTTAATTAGAAGGGACAAAAGGTTGTCTATTCGAGATTAATACTAGCCTCGGTTTTGCTCTCTAATGTCAGTACTACGTCAGCTCAATGTCTTAAAACTGTTTAAATTACATCCAAATTTAACTAATTATGTCTAATGCTTAACAAACGTAACAAAGTGATAATCATGCTAGCTGATTACACTTAACGTCCGATAGCGAGCAATTTAAACTGCGACTTCATCCAGTGCCCTAAAGACAGCTTCATCTAAATGACCGTCAAAGACCTGTTTGCACACTTTTCTTCTCACCGCTAGACCTGAGATAAGGCGCTCAATAGACAAGTGTTTGTTTTCTCGTTGCTGGTTATATAACTCAACCAACTTACTCAACGTTTCATACGGGAGTGGTGTTTCACCAACACGAAGCCAGTCAAGCTTGTCTAGAAGCTCTGTACACTCTTCTTTGATTGAAGAGTGTGAATGCCCTGTCATAGCAGCTAAAGCGGTTATACCGCGCTCTAGGGCCTCCTCAGAGGTATATTTAGAGAGCGTTATCGTTATTTCATCCGCATTAATCTCAACTAGGTGCTTTCTTAGCTTAACACGACGACCTAATCGACCACGTGGCGATGGCGCTTTACGCTGGATCGGTTCAAACTCACCATCGATGATTTCAGAAAGTTCGGCCAGTTTCTGTTTAGACACCATCTCGTGTCTTAATGGGTTTGGCAATGTTGGAGCCATATTGCGTTTGCCGGCATTGGTCGTACGAGCACGCGAGTAGCGTAAAACTTCTTCAGCATCACATTTAATATCGACTTGGTAATCAGTGATCTTTCCCTTCTCGATCATTGATGTGATCGTTAAATGATACCCCCAAAGGTTAACCACGAATAGATCCTCATCGCCCTTACCTTCTGATAATTTTTTTAACTCTCGGATCAGATCCATTGAGAATCGACGCCATTCGATATTACGAGCAAGCTTTTGATTTAATTCCGTAAGTAGCATTGAGTCTGTGTGACGACGTGACATACGAGTACGGAAATATGAGTACAATTGGAAAACAAGAGTATGTTGTTTCAAGATCTCTGGTGGAAACAAGAAGAAGTAATCTCGTGTCATTAGTTCTTCATAAAATGAAGGCTCCCAAACCAAAATATACAAATTCGGCTTGATACGAATTTCGCCGTCAGCGTTCTCTGTGGGCGCTTCTTCAGATGCAGTGATAGTACGGGCAAGAAATCGGAAACGGTCGCTCTTAAAGCCTTCTGGCATGTTCTCACTGAGCCATCTACCAGTCAGTTCATGTAGTTGGAAGTCGGTAAATTCAATACGGTCGATGCTATCGCGAATTGAGTCCCGTGCCGGGCCACTGTCTTTTTTGCCTCGTAACGATAAAATATCAGTGATGTAGAGCGGCGTTTTGTTCGGTGCTTGCTCGGCTTCAAGTTGATAGTCTTCGCGATGATGATCATGATACTGAACAGTTAGGGTAAACAACGCAAAAAGAGTCATCAGATCATCAACGGTCATAATATTTTTAGATGATCGTGTTTCGATGACAGCGCGAGTACCAGAGATAGAAACCATTGATTTTTGATAATTTTTACGAGTTCTTGGTGGCGCGAGCGCTTGATCAATGATCCCAGCCCAGTTTGTTGGTGAAACAATAAACTGATCCGCTTCATCTTTCATGGTTGGTGGAATGTTCAAACCATGTTCATTCAATAATCGTTTATTTACTTGCGTCTGAGCGAGTGCTTTAGAACGTTTCTGTTTTTCATTTTGTTTAACAGATTCAGTAACCAAACTGGTTGAACCTAGTACTGAAATCAATAAGTTTGGATTTACAAATTGGTGCAACATCGTTTTACCAGCAAGCCCCTCTTCAAAGCGAACGGGGATCTGCTTAAAAAGCCCAATACTAACTGCTGCTCTCAATCGTTGCTGTATCGCCGCGCGAGTTATTTGGCCATCTGTTGCTTCAATTAATTCAGTCGTTGATACGTAACCATCCTTGCTACGAAAACCTTGCAATGAAATAAGATTCAGAAGCTCTACAATACTTTTAGTCACACCTTTAAAATGTTGATACTGCTCAACCCAGCTGACTGCTGCTTCTGAAACCTCAAAAAGGTGCCCACCCTTGTGGCTTCGAGGAGCCTTAATCAATAGTTTTTCTTCTGAACTCATTATTAGATCCGGATCACACTGACCGTAATATTGCTATAGTTCCAAAAGAATAAAGAAAAAAAGATCATAAATAAAGAAAAATTTATTGCYTTTAAATAACTGATCTATTTGATTAATATGATCTATATTGATTATATGATCTAATGATCCGGGCAACAAATTGCTTGTAACCCACTGTATTAAAACGAAATAAAAAAAACGTGGCTGAAAGCATGATCATAAGAACCCCGAAACGATGATCATACTGAGCATGAAAGCATGATCAATCCATTACCAAAGCATGATCAATAACAACAGGGATAGATGATCAAAGCAATAGTGAAAGCATGATCATCATCTTTATACAGCTTATCCACAAGCACTGGATAGCATTCGCCCAAATGTCATTCTGAACAATGCAAAGCAAGGTCAAAATATAATTCCCCTCTACGGAAACATGATCAAGAAAGTGTCGAAAGCATCTTAATATGCTTGGTTTTTATACAACAGTGCGTTGAACTGCATGATTAGCTCTAACTATGAGTGATTGTTGGTATAAGTTCTTATCTTTGAAAGCATGATCATGAGTATTCCTGATTGAACGCGTGCTTGACAGTAAAGATACGCTTAGCATGGATTAATGACCATATATGGCGTTAGGCACTACTCCATCTACATTCTTCCGTAAAGTAAGAGCAAATTTACATGCTTCCGATGGTAAATATCACTTGATCATCGTTCCGTTGATTGATCTTAATATACGATCGTATTCAATAGTGAATGACAGAATGGTTTACCCTTGATCATCATTCCGAAAACTCAATTTATCACCGGAAGAATGATCACCATGATAGTCTTGATCATTCTTCCGTTACTGGCTAAATGTTCATCAACCACTGTCGACCATAGCGAACTCCATTTCAGTTCCAAGTATTTTCTGTACAACTATCGATATTTTCGATAGAGAGATAAATCCAAATGACACTGACCGTAATTCAAGCAATGTTTATAATCGTTCCGAGATAAATGGCCAATATTTCGTGTGTTAAATCATAATATTGCTGATAAGTAACAAAATATTAATTTTACATTGTAAATAGGTGACGCGGTAACACTTCTATTCTGGCGTTATTTATTGACGTAGCTACCCTAGAAATTTGTGCATATTTCAATCAAAAACTTCAATTATCAATAATAACATCAATAATAGTCTTGTTGATGTGATTGTCATATTTAAGTGAATGTTCACCTTTTACTTGAGTATAATAAACATTGCTGTACACTCGTTAATTAGATAATTGATAACGGAATTTAGCAATGAAAAGAGAACAAACGATAGAAAATCTCTACCAGCTCGCTGAACAAACACAGCAAGTACAAGCTGACCGTATTGAGATAGTGTTAGAAGAAAGAAGTGATGAGCATTTTCCTGCTATGTCAAAAGCTCTGATGGAAACGCGCTCTGGATTAACAAGACGAAAACTTGATGAAGCGATAAACAAACTAGAATCAGCAGGGCATCAGTTTACAAAAAATAACGCTAACCATTATTCAATTTCGTTGCAAGAAGCACACATGTTAATGGATGCAGCTGGTGTCGCTAAATTTCATCAACGTAAAAAAAATGGCGATAACAAGCCATGGATTATTAACGTACAGAACCAAAAAGGCGGTACTGGTAAGTCGATGACGGCTGTTCATTTGGCTGCGTGTTTAGCATTGAACTTGGATAAACGTTACCGTATTTGTTTGATCGATTTAGACCCACAAGGCTCTTTGCGACTATTTTTGAATCCTCAAATCAGTATCGCGGAGCATGAGAATATTTATTCAGCTGTCGATATTATGCTGGATAACGTGCCTGATGATGTTGAAGTAGACAGAGACTTTCTACATAAAAACGTCATGATGCCGACTCAATATCCGAACCTTAAAACAGTCTCGGCATTCCCAGAAGATGCAATGTTCAATGCTGAAGCGTGGCAACACCTTTCCAAGAACCAATCTCTCGATATCGTCAAACTGTTGAAAGAGAAACTGATTGATAAAATTTCTGATGATTTTGATGTCATTATGATTGATACCGGCCCACACGTTGATCCATTAGTATGGAATGCGATGTACGCTTCAAACGCGCTATTGATTCCATGTGCAGCAAAGCGTTTAGATTGGGCATCAACAGTGAATTTCTTCCAACATTTACCAACCGTGTACGAAATGTTCCCTGACGATTGGAAGGGCTTAGAGTTTGTTCGACTAATGCCGACAATGTTCGAAGATGACAACAAAAAACAAGTATCAGTATTAACTGAAATGAACTACTTACTTGGCGACCAAGTAACAATGGCGACCATCCCTAGAAGCCGTGCATTTGAAACTTGTGCCGATACCTACAGCACAGTATTCGATCTTACTGTCGGCGATTTTGAAGGTGGTAAGAAAACACTAGCAACAGCCCAGGATGCAGTTCAAAAGGGTGCGTTGGAATTAGAACGCGTTCTACACAGTAACTGGTCTTCACTAAATCAGGGGTAATAAAAAATGGCAATTAAAACGTCTGACTTGAATGCAAAACTATTTGGCAAGGCCAATAAACGCAGAGCTACGACGCCTCAAGAAGCGCAAACTGCAGCGAAAGAGCAGGCTCAAATCATTGAGCTGGCCGTTGCCGGTGAAGATCTAGTATCGTTTGAATTGGTACGTATTCCTGCAAATGAAGTTGAAAGTCGCACAACGGTGTTTGCAGACAATGCTCGTGAACAATCTTTTCTTAACGAACATGCACTTTCTGATGTCTTAACAACGCTTAAAGAGCGTGGTCAACAATATCCAGCTGTTGGTCGTAAAGGTAAAGATGGCAAGATTGAAGTTTTAGACGGCAGCCGTCGTCGTATGTCTTGTATCTTAGCGGACAAAGAGTTTTTAATTTATGTTGCTGAAGACATTAACTCGCAGCACGCTAAGTTCCTGTCTGATGTCGCGAACGCACATAAACCCCTCTCGCTTTACGAAAAGGGTAAAGAGATGCAGGCGAAGCTTGATAGTGGCGAAGCAGAAGATCAAAAAGCGCTTGCTCGCATGTTTCAATGCAGTGAAGCTCTAGTCAGTGGTGCATTAAAAGCGGCATCATTGCCACTGGCATTACTTCAAGCATACCCAAATGTTGGGGACTTAGGTCGCCCAACTATCGTAAAGCTTCATAAGCAATACCATGAGTTATCTGATGAGCACCAGTCGAACTTGTTAGACAAATGCCAATCAAGTGATGGTTATGTTTGGCAGCGTAGTCAAGTTCAAGGCGTTGCTAGGCTTACTAAAGAAGTATCAGAAACCATTGAAAACTGGATTATCGAGCTTTCACCACCTAAGAAAACGGCGAGCAACAAAATTGATTTGATCAAAGGCCGAGCGACGTACAGTCGTAAAGGGGCTAATTTAGCCTTGAATCTTAAAAAGGTTGATGACGAAACCATGAAAGATATTCTCTCGTTTATTGAGAGTAAACTGGGTTAATCCAAACTGTTAAACAAAGCCGCGACTCGCGGCTTTTTTTATGGGTTGTGATAAGATGACGTCATCATTTATTGCTTGAATGCCCCTTATATGTCTTCATCCATTACGTTTCTATCCCAGCTGTCTTCAATTGCAAAACACAATAATGCACGGTGCGGTGTGGTATTGCGTGGCGAAAAATCATGGAAAACTAAAACGGTCGAAGGGGTTATTGAGGCGAATAAATCAAACACTATTTTTCAGTTAGGTGGTGAATCGCTTCCTCATACTAAGCGGGTTTCATTCAAGCAAGGCAAGCAACTACTAGGGCAAGAGTGCCAAGTACTGGTTTGTGACTTCTCTGACGGTTTTGATGCCAATAGTTTTAGCGCTGCAATCGGCACACTGGTCGGTGGCGGTACTTTAATTATTCTTTATTTCGATCAAGTGAGTGATGATATTGAACCGTCATTAGATTCACAAAATCTTGATAGAAAATGGTTAGAACAAGGCTTACAGAAGTTAATCAATATTCAGCAAGGGGATGACTTACCGTCATTGCCTGTTAAAGAAGGTTGTGAGAATGAAGTCGGTTACAGAGAGCAAGAGCAAGCGATCGAAAAAATTATTCATGTTGTCGAAGGCCATCGTAAGCGCCCATTAGTTTTAACTGCTGATCGAGGCCGAGGGAAAACGTCGGCATTGGGGCTAGCTTCTGCTACGCTAATGAAAAGCAGATCGTTAACCATCATTATTACTGCACCGTCACTTGCAACGGTTGCTCCACTGTTTAAACACGCCGCCGAATCACTATCGCTAACATCTCTTCCAAATTGCTCAGTACTTGATTATGCAGACGAGCACGTTACTTCTACATTGCGTTTTGTAGCGCCCGACGAGTTAATGAAAACAAAGATAGAGTGTGATCTATTGATTGTCGACGAAGCCGCTGCAATCCCAATTCCAATGCTTAAAGCTTACGTCGAAAGCTATCATCGATTGGTATTGTCGAGCACAATTCATGGTTACGAAGGTTCAGGAAGAGGTTTTAGTCTTAAGTTTATTCCTTGGCTTAAGCTACAGAGAGCAAACAGCGTTGATACTCATCTTAGCCAACCTATTCGTTGGAAGGAAAATGACCCGTTAGAGCGCTGGCATAATCAGACATTTTTGCTTGATGCTGAATTTGAAGAAGGAAGGTCAGTTGAATCTTTAGATGCAGGCTCTCTCGTTCTTACTAAGTTAAGTAAACAAGAACTCATCTCTCACCCAGAACAATTGAAACGTTGCTTTGCACTTTTGGTTAACGCCCATTATCAAACATCACCGAACGATCTTTTTCATCTATTGAGTGATGACCAAACTGAGCTATACGCGACTATTTGGAATGGGGAGTGTGTCGGTTGCCTACTGACGGTTGAAGAGGGTGGGCTAAGTGATGACATCATTACTTTAGTTCAGCTAGGAAAACGCAGACCCAGTGGTCAGCTTGTTTCTGTCACTCTCGCCAATCAACTAGGGATAGCCAAGGCGGCAAAAGACAAAAGTATTCGTGTCATGCGGATTGCTGTTCACCCTGACTTTCAGGGAAAGGGCATAGGCTCATCGATGCTAGGTCAGTTACAGGAACTTAATACTGAACGCTACCTATCGACTAGCTTCGGAGCGACGAGCGAACTAATCCACTTCTGGTGTCAAAATGGATTCGTATCGGTGAAGCTTGGAAGCCAAAGAGACAAAGCGAGCGGCTGTTATTCTGTCATCATGATTAAGAGTGATAGAGTTGATTGGTTAGAATTAGCTGAAGCGGCATTTTGTGCAAACCTTGAATATCGAATTACTGACAGTCTCATCGACATGGAGATTGATGCGCTGCGTGCAATTCTCGAAGGAGCCCAACTATCTACGGTCGATTTGTCGGAACAAGAAATTAGTCAGCTAAGCAATTACGTTTTAGGCGGAACAAGTTTTGACAGTGTCGCTTATCTCATTCGTCGTTTGCTGATGGCATCTCTTCGGCAGGTATCGGATTCGCTACGAAAGAACAATGCCTCACTTGTGAGTGACCTATTAATTTCTAAAGTGTTGCAGCAGAAGAGTTGGGCTGAGTGTTCACCCTTAGTTTCGGCTACGGGTCGCAAACAATGTGAATCTCAATTACGGCTAGATACTGAAAACCTAATGACCAATTTACACTGTAAAACGAGCGACCGTTGTTAGCCAAATTTGAATTTACACTGTAAACCTTTTGTCGGCATAGATTCGTCGTTGAATTTACATTGTAAACTCACAAAATATCGCCTGTTTATATCAACTTAGTGTGCATACCCTACAATTCTATTAAAAATTGTAGGGTATTTTTTTGTGAGCCACTTCTAAATTATAAGTCGCTAATATAACAAAGGAATTTTGAATAAAGCGTCTATTTTAGCCACATCTCAAGATTATTATCTCTTCTGTCAGTTTGCGTAATAGCCAATCCTTCCTACACTCAGAATTAACGTCAGTACACAACGAAACAACATCAGTAAGCACTAATAACAATAGATTACAGGAAAATATTGCATGGACTGTTTGTTAGGTGAATCGCTAGAAATCTCTACGGTAATGGATTCCAAAATCCAATATACAGAATGGCTTAAACAATCCTCTTCGTTGCGTATTGACGCGTCACAAGTTTCTAAGGTCGACACTGCAGGGCTTCAGTTATTAGCTTCATTTTTTATGAGCGCGAAGCAACTGAGTGTGACTGTTGAATTGAGCAATGCTACTTCTGTACTAACAGAAGCGCTGGAAACGCTTGGGTTAACCAGTGTTATCAATGATGAAAAGGATGTTTGAAGGTGAGCAATATGACAAAAATTCTAGCTGTAGATGATTCTATTTCTATTCGCCAGATGGTGGCCCACACACTGAAAGACGCCGGCTACGAAGTAGAAACAGCCAACGATGGCAGTGATGCTTTGAAGAAAGCTCAGCTAACTAAATTTGATGTCGTTATATCCGATGTCAACATGCCCATCATGGGGGGCTTTGATTTGGTTCGTGCGATCAGAGGAAAACCCCAGTACAAGTTTATTCCAATACTTATGCTAACTACCGAGACGAGTACCGAAAAGAAGCAGGAAGGAAAATCTGCGGGTGCGACAGGTTGGCTAGTGAAACCGTTCAATCCAGAAACGTTACTTAAAACGTTGAAACGCGTCATCTAGCGAATAGTAAAAGAATAAATACAACGTCAACGCGCAGGGACTAGATATGGCTTTAGATATGGACCAGCTTCGCAAGATGTTTTACGAGGAGTGTCGTGAAAATCTCGAAGTGCTAGAAAATGAATTACTCAATATTGAAATAGAAAGTGTTGAGAAGGAAACCATTAACACAATCTTTCGGGCTGCTCACTCAATTAAAGGCGGCGCCGCTACGTTTAATTTATTTGATATTAGTGAATTTACCCACGCAATCGAAGCCTATCTTGATCTCGTACGAAATGATGAAAAAGACCTAACCAAATACAGTATCGATGTACTACTTAAAGGCGGTGATGTCATTCGTAACATGCTTGAAGGGCATGAGAGTGAAGAAGTCGTTGATGAAGAGCTGAAATCTTCAGTGAATACCCTTATTGAAAAACTACTCGATGACGACCAAGAGCCCAAAGTCGAGATCTCTTCGGCAAAATCTGAAAAAACAAATTCTGATTCATCGACCGAACCGGAACAAGCGCCTCTAGAAGAAGACAATCGAACGCCCCTCACTTGGACTATTCAATTCAAGCCTCATAAAGAGATGTTCTTTAGCGGTAATGACCCGCTTCGAATTATCAGAGAGCTAATGGAGTCGAACGATCAAGGAAGCATTAAGGCTTGTTTAGATCAACTACCAGAATTAGCAGAAATAGAAGAAGAGTTATCCTATTTAAATTGGGAAATCACGATTAATGGAGAAGTACCACTCAGTGATATCGAAGAAGTCTTTGAATGGGTAGAGGACGAATGTGATTTAACCATTGAACCCCATTATGCTCCACAAGACACCGAACTTTCTGCTCAGCAACCGGAAGAACTTACGACTGAGGTCGATGATAACTCAACAGTTGAAGAGGCTACTACTAAAGAACCATCAGCGTCGAAAGAGAAGGCCAAATCCGCGTCGGGCAATAAAGCCAGTAAGGGCGACTCAAGTGTAAGTTCCATTCGAGTAGATATCGACAAAGTTGACGGGCTTATTAACCTTGTTGGCGAACTCGTTATAACTCAATCAATGCTGAATGAAATAGGCAACGATTTCTCAATCGATAAACTCGGTAAACTCAAAGAAGGGCTCGATCAACTACTGCAAAATAGCCGAGACCTTCAAGAAAATGTACTCAATATTCGAATGCTCCCAATGAGTTTTGCTTTCAGCCGTTTCCCTCGTCTTGTTCGTGATTTATGTGGCCGCTTGGAAAAACAGGTAGACCTTCAAATCACCGGTGAAAATACCGAGCTCGATAAAACCGTACTGGAACGTATTGTCGACCCGTTAGTTCACCTTGTGAGAAATGGCATCGACCACGGCATTGAAATTCCTTCAGTACGTGCAGCAAGTGGGAAACCCGAAGAAGGCGTCATTTCGTTAAATGCTTATCATCAAGGTGGCGCGATTGTCATCGAGATAAAAGATGATGGCGCAGGCATTGATTGCGATGTGCTGTGGAAAAAAGCCATCGAGAAAGGGGTATTGCCTGCCGATTCTCGTCGTGAAGAGATGACCGATAAGCAAGTCCTCAATTTAATATTTGCACCAGGTTTCTCAACCGCCGATGAAGTATCTGATATCTCGGGTCGTGGCGTAGGTATGGACGTCGTTAAGCGAAACATTGAAGAGTTGGGTGGCCATATCGAAGTAGATTCAACGCTGGGTACTGGCAGCCACTTTGTGATCAATTTACCTCTTACTCTTGCCATTCTTGATGGTCAGCTAGTTCGAGTGGGTGGTGAGGTTTATATCATACCGCTATTGACCATCATTGAATCTATGCAGATTGTCCCAGATTGCATCAAGCATGCGTCGGGAGGGATGGAGCTCTATCGCCTTCGCGATGAAAACATACCGATTTTACGTCTGCAAGACGAGTTAGAAATGGGCGAAAGCGGACAGATGAACGATCGTATTTTATGTTTTGTTGAAGCGGCGGGAAGTCGTGTCGGTCTTGTTATCGACGAATTATTGGATCAGCAGCAGGTTGTCATCAAAAGTCTTGAGTCCAATTACAGCAAAGTTCCGGGAATCTCTGGAGCAACCATATTAGGTGATGGCTCTGTTTCCCTGATACTCGATATTCAAGGACTAATAACAAGCTACTTAACCAAGTCTACTAATTCAGGTAACAAAGGCATTGCAGCCTAGGAGGCGATATGGATACGAGTCTTAGTTCTCAGTCTTCAGGCGATAATGCGGAGTCGTATAACGGGCAAGCCGATCGCTATGACGATAACAATGAAAGTGCAGACTTCCTCAGTTTTCGACTCGCTAGCGAATTGTATGGTGTCGAGATTAATGACGTTGAAGAGATTCGAGTTTGGGAGCCACCAACGCCGATTCCACGAGCGCCAAGCTTTGTCAAAGGCGTGATCAACTTACGCGGTATGATTGTCCCTGTTATCGATTTACGAGCGCGATTTGCTCTTGGTGATTACACCTACTTACCAACCACGGTGGTCTTGGTGTTAAGAAGCTCTGCAGGTGAAACAGATCGCTTGATGGGGTTAGTGGTTGATGCAGTGAGTGATGTCGTGAGCAAAGGGGAAAGTGAACTACACCCCGCGCAGGGAGACTCGGGAGTTACGGCATATATGCATGGCGTGCTCAACGTCGACGAGGAAGTGATGTCTCTTCTTGATACCGAAGCGTTACTCAATATTAGTGCAATTCTAAAAACAGAATAACTTTCAAGGGCAGAAAAATGGCGAGACAAGAGTTCTTAAGTTTTGTATTGGCTGATGAAGAGTATGGCGTTCCAATACTGGATGTACGAGAAGTGAGAGGTTGGAATACGGTGCGTGAAGTACCTAACTCGCCAGATTATCTTCACGGGCTTCTCGATATTCGAGGCGAGTATGTACCTATCGTCGATCTTCGAATGCGCTTTAATTTATCGCCGGCAGAAATTTGTACCACCACGGTCGTGATTGTGCTCAACGATGCAAACAACCATCCGCTAGGTGTGATTGTTGATGCTGTATCTGAAGTCTACGACTTATCCGAAGAACAGATTAAACCTGCACCGCACGTATCAGTGACGGTCGATCAATCGTACATAAAAGGGATTGCGTCAGTCGACAGTGGTCACCTAATACTTATTAATTTAGAAGCTCTGTTTGATAACGAAGAGCTAAACAATACGTCAGTTGAAGAAGCGACAGTTTAAGGGGTTACACATGGCTTTTTGGAATAAGAAAAAGGATACAGCCACTCAGTTTGTGGCGCACGCTAATGACAGTTTAATGGACGAATCATCAAACAGTAGCTTGTCTCACTCTCAGCTGATGGCGGCGTTAAATGGTGCTCAAACTGCATTAATGATGATTGATCGAGATTTCAAAATTACCTATGTCAATCAACAGTCGATGAAGCTGCTAAAACACCATGAGGCACTGTTCCAATCACAGTGGCCCGGTTTTGTGGCAGACGAAGAACAGTTAATGGGCTTTTGTATTGATGGTTTTCATACTAACCCTGCGCATCAACGTCAGCTTCTTTCTACTGCAGCTAACCTGCCTTATAAGACTGTTATCGATGTACAGGGCGTAAAGATCGAGCTCAATGTCGGTGCTATTATCGATGATCATGGTAACTACACGGGCAACACGCTCGAATGGCAGGACGTAACCGCTCAACAAGCAAAAGACAACGAAGTGGCCCGCTTACAAGCGTCTGTCGATCAAGCACAAACGGCTATGATGATGGTCGACCGAGACTTCCTCATTACTTACGCCAACGCAAAAACGCTCACACTGCTGAAAACGCATGAAGCCTTATTCCAAACCGTGTGGTCAAACTTCAAAGCCACAGAAGAGCATTTGATTGGCTACTGTATTGATGGCTTCCATAAAGACCCATCGCACCAGCGTCAACTGCTCTCTAATGTAAACAACCTACCTTACAACACCGTGATTGATGTGAAGGGCGTGAAAATAGAATTGAACGTATCGGCTATGATCGACTCGGAAGGTAACTACGTAGGTAATACGCTCGAGTGGGATGACGTCACTGAGAAGTTTAATCGAGAAAACGAAGTGACGCGTTTGCAAGCGTCGGTGGATCAAGCACAAACGGCTATGATGATGGTCGACCGAGACTTCCTCATTACTTACGCCAACGCCAAAACACTCACATTGTTAAAAACCCATGAAGCACTGTTCCAAACCGTGTGGTCAAACTTCAAAGCCACAGAAGAGCATTTGATTGGCTACTGTATTGATGGCTTCCATAAAGACCCATCGCACCAGCGTCAACTGCTCTCTAATGTAAACAACCTACCTTACAACACCGTGATTGATGTGAAGGGCGTGAAAATAGAATTGAACGTATCGGCTATGATCGACTCGGAAGGTAACTACGTAGGTAATACGCTCGAGTGGGATG
>NZ_JAKJSV010000009.1:0-203768 GCF_050337325.1 Vibrio kyushuensis
CCTTTAAGTGCCCTTAAGGGTTGTTCAAGACTAGAACGTTGATAGGCAGGGTGTGTAAGTGCTGTGAGGCATTGAGCTAACCTGTACTAATTGCCCGTGAGGCTTAACCATACAACACCCAAGGGGTTTTGATTGGACTCAAAGCAAGAACATATTTGAATGTGTAGACAGAACTTTTATTAATCAGTTTTCCGAATTTTAGAATTTGCTTGGCGACCATAGCGTTGCGGACCCACCTGATTCCATGCCGAACTCAGAAGTGAAACGCAGTAGCGCCGATGGTAGTGTGGGGTTTCCCCATGTGAGAGTAGGACATCGCCAGGCTTTAAATTTATCTTTTCCTTTTTAAGGCAAAGAGAAAATAGCCCGTAATTGTAACGGGCTTTTTTAGTCCATTAGACTAAAAGCAGCATGCTGATATAGCTCAGCCCGGTAGAGCGCACCCTTGGTAAGGGTGAGGTCCCCAGTTCGAGTCTGGGTATCAGCACCAGTTTAACACTAGCGTTTAATACGATAGTTAGAGATTTGTTTGACGACCATAGCATTGTGGACCCACCTGATTCCATGCCGAACTCAGAAGTGAAACACAATAGCGCCGATGGTAGTGTGGGGTTTCCCCATGTGAGAGTAGGACATCGTCAGGCTTTAATTATACCTCCACCGAATTGGTGTCGAGATGAAAGTCATAAACCTCAGCAGAAATGCTGAGGTTTTTTGCTTTCTAACGTCTAATTAATATGGTTATTTTCCGTTGTTCCTAAATTACTTCCCATTAAGGGCCCAATCATAATCATAGCTAACCTTGCCACGAAACTGAGATAGCTCAGGGCGGTATTGAGCTAAATGAATAAACAGCTCTTCTTTGGAACCAAAGTCATCTGAAAACCAGTCATAGATAGAAGATAGCTGAAGCCTACCTTCTGACAACTCTGCACCTTTATCGCTGTTTATGAACTCATCAGCCGCTTTTTCTAACAACGTTTCACTCGTGGTAGCGGTAAATACACTCGGTTGAAGGTTCGGGCAACCTAAACTGGCACAATTTAACGCGTAGTGAGTGCGTGGATCATTCCATATAGGCCTTAGGATTCTGTGTTCGATATCATTTAGAGTCAGTTTCTTATCATTAACAGTAATTATCGCCTTTCCCCATGGCCCAAAGCTAAAAAAACCTCCCAGTTTAGTTATAGATTTAGTTGGGTAATTATCCAAAATTAGGTTCACTGTTAGTGCGTTATAGAAGTTCACCCAATATGAATATTGTTCTTTTTTTGAGTAATCTTGAGGCTTTAATGAAGCAAGTGTATTTATATACGATTCCAATTTGATTTTGTCTTTCTTACTCACGTCACTATAACGAAATAGGGTGTGTTGATTCTTGGTGATCAGGTATTTGTTTAGCAACAACTGCCAATCATCGTGGGAGATGGTATCCGTTGCTTGCTCATTGCTTTTGTCCCAGTAGGACCATAACTCAGCTTTAGGTGCAGCCCATGTGGAAAAGGAGAGAGTGAGTAGAAGAAGTGTGAATATCTTTTTCATTGGTTAAATCCATTTTGATTTTGTAAGTAGACCTCTGTGTCGTTATTTTTCTTTCATATGGTGGCTTGAATAAAGTAATAGGTATAAAAAAGGCTGGTATCGATACCAGCCTTTCGTGATTAATTTCAGATTAGTAACTACTCGTTACTTTAAGAAGCTTGGGATATTCGCTTCATAGGCTGATATCTTCTCTTCATGCTGAAGAGTTAAGCCAATATTGTCTAAGCCATTAAGTAGGCAGTGACGGCGGAATTCATCGATTTTAAATCCGTACTCTTTTCCGTTTGCACGAACCTTCATTGCTTCTAGATCGACTTCAACTTGGGCACCTTCGTTGGCCTCAACAAATTGGAATATTTCATCCACTTCTTGCTCGGTAAGGCGAACAGGTACCATTTGGTTGTTGATTGAGTTTCCGTAAAAAATATCGGCAAAACTCGGAGCAATCATTGCTTTAATACCATAATCAGCCAATGCCCATGGTGCATGCTCACGAGATGAACCACAGCCGAAGTTTTCTCGCGCCAATAACACTGAAGCGCCTTTATAGCGTGGAGCATTCATTACAAATTCTGGGTTTGGTTGCTCACCCGCATCATCAAGAAAGCGCCAATCGTGGAAAAGGTTTTTTCCAAACCCTAAACGAGAAACTCGTTGTAAAAACTGTTTTGGAATAATTGCATCGGTATCGATGTTCGCCGTATCTAGAGGAACGACTAAACCTGTATGTTGTTTAAAACCTGACATAAAACTCGCCTCCTAAAGTTCGCGAATATCAATAAAGTGACCAGCGACAGCCGCAGCTGCTGCCATTGCAGGGCTAACTAGGTGAGTACGACCATCACGACCTTGTCGTCCTTCGAAATTACGGTTTGAAGTTGATGCGCAGCGTTCGTGTGGACCCAATCGGTCATTGTTCATAGCAAGACACATAGAGCAGCCAGGCAAGCGCCATTCAAAGCCTGCTTCAATGAAAATTTTATCTAACCCTTCTGCTTCTGCTTGTGCTTTTACCTGCTCAGAGCCTGGTACTATCAGAGCTTGAACGTGTGAAGCAACTTTGCGGCCTTTAGCAACTTCCGCAGCAGCTCGCATGTCTTCGATACGAGAGTTAGTACATGAACCTACGAATACTTTATCTACATTGTAATCAGATAGAGCCTTACCCGCTTCTAGTCCCATGTAAGCAAGAGCTTTTTCTGCTGATGCTTTTTCTACAGGGTCTGAAAAGCTTTCTGGTGACGGGATAGGCGTATCAACTGAGATTACTTGACCAGGGTTAGTTCCCCAAGTTACTTGCGGTTTGATAGCCGCTGCGTCTAGCGTAACTATGGCATCAAACTGAGCATCAGCATCAGTCGTTAATGTTTTCCAGTATTCTACAGCAGCATCAAAGTCAGCACCTTGTGGCGAGAACTTACGGCCCTTAATATATTCAAATGTCGTTTCATCCGGAGCGATAAGACCTGCTTTAGCACCTAATTCAATGGCCATGTTACACACGGTCATACGACCTTCCATAGAAAGGTCAGTGATCGCTTCGCCGCAGAACTCAACAACGTAGCCCGTACCGCCAGCAGCCGTTGTTTTACCAATAATGGCAAGCACGATATCTTTTGCTGTAATGCCAGGTGCTACTTTGCCTTTAACTTCGATTTTCATCGTTTTAGCACGAGCTTGCTTAAGGGTTTGAGTTGCTAGTACGTGCTCAACTTCAGAGGTTCCAATACCAAATGCCAATGAACCAAATGCACCATGAGTCGCTGTATGGGAATCACCACATACAATTGTCATACCCGGTAGGGTAATGCCTAGCTCCGGACCCATGACATGCACAATACCTTGGTATTTGTGGTTTAAATCGTAAAGGGTAACGCCAAACTCTTTACAGTTTTTTGATAGCGTTTCCATTTGGATTTGCGCCATCTTGCCAGAAGCGGTGATGTCTTTGGTTGTGGTCGATACGTTGTGATCCATTGTCGCGAACGTTTTGCTCACTTGGCGTACTTTACGCCCTTTTTCACGCAGGCCATCAAACGCTTGCGGTGAAGTCACTTCGTGAACTAAGTGGCGATCAATATAAAGAATTGGGTTTTCACCTTCTGCTGCGACAGCAACATGGGCATCGTAGACTTTTTCATATAGTGTTTTAGACATTGCTTTCTTTCCTTGTCGTCTTTTTACCAATGACCTAGAGGTACGATCATTGGTTTTATTGTTCATAATTGACGACTGTAATTTTTATTATGAATTTAAAATGTATTCAGCGATTTTGTCGCCCATTTCTGATGTTGTTAGTGCAGGATTATTACCCGCAAGATCTGCAGTTAGTTCACCGGCTGACAGTGCTTTAGATACTGCATTTTCAATATCTTGAGCTGCTGTTTCTTCGTTAAGGCTATAACGAAGCATCAATGCTGCTGAGAGGATTTGAGCAACTGGGTTAGCAATGTTCTTACCTGCTATATCAGGAGCACTACCGCCTGCTGGTTCGTATAGTCCGAACTGACTTTCGTTAAGGCTTGCTGAAGGAAGCATTCCCATAGAGCCTGTGATCATTGCACACTCATCAGAAATGATGTCACCGAAGATGTTTGAACAAAGCATGACATCAAATTGAGAAGGGTCTTTGATCAGTTGCATTGTCGCGTTATCGATGTAGATATGAGAAAGCTCAACATCAGGGTAGTCTTTTGCAATTTCTTCAACTACTTCACGCCACAAAATAGAGCTCTGAAGTACGTTCGCTTTGTCGACTGAACAGACTTTTTTGTCGCGTAGACGAGCTGATTCAAATGCAATCTTTGCAATGCGTTCAATTTCAAAACGATGATAAATCTCGGTATCAAATGCTTTTTCATTTGGACCTTCGCCTTCACGTCCTTTAGGCTGACCGAAGTAGATACCGCCTGTTAGTTCGCGAACAACCACAATGTCAAAACCGTTCCCTGAAATGTCGGCACGAAGCGGAGAGAATGCTTCAAGACCTGCGTGAATTTGCGCTGGACGTAAATTGCAAAACAGTTGGAAATGCTTACGAAGTGGAAGAAGTGCGCCACGCTCTGGCTGATCATTTGGCGGAAGGTGTTCCCACTTAGGACCGCCTACTGATCCGAAAAGAACTGCGTCTGATTCTTCACAACCCTTAACCGTGCTTTCTGGTAGTGGACAGCCGTGGTTATCAATCGCAATACCACCGACATCGTGCTCTTCACGAGAGAAACCAATCGCATGCTTCTTCTCTATTGCATCAAGAACTTTATGTGCTTGTTGCATTACTTCTGGGCCAATACCATCGCCTGGTAAAATAGCGATTTTGTAAGTTTTGTCTGTCATGTTAATCCTTTAAATATTGATTGTTGTTTCTAGCCTTTGAAGGATCTCTTCACTAGGCTAGAACGCATTTATTCTGTTAAACCGTCGCGATTTTCTTCTGCTTTATTTCAGCGATTTCGTCAGCACGATGGATGCTATTGATAACGTGTAATAGCGCTTGGCCCGAGGCTTCTACAATATCGGTTGAGATACCGGTACCGTGGTACTTGCGACCTTTATAGTTGGCGATGATATCTGCTTGCCCTAGGCCGTCCTCACCTTCACCTTTGGCGGTAAGATCAAACTTGTCTAGAACAATATCATAACCAGTAACACGATAGATACATTGGTAAAGCGCGTCTACTGGGCCATTACCTACAGCTGCTTCAGCCGTCTCTTCCTCACCGCATAACATCTTGATGCTGGTTGTTGCCATTACGCTACCTGATTGAACGCTTAGGTAGTTTAGCTTGAAGTAGTCATCTTCTTCACGAAGGTTTGAGAAGTGGACTAGTGCTTCCAAATCGTAATCAAACACTTGTCCTTTGCGGTCGGCTAACTTCAAGAAATCGTCGTACAAAGCATCCAAGTTATACTCTTCATCTTTGTAGCCCATGGAGTCCATATGGTTTTTCACAGCCGCGCGGCCGCTTCGACTTGTTAGATTAAGTGCTTTATTTTTTAGACCGATTGACTCAGGTGTCATGATCTCATAAGTGTTCTTATTCTTAATCATGCCATCTTGGTGAATACCTGAAGAGTGGCTAAACGCATTCGAACCGACAATCGCTTTATTGTCTTGAATTGGCATATTACACAGTTGGCTTACCAATTTACTCGTACGATGAATCTCATCGTGTTTTAGTCCTGTATGTACACCTAGTAACTCTTCGCGAGTCTTGATGATCATCGCTATCTCTTCAAGTGAACAGTTTCCAGCACGTTCGCCTATACCGTTAATCGTTCCCTCAACTTGACGAGCACCAGCTTGAACAGCGGCAATAGAGTTAGCAACCGACATACCTAAGTCATCGTGACAGTGAACTGAAATAATGGCTTTATCGATGTTTGGTACGCGATTGAAAAGTGTTTGTATAATGCCACCAAACTCATTTGGTACTGTATAGCCAACTGTGTCTGGAATATTGATGGTATTGGCACCTGCATTAATAGCAGCTTCAACCATACGACAAAGATCGTCGATTGGAGTACGTCCGGCATCTTCACACGAGAACTCTACGTCATCGGTATATTTACGTGCATGTTTAACTGCTCTAACACCCATCTCAACCACATCATCATAACTACGGCGAAGTTTGTCCTGAACATGAATAGTGGACGTTGAAATAAAGGTATGAATGCGGAAAGCCTCGGCGACTTTTAACGCTTCAGCTGCGGCATCAATATCTTTAGGGACAGCACGGGAAAGGCCACAGATACGGCTGTTTTTGATGTTACGAGCGATCGTTTGAACCGACTCAAAATCACCAGGTGAAGAAACAGGAAAACCGGCCTCAATCACATCAACACCCAGACGTTCGAGCGCGTAGGCAATTTGCAGCTTCTCTTTAACTGTTAAGCTTGCTGATAACGCTTGCTCACCATCACGTAGCGTGGTGTCGAATATAATGACCTGATCTTTCATGTTTGCTTCCTTAGTGACTAGACGTCTTTTGCGTCAGTTAATCGTTTACTTCCGGTCGATAATTACAAAAAAACCCGCATCTCAGTGCGGGTTTTTGGAATTCTTGTGTGGCTATTTTTCTTCCATGACCTACCCGCGCGATTTGTTCACGATAAGGAGGAGGTTGAGCAGGATAGAAAAATTCTTTGTCATTGTTAACGACTTCCTATTAGGAGTTAAAGAAACCACAAAATTAAGTTAACAAATTAGTACCGCACTCGCGTTGTAACGTCAACCATTAAGTTGTTTTTTTATGCATATCGGATCAGTTCATGCATTATTTACTCTTTAAACCATAAATTAATCGAATGATGAATTAGTGATTAATTATTGCACTGTCGATTGCTATGTAATCCATCTATAATTAATCGTTCGATTAATATATGGAATTCTAATGACTGGCGCATCGATAAAAAACAGTGAATCTCGAAAAGCGGGGCGGCCGCGTGATAAGACAGAATCGAGAGCTTTACTCTTAACTCATGCTAGAGAGCTGTTCACATTAAAACCTTATGACAAGGTGTCGACACGTAGTATCGCTGAAAATGCAGGGGTTAACATTGCGATGATCCGTTATTACTTCGGCAATAAAGAGGGTCTATTTGAAGCGATGTTGCGAGATTCTTTATCGCCGATGAAGCAACAAATGGCGCTGTTAATAAAAGACAGCTCTCATCAAAATTTGGTTGAACTGATGAGGACCTATTATCAAGCCATGATTAAGATTCCAGAGATGCCCCGTTTAATCATGAACACTATGAACATGCCATCTGGTGATAAGCAGAGACAGTTGGTTGAGAAAGTTTTTTTAGATATGACTCGCCCAATGCAGGAGATTATTTTTGACAAGCTGTTATCGAGTGGAGTCATACGTTCGGATATGGACGCTAAATTATGCCGAATATCCTATATAAGTTTGATGGTTTTCCCGTTTATCGCTCCCCCTGCCATGCTCAAGCTTCATGGTGTTGAGCTTAATGAAGAGTTTCTAGCTAAGTTGTTTGATCACAATATTAAACTCATGACTCAGGGTTTTTTGACCCCGAATTCTCTATAAGGATATTGGCATGACCATTAATCGTAAATTTTTGTTTTTCCCTGCTGTCATGATTGGTGTGGTGATCTTAGTCTTAGCCGTAAAGATGAAGCCCTCTTTACCTGTTAAGCCTGCATTGGATCGAGCAAGGCTAGTGGAAACTGTGCCTATGACACTTAAGTCCATTGCACCACTTGCTATAGGCTTTGGCAAAGTGGCACCGAAAGTTGAATGGAAAGCGATTGCCGAAGTGACTGGCAAAGTCGTTTATCGTCACCCAAAACTGCAAAAAGGTCAGGTGTTGGTCGCAGGTACCGAAGTCCTGCGGATTGATCCTTTGGATTATGAGTTAAAGCTTGTTCAAGCTCAGGCCGATTTTAAATCTAGCCAAACATCACTGGCGAAACTGAACCTTGATGAGACAAACCTAAAACATACGTTAGACATTGAAAAGAATCGCTTAAAGATTGCGAATACAGAATTACAGAGAAAATTGGATCTGCGTAAGAAAGGCTTAACATCGCAGTCAGATGTTGATCAGCAGCAGCAAAGTAATTTGTCTCAACAAAAATTGGTGCTTGATATAGAGCATCAATTTGCACTCATGCCCGATGAAAGGCAGGTAGCCGAGGCTGTAGTCAATGTGAACGAAGCTAAGGTTCAAGAAGCGCAGCGATTACTGACCAAAACGTCCATTGTATTGCCACGGGATTTGCGCATTTCTGAAGTTGACATTGAACAAAACCAAGTGGTGAATCTACAACAAACGATGATCATTGCTCATGGTATTAGTGTCATGGAAGTCGAAGCGCAACTTTCCATTCATGACATGCAGACATTAGTGTCGAGCCTTGGCGACTTTGGTCGAGATGAATCTGGCATCCCGCAAGTCGATATGACGTTTATCCAAGCATCAATCGAACTCAGTAGCGGTAGCATGGCGGCGACTTGGCCTGCAAAAGTGGCAAGAATCAGTGAAACGGTTGATCTTAACCAAGCGACAGCTGGCGTGATCTTAGAGATCTCTCAGGATTATAAAGATCTTACCCCTGACTCTGTTCCCCCTTTGGTTAACGGTATGTTTGTTAAAGCGTCGATAGAAGGTCAAGCTAATCCAAGTTGGGTGATTCCCGAGAGAGCATTGCATGGCGATCGAATTTACTTAAAAGACGAACAAGAGCGATTGGTAATTAAAACGGTCGAAGTACTCTATAGGCGCGATAATCACGTCGTTATTGATGGTGATATCGAGCAAGGGCAGCGATTAATATTAAATGACCTGTTACCAGCGATTGAAGGAATGTTGCTTAAAGAGCCAGTACAAGTTCAAGTGAATGAGGAGTCAGCGATATGATCCGTTTTTTCTCTCGACATCCAACGGCTGCCAACTTGTTGATGCTCGCGCTACTTATTCTAGGGATATCCACTTTAACGACGATTAAGCGCGAAACCTTTCCTGAATTTACTCCGCCTTACATTATGGCCGCGGTGGTTTACCCAGGAGCGTCGCCTCAAGAAGTTGAAGAAAGTATCTGTGTACGAATGGAAGATGCGGTTGATGGTCTAGCCAATATTGAAGAGACACGCTGTGAAGCGATAGAGGGATCTGCAAGGTTAACGCTTAAGCTTAATAGCAAAGCGGATATTAGTCGTATGCTGGTGGATGTACAGACTCAAATTAATGCGATTAATGACTTCCCAACAGAGATTGAATCTCCAATGGTTCAAGAGTTGGATTGGAATGAACCAGTAGTGGATGTTGCGGTGTCAGCTAATACTACTTGGCCAGAGCTAAAAGCTTACGCAGAAAAATTAAAGCGAATTCTTAAGCTTGATTATGATGTGTCCTTAGTGGAAGTCAGTGGATTTTCAGACCATCAATTGCGAGTTGAATTGGACCTTCAAGCTGTAAGGCAACTTGGTATCAGTGTTGGGGATATTGCAGAACAAATTAAACGTCAGAATGTAAAACTACCCAGCGGCAATATTGAAACGACAGATAAAAACTTTCTGATTCGATTTGATGAAAGACGCGTTACGCCTTTTGAACTGGAAAGTATTGTCGTGGGCTCTGGGCCTAACGGTTCTTTGATCCGCTTGAGAGATATTGCAACAATCAGTGATCGCTTCGAACTCGATGAACAGAAAGTATATTTTAATGGCCACCCATCTGCTTTACTCAAAGTGAGTAAAAATAAAGAAGATGATGCACTTAGGATCAAAGAGAAAGTAACGGAGTTTGTGGCTGCCCAGCAATTAATCGCCCCAGATGGTGTCACGCTTGAATTGACCAACGACCTCTCTTCAGTACTGTGGGATCGCCTCACGATGATGCTTAAAAATGGGTGGCAGGGAATCATATTAGTATTTGCAACCATGTGGCTTTTCTTTAGTTTTCGTTACTCTTTTTGGGTTGCGGCTGGGTTACCTGTGGCATTCCTCGGTGGGATGTTCTTGATGGCGAATCTAGGGCTATCCATCAATATCATGTCGTTAGTAGGCCTCTTAATGGCGATTGGTATCATGATGGATGATGCTATCGTCATTGCTGAATCGATCGCCTCGCATTTAGATAAAGGACAGAGTATCGATGACGCGGTGATTAATGGCGTGAAGAAAGTCTTTCCTGGCGTACTGTCTTCTTTCTTAACTACGATTTGTATATTCGGTAGCTTGCTCTTCCTTGACGGTGAGATGGGAGCGGTATTAAAAGCAGTGCCGCAAGTGTTGATTTTGGTTTTAGTGCTGAGTTTGGTGGAAGCGTTTCTTATTCTTCCTAATCACTTATCGCATTCACTTCATAGCCAGAAGAAAGAGCGTGAACCCGTTAAATTCAAAAAAGTTGTTCTAGAGAAATTTGAACAGTTCCGTAATAAGCAATTAGTGGCAGCTGTAACTAAGGTGGTTGAGTATCGCTATGCTTTCTTAGGTGGTGTTGCTGCACTAATGCTGATCTCTGTGGCAACGATTGTGGGTGGATTACTTAAATTTCAGCCTTTCCCTGACTTAGATGGTGATATAGCTGAAGTGAGGATCATACTTCCTCCCGGTGCTTCACTGTCGCAAACTGAGCGTGTAGTAGAACGAGTCGTGTCTTCAGCTAAGAAGCTAAACCTTGAGTGGAGTGAAGAGGTCGAGAACGGTCGTACATTGATTCAGCATGTGACGACACAGTTTAATGTCAATGCTGATGCCAATGAGTCAGGACCACACCTAGCCACTGTTCGACTTGATCTTCTTGGTGCCGAAATACGAAACACATTAATCGATGATTTTGTTGCAGCATGGAGAGAGGATGTTGGTGAATTAGCGGATCCTATTTCATTGGTTTATAAGCAGCCAACCATGGGGCCGGGTGGACGAGCGATTGATATTCGAATTAAACATGACGATCTTGATGAGCTCAAAGCCGCATCGATTGATATCCAGCAGTACCTTAATCAGTTTGATGGTGTCTCTGGCGTATTAGATGATATGCGAATGGGTAAAGAAGAGATCTTAGTGAAGCTTCGTTCAGGCGCAGAGACTTATGGTGTCAATGGGCAGATGATTGCAGGGCAACTGCGCGCGGCATTTTTTGGTCAAACGGCGGATGAGATCCAAGTTGGGGTGGAAAATATTTCCATTGAAGTACGTTTGAATAAAACGCAAGCGGGTGATCTTCAGCAGCTGGCTAACTTTCCCATTATTCTACCAGACGGCAGTCAGGTTCCACTTGCTACTATCGCGACGCTTGATTTTCAGCGTAATTACGTCCGTATTCAACGTATTGATGGACTAAGAACAGTGAGTGTTTTTGGTGATATCGATGGCCATAAGGTCAGTTCGTCAGCCATCGTTGCACAGTTTAGAAAGGAACTCGCTCCAACGTTACTCGATAAGTATCCAGGGCTTCGTTTTGATTTTGAAGGGGAAGCGAAAGATGCAGCCAAAACGGGTGCTTCAATGGGTAAAGGATTCTTACTTGGTCTCTTTGGTGTATTCGCGATACTCAGCTATCAGTTCCGAAGCTATTTAGAACCGTTCGTGGTGATGTTAGCGATTCCATTGGCATTCATCGGTGTGGTATGGGGGCATATACTTTTAGGGCACTCACTAAGCATGCCAAGCATGATGGGTTTTGTATCTTTGGCAGGTATTGTCGTGAACGACTCAATATTATTGGTGCAGTATATTCGTCATCATGTCGATGATGGAGACGATGTTCATACATCGGTTGTTAAAGCGAGTCGAGAACGCTTTCGTGCGGTCTTTCTTACTTCAATGACCACCGCTGCAGGTCTTTTGCCACTGTTGACTGAAACCAGTCTACAAGCTCAGGTAATTCAACCGCTGGTGGTTTCAATCGTGTTTGGTATTTTTGCTTCGACATTACTGGTGCTGTTTATGATCCCCGCAGCATATGCTGTTCTTGCAGACTTTGGCTTGGTCCATAAACATGAGCCTATTGATGCCTAGTAACAGCTATGGGACTGTCTTATTTAAGAACGTCTAAATCTTAATTATAAGGGAGCAGCTGCTCCCTTTTTTGTGCCTCACATTCAAGTGAGGGTAATCTTCATCGTACCTAAAATAAAACGTCACCTACTTGTCATTTAACTCCCTTAGCTTGGTTTTTGTACATCAAACAAAGCGCGATCATCAAAAGGAGCCAATGATGCGTAGTTTAGAATCAGTAACACGACTTGATTTAGCATTTTCTTCATTCTGCTTACAACACCGGTTTTCACATCAAGTGGCGAGAGTAAGCAAAGCGATATCACACAGTGGCGATGGTCATTTGTATTTAGTGTTGGGACTGACGGCCTTTTTCTTTGATGGTCCTCAGGGAGAGTTGTTCTTTTGGAGTGTGTTAATGGCGTACGCTATTGAATTGCCAATCTACTGGTTGATGAAAAATAGCGTTAAACGTCGCAGGCCGGAAGAGCTGACTCCCTATATTGCTGCATTTATTACCCCTTCTGATCGCTACAGCTTACCTTCTGGCCATACAGCGGCAGGCTTTTTATTTGCTACCTTGATCGGTGCGTTTTATCCCACCTTACTGCCAGTGGCTTTTGTCTGGGCCTGTCTAATTGGTGCTTCAAGAGTTCTACTTGGTGTCCACTTCTTAACGGACATTGTGATAGGTGCGTTGTTAGGTATTGGCAGTGCTCGTCTTGTTCTTACATTTATAGGGATGTAAATCATGAAGATTCTTTACGGGGTTCAAGGAACGGGAAATGGTCATATTGCTCGTGCAAGAGCAATGAGCATGGCGTTGAAGGCGAGAGGAATTGAGGTGGACTATCTGTTTTCGGGTCGAGATGCCGATAAATACTTTTCTATGCAGGAATTTGGTGACTATCAAACTCGCAAGGGGTTAACTTTCGAAACTGAAAATGGTCAGGTGAGTTATTTAAAAACAGTCAAAAATAATAGCTTATCCTCGCTTTATGATGAGATAACGCAGCTAGATCTATCGAGTTATGATCTGATACTTAATGATTTTGAACCCATTACCGCGTGGGCAGCGAAACGACAGAATAAAACCTGCATCAGCATTAGTCATCAGAATGCCTTTAAGCATTCCGTACCGTTAAAAGGGGCGAATTGGGTCGATAAAAGGTTAATTCACCACCTTGCGCCTGCCGATTATTCCATTGGACTGCATTGGTATCACTTCGACCAAGATATACTTCCTCCGATAGTTCACTCGATAAAGCAGCAAATAGAGCAAGAAAACTTCATTTTGGTCTACTTACCCTTCGAAAATAGCAATGAAATTTGTAATTTATTGTTTCGTTTTTCGAGTTATCAGTTTGTGTGTTTCCACCCAAGCGTTAACAAAGTGGAAACAATTGAAAATGTCGAGCTACGTCCGTTATCACACGAAAGCTTTCAGTCACATCTACATCGTTGTAACGGTGTTATTGCAAACGGTGGTTTTGAACTTCCGTCTGAGGCACTAACTTTGGGTAAAAAGCTACTATTAAAGCCATTATCGGGGCAGTTCGAACAACAAAGTAATGTAGCGACACTGGATAGTTTAGGTTTGGCAAGCTGTATGGATTTTTTAGATGCTAGTAAAGTTCGAATTTGGTTGGATGAAAAACCTGGTGAGAAAGTGATCTACCCAGATGTCGCGCAAGCGATTGCGGAATGGGTGCACAATGGGCAATGGGAGACGCAAGATATGCTATGCCGTTCATTGTGGGAAAGGGTGGACTTCCCGAGTTATGTTTCAAATATATAACTAATATATCGATGGCTTTTTGATTGGCAGATTGAAGTATACATGGGGTAAATGTAACAGGGTGTAAGTTGGTTAATTAATAAACGGTATCAATGTTAGTTGTAAAAACCATAAATTTACATGTTTTATGGTTTTTTATATATTGGCTAAGAGTATGTTTTACATGGAGTTTTATTGATATAAGATAAAATTAACTGATTAATTGTCAATCTTGTTGCTAATCATCGATTGATTCGCAGATAGTAATTGTCAGCTAGGAAGTATCTAAGAAATAAATATTAGCAATGTCGCTTATGTATTTCCTTAAATACTAATTATAAATGTTGACGATAACGAAACAAAAGAGGCTACCCAATGTTAGAGAAAAAAGACGCGATGAGTGCTATTGCAAGCTACCGCATGGAAAGTACTTTACGTGGTGTAGATCTAAATCTACTCACAGTGTTTGATGCTGTAATGCAAGAACAGAACATTACAAGAGCAGCACATAACTTAGGTATGTCTCAACCTGCAGTGAGTAACGCAGTAGCGCGTCTTAAAGTAATGTTTAATGACGAACTATTCATGCGTCAGGGTCGTGGTATTCAACCTACTCAGCGTGCTCGTCAACTGTTTGGTCCTATTCGTCAAGCATTACAGTTAATCCGTAATGAACTGCCTAGCTCTGTTTTCTCACCAGAAACATCGACTCGTCTATTTAAACTGGCAATCTGCAGCCCTTGTGACATGCGTTTTGCTCCAAAGATCATGTCGACAGTACATGAGCAAGCGCCAAACGTTCAGCTTCACCTAGATGCGGAATTTGATCGCAAACTGGCTGAGCGTATGCGTTACCAAGAAATTGACTTCGTTATTGATTACGCACGTTTTGATGAGCAAGGTTTTTCAAGCACAGAGATCTTCCAAGATGAGTTAGTGGTTGTTGCTTCAACGTCTCACTCTCGTATTCAAGGTGAAGTTTCAGCTGACTGCTTAATGGCAGAAAAACACGCTAAATTGTCAAAAATCCATGGTCAACGCAGCTTCTCTGAGCAAGCGTACCGTGAATTAGATTGTCAGCCATACTACGAAGGAACGAGCTTAAGCAATGTTCTTTACGTTGTTGGTCAATCTGAGCTTGTAACGATTGCACCTCGTTGGATGGTAGAAAATGCAGCGAACCGCGATCAATTACAAATTCTAGATTTCCCATTTGAAAATGCGAACATCAGTGGTTTCTTAAGCTGGCATGAGTCTAGCGAGAAAGACAAAGGCCATATCTGGTTCCGCGATCAGTTAATGATGATCTGTGGCGAAGTAGTCGCACTGAACTAAACTTGAGTGATGAATTCGTTTGATACAAATTGAAACGACTTCATACAAAGTGATAACAAAACCTTGTGCTGATGATATCGGTTCAAGGTTTTTTTATACCCAATAATTGATAACTTTGAAGTTAGTCAGTTGCCTTTTTTAAACTGGAATGTACACTTGTTCGCTCAAAATAGCTTACATGTGTAAGCCAAAGGTAAGAGACATGGCCAATTTAGATTTTCACATTATTAAATGTATTCGAGAGCAAGTTGCAAAGGGCGGCGATCGCATCGCGCTTAAACATAAAGTGGGTACCGCATGGCAGGGTATTAGCTGGAAGCAATTTGGTCAGCAAGTCGATGCACTATCACTTGCACTATTGGCTCAAGGACTGAGAATTCAAGACAAGGTTGGTATATACGCCAACAACATGCCTCAATGGACGATGGCTGACTTTTCTGCGCTACAAACTCGTGCCGTATCGGTACCTATTTACCCGACTAATACTGCCGCTCAAGCGTCTTACATTATTCAAGATGCCGACGTACGCATTCTATTCGTTGGTGAGCAAGACCAGTTCGATGCCGCAATGGGCCTTTTCGATGACTGTGAACAGTTAGAGCTTGTTGTCGCGATGTCTGATGACATCAATATTGGTGATGCAGAGCATGCTATTAGTTGGCAAGATTTTCTAGCTAAAGGCAGTGATGCTGAACGTGCTCAGTTAGACCTTCGTGTCAAAGAGCTTTGTCTAGATGATTTGTTAACGCTGATTTATACCTCAGGTACTACAGGCCAACCGAAAGGCGTGATGCTTGATTACGCGAACATTGCGGCACAACTTGAAGGTCATGATGAGCGTCTGAGTTTAACGACTGACGATGTGTCACTGGCGTTCTTACCGTTATCACATGTATTTGAACGCGCATGGACTTTCTACGTTCTTTATAAAGGCGCAACCAACTGCTACTTGCAAGATACTATGCAAGTAAAAAGTGCACTTGAAGAAGTTCGCCCAACGGTTATGTGTGCGGTTCCTCGTTTCTACGAGAAGATTTTCTCTGCCATTCATGAAAAAGTGTCTAAAGCTCCATTCATTCGCAAAGTGTTATTCACTTGGGCTGTGAACATGGGTGCTAAGGTCTCTCTTTGTCATCAAGAAGGGCGTGAGCCATCGTTGATGTTGAAGAAGTCGCATCAGCTAGCAGACAAGCTTGTGTTGTCTAAGTTGCGTTCACTGCTTGGAGGCCGCATTAGCTTTATGCCATGTGGTGGCGCCAAACTAGATGAAACCATTGGTCGATTCTTCCACGCTATCGGTATCAACGTGAAGCTTGGTTACGGAATGACGGAAACAACAGCGACGGTTTCTTGTTGGGATGATAAGTGTTTCAACCCTGATTCGATTGGTATGTCTATGCCGGGCGCTCAAGTTAAAATTGGTGAAAACAATGAGATTCTAGTGCGCGGCCCTATGGTGATGCGTGGCTATTACAAAATGCCAGAAGAGACTGAGAAAACCTTTGATGAGCATGGGTTCTTGAAGACAGGCGATGCTGGTAAAATTGATGAGAACGGTAACGTCTTCATTACTGATCGTATTAAAGAGCTGATGAAAACATCGAATGGTAAATATATTGCGCCACAGATGATTGAAGGCACTATCGGTAAAGATCACTACATAGAGCAGATCGCTGTTATTGCTGATACACGTAAGTTTGTATCCGCTTTAATCGTGCCTTGTTTTGATACGCTTGAAGAGTATGCCAAAGAGCTCAATATCAAATACCACGATCGTATGGAGCTAGTTAAGCACCATAAAGTTGTTGAGATGTTTGAAAGCCGAGTTAGTGGGCTGCAAGATGAGCTGGCTAAATTTGAGCAAGTTAAGAAGTTTAAACTGTTACCAAAAGCTTTTTCAATGAACGATGGTGAGTTAACACCAACGCAAAAACTGCGTAGAAAGGTGATTAGCGATAAGTATCAAGATGAAATTGAAGAAATGTATACAGAAAAGAAGAAAGATAAGTAACTTCTTAACCAGATAAATTTCTGAGTGTTCAAAAAACCTCCATACGACAATGAGAATTGTTGATGGGGGTTTTTTATTACCTGAACGTTAGGTTGTCATTCTTTGTTAGATAATTGATAAAGAATTATTATCTTTTTTATCTGTTATAACTGTTCTTTGGGTTTGTATTTTTTGTTTTTAATAGGTTTTATATCTAATAATGAGAGGTAATTTGGTTTATTTGGTTTTTATCGATCTCTATCGCATTAGATCCTTTGCTAATAAAACGTTACAGTTGTTTAGTTTCTTGTACTTGGTGATAACAAGACAAGACATAGCCAAAAAGTATCACAACTTGGAAATAGGCTACAAATAAGCCCTAGACTATGAAAACCAGACTAATTGATTAACCAAATCAAAGTAGCAACTGGTAAGGAGAAAAAATATGGAGAAGTTATCTGGCGCGGAGATGGTGGTTCAGTCTCTGATAGAAGAAGGTGTGGAGCAGATCTTTGGTTACCCTGGAGGTTCTGTTTTAGACATTTACGATGCACTGCATGCTAAATCGGAAGAAATTAAGCACGTTCTAGTACGTCACGAACAAGCAGCAACGCATATGGCTGATGGCTATACGCGCTCAACCGGAAAACCGGGTGTTGTTTTAGTTTGTTCTGGTCCCGGCGCTACGAATACCGTTACTGGTATTGCAACAGCGTATATGGATTCAATCCCAATGATCGTTATCTCAGGTAACGTTCCACGTAATTTAATCGGTAATGATGCATTCCAAGAGTGTGACATTGTTGGTGTTTCTCGCCCAATCGTTAAGCACAGCTTCTTAGTTAAAAATACCGAAGAAATCCCTGAGGTAATGAAGCAAGCATTTTATATCTCTACAACAGGACGTCCAGGTCCGGTTGTGATTGATCTTCCAAAAGATGTGATGAGCCCGCTCAATAAACTTCCGTTTGAATACCCTAAAACAATCAACATGCGTTCATATAATCCAACGCTTACTGGCCACAAGGGTCAGATTAAGAAAGCGTTGAAGGCGTTGTTAGCGGCTAAAAAACCAGTTCTCTATGTTGGTGGCGGTGTTGTCATTTCTGAAGCGGATCAACAATTATTAAAACTGGCAGAATCTTTGAATCTTCCGGTTGTTAGTACTCTAATGGGCTTAGGTGCGTTCCCTGGTACGCATAAAAACTCGTTAGGTATGTTAGGCATGCACGGCCTGTATGAAGCCAATATGGCGATGCACAACGCTGATCTGATATTTGGTATTGGTGTTCGATTTGATGATCGTACAACTAACAACCTAGAAAAATACTGTCCAGACGCCAAGATTATGCATATCGATATTGATCCGTCTTCAATATCGAAGAACGTTAAAGTTGATTTGCCGATTGTAGGCTCTGCGGAAAAAGTGCTTGAGACGATGGTACAGCTGCTTGAAGAGCAGGGCGGTAGTAACGATTCAGAAGCTATCGACCGTTGGTGGAGTGAAATTCAAGTATGGCGTGATCGTAAATGTTTGTCTTATGAAAAACTGCCAGATCGCATTAAACCTCAGCAAGTCATTGAAATGCTACACAAACTGACTAATGGAGATGCCTATGTCGCCTCTGATGTTGGCCAGCACCAAATGTTTGCTGCGCTTTACTACCCGTTCAATAAGCCGCGTCGTTGGATTAACTCGGGTGGTTTAGGCACCATGGGTTTTGGCTTGCCTGCAGGTATGGGCGTGAAATATGCGAAACCAGATGAAGAAGTGGTTGTTGTCACGGGCGATGGCAGTATTCAAATGAATATCCAAGAGCTTTCTACGGCACTTCAATATGATATTCCAGTAAAAATAATCAACCTGAATAACCGATTCTTAGGCATGGTAAAACAGTGGCAAGACATTGTGTACGAGGGTCGTCACTCAAATTCTTACATGGACTCCGTTCCAGATTTTGCAGCTATCGCTGAAGCTTATGGTCATGTAGGTATCCGCATTACTTCTCCTGACGAATTAGAGTCTGGTATGAAGAAAGCACTCGATATGAAAGATCGTTTAGTGTTTGTCGATATTACGGTAGATGAAACAGAGCACGTATACCCAATGCAAGTTCGTGGCGAGGGTATGGATCGTATGTGGTTAAGCAAAACGGAGAGTTCATAATATGAGACATATTATTTCGGTATTAATGGAAAACCAACCTGGTGCTTTGTCTCGTGTGGTTGGTCTGTTTTCTCAGCGTGGTTACAATATTGAATCACTCACAGTAGCTCCAACAAATGATGAGACACTCTCTCGTTTAAACTTAACGACGAACTCAGACGAGATGCAGCTAGAGCAGATCCAAAAGCAGCTGCATAAGTTGATTGATGTACTTAAAGTACAAGAAGTAACGGAACTTGAGCACATTGAGCGTGAAATACTGATGGTGAAAGTGAAAGCCAGCGGTTTTGCACGTGCTGAAGTGAAGCGCACTGCAGATATCTTTCGAGGTCAAATCGTCGATGTGACCGCTTCTCAATACACGGTGCAGTTAACGGGAACCAGTGAAAAGCTGGATGCCTTTATCAAAGCATTGTCGGAAGTGACGGATGTGATTGAAGTTGCTCGAAGTGGTGTTGTTGGTATTGCTCGTGGAGAGCGATCGCTAAAAGCATAAATCAACCTAATTAAAACCGTAATAGAAAAGGCCACTTAGAGTGGCCTTTTTAGTCTGTGTCATTTGCTGTGAGCTATTAGTGCAGAATACGCGCGCGAAGTGTACCTTCGATGCCTTTAAGCTTAGCCAGAGCTTCTACAGAACGCGCAGTTTCAACATCAATAACAACATAACCAATGTCAGCCGAGGTTTGTAGATACTGGCCTGCGATGTTGATGCCTTCCGCCGCAAAGATAGTGTTGATTTGCGTTAGGATACCCGGACGGTTTTCGTGAATATGCAGTAGACGAGAACAATCACCGTGCTCTGGTAGTGATACTTCCGGAAAGTTAACACTTGATAGCGTTGAGCCATTGTCTGAGTACTTAGCCAGCTTGCCTGCTACTTCTACACCAATGTTCTCTTGTGCTTCTTGAGTAGAACCACCAACGTGTGGTGTTAAGATGACATTATCGAACTGCATCAAAGGTGATTCAAACGGGTCTGCGTTGGTTTTTGGTTCCGTTGGGAACACATCTACCGCGCCGCCAGAAAGGTGACCCGATTCTAGAGCGCCACACAATGCTGGGATATCCACTACAGTACCGCGTGCAGCATTAATGAAGATTGAACCTGGCTTCATACGAGCAAACTCTTCAGCGCCCATCATATTTTTTGTGCCGCCTGTTTCAGGAACATGCAGCGAGATAACATCACATTTGTTGAGTAGCTCACTCATGGTGCTAATTTGAGTCGCGTTACCAAGAGAGAGTTTGTTTTCGATATCGTAGAAATAGACACGCATACCTAAGTTTTCAGCAATGATACCTAGCTGAGTACCGATGTGACCGTAGCCGATGATACCTAGGCGTTTACCACGTGCCTCGTATGAGCTGTCCGCGCTTTTTTTCCATATCCCACGGTGTGCAAGTGCATTTTTCTCTGGAATGCCACGAAGTAATAATAGGATTTGTCCAAGAACAAGTTCAGCAACACTTCGAGTATTTGAAAACGGTGCGTTGAATACAGGAATACCACGTTTTGTCGCAGCTTGTAGGTCAACTTGGTTAGTACCAATACAGAAGCAGCCAATCGCAACGAGTTTTTCTGCGGCATCAATAACTTCTTGAGATAGGTTAGTACGAGAACGAATGCCAATGAAGTGTGCGTCTTTTACCGCTTCTAATAGCGCTTCTTCAGATAAAGAGCCCTTATGATATTCGATGTTGCTGTAGCCAGCGGCTTGAAGAACTTCAACAGAAGAAGGGTGAAGCCCTTCTAAAAGTAAAATTTTGATCTTGTTTTTTTCCAGTGAAACTTTGGCCATTATTCTCGTCCTTAAAATGGAAAGGTGGGCAAACGCGGCGCACATTGGTCAAAAGCAATGAAAAGGGGGAAATCATCGATTTTGTTGGAAGACAAACGTTTCCTTGTGCGTCTTCTGTTCAATAAAGTAACAAAAAATTTTGCTTTTGGGTAAGAAAATTACGGAATAAGCCATAATAATATTGTCGAAAACCATAAAAAACGGCACCCAAGGGTGCCGTTTGTAATCAAATAACAGAAAGTACCTTTCTTTTTTCGATTAATCTTCGATTTTTGCACCTTCGGGTGTGCCGGTAATAACCACATCTGCACCACGAGCAGCAAATAGGCCATTTGTCACCACACCGACGATCGCATTAATGGTCTCTTCTAACGCTTTTGCGTCAGTAATGCTTAAGCCGTGTACATCTAGAATGTCACATCCGTTATCTGTTAGAACACCTTCACGGTAGATAGGGTTGCCGCCTAGCTTAGTTAACTCGCGTGCCACGTGATCGCGAGCCATTGGGATCACTTCAACAGGAAGAGGGAATTTACCCAGCACGTCAACGGCTTTAGTGCCATCAACAATACAAATGAATTTCTCAGAGATAGCTGCAACGATTTTTTCACGAGTTAGTGCAGCGCCGCCGCCTTTGATCATATCTCGGCTTGCATTGATTTCATCTGCACCATCAACGTAGACATCCAGTTTTTCTACATCGTTACAATCAAAAACTTCAATGCCCAGTTCAAGAAGCTTTTCAGTTGATGCGACAGAGCTTGACACCGTACCTTTAATATCACCTTTAATCGAACCAAGAGCATCGATGAAGTGATTAACCGTAGAGCCTGTACCTACGCCAACAATACTGCCTTTTTCTACATATTTTAGCGCTGCCCAACCGGCTGCTTTTTTCATTTCATCTTGAGTCATGCTCATCTCCTACGAGTTGCTGATACGAATAGGTATAGCGATTAGTTAACTGGATTTTTCGGCGCGATTATAACGGTATTGAACTAAGATTCCCATTGCCATACTTTGCTTGGGGTCACTATTTTTGGTAGTGGTACATCCCACGCTTCACTTGGTAAGCTTTCGATATGTTGACAGTCATGAGCAAGACCAACCGGTTTCGCTCCCTGTTTGTCTTTAAACCAAGTGGCTAAAGTACGATCATAATAGCCGCCGCCCATACCGAGCCGTTGGCCTTTAGAATCAAATGCGACTAAAGGGGTACAGATAAGATCCAATTCTGCAACAGGCTTGATTAAGGTTTGGTTGAGTTGAGGCTCTACAATCTGATACTTATTTAGCGTCATGGGAGTCGCTGGCGTGTAGTGCAAAAAAAGTAAATGGCCCTTTGAGAAAGGGTGTAACACCGGCAAGTAGACAGATTTCCCTTGTGACCACAGCCACTCTATTAATGGTGTTGTATTCACTTCACCGTCGGTAGAGAGATATAAAGCAATATGGGTACTGCTTGAGAGTTCAGAAATCGTGGAGAACAGCTTGATGAGATCAAGCCCTGCTTGATGTTGAGTATCAGAGAGTAACTGATTACGTTTTTCTCGGATCTGTGAACGTATCGCTTGTCGAGATAAGGTCATATTTCCGCCTAATTTTAGCGGGTATCGAAGAGGATACCCCAGAGTGCCGTTGAGGATTGTGGCCCTTGAACCATCTGGTTCAAGGCGGGTCAGCAAGGTTGACCGTAGGCTTCTCGATACGAGCCGAGCTTGCTCAATAGTCAGCGAATACTAACCCTAGGGTATTGCTTATCGGCTCAGGGACTTAAATCCTGCTGACGCACACTCCAGGGTAAATAGGGTAACAGCCTAAACTAACGCGTTTATCTGTATGGCAAAGTTACTGTACTTCTCGAGTTACTGTGGTTAATGAGTTACTTCGATTTTTCAGTTACTTGGCTTAATGCATCATCAAGTGATGCCGAAAGAAGCTCCATTCTCTCTGTAAGTTTAGTTTGCTGAGACTGATCATCTAAATTTTTACTATGCAATTCATAGCAAATATTGAGAGCAGCAAACGTTAGCAGCTGAACTTCATTGGTCACTTTCGTACGTTCTGCTAACTCAGTCAAGCGGTTATCAAGATCTCTGGCTGCATGTTGCAATGACTCTTCTTGTCCATCGGGACAATTGACTCGAGTTAGCTTGCCTAAAATTTTAACGTCTACCGCTTGATTACTCATTATGGTTCAACTCTACTTTCGCAATATAAGGATCACACAGTTAAGGGATCTCGCAATTTACGATGGTAGTAATGAATGTCACCACCGAGTCGGAAACTATAGAAAAAGCATCCATAATATTCAAGCTTTTCCCGTAACCGTTAAGAAAAACGAGTGCCAAGAACACAGATATTGGACAAATTGTCTAAAAGCCAACCATATTCGTATCATCGCCATTTTCGCTCTGTAGAGTGAGATGTTAGGATATCGAATAATCTAAAGAAATTGGTTTTTATCATGAGTGAATTAACACTACCTAAATATCTATCTAGTGCGACAGAGTTGCAGTCTGCTGCTTTAGCTGTCAACCCTTCTGAATTACACGGCTTGCTTACAGGGATGTTAAGTGGCGGGTTAGCGTTAAATGATAAAAGCTGGCAGCCGCTAATTTTTGATTACACTAATGAAGGGATGGGCTGGCCTGATCGTGCTCTACTTATCGCACAACAGGTTTTTGATGTAACGTCAAAAGAGCTAACAGGTACCGACCTAGAACTCTCTATGCTTTTGCCTGATGAAGAAGCCAGTGCGACAGTATTTGACTTAGCCGATGGTGTAGCTGATTGGATTAATCACTTTATTTCGGGACTTGGTTTGGCAGGAGCAAAGCTTAAAAAGTCCTCATCAGATGCCAAAGAAGCGTTGGCTGATTTAGAAGAGATGGCCAAATTGGGCATTGATGAAGAAGATGACATTGAAGAGCAGGCTCTATTGTTAGAGCAGGTGATTGAGCACGTGAAAGCCTGTGTATTAACCATTCATGCAGAGTTTGGTGCTAAAGCTGACAATGCTGCTGAAAAGCCAACACTTCATTAAACTTAGCAGTGAGTGACCAATAAAGTGGACAGAGATCAAGCAGGTAAGCAAAAAGCTGGGCCAACAAAAAGCTACGATGTGATTATAGCGGGCGGTGCGATGGCTGGGGCTACATTAGCGTTAGCGTTAACACAACTTAGCGGAAAAACACTATCCATCGCCGTTGTTGAATCGTACCAAGCCGATCATCAATCTCACCCCGGTTTTGACTCCCGTTCTATCGCACTCTCTGCTGGTACGGTTGAAATATTAAAGCGGTTTAAGCTTTGGGATGCGGTAAGCTCTGTTGCGACGCCTATTAACCATATTCATGTCTCTGATCGTTCTCATCTAGGGGTGACGGATATTTATAATCATGAGCTTAATGTTGATGCTTTAGGTTATGTGGTCGAACTGGCGGACATAGGCCAAATTTATCAATCTAAGATGTTAGCTGAAGCTAATATTGAATTGTTGTGCCCGAATTCGGTATCACAGGTCGATAGAGATATTGATAAAGTATCGGTCATCCTCTCTAGTGGCTTGTCTATCCAAGGTAAGCTTTTGGTTGCGGCCGATGGTGCGATGTCTACCTGTTGTCAGAAAATTGGTTTGGATTTAGATGAGCATGATTTTAATCAGTCTGCAGTCATAGCTAATATTGTCAGCAGTGAAGAGCATCATGGTCGAGCTTTTGAGCGCTTTACTGAGAACGGCCCTCTTGCTCTTTTACCAATGAGTGACAAGCGACTTTCTTTGGTGTGGTGTTTACCACCTGAGCGTGCCGAGCAAGTACTATCGTTAGGTGACGATGCGTTTTTACACCAGCTACAGCAAGACTTTGGCTGGCGCTTAGGCCAGTTTTTAAAAGTGGGTAGTCGAGCCAGTTACCCCCTTCTTTTGCGTAGCCGACAAAAAAATATTTCTCATCGCTTTGCAATAGTGGGTAATGCAGCCCAAACTTTACATCCGATAGCAGGGCAGGGGTTTAATCTCGGTATTCGAGATGTCGCTAGTTTAGCGGAAGAAATTGTGTGCTCAGGTAATGAAGATGTGGGGCGTTACGAAATATTGATGGCGTTTTCTAAGCGTCGTCAAGAGGACCGCGACAGTACTATTTCAATAACATCACAATTGGTGCACGCATTTTCAAATGACTTACTCACGATGAGAATTGGTCGTAATTTAGCGTTAGTGGCAATGGATAACCTTCCTATTTTGAAAATGCCATTATTACGAAGAACTTTGGGTATCGTTCAACGATAGCTTTAAACAACGATAACTATTAAAAGGTATTAAGACATGATGCAAAGCGTCGATATCGCTATTGTTGGTGGTGGAATGGTTGGTTTAACTCTTGCTGCCGCCTTTAAAGATACAGATTTGCGAATAGCCATTATTGAAGGGTACTCTCCTGATCCTGCCTTACATGATCTGCCGGATGTTAGAGTGTCTGCGCTGAGCCGTTCAAGTGAAACTATTTTAAAAAATGTAGGTGCTTGGCAAGGCATTGAGCAGCGTCGCTTGTCACCTTATGTTGGAATGGAAGTATGGGAGCAAGACAGTTTTGCTCGTATCGAATTTGAAGCACAGCAACATGCTCAACCTAACTTAGGTCATATTGTTGAAAATCGTGTTATTCAGCTATCCCTACTAGAGAAAGTGAAGCAGCAATCCAATGTCTCTTTGTTCATGCCCAATACGTGTTTGAGTATCGCAGTTGGAGAGAGCGAAGCATGGTTATCACTGGATAATGGTCAGTCTTTAACTGCAAAGCTTGTTGTTGGTGCTGATGGCGCAAATTCTTGGGTAAGAAATCAGCTCGATATCCCGTTAACGCACTGGGACTATGGGCACAGTGCCGTTGTTGCGAATATCAAGACAACAGAACCACATCAAATGATTGCTCGTCAGGTGTTCACACCATTAGGCCCATTGGCGTTTCTTCCGATGTCCGACCCTAATATGAGCTCGATTGTTTGGTCGACAGATCCAAACCGTGCCGAGCAATTAGTTAATATGCCTGACCGTGAATTTAATAACTCTTTAACGGCTGAATTCGATAATCGACTGGGATTATGTAAAGTCGTTGGTGAGCGATCTGCTTTCCCATTGAAGATGCGTTACGCACGTGATTTTGCTCTAGATAGAGTCGCGCTTGTCGGAGATGCTGCTCATACTATTCATCCTTTAGCCGGGCAGGGAGTCAACCTTGGATTGCTTGATGCTGCGAGTTTGGCGCAAGAAGTTAATCAGCTATGGCGACAAGGAGAAGATATAGGAAGTAAACGTAATTTACGCAGTTACGAGCGATGGCGTAAAGCAGAAGCGGCTAAAATGATAGCGTCGATGCAAGGGTTTAAAGATCTCTTTGAAGGTGATAATCCAGCGAAGAAACTGATTCGTGGCATTGGGATGAAGCTAACGGGTCAGATCCCAGGGGCTAAGGATGAAATTATGAAAAGGGCTCTTGGGTTAAAAGGTAACTTACCTGAGCTTGCAAAGGCGACGAAGAGTATTGTTGCCTAGATAACTAGATAAATGCTTCCTCCATGAAAAAGGGTTGGCAATATGCCAACCCTTACAATTCTTTTAAGCCTGATTTTCTATTACCGTTATGCGTATGCGCAGCGCAATTTTTTCACTTCGCCGTTCACTTCTTTTACCGCTTGGAAATGACGATTATCAGCGCGTTCAGGTAATATCAGTTTACCGTTATCAAATTCAAATTTTCCTACACCGTAAATGTAGATTTTCCCTTTAAAAAGCCGACTTATATGTTTAGCAATCATACTTGGCGTATAGCGCTTGAACAGTCTCATATTATTATATCCTTATAGTTCTTCCTAGCACCGCGAATTATATAAATCCCCCACTAATTTTATTGTGATAGACGAGGGGATTATGCAGAATTAACTGACATATTTGGATATTTGTGCTGCTCTAGGCAGATATTAAGACAAATATCCGACTTAGCGTGATGAACTCCTCAAAGTTAATGTAAGCCTGAATTTTTGTTGTTCAATTTTTCCACGATGATGCTGGAAAGTTGTGACATTTTTAAGAATAGCGTGATTATTTTGAATTGTGTTAATTTTTTGTAAGTATAAGTGTAATAAAACATAACGGTAGCTGATAGACAGACAAAAAAATGCCCGTAACATGAAGTACGGGCGAATAGTCACAGATGCATTACACGAAAAAGTGGATGTCCTAGAACAATCAGTGGATTCACTTTTTTTGTTGGAGAAGGATCTCAGCAAACATAAGGCCTGCTTTAACATTAACCAACAGAACTACTTTACTGTAAAAAATCATTTGTGACTATTTATGTCTTCGTAATGAATAATAATTCCTAGTGGTGTGATATTAACTTCGAGGATGATCACAACAATATGTAATAGTGTCTCTTTGTTAATTAATTAATGCGACAAATAGAGGCAATAGTGGGGTGACAAAGAGAGACAAGATCATCGCTTTGTAAAGCGATACCAAGCATTGAGTGGCCACTACTGATGGTGACTGTTGCCTCGTTGAGTAGTTGTGAGTCAAACACAATGGGCATTGAGGTAACGAGTAGTAGCGGGGTTACAGTACCGGGTTGATACCCTGTAATAGAGGCTATTTCGTTAAGTCCAACACATGTCATTCTTCGGCACTTTAGGATGGCGCGAACTTTTTTAGGGTCAACACTTTGATCTCCGGGAACACAGGCGAGCGCATATTGATTCCCCATATCTCGTAAGAGAATGCTTTTAACCATCTGTGCTGGTCGCACACCCCGCTGCAACGCGGTCTCTTCAATGGTAATCGTTGCGCGCTCTTGAGGCAGCAAATGATAATTAACTTGCTGCGCATCAAGATACTGTGTAACAGGCGTTATGAGTTTTTTACTCATCATCTAATGAATATGGAAGAGCTTGCAGTGACCAAGCCTGATCGGGTTGGCTAGAAAGTCGAAATTGAGTATCACTTTCTAGATCTTTCGATAAGATAATAAGCCCAATAGCTTGACCGTTTTCAAACTGATAATGAGCAAGAAGTTCACCAGCTGAACGCCAGTTTTCTCCTACCGCTCTCTCTAGCGTGATGGATTCAAGTTCAGATAATTCTTCAGACGCTGTCCCTGATACGATATACATTGCACGCTTGTTCATTCCTCGATATTTAGCTCGTGCTACGGTCTCTTGTCCTGTGTAGCAGCCTTTCGTGAAGCTTATGCCATCATGAGCTTGTAAGTTCAGCGCTTGAGGAATATGTGCTTGTTGTAGGGCTTTATCGATAAATGGGATTGCTGATTCAATATCAAAGCGAGTCCATAGTTCTTCAGTTACTTTGACCGCTTCGCTACTTTCTACTAAGTCACTTGCCGCAGTGGGTGTCACGAGTAATAACCAACGCTTAGCATCGATTTTAATAGCCGTGCCGCCTTGGATCTTTCTAACGTCTCCGCTGTCACTGCTTAATGAGTCTACCCATGTTTGAGCTTGATCACCGATCGCACCTAACGCAATATCTTGGCCTTGTTGAATATCGACCTTAGCAAAAATCGCGTATTTCTTTAGTTCGGTTAATTCAGTTTCAATGGCGCTGTTTGGCTGAAACATGGCATAGCCATCGTTGTGGTGAAACAAACGAAACACAGTCCACACTTTGCCTTTCGCATCGCAGTGCGCACCAAAGGTTGATTGCTCGTTGCCTAAGGTAACGACATCACAGGTCACTTGCCCCTGTAAATAGGACTTTTTGTCATCACCGGTCATGGTGATAGAACCCCAAGAGTTAAGGTGAGTTAACATCAGTGATGGAAGCGAAGCCTCTGGAGAGGTTGAAAGTGCGCTAAATTGTTGCTGCCAGTCCATGCGATTGTCCTAAATACAATGATTAGAAGTGATTGACGCCTATGGTAATCGCTAAACCTTACCAAATTCAAGGTGCGGGATTTTTTTCATTCAAGGTGACGGACTGTGACTGGGATAATAGTTGTCTCTGGCGGGGGTTGATACACTCACGGTCAGTGAATACAAAGTAGGAAATCATTCATGTACACCAAAGAACAAAAAGCACGTGTTAAGTGGGCATGCCGCCGTGGAATGCTAGAGCTAGATGTAGTAATTATGCCTTTTTTTGAAGAGTGTTTTGAATCATTAAGCAGTAATGAACAGCAAGACTTTGTTTCACTGCTTGAGAGCGACGACCCAGATCTGTTTACTTGGGTAATGGGACATGGTCGCAGTGAAAATTTAGGTCATGCATCAATGGTCGATAAAATTGTCGCACATAACCTCTCAAAGGTTCGTTAGCACATCGGCTAAACCCTCTATTTATGCCCGCATCATTAATATCACTCTGTTGTTATTGATGGTGTGGTTTTTAGTTGTCTCATCACTCCCGCTTGTTGTTACCTCAATATTACTCATCTCATTATTTATCTTATTTTTCCAATCTGGATTTTTACCCGCTTCTTTGACTGGCGCATTTGGTATTACAGATGAAGGCATATTGGAGTATCAAGATGAAAAGTATCCACTCAGTCATGTGGTTCTAAATATAACGTTTATCGGTGTGATAATTTGTTTGTCGGATAAGCAGCGGTTTTTCTTATGGAGAGATAGCGTTCCCGATGATGAGTATCGAAAATTATTAGTGAAAATGAGAGCGTTTAACGGCAGTTAAGATCATCGTTGCCGATAATTTAAAAGGCGTTAATAAAAAAAGGAGCGTGCACTGCATCGCTCCTTAACTATTTTTCGTTACTCAAAATGTTGAGGTTAAAGCATTTTCTTTGGGTCTAAGATAGTTGGACCGCTGTCTTCAGCTAACTCTGGATAATCTAAGGTGTAGTGAAGCCCACGACTCTCTTTACGTTGCATCGCGCAGCGAACCATCAACTCAGCGACTTGTAGTAAGTTTCTTAGCTCTAACAGATTGTTAGATACTCGGAAGTGGCTGTAGTAGTCAAACGTCTCTTGTTGAAGCAGTTGAATTCGGCGCAGGGCTCGCTCTAAGCGTTTATCTGTACGCACAATGCCCATGTAATCCCACATAAATAAGCGTAATTCGTGCCAGTTATGTTGTATGACGACTTCTTCATCTGAATTACTCACTTGGCTTTCATCCCAAGCGGGTAGAGTTGGTGGTAACTCTGCATCCTTGATTAGATTAACGATCTCTTTAGCTGCAGACCAAGCGTAAACGACGCATTCCAATAGAGAGTTAGAAGCCATTCGATTCGCACCATGCAGGCCTGTATAACTAACTTCACCTATGGCGTATAACTGAGATAAATCGGTTTTACCGAACTGGTCTACAATGACTCCGCCACAGGTATAATGCGCTGCTGGGACAATTGGAATCGCTTCCTTAGTCATATCAATACCAAGATCTTGTAGGCGCGTATGAATAGTCGGGAAGTGTTTTTCAATGAAGTCTGCGGGCTTGTGACTGATATCGAGATACATACAATCTGCGCCTAATCGCTTCATTTCAAAGTCGATAGCACGTGCGACGACATCACGGGGTGCTAGTTCACCGCGCTCATCAAAATCTTTCATGAAGCGAGTGCCATCTGGGCGTAGAAGATACGCGCCTTCACCACGAAGTGCTTCCGTAAGTAGAAAGTTTCTTGCTTCAGGGTGAAATAAGCAGGTTGGATGGAATTGATTGAACTCTAAGTTCGCTACTCGACAACCTGCACGCCATGCCATCGCAATGCCATCACCAGAAGATACATCTGGGTTGGACGTATATTGATATACCTTAGAGGCGCCGCCGGTCGCGAGAACAACAAATTTACTGCGAACTGTTTCAACGTGTTCTTTATTTCGGTTCCATATGTACGCACCAACAATCTTGTTAGCATCACCACCGATTTTATCTTCGGTAATAAGGTCGAGCGTATTATGGCGTTCAAAAATTTCAATATTAGGGTGGTTTTGAACATTGGTCTGCAAAGATGCCTGCATTGCCATACCCGTTGCGTCTGCAGCGTGTAGTATGCGGCGATGGCTATGACCACCTTCACGGGTCAGGTGATAACGAGGTTTTTCGTCGCTATCATCTTCTTCACGATCGAAGGGTACGCCACCATCAATCAGCCACTGAACACATTCTCTAGCGTTTTCAGCGATGAATCGAACGGTCTCTTCTTCACAGATCCCTGCACCAGCAATTTGTGTATCTTGTACGTGAGATTCAATACTGTCAGATTCATCGAATACTGCAGCAATGCCTCCCTGAGCATAATAGGTAGCGCCTTCACTAAGAGGCCCCTTACTCAGTACAATTACTTTTCCATGCTCAGCAACACGCAAGGCCAAAGATAAACCCGCTGCGCCACTTCCTACCACTAATACATCACATTGATGTTCACGGTTTGCGTTCATAAAGCTATTAAAATCCCGGACTGTAAGAGTCATCCAACTCTAACGTAAATGCGCTTAAAAGCGCCATATTTGAGATATCTTATCACTACATCCAATGCAATTCCTTGTAAATGCGATTGCAATTGATGTACATCAGCTTCAGAATTCAAAGCTGAATAAGTGATGAGCACATCACACTGTAAAATATTATTGGTCATTATTTTTTGAAAGTTTTGAACTTTCCTTTTATTACTTAGTCACAATAGTGCTCATGTAGACAGTGGTGTCAATACTGCAATGTGCATCATTAATACTCATATCTGTGAGGATAAGAGTAAATAACAATAGGAGTACACGCTCGAATGAACGAGCAGCTAACCGATCAAGTCTTGATTGAGCGAGTTCAGAGTGGAGATAAGCAAGCATTCAATCTGTTGGTATTGCGGTACCAAAACAAAGTTTGCAATCTTATTTCTCGGTATGTGAGCAATTCCGGAGATGTAGCTGATGTTGCCCAAGAGGCGTTCATCAAAGCGTATCGAGCGTTACCGACCTTTCGTGGAGAGAGTGCGTTCTATACTTGGTTATATCGTATTGCTGTTAATACTGCTAAAAATCACATTGTTGCGCAGAGCCGAAGACCGCCAGCCACCGATGTTGATGCAGAAGACGCTGAATATTACGAAACAGGTAGTGCATTAAAAGAAATATCGAACCCTGAGAACTTAACGTTGTCCAACGAATTGAAACAAGTAGTTTTTAGCGCGATTGAAGCACTACCAGAAGATTTAAAAACCGCGATGACTTTGCGAGAGCTTGATGGCTTAAGCTATGAAGAGATCGCAGTTGTAATGGATTGCCCCGTAGGAACGATACGCTCGCGTATTTTCCGTGCTCGTGAAGCGGTGGAAAAGAAAATAAACCCTCTTTTGCAGCGCTAGTACTAGTAATTAAATGGTGAAAATAATGGCTGACCAAGAAAAACTTTCAGCACTCATGGATGGAGAAGTTGTCGATAAGGCTCTGATTTCAGAGATCGAACTTGACCAAGAGTCTCTAGATACCTGGAAAAATTATCATTTAATTGGTGATGTGATGCGTGGTGACACGCCGAAGGTAGCAGAGTGGAATATCGCTGAGAGTGTTGCATTAGCTCTAGAAGACGAGCCAGCGCATAGCTTAATTAACAGTAACAGTGCTCTTAAAGAGAAGGTTCTTGAAGAGAATGTTTCAGAGTTAGCGACACGCAGAATCGAATCGCAGCCAACCCCTGCTCAGGCGAAGCGCCAGTTGCCAGAGTGGTTGTCTCAATTTGGACAAGTCGCGGTTGCCGCGTGTGTCTCACTAGCTGTGATATTGGGTGTACAGCAATATGGTGGTGCGGAATCATCGTCGATTGATCAACTTCCAGTGTTACAAACTATTCCGTTATCAGGCAGCGTTGAGCCTGTTAGCTTAAGCCGCGAGTCGGTAGAAAAACCAAATCAAAATGTGAATGTTCAAGAACAGCGTCGCCGTGTAAACGCAATGCTTCTTGACTACGAACTTCAGCTAAGGTTGAACAGCGAACAGTCAGGTAGCGACACTATTGAATCGGTAATTGAATGAAAAAAATCCTGATCAGTGCTCTGACACTGCTCAGTTTGAATGTACATAGTGCCTTTGCAGAGCCATCGCCTGCAGAGGCTTTATTACATCAAATGAATGAAGCAAGTCAGCAGCTCAGTTATGAACTCTCTTATATCCTAATTAAGAAAAATAGCATTGAACCTTTGCTATACCGTCACGCTCGAAGTGAATCTCAGCAACTTGCACATCTTATCTATTTAAGTGGCCCTGTTCGTGAAGTTATTCGTCGCGGGGATGAAGTGAGCTACATAGAGCCAGGGGTTGAACCTTTTACCATTGAATCTGGAAAAATGGTCGCTCCGACAATACCTCTCTTGAATACCAATGTTGATCATTTAAGTGAAAACTACGACTTCATTACCGTTGGCCGAGCGAGAGAAGCCGGAACGGCTTGTCAGGTTATTCGAGTTGTCCCTAAAGATGGCTTGCGATATTCGTATGTATTGTGGGTGGATGAAAAAAGTAATTTACCGCTTCGAGCAGACTTAGTTGATCGAGATGGTGAAGTATTAGAGCAGTATCGAACTATTTCTTACTCCATCAATGATCAAATTGAAGGGGTACTGAGTGGCCTTAATGAAGTTCAATTACCTGAAGTGTTGTCTCTTCCTAAAGGTAATGTCAAAGAGGCCATTTGGAATGTCGGTTGGATTCCTGTGGGCTTTGAACCTAAAGAACTGAATCGCTATCGAATGGCAGTGACTGATCGTATGGTTGAGAGCCAAATGTATTCGGATGGTTTGTTTAGCTTCTCTGTGTATGTCTCAGAGAGCGATGACAATTCACTGAAAGGTCAATTGGTACGCCAAGGGCGCAGAACATTGCATAGCTTTGTTAAAGGCAGCTCTGAAATATCAATCGTAGGTGATATTCCACCGGCTACTGCTAAGCGTATCGCTCAATCCATATCGTTTGATAAGGTTAGCCTTGATGAGAGTAAGGCTACTACTCAATGATGACAGCATTAGCAACGGTTGCGGCAGTTCATCGTCGCAACAGTGATTATGTTCTCGATCTCAGCTGTGAGCAGAAGACAAGCTGCTCAAGTTGCGCTTCTCAAAAAAGCTGCGGTACCGGTATTGTTAGTAAAGCGGTAGGAGCTAAATCCCTTTTTTGGAGTGTTGTTAGCCAAAAACCGATCAGTGAAGGTCAAGTGGTTGAGATTGGCTTTCCTGAAAAAACACTGCTGCAATCTGCGGTAACAGTTTACATACTCCCACTTGCCTTTTTAATGCTTGGTGCCATTTTGGCTCAATGGCTACTTGTGCCTTATTTTAAACTTGGTGAGCTAAGCGTTATTGTTAGCGCCTTCTTAAGTGCTTTTGTCGGATTTAAAATCGCAAAACGTATCGCATCTAAATTGGAACAAGCCTCTGCGCAGCAAGTGATTTTGTTGCGAGTACTGGGTGAGCCTATTATCCAAAGCTCAAATAAGGGTGCGAATTGAGTAGAAATTGGGTAGAATCTGCCAACTTGATTGAAACGCAGCCTTAGGCCGCTTTCATTTTATTCCCTTTTTGCAACGAGTTTAGTCACCCCAAGCCTATGAAGCACATTCGTAATTTTTCGATTATCGCCCATATCGACCACGGTAAGTCGACCCTATCTGACCGTCTAATCCAAGTTTGTGGTGGATTAAGCGAACGTGAAATGGACGCTCAAGTTTTAGATTCAATGGATATAGAGCGTGAACGTGGTATCACCATTAAAGCTCAGAGTGTGACACTCGACTATAAAGCTAAAGATGGCGAAACATATCAACTTAACTTTATCGACACTCCTGGACACGTAGACTTTTCATATGAAGTATCTCGCTCTCTAGCAGCGTGTGAAGGTGCGTTATTGGTTGTTGATGCTGGTCAGGGTGTTGAAGCTCAGACTCTAGCGAACTGTTACACCGCGATTGAGATGGATTTAGAAGTCGTGCCAATCTTAAACAAGATTGACTTACCAGCGGCTGATCCAGAGCGCGTAGCGGAAGAGATCGAAGAAATTGTTGGTATCGATGCGATGGAAGCAACGCGTTGTTCAGCAAAAACTGGTCTTGGTGTTGATGACGTTCTAGAAACGATTGTTAAGCAGATCCCACCACCAGAAGGCGATCCTGAAGCGCCAACTCAAGCGCTTATTATCGATTCATGGTTTGATAACTACCTTGGCGTTGTTTCTTTGGTACGTATTAAAAACGGTACATTAAAGAAAAACGACAAGATCAAGGTAATGAGTACTGATCAAGTTTGGGGCATTGACCGCATTGGTATCTTTACACCAAAACAGATCGATACAGACGTACTGCAAACCGGCGAAGTAGGTTGGGTTGTCTGCGGTATTAAAGACATTCTTGGCGCTCCCGTTGGTGATACATTAACGCTAGCAAAAGGCGGCAGTGAAGAGCGCTTACCGGGTTTCCAAAAAGTAAAACCTCAGGTTTATGCGGGTTTGTTCCCTGTCTCTTCTGATGACTACGAAAACTTCCGCGACGCTCTAGGCAAACTTAGCCTTAATGATGCGTCACTGTTTTACGAGCCAGAAAGCTCTGCGGCACTTGGCTTTGGTTTCCGTTGTGGTTTCCTTGGTATGCTGCACATGGAAATTATCCAAGAGCGTCTAGAGCGTGAATACGATCTTGATCTGATCACGACAGCGCCGACAGTTGTGTATGAAGTTGAACTAAATAAAGGCGAGATCATTTATGTAGATAGCCCGTCAAAGCTACCTGCTGTTAACGATCTAGAAGAGATTCGAGAGCCAATCGCTCGTTGTAACATCTTAGTGCCTGCTGATTACCTTGGTAACGTTATTACGCTGTGTATTGAGAAGCGTGGCATCCAAGTAGATATGGTTTATCACGGCAACCAAGTTGCATTAACGTACGATATTCCAATGTCAGAAGTGGTTTTAGACTTCTTTGACCGCTTGAAGTCAACCTCTCGTGGTTACGCTTCATTGGACTATAACTTCCACCGCTATGAGCCATCAAACATGGTTCGTGTAGATGTATTAATTAATGGTGACAGAGTTGACGCACTAGCGATCATCACTCACCACGCTAATGCACAAGGTCGTGGTCGTCTATTGGTTGAGAAGATGAAAGAGTTCATCCCTCGTCAGATGTTCGACATTGCGATCCAAGCGGCTATTGGTGCACACATTATTGCGCGCTCTACTGTTAAGCAGTTACGTAAAAACGTAATCGCAAAATGTTACGGTGGCGATATTAGCCGTAAGAAGAAACTGTTGAAGAAACAGAAAGAAGGTAAGAAGCGTATGAAGCAGATCGGTAACGTTGAGCTGCCTCAAGAAGCATTCTTGGCCATTCTTCATATTGGTAAAGATTAATATCTCTACGCACGCTGCTTTGTTTAAGTGGGCTGCTTAGAAGTAACATTATTAAGTGAAAGGGTTTCGGCTCTTTCACTTTCGTATTTTTTAGATAAGGGAAGCTAATGGCAAATACATTTTCACTGATTCTTGTCATCGTAACACTGATTACTGGTGTGGTATGGGCATTGGAAAAATGGGTTTGGGCTAAAAAACGCCAGCAGAAAATAGCTGATGTTGAAGCAGAAACTAATGGTTTAGATGCTGCAACGATCGAAAAAATGCAGACTCAGCCTTGGTGGATTGAGAATAGTGTATCTATCTTCCCTGTGATCGCTTTTGTTCTTGTATTGCGCTCTTTTATCTACGAACCGTTTCAGATTCCATCTGGCTCGATGATGCCAACGCTGTTGGTGGGTGACTTTATCTTAGTTGAGAAGTATGCGTACGGAATTAAAGACCCCGTATGGCGTAGTCAACTTGTAGAGACGGGTAAACCTGAGCGTGGTGACGTTGCGGTATTTAAGTACCCGCCACAGCCTAACATTGACTACATCAAACGTGTTGTCGGTATGCCGGGTGACACTGTTCGTTACAACGGAAAGAAAGAGATTTGTATCCAACCACAAGGTGAGCGCAGCTGTAAGCCTGTGCATTTATCCAATGTGGAAGAGAGTGAATTCTCTCAAAACGGTATCCCTTTGATTCAACTTGATGAAAAGCTGGGTCCGGTAAAACACCAAATTTTGGTTAATCCACTACGTCAAGATCGCCGTGAAGCTTATGAGCCTCGCAGTGGTGTCGGTGAGTGGATTGTTCCACAAGGTCAGTATTTTGTAATGGGTGATAACCGTGACAACAGTGCTGATAGCCGTTACTGGGGCTTTGTTCCAGAAGCAAATCTAGTCGGAAAAGCCGTAGGCATTTGGATTAGTTTTGAATTTGAACGTAGTGAAGATAGTGTCCTGCCTTCATGGATCCCAACCGGCGTACGATTCAGTCGTGTCGGTGGTATTAACTAGTCCAGCGCGAGCTGGACCTAAACAAACGAGAGAGTATGAATTCTCCTATTGAAAAGCTACAAAAAAAGATCGGTTATCAGTTTAATGATGCCGATCATTTAGATTTAGCATTAACACACAGAAGTGCTCACGGTAAGCACAACGAACGTCTTGAGTTTCTGGGCGATTCAATTTTAAGTTTTGTAATAGCCGATGATCTTTATCATCGTTTTCCTAAGGTAAACGAAGGCGACATGAGTCGTATGCGCGCTACCTTAGTTCGAGGTCATACACTGGCAGAACTCGGCCGTGAATTTGAACTTGGAGATTACTTAAAATTAGGTCCAGGTGAGTTGAAGAGTGGTGGTTTTCGCCGTGACTCTATTCTCGCTGATGCAGTAGAAGCTATTATCGGGGCTGTATATTTAGATAGCGACACTGAAATGGTTCGTAAGATTATTTTAAGCTGGTATAAAACTCGCTTAGATGCAATCGAACCGGGTGTTTCGCAAAAAGATCCTAAAACTCGCCTGCAAGAATTTCTTCAAGGTAGAAGAAAGCCACTCCCTGTCTACACAGTGACTAATATTAAAGGTGAAGCACACAACCAAGAGTTTACGGTTTCGTGTGATGTGGCAGGCCTAGGACAGCCTGTTATTGGAAAAGGCACTAGTCGTCGCAAAGCAGAACAAGCGGCCGCTGGAACAGCATTAGAGCAAGTAACCAATGGCTGATAACGAATTCGATCTTGATGCGTATTTTGCATCAAGCAACAAACCTAGCACTCCTGAGAATCACCACTGTGGCTTTGTCGCCATTGTTGGTCGCCCGAATGTAGGTAAATCAACGCTGCTGAACCATATTTTGGGTCAGAAAATCTCCATCACATCTCGTAAGCCACAGACGACTCGTCACCGCATTATGGGTGTTGAAACTGAAGGCGATTATCAAGCAATCTTTGTCGATACCCCAGGGCTTCACATCGAAGAGAAACGTGCGATTAACCGTTTGATGAACCGTGCGGCTAACAGTTCACTTAGTGATGTTAACTTGGTGTTTTTCCTTGTCGATGGTACGCATTGGACGGAAGACGACGAAATGGTATTGAACAAATTAAGAAAAGCAGACTACCCAGTCGTGCTGTGTATTAATAAAGTTGATAACGTTCAAGATCGTAATGACGTGATGCAACATATGATGAAAGTCTCTTCAAAAATGGACTTCCTCGATGTTGTGCCAATTTCTGCCAAGCTAGGTAAAAATGTGGACGTATTGCGCAAGCACGTACGCGATCATTTACCAAAAGCGAAACACCATTTCCCTGAAGAGTACGTAACAGATCGTTCTCAACGTTTCATGGCTTCTGAAATTATTCGTGAAAAGCTTATGCGTTTCACTGGTGATGAATTGCCATACTCAGTAACCGTTGAAATTGAGCGTTTTGATTACAATCCAGATAATGATGGCTTCCATATTAATGCCCTTATTTGGGTTGAGCGTACCGGTCAGAAAAAAATGGTAATCGGTAAAGCGGGCGAAAAACTCAAAACTATCGGCCGTGAAGCGCGTCTTGATATGGAAGAGTTGTTCGGTCGTAAAGTGTATTTAGAAACATGGGTAAAAGTGAAATCTGGTTGGGCTGATGACGAACGTGCACTGCGCTCGTTGGGTTACATCGACGATCTATAACGAGATTTGTTTTTGCTAGACAAAAGAGAGAGTATTAACTCTCTCTTTTTGTATCTTTAATAGGGTGGCACTATGAGTGAAGGATTACAGCGATGCTTTGTATTGCATCGGCGCCCTTACAGTGAATCAAGCCTAATCCTCGATGTATTCAGTGAAGAGTACGGTCGCATTACCCTTATGTCTAAAGGTGCCCGTAGTAAACGATCTAACCTCAAAGGTGCGTTGCAACCTTTTACTCCATTACTGTTAAAATGGTCGGGTAACAGCTCGATGAAAACACTACGCCAAGCTGAACCAATCAGTTTAGGCCTGCCTCTTACTGGAATAAATCTCTATTCTGCGATGTATGTGAATGAGCTTGTCGGTCGGGTGCTCGTTGCCGAAGTCGCAATGCCTTCTCTATTTCATGATTATCTACATGCTCTGACTGAGCTTGCCCAGTGTGATAATCCAGAGCCTGCTCTGAGACGCTTTGAATTGGCGCTACTTGCTGCACTTGGCTATGGGGTAGACTTTATCCATTGCGCAGGGACTGGCGAGCCTGTTGAGCCTGATATGACGTATCGCTATCGAGAGCAGCAAGGTTTTATTGCCTCAGTCAGAAAAGATCACTATTCATTCGCGGGTAATGAACTGATTGCGATTAGTGAGCGTAGATTCACCACTAAGGAGCAGCTAAAAGCAGCAAAACGCTTTACACGCATGGCATTAAAGCCTTATCTTGGCGGCAAACCATTAAAAAGCAGGGAGCTATTTCTACCTAGAGTAGGGCTTCCCAAAGCACGGAGAATTTGAAAATGAGCTCAATTTACCTTGGGGTAAACATCGATCATGTTGCTACGCTACGTAATGCGCGTGGCACTAAGTACCCAGATCCTGTTCATGCAGCGGAAATTGCAGAAAGAGCGGGTGCAGATGGTATTACGATTCACCTACGTGAAGATCGTCGTCACATCGTTGATCGAGATGTTCGAGTACTACGTGAAACATTGCAAACGCGCATGAACTTGGAGATGGCGGTAACCGATGAAATGGTTAATATCGCTTTAGAAACACGCCCTGAGTTTGTTTGTTTAGTTCCAGAAAAGCGTGAAGAGCTAACAACCGAAGGCGGCTTAGATGTTGTTGGTCAGCTTGATAAAATTAAAGCGGCAACGGAAAAAATGGCTGAAGTTGGTATTAAGGTATCTCTGTTTATAGATGCTGATCGTCAGCAAATAGATGCAGCTAAAGCATCGGGTGCGCCTTTTATTGAGCTGCACACTGGTCAATATGCGGAAGCAAAAACAGAAGAAGACCAGCAAGATGAGCTGAAGAAAATTGCCGCTGCTGCGAGCTACGCAAATGATCTTGGTATTGTTGTGAATGCAGGCCATGGTTTGACGTATCATAATGTTGCGCCAATCGCTGCTCTACCAGAAATTTATGAGTTGAATATTGGCCACTCCATCATGGGTCGAGCAATGTTTGATGGCTTGCAAAAAGCTGTTGCTGATATGAAAGCGGTCATGCAAGAAGCAAGAGGCTAATACCTATGTCCATTCTTGGTTTAGGTACAGATATCGCTGAGATTGAACGCATTGAAAAAGCACTCTCCCGTTCGGGGGAGGCTTTTGCAAAGCGGATTTTGACTGTTGATGAAATGGGGATTTATAACAGTTTAAAACAGAAAGGGCGATTTTTAGCGAAACGATTTGCAGCAAAAGAAGCGGCATCAAAAGCCTTAGGGACGGGGATTGCCCAAGGTATTTCATTTCAAGATTTCAATATCAGTAACGATGTGCATGGTAAACCGATATTGTCCTTTTCTAACAAAGCATTAGAGTTATCTACTCATATGGGTGTCGTCAACATTCATCTGACAATTTCTGATGAGCGTCATTATGCAGTGGCGACTGTGCTACTTGAGTCCTAATATTAACGTTATAAAGTTATTCTGAGTAGGCAATCCTTGACGCTATCGCAATAATAATAAAGGCTTAATCGATGTAATCAGTAACGAATTGTCTGGTCTTCTCCTATTTGGGAGTTTGCCTTAATGCGCAATCGGCATCTTAATTGTTTTTTCTTATTATTATCTAGCCTTCTACCAATGGCTTCATGGTCAAGTGATGCCCATATTTCAGGTTTTGGTACTGTTGCGTATAGCTATGAATCGGAAGATGATATTGGCTTCATGCGCGATCTTTCGCATCCATATAATTCCTCTGTTAATGGCTTTTGGTTATCGGACTCTCGATTTGGTCTTCAGTTTGATTATTCGATTAATAATCAATGGAGAACTGCACTGCAGATCATTGCTAAAGATCGTTCTAGTGAGGAGTGGGGTGATGTATTAGAGATCGCGTTTTTGGGTTATCAGCCAAACGAGAGTTGGGATTTTCGAGTGGGGCGCGTTGCACCTGATGCATTCTGGGCAACAGAAACGCGTAATATCGATTATGGCCATAATTGGGTACGTCCACCGTTAGAAGTTTATTCATGGCTGGCATTTCAATCGGTGGATGGCATCGATGTTTTGTATCACACCTATAGCTCTAACATTGATTGGTATTTTGGTTCCCAGTTTGGAGTTATTCATACGAATGTAGAGTCTTCTTCTGGAGATTTGATTAAAACGACAGGTTCTCCGCTAATGAGCTTGTCGGTAAAAGCTGTATGGGATGAATGGCGAATCCGTACGGCATTAATTTATACCCCTAACTTGTCTTCATCGACAGCAAGTTCGACACAAGTCGTTCTTGATCAACTTAATGCTGTTGTAGCACTGCCATTACCTACAGAGGTTGCTGATGAAGCAAGTTCATTGGCTAATGCACTTGTTATTGAAGATGAAGGAGTGCTCTATGCCCAACTTGGTTTGGAGTATTTTACCGGAAACTGGCTAGTGTCGAGTGAGGTTGTATCGATCCAATCGGAACACGATAAAGTCATTATTCCTTCTGGCATCGGTAGCTACTTATCAGTGGCTTACTACACCAATGGTTGGTCTCCCTATGTCATCGCTTCATTATTCTCTCCTGATATCGACCCTCAGTCTGCGCAGTCTAACTGGGGGAGCTTCGACCCAGCGTTAGGCTATCTGCAAAATCTAGTGATCGATAATATCAACACCAGTCGCGTGGATCAGCAGACATGGTCGGTAGGTGTTCGGTGGGATCTCATGAGTAATATCGCGATAAAGGCGCAAGTCGACTTCATCGAAATTGCACCTAATGGCTATGGTTTGTGGGCGAACGAAACATCTCTTAATTCAATGGAAACCAAGCTTGAATTATATACGTTATCACTGAACTTTATTTTTTAAGGAGGGAGTATGAAACTACTATTATTACTAACATTCATTACTTTCTCTTCATTTGTGAGAGCGGATATTTATGTTGTGGTGAGTCAAGATAGCCATATCGAGAGCATTTCTAAAAGTGAGCTTGCAGCACTGTATTTAGGACGTCAACGACCCGTTAATAATGACATTCGCCTCAACCCGCTCGATCGAGAGGGAGAGATCCGGGCGAACTTTTTTGAGTCAATTACCAATATGTCGGTTAATCAGGTTAACGCATATTGGGCTAAACTACGTTTCTCAGGCCGAGTACGACCGTTGGATAAATTTGATGACGTAGCGCTACTTGAACAAAAATTGCTTTCTAATCCTACGAGCATTGGTTATTTAGAGGCTAATCCTGAGAATGAGCTTCTTAAAGTAGTTATGGTGATTCATGAATAGAGTCACCCGCTCCTTAACTAATCATCTATTATCAATTGTCGCTTTAAGTGCTATTGGCTATATGGTGATTGCGATGATCATTATCACAAGCCATGGGATGGTTACGCGTTATCAACAACAAGATGTCTTTAAAAGTAAGTTGGCATTAACGGTTTCCAATTCGGCTGCGATTGCTCTTTTTGCCAATAATCAGCAAATTGCTGACGAAGTATTAGATGCAATTCTGTTACATGAAGAGATGGAAGGAGCTCGAATTGTAAGTACTAAGGGCGCCACCTATGAAAAGTGTAAGAATGACTTAAAGATTGAACATTTTTGGGAGCAATCGTTTAGCGTTGATTTACACTCACCGGTTGATGGCTCCGTGATTGGTTACATGCAGCTGCATGATAATGAAGAGTTTATTCGGCAAAAAATGATCAATGAGATCATCTATCAGATTTCATTTCTACTCATTCAGTGGTTGGTGGTTTTCGTTGTTATCGTATTTGTTGTTAAGCAGGTGATTGGTGAGCCTTTAACTAATTTGGCCAGTGAATTACTTAATGTAATGCCTGGAAATCCGAGAAAAATAGAGCTCAATAAAAAAAACAGAAGTAACGAAATTGGTTTGGTGACTCGTAGCATTAACCAATTTGTCGAATCGACTAATAGCGCTCTAAAGCGTGAAAAATCCTTGAGATTAAAGGTCGAGGAGATGGAGCAGCATTACAGGCATATTGCGGAATTTGATAGCTTGACCCAATTAAAAAACCGCTTAGGCTGTGAACTTTTAATTTCTCAGTTGGATTCACCTTATATTGCATTGTTACTAATTGATCTTGATGGTTTTAAATCAGTGAATGATAGCTTTGGTCATGCTTCTGGGGATACTGTCTTAATTAAATTGGCGTTACGCTATAAGCAAGTGGTTGGAAGAAAAGGGACAGTGGGTCGTATTGGTGGCGATGAATTTATCATCATCATACCTTTAGCCAGTGATGACAAGATTCCATTAAAAAAAGTAGCGACTCAATTGGTCAGTAGTAGCTGTGAAAAAGTACCGCTAACCAGCAAGCGAGAGGCAAAATTGGGGGCGAGTATTGGTATCAGTATTGTGTCTCGGGAAAACTGTACGTTGGAGTACCTCATGCATGAGGCTGATTTGGCCATGTATCACGTTAAGGATCACGGGAAAAATAATTACTTTTTCTACGATGCGTTGGTTTCTCTCTCCTCTGATATCTAATAACCCTCAGCAGTATCGTTTCATAGTGATACCGCTGAGGGTTTAGAGTAGGGCTATTCTGACTCTTCCAAATAGAATTGAGCTGTAGCTAGAACCTTATCCATTTCATCTTGTAGCTCAAATAACTCAGGTTCAACATCTTCGATACTATTGCCAGAGCGAAGGGCTGTTTCTATGGTTGCACAAGCCTTTTTAAGCCTCGGTACGCCACAATAAGAGCAGCTACCATGAAGTTTGTGAACGTAATGAATCAGCTCCTCAGTATCCTCAGGTTCATTCTCAAGTGCATTATCAACATGTGCATTCACTTCTGGAATATAGCTAACCAGCATTGTAAGCATCTCTTTGGCCAAATCCTCTTTATTGGCGGCCTGCTTTAAGGCTGCTTGCCAATCAATGATGACAGTGTGATGCTCGCTTGAACTCTCTTCCTGTTCAGTAACTTGGGTAAGATTGACCTGTTCTGACTGAGAAATATCGAGCTTTTCCACTTCACCTTCTAGGGTGTGTGGATTCCAATGAACTAAAACCTGTTGTAACACATGCTCTTCAATTGGCTTGGTTAAGTAGTCATCCATCCCTGCGTTAAGAAGGCGATCTCTTTCTCCTGCCATAGCATGAGCGGTAACAGCGACAACAGGTGTATTAGTGTTGAGCTCGGTCTGTTTGATCTTATGGCAGGCTGTCACCCCATCCATATGAGGCATCTGGATATCCATTAATACGATATCAAAGGCGTGATTCTCAGCTTGTTGGACGGCATCTCGGCCATTGGTACAAGCAATGATACTTTCAACACGCTCCTGCAATAGAGCTGTGATGAGTTTAAGGTTTGCAGGGTTATCATCAACGGCCATTACTTTCAGCGGGAGTGTCTCATGATAAGACTCTTCAATTGCCGGGAGCAGTGTTGGAGGTTGATTCGCAATCATCATCTGAAGTAACTTTTTACGAGAGAGCGGTTTGGTAATACATTGAACTTGGTGAGCTTGAATTAGGTGATCTGAAAGCGCTAATTCAGTACTTGGTGTCCCTACAATAACGTTTGGTGAGACAGTTTTTGCTTTCTCTACCCATTCCCCTATAGCCTCAACAGAAGCATTTTTATTAGGCGCTAAATTGAGAATGACATAATCATAGCGTTCACTTTCATCAGGCATGGATGAGCGATAAGTGACGATTAAACCTTCTTGAATAAGCATCTGCTGGATAACCGAGGCTGCTTGCATATTTGGTTCAATAAGTAACAAGTGGCGTTGATCAAGCGCTTGAGAGTCAACTATCGGGCTGATTGGCATATCGGTAACGTGCATGCGCAGAGTGAACCAGAAGGTTGACCCTTGGTGCAAGCGACTGGTCAAACTTATCTCTCCGCCCATTTGACTGACCAGTTTTTGGGTAATAACAAGTCCAAGCCCTGTACCACCATAACGGCGAGATATGCTGGCATCAGCCTGACTAAACGCTTGGAACAGCTGAGCCTGTTGTCTTTCTGATATGCCAATTCCGGTGTCTCTCACCATAAATTGAAGCTCAACCATGTCATCTTTTTGCGAGCGCAGTTCAACGCTAATATCAATATTGCCACGCTCGGTAAACTTGATTGAGTTGCCGACAAGGTTGGTTAGTACTTGCTGAATACGTAGCGGATCACCAACTAAACCAACCGGTACTTTAGGGTCGATTTTTAGCGTCAATTCCAACCCTTTTTCGTGCGCTGTCGTTGCCTGCAAGCTCACCACTTCTTCAAGGCTGTCTTGGAATTCGAATGGAATATTCTCCAGTGCCAGCTTGCCCGCTTCCAGTTTAGAAAAGTCCAAAATGTCGTTGATGATGCTAAGTAAGTTGTTGGCTGACTTTTCAATGGTTTGAAGGTAATCAGTTTGGCTATTGGTCAGTTGTGTTTTGAGCATCTGCCGAGTAAAGCCGATCACACCGTTCAGTGGTGTTCTTAATTCATGCGACATGTTGGCGAGAAATTCAGATTTTACCCGTGCCGCTTCTTGGGCGCGTTTTTTCGCAATATCTAACTCAACGTTTTGAATCTCTAGTTGTTCTAACGTTTCACGAAGATCCGAGGTAGCCTGATCGATACTGTGCTGCATTTCACTGTGGTAGGCAGAGAGAGACTCTGCCATGGCGTTAATTCCATTTCGTAGTGAATCCAGTTCGCCATGCATTTTCCCTTCAATACGTACATCAATATGGCCGCGACGAATGCGCTGAATCATATTTTTCATATGTTCGATTGGGCGGGTCACGTCATGCATTAAACGCATAGCAAAAATGGCAGAAAGCCCAAGACCAAGTAGCAACACTAATACGGAAAGAACGATCTCTTGATATTGCTGAAGGCGAAGTGAAGAGAGATCAAGTTCAATAGCAATGTAGCCGAAGGCTTGGCTTTCTCCTTCCGTTTCAGTTGCTATAGCTAAGCGAGATTCCGGTAAAATAGGCGTTCTTAATATCAGCGAGTTTTCATCAATTTGCGATGAACCATAGAGGGGAATCGGCTGAGCTTTAGGAAAAGTGAGAGATTCAAAGTTTGGGTGAAAGTTCGAGGTTACAAAGAGCTCATGTTTAGAATCGAAAACCGCGATACTACGAACGAATTTAGAATTTTTTCGGTGAGAGTAACTGATCAAGCGTCGAACCGCTTCATGACTCTGGTTCTTCATGCCATCTTCACTAGCAATTGCCAGCGGCTCAATGATATTTAACCCAGAATTAATTACTTGCGCTTCGAGGTCATGGTAGCGGTTATAAGAGAAGAAGCTACTCAGTAACAAGCCAATTATAAGGGTTGGCGCTAAAGTAAGGGTAATAACTCGCGCACGTAAGCCATATCTAGTCATTATTATCTAAACATCGTGGGTTGGATATGGGAAAATAACCCGCTAAGCGAATTATTAAGTGAATCACTTAGCTTAATCAAGTCGACGCGTTTCGACAATATACCCAGTGATAAATAGTGATACTGGGAGTAAATTAATCAGCAAGCAATTACTTTAGGCATTAAGAGCATGGCACGTTTTTTCCAACCAAAAAAGAAAACACAAATCGAAACCAAACATCAATCGGTATTGGTTGAGAAACTCGATAACCTAGGCTCAGGTATTGCTTATTTAAATAAGAAGCCAGTCTTTATCGATCAAGCGCTGCCGAGTGAGAAAGTTGTTGTTCAGCTTACGGAAAGCAAAAGTAAGTTCTCACGAGCAAAACTCATCAAAGTATTAGAACCTAGTGCGCAACGAGTGACGCCATTTTGCCGCTATTATCAGCAATGCGGTGGTTGTAATTTACAGCACTTCGATTTGGATGCCCAACGTGAGTACAAGCAGCAGTCACTTAGCCAATTGATGAGTAAATTTGCCGGCCAAGAACTCGCGTTGTCGTCAATGATTGCTGAAGGTGATAAAGGCTACCGACGCCGTGCTCGTATAAGCCTAATGGTTGATAAAAAAACGCGAAAATTACAATTTGGCTTTCGAAAAAAACAGAGCAAGCAGATCGTTAATATCGATCATTGTGATGTCCTTGAGCCAAGCTTAAGTGCTCTATTACCGGAACTTAAGTTGTTACTTACTGGCTTTAAAAATACCGATAGCCTAGGGCATGTAGAACTGGTCAAAGGCGATAACGGCATTGTGTTGGTATTACGCCACCTAAAACCACTGACAGATAAAGATCGCAATGGCTTAATCGAACTTGCCGATCAGTATCAAGCGACCTTATATCTAATGCCGAGCAGCGATGAGCTCGTTTTAACCACAGGAAAAGTAGCAACCTATCAAGAAGCGGGCGTCACTCTTTCATTTATGCCTAATCACTTTATTCAAGTGAATCAAGATGTGAATGAAAAAATGATCAATCAAGCGCTTGAGTGGCTAAACGTGTCTGACCAAGATCGAGTGTTGGATCTTTTCTGTGGTTTAGGTAATTTCAGTTTGCCTTTGGCCAAGCTTGCGAAGAGTGTCGTTGGAGTTGAAGGGGTTGATGAGATGGTTAAGCAAGCTGCTGATAACGCCTCAGATAACCAACTAACTAACGCTCGCTTCTATCAAGCCAACTTAGAAGATGAGCTGATTAGTCAGCCTTGGGCGCAAGAAAAATTCGATAAAGTACTACTTGATCCAGCTAGAGCTGGTGCGAGTGGGATCGTTGATCAACTTTCACAATTTGGCGCAAAAAGCATTGTTTATGTTTCTTGCAATCCTGCTACCCTTGCAAGGGATAGCCAGAGCTTACTTGAACAGGGCTATCAGCTGAAAAAAATAGGTATGTTGGATATGTTCCCTCATAGCAGTCATTTAGAATCAATGGCCCTTTTTGAAAAATAGAACCAAGCGTAAACCCAATAAAATATAGAACAACCAAGACATAGAACTAACTAAGATTCAGTTAGTCAAAGGCATAATAATAATTTCTAGGATGAAAAGATGGTTGCGGTAAGAAGCGCACATTTAAACCCAAACGAACAGTTTGATTTAGATAACTGGGTGGCTAGCCTAGGACAAGAAAAAAACATCGCGAAACGCTTAAAAGAAGTGTATCGCCATTGCGAAACGATCGTCGAGGGGCGAGAAGACGCTCAACTACTATTGTGGCGTGGGCGAGAAATGAATGAGATTTTGGTGACCTTATCAATGGATAAGGCCACTTTGGTTGCAGCGCAGCTTTTTCCTTTGGTTTCCGCGGGTGCGTTTGAGCGGGAGCTTTTCGAAGAGAGCTATGGCAAAGAGACCATCAAACTTATCGATGGTGTGGAAGAGATGGCGGCCCTTGGTCAGTTAAACGTGACTCTTGAAGGGAGCGCGGCTTCTGGTCAAGTAGATAACGTACGTCGCATGCTTCTTGCTATGGTGGATGATTTCCGCTGCGTTGTTATTAAGCTTGCTGAGCGTATCTGTAACCTAATCGAAGTTAAAAAAGCCCCTGATGAAGTGCGTAGAGCGGCAGCAAAAGAGTGTGCCAATATCTATGCGCCATTGGCAAACCGCTTGGGCATTGGTCAATTAAAGTGGGAAATTGAAGATTACGCCTTCCGTTATCAGCACTCAGATACCTACAAGCAAATTGCCAAGCAACTTTCCGAGCGTCGTATTGTACGTGAACAGTACATTACTGATTTTGTTGATGACTTAACTTCTGAAATGAATACTTCAAACATCAATGCAGAGGTAAGTGGTCGACCTAAGCATATCTACAGCATTTGGAGAAAAATGCAGAAGAAGAGCTTAGACTTTGATGAACTATTTGATGTTCGAGCGGTAAGGATCATCGCAGACCAATTGCAAGATTGTTATGCCGCATTAGGCATGGTTCATACCAAGTATAAGCATCTTCCAAGCGAATTTGATGATTACGTAGCGAACCCGAAACCCAATGGCTACCAATCAATCCATACTGTTGTTCTTGGCCCTGAAGGCAAAACAATAGAAATTCAGATCCGCACCAAGCAGATGCATGAAGACTCTGAGCTAGGGGTCGCAGCGCACTGGAAGTACAAAGAGGGTCCGAGCACGGCTCGTAGTGGTTACGATGAAAAGATCACTTGGCTACGCAAACTGATCGACTGGCAAGAAGAGATGTCAGATTCAGGTGAAATGCTGGATGAAGTAAGAAGCCAAGTATTTGATGATCGTGTGTACGCGTTTACGCCACGTGGTGATGTGGTTGATCTACCGATGGGAGCAACGCCGTTAGACTTTGCTTACCACATTCACTCTATGGTCGGTCACCGTTGTATCGGGGCCAAAGTAGCAGGTCGCATTGTGCCATTTACCCATAAGCTAACCATGGGTGATCAAGTTGAGATTATCACACAAAAAGAGCCTAATCCGTCTCGTGACTGGTTAAATCCAACACTAGGCTTTGTTCACTCAGGACGTGCTCGCGCCAAGATTAATGCTTGGTTTAGAAAAGAGAGCCGAGAGAAAAACCTAGAGGCGGGTAAAGAGATTCTTGAAGTTGAGTTAGCCAAAATTGGCGCATCGCTCAAGCATGCTCAGGAATATGCGTTAAAACGTTTCAACGTTAATACAACCGATGAGCTCTATGCGGGTGTTGGCAGTGGTGACTTACGCATTAACCAAGTGGTTAATCATATTAATGCACTGGTAAATAAACCAACAGCGGAAGAAGAAGACAAGCAGGCGCTTGAAAAACTTCAAGAAGCTGAAAACAAGCCTTCCGTTCAGAGCCGTCCGAATAAAGATGCCGTAGTTGTAGAAGGGGTTGATAACCTAATGACGCACCTAGCAAGGTGTTGTCAGCCAATTCCTGGTGATGAAATTAAAGGCTATATAACCCAAGGTCGTGGTATCTCTGTCCACAGAGGTGATTGCGAGCAACTTGGTGAGCTTCATCATCATGCGCCAGAGCGAATCATTGATACGGTATGGGGCAGTGGTTTTGTCGGCTCGTACATTTTAACCGTACGCATCGAAGCGATGGAGCGAAGTGGGTTATTAAAGGATATAACATCGCTACTGGCGAATGAGAAAATAAAAGTAACCAGTATGAAAAGCCGCACTGATTATAAGCGTCAGCTTTCCATTATGGACTTTGATTTAGAGCTGACGAATATTGAAATACTGACGCGAGTGACGACACGAGTAGAGCAGTTGAAAGATGTCATGTCGGTGAAACGCCTCGGCTGATTTTTACGTCATATTTGGTGTTCTAGCTTTGTTAGCTTTGTTTACTCGCTCCATCACATAGGCAAGCTATGCTCAGGAGTCTCGTAAACTTTGCTGCCGCGCTAGAACTTCAACTATTTAGTGAAAATAATTTGTCCATATATAGATTAACTTAGAAGGTGAGTAGTAATAGCTACTCACCTTTTTATTTAAAGGAAGAGATAGAAATGAGTCACCCAATTGAACAGTTAGAGCAAATCATGGCGCAATTGCGTGATTCAGAAAATGGTTGTCCGTGGGATAAAAAACAGACCTTTGACACAATTGTTCCGCACACCATTGAAGAAACTTATGAAGTGGTGGATGCGATTCATAATAAAGATTGGCCTAATCTAAAAGAAGAGCTGGGTGACTTACTGTTTCAAGTAATCTTCTACAGCCAAATGGCCAAAGAAGAAGGGTTGTTTGATTTTTCAGAAGTGGTCGATACCGTCAATGAAAAATTAACTCGTCGTCATCCACATGTTTTTTCAGATGTTGAATTTGAAAGTGAAGAAGCGATTAACGCTAACTGGGAAATAGAGAAAGCGAAAGAAAAAGCGGAGCTTAAAGCTTTAGAAGGTGCTAAAAGTGGCAAGCTAGCGACTGAAAGCATCTTGGACGCTATACCCAATTCTCTACCAGCTCTACCCAAAGCGATAAAAATACAGAAGAAAGTGGCTAAATTTGGATTTGACTGGGACACGTTAGGCCCAGTAGTTGGAAAAGTTCATGAAGAGATTGAAGAGGTCATGGAAGAGGCGCTTCAAGTGGAAGTGAATTCTGAGCGAGTAGAAAGTGAACTTGGAGATCTACTCTTTGCTGTTGTTAACTTATCTCGGCATCTTGGGCAAAACCCAGAGTCGGCCCTGAGTAAAGCGAACCTGAAATTTTCAACACGTTTCAAGAAAGTAGAAGAGTTAGTCAGTCAGAAGGATAAGACATTAACGGATTTCAATTTGCAGCAGCTAGATGCAATGTGGGATGAAGTTAAGCGTCTAGAAAAAGAGAATAAGAATAATTAGTTGATGGTGAATTTGTTTACTAATGGTTAAAAGTTGACTCATATTAGATTTTGACTAACTTAAAAGTGAACACACAAATTGATTTGAAGCAAAAAATAAAAAATCACAGTGTGATAGATTTCACGTTGTGGCGATAAGGGGCTTCTGGTATATTTACACCCCGTCCAGAAGTAGTCCATTTCCCTCATTCAACCAATTTCAGGTTAAACATGACGACAAATTACATTTTTGTTACTGGCGGGGTTGTATCCTCTCTAGGTAAAGGTATTGCAGCAGCATCATTAGCTGCTATTTTAGAAGCTCGTGGTCTTAAAGTGACTATGATGAAGCTTGACCCTTACATCAACGTTGATCCGGGTACAATGAGCCCAACTCAGCATGGTGAAGTGTTCGTTACGGAAGATGGCGCTGAAACTGACCTTGACCTTGGTCACTACGAACGTTTCATTCGTACCAAGATGACTAAGCGTAACAATTTCACTGCAGGTCGTGTTTACGCAGATGTTCTACGTAAAGAGCGTCGCGGCGATTACCTTGGTGCAACTATTCAGGTTATTCCTCACATCACTAATGCGATCAAAGATCGTGTGATTGCTGGTTCTGAAGGTCATGATATTGCATTGGTTGAAGTTGGTGGCACGGTTGGTGATATCGAATCTCTACCATTCATGGAAGCTATTCGTCAGTTAGCGGTTGAACTAGGACGTGAACGCGCAATGTTCATGCACCTAACGTTAGTTCCTTACCTAGCAGCTGCTGGTGAAGTGAAAACGAAACCAACTCAGCACTCAGTGAAAGAACTTCTATCTATCGGTATTCAACCAGATATTCTGGTTTGTCGTAGCGATCGTGTTATCCCTGCAAACGAACGTAAGAAAATTGCTCTTTTCTGTAACGTACAAGAAAAAGCAGTTATCTCAATGAAAGATGTAGATTCAATCTACAAGATCCCACAACTTATTAAAGCTCAAGGTACAGATGACCTTGTATGTAAGCGCTTTGGTATTGAAGCTCCAGAAGCTGATCTTTCTGAGTGGGAACAAGTTATTTATGAAGATGCGAACCCAACAGCTGAAGTAACTATTGGTATGGTCGGTAAGTACATCGAACTTCCTGATGCTTACAAATCAGTTAACGAAGCTCTGAAACACGCGGGCTTGAAAAATCGCCTAAGCGTGACCATTAAGTATGTAGACTCTCAAGATGTTGAGTCTAAAGGCTTTGAAATGCTTGAAGGTCTAGATGCTATTCTAGTTCCTGGTGGCTTCGGTGACCGTGGTATTGAAGGTAAGATTCTTGCAGCTCAATATGCGCGTGAAAACAAAGTTCCATACTTAGGCATTTGTCTAGGTATGCAAGTTGCCCTAATTGAGTACGCACGTAATGTAGCGGGTCTTGAAGGTGCACATTCAACAGAATTTAACAAAGAGACGAAGTATCCTGTAGTAGGATTGATCACCGAATGGGTTGATGGCGAAGGTAAAGTTGAAGAACGTACCGAAACCTCAGATCTTGGTGGTACTATGCGTCTTGGTTCACAGCTGTGTCACCTTGCTAAAGGGACGAAAGCTTATGAACTTTACGGTAGCGCGACGATCCATGAACGTCATCGTCACCGTTACGAAGTGAATAATAATCTTCGTCCACAAATTGAAAAAGCTGGTCTGAAAGTATCTGGCTTATCTGCGGACAAGAAACTGGTAGAAGTTATTGAGAACCCAGAGCACCCATGGTTTGTTGCTGCTCAGTTCCACCCAGAGTTCACTTCAACTCCTCGTGATGGTCACCCATTGTTTGCAGGCTTTGTGAAAGCGGCAGGTGATTACCAACGCGGTGAGTTTGAAAAATAAGATTTGAAGTAAGAATACAGGCAGTGATATAGGAATTTATATTGCTGCCTTTAATTTGACATTTATATATTCAACGAGAAGGAAACATTCAATGTCTAAGATCGTTAAAGTTCTAGGTCGTGAAATCATCGATTCACGTGGTAACCCAACTGTAGAAGCTGAAGTACACCTAGAAGGCGGTTTCGTAGGTATGGCAGCTGCACCATCTGGCGCATCTACTGGTTCTCGCGAAGCTCTTGAGCTACGTGACGGTGACAAATCACGTTTCCTAGGTAAAGGTGTTCTTAAAGCAATTGAAGCTGTAAACGGCCCAATCGCTGAAGCACTTGCTGGTAAAGACGCGAAAGCACAAGCTGACGTTGACCAAGTGATGATCGACCTTGACGGTACTGAGAACAAATCTAAGTTCGGTGCTAACGCTATCCTAGCTGTTTCTCTAGCGAACGCTAAAGCTGCTGCTGCTGCTAAAGGCATGCCTTTGTTCGAGCACATTGCTGAGCTAAACGGTACTGCTGGTCAGTTCTCTATGCCTCTTCCAATGATGAACATCATCAATGGTGGTGAGCACGCTGATAACAACGTTGACATCCAAGAGTTCATGATCCAACCAGTTGGCGCTAAAACTCTTAAAGAAGCTCTACGTATTGGTGCTGAAGTATTCCACAACCTTGCTAAAGTTCTTAAGTCTAAAGGCTACAGCACTGCAGTTGGTGATGAAGGTGGTTTCGCTCCTAACCTTAAGTCTAACGCTGAAGCTCTAGAAGTTATCGCAGAAGCTGTTGCAGCTGCTGGTTACGAACTAGGTAAAGACGTTACTCTTGCTATGGACTGTGCTGCTTCTGAGTTTTACGACAAAGAAACTGGTAAGTACAACATGAAAGGCGAAGGTAAAATCTTCACTTCTGAAGAGTTCAACCACTACCTAGCTGAGCTTGCGAACAACTTCCCAATCGTATCTATCGAAGATGGTCTTGACGAGTCTGATTGGGCTGGCTTCAAGCACCAAACTGAACTTCTAGGCGACAAGCTTCAACTAGTTGGTGACGATCTATTCGTTACAAACACTAAGATTCTAGCTCGTGGTATCGAAGAAGGCATCACTAACTCTATCCTTATCAAGTTCAACCAAATCGGTTCACTTACAGAGACTCTAGCTGCAATCAAGATGGCTAAAGACGCTGGCTTCACTGCAGTAATCTCTCACCGTTCTGGCGAAACTGAAGATGCAACTATCGCTGATCTAGCGGTAGGTACTGCTGCAGGTCAAATCAAAACTGGTTCTATGAGCCGTTCTGACCGTGTTGCTAAGTACAACCAACTTCTACGTATTGAAGAAGCTCTAGGTTCTAAAGCTCCTTACAACGGTCTTAAAGAAGTTAAAGGTCAATAATCTCTCTGGTTTTTAAACCAAAGGAATTGTTAATCTAAGCTTTGAGTGCCTCGCTAACGCGGGGCATTTTTTTGTCCGTAGAAAATGGCGGGAAGAGGCTCTAGGTTCTAAAGCTCCTCCTTTTTACAACGAAAGCGGTCTTAAAGAAGTTAAAGGTCAATAATTCACGCTTGAATTATTAACTTAAGCTTTTGAAACGCTCTACTTCGGTAGGGCGTTTTTTTATGCCAGTAAGAAATACCCACAAAGGAATCACTGTAAGTTTAATCTAACATCATGATAGAGTCGTACGCACAAGTGTGCCTTCTTAGATGAGCAGCTTGAGGATAGTTGCACGACAAGGAAGAACTTATGACCGAAAAAGCTTCAAACTGGAAGACCCCACAAAACTTTCTATTAATCATCTCTATTATCGTACCCATAGCATTTTCTAGTTGGATGGCACTACTCAATAACTTTGTCATCGAAAAAGCCAATTTTGATGGTAGTGATATTGGATTGCTGCAAAGTGTTCGTGAAATTCCCGGCTTTCTCGCTTTTACGGTTGTCTTTGTATTGCTCTTTATTCGTGAGCAACGATTCATGCTTATATCGCTAGCAATGTTGACGCTAGGTACGGCGATTACCGGTCTATTTCCAAGTGTTATTGGGCTACTCATGACCACGCTGCTGATGTCGACGGGTTTTCATTATTTTGAGACGCTAAAGCAGTCACTCTCACTGCAATGGTTGAGTAAAGAAGAAGCGCCGGAAATGCTTGGAAAATTGATATCCGTTGGGGCGCTGGCATCACTGCTGACCTACGGTGCTATTTGGGTCATGTTCGAGGTGTTTGCTCTGGAGTTTGTCTGGGTTTACTCCATTACTGGTGGTATCGGGTTTTTGTTAGTGCTTTGGATAACTTTCGCTTTTCCTGAGTTTAAGACGGAAACCCCACAGAACAAAAAATTGGTGCTTCGAAAACGTTACTGGCTGTATTACGCATTGACCTTTATGAGTGGTGCAAGAAGGCAGATATTCACTGTTTTTGCCGGTTTCCTAATGGTCGAGAAGTTTGGCTATTCGGTGGCTGACATTACACTTCTGTTTCTTATTAACTATCTGTTTAATTTCCTATTCGCGAAAAAAATAGGGCGATTTATTGGTGTGGTGGGTGAGAGAAAAGCGCTTATTTTTGAGTATGTCGGGCTATTCTTTGTTTTTGTTGGTTATGGCTTGGTTCAATCCGCTGAATGGGCGGCTGCGCTTTATGTCGTTGATCACCTATTTTTTGCTTTGGCTCTCGCGATCAAAACGTACTTTCAGAAGATTGCCGATCCCGCTGATATGGCGTCGACTGCGGGGGTTGCCTTTACCATAAATCACATTGCTGCGGTTATCATTCCGGTGACTTTTGGTCTTATTTGGTTAGTGTCTCCATCGACCGTGTTTTATATAGGAGCTGGTATGGCTGGGATCTCGTTGCTGTTGTCTCTGAATATCCCTGGTAAACCAGAAGAGGGGAATGAGGTTCGAGTATTACGCTGGAACTAATTATCGATATCACAAAAGCCTTACTTTCATGTGAGAAAAGTAAGGCTTTTTAGCAATACGAATTCGTTAAATATTGGCTATCGCTTCAATACGTCGTTTATCCATTTCAGTTCTAATATCTTTTCCCGTAAACCCATCAGCAATGATGTCTTGAACATTGACGCTTAACGCGGCTTGATAAGCTTGTTCGAAGGTGTTTTTTTGTGGGTACTCAATATCTTCAAATCCAGTTCTTCCTCGGCTATCAGCCATACAGCAAAGTAGGATATCAACGAGGCGATCAGGCTTACGCCATACATCAAACTTATTTAGAACCTTAAGTTTTGTGCTTGCCTTAAGCTCGTCAGCTCGATGAATGTTTGAGTGCTGCTCACAAACTATGAGAGCAAGCTCTTTAAACTCATTGGGTACACGGACGCGATCACAGAGGGTCTTAATCAACTTAACCCCAGTATGGCAATGCATCTTATGACTCGGCCATTCCTCTTTCGGCGTTATGCCTTTGCCTAAGTCGTGAACTTGCGACGCGAAACGAACGGGCAGTGATTCAGATAGTCGAGCGGCTTGCTTAGCCACCATTAGGGTATGAATGCCAGTATCTATTTCTGGGTGCCACTGTTCTGGTTGAGGTACACCAAAGAGCTGAGAGACTTCAGGCAAAACAACTTTCAAAGCACCACACTCCTGTAGTACCGAAAGAAACTCCTGTGGGTCTTGAGTCGAGAGTGACTTATGCCACTCTTGCCAAACACGCTCGGCGGTGAGGTGTTCTAACTCTCCTGATTGACTGATGGTTTTCATCAGCTTCATTGTTTCAGGCGCGATGGTAAAACCAAGGTGTTTAAGCTTAGCGGCGAAGCGTGCAACACGAAGTACTCGCAGGGGATCTTCGGTAAAGGCATCAGATACGTGGCGTAGGATACGATCATTTATATCGTTTTGACCGCCGTAGGGATCAATCAATTTCCCTTGATTATCTTGTGCAATAGCATTGATAGTTAAATCTCGGCGAAGAAGATCCTCTTCTAGAGTGACATCAGTTGAGAAATAGCAATCAAAGCCAGTATATCCAGCCGCCGTTTTTCGCTCTGTACGTGCCAGCGCATGCTCTTGTTTCGTCTTAGGGTGAATGAATACAGGGAAGTCTTTTCCTACCGCGCTAAAACCCTTAGCGAGCATTTCTTTGGGTGTGCTACCAACTACAACCCAGTCTTTGTCATAGACGTCGAGTTTGAGTAATTGATCGCGAACTGCACCGCCTACTAAGTATACTTGCACCTTAAATCCTTGAATTTTGTCGTTTGCCATTGGCGTTCAATGTTAGTAATGGTACTTTTCTTATCAATTAAATTATAGAGACGAGAATGATGTATCAGGATTTTTTTGCTTTTAGTGAGCCACCATTTTCCATTGTGCCCAATTCTCGTTATCTATTTTTGAGCCAACGCCACAAAGAAGCGATACAACACTTAGAGGCCGGCTTAGGTGAAGGTGGCGGTTTTGCGATGTTAACGGGCGAGGTGGGTACTGGTAAAACGACCGTAGCCAAAGCGATGCTGGCTAACTTGGGTGAATCTACCCAAGCTGGGCTTATCTTAAATCCGACCTTTTCCGATATTGAACTTCTCGAAGCCATTTGCGATGAGTTTTCTGTCAGCTACCCAGATGGAGCGACACTAAAGCAGCTCAGTCAGGCGTTATATCAGTTTTTGCTAGCTAACCATGCCAATGGCATACAAACATTGTTGGTTATCGATGAAGCTCAGCATTTAGCTGCTGACGTATTAGAGCAGTTACGGCTACTAACCAATCTGGAAACCGACAGTCAGAAGCTACTTAAAGTTTTGTTAATTGGTCAGCCGGAACTGCAAGATAAACTAAAGATGCCGCAACTGCGTCAATTAGCACAACGAATAACGGGTCGTTATCATTTACTGCCTTTAACGGTTGAAGAAGGGGCGAAATATATTCAGTTCCGCCTTGAAACCGCAGGCGGTGATTGCCGCCTTTTTCCTGCAAACGGATTAAAGTACATTGCCGTTCAAACGCAAGGGATCCCAAGGTTAATAAATCTAGTTTGCGATGCCGTATTAAAGTCAGCGTATCAATCCGGTATTAAGCAGCTAAACAAATCACTCATTCAAAGCGCTTGCCATGAAGTGATGCAATTTCAAACATCGTTTGTCTTGGCACCAAAATCAGCGCCAGCATCTAATTTTTGGCCTGTCATTGGTAGTCTGTCATTGGGCGTTGCTGTATCCGTCGCCATTTACTTAGGCAGCTCTAGTTGGATAGAACAAAGCATTGAAAGTACGTTGGAGCCAGAGGTTAGTGTGGTTGTGCCTGACTCAATAACTCAAGAAGTACTTTCTCCTGAGCTTAAAAATCAGCTAAAGCAATCCAGCAGTTTAGAAGAAAGTATTGGTGACTTGTACCAAGCCTGGGGCTACCGAGCGACGGTTCTCGATAGATTATGTGAACGTGAATCGAGTCCTTCTCAGTTGTTTCGGTGTGAACAAGCTCAAGGGAGTTGGGAAGATGTTCTTAAGCTCAACATGCCTGTAGTGATGCATTTGGATATTGATAATCAAATGAATTATGCAGTGCTGTATAGAGCCAATAACAACGGTAAAGTTGAATTGATTTTTAATGGTCAAAGAGTGCGGTTCGATAGCCAGTGGCTTGAATCTCTTTGGACTGGTGAATACCACTATATTTGGCAGTCAAAATTTCAACAAGTACTTAAAAAAGGCATGTCTGGAGAGCAGGTATATCAACTGGATAGCAAGCTATCTGACCTTATTGGAGAGGCGGCAAGCCAATCTAGACACTTTGATGAACAGCTAGAGCGAAAAGTAAAACTGTTCCAGCGTTGGCAAGGGATGTCAGTCGATGGCATTGCAGGTCGAGATACACTAAAAACATTAGCGCTTCTTACTCAAGATAATATGCCCAAATTAGATACATTAAGTGAGGCTAATTAATGTCTGAAATATTGAAAGCACTCAAGGCTTCCGAGCAAGAGCATCAGCGCTACGACGCCGTGTCTACAGTAACAATAAATCAATCGGCTAGTACTGCGCCCAAAGCATCACGAATGATTATTGCAATGGCCTTTACTGCACCTGTGATACTCACCGTTTCTTGGCTTAGTTATGATACGTACCAACGCTATCAACAGCACCAAGTTAGCTCTTCTATCGTGGTTAACGCTGAACCTGAAATCATTGAAGTTGAAAGCACTTTTCTGGCGTTACCTTACCTTGATAAGAGTGACTTGAAAACGACTCAAGTAAGAGTGGAACCAGCAAGTATAACTGCAATGTCAGAGGTGGCCTATGTAGTAGGGGATGAGCAAAATGTATCGCAGCCTGTAACGGCTGTAGCGGTTAAACCGAGCGTTGATGCTTCAAACCTTAACACTGCTGAAGAGCCTGTTATTGATAATTTGTCTCAATTAGATTTAAGTCAATTTTCGCCTGAGCTTGCCCAGCGTGTGCAGTCAGCCTTTTCAAACAGTGATAGCTCTTTGAATGTGACTGATCAAAACTCTAATAGTCCATCAGAATCACTGCAAAATGCTATGGAAGCGAATGTAACTGGTAATGCCATAAAGCTCTCTCAACGTGGTGCTGACTTTGTTGGATCACTTCCAGCAATGAACTTCCAAACCCACGTCTACTCTAGCCGAACAGACAAGCGTTGGGTGAAGATTAATGGAAGTGAATTTGTTGAAGGGGACAGAGTGAGCAGTGATGTGACGCTAGTCGCTATAGAACAGCGGTACTGCACGATAGAGTACCAAGGTCAGCTTATTGAAGTGCCCGCCTTGTATGATTGGAAAGGCTAAATTTAACTGAGAAAGATCAACATACCCTAGATTCAAGGCATTAAAAAAGGTCACATCAGTGACCTTATTCTGTTTAAGACAGACGATCTATTTATAAACCGTCTGTATTGGCGTCAATTAAGCCCAACCGTTTGGTGACTTTTTACGACGCGGCATGACGTGAGGAAGCAATAGTCCGAACAGTAGACCACCACCTGCAACACCACCACCGTACATAAAGTACTTCAGCAGTAAATCTTCTTTTTGAGTATCTAAGCGAGCACGTAGTTCACGAACCTCTGTTTGAGATGACGTGAGCTGTTGACTGATGTCACTATAGTTTTGCTCTAACTCTGCAATTTGTTGGTTACGAACATCAAGAGAGTCTATAAGACCCGCTTTTTCACTGTCTGCGTTACCACGAGCATTCGCCAGTTGAGATTTAACGGTTGTTAGCTCTTTCTCAAGTTTAGGTAGGCGTACAGCCATGCTTTCTTGACGAGTAACAAGACGAGTCTCAACCCAACCCTTACGACCTTTTGAATCTAGAATTTGGCTGTAACCAGTCTCTTTATTCGTCGTGAGAAGTTTAATTTTATCACCAGCGTCAATACTGCCAATAATACGGAACTGATTATTGGGGCCTGAGTGCATGTAAGTAAATAGTTTATCCGCGATATAGCGGTCTTGAGCAAAAGCTGCTGGAATGGCCATAAGAGAGACCAAAACCATGCAAATCAGTTTCTTCACAGTAAATCCTTTAACAATCTTGATTGTGTAAATATTTCTATTGGACAGATAGTATGAATTTTCTCAAGACCATGCAACAAAGAAGGGAGGCAGAGCCTCCCTTTCTGTGCGTTTGAGTCAATAATGACGTTACGCTTACAAACTACAAACTTAAACTTTAAATAAACATTGCTTGAATTGCATAGAAGAACACAACAGAAAGTAGCGCACCAGCTGGCAGTGTCACAACCCAAGAAGCAACGATATTACGTACAACACCTAAGTTTAGAGCGCCAATACCACGAGCAAAGCCTACACCTAATACCGCACCAACTAGAGTTTGTGTTGTAGAAATGGGTAGACCAGTACCGGATGCCAGAACAACTGTACAAGCTGTTGCTAGTTGCGCTGCGAAACCACGGCTTGGTGTTAGCTCAGTGATGCCTGTACCCACTGTAGCCATTACTCGGCGACCAAGGGTTGCAAGACCGATAACAATACCGATACCACCTAAAGGAAGAATCCACCATGCAATAGCCGTTTTACCTGCAATTTCACCAAGGTTTTCAACGGTTGAGACAACTGCTGACAAAGGACCGATTGCGTTAGCTACATCATTTGAGCCGTGGGCAAATGCCATTGCACACGCTGTGATAACCATAAGGACAGTAAAGACGCCTTCTACGCCTGCAAAACCATGGTCGTCTTCGCGGTTGGCAAATTTCTTCTGAATATAGAGGTAACCACCCACCATGATGACTGTTGAGAAAGCCGCTGACCATAACCAAGCTTCACCGTTAGTAAGGTGTAAGCCTACGTGCTTAAGGCCTTTCTTGATTGTAACCAGTGCAATGACCATTGTTGTAATGAACATGTAGATAGGAACAAATCGTTTAGCATTAAATAGCGGGTTCTCGGTATCAAAAATCAGACGCTGGGCACTGATAAATATCATATAAGCAAAGAGGCCTGAGATAACGGGCGTAATTAACCAACTCCCGACAATACCTTGCACCGAACTCCAATCAACCGCTTCAGTACCAACAGATACACATGCAAAGCCGATGATTGCACCAATGATAGAGTGAGTTGTAGATACTGGCCAGCCCATGTAGGACGCAAGTAATAGCCATGTACCAGCCGCTAATAGCGCGGACAGCATACCGAAGATCAGTACATCAGGTTGATGAATAAAAAGATTTGTGTCGATAACGCCACTTTTTATTGTATCGGTTACTTCACCACCGGCAAGGTATGCCCCTGCAAATTCAAAAATCATCGCAATGATGATTGCTTGTTTAACTGTTAGTGCTTTGGAACCTACTGAGGTGCCCATTGCGTTCGCAACGTCATTTGCACCAATACCAATAGCCATTAATAGACCAAAAGCCGCAGCAATAATTATCAGGAGCGTGCCGTGGTTAGCAATGATATCCATCGTAATACCTAGTTGTTTGATAACAAGCGGAGCAAAATTTAGGCGCGGCAAACCCATCAGCGAGAAAAATACTCATCGCCTAATCTGTCGCGTTTAATTCGAACTCTTCGTTATCGGGTTACTTGTGATTTAAGAGCGAGAAAGCATTACTTCAAGACGCGCACCTACACGCTGTGCTTGATCTGCAATGCCACCGACCCACTCAAGGATTTTGTATAAGAACATAACGTCAATAGGGTTATATTCGGATTCAACCGCCATTAATTGCTGACGAAGCTGAATTTGAATTGCATCAGTATCGTCTTCAATAAGGTCTAGTTGATTAATCATTTCAGCAACAAGCGTTACTTCACGGCCTTTAAAGCCTGTTTCGAGAAGCTCGTCTAACTCATTAATAACTTTTTGAGCTTGATCGGCAGCATCGAGACAGCGCTTCACGTAAACAATGAAGTTCTCTTGAAGTGTTTCTGGGATAACCAAACGACGACCATAAACACGGCCTGAGATGTCTTTGGCTAGGTTGGCAAGTTTGTCTTGTTGAGTCAAAAGCTCAAGCATGTCGGTACGATCGACAGGCATAAACAAACCGCGAGGAAGTTTAAGACGAATTTCGCGCTTTAGCACATCGGCTTCTTTCTCTAGGTGAGAAATTTGAGCACGAATTTCGGCTGCTTTTTCCCAGTCACCTTTTGAAGAAACTTCAAAAAAGTTTACGAGATGAGAGCAACATTCATTAACGCACACTACGTGGCGCTGCAAAGGCTTAATAGGGGACTTTGCAAATAACCCCATTATTGTATTTACTGGCATGGCCATTCAACCTGTTAAATATAACCTAAAAAGAACATACACCATTTCGTGGTGAAATGTTGAACGATGGCTATAAAGGCGCGCATGTTACCCCATTAAATCATTCATGAAAACTGTTTTAGATCATCATTGAGGTGATATTTCTTTCTTGCTGAGTAAAGAGATTGGTCATATCCTGTTGCTATCTGCTTTGAAAGGTACAGTTATGGAAACCGAGATAGAACTGAAGTTTTTTGTTTTACCTGAATTTTCAGCAATTTTGCGTGAAAAAATCTCAGAAATGAAAATCCTTCAGCACAGTAGCCGTGAGTTGGGAAACACGTATTTTGACACGCCTGATAACTGGTTACGTCAGCACGATACAGGCTTGCGAATTCGACGTTTTGATGATGTATTTATTCAAACCGTAAAAACCGCTGGGCGTGTTGTTGCTGGGCTGCATCAACGACCAGAGTATAATGCCGAGCATACCTGCAATACTCCCAAGCTTTCACTTCATCCTGAAGATATCTGGCCACAAGCGCGAGATATTCAAACCTTACAAGAACAACTTATTCCACTATTTGCCACTAACTTTACTCGCGAACAGTGGCTTATTGGTATGGCGGATGGAAGCCAAGTTGAAGTTGCGTTTGATTTAGGCGAAGTCGTTTCTGGGGATAAGCGCGATCCAATTTGTGAAGTTGAATTTGAGCTGAAATCCGGGCAAACCGATGCGCTGTTTACACTTGCTCGTCAATTTAGTGAATATGGCGGTATGCGTTTAGGTAACTTGAGCAAAGCGGCAAAAGGCTATCGACTGGCGCAAGGTTATGAGGGCGATAAGGTCAAACCGCTTTCTTTAGTGAATACCAAGCAAAGCGACAGCGTTGAATCTTGCTTTGTTAACACCTTAGAGCACGCACTATCGCATTGGCATTACCACGAACAAATTTATTCAGAGCGAGAGTCTATTCAATCTCTGCATGAGATTCGTCACTCAATCAGCTTTATCCGTCAAACACTCACCATTTACGGTGGCATCGTTCCACGCAGAGCAAGTGCTATCTTGCGTCAAGAATTGAAGTGGCTTGAGCAAGAGTTAGATTGGTTGAACCAATATGATTATTTGGCGGATTTATTGGAAGATAAAGGTCATGCGTTAAGAAAACTAGAGGCACGAAAGTTCTTAGTCGCCGAACTTAAAGTGGTTCAAGATTCACTCCCTAATCGTGATGAGATACTGTCACTGCTTTCGTCTGCTCGTTATACTGGCATTCTTCTTGATTTGAGCCGTTGGATTCTAAGTCGTGGCTGGCAGCCGTTCCTAGATGATAAGGCGCGTGAACAAATGTCACACGCTATTAATTCATTTTCTGTGCGACAGCTAGACCGAACTTGGGCCGAACTGATCGAAGCTTTTCCCCCGGAGCGGACATTAACGAGCCAAGAGTATATAGAACAGCAATATCGTCTGATGCGTAATCTTTATACGGGGGTTGGGTTTGCGAGCCTTTATGATGTGGATGAGCGTACTAGCTTTCGCTTGCCATGGGCTGATCTAATGCAGGGCATTGACGACTTATTAATGCTTAAGCCATTAGAGGTGTTAGTCGAGAAACTAGAGGCGGAAGAAAAAGAACAGCTTCAACGTTGGTTAGATCGTCAAGAAACCTCTATTTTGCATGCCATGGAGCAAACCCGCATCATTGGTATTGAAGCTGAGCCGTATTGGCAACATTAAACAGTGAATACTCTTTACTGAAAACAGATAAAAAAATAGAGCACCTAGATGCTCTATTTTTTGTTTTATCACTTACTTTCTGCTTCATTGTTTGGTGGCGAACTTTGCTTTTCAAGCCTTTCTAATCGTTCAATAATGACTTGCTGCTGAGAGACAATCTCTTCAAGTAGCTGTACTTTATTCTCTTGCTTCTGCGCCTGTTTTTCTGTTGGCGAGGTAATCATGGAAGTAATTAAGCCTGAAATAGCACCAAAAATCCCCACACCACACACGATTAAAGCTGAACCGAGTATTTTTCCATTAGCCGTCACTGGGTAGTGATCGCCATATCCAACAGTAGAAATAGTCACCAAAGCCCACCACAATGCATCCCCACCATCCTTAATATTTCCTCCAGGATTCTTTCCTTCGATAAACAGCATCATGCTTGACCCGACCGTCAATAAGAAAACCAGTAGTAGCAGAATTGAGGCGAGCGTGGTCTCTCGTCGATTAGAAAAAATCTGACTAAAAATATGCTGCCCAGATCGGAAAATAAGAATGATGCGAAGAATAGAGAAGATGCGAGCATATCTAAGTGGCTCAATCATTGGCAGGCTAGCAAGAAAGTCAATCCAGTGTTTTTTCATGTATTGCATCTTGTTTGCGGCTCGGATCAAATCAATCGTAAGTTGCAACATGAAAATGCTACAGATAACAAAGTCTATGCCGATAAGTACCTGACGAGTTTCAGGATTTAATGGCATAAACAATAAGCCAGAGATCACAAATAACGCCATAAACGACAGGATCAGTGATAATAAGCTCATTGGTCTAGTATCGTTTTTGATATCATCTTTATTCATACGAGGCTCGAAATAAATTAGTGACTAGTGCATAGGCATTAGTTAAATCAGTTCACTCAATATACATCAGTCTATAAGCGATTCGATAAATTATTGGGTGCGACGTAATGAAAAGTTATAGATAACAATTGCGGAGAATGGACAATGGCTAGGATGGTATTCAAACCATGGGAACGAGTAATTACCAATACTCGTTTAGTTCCGAAGATGATTATACTCATGGTGTTGAGCACAATTTTAATTGTGACCAAGCAACTGTGGGATGCGAGCACGTTTTATGATGCGTTGTTAGTCGCAACAGAAAGCGCAGCCGTTGCTCAGCAGCATTATGAAGCGTATTTAGTTCAGGTTGTTTGGCAAACCGTTATCATGATCGCCTTTTTTGTAATTGTACTTCTTGCTGCGGCACGAATCATGTTACGTCAAACGCAGTACTTAAATGACTCAATCAAGCAGATGGCGAATAAAGATCTTTCAGTTGAGATCGCTATGGACTGTAAAGATGAGTACGGTGATGTTGCCCGTGAACTCGAAGTCACGCGTCGCCAATTGCAGGATATGATCAAAACACAGGTAGAGTCTTCTCAAGAGCTATCGACACTGACGGAAGTCATGACGCTGAGCATGTCTGAGACCAAAGAGTCAACACAAGAAGAGTTCAGTGAGATTGATCAACTAGCCACAGCAATGAGTGAAATGAGCTCAACGGTTCAAACGGTTGCGGATCACGCGCAAAGTGCGTCATCTCTGACTGAGAGTGCGTCAACTCAAGCGCAGACTGGGCAACGCTTTGTTCAGGATAGCGTAACGAAGATGAGCGTTCTATCGCAAGATATCAGTGCCTCTGCTGAGGCTGTTAATCAGGTTGAAGATAGTGTTGACTCTATCGGTAGCGTTGTCGGAACAATCCAAGGAATTTCAGAGCAGACTAACTTACTAGCACTTAATGCTGCGATTGAAGCGGCACGTGCTGGAGAAGCAGGTCGAGGCTTTGCTGTTGTTGCGGATGAAGTTCGTAATCTGGCTCAGAGGACTCAGAATGCAACGGTTGAGATTCAAGAGATGATCAGTCAACTACAAAGCAGCGCGACTTCTGCGGTTGAATTGATGGAAAAAAGTGTTGTTGAAGCAGCTGAAGGCGTAGAGCTTGTTACTAACGCGGGCACTGAATTAGACGGCATTGTTAGTCAGGTTACTCAAATCAATGATATGAACTTCCAAATTGCAACAGCGGCTGGCCAGCAAAGCAGTGTTGCAGGAGAGATGGACCAGAACCTGACCAATGTCCGTGAATTGGTAGAAGCTTCGGTTGTTGTTATTGGCGAACTGCTTGAAACCTCTGAAATCATGCAAAATAATGCAGAAGAGCTTGATAAGAAAATTACCTCTTTCAAAGTCTAAACTCACGTTCTGACGATAAAAACGCTCGCTATGTATAGTGAGCGTTTTTTTATGGCTTAAGTTTGATATAACAGTGCCTGTAACTTTTATTTCTCCAGAACTCTCAAGATAACTCCCTCAGTCCAGTACAAGGAAACCTCATGTCATTGCCTGATCAACTAATTCCCACTTCCGACTCCGCTTTTGAGACATTAATGACAAATACAACTTTTGAATTATGGCCTCAGACACGTCTTGATGAGTTAAAGGTGATAGCTGGGCTCAGTCAATTTATTACTGAAGCACTGCAGCGAGATGAAGGGCTGATTCAAGCTCTACCAATAATGCTTGAAGAGAATTCTCGTTACTCCAGTTATCGTGAACGATTAAAGACACTGCTTGATCAATGTAGCGATGAGGCTGCGGGACATCGAGTGCTTAGACAGTTTCGAAACCGAGAGATGAGCTATATCGCGTGGCGTGATTTTCTAGCTTCGTGGTCACTTGAAGAGAGCTTACTGCATTTATCAGAATTAGCTGAGGCGATGATTTTTGAAACCTATCAATGGCAGTATCAAACCTGTTGCCAGGAGTGGGGAACGCCTTGTAACAGTGAAGGTGTTGCGCAACCTATGCTGATCATTGGCATGGGTAAGCTCGGTGGTGGGGAGCTGAACTTCTCTTCTGATATTGATTTGATTTTTACCTATCCAGAAAATGGCGATACTCAAGGTGCGAGACGTAGTATCGCGAATGCTCAATTCTTTACTCGTTTAGGTCAACGTATTATTAAAGCGCTTGATCAACATACTTTTGATGGCTTTTGTTATCGCGTAGATATGCGTCTTAGACCATTCGGGGAAAGTGGTCCATTGGTGATGAGTTACGCGGCACTGGAAGATTACTACCAAGAGCAAGGGCGAGATTGGGAACGTTACGCGATGATCAAAGCGCGTGTGATGGGCAGTGAGATGTACCCTGAATACCAAGAGCTGCGCAGCATGCTTCGTCCGTTTGTTTTTCGTCGCTACATCGACTTCAGTGCCATTCAGTCATTGCGCCGTATGAAGTCGATGATCAGTAGTGAAGTAAGACGACGTGGGTTGAGCAATAATATTAAATTGGGTGCGGGCGGAATTCGTGAAATAGAGTTTATAGCGCAAGTGTTTCAGCTTATTCGTGGTGGTCGTGAGCCCAGTTTGCGTGGACGTGGACTATTAGAAACATTAGCGGCAATTAAAGAGCTGACGTTACTTGATAAAAAAGAAGTGAGCGATTTATCAACGGCATATCTATTTCTACGCCGAACAGAGAATCTAATTCAGGCCATGGCAGATAAGCAGACGCAAACTCTACCTGATACTGATCTTGAACAGTTAAAGTTAGCGACAGCAATGGGCTTTGATAGCTATGAGGCGTTGGCCTCTGATATCTCAACTCACATGGCAAACGTACACGCCGTTTTTGAAGAGCTGATTGGGGTAGAAGACGATCAGTGTGATACCGCTGCGCCACATTTTCACGAAATGTGGGATATGGCGGCAGAGCAAGATGTCGTCGAAAGTATACTGCTTGGTGATTTAGCTTCGCAGGAAGCGGAAAAGCTTGCCAAGACCATCTTTCAATACAAACAGGATTTAGCTAAAAAGACATTAGGTCCACGTGGTCGAGAGGTGCTTAATCGCTTAATGCCCAAAGTGTTCTCTACTCTATTTAATCATAAAGATGCGCAGTTTGGCCTTTCTCGCGTCCTTCATCTATTACACAAAATTGTTACGCGAACGACCTATTTAGAGCTTCTTGATGAGCACCCTGCAGCTCTAACACAACTGGTTCGCTTATGTACCGCGAGCCCTATGATTTCAGAGCAGTTAGGTCGTTATCCAATTCTATTGGATGAGTTGATCGACCCTCAGCAACTCTACAAACCGATCCCACTAGATTCTTACCAAACTGAACTAAGAGATTATTTGGCCCGTATTCCTGAAGATGATATGGAGCAGCAGATTGAAGCGCTGCGTCAGTTTAAACAGATCTGCATTTTACGCATCGCGGCAGGTGATATTGCTGGCGCTCTGCCCGTGACAGAAGTGAGTGATCACTTAACCTATCTTGCTGAAGCTATTGTTGCCGCGGTAATTAATCAAGCTTGGCAGCAAATGGCAGAAAAATATGGCGTTCCAACCCACGTTAATGATCGAGATGGTAAAGGGTTCGCCGTCATTGGTTATGGCAAAGTAGGCGGCTGGGAGCTTGGCTACAATTCCGATCTTGATATTGTTTTTATGCATGACTGTCCGGTAAATGTTTATACCGATGGTAAAAAAGAGATCGATGGCAGGCAGTTTTACCTTCGTTTGGCTCAGCGTATTATTCATATTTTCTCTATTCGCACCGCGTCGGGAATTCTGTATGAAGCGGACACGCGTTTACGACCATCGGGAGCATCTGGGTTACTGGTAAGTCCAACCGATGCTTTTGATGAATATCAGCATAAAGACGCTTGGACATGGGAGCATCAAGCTCTGGTTAGAGCGCGAATGATCTACGGTGATGCGCCACTTCAGCAAGCTTTTGCAAAAACTCGAAAAGAGGTGTTATGTCTTGATCGTGATCAGCAAACACTGAAAAAACAAGTGACTGATATGCGTGTGAAGATGCGAGATCACCTCGGAGGCAAGAAAGCAGGGCGATTCATGCTAAAACAAGATCCTGGCGGAATTACTGATGTTGAGTTTCTAGCTCAGTATCTTGTATTAAATTACAGCCATGACAACCCAAAGCTTTCACGTTGGTCTGACAATATTCGGCTGTTTGAGTCGATGATAGCGCAGGGTGTGATGGATGAGGGGCAGGCGTTGGGCTTGATACACGCTTATACCGAAATGCGTGATCAAATTCACCACCGCAATTTACTCAACTTAGATTCAGACGTGGCAGAAGATAAGTTCATTAATGAACGAGCATTAGTCACACAAGTCTGGAAGCAGTGGCTCGAATAGCGGGTCGGTAAATAGATAAACAGAACAAATACAAACCGAGAGTTTAGCGATAAAAAAGCTTGTGCTACACTCGGCTCAGTTACGAATTTTGGAGATCCACAATGAAACCAATCCTACCTGATTACAATGATTCAGGCGTTCTTATCATCGGTGATGTGATGCTTGATCGTTATTGGTATGGTCCTACCGGGCGTATTTCACCAGAAGCGCCCGTTCCTGTGGTGAAAGTAGAAAACAATGAAGAACGCCCAGGCGGCGCTGCTAACGTTGCTATGAATATTGCCTCACTAGGTGGGCATGCGCATATCATCGGCCTAACTGGCATAGATGAGCCAGCTAAGGTATTAACTGAAACACTTTCTGCATTGAAAGTGACGTGCGACTTTGTATCGCTACCAAGCTATCCAACCATTACGAAATTGCGTGTTCTAAGTCGTGGACAACAGTTGATCCGACTTGATTTTGAAGACAAGTTTGAAAACACTGATCCAGAGCTTATTTTATCAAGAATGGAACAGGCGTTACCTAAATCTCGTTCGGTGATTTTGTCTGACTATGCCAAAGGTGCACTGGAACACGTGCAGCAGTTTATTCAAAAAGCACGCGCAGCTAATGTTCCCGTCTTTATTGACCCGAAAGGTGCTGATTTTGAGCGTTACCGCGGTGCAACACTACTAACTCCAAACATGTCTGAGTTTGAACAAGTGGTTGGCACTGTTAAGTCTGATGAAGAGTTAGTCGAAAAAGGCTTGGCTCTGATTGAACAATATGATTTTGAAGCGCTTCTTGTTACCCGTAGTGAACACGGTATGACCTTACTTCGTCGAGACGCAGAACCTTTTCATCTGCCGACTCAAGCACAAGAAGTTTATGATGTGACGGGTGCAGGTGATACGGTTATTTCTGTACTCGCTGCGTCAGTTGCCGCAGGTAAGCCTCTAGATGAAGCGTGTGCGCTTGCTAATGCTGCAGCTGGTGTAGTTGTTGGTAAGCTAGGAACGTCTACGTTATCTACGATAGAATTAGCCGAAGCGATTCACGGCAGCCAAGATACTGACTTTGGTGTGATTTTGGAGCCAGCTCTGATTGAAGCAGTCAAAGCAGCAAGAGCCAAAGGTGAGACCGTTGTTATGACCAATGGCTGCTTTGATATTCTACACGCAGGGCATGTCTCTTATCTAAACCATGCCGCTAAACTGGGCGACCGTCTGATTGTTGCCGTAAATACCGATGATTCCGTTAAGCGATTGAAAGGCCCAGGCCGACCAGTTAATCCCACTGATCGTCGTATGGCTGTGCTTGCTGGATTAGGTGCGGTCGATTGGGTTGTTCCGTTTGAGGAAGATACACCACAACGATTAATCTCTGAAGTATTGCCAAGCTTGCTGGTTAAAGGTGGTGATTACAAAATAGAAGACATTGCTGGTGGTAAAGAAGTCATTGCCGCAGGTGGTCAAGTCAAAGTGCTGAACTTTGAAGATGGTTGCTCGACGACTGAAATTATTGATGCGATTAAAGGTGGACGAGGCTAAGCCCTTTATTCTCTCATTTGCATTCAATAGGCAGGTATAAAAAAACCGCTGACTTTTAAACCAGCGGTTTTTTGTATCTAAAAGCTATTGCTTGATATTAGCTAGCAGGTTTAAGGCCAGCATCAACATCAATAACATCTTGCTCACTCAATGTACCAACAGCTTGGCGTAGCTGAAGAACACTGATGATGTAGTTATAACGAGCATCAGATAAATTTCTGTTTGCATCGTATAAACGACGAGTTGAGTCTAGTACGTCAACAATAGTACGAGTACCAACATCAAAACCTGCTTCTGTCGCTTCTAGTGCAGAGCTAGTCGAAACGACTGTTTGCTCGTAAGCACGTAGTGCACCAATAGAGGCTGTGATGTTGTTGTTGTAAGCACGAACATTTTTAACAACACTACGATAAGTCGCTTCTAAATCTTGGCTCGCTGCTACATAAGCAAACTCAGCTTGTTTCGTTTGAGAAGTTACATTACCACCGGTATAAAGAGGAACAGAAAGGTTCACACCAATGTTAAAGTCGTTGTTACTGCTGTAGCTAGGAGCATAATCATCGCTTGAATCATTACCGTAATTGTAGCCACCATCTAAAGTGATTGAAGGTAGGTGACCAGAACTTGCTAGCGAGATATTATCCCTTGCAACATCTTGAGAGATACGGGCAGTCAGTAGGCTTAAGTTCTTCTCTTCCGCTTCTTCCACAAGAACGTTTACTGGTGACGCCGTTTTGCTAGCAGCAAAGCGTTTAGTATCCAGTACGTTTAAGTTCGAATGTTCACGACCTGTAATTTCGCGCAGGTTCTCGTAGCTGTTTACTAAGCTATTTTCAGCAAGAACTTCGTTTGCTAGAACGCCATCGTACTGAGCTTGCGCATCATGTACATCAGTAATAGCAGAAAGACCCACTTCAAAACGTTGCTTGGTTTGCTCTAGTTGACGACCAACAGCTGCTTTTTCAGCACGAACAAATTCAAGGTTATCTTGAGCGCGTAGTACTTCAAAGTAAGAAGAGGCAACACGAAGGATCAAACCTTGCTGCTCAGCAGCGTAAGAAGAGTCAGCGCGGCGAGCGGTTTTCTCAGCTGTATCAAGTGTTACCCAGCTAGAGCGATTGTAAAGCTCTTGAGAAAAGTTAACACCAGCGGTGAGCTTGTCACTGTCTCGACCGTCTTGGTTGCTACGGTTGATGTTGTAACCAGCTGTTAGGTTGATTTGTGGTAGTAAGCTACTACGACTAGAAGTCACAGCTTCAAAAGCAGCATCACGTTGTGCAGCAGCACTTAAAAGTTGCGGATCATTATCTTTTGCATGATTGTAGATATCAGCAAAAGTGTCCGCTAATGCAGAGGTACTCAGGCTGCTTAGTGCAGCACCGATGAATACGGGAAGCAGTTTTTTCATTATTCCTATTCCTGCCTAAAATATAAAGAGGGTAATCAAGCGAAAGTTTACCCTAAAGTGATGGTAATTTACCCGAAATTTTGCATATTTTTACACATTGCTGACAGGTATCTGGATAATTGGAATTTATTACTTAAATAAATTTGTAAAAATTATACAAATATTTTAGATCTATCCTTGGTGCTTAGGGTCAACTCTAGGTAAAATACAGAAAACTAAGTAAGAGGTGCTCGGATGCAACACTCGAACAAGCCATTGATCGACTTTACTCGTCAAGACGTAAAAGTTATGTCGAAGAAAACCCTTTTTAGCGGTTTTTTTAAGATGATTAAGTATCAATTTAGCCATCGTCTGTTTGATGGCGGTTGGAGTGAGCCGATCGAGCGAGAAATGTTTGAGCGTGGGCACGCCGTTGCGGTATTGCCTTATGATCCCATTACCGATCAAGTTGTCATCATTGAGCAGATAAGAGTAGGTGCTCTTGAGCATCAATCGCCTTGGCAATTAGAAATTGTGGCCGGCATTATTGACCCAGGTGAAACCGCTGAAGATGTTGCGCGTCGAGAAATGGTCGAAGAAGCAGGGATTGAGATTAATCAGATTGAAAAAATCACCTCTTTTTATCCCTCTTCTGGTGGCTGCTCTGAAAAGCTAGATGTGTATATTGGTGAAGTCGATGCGTCAAAAGCTTCTGGTATCCACGGGCTTGATTATGAAGGCGAAGATATTCGTGTCCATGTCATGTCACGTAAGGTTGCTTATCAAAGGGTCAAGTCAGGGCAATTTGAAAATGGTGCTTCTATTATTGCACTGCAATGGTTAGAGCTTAATCACCGTGAAGTTGTCTCTAAGTGGCGATTGTGATGGAAAACAAAGTTTACCATGTCGATCTAGCCGAGCTAATGCGCGTTTATGAAACTAATTACGCCAAACTAAACGCGTTGCTGCCTTTTGACGCAAAGGTTGGCGATATTCGCTGTTATAAAGCCGGTGCCATGACGTACCAATTGCAAGTGTGCGAGGTCACAAAGTACACAACTTTAGTGGAGGTCTGTCAGAGTGATGACGTTCCAATATTTCCATTACCTAAAATGTCTGTCAGGCTGTATCACGATGCTCGTGTGGCAGAAGTCTTTTCTAGCGAACATTTTGGGCGAGTTAAAGCACGCTACGACTACCCAAACGCTAGAATGATGCAGAAAGATGAAAAAGCACAAATTAACCGTTTTTTAGGAGACTGGCTGACATTTTGTCTAAAACACGGCATTAGCCAAGCTCCAATTAATATTCGTCAATAGTCACGTAAATGTTCAGGTTTTGATTTTGAAATTGTCGTCAAGCACAGCTGAGTCTACACCGATTAAGCTGTTACAAATCACAGATACTCATTTGTTTGCTCCCGTAGACGGTAGCCTTCTGAGCGTAAATACACTAGAAAGTTTCCAAGCTGTTGTGGCTATGGTTAAGCAGTCTGCTGTGAAATTTGAAGCGATATTGGCAACTGGTGATATTTCTCAAGATCACAGTGTTGAATCTTATCAACACTTTGCAAACGGTATCGCTCCGTTGAAGCAGCCTTGTTATTGGTTGCCGGGCAATCATGACTACAAGCCTAATATGGGAACCGTTTTCCCTTCAGTACAAATAGAGCATATCGAGCACTCTTTTATTGGTGAACACTGGCAAGTTATCATGCTTGACTCACAAGTGGTTGGAAAACCCCATGGCCGCTTAAGTGATAGACAGCTAAACTTGTTAGATCAGAAGCTCAGTGAAAATCCGAATCGACATACTTTGGTTTTACTGCACCATCACCCGATATTAGTGGGCAGTGCATGGCTTGATCAGCACACCTTAAAAGACAGTGAACAACTGTGGCAGATCCTCGATAAGCACCAGAATGTTAAGGCGATACTGTGTGGTCATGTTCATCAAGATATGGATAAAGAAGTGAATGGTGTACGTGTGATTGCAACACCGTCAACCTGCATCCAGTTTAAACCTAATTCAGATGACTTCGCTTTAGACCGATGCTCTCCTGGTTGGAGAGAGCTAGACCTTCATGCTGATGGTCAGCTTGTGACAAAGGTTCAGCGTTTACCTAATGATAGTTTTCTACCTGATTTTACTGCGGGCGGCTATTAATAGTGGCGCAAACGAAAAAACCATTATTGCTGTATATTCACGGATTTAACAGCTCACCGCAGTCACATAAAGCGAACGTGATGAACGAGTACTGTTTATCACAGCGTCCTGATATCAAACTTCTTACTCCGCAACTTCCTTGTTTTCCAGATGAAGCGGCTAACTGCTTACTAGAATTAATCGAGAAACATCACTCTGAGTACCAAATAGCACTGGTTGGCAGCTCTCTTGGTGGATACTTATCGACTTGGCTCAATGCAAAGTTTGGCTTTAAAGCTGTTTTGGTGAACCCAGCAGTTAAGCCTTATGAGTTATTGGTCGATTATTTAGGTGAGCAAGTTAATCCCTATACGGGGCAAGAGTACACCTTAGAGCCTATTCACATTGAGCAGTTAAAGTCGCTAGATGTTGAGTCTATTAAGCATCCTGAAGATTTTTGGCTATTGCAGCAAACAGAAGATGAAGTTCTAGATTATCGTCAAGCTGTAGAAAGGTTTAGCTTATCTAAGCAGACGGTAGAGCAAGGTGGTGACCACAGCTTTATTAATTTTGAACGATACCCTGCTGAAATTGTAAAGTTTCTCGCGTTATAGGCGATTTAAGCTGTTACAGACTGCTCTGTCACGTTTATTGATTGGAAGATTAGCGTGATCAATTCAAAGGTTAGTAATTTAGGTATTTCCTTCGCCCACTGAGGGAGGAGTCATAATTTTACCTGTTACTTACCTATCTCTCTTGACATAAGAGAGCCACTTCCAGACTATGTTCTACCTATACTTTTGTTGTTGTGAACGCTGATTGTTTCAGCAAATTTGTCACTTTTAGTACGATTACTGCGCTTTGGTCTCTATTGATGCCATATTCGCAAGAAGTGTTAACAGTCTCTCTATACCAACAGCAATATAATGACTTAATTATCTACTAAGTATATTCCGTATTATGACTGAACAATATAATGCTGGGGCCATTGAGGTACTCAATGGTTTAGAACCAGTACGTCGCCGACCAGGGATGTATACGGATACAGCGAGACCTAACCACTTAGGTCAAGAAGTTATCGACAACAGTGTCGATGAAGCGCTAGCCGGACATGCCTCAAAGGTACAAGTAATTCTTCATGCCGATCAATCATTAGAAGTAATTGATGATGGTCGTGGTATGCCTGTTGATATTCACCCTGAAGAGAAAATCTCAGGCGTTGAGCTTATTTTTTGTAAGCTGCACGCTGGTGGTAAATTCTCGAACAAAAACTACCAGTTCTCTGGTGGTCTGCACGGTGTGGGTATCTCGGTTGTTAACGCATTATCTAAACGCGTTGAAGTAACCGTGCGCCGAGATGGCCAAGTCTATGAAATGGCGTTTGAACACGGTAATAAAGTTGAAGAACTGACAGTGACAGGCACGTGTGGCCGTCGCAATAAAGGCACCAGTGTTCATTTCTGGCCTGACGTTAGTTATTTCGACTCTGGCAACTTCTCTGTTACTCGACTCATCAATAACCTACGAGCCAAAGCGGTTCTTTGCCCTGGTCTTGAGATCACGTTTAGTGACAAGGTCAATGGCAATGATCATAAGTGGTTCTATGAAGATGGCTTAAAAGATTACTTAGCAGAAGGCGTGAAAGGATACACAGTTATCCCAGAAGCACCGTTTACGGGTGAGTTTTCAGCAGAAACAGAAGCTGCGAACTGGGCCATAATCTGGCAGCCAGAAGGCGGTGATATGATCACCGAAAGCTACGTTAACTTGATCCCGACCGCACAAGGCGGTACGCACGTTAATGGTTTGCGCCAAGGCTTACTCGATGCAATGCGCGAGTTCTGTGAGTTCCGTAATCTGCTTCCGCGTGGCGTTAAGCTAACAGGTGATGATGTCTTTGAACGCTGTTCTTACGTTCTGTCCGTTAAGATTCAAGATCCACAATTTGCAGGGCAAACAAAAGAGCGCCTCTCTTCTCGTCAAACCGCAGCCTTTGTTTCTGGTGTGGTTAAAGACGCCTTTAGCCTGTGGTTAAACGAAAAACCACAACTCGCGGAACAGCTTGCTGAGGTCTGTATTGCTAATGCGCATCGTCGTATGCGTGCAAGCAAAAAAGTGGTGCGTAAGAAAGTCGCATCAGGTCCGGCTCTACCGGGCAAGCTTACCGATTGTTCAGCGCAAGATTTAAGCCGTACTGAAATCTTCTTCGTCGAAGGGGACTCTGCGGGAGGCTCTGCTAAGCAAGCTCGTGATCGTGAGTTTCAAGCGGTTATGCCACTGCGTGGTAAAATCCTTAACACTTGGGAAGTCTCGGCAGATCAAGTATTGGCGTCTCAAGAAGTTCACGATATCTCGGTTGCACTGGGTATCGACCCTGACAGCGATAATCTTGAAAGCTTGCGTTATGGCAAAGTCTGTATCCTTGCCGATGCGGACTCGGATGGTCTGCACATCGCGACCCTTCTTTGTGCGCTCTTTACTCGTCACTTCCGTGCGTTAGTAGAAGCTGGCCATATCTATGTTGCTATGCCGCCACTTTTCCGTATTGATTGCGGCAAAGAGGTTTTTTACGCCCTCGATGAAGATGAAAAAGAAGGCGTACTTGAGCGACTGAGCAAGAAGAAAGCCAAGATTAACGTACAGCGATTTAAAGGTCTGGGTGAGATGAACCCCCTTCAGCTGCGCGAAACGACAATGGATCCGAATACTCGTCGATTGGTTCAGCTCACTATTGATGATAGTGAAGCGACCATGGAAATGATGGATATGTTGCTAGGTAAGAAGCGTGCTGATGATCGCCGCTCATGGTTACAAGCTAACGGCGATATGGCAGAGGTTTAATCAATGTCCACTGAAATTACTTATGATGGCGTAGAACAGTTGCCAATGCGCAAGTTCACCGAAGACGCTTATCTAAATTACTCTATGTACGTCATTATGGATCGTGCCTTGCCATACATTGGTGATGGCCTAAAGCCGGTTCAACGACGTATTATTTATGCAATGTCAGAGCTTGGTCTCTCAGCATCATCAAAATATAAAAAATCAGCGCGTACTGTTGGTGATGTATTAGGTAAGTATCATCCTCACGGTGACTCTGCTTGTTACGAAGCGATGGTATTGATGGCTCAGCCATTCTCATATCGCTATCCGTTAGTTGATGGCCAAGGTAACTGGGGTGCGCCCGATGATCCTAAATCATTCGCTGCAATGCGTTATACCGAAGCAAAACTGTCTAAATTCGCAGAAGTACTGCTTGGTGAGCTAGGTCAAGGCACAGTTGAATGGCAGCCAAACTTTGATGGCACGATGAAAGAGCCACAAATGCTGCCTGCGCGTCTGCCTCATATATTACTGAACGGTATTACGGGTATCGCGGTAGGTATGGCAACGGATATTCCACCACATAACGTGCGTGAAGTCGCCAATGCTGCAATCCATCTGTTGGATAACCCCAAGGCAGAGCTAAGCGATGTCATGGGCTTTGTTCAAGGGCCGGATTACCCAACTGAAGCTGAAATTATTTCACCTAAAGCTGATATTGAAAAGATTTATCGCACTGGACGCGGCAGCATCAAAATGCGCGCAGTCTGGCACAAAGAAGGCAATGATATTGTAATTATGGCGCTGCCTCATCAGGTATCGGGTGCTAAGTTATTAGAGCAAATTGCCGCTCAAATGCGTGCGAAGAAATTGCCAATGGTTGATGATCTTCGTGATGAATCGGATCATGAAAACCCAACTCGCATTGTCATTGTTCCTCGTTCTAATCGTATCGATTGCGATCAGTTAATGAATCACTTGTTCGCTTCGACTGATCTTGAGAAAAACTTCCGCGTTAACTTAAACATGATTGGCTTGGATGAGCGACCACAAGTTAAAGGATTAGTACAAATCCTAAATGAGTGGATTGAATTCCGCCGAACTACGGTTCGTCGTCGTCTTCAACATCGCTTAGACAAAGTCCTTGCTCGCCTGCACATCTTAGAGGGTTTGTTAGTTGCGTATCTCAACATTGATGAAGTGATAGAAATCATTCGTACTGAAGACGAACCACGTCCAGTATTGATGAGTCGCTTCAATATTTCTGAAACGCAAGCTGATGCCATTCTGGATATTAAACTTCGTAATTTAGCTAAATTAGAAGAGTTTAAGATCCGTGGTGAACAAGATGAGCTAGAAAAAGAGCGTGATAAACTTGAGAAGCTGCTTGGCTCTGAGCGTCGTCTAAGTACGCTAATCAAAAAAGAAATTCAGGCAGATGCTGATAAGTACGGCGATGATCGTCGTTCTCCTCTTATTGAACGTGCAGAAGCGAAAGCGCTGACCGAACGTGACCTTATTCCGAGTGAGCCCATTACGGTTGTTCTTTCTGAAAAAGGTTGGATTCGTCATGCGAAAGGGCATGAAGTGGATGCCGAAACACTGAACTATAAATCGGGTGATAACTACTTAGCTCATGCTCGCGGTAAGAGCAGTCAGCAAGCGGTGTTCTTTGCAAGTGATGGCCGCAGTTACTCACTTGAGTCGCACTCTCTTCCTTCTGCTCGTAGCCAAGGCGAACCGATCACTGGCCGATTAAATATCAGTGTGGGTAGCTCGATGCGTCAGGTTATCATGGGTGAAGAAGAGCAACTTTGGTTAGTGGGCTCAGATGCAGGTTACGGTTTCGTCTGTAAAGGCAGTGACCTCCTGTCTAAGAATAAGAGCGGTAAGGCGTTAGTTAACTTGCCTCAGAACTCTGAAGTGATGCCACCGGACACGGTAGGCGATCTCGATTCTGATGAGATATTGGCGATTACCAATCAAGGTCGAATGTTGTTATTCCCTATTAAAGATCTACCACAACTTGGTAAGGGTAAAGGGAATAAGATCATCAACATTCCAGCAGCTAAAGCGAAAGAGCGTGAAGAGTTTGTCTCACACCTTATCGCTTTACCTCAGGGAGCTTCGCTAACGATTTATGCAGGCAAGCGTAAGCTAGGTCTTAAGCCTGCTGATCTTGATAACTTCCGTGGTGAACGTGGCCGTCGAGGTAGCTTATTGCCACGAGGGTTACAGCGTGTTACTCGGATTGAGCTTGAAGCCAATTCGGCAGAAGAGAGCTAAGACCAATTGTTAAAGTAATAAAAATGAAGCTCCTAATGTTAGGGGCTTCATTGTTTTTGGGGAAAATTAATTATTAAGTTATTACTTTCTAGAGTAACTTACTTTTAGAGCCACCAGCTTCTAAAACGGTTCACCTTTAAGACGCAGCTAGAGCAAGGCATTCAAAATTAAAGCGATTTCGAAAATGCCTATTCGCGAGAGTCTTCAGCAATGGTCACTGGCAAAGTAAGCTCTTCGCCTTTTCTCAATATCAGTACTTCAACTTCTGTACCTGGGCGAAGGTCTGTAACGATATCCATGACACTTTGACGTCCATTAACCTTGTGCCCATCAATTTTGAGAATAATGTCTTGAGCGACAAAGCCAGCTTTAGCGCCAGGACCATTAGGGTCAACGCCTAACACCACAATGCCACCTAAGTGTTCATTTCCTAGTAATCGAGAGGTAACTGAGTTTATATCTTGACCATCAATACCAATATAGCCACGAATCACTCGACCATCAGCAATGATTTTATTCATAATTTTATTTGCAAGGGTATAAGGAATCGCAAATGAGATGCCGTAGGTTTCTAAATCAGTCGCCTGTTGGAAAGAAGCGGTGTTGATGCCAACAAGTTCACCCTGACTGTTGACTAGTGCGCCACCAGAGTTACCTTGATTGATAGCAGCATCGGTTTGAATGAATGCTTGGCGTCCATCTGCGCTGATAGAAGATCGGCCTGTTGCTGAGATGATGCCAAAGGTAGTCGTTTGACCCAGGTTATATGGGTTGCCTATTGCAAGAACGACATCCCCCACCTTTGCTGCGTAATTTGGGTTTTGCGGAATGATAGGCAGATTAGTACCTTCAATCTGTAAGATAGCGATATCGGTGCGGCGGTCTTTTCCAACCAGTTGTGCGGCTGCGACACGCCCGTCTTGAAGAGCTACGATGATTTGATCTGCTTGGGCAATAACGTGGTAGTTGGTAATAATGTAGCCTTTCTCACTGACTATTACCCCTGATCCAAGGCCCTGAGTGGAAAGCTTAGTGCGATTATCTTCAGTGTATTTTCGGCTGTAAATATTAACGACAGCGGGTGCTGCTTTTCGAACCGCGTCATTAAATGATAATTGCGGAGAGGTAAAGCTATCCGTTACCGAAGGAATAACTTGTGGCAAAAGGTTTGGGCGTAACGATGGGATAGCAAGTAATAAAATGAGTGCTGTTGCCAAACCTAAAATAACCGAACGTAACATGAACCTCAGCATACTTTCCTCAGAAATAGAATAATAACCCTAAAAATCAAACGTGTTTTTACCGCGTGCGCTGTCGAAGCATAGCATTAGATTGATAAATAACAAAAAGGCGACACCTTTATTGGTGTCGCCTTTTAACATTTTTAATGGCTGATTTTTAAATCAGTTATCTGACAACGAGATAAATAGTTCGATCACCACGCTGAATGTTAAGCGCTAAAACCCCCGGTTTTTGATCGATAATCGCCCTGAGGTCTGCGATGTTCTTAACTCGTTTACGGTTCACCCCGATAATGATGTCTCCAGCTTGAAGTTGATACGCTGCGGCAGAGGAGCCTTCTTCAATATTGGATACTTTAATACCTTCAATGACATCATTGTCTGTTGTGTTGGTTAGTTCCGCACCGGATAAACCGGCATGCAATTTATCAGCGGCAGTTTTACTGGTCGTTTGCTCACCAAGGGTCACATCAAAATCCATGGTTTTCCCATCACGAACGACGCCTAAAGTAAGTTGTTTTCCCGCTCCTAGAGTGGCGACTTTAGCGCGAAGTTCACTAAAGGTATCGATTTTTTTACCATTGATAGTGGTGATAATGTCACCCGCAAGTAAGCCTGCATCATCGGCTGCACTATTAGGGATGACTTGACTAACAAACGCGCCTTTACTTGATTCATAGCCTAGGGCTTCTGCGAGTTCAGAGGTGATCTCTCCACCTTGGACACCAAGCATGCCGCGTTTCACTTCGCCAAAATCGAGTATTTGCCCTGTCAGGTTTTTCATCATATTGGCAGGAATCGCAAAACCAATGCCGACGTTGCCGCCATTTGGTCCAAGAATAGCGGTATTGATACCAATTAGCTCACCGTTTAGATTAACCAGAGCGCCACCGGAATTACCGCTATTAATCGCGGCATCGGTTTGAATAAAGTTTTCAAAGTTTTCTAGGTTAAGCCCACTTCGACCTAAAGCGGATACGATTCCAGAGGTGACGGTTTGCCCCAAGCCAAATGGGTTACCAATGGCAACCGCAAAATCACCGACTCGCAATTTGTCAGAATCAGCTAATTGAATTTGAGTAAGGTTCTTTGCTTCTTCTAGCTTGAGAAGTGCAATGTCGGACATTTGATCACCACCAACGAGCTCTGCGTCATATTCTCGTCCATCTTTCAACTTCACCCGAATTTTTTCGGCGCCGTTAATGACGTGGTAGTTGGTAACAATATGCCCTTGCTCTGCGTCGATAATAACGCCGGAACCAAGCCCTCTGAAAGGTCTTTCTTGTACTTGGTCAGTTGGAAAGTCAGGACCAAAGAAGAAGCGAAATTGTTCTGGAAGTTGTTGCCGAGAAACTTGTGTGCCTTCAACGGCAATGCTCACTACAGCGGGAGTCACCGTGTCGAGCATAGGTGCTAGGCTAGGTAGAGCTTGATCATTGACTAAGACAGGTAAAGCGGCAGTAGCAGATGCAGGGATGATGATTGAACTTAAGCTGAGGGTGAGGGACGTTAATAAAAGCAAAGGTTTTTTCATCTGATAACTCCAATTAGATTAAGATCTTACTTTCAATGCATTGGTTGGCGTTGAAATGACAAAAGACACTAGTCTGAGTTATGACTCAAAAACCTTTACTTAGTTCCCATTCAAAATTAATTCACAAGATTAAGAAGCTTTAGCTGTAACGACTTCTTCTGAATGAATGATCTCTTTCTCTTTATCTGTAAACAGCCCGGTTGGACCTTTAGCGTAATCTTTTGGTGCCTGATCCGCTGTATTGATTGTTTCTACCGTCGATTCTTCATCGGCTTGAAGGGTAATCTGTTTGGTAAAAGGATTGTCTTGCTCAGGCTGGTTCGGTAGTAGCTCGGCTGAGGTTTTTGCCATATGTTGATAAAGCTTGGTGTAATCTTTTCCTAGCGTATCGAGCATCTCGGCACTTTGTGCGAAATAGTCAGTCAGTTCTTGCTTCTGCTGCTCAAGAGCGAACTTTGCGGTGTCTAAGTCTTTTTGCACAGACTTTTGTTTTTTATATTCAGGCGTCGTGAAGCGACCGAAAATAACTCCTAATACAGTACCAATTAATAAGCCTACAACGGCGTAAATCCAAGGCATAATAGCTCCTTATTGACTGAGAAATTAACATGCTCGTTACCACTTGCTTACACATGTATAATTGGCATGTTACTATGAGCTGAAGGCTCGATAAAGAGAAATGCAATTATTTTGCAGGGTTAATTTGTAGTAAGCGATTTTGATATGACACCAAAACAGAAGTATGAGAAAGATATAAAAGAGCATGGTTTTCAAAGGGATGATGCGCAATCTGAAGCGGTTGAGGCACTGGATAATCTTCATCATCAGATTGTTGAATATATCAATACCCCCAAGGTTTCACTTACTCGTTGGCAAAAACTGATTGGCAAAAAGGCTAAGTCGGCTGAGGTACCTGATGGACTGTACTTTTGGGGGGGAGTCGGTCGAGGTAAAACCTATTTAATGGATTCATTTTTTGATTCATTGCCGAGTGAAAAAAAAATGCGCGTTCATTTCCATCGTTTTATGTACCGTGTCCATGACGAATTGAAAGCACTAGGAGAGGTGGCAGATCCTTTGGAAATCGTCGCGGATAAATTTAAACAAGAAACAGACATCATCTGTTTTGATGAGTTTTTTGTTTCCGATATTACTGATGCGATGATTTTGGGCACTCTATTTCAAGCGCTATTTGAGCGACAAGTTATCCTGGTTGCGACCTCTAATATTCCACCTCACGATCTCTATCGAAATGGATTGCAACGAGCAAGGTTCATCCCTGCGATTAATTTGATTCAGAAGCACTGTACGGTGATGAACGTTGATAGTGGTGTGGACTACCGTTTGAGAACATTAGAGCAAGCTGAGATTTATCACTATCCACTTGATGAAGTGGCGAACAAAAATTTATATCGCTATTACGCTCAGCTTGTTGGTGAAGATAAACCAATCCAGACGAGTATCGATGTGAATCACCGAATCATTGATGTGATAGAGGCAAGTGATGGCGTGTTACACGCAACCTTTGAGCAGCTTTGTAAAAGTGCCCGTAGTCAAAACGATTACATCGAGATCTCCAAAATCTATCACACTGTACTGCTTGCCGATGTCGAATTGATGGTTGCGAGTCTTGATGATGCCGCGAGACGGTTCATTGCTTTGGTAGATGAGTTTTATGAGAGAAACGTAAAATTGATTATCTCAGCAGAGGTGGCACTTGAGAGTCTATATAATGGCGAATTTCTCGAATTTGAATTTAAACGTTGTCAGTCAAGATTGATTGAAATGCAAAGTCATGATTACTTGGCGAAAGAGCATCTAAGCTAGTTGATTATTTGAGCGGTACGAGCGCGCCAAAAAAAATCGTGATTTTATTCAAAAAGAGGTGATTTTTTCTTCGCTCTTCTCTATAATCCTGCGACCTACCGTTACTGCGGGCCTCTAACGATGAGTAAAATCACGTTACGCCAAGAGTTTTCCAACACTCGAAGGGGTGATGAATGGTAACTCTTAGACAGTGGGAATACGTAAGTATTCCTTAAGTGTAAATTTTTTTAAATAGGTAATTATTAGCATGAAAACTTTCGTTGCTAAACCAGAAACTGTAAAACGCGACTGGTATGTTGTAGACGCTGAAGGCAAAACTCTTGGCCGTCTAGCAAGTGAAATCGCTTCTCGCCTACGCGGCAAGCACAAAGCAGAATACACTCCTCACGTAGACACTGGTGATTACATCATCGTTGTTAACGCTGAGAAAGTTGCTGTAACTGGTAACAAAGCTAAGGGTAAGGTTTACTACCGTCACTCTGAGTTCCCTGGTGGTCTTAAAACAATCACTTTTGAAAAGCTAATTGCTAAGAAACCAGAAATGGTTCTTGAACTAGCAGTTAAAGGTATGTTGCCACGTGGTCCACTAGGCCGCGCAATGTACCGTAAGCTTAAAGTATACGCTGGTACTGAGCACAACCATGTTGCTCAACAGCCACAAGTACTAGACATCTAAGGGGATTAAGACAATGGCAGAGAATCAATACTACGGCACTGGTCGTCGCAAAAGCTCAGCAGCTCGTGTTTTCATCAAACCAGGCAGCGGTGAGATCGTAATCAACAAGCGTAGCCTTGATGTTTACTTCGGTCGTGAAACTTCTCGTATGGTTGTTAAACAACCTCTTGAGCTAGTTGAACTAACTGAGAAATTAGACCTATACATCACTGTTAAAGGTGGTGGTATTTCTGGTCAAGCAGGTGCTATCCGTCACGGTATCACTCGCGCGCTAATGGAATACGATGAGTCTCTACGTCCTGCGCTACGTGCAGCTGGTTACGTTACTCGTGACGCTCGTTGCGTTGAACGTAAGAAAGTTGGTCTACGTAAAGCACGTCGTAAACCTCAATTCTCTAAGCGTTAATTTTTCTTTTACAGAAAAATACATGCTCCAGTTTCAGTACTGGAATTGTGGTTCAAAAGCCTGGCTATATGCCGGGCTTTTTGTTTTTTTAACATCTGAAAATTCTTCCTATTTATCCCCCTCGATCCCTTTCCCTTTTAATTCAGTCTCTTTTGTGACCTAGGATAGGCTTTCCCCTTTGAATGTTACAAAAAGGTAGCTTTATCTTGTCAAAAAGTAGGGTTTTAATTATCATTTGCAATCAAATAAATATAATTAAAATTTTACTTTGTTAGCCATGCTCTGTAAGCGGAATATCTACTATCCAAAGGGAGCAAATGGGAGAATGTTTGGATGAGCAACGCGCCTTTAAATAACGGTCGTAGACGTTTCTTAACTGCCTCAACTGCGGTTGTTGGTGGTTTGGGAGCAGCAGCGGTCGCCGTTCCTTTTATTAAATCTTGGAACCCAAGTGAGAAAGCGAAAGCTGCTGGTGCACCAGTAGAAGTCGATATAGGTAAACTCGAAGAAGGTCAGATGGTTCGTGTTGAGTGGCGAGGTAAACCTGTATGGGTTGTTCGTCGTGCTCAATCAGTCGTCGATGGGCTTAAAGCTCTAGATGGTCAATTACGCGATCCTAGCTCTGGTGAAGAACAGCAGCCTGTATATGCCCAAAATGCTTATCGTTCGATTAAGCCAGAGTATTTTGTTGCAGTGGGTATTTGTACTCACTTAGGTTGTTCGCCTACGTACCTACCTGATAGCTTTAGCGAGCAGGTTCAGGGCGTTAAGTCTGGTTTCTTCTGTCCTTGTCACGGCTCTAAGTTCGATATGGCTGGACGTGTATTCCAAGGAGTTCCAGCGCCGCTCAACTTAGTTGTACCGCAACATATGTATATGAGCGAAACCAAAATTATGATCGGTGTTGATGACACAGGGGAGGCATAATGCAAGCGCTACTTGATTGGGTAGAAAAACGTCTACCAGTGATGGATTCTTATAAAAAGCATCTATCTGAATATCCAATGCCAAAAACGTTCAACTTTTGGTACTTTTTCGGTTCACTGGCTATGTTGGTTTTAGTTAACCAAATCCTTACGGGAATCTGGCTAACAATGAACTACGTTCCTTCTGGTGAAGGGGCATTCGCTTCCGTTGAATACATCATGCGTGATGTGGAATATGGTTGGCTACTACGTTATATGCACTCTACAGGCGCGTCTGCGTTCTTTGTTGTGATTTATCTGCACATGTTCCGTGGGTTGATTTACGGTTCTTACCAAAAGCCTCGTGAGCTACTGTGGCTATTTGGCATGCTGATCTTCCTAGTGCTTATGGCTGAAGCCTTTATGGGCTACTTGCTACCTTGGGGACAAATGTCTTACTGGGGAGCACAGGTAATCATCTCGCTATTTGGGGCTATTCCCGTTATAGGTGATGACCTAACACTATGGATTCGTGGTGACTATGTTATTTCCGGAGCAACGTTAAACCGTTTCTTCGCGCTTCACGTTATCGCACTACCTATTGTTTTGTTGCTTCTTATTGTTCTTCACGTTCTAGCGCTACATGAAGTTGGCTCTAACAACCCTGACGGTATTGAGACTAAATTACCTAAAGGCTCTATGGGTGATGACTATAAGACACAGTTTAAATTCCACGATAATTACTCTAAGAAATACGACATTATTGATTGTATTCCATTCCACCCTTATGGAACGGTTAAAGACTTAGTGGGCGTTGCCGGTTTCTTATTCCTATTTTGTTACGTGCTGTTCTTTAATCCAGAGATGGGCGGTTATTTCCTTGAGCCACCTAACTTTGAAGCAGCAAACCCACTGAAGACTCCAGAGCACATTGCTCCGGTATGGTACTTCACGCCGTTCTACGCAATTCTTCGTGCTGTTCCAGATAAGCTTCTGGGTGTCGTCGCGATGGGTGCGTCTATTGTGGTGTTGTTCCTTCTACCTTGGTTTGATCGCTGTAAAGTACGTTCTTACCGTTACCGTAGTAAGCTACATCTGATTAATATTATTCAGTTCACTATCAGCTTCATTGCGCTAGGTGTATTGGGTGCGCTTCCAGCCACTGCAACATATACATTAATGGCTCAAATCTTTAGCTTAGGTTATTTCATGTTCTTCGTACTTCTGTGGTTCTACAGTAAGAATGAGGCTACGAAACCGTTACCAACTAGGGTGAAATTCAAATGAAGAAGTGGATTGTAATTTTATTTGCGATGTTACCTGCGATGGTGATGGCAGCGGGCGCAAAGGTTCCTTTAGACAAAGCAAACAACGACATGTCTGATAAGGCGTCTTTGCAAAATGGCGCGAAGTTATTCATGAACTACTGTTTTGCTTGTCATGCAACGCAGTATCAGCGTTACGAACGAGTTGCGAAGGACCTTGATATCCCTCTTGATCTCATGATGGAAAACCTTGTTTTTGACCCAGAGGCAAAAATTGGCGATCTAATGGTGAGTGCAATTCCTCAAGATTCTGCTGCTAAATGGTTCGGTGGACCACCACCAGATCTAACATTAGTAGCTCGAGTTCGCGGTACTGACTGGCTTTATACGTATCTTCGTTCATTCTACGCAGATCCAAGCCGTCCATTCGGTGTCAATAACACTGTTTTCCCTAGTGTCGGTATGCCGCACGTTCTTGAAGAACTGCAAGGTATTCCTCGCGCGATTTACGAAACTAAGATTGTAGATGGCAAAGAGAAACAGGTGATTGTTGGAATCGAAACTGACGGTTCTGGTGAGCTAAACAATGAAGAGTATGATTCAGCGGTTCGTGATTTAGTGAACTTCTTAGAATACTCGGGTGACCCGGTAAAATTAGAGCGTCAAGCTTTAGGTTGGTGGGTCATGGCTTTCTTAGTTATCTTAACTATCTTTATAGTGTTGCTTAAGAAAGAGTATTGGCGTGATGTGCACTAAATATGCTATAATCGCACGCTGATTTTTATTATGTACAATGGAGGCTAAGCCTCCATTATTTTTTGTATCTGTAAGTATGCTGGAGGGCTCCATGGCTGTAGCTGCCAATAAACGTTCTGTGATGACATTGTTTTCAAGTGCATCTGATATGTATAGCCATCAGGTTCGTATTGTCCTGGCTGAGAAAGGCGTAAGTGTTGAGATCGAACTCGTTGATGAAGCTAATTTGCCTAACGAGCTTATCGAACTTAACCCGTACAAATCCGTACCAACGCTAATCGATCGTGAACTTGCACTGTACGACTCAAAAATCATTATGGAATACCTCGATGAGCGTTTTCCTCACCCACCACTGATGCCTGTTTATCCAGTAGCTCGTGGTAATAGTCGTCTGATGATCTACCGTATTGAGCGTAACTGGTATTCACTAGCTGAAAAAGTAGTGAAAGGTAACGCTGAAGAAGCAGAAAATGCTCGCAACAAGCTTCGTAACGATTTACTCACTCTTGCTCCTGTATTTGCAGAGTACGAGTACTTCATGAGCGAAGAGTTTAGCTTGATTGACTGCTACTTAGCACCGCTATTATGGCGCCTACCTCAACTTGGTATTGATCTTGTTGGCCCTGGTTCAAAAGAGCTTAAAATTTACATGAGCCGAGTATTTGAACGTGACTCTTTCTTAGCTTCTCTAACTGAAGCTGAGCGTGAGATGCGTTTAAGCCGATAGTTATTGATGGATATTGAGAAAATGACTCCACGCCGCCCATATATGCTCAGAGCATTTTATGAGTGGCTAGTGGATAATGATTTAACACCTCACTTAGTTGTTGATGCAACTATGCCGGGTGTTAGAGTTCCTCAAGAGTTTATTCAAGATGGCCAAATCATTTTGAATATAGCGCCTAGAGCGGTGGGGAACTTAGAGCTAGGAAACGACGCCATTACTTTTAGCGCTCGTTTTAGTGGTCGTCCTCATTCTGTTATTGCCCCTCTTTACGCGGTACAAGCAATTTACGCGAGAGAGAATGGGGCAGGAACGATGTTCGACCCTGAAGAGGCTTACCTTGACTCTGAATCACAAATCAGTGATGTAGAGGAAGAGGCACCCGTTAGCAGCTTAACTTCTGTTTCTGAAGATGAGACAACTGTTGAAGTGTCAGAAGGTGATACGCCCTTAGACGAGCCGCCCAAACCGAAAGGTCGCCCTAGTTTACGAGTAGTTAAATAAAAAAAGCAGCTTAATAGCTGCTTTTTTATTATCTAAAATTACTGTTTATCAGGGTGTTTGGCTTCAATCACCATATTGAAAGGCTCGAACCACCTGTTTTACGCCTGAAATGTTACGCGCCACCTCAGTAGCAATATCAGCGTGTTCTTGAGATACGTACCCTAGCAAGAAGACTTCTTTATCTTCAGTGATGACTTTCACTGTGACACCGCTTAACTCTGATTTTGTTAACAGTGCCGATTTGACCTTGGTCGTGATCCAACCATCACTGCTCATGGCTGTAACCGACAATGGCTCTTTAATTCGGATTTGATTGTGTATCGTATCAACCCCTTTAATCTTTTGAGCTTGCTCGATAAAGCTATCCAGTTGGTTCTGTGTTTTCGCTTGACCAATCAGTACTACCGTTCCATTGTATGAACTTGCTGTTATACGTACTTCCCCTCGAAATGGGGATTTATTTCCAAGACCGGCAACTTCAAATTCTATATTGCTGTCATTCCACTTATCTTTAGTGGTTCTAGAATCTGCGATTACTGAATCTTGTGTACTGCCGGGGCTTGAAAGCCCTGCACAGCCCGTAAGGGAAAGCATGGTCAAAATGATGACTAAATAGTGTGGTGCTCTCATTGCTACTCTTCGTGCGCTGGAAATAATACTTGGTCAACAAGATCACATAAACAGTGAAGAGTAACCATATGTACTTCATGAATTCTTGGCGTTCTGTGAGAAGGGATGCGAATTTCGACATCATGTTCACCCAGCAACCCTGCCATTTCACCACCATCTTTACCGGTAAATGCAATAATTGTCATATCTCGAGTCACCGCAGCTTCCATCGCTTTAATGATGTTCTTGCTGTTACCGCTGGTCGAAATGGCTAATAAAATATCACCGGCTTGCCCAAACGCACGTACCTGCTTTGAAAAGATTTCTTGATAATGGTAGTCATTAGCAACAGCAGTCATGGTGGTATTGTCAGCCGTCAAGGCCATTGCTGGCAGGCTAGGGCGCTCTGTTTCAAATCGATTTAGAAAGCAGGAGACAAACTGCTGAGCATTTGAGGAAGAGCCTCCATTACCGCAGCAAAGAATTTTATTGCCGTTTAGCAGGCTCGCCACCATCGCTTGCGCGGCATGAGTTATAGCATCCGGGAGAGCTTCGGCTGCTGCAATTTGAATTTGAATGCTTTCAGTGAAGCTGTCTTTAATGCTGTCTAGCATTGATTATCCTTGAGTAATTGCATTTTTTATCCATTCGATTTGCTTTCCTTGCTGGTGGATAGCAATAACATCAAAACGGAGATCGGTTTGCTCAACTGAGCGGCCTTTTTTCAAAAGCCAATAGTTAGCCGTTTTTAATAGTTTAGCCACTTTGTGCGAAGAAATCGTCTCCGCTGCATGACCATAGTGCTTGTTCTCTCGATAGCGAACTTCAACAAAAACGACGCAGCTACCATCGTACATGATGAGATCAATTTCGCCACATCGAGCTGTAAAGTTTCTCTCAATAAGAATAAGACCGCAACCTTCTAAATAAACTTTAGCGACGGTCTCATAATGTTGACCTTTATCTCTTCGGCTAAAGAGCCCCATATTCCGCCCAGCTAATCTCTCTTTGAACGATACAATTTCCATCGATACTCAATAGACCTGTCTGTCCTTGATAGCTATGATCTGGAACGATCTTCATTTGAGGTAGCTGTTCCATCATATGATAGGCATCGATACCTAATGCTTGAAGTCGGCGTTCAGCGTTTGAATCACGTGGCCATAACTGTTCCATTTGCGCATTTAAAGCACTGTCGTTTTGCAACAGCAGAGGAATGTCGCTGTAGGTGATCCCTGTTAGATCTTCGTATTGTTTATTGCCACTATTACTGCGAGAGTTTGAAAATAGCTCTGGCGGCTTAGTGTCTGGGTTGATCGCGACTTCAATAAAGGGCTTAATCAGCGTTAACTCTGAACTGTTAGCAACAATGTAGACAGCATCGATATCACGACGGCTGCGCGGTTGGCTCTCTAAAGGAATATCCATCAGTGCTTCTATTTGAGCAATATGTTGCTGGCTCTGCTGAAGCCCAAACACGGAATTGATATTACGTTGAAGCTGTCTTTTATCACCAAATAAATTCACGGCAACTTTATTGTCGTTGAGTTTTTCCCACTCAGCTCTGAAGGCTTCACTTACTCGCTGACCAAGCTTACCTTGAGGCGCAAGGACTAGTGGGTATTGATAACCTTGCTGGTGAAGGTATTTAGCGGCTTGAGCGACTTCTTGCTCAGGGGAAAGCGCTAAGTAACAAGTTCCCGTCCCTACTTCTAGGTGCTCTGGAATGTTAAGTGCGAGCGTTGGGATGTGATACGCCAGATTTGCTTGGATCTCTTCAAGTTGCTCGACATTATCCTTGGTCAATGGACCAACAACAAAATCGATATTTTTCTCAACCAAGATCGTTTCAAGTTCATCTTTTGATGTTTTGTTAGTATCAATAATGGTTAAGGTCGCTTCTTCATCGCGATCACTGTCGTTCATCATTGCCATAATAAAGCCATCGCGAATAAGCTGAGCTTGCTTACCAAACTTGCCTGATAGCGGCAGTAAAATAGCGGTATTGGTTGGTTTGGCTATTTCTAGATCCAAAATATCCTGAATCGCCTTTGGTGTATAAAGACTTGCAGGGTGATTGGGATTCTCTTCTAGCCAGTTAGCCAGGCTATTTTTTAGCATCGGAATATCGGTTGAGAGCGTTTTCATGTAAACGCTTAATTGCACCCACCCATCAATAACGGCTTCATCCGTTGAAGAGCTGAGCAGTGCCATTTGATCGGATTCATAGCGTTCTAAATTACTCCAAATCAAATCAGCAGTGTTATGTTGCTCGACTTCGTCTTGATACTCAGTGAGTTGAACAAGCTCTTTACTGGCTTCAAAGAATCTCGATTGATTGGTGTATAGCTCTGACCTTAGCTGGTAGTAATCGATCCATTGCTCATCTGGTAGGGACCAATCTGATTGGAAATTGAGTCGGGATAAAGCCTGATGATACTCACCTTGAAGGCCTAATGATTCAGCTCTTGAGAGCTGCCACTCTGATTGCTGCAATTGAGTCAGAGGTTGTTTAACGATTCGTTTTGATAGACGGTCTGCCAATTCCAAGTCATTACTTTCAATCGCAGCTTTAAATGCCATGATTAACCAATCATTTTGAATCTGGCCTTGTGAACTGTCCGCCTGCATTAGGTAGTTCTGTGCAGATTGGACAGGGTCGAGCAAAATATCAACATAGGTAGGTGCTGAAGGTTTAGACGAACACGCTGACAACACGATTGCGAGTGCAACAGGGGTGAGTAAGCGTGGTACACTGATTCTCTTATGGTTCTTCATAGCCATGCATTCTTATACTTGTATGTGTAAAATTATCTCTATATTAATCGTTGAAGTGATGGTAAACAAATGACAGACAACAAAACATTGCCAGCAGAGATCCCAACTCTCTATATTGTTCCGACTCCAATAGGCAATTTGGGTGATATTACCCAGCGTGCCATCGATATATTATCCACTGTCGATGTGATTGCCGCTGAAGATACTCGCCATACGGGTCGTTTACTTGCTCACTTCAATATTAAAACCAAAACGTTCCCCTTGCATGATCACAATGAACAGCAAAAAGCTCAAGTCTTAGTTGATAGATTATGTGAAGGGCAGTCCATTGCATTAGTTTCTGATGCTGGAACCCCGTTAATTAGTGATCCAGGATACCATTTAGTTAATAAATGTCGTCAAGCAGGTGTAAGAGTTGTTCCTCTGCCAGGTGCTTGCGCCGTTATTACCGCTTTAAGTGCTTCGGGTCTTCCGTCTGACCGCTTTAGTTTTGAAGGCTTTTTGCCGCCGAAGAGTAAAGGCCGCAAAGATAAGTTCTTAGAAATTGCTAAGGCAGAGCGAACCTGTATTTTCTACGAATCACCACATCGTATCTTAGACTCTCTGGCTGACATGCTCGATATATTGGGTCCAAATCGTGAAGTGGTATTGGCTCGAGAGATCACCAAGACTTTTGAAACCATTAAAAAACTGCCTTTGGGCGAGCTTATTGAGTGGGTGAGCAGTGATGAAAATCAACGTCGTGGTGAAATGGTACTGTTGATCCACGGTTATCGTGAAATTGCTGACGATACTATTGCAGAAGAAGTCACGAGAACGTTGACGATTTTGACCAAAGAGTTACCTCTTAAAAAGGCAGCAGCAATGACGGCTGAAATTTACAACTTAAAGAAAAACGCGCTTTATAAATGGGGTCTTGAAAACCTAGATTAAACTGGTCTTTATTGGCTGTTTCTTGAGCGATTGAACGGACTGTTTAACCCTAATGGCGTTTAAGCTTACTTCACTCTAGACACGCTCTGCGCTTATCTATACAATCCGCCTCGGAGTTGACTGGGTAATCGCTGCTTCATTGATGTCCTTCGGGAGACTGATGAAGGGGAGGAACGTCCGGGCTCCTTAGAGCAGGGTGCCAGGTAACGCCTGGGTAGCGTGAGCTAACGACAAGTGCAGCAGAGAGAAGACCGCCGATGGCCTCATTTCTTCGGAAGAGGTACAGGTAAGGCTGAAAGGGTGCGGTAAGAGCGCACCGTGCGTCTGGCAACAGTGCGTAGCAAGGTAAACTCCACCCGGAGCAAGATCAAATAGGCCCTCACATTGCGCTGCTCGCGTATGGGGGCGGGTAGATTGCTTGAGCCTGTGAGCGATTGCAGGCCTAGACGAATGGTTACCGCCGCGCAAGCGGAGACAGAACCCGGCGTATGTGTCAACTCCACCAATTCGAAGCCCATCATAACGTAGAGTTATGATGGGTTTTTTGCTTTATATTGACGAAAATTATTCTGTTACCACTAAACTTAGCGCAATATCACGTGATGTTTTGCGCAAACAGTAGCGATAGCTCGTGAAATCAGTACACTGATGTTTATCTGTTTTTAGTGTTATCGCCTTCAGCCCAAGCTTGATGAGACCAACATGACTGAATCATTCCAACATATTTCTGTTTTACTCCACGAATCGATTGATGGATTAGCCATTAAGCCCGATGGTACCTATATAGATGGGACATTTGGCCGTGGTGGCCACAGTCGAACGATCTTGTCTCAGTTGGGAGAGAATGGTCGCTTGTTCAGTATTGACCGAGATCCACAGGCGATCGCTGAAGCGCAAAAAATTGATGACCCCCGCTTTACTATTATCCACGGCCCTTTCTCTGGAATGGCAGAATACGCTGAGCGTTACAACTTAGTGGGTAAAGTAGACGGCGTATTACTTGATCTAGGCGTCTCATCGCCTCAGTTGGATGACGCTGAACGTGGCTTTAGCTTTATGAAAGATGGTCCATTGGATATGCGCATGGATCCAACCAGCGGAATTTCTGTATCTGAATGGATACTAGGCGCTGATTTAGATGACATTACCTGGGTTATCCGCGAGTTCGGTGAAGATAAACACGCACGTCGAATTGCAAAAGCAATCGTGGCTCATCGCGATGATGAAGAAAAAGAGCCGTTGACACGCACCGGTCAGTTGGCCAAGTTAATTTCAGAAGCTGCGCCTAAAAGCTTCAAAGAGAAGAAGCACCCTGCAACGCGTGCATTCCAAGCTTTTCGAATCTACATCAACAGTGAACTAGAAGAGATTGATACGGCACTCAAAGGTGCTGCAAGCATTCTAGCACCGCAAGGTCGCTTGTCTGTGATTAGCTTTCACTCGTTAGAAGACCGCATGGTTAAGCGTTTTATTCGTAAAGAGAGTAAAGGACCGCAAGTTCCTCACGGTATTCCACTCACTGAAGCTCAGATTAGTGAGTTAGGCTCACCTGATTTAAAGCCGATTGGTAAAGCGAATAAGCCAAGTGAAGGTGAGGTCGATCAAAACCCTCGTTCTCGTAGTTCTGTATTACGTATTGCTGAAAAACTGTAGATTGCATGAGTGATCGCGCACCAAACTTAGCTAAAGTCATCGTAACTGACCTGTTTACAGTCGGTCGGTTGCCGTTACTGATGCTAATTTTGATCTTTACTAGTGCGATGGGAGTGGTGTTTATTACTCACCACTCTCGACAAGCAATTTCTGAAAAAAACACCATGCTGCTTAATCGAGATCAGCTAGCCAATGAATGGCGAAATCTTATTTTGGAAGAGACAGCACTTGCTGAGCATAGTCGAGTTCAGGCTATGGCAAAGAAAGAGCTCGAGATGCGTCGCCCTGACGCAGACAAAGAAGTGATTATTAACCTGCAATGAAAAGCAAAAAAGCCTCAGCCATACCTAAAAGCAACAAAACCAAACCGAAACCTAAAGCGGATGCTCCTCTGCTGATTCGTTGGCGTTTCTATTTGTTGATCTGTTGTGTGTTTGCGTGCTTTGCGATTCTTGTTGCTCGTATCGGTTACATTCAAGTCATTGAACCTGACAATCTCATCCGTCAAGGCGATATGCGTACCGTCAGAGCCAAAACCATTCATTCTGCCCGAGGGATTATTTCAGACCGAAATGATGAACCACTTGCGGTGAGTGTTCCGGTTGAAGCTGTTTGGGCCGATCCTGTTGCTATCTTCAAGAAAAGTGGACTTGATGATCTTGACCGATGGTATGCACTTGCCGACGTTTTGGGGCTTGATCGTAAAGGGTTAGTTGAAAAAATTCGCAGTAATGAAAAGCGCCGATTTATCTATCTTCAAAGACAGGTAAGCCCGGCCATGGCGAACTATATCCGAGAGCTAAAGCTAACTGGTGTTGGTCTGAAGTCTGAATCTAGACGCTATTATCCAGCTGGAGAAGTTAGTGCTCACTTAGTCGGTGTGACCGGTATTGATGGTCATGGCTTAGAGGGTGTTGAAAGAAGCTATGATAAATGGCTAACAGGTGAAGCCGGTAAGCGAATTATTCGTAAAGACCGCTATGGTCGAGTGGTTGAGAATATATCACTTGAAAAACAAGAGGAAGGCGAGCCTCTTGCTCTGACTATTGATCAGCGGCTACAAGCCATCTCATTTAGAGCGATTAAGCAGGCTGTGGCGGACACAAGAGCAACATCGGGTTCTGCGATTCTACTTGATGTAAAAAGTGGCGCAGTACTGTCAATGGTCAATGCGCCTTCTTACAATCCGAATAATCGTTCTGATTTACAATCATTTAAAATGCGAAACCGCGTTATTACCGATGCGTTTGAACCGGGATCTACGGTTAAACCGTTTGTGGTATTAGCAGCACTTGAAAATGGCACTGCGGATAAGAATACCGTTATCGATACGGGTAATGGTGTGATGCGTATTGGTGGTAGCCGAGTGGTTGATACCTCTAAAGTTGGCAAAGCCGATCTCACCACAATACTGAAAAAATCGAGTAACATTGGTGTTGCTACCCTTGCTTTAGATATGCCTCTTGAAGCGCTACTAGGAATGTATAGCTCAGTCGGTTTTGGTGAAACATCGGGTCTTAACTTAGTTGGTGAAACTGCGGGTATATTCCCCAACCGACGTCGCTGGTCAAAGCATGAAATTGCGACGCTATCATTTGGTTATGGATTAACGATTACACCTTTGCAGTTAGCGCACGCTTACGCCACGCTAGGCAACTATGGTGAGTATCAACCAATCCATATTATTGAGAACAATCAGCAAGATCTTTCTAGACAAGTGATTGATGATGAAAACGCTCGTCTTGTACTGGAAATGCTAGAAACAGTAACTCAACCTGGTGGTACCGCGACTCGCGCAGCCGTTCCTGGGTACAGAATTGCAGCTAAAACGGGGACCTCTCGTAAAGCCGTTGCTGGTGGTTATGGTGATGAGTATTTTGCCTATACGGCAGGCGTTGCCCCTGCGAGCGACCCAAGATTAGCGTTAGTTGTTGTGGTCAATGAGCCTCAGGGTGATAACTATTACGGTGGTTCAGTTGCTGGCCCTGTCTTTGCTGAGATCATGAAAGGCGCACTACAGATATTGAACGTCGCACCCGACGAAAACCAATTAAAAGTCATTAAATAAGAGATAAATAGCATGAGTTCTGAAATTACACTTGGTCAGCTTTTGTTACCTTGGGTTGAGTTATCCGATCAGGTTGTTGCTCTTCTCCCTGTGACTCATCTCGAGCTAGATAGCCGTAAGGTTTCAACAGGTGATACCTTTGTAGCCGTAAAAGGGCATCAAGTGGATGGGCGAAAGTACATTGACTCAGCTATTGCACAAGGCGCTTCATCGATCGTCGCTCAGGCTTGCGACCAGTTCCCTCATGGCTTTACCTGTCACAAGTTAGGTGTACCTGTTATTTATTTGAATGAGCTTGATATTTATCTATCTCCGCTTGCTGGTCGTTTGTACTCCGAGAAGCCAAATACTTTAATCGGTGTTACCGGAACAAACGGTAAAACAACCATTACTCAGCTTATCGCTCAGTGGATAGGTTTATTAAATAAATCAGCCGCGGTGATGGGGACAACCGGTAATGGTTTCTTAGACAACTTAAAGCCCGCGCTTAATACCACAGGCAGTGCGATTGAAATCCAGCAAACACTTAGCCAATTAGCTCTAGATGGAGCGGATTACGCGGCGCTTGAAATATCTTCCCATGGATTAGTCCAAGGGCGAGTGAGCGCATTACCATTTTCAGTTGGCGTGTTCACCAACCTAAGCCGAGATCATTTGGATTATCACGGCACAATGCACGAGTACGGTGAAGCCAAAAAAGCACTGTTTACCAAGCATCATTGTGAAACCGCTGTGATTAATATTGATGATCCTGTTGGCGCTAGTTGGTGTAAAGACCTACCCAATGCTATTGGTGTTTCCTTAATGCCAAATGCAAACGAACAAGGTTATGTGTATGCAACTGATGTTCAATACAGTGAAGCGGGAATAACACTGACATTTTCCGGACAATTTGGTGATGGCAGTTTTACTTCGCCTCTCATTGGTGAATTTAATGCAAGCAATCTGTTGTTAGCATTGACTACCTTATTGAGCTTAGGCTTTGATAAACAAAGCCTGATTGATACGGCCCCTCAGATCACGCCAGTACTTGGGCGAATGGAGCTGTTCAAGAACGTTCAGCAAGCAAAGGTAGTGGTCGATTACGCTCACACGCCTGACGCTTTAGAGAAAGCGTTATTAGCACTCAAGGTTCATTGCTCTGGCAAGTTATGGGCTATCTTCGGTTGTGGCGGGGATAGAGATATTGGTAAGAGACCAATGATGGCTAAAATTGCTGAGACTCACGCTGATGAGGTGATACTAACCGATGACAATCCACGCAGTGAATCACCGCAATTAATCGTTGCTGATATGTTGGCTGGGTTAAATGCACCTGAGAAGGTGCGTGTTGAGCATAGTCGTTTTAACGCATTGGATTACGCTTTATCAAACGCGAGTAACCAAGATATTATTTTATTAGCCGGTAAAGGCCATGAAGATTATCAAGTGATGGCAACTGAAACCGTACATTACTCAGATAGAGAATCAGCACAAAAATTGTTAGGTATCACACTATGATCTCTGTCTCTTTATCTCAGCTCGCTAAGGTACTTGATGCTCAGCTAATTGGTTCCGATTACACTATTACTCAAGTATCGACGGATACGAGAAAGATAGAATCAAATACACTGTTTATCGCCTTGATTGGCGAGCGCTTTGATGCTCATGATTTTGTTCAACAAGCTGTTGATAATGGCGCTAAAGCTCTGTTAGTCAGTCGACCATGTGATGTTGATAATGGTGTAGCGCAACTTGTCGTTAGAGATACAAAACTGGCATTAGGCCAACTTGGCGCATGGATTCACAAGCAATGCGATATCCCTACAGTAGCGATAACGGGAAGTTGTGGAAAAACTACCGTTAAAGAGATGTTGGCCAGTATTTTGTCGGCACAGGGGAAAGTGACCTACACCGCAGGGAACTTTAACAATGAGATTGGTGCGCCGTTAACATTGCTTCGCTCGGAACCTAGTGATGACTATGCCGTTATCGAATTAGGCGCGAATCACATAGGTGAAATTGCGTATACCACTGCATTAGTAAAGCCTGACATTGCGCTAGTTAACAACGTAGCAGCGGCCCATTTGGAAGGGTTCGGTTCTATTGATGGTGTAAAAATTGCGAAGGGTGAAATTTATCAAGGACTGCCTGAAAACGGTGTAGCAGTAATGAACCTTGATAGTCACGGCGGCGATCGTTGGAGTGAGGTTCTTGCTGATAAAAAGATCGTTTCTTTTTCGGTAAATGATACAAAAGCCGACCTTTTCGCTTCTGACATCTCAATAAATGAACTAGGCAGTGCACAATTTTTGATGCAAACGCCGCTAGGAAGTATAACTGTTCAACTGAGTATTATTGGTCGTCACAATATTTCAAATGCACTGGCTGCTGCGGCACTCGCCATTGAGTGTGGAATTGAGTTAGAAGATATCAAACATGGCTTAACGCATTTAATGGAAGTAAAAGGCCGTGTAGAAGCAATTGAGCTATCGTCTTCTATTCGTTTAATTGACGACAGCTATAACGCTAGTGTGCCTGCTATGAACGCGGCAGTAGACTTGTTATCTAGCTTCCAAAGTCAGCGTTGGTTAATTTTAGGTAATATGGCGGAGTTAGGCGGCGAAAGCCTTGCACTTCATCGCCAAGTCGGTGAATATGCAGCCCGATTTAATTTCGAATACGTTTTAACGTATGGTGACGATGCCAAAGTTATTAGCGAGCTTTGCCATGGCCATCATTTTGAAACACATGAACGTATGAATACATACATTGAGCAGCAATTAGAACAGCATAATAAACAGCACCACACACTATTAGTCAAAGGGGCAAATAGTGCGGGGATGAGCAAAATTGTAGCTGCTTTGAAGGAGAACCATTCATGATTATTTGGCTTGCAGAACTATTTCAGCCATACGTGTCTTTTTTTCGTTTGTTTGAATACCTTTCATTTCGAGCGATTGTTAGTATTTTAACGGCTTTGGCCCTCTCATTGTGGATGGGACCGAGATTAATTAAGCGCTTGCAGATGCTACAAATCGGCCAAGTTGTTCGTAACGACGGCCCTGAGTCTCACTTTAGCAAACGTGGTACCCCGACAATGGGCGGCATCATGATTCTAGCTGCCATTATTATAACGGTACTATTGTGGGCTGATTTATCTAACCCCTATGTTTGGGCTGTTATTGGTGTACTCGGAGGCTATGGTGCCGTTGGGTTTGTTGATGATTACCGCAAGGTAGTACGTAAGAATACCGATGGCTTGATTGCTCGTTGGAAGTATTTTTGGCAGTCAGCGATTGCTCTTGTTGTTGCGTTTGCGCTGTACTGGCATGGTAAAGATACCGCGGCAACTCAACTTGTAGTGCCTTTCTTTAAAGAAGTCATGCCGCAGTTGGGCTTGTTCTACATCGTACTGACTTACTTTGTTATTGTGGGAACCAGTAACGCAGTTAACCTTACCGATGGCCTTGATGGTTTAGCGATTATGCCAACAGTGTTGGTTGCTGCTGGTTTTGCTGCGATCGCTTGGGCAACGGGTAATGTTAACTTTGCCAACTACCTACATATTCCTCATATCCCACTCGCCTCTGAGCTTGTTATTGTCTGTACGGCAATTGTTGGGGCAGGGTTAGGCTTTCTATGGTTTAACACTTACCCTGCGCAAGTATTTATGGGCGATGTTGGCTCACTAGCATTAGGCGGCGCACTTGGAACTATTGCTGTGCTTGTTCGCCAAGAGTTTGTACTGGTGATCATGGGCGGTGTTTTTGTTATCGAAACATTGTCAGTGATTCTACAAGTTGGTTCTTATAAATTACGTGGTCAGCGTATTTTCCGCATGGCACCGATTCATCACCACTATGAACTCAAAGGCTGGCCTGAACCGCGAGTTATCGTTCGCTTTTGGATCATCTCTATTGTGTTAGTGTTAGTTGGACTTGCGACACTAAAAGTACGTTAACCCGTTGCAGAATTATTATGGATAGCCAATGAATCCGTGGGATAAAGTTGAAAATGTTGTCGTAGTAGGGCTTGGTATCACCGGGCTCTCAGTCGTTAACCATTTACTGAATATATCAAAGCCTTTTTCAATTAAAGTGATTGATACACGTTCCGCACCACCAGGTGCAGACAAGCTTTCCCACGAGATTCAATTACATCAAGGTAGTTGGAATCTTGAATGGTTGCTAGAGGCGGATCTAGTTGTTGTTAATCCAGGTATTGCACTGGCCACCCCTGAGCTTAAACAAGTTGCGCAGGCTGGAATAAAGATCGTTGGTGATATTGAGCTGTTTGCTTGGAAGGTGAATAAGCCCGTTATTGCCATTACTGGTTCAAATGGTAAAAGTACCGTTACCGATCTCTCTGGTGTGGTTGCTAAAGCATCTGGTCTAAAGGTGGGAGTGGGCGGTAATATCGGTGTGCCTGCATTGGATCTACTTCAGCAAGATGCCGATCTCTACATTCTTGAGCTTTCTAGTTTTCAATTGGAAACCACATCAAGCCTCAATCTATCAGCTGCTGCATTTTTGAATCTCTCTGAAGATCACATGGATCGCTACGAGGGTATGCATGATTATCGAGACGCCAAGCTACGTATTTTTGACAATTCTGAGCACTGCATAGTTAATCATCAGGATAAACTGACTTATCCTGATGCCGCCGTTAACTCTTTAATTACATTCGGTCTTGATGATAAAAGTGACTTTTGTTTAGGTGAATATCTAGATACAGAATATCTGTTCGCTAAAGGCAAGCCTGTCATTGCGACCGAAGAGCTAACGCTAGTTGGCCGACATAATGTGGCTAATGCTTTAGTTGTTCTCGCTTTGTTATCTCAAGCTGATATAGATTTTACACAGGGTCTTTCTGCACTGAAATCTTACAGCGGCCTGACTCATCGATGCCAGTTAGTCGCTGATAATAAAGGGGTCAAATGGGTCAATGATTCAAAAGCGACCAACGTGGCTAGTACAATAGCGGCTTTATCTGGCCTTCACTGCCAAGGTACTCTTTATTTGCTTGTTGGTGGAGATGGAAAAGGGGCTGATTTTTCAGAACTAGTACCTGTGTTGCAACCGTTGAAACTAGAGTTGTGCTGCTATGGTGCTGATTCGGATGCTTTCATGCCTCTGCATGCATCGGCGAAAAAATATGAATCAATGAGTGACATTATTACCGAGGTTTTACCAAAATTAGAGCGTGGTGATATGGTGATGCTTTCCCCTGCCTGTGCCAGTTTTGATCAGTACCCGAATTTTATGGCGAGAGGTGATGCTTTCACCGAGTTGGCATTAAAGTATGCATAAACAGGTTTAAGGAAAAGTATGCAAGTAACGCGTATTTTATCTAATGTCCATCAGTGGTTTTCTCATCGGGCTTCAAAGCCGTTGTTTGATAGACAACTGGTATGGATATCGCTTGGCTTGATGTTAACGGGTCTCGTTATCGTGACCTCGGCTTCTTTTCCTATTAGTTCACGCTTAACGGATCAACCTTTCCACTTTATGTTTCGCCACGCTGTTTTTTTACTATTGGCTCTGTGTACTTCAGCTGTGGTTCTCCAGATTCCGCTTAAAAAATGGCTGCAATATAGCTCAGTGCTCTTAGGTATCTCATTCTTTTTACTTATTATCGTTCTTTTGATTGGTAAGTCAGTCAATGGGGCGTCGCGCTGGATCCCTTTAGGGCTATTTAACCTTCAGCCAGCAGAGCTTGCTAAATTATCGCTGTTTATCTTTATGGCGGGCTACTTAGTGAGGAAACAGGCCGAAGTTCGAGAGACCTTTTTTGGCGGCTTTATGAAGCCCATCATGGTATTTGCAGCTTTGGCTGTATTGCTTTTAGGTCAACCCGATCTGGGTACCGTTATCGTTATGCTGGTTACCTTGTTTGGTATGCTATTTATTGCCGGAGCGAAGCTGACTCAGTTTCTTGCATTGATGGTAGCAGGGGTTATGGCCGTTATTGCTTTGATCGTTGCTGAACCGTATCGAATGAGGCGTGTGACCTCTTTTCTCGACCCGTGGGAAGATCCATTTGGCAGTGGCTATCAGCTGACTCAATCATTGATGGCATTTGGTCGCGGCGAGTGGTTTGGTCAAGGACTTGGCAATTCGATTCAAAAATTAGAATATTTGCCAGAAGCGCATACCGATTTCGTTTTTGCTGTGCTAGCGGAAGAGCTTGGGTTTATTGGCGTGGTATTGGTTCTGATGCTGATCTTTAGCTTAGTTCTAAAAGCCCTGTTTATCGGTAAAAAAGCATTTGATAATCAAGAGCTATTTGGTGGCTATTTGGCATTTGGTATTGGTATCTGGTTCGCGTTTCAAACCTTAGTCAATGTCGGAGCTGCGTCGGGAATCGTTCCTACTAAGGGCTTGACGCTCCCATTGATTAGTTACGGTGGTTCGAGTCTTATTATTATGACTGTTGCTGTATCGATCTTACTCAGAATAGATTATGAATGTCGGATCAAGTCAAAACCGCAATCAATTTTAGAAATAGATAACGATGAAAAAGAATAAAAGATTATTGGTAATGGCCGGTGGAACCGGGGGACATGTGTTCCCTGGATTAGCAGTGGCTAAAAAACTTCAACAACAAGGCTGGGAAATCCGTTGGCTCGGTACCGCTGACCGTATGGAAGCAGATCTTGTTCCAAAACACGGTATTGAGATTGATTTCATTAAAGTGAAAGGGATCCGCGGCCAGAAAATACTCGGGCTGCTACAAGCTCCTTTTCAGATCATAGGTGCGATTGCTCAAGCAAGACGTTACATTAAAGCTTGGCAACCTGATGCGGTATTAGGCATGGGCGGTTATGTTAGCGGTCCTGGTGGTATTGCCGCTTGGCTGAGTGGTGTTCCCGTTATTCTTCATGAGCAAAATGCCGTGGCTGGATTAACCAATCAATGGCTATCTAAAATTGCTAAAAAGGTATTCCAGGCGTTCCCCGGAGCGTTTCCTAATGCTGAAGTTGTGGGCAACCCTGTACGAGAAGATGTTGCTGCAATTATCTCGCCGAAAGAGAGATTAGCGGATCGAAGTGGGCCTATACGCATACTGGTTATGGGTGGCAGCCAAGGCGCTCGAATCCTTAACCATACACTGCCTCCTGTCATGGCGCAGTTAGGTGAGCAATATCAGATTCGTCATCAGGCTGGGAAAAATAACCAGACAGAAGTCGAAGGTTTGTATCAGCAGAACGGTGTTAAACAGTTTGAAGCCGTTGAGTTCATAGATGATGTTTCGCATGCGTATCAATGGGCTGATTTGGTCGTTTGTCGTTCTGGCGCATTAACGGTGTCTGAATTGGCTGCAGCAGGTGTCGGGGCTATTTTTATTCCATTCATGCATAAAGATAGGCAGCAAGCGTTGAATGCTGACCATCTAGTAGAGTGTGGCGCAGCGAAGATGATTGAGCAGCCGGAGTTAAGTGTCGAGAAACTTACCGACATGATTAAAGAATTAGATAGAGAACAACTGTTACAGATGGCAAGTGATGCACGAGATGCAGCTAAGCTTGAGGCCGACAAGACCGTCGCCGATGCCATTATCGCGATCAGCAAGTAGCGCCTTAAAGTAAACCGCTACCTTGACAGTAGATAGTTGTTCTAAGCAAATAACGAGACAGAATTATGACGATTAAACATACACAAGATCTCGCTCAAATTAGAGCGATGGTGCCAGAAATGCGCCGTGTTAAAAGCATTCACTTCATTGGTATTGGCGGCGCAGGCATGAGCGGCATCGCAGAAGTATTGTTAAATGAAGGATACCAAATTACTGGCTCTGATCTTTCTCAAAATCCAGTAACTGAACGTCTATCTTCAAAAGGTGCAACGGTTTACATTGGTCATCAGGAGAGCAATGTTGAGCATGCAAGTGTGGTCGTGGTTTCTACTGCGATTAATGAAGCGAACCCAGAAATTGTCGCGGCACGTGAATTAAGAATTCCTATTGTTCGACGCGCTGAGATGCTCGCAGAGCTGATGCGTTTCCGTCATGGCATTGCTGTCGCGGGGACTCACGGAAAAACCACTACGACAGCGTTAGTGACTCAAATTTATTCAGAAGCAGGGCTTGATCCAACCTTTGTTAATGGTGGATTAGTTAAAAGTGTCGGTACCAATGCACGTTTAGGTTCAAGTCGAATTTTGATTGCAGAAGCCGATGAGAGTGATGCTTCATTCTTACATTTGCAACCTATGGTCAGTATCGTAACCAATATCGAAGCCGATCATATGGATACCTATGGTGGTGACTTCGAAGTACTTAAGCAGACATTCATTGATTTTTTACATAACTTGCCGTTCTACGGCCAAGCTATAGTGTGTATTGATGATCCAGTGGTAAGAGAGTTAATTCCTCGTATTAGTCGCCAAGTGATCACATACGGTTTCTCAGAAGATGCTGATGTACGCCTTGAAAACTACCGTCAAAACGGACAGCAGGGTATGTTTACCGTGGTTCGTCAGGGTAAAGCTAACTTAGACATTACATTGAACATTCCTGGAAAACACAACGCACTGAACGCGTCCGCCGCGATTGCTGTCGCGACAGAAGATGACATCAGTGATGAAGCGATTTTGTCTGCCATGATCGGTACTGAAGGAACTGGCCGTCGATTTGAGCACCTTGGTGAGTTTGATACTGGCCGAGGTAAAGCAATGCTTGTGGATGATTATGGACATCACCCAACAGAAGTGGATGTAACCATTCAAGCGGCAAGAAGTGGCTGGGAAGACAAGCGTTTAGTGATGGTATTCCAACCGCATCGTTATTCTCGAACACGAGACTTGTATGATGATTTTGCAAATGTGCTTGATCAAGTGGATGTATTGTTGATGCTAGATGTTTACTCTGCTGGCGAACAACCAATCGCCGGTGCTGATGGTCGAGCGTTATGTCGCACTATTCGCAGCAGAGGAAAGATAGATCCAATTTTTGTGGCTGATATTGAGTCATTACCCTCTGTTTTAGCTAATGTTTTACAAGATGGTGACTTGGTACTAACTCAAGGTGCCGGAGATGTTGGCAAAGTAGCGAAACAACTTGCTACTCTCGAGCTAAATATCAATAAGATGAAGTAATTAGCGATAAGAATGATGAAATTTAAGAGTTATGATTAAGTTTACATATATCAGACTCTTAATTATCGAATTCTGTATTTGATACTTTTTGTTAGCTCAGTATAATCTCAAGGTTAAAGTGAATGCTTTACCTTTAGCGTTATACATAAAATAGAGCTATGCAAATCAATGCTCAGCAGAATATGCGTTAAGTAACAAAGGGACAGTTTGCTAGCCAAGCTAAGGACTACGGGCTTTGATTAAAAGTGCTTTAAGTGAAGGTCGTCGTGTAAGGCATCTACCAGTCGTCCAGCAACACGCTGTAGGCAGTGTGTTCTTACTTGCGGTTTTGTTGTTAATTGGCACATTACTTTATTCAACGCTGTCTTGGATGTGGGATGATCAACGCTTACCACTTTCAAAAATAGTACTGCAAGGTGATATGGAGTACGTGACAACACGGGATGTTCAGCAGTCTTTTGCCAGGCTCGATCATATTGGTACATTTATGTCCCAAGATATTGAATCACTGCAAGAGACGGTACAATCTATTCCTTGGGTGTCTCAAGTATCCATTCGTAAACAGTGGCCTGATACGATCAAAGTCTTTTTGACTGAGCATCAAGCTGAAGCTATTTGGAATGGCGATACTTTGCTTAATGCTAAAGGTAACGTATTTAATGGTGACATTGGTCAATTAAGAGGCGATAGAGTCAAACTCTATGGGCCAATTGATAGTAGCCAACACGTTTTGGCTATCTGGCGTGAGATTTCACCGTTATTTCAAGCTCTAGATCTAAATATTCGATCATTAGTTTTGAATGACAGAAGAGCTTGGCAAATAATTCTAGATAACGGTATGCGTTTAGAGTTAGGTAAAGAGTCACTGGACGAACGTATCGCTCGTTTTATTTCTCTGTATAAGAATTTAGGAAACGACGCTGAGCGAGTCAGCTACATCGACCTTAGATATGATACTGGAGCTGCCGTTGGGTGGTTCCCTGAACCAGGTTTAGAACAAGAGAGTACGGATGACTAAGGCTGTTGATGACAATTTAATTGTTGGTCTGGATATAGGTACAGCAAGCATATCGGCACTTGTCGGTGAAGTGCTACCTGATGGTCAAATCAATATCATTGGAGCGGGTACAAGCCCATCTCGTGGTATGGATAAAGGTGGCGTTAACGATTTAGAGTCTGTGGTTAAGTCAGTACAACGAGCAGTCGATCAGGCTGAGTTGATGGCCGAGTGCCAAATCAAAAACGTATTTTTATCGTTGTCTGGCCGTCACATTGCTAGTCGTATTGAAAAAGGGATGGGAACAATATCTGAAGAGGAAGTTACTCAAGAAGATATGGACCGTGCTATTCATACGGCAAAATCGATTAAAATAGGGGACGAACTGCGTATCCTTCACGTTATCCCTCAAGAGTTTACGATTGATTATCAAGAAGGGATTAAAAACCCACTTGGATTGTCAGGGGTACGTATGGAAGTTAGCGTGCACCTTATCTCTAGCCATAATGATATGGCTAAGAATTTAGTTAAAGCAGTAGAGCGTTGTGGCCTAATTGTCGAACAACTGGTTTACTCAGGGTTAGCCTCAAGTAACGCAGTAATTACTGAAGATGAGCGAGAGCTTGGCGTGTGTGTTGTCGATATTGGTGCTGGTACAATGGATGTATCCATTTGGACCGGTGGTGCACTGCGCCATACCGAAGTGTTCTCGTACGCTGGTAACGCCGTGACGAGTGATATCGCATTTGCTTTTGGTACGCCAGTCAGTGATGCTGAAGAAATTAAAGTAAAATATGGTTGCGCGCTCAGTGAGCTCGTAAGTAAAGATGATACAGTTAACGTACCAAGTGTTGGTGGGCGCCCGTCTCGCAGTTTACAAAGACAAACATTGTCTGAAGTGATTGAGCCTCGCTACACTGAGCTTATGGGGCTCGTTAACCAAACTATTGATACCGTTCAAACTAAGTTGCGAGAAGATGGCATTAAACATCACCTTGCCGCTGGTGTTGTCCTCACTGGAGGTGCAGCACAGATTGAAGGATTGGTAGAGTGTGCGGAGCGTGTATTCCGCAATCAAGTTCGCGTTGGTAAGCCATTAGAAGTTAGTGGCTTAACAGATTATGTAAAAGAGCCGTATCATTCAACGGCTGTTGGTTTACTTCATTACGCTAAAGATAGCCAAATAAATGATGACATTGAGTATAGCGAACCTAAGCGCCAATCAATGTCGAGTTTAGTTGGTCGTTTACGTAATTGGATACAAAAAGAGTTTTAACCTGAATAACAGGAAAAACGGAGATAACAAATGTTTGAACCGATGATGGAAATGTCTGACGATGCTGTAATTAAAGTCGTTGGAGTTGGTGGCGGTGGTGGTAATGCTGTTGAGCACATGGTACGTGAATCCATCGAAGGTGTGGAATTCATCAGCGTAAATACCGATGCACAAGCATTGCGTAAAACGAGTGTGAATAGCGTTATTCAGATTGGCGGCGATATCACTAAAGGTCTTGGTGCTGGTGCAAACCCTCAAGTTGGCCGTGATGCTGCTTTAGAAGATCGAGAAAGAATTAAAGAAGTTCTCACTGGTGCCGATATGGTATTTATAGCCGCAGGTATGGGCGGTGGTACTGGTACTGGTGCAGCACCTGTTATTGCAGAAGTTGCAAAAGAGCTGGGCATTTTGACGGTTGCAGTTGTGACTAAGCCATTTAGCTTTGAAGGCAAAAAGCGTTTAGCGTTTGCTGAGCAGGGTATTGAAGAATTATCGAAGTCAGTTGACTCTCTAATTACAATCCCTAACGAAAAGCTACTCAAAGTACTTGGCCGTGGCGTTACTTTGCTAGAAGCATTTGGAAGTGCGAATAACGTACTTAAGAATGCTGTTCAAGGTATTGCAGAGCTAATTACTCGCCCTGGTATGATCAACGTCGATTTCGCCGATGTAAGAACGGTGATGTCGGAAATGGGTCACGCTATGATGGGCAGCGGTATCTCTAAAGGTGAAGACCGTGCTGAAGAAGCTGCTGAAACAGCGATCTCTAGTCCACTACTAGAAGATATTGATTTAGCTGGCGCTCGTGGCGTACTTGTTAATATTACTGCTGGTTTGGATATGCGACTGGATGAATTTGAAACAGTAGGTAATACTGTTAAAGCATTCGCATCAGATAACGCAACAGTGGTTATTGGTACTTCACTAGATCCAGATATGACCGATGAAATTCGAGTAACGGTTGTAGCGACGGGTATTGGTACTGAGAAAAAACCAGATATTACATTGGTAGCGGGCGGTAAAGCGAAAGTAGCTCCTGTAGCTCAGCCACAGCAGCAAGTAGCGCCAACACAGCAGCCAATTGCTAAAACAGAGGAAAAGCCGGCACAGCCTTTGCAGGAAAAACCTCAGGTTGCCACGCAGCCAACAGCGACGCCGACAACGTCAAGCTCTGGTCAGGCAGCAACAGCGCCTAAGACAGAGAAAGAAAATGCGTATTTAGATATCCCAGCATTTTTACGTCGTCAGGCTGATTAATAACTGTACGTAATTTGACAGCGTTCAAAATTATGTTAGCATGCACGGTCTGCATAACAGCAGGCCGTGATATGTAGCGCGATTATTAAGGGTAGTAGATGATTAGACAACGTACTTTGAAAGAGATAGTGAAAACAACTGGTGTGGGTCTCCACTCTGGTCGTAAAGTCACGCTTACTCTTCGCCCTGCTGCTGCTAATACCGGTGTTGTTTATCGACGCACTGACGTTAATCCTCCTGTTGATTTTCCAGCTGATCCTGAATCAGTTAGAGACACCATGCTTTGTACCGCTTTGGTTAATGAAGATGGCGTAAGAATTTCAACGGTAGAGCACTTAAATGCCGCTCTTGCTGGAATGGGTATTGATAACGTTATTATTGAAGTTGATGCTCCTGAAATTCCGATTATGGATGGTAGCGCAAGCCCATTCGTATTCTTACTGCAACAAGCTGGTATCGAGACGTTAAACTCTCCTAAGCGTTTTATTCGTATTAAAAAACCTGTGCGTTTTGAAGACGGTGATAAGTGGGCAGAATTTGTTCCTTATAACGGCTTTCGCATGGATTTTGAAATTGAGTTTGATCACCCTGCGATTGAAATTGATGAGCAGAGACTGCAATTCGATTTTTCATCTCAAGGCTTCATTAAAGAGATCTCTCGCGCACGTACATTCGGTTTCATGAGAGATATCGAATACCTACAATCGCAGAACCTTTGTCTAGGTGGTAGCTTTGATTGTGCTATCGTACTTGATGAATATCGTATCCTTAATGAAGAAGGTCTACGTTTTGCGAATGAATTCGTAACGCATAAAGTGTTGGATGCGATCGGTGACTTATACATGTGCGGTCATGCCATTATTGGTGAATTCCGTGCTTATAAATCAGGTCATGGGTTGAACAACCAATTACTTCGCGCTGTATTAGCGGATCAAGAAGCTTGGGAGTGGGCAACCTTTGAAGAGCAAGCTGGCTCTCCGGTTGCATTCGCTGACCCTAATATGGTCCTAGCGTAAGAATGCTCTTAGCGTAAACGAAAGAAACCAGACATCGAGTCTGGTTTTTTTAGCTCTCTACATTGCCCTAGAAGCTTTCTCTTTTCCTATCTTGTGCCTATAGCCTCGATTCAATTCTTAAATTAATCGTTACTCGACCAACCTCTTAAGCTAATTCGTTTTCTTAGCTAGCTGAGCTATACGCTCTAAACGTTCACGGATTTTTTGTGGTGCGGATTCAGCAACAATAAGTAAAGACTGAGCGGCATTCTCTGAAAGTGGCGCTCGTTGTATCGCTTCTGACTTTTCGTCCTGTTTGCGTTGTTGTTTATATAGGCTAGGGTTAATTTTTACTTCCAAAGAAATTAATCGAGCAAATCCGGCTGAACGTAAACGATTCAAGATCGTTAGACGGTCATAATCGAGCTTAATCTTTATTGAAGCACTCGCAACTTCAAGTAGTAAATGACTGCCACGCACGTTGGCTGCACGGCAATGTTTTACCACACTGGCAGGAAGGAATTTATGAAGCTCTTGATTGATCGTTAAGATCTCTTTTGCATGCTGTTGTATCTGATTTAATTTAGATTCAGAAAGTAGCTCTTGCGTTAAGGTGGGTCTGTGATCTCTCATAGCAGTCTCAAGCGTTGTGTTATTTCCATTTTAGAGCATCCAGCCAAATGGTAATAGGATTAAATGAGCACAATAGATAACCTATTTCTAAAAAAAATTAAGTGCGCTTCAAACAAATGACGCAGCCATTGGTCGTTAGTGATAAAATTCCTTAAACTATCGGCACTAATTATAACTATCGCCTTGAAATTACAACGTCTCATCACAATATCAGTGATACATGATTTATCTCAGTATCCTTAGTTTAAAACTGGTCGAGACTGAAGGCATTTAGAGTAGATCGCATTCGATCTAAATTTAGAGAGATTCATAGCAAATGATAACTAAGCTACTGACAAAGGTTATTGGTAGTCGCAATGACAGAACCTTGCGTCGCCTAAGAAAGATTGTAAAAGAGATCAATAATTACGAGCCAAGCTTTGAAGCTTTATCTGATGAAGAATTAAAAGCGAAAACTGTTGAGTTTCGCGACCGCCTAGAAAAAGGTGAGTCTTTAGATAATTTACTTCCAGAAGCATTTGCAACGGTTCGTGAAGCCTCTAAGCGTGTTTATGGCATGCGTCATTTTGATGTTCAGCTTATCGGCGGAATGGTACTCAATGATGGTCAAATCGCAGAAATGCGTACCGGTGAAGGTAAAACACTAACTGCAACGCTTCCTGCGTATTTAAATGCTCTTCCAGGTAACGGTGTCCATGTCATCACTGTGAATGATTACCTTGCAAAGCGTGATGCCGAAACAAACCGCCCACTGTTTGAATTCCTAGGTATGACTGTTGGTGTCAATGTTGCGAATATGCCGCCTCCGGAGAAAAAAGAAGCCTATCTAGCGGATATCCTTTACGGAACAAATAACGAATTTGGTTTTGATTACCTACGCGATAATATGGCGTTTCGTAACGAAGACCGTGTGCAACGTTCACGATTCTTCGCCATTGTCGATGAAGTGGATTCGATCTTAATTGATGAAGCTCGTACGCCGTTGATCATCTCTGGCCCTGCTGAAGATAGCTCTGAGCTTTATGCAAAAATTAACACACTGATTCCGAGCCTTGAACGTCAAGAGCAGGAAGATTCAGAAGAGTACCGCGGTGACGGTCACTACACACTTGATGAAAAGTCAAAACAAGTACACTTAACGGAAACAGGTCAGGAATTCGTTGAAGAACTGATGCTGAAAAATGGATTAATGGAAGAAGGGGATACACTTTACTCTCCAACTAACATTAGTTTACTTCACCACGTTAATGCAGCACTTCGAGCTCATGTACTGTTTGAAAAGAACGTCGACTATATCGTGAATGAGGACGGCGAAGTCGTTATCGTTGATGAACACACTGGCCGTACTATGCCAGGTCGCCGTTGGTCTGAAGGTTTACACCAAGCTGTTGAAGCAAAAGAAGGTGTGAAGATTCAGAACGAGAACCAAACATTAGCATCGATCACATTCCAGAACTTCTTCCGTCTGTATGAAAAACTGTCGGGTATGACGGGTACAGCTGATACTGAAGCATTCGAATTCCAGTCTATCTATGGTTTAGAAACGGTTGTTATCCCAACCAACAAACCGATGGTTCGTAATGATATGCCGGACGTGGTTTATCGAACTGAGGAAGACAAGTTCAACGCGATCATTGAAGATATTAAAGAACGCGTTGCTCAAGGCCAGCCATCTTTGGTTGGTACGGTTTCAATTGAGAAGTCAGAACTTCTTTCTAATGCATTAACCAAAGCTAAAATTAAGCACAATGTTCTAAATGCTAAGTTCCACGAAAAAGAAGCTGAAATTGTTGCAAGTGCAGGTACACCAAGTGCTGTAACTATCGCAACGAACATGGCTGGTCGTGGTACCGATATTGTTTTAGGTGGCAGCTGGCAAGCGAAGGTTGAGCAGTTATCTAACCCAACTCAAGAACAAATCGATCAAATTAAAGCTGAGTGGAAAATCATCCACGATGAAGTTCTCGCTTCTGGTGGTCTGCATATTATTGGTACAGAACGTCACGAATCTCGCCGTATCGATAACCAGCTACGTGGTCGTTCTGGTCGTCAAGGTGATGCAGGTTCTTCTCGTTTCTACCTATCAATGGAAGACTCACTACTGCGTATCTTTACCTCAGATCGTATGGCAGGTTTGATTCAAAGTGGTATGGATGAAGGCGAAGCGATTGAGAGTCGTATGCTTTCTCGTTCGATTGAAAAGGCGCAACGTAAAGTTGAAGGCCGTAACTTTGATATTCGTAAACAACTTCTTGAGTATGATGATGTTGCCAACGATCAACGTAAAGTGGTTTATGAGCTTCGCGATGAGCTAATGAGCGCAGATAATATCAGTGAGATGCTTGAGCAAAATCGTGCAGATGTACTTACTTCGGTTATTGATGAGTATATTGCGCCTCAGTCACTTGAAGATATGTGGGATGTTCCTGGTCTTGAAGACCGTTTGAAGAAAGACTTCGATATTGAAGTGTCGATTCAAACTTGGCTTGAAGAAGACGATAAGTTATACGAAGAAGCGTTACGCGAAAAATTGCTTAACCACGCAGTAGAAGTTTACAAATCGAAAGAAGAAGCCGTGGGTGAAACTGTACTACGTAACTTCGAAAAATCAGTCATGCTGCAGACTCTTGATACATTGTGGAAAGAGCACTTAGCGGCGATGGATCACCTTCGTCAAGGTATTCATCTTCGTGGCTATGCACAGAAGAACCCGAAACAAGAATATAAACGTGAGTCATTTGAGCTATTTGAAGGTTTGCTTGATACGCTTAAATTTGATGTGATCACTATCTTGTCTAAAGTTCGAGTTCAACAGCAAGAAGAAGTTGAACGTATGGAAGCTCAAAGACGTCAGCAAGCAGAAGCTGCAGCACTTCGCGCTCAAGCTCAACATGCGACGGCAGAAAACCAACTTGCCGATAACAGCGAGTCAGAGCAAGAGGAAGGGCATCAACCTGTCGTTCGTGAGGAACGTAAAGTTGGCCGTAATGAACCTTGCCCATGTGGTAGCGGTAAGAAGTACAAGCAGTGTCATGGAAAAATTGCTTAAGCATATTGTGTAATAAAATTGAGTCGCGTAAGCGGCTCTTTTTTTATCTATAAAATATTTAACCATCATAATTGAAGAATCAGAGATGAAACAAATTCATATTGTCGCCGGAATTATTTTCAATCGTGACAAATCAAAAGTCTATATTACTCAACGACCAAGCCATTTGCATAAGGGGGGCTATTGGGAATTTCCTGGTGGTAAAGTCGAAGCGGGAGAGAGTGTCGAAACAGCGATGGCTCGTGAGCTTGATGAAGAAATTGGTATTATTGTAACTAAGCAATCGCAGTTTGAGCATTTAGAATATGACTACTCCGATAAATCGCTCGAGTTCGATTTTATTGTAGTTCATGATTTTGAAAAAGAGCCTTATGGCAAAGAGGGTCAGTTAGGCCTGTGGGTGGAAGTTGCAGATCTTGTTAAATACACTTTCCCTGAAGCAAATCGGCCAATCATGCAGCGAGTTATAAAAGAGTTTACCTAAGCCCTAGTCAAGATTAACGATTGTTGTTAGTTTATAGTGATAAGAGCTTAGTGTGAGTTAGATCAAATAATGGGTTGCCGTAACTGGCGGGCCAATTTTAAGGAGAAATAGTCAATGGTACGAGTTGCAATCGCCGGTGCTGCAGGCCGCATGGGAAGAAACCTAGTTAAAGCGACATTTATCAATCAAGATGCGAAAGTGGCTTCAGGATCTGAACGTCCAGAGTCATCGTTGGTCGGTATTGATCTAGGGGAGCTTTGTGGTGAGGGCAAGTTTGATATTGCGATTGTCGATAGCCTAGAAAAGTCGATTGAAGAATATGACGTTATTGTCGACTTTACTGCACCTGTAAATACTTTAGCCAATATCGAATTGTGCAGAAAGTACGGTAAGCAGATTGTTATTGGTACTACTGGCTTCTCTGAAGAAGAAAAACAGCAAATTGATGCTGCGGCTAAAGAGATTGCTATCGTGATGGCGCCTAACTACAGCGTAGGTGTCAACCTTGTTTTCAAATTGCTAGAAAAAGCGGCCAAAGTGATGGGCGACTACTGCGATGTTGAAATTGTTGAAGCTCACCATCGCCATAAAGTCGATGCTCCGTCTGGTACTGCGATAGGTATGGGCGAAGCAATTGCTGGTGCAATGGGCAATGAGCTTAATGATGTTGCTGTTTGGGCACGCGAAGGGATCACAGGTGAAAGAACTAAGGATGAGATAGGCTTTGCGACGATTCGTGCAGGAGACATCATTGGTGAGCACACGGCAATGTTTGCAGATATCGGTGAGCGTGTTGAGATAACCCATAAAGCCACAGATCGAATGACGTTTGCTAATGGTGCAATTAAGGCCGCAGTTTGGCTTAATGAAAAACCAGCTGGTTTTTACACCATGACAGATGTACTCGGTTTGAACGATCTCTAAATTGTGCCAATAACTCTAGTGCTCTATATGAGTGCTAGAGTATCACTCTGCGCAAGTTGAGTAATTATGCGTTGGAGAACTTCAGCGCATTTGTCCTTTTTAATCCCTCCTACAAATTCCAAAGGCAATATTAGGCTTTTAACTGCTTTTTATTGTGTTAATTTTCAGTGTTACACCTTCTTATTGGGGTAAGTTGCTCAAAAGTACATGTTAACTCTGGTTGTTGAACGATTGCTATTGGCTAACCAAAATTCTTGTCGCTTCTTTAGACTCTGCTGGTGATTATTTTACTATTTTATCGGTTGTCGATATGGCTTTGCTGGTAAAACTTGTTTTTTTAGCCGCTTTGCATGGGATATCAGTGCTACCCCATTAAAGTAGTAATTTATTAATAGTAAAACTTGACACATGTCACAACCGTAATTAGAATACCGCCAATTTGTCTAATTTCCATAAAAACGCTGTTTTTCAGCGAAAAGGAAGGTAGATTTGCAAATTAATTCATTTTTAATGCATTTTTATTTTGGAGGTTGCCTTGATTAAGTCAGCACTGCTAGTCCTAGAAGATGGGACAGTATTCCACGGTGAATCCATCGGCGCAGATGGTTCCGCTGTTGGAGAAGTCGTTTTTAACACCTCGATGACGGGGTACCAAGAAATCCTCACTGATCCTTCCTATTCTCAACAGATTGTAACCCTTACTTATCCCCATATTGGTAACACCGGAACTAATTCCGAAGACGAAGAATCCTCAGCGATTCATGCCCAAGGCCTCGTTATTCGTGATCTTCCTCTTCTTGCTTCAAACTTCCGTAATGAACGTTCTCTCTCTGATTACCTTAAATCACAAAATATAGTTGGCATTGCCGAGATTGATACTCGCAAGCTAACGCGTATTTTGCGTGAAAAAGGCGCTCAGAACGGATGTATTGTTGCTGGTAGCAATATTGATGAAGCATTAGCGTTAGCTAAAGCAAAAGAGTTCCCTGGCCTAAAAGGTATGGATCTTGCGAAAGAGGTTACAACAAAAGAAGCGTACCAATGGAAACAGGGTTCGTGGACGCTTACGGGTGGTCTTCCTGAAGCGAAAGATGACAGCGAATTACCATTCCACGTTGTTGCCTACGACTTCGGTGCAAAACGAAACATCCTGCGCATGCTTGTCGACCGAGGCTGCCGCTTAACGGTTGTACCTGCTCAGACTTCTGCGGAAGAAGTGTTGGCGTTAAATCCAGATGGCGTATTCCTTTCAAACGGCCCTGGTGACCCAGCTCCATGTGACTACGCAATTGAAGCGACAAAAGTTTTTCTAGATAAAGGTCTGCCAATCTTTGGTATCTGTTTAGGTCACCAAATTCTTGCGCTAGCGTCAGGTGCTCAAACGGTTAAAATGAAGTTTGGTCACCACGGTGCAAACCACCCAGTGAAAGATTTAGATCGTGATGTTGTGATGATTACTTCACAAAACCACGGTTTTGCTGCTGATGAAGACACGCTTCCTGAAACTCTGCGCGCGACCCACAAATCACTATTTGATGGTTCACTGCAGGGGATTCACCGTACAGATAAGCCAGCATTTAGCTTCCAAGGTCACCCAGAAGCTAGCCCAGGTCCAGAAGACGCAGCGCCGTTATTCGACCACTTTATCGAACTCATTAAACAGCACAAAGCTTAATTCGGAGTAGTAGACAATGCCAAAACGTACTGACATTAAAAGTATTCTAATTCTAGGTGCTGGCCCGATTGTTATCGGTCAAGCATGTGAGTTTGATTACTCTGGTGCTCAAGCTTGTAAAGCACTTCGTGAAGAAGGCTACCGAGTTATTCTTGTAAACTCGAACCCTGCGACAATCATGACTGACCCAGATATGGCGGACGCAACTTACATTGAACCAATTCAGTGGGAAGTTGTTCGTAATATCATCGCGAAAGAAAAGCCAGATGCTGTTCTACCTACAATGGGTGGCCAAACTGCTCTTAACTGTGCATTAGACCTAGAAAAATACGGCGTTCTTGAAGAGTTCGGCGTTGAGATGATAGGTGCTACTGCTGACGCTATCGATAAAGCAGAAGACCGTTCTCGCTTTGATAAAGCGATGAAAGCGATTGGTCTTGAGTGTCCAACTGCTGATACTGCTAAAACCATGGAAGAAGCTTACAAAGTTCAAGAAATGGTTGGCTTCCCTTGTATCATTCGTCCATCGTTTACGATGGGTGGTACTGGTGGCGGTATCGCTTATAACAAAGAAGAATTCGAAGAAATCTGTCGTCGCGGTTTGGATCTTTCTCCAACCAACGAACTTCTAATCGATGAGTCTCTTATCGGTTGGAAAGAGTACGAGATGGAAGTGGTTCGTGATAAAAACGACAACTGCATTATCGTATGTGCGATTGAAAACTTTGACCCAATGGGCATTCACACTGGTGACTCAATCACCGTGGCTCCGGCTCAAACGTTAACAGATAAAGAATACCAATTAATGCGTAATGCATCTCTTGCAGTATTGCGTGAGATTGGTGTTGAAACAGGTGGTTCAAACGTACAGTTTGGTATCAACCCTGTCGATGGCCGTATGGTTATCATTGAGATGAACCCTCGTGTATCTCGCTCTTCTGCTCTAGCGTCTAAAGCAACAGGTTTCCCAATCGCTAAGATTGCCGCGAAACTGGCTGTTGGTTTTACGCTTGACGAGCTAATGAACGACATCACTGGCGGTGCAACTCCTGCTTCTTTTGAACCAACGATTGATTACGTTGTTACTAAGATTCCTCGTTTTAACTTCGAGAAATTTGCTGGTGCAAACGACCGTTTAACAACGCAAATGAAATCAGTTGGTGAAGTTATGGCTATTGGCCGTAACCAACAAGAATCTTTACAAAAAGCATTGCGTGGACTAGAAGTTGGCGTTAATGGTTTTGATGAAATGGTTGATTTAGATGCTCCAGACGCACTAACAACTATTCGTCATGAACTTAAAGAAGCGGGTTCAGATCGTATCTGGTACATCGCCGATGCATTCCGTGCTGGTATGTCAGTAGATGGTGTATTTAACCTAACGCAAATTGACCGTTGGTTCCTAGTTCAGATTGAAGACATCGTTTTACTTGAGCAAAAAGTAAAAGCAGGTGGTTTTGCTGGTCTTAATAAAGAACTGCTGAATAAGCTTAAGCGTAAAGGTTTCGCTGATGCTCGTCTGTCATCAATCTTAGGTGTTGCTGAGAGCGAAATTCGTCGTCTACGTGACCAATACGATATCCACCCTGTCTACAAACGCGTTGATACATGTGCTGCTGAATTCTCTTCAGATACAGCTTACATGTACTCTACTTACGATGATGAGTGTGAATCAAACCCGACAGATAAAGAAAAGATCATGATCTTAGGCGGCGGTCCAAACCGTATCGGCCAAGGTATTGAATTTGATTACTGTTGTGTACACGCTTCACTAGCACTTCGTGAAGATGGCTACGAAACAATCATGGTTAACTGTAACCCTGAAACGGTTTCGACAGACTACGATACTTCAGACCGCTTGTATTTCGAACCAGTAACTCTGGAAGACGTATTAGCAATCGTACGCGTTGAGAAGCCAAAAGGCGTTATCGTTCAGTATGGTGGTCAAACACCACTTAAACTGGCTCGTGAACTTGAAGCTGCTGGCGTTCCAATTATCGGTACTAGCCCAGACGCTATTGACCGCGCAGAAGACCGTGAGCGTTTCCAAGTTGCCGTTGACCGTTTAGGCCTTCTACAACCAGAAAACGCAACAGTAACAACAATGGAGCAAGCGGTAGAGAAATCTCGTGAAATTGGCTTCCCATTAGTTGTGCGTCCTTCTTATGTTCTTGGTGGTCGTGCGATGGAAATCGTATACGATGAGCAAGATCTACGTCGTTACTTCAACGAAGCTGTGAGCGTTTCAAACGAATCTCCAGTTCTACTTGATAGCTTCCTAGATGACGCTGTTGAAGTGGATGTTGATGCGATTTGTGACGGTGAGCGCGTTGTTATCGGCGGTATCATGGAGCATATCGAGCAAGCGGGTGTTCACTCTGGTGACTCAGCATGTTCTCTTCCTGCTTACACGTTAAGCGAAGAAATCCAAGACGTAATGCGTGAGCAAGTTGAAAAGCTAGCATTTGAGCTAGGTGTTCGTGGTCTTATGAATACACAGTTCGCGGTTAAGAACAATGAAGTGTACCTAATCGAGGTTAACCCTCGTGCAGCACGTACAGTTCCATTTGTATCTAAAGCAACTGGCGCGCCAATCGCTAAAATCGCAGCACGTGTAATGGCTGGTCAATCTCTAGAAGCTCAAGGCTTCACAAAAGAGATCATCCCACCTTACTACTCAGTGAAAGAAGTGGTTCTACCGTTCAACAAGTTCCCTGGTGTTGACCCACTATTAGGTCCAGAAATGCGCTCTACTGGTGAAGTTATGGGTGTTGGTACAACATTCGCTGAAGCGTACTCTAAAGCTGAATTGGGTTGTGGCAACATTTACCCAGAAGGCGGTCGTGCACTTCTTTCTGTTCGTGAAGGCGATAAAGAGCGTGTTGTTGACCTTGCATCTAAGCTAACTAAACTTGGCTATCAATTAGATGCCACTCACGGTACTGCAGTTATTCTAGGCGAAGCGGGTATTAACCCACGTCTAGTGAACAAAGTACACGAAGGCCGTCCTCACATTCTTGACCGTATCAAGAACAATGAGTACACCTACATTGTGAATACTGCAGCTGGTCGTCAAGCGATTGAAGATTCTAAAGTACTTCGTCGTGGTGCACTTGCTGAGAAAGTGAACTACACAACAACGCTAAACGCTGCATTTGCCACATGTATGGCGCATACAGCAGACGCGAAAACTTCGGTTACTTCAGTACAAGAGCTACACGCTCAAGTTAAAGCAAACGAAGCATAATCTGATTCAGATTAAACAAGAACCCGCTCACTAGAGCGGGTTTTTTTATGCTTTAATTACACCTGCCTGTAATACCAGAGACGACTTGATGACTTCCTCTTCAATAATAGCAACCCGTTCTAAGTATTTAGTTCACTCCGGCTGGTTCAAGTTACTGGATAGCTATCGGCGTGATCATCTTAGTGCTTTCGTATTTGATATTGATGCGATTGAGGGGCGCTATATGGATGTTCGAAAAGCTAGGCAATATTATTTTGAACTGCAGAATGAGTCACACGATCATAAGTTACCAATAGCCGTCTCGAACTACATTGATCCGCTTACTTTTGGTAGTTACAGCCTTGCTCTTTGGACAGCGCCAGATCTGTATACCTTACTTAAAGTCGCTTGTGACTATTGTGTTGTCTTAGGTATGCCCATTGATTTGCAGTTCTATGAAAGCCGTCAAGGGAGTATTGAAATATGGTTTGTAACGAATGAAGTAGGAGATAAGGACGGTTACGTTACTAATCGAGGTATTTTACTGTATGTGGCAATGCTCTTGACTCTATTGAACCGGACTTGCCGCTCTCAACTAGAGGGGGTTGAGGTTCAACTAGACTCTTTATTTAGTGAAAATTCAGTAAGCTTTAAAGTGGTTGAGCAGACTTTCTCTTGTCATTTTCAATCTGGCTATATATCTCGGAAAATTATTTTTCAGCGAAAGGGAATGTTCACACCGTTGAAAACATCTGAGCAAGATATTCACCGAGTAAACATGGTTCTATTGCGGGAGCAGATGACGGAACTTAGTACAAACAATATTGTATTGCGGGTGAGAAAGACACTTGATAGCTTGAATGATCTCTCATTGGCAAATGTTAATTTTGTGTCTCAAAATATGGGTATGACGGCTCGGACACTTAATCGTAAATTGAATGAAGTTAGCACTCATTATCGTGTGGTATTAGATAACTATAAGCTCGAAAAAGCACTCGGTATGTTAAGTAAAAGTAATCTAAGTATTTCAATTATCGCCGAAAACCTTGGGTTCTCGGATGTGACGGCATTTTCTAGAGCATTTAGACGATGGACCGGCAATGCACCTTCAGATTATCGGTAATGATTGGGTAAAAGATAAAACTGATCTAAATCAGGCAATGTTTCGATGTCTTGATTAGTCATTATAATGTCTCAAAATGTCAGCTTTCATTTTTTGATTATTGTTCTAATAGCGGCAGTTTTTGGTTAACAGCCATATTAAATATTAGGGTAATAACAAGATGATGAAACAAGAACATCGAGTACTATTTGAGCCAAACAAAATTGGCCCAATGGAATTGAAAAACCGATACTCAATGGCACCTATGGGGACGTTGGGTTTAGTAGATGGTGATGGCGCATACAACAAACGTGGTATTGATTACTACGTTGCACGTGCGAAAGGCGGTGTTGGTCTTATCATTACCGGTATCCATATGGCAGAGAACGAGTTAGAGCCATTGCCAATGCCTTCTCTTCCTTGCCCAACTTTAAACCCTACGGCTTACCTGCGTAGTGCAAAAGAGATGTGTGAACGTGTCCACAGCCACGGCGCTAAGATCATCGGTCAGATCACAGCAGGCTGGGGTCGTTCAATGATCCCTGGCTTTACGCCTCCAGGGAAAGCAGTTGCTCCTTCAGAGTGTCCAAACCGTTTTGATCCTTCCATCATTCACCGTGAATTGACGACAGAAGAAGTTCAGTACTACATCCGTCAGTTCATTCAAACTGCTGCAATTATGAAAAAAGCAGGCTTTGACGGTGTAGAAGTTCACGCAGTACACGAAGGCTATTTACTGGATCAGTTTACACTCGAGTTCTTTAATAAGCGTACTGACCAATACGGTGGTTCATTTGAAAACCGTTACCGCTTTGCTGTAGAGATCATTAAGGGCATACGTCATGTATGTGGCGATGATTTTGCTATCACACTTCGTTACTCAGTAAAAAGTAATACCAAAGGCTTCGGTCAAGGGATCCTTCCTGGTGAAGAAGCAAAAGAAGTGGGTCGTGATTTAGATGAAGGCCTAAAAGCAGCGAAGTACCTTGTAGAAGCAGGTTGTGACGCATTGAACGTTGATGCCGGTACTTATGATGCGTGGTATTGGAACCACCCGCCAAACTACTTCAAACCGGGTATGTATAAGCCATATTGTAAAGCAGTCGCTGAAGTGGTTGATGTGCCTGTAATCATGGCTGGTCGTATGGATGAACCAAACATGGCTTCACGCGCTGTAAACGAAGGTGTGGCGCAAAATATCTCTTTAGGTCGTCCATTATTAGCAGATCCTGAGATCGTGAATAAGATTCGTCGTGGTCGCCCTGAAGAAGTTCGTCCATGTTTATCGTGTCACCTAGGTTGTTTAGGCCGCATGGCAGAAGTTGGTAACGTATCATGCGCAGTGAACCCTCAATGTGGTCGTGAAGAAGAGTACAAGCCAGAGCCGCTATACAAAAAGCAGAAGCTTGTGGTTATTGGTGGTGGTGTTGGTGGTATGGAAGCGGCACGTACAGCTGCGGACCGTGGTCACGAAGTGGTTCTGTTTGAAAAGTCCGATCGCTTAGGTGGCAATGTAATTCCTGGTAGCCAAGCACCATTTAAACACGATGATGCGACACTTCTAAGCTGGTATGAAGGCGAGATGAAGCGTAAGAATGTTGATGTTCGTATGAATACAGCTGCAAATGTTGATGTAATCAATGCTGAAAAACCAGATACGGTGATCTTCGCGACGGGCTCTCGTCCTGTTGTACCACAAAGCATTAAAGGTATTGATAAGTCTCACGTGATCATCGCTGAAGATATGTTGATGCACCCAGAAAAAATCACCGGTCAGAACGTAACGGTTATTGGTGCGGGCCTTGTAGGCGCGGAAGCGGCTCTATGGATGGCTCAAGAAGGTAAGACGGTAACACTTGTTGATGCAGCAGATGACATCATCGGTGGCCCACACGGGACATGTTTCGCTAATTACTTAATGATGAAAGAGCTGTTAGTGAAAGAGAAAGTGACGGTGAAGACTTCAACCTTCTTGTCACAGATTACGGATTCAGGTGTTGAGTTGCACCCTGCGGATAAAGCAGATGAGATTGAAGCTATAGCAGCAGACCACGTTATCGTAGCTATTGGTTACCGTGCAGAAAACGATATGTTTAAAGAGTTAGAGACGAACCTAGATGTAGAAAACATCTACAACATCGGTGACAGCAAACAAGCACGTACGATTATGACGGCGATTTGGGATGCCTACGAGGTCACTCGTTCTCTGTAGCTTTTGATAATACATCTATTAACAACAAAAGGTTTAACAAAGATAAGCATAATAATCTCCTATTAAGCTAATCACTTTGACGGTATCGGACTAGCGCTGATACCGTCTTTTTTGCTTTATTCAAAGAGTTTATGAACTGTGAATTATTTACCTAACGCAAAAGTAGGTAGAGATAAGTGCCAGCGGATCGCACCGAGACGAATGATTAGGGTGCAGCCCAATCCAGCAAGGAAGGCGGTCGTGGTGTCGAGACCCATCAATAAAGCCATGGTATGGATAATACCGCCAACAATACAAGCCGTTGCGTATACCTCACTTCTAAGTACCATAGGGACTTCACGGGCGAGCATATCGCGAATAATGCCACCTCCGCAGCCGGTGATCACTCCCATGATGACAGCAACCATAGCTGAATCTTGGTACATCAACGATTTTTCAACACCAATGCCAACGAATACAGCCAAACCAATAGCATCGCAAACGGGCAAGATCCACCAAGCGAGTCGTTTTGGTCGACGAACAATCAACATGGTAATGAGACAGGTAATAAAGATGACCCAAAGGTAGGTGGTATCGGTAATCCAAAAAACGGGCGTAGCACCTAAGGCCATATCACGGATGGTACCGCCACCAATTGCGGTCACACTTCCTAGTACAATCACACCAAAAGGATCCATTTTTAGTCGCCCAGCCAGTAGCACGCCAGAGATAGCGAAAATGGCGGTGCCAAATAGATCAAATAGATAAAGCGCCATGGAGTCCATGTTACAGATTACTCTTATTTAGTGTGGAAAATTTCAGGCCGAAATTGTACGTAATTCTCCATCAAAACGTTAGCGTTTTTCTCGAATTGACTGTAAGTGTTCGCATACTTGTTCGATAGCCAAAAGTGTTCTTGGTGTTGGTCGATTTAACCAGTCAGATTGAAGTGTCCAAACCGACTCATTTTTAATTGCAGGCAGTTGCTCTTGCCATTTTAGCCACATATTGCCATCGCTCATTGCGTGCTCAGATAAAAACAGTGCTTCTGGTTGAGCGACAACGACTTGTTCAATACCAACTTGAGGGTATGACGTTGGGCTCTTCTCAAATATATTTACTCCACCACAAAATGAGAAGACCTCACTAGGCCAGTGTCCCTGGGCCACGGTAATGATCGGTTTTTCGCTGAGCTGATAAAAATAGCGAACAGGCTCATCTACTTGGTATTTATTCGATAACTCAGTGAGTCGCTTACGAAATTCTTTAGCTTGATGATAACCGTATTCAGGGTTGTCGCTGTAGTGACTTAGCTGTTCGATATTGTCAGCAATATCATCAAGGGTTGACGTCGTTGAGTAGTAGATATTAAAGCCAAATCGTTCAAGCATCTCTAACTCTTTTTGCGGGTTTCCTGATGGCCAAGCAATAATGAGGTCGGGTTGAAGTGCAATGATTCTTTCAAGCTTCATACCTTGATAGTTAGCGACTTTTTCAAGGCTTTGGACTGATTCGGGGTAATCACTCATGGCACTGACTGCAATAAGCTTATCGCCAAGGCCTGCGGCGAAAGCTATTTCAGTTGCGTGTGGTGCCAAAGAGATAATGCGCTCTACGGGAGTTGAATCGATTGTTGTCGCTTGTACGGATAGAGAAAATAAAGAGCCAGAAGCGAGGTGCAGTAAAACAAAAATGAAGCGAGGCATTTAAAACCCTTGATAAATGATAAAAAGAACGGTGCTTTGAATAAGGACCCAAGCAAATACACGCCATGCAATGAGAGTCTGGATCTGAGATAAGTGGATAGCAGCAGGGGCTATACGCCCGCCTATTTTAGCTCGTACACTTTTGCGTTTTTCATAAATGGCTGGGCCACCGAGCGAGAGTTCAAGCTTGTTTCCAACCGAAGACAGTAACCATGCTGGCCCCGGTAGTGGCCATGATGAACTTTGAGTTAGCATAGCTTTGAATGTATAGGTTGCTTTGTTTCCGCAGACAATAAACAGTGCGAATAGACGCAAAGGAATAAAATCCAGTACAGCAACGGCTCGAGTAACAGTGATTCCAAATGGTGAAAAGGTTAAGCGAGACGGTGACCAAGCCCTAGCTAATTCTGCGGATAAACGATACACCAACGCCCCTCCGCCTCCAGCAATGGCAAACCAAAAAAGAACGCATACGACATTACGACCGTAGCCCATAATAATGGTCTCAGCACCTGCTTTCCCTAACCCTAAGGCTGATAAGCTGCTGGTGTCTCGATTAAGTACAGGAGAGAGTAATGTTCTTGCCCCTGCTTTATCATCATGCGCCAATGCTTTGGTTAATCCATTCGCCAGTTTTTCATTACTTCGCCAGTCTATTGCTAAGAGTAATAAAGCAAGTTCAAACAGTTGCGGTTGCCAAACTAGCGGCTTTAACGCCCAAAGGACCAGCAGAGTCGGTATAACCATTAACAGCCAAGCCAAAGTACCGGAAATAAGACTTTGAGAGTAATTGCTGTTGATATTCACTTTGTCAGCCAGTTGCTCGGCGAATTTATGCCATAACGTGACTGGGTGAGCTTCTCTGGGAATGGGGATAATTAGATGAAATAGCAATGCTCCCCACATAACGAGGAGCGTTCCATTTGAATATAGCTGACTAAAAATTTCTTCCATGATATTTGTCGTTAATTACTCTAGCGTCAGTGACTCTTCAATTTACTACTTAAGCAGTTGCACCATTTTAATTACCATTTCTGATGAGCTTTGCGCTGCTAATGGTAAAAACTCTTCAAAACTCATTGGTGACTCTTTATCGGCCACATCCGAAATAGCACGCACAACAACAAATGGAACGTTAAACTGATGACAAGTTTGTGCAATTGCAGACGCTTCCATTTCAACAGCAATTACTGATGGGAAATGCTTGCGAATGAACTCTTGGCGCTCAGCGCTACAAACGAACGCATCGCCAGTGCAAATTAGGCCACGAACGGCATGCTTATCTTCCATTTGTGTCAGCGCTTGCTCTGCGATATCCATTAATTTTTGGTCTGCGGTGAAAGCGGCAGGTTGACCAGCCATTTGACCAATTTCATAACCAAATGCAGTTACATCAGCGTCATGATGGCGAACTTCTGTTGAAATAACCACATCGCCAAGGTTAAGCGTTGAATCAAAACCACCGGCAGAGCCTGTATTAATTACAACATCTGGTTGATATTCATCAAGTAATACTGTTGTGCCAATAGCAGCGGCTACTTTACCAATACCTGATTGTAAAACAACTACATCAACACCGTTTAATTCACCAGAGAAGAAAGTACAGCCAGCTTTGCTGACTTCTTTGCAGTTCGTAATGGCTTGCTTTAGGATGCTTACTTCTTGTTCCATTGCGCCAATGATGCCGATTTTCATGTTTGTTCCTAGTAAATTAATTAAAGGTGTTAAGCCTAAGTTTAACATGAAAAAATTCGACGCAAATAATCTTTAAGCGATAGGGTGAGGGTGTGGGCAAATTCAAGTTACCATATTCAGTTGCCATAGTTCTGAGATTCCCCTATAATCCGCGCTTCGCGTAGTGGCTGAATCAGAGATTGGCTGCTACAACTACAAACCTACTCTTATTAGGAGAGCATTATGTCTCTGAATGCAGAAACTAAAGCAGCAATCGTTGCAGAATACGCACAATCTGAAGGCGACACTGGTTCACCAGAAGTTCAAGTAGCACTACTTACTGCTTCTATCAACCACCTTCAAGGTCACTTCAAAGCTCACAAAGGCGATCACCACAGCCGCCGTGGTCTTCTACGCATGGTATCTAGCCGTCGTAAACTTCTTGATTACTTGAAAGGCAAAGACCTAGCTCGTTACCAAGATCTAATCAAACGTCAAGGTCTACGTCGCTAATAGTAGCTGCATAGAAAGTTTGTTTAGAAAGGGGCTATATGCCCCTTTTTTGTTGCCTGCGATTTACTGCTTTTGTTATATCTTGTCTTTACCTTCTTGTTTTTAAACTTCCCTTGCGCATTTATTCCAACTCAATCCCCATTTATTCTCGGTGATAGCTTATTTATTTTCGGTCAGAGAAAAGGGGAATAGCAAAACACCACTCATATGGTTTATACTACGCCTCGCCTGTAATGCTCTCGCATTTGGCAGATAAAATTGTTCAAGAATTACAGTCACAGATGTCGGCCTATTGGTCGCGACTATTCAAAAGCGATTAGGTTAATCAACTATTACCCTTAGTCTCTTTTCACTAGTCGCGATTGGTAATCTCTTGAACTGTCACTTACTTATTCTAAAGTTACTCTTTAGATCAAGGATATATAATGTTTGAAAAACCAGTTGTAAAGTCGTTTCAATACGGCAATCACACAGTTACTCTAGAAACTGGCGTTATCGCACGTCAAGCTACTGCTGCTGTAATGGCGACTATGGACGATACATCAGTATTCGTTTCTGTTGTTGCTAAAAAAGAAGCGGTTGCAGGTCAAGACTTCTTCCCGCTAACAGTTAACTACCAAGAGCGTACATACGCTGCTGGTAAAATCCCTGGTGGTTTCTTCAAGCGTGAAGGTCGTCCTTCAGAAGCTGAGACACTAACAGCACGTCTAATTGACCGTCCAATTCGTCCACTTTTCCCAAGTGCGTTTAAAAACGAAGTTCAGGTTATCGCTACGGTTGTGTCTATCAACCCAGACGTAAATCCAGACATGATCACTATGATCGCAACGTCTGCAGCTCTTGCTATCTCTGGTGCACCATTCAATGGTCCTATCGGTGCTGCACGTGTTGGTCACGTTGATGGTCAACTAGTACTTAACCCTTCAAACACTGAGCTTGAAAGCTCTAAACTGGATCTTGTTGTATCTGGTACTGAAGGCGCGGTACTTATGGTTGAATCTGAAGCTGATAACCTTTCAGAAGAAGAGATGCTTTCTGCTGTTGTTTACGGTCACGACCAACAACAAGTAGTAATCAAAGCGATCAACGAGTTTGCTGCTGAAGTTGCAACTCCTTCTTGGAACTGGACAGCGCCAGAAGTAAACGCAGAGCTTAAAGCACAAGTTGCTGAGCTTGCTGAAACTCGTCTTTCTGAAGCTTACCAAATTACTGAAAAGATGGCTCGCTACGAGCAAGTTGGCGCAATTAAGAACGAAGCAGTTGCTGCTCTAGTTTCACAAAACGAAGAACTGGACGAGCGCGAAATCCGCGGCATGCTTGGTTCTCTAGAGAAAAACGTTGTACGTAGCCGCATCATTGCTGGTAACCCACGTATCGATGGCCGTGAAAAAGACATGGTTCGTGCACTAGATGTACGTACTGGCGTTCTTCCACGTACACACGGTTCTTCTCTATTCACTCGTGGTGAAACTCAAGCACTTGTTACTGCAACGCTTGGTACACAACGTGATGCACAAATTATCGATAGCCTAATGGGTGAGAAGAAAGATCACTTCCTTCTACACTACAACTTCCCTCCATACTGTGTAGGTGAGACTGGTTTCGTTGGTTCTCCTAAGCGTCGTGAAATCGGCCACGGTAAACTAGCTAAGCGCGGTATTGCTGCGGTTATGCCTTCAATTGAAGAATTCCCATACACAGTACGTGTTGTATCGGAAATCACTGAATCTAACGGTTCTTCTTCAATGGCTTCTGTATGTGGTACATCTCTAGCGCTTATGGATGCTGGTGTTCCAATCAAAGCTTCTGTTGCAGGTATTGCAATGGGTCTTGTTAAAGAAGGCGACGATTTCGTTGTTCTTTCTGACATCCTTGGCGACGAAGATCACCTAGGTGACATGGACTTTAAAGTAGCAGGTACTAACGAAGGTATTACTGCACTTCAAATGGACATCAAGATCGAAGGTATCACTAAAGAGATCATGCAGATCGCTCTAAACCAAGCACAAGGTGCGCGTAAGCACATCCTTACTGTTATGGATGAAGCGCTTGGTGGTGCTCGTGATGATATCTCTGAATTTGCTCCACGTATCCACACGCTGAAAATCAACACTGATAAGATCCGTGATGTAATCGGTAAAGGTGGCGCAGTTATCCGTGCTCTTTGTGAAGAGACTGGTACAACAATCGAAATCGAAGACGACGGTACAGTTAAGATCGCTGCAACGTCTGGTGAGCAAGCTGACGACGCAATCAACCGCATCAAAGCACTTACTGCTGAAGTTGAAGTTGGTACTATCTACACAGGTAAAGTTGCACGTCTAGCTGACTTCGGTGCTTTCGTTACTATTCTTCCTGGTAAAGATGGTCTAGTACACATTTCTCAAATCGCTGACAAGCGTATCGAGAAAGTGTCTGATTACCTGACTGAAGGTCAAGAAGTAAAAGTTAAAGTTCTTGAAATCGACCGTCAAGGCCGTGTACGTCTAAGCATGAAAGAAGCGGTAGATAAGCCTGCTGAAGAAACTCCAGCAACTGACGCTGAGTAATTCGCTATACTTAACTAGGTAATTTAACCTATTGAGTATAAAGCATGTTATAAAGGGAGCATTATCGCTCCCTTTTTTATTATCTAAATTCCAGCAAATTCATGTTGGGCGACAGGAGTATCTATTTGTGAAATGGTTTCGTAGCGCCACTATCAGTGCAATTTTGTTGGTAACAGCGGGTTGTGCATCTACCTCTACAACTGATCAAGAACAGTGGATTTATCCACCTATGGCGGTGCCTCTGCAGGCAAGTGTCCAGCAAGAAGTTCAAATTGCTCGTTTAACTCAGCTTCTTCAACGTGCTGATTTAAAAGATGAAGTAAGAGCTAAAATGCATTATGAACGTGGCAACTACTATGACAGTGTTGGCTTACGTGATTTAGCTCGATTGGATTTCAATCAATCACTTTCATTAAACCCTGCACAACCAGATATCTTTAACTTACTGGGTGTCTACTTTACTCAAGTGGGTGAGTTCGATGCAGCCTACGAAGCATTTGACTCTACTTTGGAACTGGATCCTGATAACTCTTATGCGGAACGCAATCGTGCTATAGCGTTATATTATGGTGGACGTATTGATTTAGCGTTTGAAGAAATGTCTCAGCACTTTGAACGTGATACGAGTGATCCATTTGGCGCACTTTGGCTTTACATTATCCAGTCTGAATTAGATTATGAAGTTGCAAAAGCAGACCTGAAAACTCGATATGATGCTCGTAGTGAAGAGTGGGGCTGGGTTCTCGTCGGTTTAACACTCAATGAAATTTCAGAAGAAAACGCATTTAAAGCGATCTTAGTTGGCACGCGAGACAACACGTTACTAGCTCAGCGACTGACTGAAGTTTACTTCTATATGGCGAAGCGTCACCAACAAGACGGTGATTTTGCAAGTGCTATCTCTTTGTACAAGCTAGCATTAGCTGGCAATGTTTTTGAGTATGTTGAGCACCGCTATTCATTCTTAGAACTGAGCCGTATTTACAATCAAGTTAAAGCCGAACAGTTAGCCAAGGCGAAGCTTGAAGCTGAAACAGAGAAACAGGCCGAACAGCAAGCTAAGAGCGATCAATAACCGAACGTCCAATACGCTCTAAATAGAACCGTTTTTTACTGTAGCTACTGAAAGTAGTGTCGAGTAAAAAGCGGTTTTTTATTGTCTTTTATAAATTATGCATTATTATAGTTAGCCTTGCTAACTAAGTGGCTTCGACTGTGCTAAGTGATAACCTAGAAAAAATTGAACGATTTGCTTCGAAAATATGGCGAGTACAGAGCAAAGCCGACCCTATTGGTCAGCTGAGCTTTAACGAATACGACTATTTGAAGGTGATTCAATCTTCAAAAGAAGCGATTCGATTAACGGATCTTGCCAGCGAGATGCAAGTCTCTAAACCTTCAGCGACCAACATGGTTAAACGGCTAGAGAGAAAAGATTTGGTTCAGCGCTTAAGCTGCCCTGAGGATGCGCGTTCAAAACGGGTCATATTAACAGAGAAGGCAATTGTTGGGTTAGAGGATGAAAGTCGAGTGTATGAAGTCATGGCACAAAAACTAGAGCTGAATTTATCCAATGAACAAGTAGAGCAATTAAATAGCCTTCTAAAAAAAGCGCTTAAATAAACATTTAATTATTTAGTTAGCTATGTTAACTAAATGAGATTGGCTCGTGTTAATGAACACGTGCTTCCTTAAATATATAAAAATTCAGTGAGAAGTCATTATGAGTAACAGCATATACCGTCAGTTCTGGCGTTATACGATCCCTACCGTAGCCGCAATGCTGGTCAATGGTTTGTATCAAGTTGTTGATGGAATATTCATTGGTCACTATGTTGGCGCAGATGGATTAGCAAGTATTAACCTAGCGTGGCCCGTTATCGGAACCATCATGGGTTTAGGGATGATGATTGGTGTCGGGACTGGCGCTTTTGTATCTATTAAGCAAGGTGAAAAAAAGGCATTAGAGGCAAAACAAGTACTCGCAACTGGGCTGCTTGCCTTATTTTCTCTTGCGCCAATTGTCTCGGTCAGTTTATGGTTTTTATCTGACGACTTTCTGCTGTTACAAGGTGGATCTGGCAATGTATTAGCGCTTGGTATCCAGTATCTAGACGTTTTGATTGTGACGAGCGTCTTTACGCTAGGGTCAATCGCGATGCCATTCTTGCTTAGAAATGATGACAGTCCGAATTTGGCGACAATCTTGATGATCATTGGTGCGTTAATCAATATCGTTTTAGATTTTGTATTCATTGCGTGGCTTGATTGGGCATTATTGGGAGCAGCTGTCGCCACTGGTATCGCTCAGGCAATTGTTACTGTATTGGGCTTGGCTTACTTCTTCTCAAAACGTGCAAAGGTTCGATTGACAGCGACTTGCTTGGTCATGCGATGGGATGCGTTACCCAAGATTCTCTTTATAGGTGCATCGAGCTTTTTTATGTACGCTTATGGTTCGATGATGGTTGCTTTGCACAATGTTCTATTTACTCAATATGGCAGTGTGATGTACATAGGTGCTTATGCCGTATTAGGTTATATCGTCACTGTTTATTATCTAACGGTTGAAGGGGTAGCCAACGGAATGCAGCCTTTAGTGAGCTATAATTTTGGCGCTAAGAAATTCGATAATATGCGTAAGCTCTTGAAAATAGCAATGGCTACCTCCGTTCTTGGCGGTATCGCGTTTATGGCACTACTCAATCTGTTTCCATATCAAACGGTGATGATATTCAATTCAGCTGATAATGAACTTATCGAAGCGGCTGTATTGGGTATTCGTTTACACCTGTTTGCTCTGTTTTTAGATGGGTTCTTAGTGGTGACCGCCGCATATTATCAGGCCGTCAACCGAGGCAGTAAGGCGATGTTTGTGACGATAGGAAATATGCTCATTCAGCTGCCATTTTTATACTTCTTGCCGAAGATGTGGGGAATAGATGGAGTTTGGATTGCTTATCCTCTGTCTAATATCGCACTTAGCCTAGTCGTGATTGTCATGTTATTAAGAGACCTTAAACAGTTTGAACACCAGCAAAGTGACATGGTTCAAGCGTAAGGAGCAAACATAAAAAAGGTTTAACATAAGCTAAACCTTTGAATTTATTTTTGATTGGCAAGGACGCTAATCAGATATTTTTCACATCAAGTCCTGCTAATTGATGCCAGTAACCATTGCACTGTTTATCTTGAATAGTCTGCGGCTTCTGACCGTGTTCGTTTGCTCTGAACTGATCGACATCGCTAAATGTGTCTAGACCAAGAGGGCTTAAACGCACCACATCAACTAACCCTTTCATACTTGGTAAGTCATTGATCAAGTTATAACAATACCCTGATTGTGTCTGAATGCCGTTTAGGTTAAATACCGTTTGGCCTTCTTGGCTGTCTACCTGCATACCAGTTGGATACTTAATACAGCAAGTTTCACAATCATCCTTTGCCTTGTTTTCTGCGCGGGCTGTAAAGCACCGTGCGGAGTAAGCGAGAGGCAAGTAACCGTGACTAAAGACTTCCACTTCAAACTGATTTCTTATGCCAATATCATCACACTGAGTAAGAACGTTGTTTAGCCAATCTCTTGATAGTTCAACCGGCATACACCAACGAATCATGCCCTGTTTTAAGAACAGCTTCAGCGTGTGCGCATTATAAGTATTCACTGCCGGGCCAACAACGAAAGGGGTTTTGTGTTCATGCGCAAGCTGTATTGCAGAGACATCATTCGCTTCAATCGCAAAATCTCCGTTATCAATATATCGTTTCATCACATTGACTTCGCTCGGCGCTTCCAACAGAGCCATTGTGGATAGTATAACCTGCTTACCACTGCCTGTTAGCTCTTTGGCAATATCAAACCAGTGGGCAGCTTTCATTTCACGACGCTTAGAGCAGACGGCCTCTCCAAGGTAAATGATGTCCGAAGAGCTCTCTTTCGCCTGTTGATAAAAACTGTCAACGTCTTGTTTTGGCCAGAAATAAAGGAGAGGACCTAGTGCATATTTCATAGTGTTTTCCATACTGTTCTCCATAACTGAGGCTCTATTGCCACTTACGGTGGTATGCACCCAACGTCGTTTGAGTACCTTCTGAAACGTTGGCAAGTGCTGCGTTCCAAGCGGCTTCAACTTGGTAGGCTTCAGGATTGGCAAGGTAGCGATCAATCGCTGCTCTCCATGTGCGAGTCACCTGTTCTACATAAGCAGGGCTACGCTGTCGACCTTCAATCTTTACCGAAGCGACATTCGCAGCAAAAAGCTCTGGTAACATCGATAAAGTATTTAAACTGGTTGGCTCTTCTAGCGCGTGATAAAGCTTACGCTCACCGTCAACATCGGCTTCAAATCTGCCTTTGCATAATGTAGGGTAGCCCGCGTTTTCACCCGCAGCATATTTATCAATAAGGATCTCATTTAAACGAGACTCTAGGCCAGAATCGGTCTCTTGCCAACGTACGTATTTAGCTGGGGAGCAGGCCCCTACTGTATTTGGTGATTCACCTGTCATGTACGACGATAGGTAGCAACGCCCTTCAGCCATGATACACAGGCTGCCAAAAGCGAACACTTCAAGTTCAACGCCTTGAGGGATGTTACGGGATAGCTGTTTAACCTGATGAATGGATAAAACACGTGGCAGAACAACACGCTTCACGTTGAAGTTTTGCTGATAGAAATTGATGGCGGCTACGTTAGTGGCAGACGCTTGAACCGACAAATGTAATTCAAGATCAGGGTATTTATTAGCCGCGTATTCAAGAACTGCAATATCGGCAACAATTAGCGCATCGACACCCAAAGCCGCGGCATTATCGACGGCACTCGTCCAACGCTCAAACCCATTAGGGTGTGCAAAAGTATTTAGTGCGACATGAATTTTTTTACTGCGGTCGTGAACATATTGCACCGCTTTATCTAATTTTTTTCCGGCAAAGTTAAGACCTGCAAAATGACGCGCATTCGTATCATCTTTAAAGCCAATATATACCGCATCAGCACCACAATCGATGGCCGTTTTGAGTGCAGGCAAATTACCTGCTGGGCATAGGAGTTCCATTGCTCAGTACCAATTTTTTCAAAGTGACCGCATTTTATGAAGAATTATGAATAGCGAATTTGATGTAAGGCAGGTTTCGGTGAATAAATCAGGTTTCAATGAGCAATTAGTGACAAATAGCTAAATGGGGGTAGCGAGATCAGAGGTTAACTTTTATGTCGACGATTCTGGACAAAGAGCTCTTCAACTTCTTGCTTTGGTTGAGGGCGATAGAAATGGAATCCTTGTATTGAATGGCAATTGAGATTAGACAGGAGTGTCGCTTGCTGCTGTGTTTCGACACCTTCTGCAACCACAGACAAATCTAATGATTTACCAAGATTGATGATGTTTTCAATAACAGTAATCTGTTTTGGTAGGGTGTCTATATCACTGATGAAAGCGCGATCTATTTTAAGCTCATCGATAGGGAAGCGAGCCAAATAAGAGAGAGATGAGTAGCCAGTACCAAAGTCATCGATTGAGAGTGAAAAGCCTAGCTTCTTGATGGCGTTGAGCATTTGAATCGTATGCTCACTGTCACTCATTACGGCGCTTTCTGTCAGCTCAAAGGTAATACAGTTAGGATCAAGATCGGTTGAACGGAGTAGTTTCTCCATATAATCAATCAATTTAGGGTTTCCAAACTGCTCAGGAGATAAATTGATCGCCACTCGACCCGGTAAAATACCTTGAAGCTTCCAGCGTTTTACCGTGGCGAATACTTCACGCATGACTACTCGACCTAGATGCTCAATTAGCCCGGCTTTTTCAGCAACAGGAATGAAGGAAGATGGGCTGATATAGCCCTCTACCGGGTGCTTCCAGCGTATTAAAGCTTCAGCGCCGTTGATGCTAAAATCACGGGCATTAACCTTAGGTTGATACCAAACCTCTAAGCCATTTTGCTGGAGTGCTTTTTGTAGTTCGATCTCTAGCCATAATCTCATCCGAGCTTCTTTGTTCATCTGATCATTAAATTTAATCAAACGATTTCGACCACGATCTTTCGCTTCGTACATCGCAGTATCAGCATTTTGCAGTAAGATCCGTGCATCGTTACCATCACCAGGGTAGGCAACGCTACCAATTGAGCATGATAGGCGCTTACTAAAGTGGTGAAGATCAAAGGGTTGATTAATTAGACCAATAATTCGTTCAGCTAGGATCTCCGCCATTCGATTGTTTTCAGGTTGAGGCAAAATCAAACCAAATTCATCGCCACCTAAATGGCCAAGAATGGCTTGTTGAGGCAATAAGCGCTTTAGACGAGAAGAAACTTCTTTAATGACCTTATCGCCAATGTGATGACCTAAAGAGTCGTTAATGTTTTTGAAGTTATCGATATCGAGATAGAGCATGATGAGTGGTGTTTCATTTTGAATGAACTGCTCTAAACGTTTGGTAAAACCAAAGCGATTGAACGATCCCGTCAACGTATCGATATGTGCATCTTCTTGTGAAGAGCTAGAAAGCTGCTTGGAAGCGCTTTCAGCGTCTTGAATCAACACCAATTGTGATTTATTGCCGAGCACAATAGTGGAGTCAGCATGAAGTTGTACTTTTCTCTCTAAGCCGCAACGAGGTCCGGTAAGACAAATAAATGGAGCGTCGGCAATGAGCGTGCTTAAAGGGGTGTTAAATACGGTTTTACTTTTTTCATCAACAAACAGTCGAGTAAGGTCTTCGCCTAGCAGGTCTGCGGTTGAATTCATCCCCAGCAAACGAATAGCCGATGGGTTAGCAGAGATAATACAGTCGTCTTCCACGAGAAGCAGTCCGTCAGGAAGAAGTGATGCAAGTGTTGAGTATTTACTTTCCGACTCTTCGAGAGAGCGAATTAAGATCTGTTTTTCAGACGTATCGATAGCATGAAAAACAATTTGCTCAACCTTATTACCATTGATGATAGGGGATAAGCTGAAGTGTAAGCTGGTATCAACATCTATCTCATGAAGCGTTATTTCTGCTTCAAGTGTTTCGCCTTTAAAGGCTCGGTCATAATAAGGTTTGATGTGCTGATAAAAATGACTCCCAAGAATTTGAGTATCATTCATACCAGTGAGTTCGTTTAACGAAAGGCCTGCAATGTCACAGTACCGCTCATTGACCATACTGTAGCTATGCTGCTCGTCTAAGACGGCAAAAAAGAAAGGGCTGTGTAGTGTGATTTTTTCAAACCAGTGCTGTAATTGTTGCGCAGGCATCAATAACTACCAACTCTCCATTGCGTTTAGAGTTTCACAGATGTCGTGAAACATGAGACGATACATTAACTATACCCGTGATTCCTTATATGTAAAAGCTTCTGCTCGCTATAAAGCTTTTGTTTTATATAAAGCTTTAATGCTATATAAAGTAAAAAACACAATGTTGAGTTTTTTGACACATAACAGGAATCTGTACCAGTACATCAATTATGATGAAACATTATATTTACAAAGTAACGGATAACACGCGTGATAAACAAGATTCGTACTCAACTAGTTCAAAATGCAGCATCAATTTTGCGATCCCCAGTCCACTTTTTGCCTCAAATTGTTCAAAAAAAAGCCTTACTAGAAGCAATGAAAGCGGTCTTTAAAGAAGCGCTTGAAGATGGTGATTTTGAGTTTTTAGAAGATAAGTGGTTAAAGGTTGAAGTTCGCGATATGGAACTGTGTTGGTATATCAGTTATCAGCAAGAGAAATTAATTGTTGCGGATAATCCAGTCACCGAAGATGTGAGCTTTTCTGGAGACCTTAACGACCTAGTTCTTATTGCAGGGCGAAAAGAAGACCCAGATACACTATTTTTCCAACGCAGACTTTCTATTGAAGGCGATACTGAGCTGGGTTTGGAAGTAAAGAACTTAATGGATAGCGTTGATTTAGAACTTTTGCCTAAGCCGATGCAGCTTGTTTTAGCGCAGTTAGCAGACTTTGTACAAAAAGGTGTTCAAGCATCTGTGAGCAATAATGAGGTAGCCAATGCTTATACGAACTGAAGCTCCAGTTGATATTTTACCAATTGACCGTTTAGTCAAATCAGCCTTTGATACAGAAGCTGAAGCGAATCTGGTCATGAAACTTCGTGAGAATAGTCATCTAACGCTTTCGTTAGTGGCCTGCACCGATGAAGGCGAAGTGATTGCCCACGCAATGTTTAGCCCAATTGTCGTTGAAGGCGAAGATCATCACTGGCAGGGCTTAGCTCCAGTCTGTGTAAAAGAAGAGTATCGCAATCAAGGCATTGCTGAATCTTTAGTGAAAGAAGGGCTCTCTTCGCTACTTGAGTTTGGATACCCGGTATGTGTGGTGCTGGGTGATCCTAGTTACTACTCTCGTTTTGGTTTTGTAAGTGCTAGCCAACACGGTTTTCATTGCCAATGGGACGTGCCTGAAGGGGCGTTTCAAATAGTTGAGCTTGCGGACGGGCAATTAGCGTCGCGCTCTGGTTTGATTGAATATTGTCCTGAATTTAGTGAGCTAGATTAAGCGCTTTCTTTATTGGTTATATTTGTTAGGATCGACGCGTTTTTACGTTTCGCAGGTTACTGTCAATGTCACAAACTGAACTTCAATATTTGCAGGAAATGGGAATCGACACTTGGCAGTTAAGTCATCCTGAGCGGATAGAAGGCTATCAATCGCCTCACTTTAACTTACCATCTAGTTGTAAGTTGTTGTTGGTTTCCTGTGAGCGACCAAGTGGTGAGTTAGCCGTGATGTTCGAACGTGTACTCAAAAGTATTAAGCTTTCGTTAGATCAAGCGCTGCACATCTACCCTGAGCAATTAGCATCTTTAGGTGAGCATCAGCTTACTTGGATCTGGTATGCGGGTGAGGCGTCTGTAGAGGGCGCCATCACAGCTAAAAAATTAGAATCACCACTCCTTTCATCAATTAATGGCCACAATGAGCACCGAAGAGCACTTTGGCAGCAAATTTGTTCTTACGAGTAATGATATAAATGTTTGAAATTATCCCTCTTAACGAGTCTCACCTAACGTCTGTTTTTTCAATTGAGCAGAGTGCTCATTCTCATCCGTGGGCTGAATCCATGATCCGTGATGTGAATAGTCGTGGAGCGTGCCATCATGTGATGCTGGTGGATAAGCAGGTTGTAGGCTATTTTTACGCGCAGAATATAGTCGGTGAAGTGACACTACTCAATATTGCCGTCGATCCTAAGTCGCAAGGAAAAGGCTACGGTAAAGAGCTAACAGAGTTCTTTTTAGAAATGTGTGAAAAAGTAAATGCTGAGAGTGCTTGGCTTGAAGTGAGAGAAAGTAATAAGAAAGCATATCAGCTGTATGAGTCGGCAGGGTTTAATGAACTCGATCGACGCGTAAATTATTATCCAACCGATAAAGGTAAGGAAGATGCCATTATCATGAGCTATCTGTTCTTATAAGATTCAATCCGGTTATTTAGGGAGCGCTTTAACAACGTGTTCCTTGACCTCTCTTTCAGGCACTTGGTATAGGTTCTTCTCAAATCGACTAACCACTTCAGATGCAGGTAGTGGCTTATCAAATAAATAACCTTGGAACTGGTCACACCCCAATTGCTTTAGCGCATGCAGTTCATATTGATCTTCCACTCCTTCCGCAATCACTTCCAAATTCAATCGTCTCGCTGTCATCACTATGGTGTCGACGATGGCCTGATCACTTTCATCTAGATGCAATTTAGTCACAAATGAGCGATCAATTTTAAGTACATCAGCTGAAAGTAGCTTTAGATATCGCAGTGATGAGTAACCAGTCCCAAAATCATCAATGGATATTTTTAGCTGATGCTCTTTAAGTAATGCCATCTTTTGAATGGCACTTTCTACGTTTTCCAGTAATAAGCTCTCTGTTATTTCAAGCTCTAGGTGTTCACCAGTAATGCCTGATTGAGAAAGCGCTTGAGTGATGTGTTCGACAAAAGAGTCTTTAGAAAACTGCAGAGGACTGATGTTAATGGCAAGGCGGCGAAAAGTACTAGGCAGCACGCCCTGTTTTTTCCAAATTGAGTATTGATAACAAGCCTGCTCGATGATCCAATCACCGATAGGTAGGATTTGCCCCGTCTCTTCTGCGATAGGCATAAACACGCCCGGCGGTAGCAAGCCTCTCTCTGGATGATTCCAACGGATTAGCGCTTCTACGCCGACAATTTGATGTTTCTCATTCACTTGAGGTTGATAGTAGAGTTCAAGCTGGTCCTTATTCAGAGCCTCATGAAGACCTTTTTCAATTTCCAGAAAAGACTCGACCTGAGCCTGCATTTCAGGTTCATAAAACATGTAGTTATTTCTACCTGAACCTTTTGCTCGATATAAAGCCGTATCTGCTTGGCGCAGGACATCGATATTGGTACTGCCTACCGAAGGGAAGACGGAGATACCAATGGTGACGGTACAATATAGTTGGTGTTCATCAATAGAGTAGGGGTTGGAAATCAACGCCAATAGCTGTTTCGCGATATCAGCGGCTTTGTCTGTGGTGAGGTGAGGAATTAAAATGACAAACTCATCACCACCAATTCTTGCAGCGATATAATCTTCTTTTAGCCAAGCTTCTAACCGTTTAGAAATCGCTTTGAGTAAGTTATCCCCAATCGTGTGGCCCAATGAATCATTGATGGTTTTAAAGCGATCAAGATCTAGGTAGAACAACACACCTGTTGAGTTTGTTCTATTTGCTTCGTCGATATAGTCACTCAATGTTTGTAGCAATAGCGCTCGATTTGCCAACCCCGTTAGCGTGTCGTAGTAGGCTAACTTATTTAATTGAGCTTCAGCGGCTTCTCGTTGTTGCCATAAATTATGAAAAGAAACCGCAAGCTCTCCGAGTTCGTCGTGGTGTTTTTGGGCGGGAATCGGGACTGAACTGTCTTTATCTTGCAGCGACTTAACCCATGTAATTAAAGTGACAATTGGCTTAGAGAGTTTGTAATAGAAAAAAGCCAGCAAAATCGTGGTCAGCAGTATGTTTCGAATCAAGTCAAACAAAATGGCCTGAGTCATCTTGGTTAAAAAGTCTTTCGCAATATTGGTTCCGTTAACAGAGAAACTTAATTCGCCAACGATTAGCTTTGAATTAGGTTGGTGTAGCGCTGATTTATATATGGGAGCTGTCGGCGTTAAGTAATCAGATAACACTTCAATAAGAGAGCTTTGTGAGACTATATGGCGTTCGTTTTCCGTTAAGGTATCGCCGAAATCATCAATAATTTCAACTCTATAAATGGCATCGTCCATCATCAGGCTTGAAGCGACTTGCTCTGCAAGTAAGTGATTGAGATGGTAAGCGGCCTGGCTGGCATTTGAGTAATTTTGTAGTAGTTTGAATTGGTAGTGTTCTTCAATACGCGTTTGTTCTTTATGAAGGTCAACCAATATATGATAAAAACTAAAACAGAGCCCCAGTATCACAGATACTAGAAATACGGTTTTTGCTTGACGAAATGCGAGAGAATTTATCTGTTTGGATTTATACATAGCTACTTTAAGTTCCACCTACTTACTTAGTTATAGCCCATAATCATCGATAAATTAACAACAAAGCGCATTGAAAGGAATTAATCGTGCCTGTAGTCGGGCTTTAGTTGCTCAAAGTGCAAATATAAGCGAGAATATCGCGCAAAATTGAATCGAACTGCTAGCTCGGCACTGTTTCTTTGTCACCTTAGCTCACTAGCCCAAAAGAAGACCTTTTCATGTCAAATACTCCATTTATTGGTGAAGTTTCTAAACGTAGAACGTTCGCTATTATCTCTCACCCGGATGCGGGTAAAACCACCATTACTGAAAAAGTATTGTTGTTCGGAAACGCTATTCAAAAAGCGGGAACGGTAAAAGGTCGTGGCTCTAACCAGCATGCAAAATCAGACTGGATGGAGATGGAAAAAGAGCGTGGCATCTCGGTAACAACCTCAGTAATGCAGTTTCCATACAATGAGTGTTTGGTTAACCTTCTAGATACTCCAGGGCACGAAGACTTCTCAGAAGATACCTACCGAACGTTAACAGCGGTTGATTCTTGCTTGATGGTGATTGATGCGGCGAAAGGTGTCGAAGATCGTACTCGCAAACTGATGGAAGTTACTCGTCTGCGCGATACGCCTATCGTTACCTTTATGAACAAACTTGACCGTGATGTTCGTGACCCAATGGAAGTACTCGATGAAGTTGAAAGCGAGCTGGGTATGGCTTGTGCTCCGATTTCATGGCCAATTGGTTGTGGTAAAGAGTTCAAAGGTGTTTATCACATTCACCGTGATGAGACGATTTTGTATGAATCAGGTCATGGTCATGAGATTCAGGAAGTTCGCACGATCAAAGGTCTAGATAACCCTGAGCTTGATGAAGCTGTCGGTGCTGATCTTGCTGAAAGTGTTCGTGAAGAGATTGAACTGGTTATGGGTGCATGCCCAGAGTTCGACCAAGAGCTTTTCTTAGCGGGTGAGTTAACGCCTGTCTACTTTGGTACAGCACTGGGTAACTTCGGTGTGGATCATATGCTAGATGGTCTAACAGAGTGGGCTCCAGGTCCTCAAACTCGTCAAGCTAATGAGCGTGAAGTTGTCGCGACTGAAGAGAAGTTCTCAGGCTTCGTATTTAAGATTCAAGCAAACATGGATCCTAAACACCGTGACCGCATTGCCTTCATGCGCATAGTGTCGGGCACTTACAATCAAGGTATGAAGATGAATCATGTTCGTACTGGTAAGAGTGTCAGTATTTCAGATGCCGTAACGTTTATGGCAGGCGATCGCTCTCGTGCTGAAACGGCATACGCGGGTGATATTATCGGTCTGCATAACCACGGTAAGATTCAGATTGGTGATACCTTCACTCAAGGTGAAAACCTGAAGTTCTCGGGGATTCCTAACTTTGCTCCTGAACTGTTCCGTCGTATTCGCCTTCGTGATCCATTGAAGCAAAAGCAGCTTCTAAAAGGGTTAGTTCAGTTATCTGAAGAGGGCGCTGTACAAGTATTCCGTCCACTGCAAAATAATGACCTAATTGTTGGCGCGGTAGGTGTTCTACAGTTTGATGTGGTTGTTGCTCGTCTGAAATCTGAATATAACGTTGAAGCGATTTACGAAAGTGTGAACGTTGCAACGGCTCGTTGGGTTGAGTGTGATGATGATAAGAAGCTTGAAGAATTTAAGCGTAAGAGCCAAGCGAATCTAGCTTTGGATGGTGGTGATAATTTATCTTACGTTGCACCAACGATGGTGAACTTGAACTTAGCGAAAGAGCGTTTTCCTGATATTGAATTCCGAGCGACTCGCGAACACTAATATTCTTCATATTTGATACTGTAGCTGCGTTAACTACGCTCAGCTTCCCTAGTCACATAGTTTACTATGCTCCTAGGGTAAGCTTCGCTTGTTGCCTTGCTACAGCAGCAACTATTTTGAATATTTGGTTTAAGAATCTGCTTGCTTTAGATACAAAAATGCCGCTGTTTATTAATAAACAGCGGCATTTTTTCGTCTATCGGAAGGGGTTTATTTCTTCTTGGTGTTCTTTTTCTTAACGACCTTTTTCTTTACATCTTTCTTCTTTTTCTTGGTCGATGTTTTTTTATGTTGAGGACGCATCTCTTTAATGAAACGCTCTTTAATATCTTCATCAATATAACGAGCGACACGTTCAAGCATTGCTTGGTCGTGTGCTTCTACGATTGAGAGTGCGTTGCCTTTTTTACCAGCACGAGCTGTACGACCAATACGGTGCAGGTAGATATCTGCTGAACGTGGCATGTCGTAGTTAATAACGTGGCTTACGTCAGGAAGATCGATACCACGAGCGGCAACGTCGGTTGCAAGTAATACATTCACAGAGCCATCGCGGAAACGAGCAATCGCGTTGTTGCGACGATCTTGTGGCATTTCACCTTGGATCCATGCACATGGGATCTGCGCTTTTTCAAGTTCGATACGCAGTTCTGCTAATCGTTCGCGAGTTTTCAAAAAGACGATAGAACGTTCAGCTTGATCGGTTAGGATCTTTTTAAGTAGTGCCAGTTTGTGTTCCATGCTATCGGCACGGTGATACCACTGAGTAATCTTTTTGCGCTCACGACGAGAAGGTTCAGCTGAAACTTCCGCTGGGTTTTTAAGAAGATCGGCAGTGAAGCCTTCAACGCCACGACCTTCTAACGTTGCAGAGAATAGCAACGTTTGCTTACGCCAGCGACACTCTGCGGCTAAACGGTCAACGACAGGAGCAAAACCCATGTCCAACATGCGATCGGCTTCATCTAAGATAAGCCATTCAATAGCACGACAATCAAAACGCTCTGATTCAATGTATTCCATTAAACGACCCGGCGTTGCAACGACGATATCCTGAGTTTGAGCAAGAATGTCTGCGTGTTCTTGGTATTGAACACCACCAGTAATGGTAAAGACGTTTAAACGTGTGTTTTTTGCCAGTGCACGCGCTTGATCGGCCACTTGCATCGCAAGTTCACGTGTAGGTACTAAGACTAAAACACGAGCTGGCCCAGGTCTTTTACGAGGGAAGTCAAGCAAGTACTGTAGGGCCGGAATGGCAAACGCTGCGGTTTTACCTGTCCCTGTCGGAGCAGAGGCAAGAATGTCTTTACCGTCTAAAGCTTGTGGGATCGCATCTTCTTGAATTTGTGTTGGGCGCTCAAAACCCAGCTCTTCAATAGCTGTAATAAGGGTTTCGTCTAGATCAAGGTCAGCAAAAGTTCTGATCACTATAGTATCTCCACAAGCCGGTAGGCGTGTTATGGCAAAATTTAGGTCGGATATTATAGATGTATTAGTGATTATGATCACATGATATTTCTACATCTTTAGATAAAAGTTATGAGTTAAGGCGCGAAACGCAGCGCTGTATTGTCCATCGGCGTGGATGATTAACTCACTCTCTTCAGTCTCTCTTGCTACTTTACTTAACTCTATCAACAACCTAGATGTGTTTTTCTTCTCGGTTGTTTTCACGTGACAGACACGTACAGCGTGCCAATTTAACAATTTAGCCAGTTCAATAAATTGCTTTCCTTCATATAACGGCAAGATAAAACTGGCTGTAGCGAGAGGTGTTGTTAGGTCAAAACAGCATTGAAGCAATGTTTGGTGATCCAGAGTGCTGGTATGTCTGGCTTTGGCTCGTTGATTGACTTGAGATTGCTCTCCAGAGTTGAAATATGGAGGGTTACATATAATCGCGTCATACACCGGCTCTATGCTTGTCGCTAAAACATCACCTTCGATTAGATCTAAGCGATCATTCCACGGTGATTGTTGAAAGTTGTGTAATGCACTTTCAATCGCATGCTGATCAATATCAATCGCTGTGACTTTTAGAGTTGAATTTCGTTGTGCACTCATCAGAGACAATAGACCGGTTCCCGTTCCTATATCTAGTAGGGTTTGAATGCCATCTAGTCTTGTCCAAGCCCCTAATAAAACCCCATCGGTGCTGACAGGCATGCCTGATTGCCCACCGTAGATGGAAAACTGCTTAAAATTAAAGTCTTTAGTATTTAACGTGCCACTCTTCATGATTATTTTGCTTTCTAACTCTTTGTCGGTAAGTTTGTCTGTTGTTAATTTAATGTTTGGTTTTTTATTCTATTTGTTTTCTAACAGGTAGCTAAGTTGATCTTATTTATATTCTGGAAATTTATAATTAACCAGTGTTATCAACTGCCTTATTGTTGAAAGTGTAGATTAATATTGTGTTTTTTTCTTTAAGGTTGCCAATTGATAAGTGTTTCTTCATTATTCGCGACCAAATTAAAGTGTATTGTGCTGATTAAGCGCACATATGCAAATACAATATCGTTCAACATTATAGTAAGGGTTAGCTGTGAAGCAGACTTTAAAATTGACAGACATTATAGCCGTTGGCTTCATGCTGTTTGCTTTCTTCTTAGGAGCAGGCAACATCATATTTCCACCATTGGCAGGGCAATTAGCGGGCGAGAACTTAATGCCAGCGATGCTTGGTTTTCTACTGACAGCAGTAGGCCTTCCACTTATTACCATTATTGCCGTGGCTAAAGCGGGCGGTACATGGGAACACCTTACGAAAGATTTACCAGTACGCGCAGCAACAATCATTGCAGTACTTATTTTTATCATCATCGGCCCTGCTTTTGCTGCCCCTCGTACTGGTTTAGTTGCTTACGAGATGGCGATTCGTCCATTTTTAGCCGATGCTGCTCAATCTGATCTCGCACTATTCTCTATTGCCTTTTTTGCCATCGCTATGTTCTTTGCTTGGTCTCAAGGACGCTTAATTGATGTGATAGGTAAGGTACTTACGCCTGTTTTGTTCCTCGGTCTCATTATTTTAGCTGTTGCCGTTTTTGTCGATCCTCAAGGTGAGATGATTGCTGCTCAAGGCGACTACGCGACACAACCACTAACCAAAGGTTTCTTGGAAGGCTACAACACGATGGATACGTTTGGTTCGTTGATGTTTGGTATGCTAATCGTTGATGCTTTACGTAATAAAGGGATCACGGAGCGTAGCGCGACAGCTAAGTACCTTATTACATCTGCTTGTATTGCAGCGGCTGGTTTGGCGTTTGTCTATATCTCTCTTTTCTACTTGGGTGCAACAAGTGCTGTAGTTGCTGCGGGCGCAGATAACGGTGGCGCTGTACTGAGTTTATACGTTCAGGCTCTCTTTGGTCCTTATGGTCAGATTGTTTTGTCTGTGATTGTTCTTCTTGCGTGCCTAACCACCGCGATTGGCCTAATCTCGGCATGTTCAGATTACTTTAGCTCGCTTACATCTGTCTCTTATAAAAAATGGGTACTTATTATTGGCAGTATTTGTGCGACGGTAGCGAACGTTGGGTTATCTCAGTTGATCACACTGTCTGTACCTGTTCTCTTTGCGCTTTACCCAGTTGCAATTGCGCTAGTTGCGTTAGCATTTGTGCGTGACAGATTGCCAAACCCAGAAGTTGCTTATCGTGTTGTGGTACTTGTTGCATTAATCTTTGCACTAATTGACGCTGCGAAAGTAGCGGGTGTCGATGTTTCTGCATTGAATATGTTACCGTTATTCGAGATTGGTATGGGGTGGTTATTGCCTACATCCGCAGCCATCGTATCTATGTTCTTCATTGGTAAATCAGTTGAGCAAGAGTTAACGGAAAAGACCGCTTCATAAGCGTTTCTTTTAGTAACAATGAACAAAGGCTGATGAATACATCAGCCTTTTTTATTTCTATTTCCATCGGTTTTTTCTGTATCTTCGTCACATTTTTGAGTAAACTTCTTCGGTTAAATTCTACTCATAACCGATGAGCTAAAATGTTTGAAATCAATCCTATAAAAAACCGTCTTCAGGATGTGTCTGAGCGCACAAATATCCTGAGGGGGTACCTTTGACTATGACGCAAGAAAAGAGCGTCTAGAAGAAGTAAATGCAGAGCTAGAACAACCCGATGTATGGAATGAACCAGAACGTGCTCAAGCACTTGGTAAAGAACGTGCATCACTAGAAGCGATAGTTGAAACGATCGATTTACTTGACCAAGGTGTTGAAGATGTCGATGGCTTACTTGAGCTTGCGGTTGAAGAAGGTGATCAAGAAACGTTTGACGAAATTGAACCAGAACTTGCAGAGCTTGAAGAGAAGCTAGGCAAACTTGAGTTCCGTCGTATGTTCTCAGGTGATCATGACGCGTCAGATTGCTACATCGATTTACAGTCAGGTTCTGGTGGTACAGAAGCACAAGACTGGACTTCAATGATGCTCCGCATGTATTTGCGTTGGGCTGAAGCGAAGGGCTTCAAAACCGAAGTTATCGAAGTATCTGATGGTGATGTCGCCGGTCTTAAAGGCGCAACGATACGAATCTCTGGCGAGTATGCTTATGGTTGGTTACGTACTGAAACAGGCGTGCACCGTTTAGTTCGTAAGTCTCCGTTTGATTCTAGTGGTCGTCGCCATACTTCATTTGCTTCTGCGTTTATCTATCCAGAGATTGATGACAACATTACGATCGATATTAACCCGTCTGACTTACGTATTGATGTTTACCGAGCTTCAGGCGCGGGTGGTCAACACGTAAACACGACTGAATCGGCGGTACGTATTACTCACGTTCCGACAAATACAGTCGTTCAGTGTCAGAATGATCGTTCTCAGCATAAGAACAAAGACCAAGCGATGAAGCAGCTACGTGCAAAGCTTTTTGAACTTGAAATCCAAAAGCAAAATGCTGAAAAACAAGCAAGCGAAGAAACGAAATCAGACATCGGGTGGGGCAGCCAAATCCGCTCTTATGTACTCGATGATTCTCGCATTAAAGATTTACGTACAGGCGTTGAAAACCGTAACACTCAAGCGGTTCTTGACGGTGACTTAGACAAATTTATTGAAGCTAGCCTGAAATCAGGTTTATAAGCTTACACCGACAGATAGGGTCCTTTGAAAATGACTGATGCTACTCAAAACGAAAGCACACAAGAAGCTTCTTCACCTGAAGAAAACAAACTCATTGCAGAGCGTCGTGGAAAATTAGATCACATCCGCCAGAACTGTAGTGCTAACGGTCACCCGAATGATTTCCGTCGTGACAGCCTTGCTGGAGATCTGCAAGCTGAGTTTGGTGAAAAGAGCAAAGAAGAGCTAGAAGAGCTTAACCACATTGTTGCCATTGCTGGTCGTGTAATGGCTAAGCGTGGCCCATTCCTAGCGATTCAAGAAACATCTGGCCGTATTCAAGCATACGCCGCGAAAGACGTTCAGAAAGTATTGAAAGAGAAGTACCAAGGCCTTGATATCGGTGACATCATTGGTGTTAAAGGTGCGCTTCATAAATCAGGTAAAGGCGATCTTTACGTGAACATGGAAGAGTTTGAACTGCTAACTAAAGCACTTCGTCCACTTCCTGAGAAATTCCACGGTCTGACTGATCAAGAGATGCGTTACCGCCAGCGTTACGTTGACCTAATCGTTAACGAAGATTCTCGCAACGCATTCATCGTGCGCTCGAAGCTTGTCTCTTCAATCCGTAACTTCATGAGCTCAAAAGGCTACCTAGAAGTTGAAACGCCAATGATGCATGTGATCCCTGGTGGTGCGACTGCGCGTCCATTCATCACTCACCACAATGCACTAGACATCGACATGTACCTACGTGTTGCACCAGAGCTTTACCTTAAGCGTCTAGTGGTTGGTGGTTTTGACCGTGTATTCGAGATCAACCGTAACTTCCGTAACGAAGGTCTGTCTCCACGTCACAACCCAGAATTCACAATGATGGAATTCTACCAAGCTTACTCTGACTATAAAGATCTAATGGATCTAACTGAAGAGATGCTAAGCACGGCTGCAATGGACGTTCTTGGCTCTACTTCAATGCCTTACGGTGATGAAACAGTAGAGTTTGGCGGCACTTACGCTCGCATGAGCATGTTCGATGCAATCAAGCACTACAATCCTGAGCATGCTGAGATTCAAGCATTAACAGAAGCTGATCTGCAAGACCGTGAGAAGATGGTAGCGATTGCAAAATCAGTACACGTAGACGTAGAAACTTTCTGGACATGCGGTCAACTTCTTGAAGAGATCTTTGGTGAAACGGCTGAGCCTCAGTTAATTCAACCAACATTCATTACTGGTTACCCAGCAGATATCTCTCCACTGGCACGTCGTAGCGACAGCAACCCATTCTTCACCGACCGTTTTGAGTTCTTCATCGGTGGTCGTGAAGTAGCGAATGGCTTCTCTGAGCTTAATGATGCGCAAGACCAAGACGAGCGTTTCAAAGCGCAAGTGAACGCGAAAGATGCGGGTGATGATGAAGCAATGTACTACGATGCTGACTACATTACAGCACTAGAGCACGGCCTACCGCCAACAGCAGGTCAAGGTATTGGTATCGACCGTCTAGCGATGCTATTTACAAACACGCACACAATCCGTGACGTGATCTTATTCCCTGCAATGCGTCCTCAAGCATAGAGTGATGTTTGCTAGAGTAATACTGACTAAGTAGTGCTTTGGGTAAGAAAATCTAATTGATGAAACCACCTTCATGGTGGTTTTTTTGTATCTGATTCTTATCACATTATTGACTAAGAACGGTGTGTTATGAGTCTGGTTTTATAGTTTATTTGAATGTATATTGAGTAAATAGTTGTATGATTGATTATTCGCGACCTAGTCTTAGTATTGAGACAGATTATCTCATCAAGTCTCGATAATGTAGCGGTTGATGTAGATTGATATGCGTTGCAGGGCTCACATGCGTGCGACTAAAATAAGAAATCAATATAAGGAACATAGTAATGGGTAGTCAATTCCGAATGGATTCTGTCCCTGGTTCACTTGTCGTTGTTGGTGGGACATACGAACCTTGGCTTTCAGTGTTGGAACAAGTCGGATGGCGTTGCACTTTATGTGCAGATTTACGTAAGGCTGATGTACTCTTTAGTGAGACTGGACCATGTATTGGTATCGTAGATTTAAGTCATGATGAATTTAGCCTTAATGGTATTGCTAATCTAGTAAGTAAGCATAAGCAAGTTCGTTGGCTAGCGTTTATACGCGAGTCTCAACTCAGTTCAGACACCATTTGCCAGTTCATTGTTAACTTCTGCATTGATTTCTTCACCTCTCCAATTCCTGACGCTCAGTTAATGAGTACAATTGGTCATCAGTTGGGGATGCTCAAGCTTGAGAAGAAAGTGTGGCCTAATTATGGTTCAACCAATGATATGGGCTTAATTGGGGATTCAATTCCAATGAAGCGACTTCGCGATCAAATCAAGCGTATTGGTCCAACTGATGTATCCATTCTTATCTATGGTGAAAGTGGAACAGGGAAAGAGACCGTTGCTAGAGCCGTCCATAAAACATCGGCTCGCTCTCAAAAAGAGTTCATCTCGGTGAACTGTCGTGCGATGTCAGAGAGGCGCATAGAGTGCGATCTTTTCGGTATTGATCAGGAAGATAACACTCAAATTTCAATGCTTGAGAAAGCTGATGGTGGAACAATTCTGCTCAATGATATTTTGACCTTACCTAAAAGTCAGCAGCTTAACCTATTACGATTTTTACAAGATGGAATGGTTGATACCCTGAAAGGGCAAAAAGAGGTTGATGTACGGATCTTGGCTGCAAACTCATCAGATATTGAGAAGGCGCTTATCGATGGTGACTTTAATGAAGAGCTCTATCATTACATCAATGTGTTACGTATTAATGTACCAAGCATGAAAGAGAGGGCGGGCGATGTGGCCATTTTAGCTCGTCATTTCTTACAAGAGTACTCAAAAGAATTCAATGCTCAAGCTCGTAGCTTTTCTGAAGACGCTATCCGAGATTTAACACGTTATCATTGGCCTGGAAATATTAGAGAGCTGATGAATCAGGTTAAACGTATTGTACTGATGTCTGATAACGTCATGATTGGTGAGGCCCAGCTTGAACTGCCAAAACGAAACGATGGTAAACGAAGCTTAAAGAGTATTCGAGAGCGAAGTGAGCGAGATGCTCTGCTGCTGGTTTTAGAGTCTCATTCAGGGCAGGTATCAATTGCAGCTAAAGAGTTGGGCGTATCTCGTGCGACGATGTACCGATTGTTAAACAAACACAATCTAATTACAGAAGATGCAGTGAGCTAATAATAGTTATCTCACTATAAATACTGTAGATACAGCACCCTACTGAAGCCACGCTGAAATAGCGTGGTTTTTTAATGCCAATTATTATGTTGGTAAATTGTTATTGGTTTGGTGAATGTGTTGTTTTTGACCCGACTCGTTTTAGAATATTAGAGTAATAAAATGTTTTTCGTTTAATTTATAAACAGCTGTTGAATTATTATCTCAATTGCATAGAATTTAACCGTGAGCAATAGCTTCACACCACACATTTCTTTGGATTTATTATTTAGTTAGGAGGTACCGATGAAACATTTATCAATCATTCATTTTGTTTGTACTTCTGTTGATCAAAATATGGCGATGGCCATAGATGCCTGTAATTTCATGATGGCATCAGATCGAACCAAATCAACTAAATAACGAATCCGTAACCTTGTTTTGGCTGCGGGAAATGGCAGCAAAACAGGGATCATTATATTTCCCCAAGGCCACTTCCCCAGTTACGTTTATTAAGCTGGAGAATTACTATGCGTCATTCAATTTATCTAAAACTTGCTACTTTACTTGTACGTGCTGATCTTCGTCGAGAAGAGCAAACGTGGAAGCGAAAACTGCGTCGAAGCACCTACGATATTCCATGGGAAAACACACATCTGTTGCGTGATATTGGCCTAGAGTCTGATGGTCGCCCAATTGGTTTTACAGAGCCGGATGCAGTCAAAGCGGAACGTCGTGTTCGTCATCTTCGCCGAGTTTTAAGTGCGCGAATAGCGACGTAATCGATAGGGGTAGGCGCTTCACCTACCCCTAGCTATCAATGTTAAGGACAAGGGTTGGAATAAGTCGTACCAACCTCTTGTAATCCCTGAAGCAATTCATCACTAAGAACGACATCTAAACTATCAATATTCATTTTCAACTGTTCCATATTTGTTGCGCCAATAATATTGGAGGCAACAAATGGACGTTGATTAACAAAGGCAAGTGCCATCTGAGCGGGATCAACTGAGTGTTTGTTGGCAAGATCAACATAGGCTTTTGTCGCCGCAACTCCTTGTGGAGTGAAATAGCGAACAAAACGTTCAAAAAGGCTACAACGGGCATCTTTTGGCTTTTGGTTATTGAGGTACTTTCCACTTAAGCAACCAAACGCAAGGGGTGAGTAGGCAAGTAACTTCACACCTTCATAATGACTAATCTCTGATAAGCCGACTTCAAAACTGCGGTTGAGCAGGTTATATGGGTTTTGTATGGACACTATTCTTGGTAAATCGTGTTTTTCGGCGAGCCTAAGTAAGCTCATTACCCCCCATGGCGTCTCATTAGATACTCCGATATAACGAATTTTTCCTGCTTTCACCAGTTCTGTCGTCGCTTCTAGAGTTTCAATCAACGTTACTTCTTGTTGCTCTGCCGTGTCAGGGTAGTTTAACTGGCCGAAACAGTTTGTTTGTCGCTGAGGCCAGTGTAATTGATAGAGATCGATATAGTCTGTTTTTAGTCGTTTCAGGCTATCATCAATGGCTTGATGAATGTTTCTTCTATCGAGACTCATATTGTCTCGAATATAAGGCACGTTGCGCGGGCCTGCCACTTTAGTTGCCAAGACGACCTTTTCTCTTTTACCCGATTTATCAAGCCAGTTTCCTATATAGCTTTCAGTCAACCCTTGTGTCTTCGCCTTTGGGGGAACAGGGTACATCTCTGCGGTATCAATGAAGTTGATGCCTCTTTCAAGAGCATAATCTAATTGATTTGAAGCATCTTCTTGGCTGTTTTGTTCACCAAATGTCATGGTGCCTAAGCAGATCTTGCTCACTTCTAAGCTTGAGTGTGGCAATTTAGTGTATTGCATTGTACGTCCTTGTGAATCTTATCGGCATGAATCCAATATAAGTGAAACCAACTTAGGATCAAACGTATTGATGTAAGAATTCGCAAAAGTGAAGTCTTTGTCTAGAATGGTAATTGGAGTCTAGAAAAGTAAATGGAGTTACATATGCAAAAAAGACAATTAGATAAATGGATTCATGGCTTTCATAAAGACTCGTCTCAGACACCAAAGGTGTTTGTCATAGGATGTTCCGATCTCTCTCAATACCAAATTGCGGTGGAGTATAAGCACAAGCTTGAACCGATAAAGCTTGATGAAGAGCCAATACACTTTGATTCTTTGGAGAAGGTGAAAGAGGAGTTAGTTAGACTCGGCGTGGATAAGGCATTTCTACGTTTACATAATGCGTATGATGAATTCGGTAGTGAAAATGGCCCCTTATACAATGATGAAGAGTTATCTTTAGCTACGCATTAAAGATGTCGCTAAATAAAGTACTGTTCAAGTAGGCTAGCTGTAAATTGGGTTCGTAGATAGAACCCTCTTGGGCGTGTTTTAATCGGTTTCCCACTCGCTCCAAAGGCATCGGTTAAAACGCGGCTATTTGCGGCTTTTGGTCTGAGTTGTAGAACTTCTCCATGTCTAGCGGTAATTTGCTCTACTTGGCCTAAGACAATCAGCTCCATCAACTCTTCCCAATCGGCTTTTAGTTGCTGTTCTTCTTGTTTAGATGGAGACCAGATAAGAGGTGAACCTACTTTTCTATCCGCTAACGGGATCTCTCTTTCTCCTTCAACGGGTACCCAAAGCACGCGAGAAAGCTTATTTTTTACGTGACTATTCTCCCAACATAGCCCGTGCACGCCAATCAAAGGAGCGACGCAAACAAAGGTTGTTTCTAGTGGCTTGCCATTGTATCCGATAGGAATACTCTTAAGTTCAATACCCAGATCTTCAAAATCTTGCTGAGGCTTGCTGCCAGCAGTTGCCCCTAAATGCCACTCTAGTAATTGACCTACCCAGCCTTTATCGCGCTTTAGGTTTTCAGGAACTGTGATATTGGCCTCTTCTGCAAGCTCTTGAAGAGAGAGTCCAGCAATCGCTTTAGCTCGGTTAAGTAGTTCGGTTTCAGTGGAGGGTTCTGGCTTCATAAAAAGTAGATAATAATGAATTTAGAGTCAGTAATGATATCAAATGTTATGACATTCGTAATGGAGAATAAATGATCATTAAGATTAAAAGATCGTCGCTTGGTTACTTATCCACAGGTAAAAAGTGAATATACGGCAATAATTATGTTCATGTATAAAAAAACAGTGCTTTTTTGTTGCTAAAATGCTTGAAAAATTAAATTAACACCAAGTTTTAGGTTGTTTATGTGGATAAGGTTGCTATTGGTTGATCTTTAACCATGTTTGTTTTTGTGTGAAAACAGTAACAAAGGTGACATGAGATACATTGCGCGTTTATCTTTAACTTATTGTTTTGTTGTGTTTATTTGTTGGTTCTGTATCGATGTTGATTGTTTTATAAGTTATGCTGAATGTTAAATGATCTGTTTCTAAAACTTTCTGCACATAGTTATTCACAGAAAAGGTGAATAAATGTGGCTTAGGTCTCATTGTTGTGTTGATAACTAGTTCTTTGCTTAATAGTTATCCATGTTCTCTGTTGTTACCAATAAATCACGTGCTAATCACACTAGTAAGTTTGCTCCCGTTGGGGATATGTGGAAAAATCACTGTTATTAAAGATTTTATTTGAGGTTGGCCAGTGATAGATGGCGATGGTTACCGCTTAAATGTGGGAATTGTAATCTGTAACAACCATGGTCAGGTCTTCTGGGCTAAACGATACGGACAACACTCATGGCAGTTCCCTCAAGGGGGAATTGATGAGGGTGAAACAGCTGAACAAGCCATGTTTAGAGAGCTGTACGAAGAGGTCGGTCTTACTAAAAAGGACGTGAAAATTGTAGCGACGAGTCGTCATTGGCTAAGATACAAATTGCCAAAGCGCCTAGTTCGTTGGGATTCAAAGCCTGTCTGTATCGGACAAAAACAGAAATGGTTTTTATTGCGCTTAGATTGTGATGAATCACAAATTAATATGCAGCGTGGTAACACCCCTGAATTTGATGGTTGGCGTTGGGTGAGTTATTGGTACCCTGTACGACAAGTAGTTTCTTTCAAACGAGACGTATATCGCCGTGCAATGAAGGAATTCGCCTCGATGGCTATGCCATTTAAAGAGCGAAAATTGAAAGGTAAACGAAAATTCCAAAGAGGGTAGAATAGACATGCTTTCTCAACTAAGGGAAATAGTTGAACAGGTTTCAAAAGTAGATGATGTTTATCAAGCATTTGATATTTTAGTTAAGCAAACATGCAGCGCTATGGAGACGGAGTGCTGTACTATCTATCTTGCCAATGAAGAACAAAATCGTCTGGAGCTCATGGCCACACAAGGGTTGGAGTTTTCAGGCGATAAGATTCATATTCAATTCAATGAAGGGCTCGTCGGCTTAGTTAAACGCAGCGCCGAGCCTATCAATATCGCCCATGCTTCTAAACACCCTGATTTCAAGCTCTTTCCTGAGCTAGGCGAACAGGTCTATCACAGCTTTCTTGGCACACCGGTTATTCATCGAAAAAAAGTCCTTGGCGTTTTAGTTGTGCAGCAAAAGTCCCCTAGGCTATTCAATGAAATCGAAGAATCTTTTCTGGTTACCTTAGCTGCACAGCTCGCTGTTATTATTGCTCATGCTCAAATGCAAGGGCACTGGAGCCTTTCTAAGAAGCAGTTAGCAACCGTTGGAATACCTGCATCTTCTGGTGTCGCAATTGGTGAGTTCTGGTGGGATGATGCTCAGCCACAGTTATCGGATGTACGACCTGCCTCCACCATTAATATCAGCCAAGAGCAAGAGTGGCTAATGTTAGCGATTGAAGATGCGCGTAATGATTTTGGTCGCATGAGAAAAAAGCTGCGTGGCGAAATCAATAAAGAAACACTCGCCATCTTTGATCTGTTTACCCACCTGTTAAACGATCCTATGTTGCGTAAAGATCTCAAAGCACAGGTTCAAAAAGGTGATAGAGCTGACTGGGCACTGCGTCAGGTTGTGGAGTCGTATTCTAACCGCTTTGCACGAATGTCTGATGTGTACCTAAGAGAACGAGCACAAGATATTCGAGAGCTTGGTCAGCGGTTATTGTATTTTTTGTACAACACCCAAAAAGAGCAGCAACAGTTAGATAGGCCGGTGATATTAGTTGTAAGAGAACTTACCGCGTCGATTCTTGCCTCCATACCGAAAGATAAATTATTAGCCGTCGTAGCACTTGAAGGTGCGGCAAACTCACACGCAGCTATTTTGTCTCGAGCCTTAGGCATTCCTGCTGTTATGGGGATAAACCTTAACCTTAAGGAGATTAACGGCAAGCGTGGCGTTGTAGATGGTTACAGCGGAAAAGTGTTAGTCTCGCCGAATCGACACTTGCTAAAAGAGTACCGCGCACTTGCAAATGAAGAGCGCGAACTGACCTCAATGGTAAGTAAGAGATCAGAAGAACCAGCAATAACGGCAGATGGGCAACGGATTGAAATGTTTCTCAATGCGGGGTTAAGTGCCGATACTAATATTGCGATCAACCAAGGCGTTGATGGTGTTGGGTTGTATCGTACAGAGATCTCTTTTTTGCTTCAGCACCGTTTCCCCTCTGAAGATGAACAAATTCAACAGTATCGAAGTGTGTTAAATACATACCAGAATAAACGAGTTGTTATGCGGACTTTGGATGTGGGTGGAGATAAAGCCTTACCTTACCTGCCTATAGAAGAAGATAATCCGTTTTTAGGTTGGCGCGGTATTCGATTTACTTTGGATCATCCCGATATATTTCTGATCCAGATCCGAGCGATGATGAGAGCAAGTTCTGATCACCATAACCTAAGTATTTTATTACCAATGATTGCGAGCGCCCAAGAACTGGATGACGCATTGCTACTCATTAATCAAGCCTACGAAGAAGTATCAAAAGTTGATCCTAGTCTATCCATGCCTGAGGTAGGCATTATGATAGAAGTCCCTTCGATGTTGTATTTACTTCCTCTTATTGCGAATAAGATAGATTTTGTATCGGTTGGGACTAACGATTTAACTCAGTATTTACTGGCAGTTGATCGAAATAACTCGCACGTTGCTGATGTGTATGAGTCTATACATCCAGCCGTCATCATGGCGCTAAAGCATATCCACGACACGTGTCAGAATCTCAATCTACCGGTTTGTGTATGCGGTGAGTTGGCCGGAGACCCGATAGGTTCTTTGCTATTAGTGGGGCTGGGTTACACCTCGTTAAGTATGAATACCTCGAATGTGGCTAAAGTGAAGTACTTGCTACGCCACTCTGATACAAACGAATTACAGCAATTTGCTAACAAAGCCTTGAAACATGCGTATGGCAAGGACATCTATACTATGATGTCGTCTCATTTTGAAGATAAAGGTTTTGCTGGGTTCATTAGAGCAGGCAAAAAATAGAGGTTGCTGTGCATATCGAGTTGTTGTTTTTATTAGTTTTGCTTGGTGCGTTTGTTGGCGTAATGGCGGGGTTACTAGGTATCGGCGGTGGGCTTATAGTTGTCCCTGCGCTGCTCTATTTACTTCCTTCTATTGGTATCGGTTCTGAAAGTGTCATGCTGGTTGCATTAGCGACATCACTAGCTACTATCATTTTAACTTCTGGTTCTTCGGCTGTTAATCATTTAAAACTCGGCAACGTCGACATGGATATCATTAAGTGGTTGATGCCAGGCGTGGTTGTTGGTGGTTTTGTGGGAAGTTACATTGCTGACTGGGTGCCTTCGGAATACCTACCAAGAATTTTTGCCGCTATCGTTACGCTCCTTGCTATTCAAATGTTGATATCAGTTAAGTCGACCCGTGTGAGAGAGATGCCCAGTAACCCTGTGACACTACTATGTGGTTCCTGCATTGGTGTGGTTTCAAGCCTTGCTGGAATTGGTGGGGGATCGTTGTCTGTTCCATTCTTGAGTCGCTATGGCGTCCAAATGCGTAAAGCGGTTGGTTCATCATCGGTATGTGGTTGTATGATTGCGATATCAGGGATGACAGGCTTCATATTGCATGGCTATAGAGCAGAAGGCTTGCCAAACTACAGTGTTGGTTATGTGTATCTTCCTGCCCTAATTGCGATAGCGTCGACTTCAATGTTTACCACCAAAATAGGTGCAAGACTCGCAAGTACTCTACCAACAGCGATGTTAAAAAAGGTATTTGCCTTATTTTTAATGTTTGTCGCTGGAACTATGCTGCTGTAATCTCGTCTCAACCTATAACTTATAACACTTTAGCGGACTAATATTTTAGTTTACTAACTTCAATTAAAGAGTAATCGTTTATGTCTCAGGGGCTCATTCAATTTCCCAATATCGATCCTGTTCTTATTTCATTAGGTCCGATCTCAATCCGATGGTATGGGCTTATGTACCTAGTCGGCTTTGCCTTTGCGATGTGGCTTGCAAACCGTCGTGCAGATAAACCAAACAGTGGTTGGACTCGTGAACAAGTATCTGACTTATTGTTTGCTGGTTTTTTAGGGGTAGTGATTGGTGGCCGAGTTGGCTACGTTCTTTTCTATAACTTTGAGATATTTCTACAAGATCCTCTCTATCTTTTTAAAGTTTGGACCGGAGGCATGTCTTTCCATGGCGGGCTTCTTGGCGTGATTAGTGCCATGTTCTGGTACGCGAAAAAGAATGGCAGAACGTTTTTTGGCGTCGCAGACTTTATTGCACCATTGGTTCCATTTGGACTAGGGATGGGGCGTCTTGGTAACTTTATGAATAGCGAATTGTGGGGAAGAGTGACAGATGCGCCTTGGGGTATCGTCTTCCCAAATGGCGGCCCTCTGCCACGTCATCCATCTCAGTTGTATGAAATGGCTTTAGAAGGGATCGTGCTGTTCTTTATCCTAAACTGGTTCATTAAAAAACCACGCCCACTCGGTTCTGTATCAGGGTTATTCTTAGCCGGATATGGTACATTCCGCTTCCTTGTTGAATATGTCCGTGAACCTGATGCGCATCTAGGTTTATTCGGTGATTTCATTTCAATGGGACAAATTTTGTCACTACCAATGATCATAGGTGGTGTATTGATGATGCTATGGGCTTACAAGCGTGGTCAATTCAACGATAGTAAAGCAGTAAAGTAAGGATAAATCGTGAAACAGTATTTAGATCTTTGTCATCGCATTGTTGATAGTGGCACTTGGATTGAAAATGAGAGAACAGGGAAACGTTGTTTAACCGTGATTAACGCGGATCTTCACTATGACGTTGCCAATAACCAATTTCCTTTAGTGACGACTCGTAAAAGCTTTTGGAAGTCGGCTGTAGCTGAGTTGCTAGGTTATATTCGTGGCTATGATAATGCTGAAGATTTTAGAAAGTTGGGCACCAAAACGTGGGATGCTAACTCGAATTTAAATCAAGCTTGGTTAAACAATGAATACCGTAAAGGCGAAGACGACATGGGTCGTGTTTATGGTGTTCAAGGTCGCTCTTGGGCGAAACCAGATGGCGGGCATATCGATCAGCTACGTAAGATTGTTGATGATTTAACAAGTGGTGTGGATGATCGAGGTGAGATCTTAAACTTCTACAATCCGGGTGAATTTCATATGGGCTGTCTACGTCCATGCATGTATAGCCATCACTTCTCTTTACTTGGTGACACACTGTATTTAAACAGCACTCAACGCTCTTGTGATGTGCCGCTTGGTTTGAATTTCAATATGGTTCAGGTCTATGTGTTCTTAGCACTAATGGCTCAAATCACAGGTAAGAAAGCGGGTGTGGCTTATCATAAAATTGTTAACGCGCATATCTATGAAGATCAGCTAGCCCCTATGCGAGATATTCAGCTTACTCGCGAACCTTTGAAAGCCGCGACATTCCATATCAATCCTAAAATCACGTCACTAGAAGACCTTGAAACATGGGTAACGCTAGACGATTTTTGGGTCGAAGGTTATGAATGCCATGAAGCGATTAAGTACCCGTTTTCAGTATAAAGATACTTTGTTCTAAAGCCTGCTGTTGGTTTGATTTATAAAGCTTGATTGAATTAAGCAAGCTTTGCTTTCAACTACAGGGTGAGACGTAGGCTGTCAGGAAAGAGTAGATACAAAAAGGCCGCTAAACTGGTTAAAGTTTAGCGGCCTTTTTATTGAATGTGCTTTTGGCTTGTACCGATTATCTCTTACTATTCACTTTAAGCAGTTAGCGCAAGAACAGTACCAGGCATAACAATAAACACGCTTGCTAGGTAACCCGCAACAACCCATTTATTTTTCACTGCCATCTCTGCAATGAACTCTGAACCTTTAACCGGTAGCTCTCGAAGGAAAGGAATACCGTAGATAAATACCGTAGCTAGAATATTGAATACTAGGTGTACCAACGCAATTTGTAGTGCAAACACCGCAAACTCACCAGATACCGCTGTCGCAGCTAGTAGAGCGGTAATACAAGTGCCGATGTTAGAACCCAAAGTAAATGGGTAAATATCGCGAACTTTTAGAACGCCAGAGCCTACAAGTGGAACCATTAGGCTTGTCGTTGTTGAAGATGACTGTACTAAGATTGTTACGATTGAACCTGAAGCGATGCCATGTAGTGGACCACGACCAATTGCATTCTTTAGGATTTCACGAGCACGGCCAACCATCAGGCTTTTCATCAGTTTACCCATTACAGTAATAGCAACGACGATAGTAACAATACCTAGGATAATCAACATAACGCCAGCGGTGACATCACTGAATGTAGACAGTGGGCCTTTAATCGCACCGACAACGGGTTTAGTGATAGGGCTGATAAAGTTCAAACCTTTAATGCTCATATCACCTGTAGCTAGGAAAGGAGACACTAACCAGTGAGAAATCTTATCGAGAATGCCAAACATCATTTCTAACGGTAAGAAAATAGCTACTGCAAGCAAGTTAAAGAAGTCATGAATAGTGGCACTTGCGAAAGCGCGCTTAAACTCTACCTTACAACGAACATGACCTAAACTAACAATGGTATTCGTTACGGTTGTGCCTATGTTAGCACCCATAACCATAGGAATTGCTGTTTCTACTGGTAGTCCACCAGCAACTAAGCCAACGATGATTGACGTAACTGTACTAGATGATTGAATTAACGCGGTTGCGATAAGACCGATCATTAGGCCCGCAATTGGGTGAGAGGCAAATTCAAATAAAACCTTTGCGTGCTCGCCTGTTGCCCATTTGAAACCGCTTCCTACCATTGATACTGCTAAAAGAAGTAGGTACAGCATGAATGCCAAGTTAGCCCAGCGTAACCATTGGGATCTTCCCACTGTTGGTGCCGCTGTAGAAGTAGCTTGGTTCATCATAGTTTTCTCCGTTGACCGTTTAAGTTAGTTTTGGTCTGTAGTTGAATCTGATAGCGATACTAGACCGCAAATATTTCACTATTATTACAATTCACTCAGTAGCTGTAATTTTTGTGATTCTGCTAGTTTGTAATAATATCTGTACACTTTGGTTTTGTTTAAACTATTGAATTTAAAGTGTTTTATTGGTTTGTGGCGGAGGTGTGAATAATGAGGGTTTATACAATTTTTTCATTGGTTTCTACCGTAAAGATGTCATATCTGTAATATTTAAAAACCACGAAATCGGAAAAACCAAGGGTGAAGTTTGCTAATTGATGTTTTTTCCGAAATGACTATTTAACTTGTGGAATATAGTGATTAAAATAGACTGAACTGATTTTTAATTTGGTGAAGCGATGTACCATTTAAACTACAACCACCTTTATTACTTTTGGATGGTGTGCAAGCAAGGTTCGGTGACAAAAGCAGCTGATGCGCTTTTTTTAACGCCTCAAACGGTAACTGGCCAGATTAAAGCACTTGAAGAGCGTATGGATGGAAAGCTAACTAAGCGTAATGGCCGTAGTGTTGAGCCGACAGAACTTGGTCAGTTAGTATTTAAGTATGCCGATAGAATGTTTGGTCTAAGTTATGAAATGATTGATATCGTTAATTACAGCCAGCGTTCAAATATGTTGTTTGAAGTTGGTGTTGCTGATTCTCTATCGAAGAACTTAGTGAGTAAAATCCTACTTAGTGCTGTGCCACAAGATAATAGTATCCATCTACGCTGTTATGAGTCGACTCACGAGTTACTGCTAGAGCAGTTATCTCAACATAAGCTAGATATGATCTTATCGGATTGCCCTGTAGACTCTAGCCAAAGCCCCGGCTTATACAGTAAAAGATTGTGTGAGTTCGATATGAGCTTCTTTAGTTATGGTAATAAAGGGATCTCATTACCAGAAGGGCTTGAGCAGTCAAAGCTATTGATCCCAAGTGGTCAAACAGCAATGGGGCGTAAAGTATTTCAATGGTTTGATCAGCATGGAATAAAACCAGACATTTTAGGTGAGTTTGACGACATCGCTCTTATGAAGGCGTTCTTTCACCAGCATAAAGATGTCGTTTTATTAGCGCCAACTATCTATATGAACGAAGTCGATGAGCATTCACCACTAACCTTAATCGGCACAATAGAAGATTTAAAAGAAGAGTATTACATCATTTTCGCTGAGAGAATGATTCAACATCCGGCAGTGAAAAATATATTTGATGCAGACTTCAATAGTCTATTCAAATAAGCCAATGTTATATGTGTAATGTCATACTTAATGAAATGTGATATTCGATATGGCTTGTAAGTTGTTGATAAGGCGATATCGTTATATTATTTATTGAATAGTGAACGATATGTGTATCACTGATGTTTATGAATGTGGAAGTATCTAATGAACTTAGAAGACATGGATAAAAACTCAGCTCAGGCAGTTGTATTGCTTAAAGCAATGGCAAACGAAAAACGATTGCAGATTTTATGTTTACTGCATACTCGTGAGCTATCTGTCGGTGAATTAGGTTCCCAATTAGCATTAAGCCAATCCGCATTGTCTCAGCATTTGGCTTGGTTACGTCGCGATGGGCTAGTGAATACGAGAAAAGAAGCGCAAACTGTTTTCTATTCACTTAGTAGTGATGAAGTGAAAGCTATGATTAAATTACTCTACGGTTTGTATTGCGATACAGACAGCTAACTTTAGGTTAGTTGTCCCATGCAATGAATTTAGTGCGCAGTAGTAGACTAAATAAGTAATGACTGTTTTTGAGTAAAAAGCCAGATAAGAAAATTTGGATATAAAAAAACCGGCAGAAGCCGGTTTTTTTTGTTCTCAAAGAAATCTAAGTTCTAATTAAAGAGCTTTGATTGCAGCAGAGAAACGAGCCTTATGACGTGCAGCTTTATTCTTATGAATAAGGCCTTTAGTCGCCATACGGTCTAGAAGTGGTGTTACTTCTACTAGAGCAGCAGCTGCTGCTTCTTTATTGCCTGCTTCAATAGCTGCAATAGTTTTTTTCATGTAAGTGCGCATCATAGAGCGACGGCTAGCGTTATGCTGACGACGTTTCTCAGCTTGGATAGCGCGCTTCTTAGCAGATTTACTGTTTGCCAAGGTCTAACTCCCAAAAACATAGTTCGGTGACAATTTAAGGGCGAGGAATATCCTCTATTTGCGCTTAAATGTCAAATAATTTGTGCAAAAACCAATCGAAGCCAAACAAGTTTGGTATGAAAAGGTTATCACGGTTAAGATGGCGTGGATTCTAACAGTATTTTTATACCATTGCTAATACTTATCTTCCGTTACTTTAGCATTCGTTAATTGTGATTGAAGATACAGCTGTATTGAACGTGGTGATTGAGGTTATTTTGAGTAAACGTCTTCTAAAATCAGGCATGATTGTCAGCGCAATGACGTTGATTTCACGAGTGTTAGGCTTAGTTCGTGATGTTGTTGTTGCTAATCTAATGGGCGCTGGAGCCAGCGCTGATGTTTTTTTCTTTGCAAATAAAATCCCTAACTTTCTACGTCGACTATTTGCAGAAGGTGCGTTTTCGCAAGCCTTTGTACCGGTTCTAACTGAGTATCATGCTAAAGGTGATATGAATGAAACTCGACAACTCATCGCTAAGGCATCAGGTACGTTAGGCGTTATTGTGTCCATTGTAACAGTACTGGGCGTATTAGGCTCAGGTGTTATTACTGCGCTGTTTGGTGCGGGCTGGTTTCTCGACTGGTTAAATGGCGGGCCGTCAGCAGAGAAATTTGAATTGGCCAGCTTTATGCTAAAAATTACGTTCCCGTATCTGTGGTTTATTACTTTTGTTGCTTTATCTGGAGCCATTCTTAACACTCTAGGGAAATTTGCCGTTTCTTCGTTTACTCCTGTTTTCCTCAATGTGATGATCATAGGGTCTGCTTGGTTTATCTCTCCAATAATGAGTACGCCAGAGATCGGTCTAGCGATTGGCGTCTTTCTTGGCGGTCTGGTTCAGTTTTTGTTTCAACTGCCTTTTCTTATTAAAGCTGGGGTCTTAGTTAAGCCTAAATGGGGTTGGAAAGATCCTGGTGTCGTTAAAATTCGAACATTAATGATTCCTGCGTTATTTGGTGTTTCTGTCAGTCAGATTAATTTGTTGTTTGATACTTTTATTGCGAGTTTCCTTGCTACAGGTTCGATCAGCTGGCTCTATTACTCGGATCGCTTGCTTGAGTTTCCATTAGGACTTTTTGGAATAGCGATTGCTACTGTGATTTTGCCAGCTCTATCAAGAAAACATGTGGATGCTCAAAGTGATGGCTTTGCCCAAACGATGGACTGGGGCGTTCGTATGGTGACACTGCTAGGTGTTCCGGCAATGCTTGGTTTGATGGTGTTAGCTAAGCCAATGCTGATGGTGTTATTTATGCGTGGTGAATTTACCCCTCATGATGTACACCAAGCATCATTGTCACTGTTTGCTTACGCTTCAGGGCTGCTTAACTTTATGCTGATTAAAGTGTTAGCACCGGGCTACTATTCTAGGCAAGATACAAAGACTCCCGTGAAGTACGGGATCATAGCGATGGTCACCAACATGGTATTTAATGCTATTTTTGCTTGGCACTACGGTTACGTCGGATTAGCCATGGCGACGGCTCTGTCCGCTTTTGTCAATATGGCACTGCTTTATCGTGGTCTTCATATATCCAATGTTTATAAAGTAACGAAAAAAACCATGGTATTCATGAGCAAGCTAGTGGTGGCGGGAACAGCTATGGTCGCTGTATTATTATGGCACCTTGAAGATATGTCATTGTGGTTAACTTGGGCATTTAGTGAACGGGTGATGATGTTAGCACTGGCTATTGCTATTGGAGCAAGCGTATATATTTTTGTGTTACTCGCATTAGGCATTCGCTTAAAAGATGTAAAAGCAGCGACAGAGTGAACTTGATTAGTATATAATCCGTCGGTTTCACGCATAGTAATTGATAAATAGGTATTTAGTTAATCCCAATGGAATTAATTCGTGGTATTCACAATATTAAGCCTCAACATAAAGGTTGTGTCTTAACGATTGGTAACTTTGATGGTGTTCATTTAGGTCATCAACAAGTCTTAGAGCAAGTGAGCAAAAAAGCGAACGCTCTCGATCTACCCTCTGTTGTGATGACATTTGAACCACAACCAATGGAGTTGTTTAGTAAAGACAGAGCGCCAGCTCGTTTAACTCGTTTAAGAGATAAATTTGTTCAGCTAAGCAAGCTAAACCTAGACCGATTACTGTGTGTTAATTTTAACGACTACTTTGCATCATTGTCTGCAGAAGCATTTATTCGAGACTTACTGGTTGCCAAGCTTGGTGTTAAATACTTAGTTGTTGGTGATGATTTTTGCTTTGGGAAAGGGCGCACTGGCGACTTTGCTATGTTGCAAAAAGCAGGTCAACAATTTGGTTTTGACGTTGTAAGTACGAATAGTTTCTGTGTTCAGCAACAACGTGTAAGCAGCACCGCAATTCGTAATGCACTGGCTGATGATTCATTAGATGCCGCCAGTCATATGTTAGGGCGTGATTACAGTATTAGTGGTCGAGTGTCGCACGGACGAAAGCTAGGGAGAACGATTGGTTTCCCTACTGCCAACATTCCGCTTAAGCGATGCGTATCACCAGTTTCAGGCGTTTATGTTGTCGAAGCATTAGGTCTGGGAAATAAAAAAATTGGTGGTGTGGCGAATATCGGTCAAAGACCTACGGTTAATGGTATTCGTCAGCAATTAGAAGTGCACTTGTTTGACTTTAATGGCAATTTATATGGCCAGCAGTTAGAAGTGTTACTGTTACACAAGCTCAGAAATGAGCACAAGTTTGAGTCATTTGAACAACTCAAACAACAAATAGAATTGGATGCTGAAGCCGCAAGGGTGTGGTTGCTTCAGCTCAATCGTTAATCGGTTTATTCCACCGAATAACATAATGTCTAACTTCGCCCAATATAACGGAATTAAGAATCGATGAGTGATTACAAAAATACCCTGAACTTACCAGAAACAGGGTTTCCAATGCGCGGTAATCTAGCGAACCGCGAACCTGAAATGCTAAAGCGTTGGTATAAAGAAGATCTTTACGGCGAGATTCGTAAAGCTAAGAAAGGCAAAAAGTCGTTCATTTTGCATGACGGCCCTCCGTACGCTAACGGTGACATTCATATTGGTCATGCATTAAATAAGATTCTTAAAGACATTATTGTTAAATCAAAAACACTGTCTGGCTTTGATGCACCATATATTCCTGGTTGGGACTGTCACGGTCTACCAATTGAATTAATGGTAGAGAAAAAGAAAGGCAAGCCTGGTCAAAAGATCTCTGCTTCAGATTTCCGCGAAGAGTGTCGTAAATACGCAGCTAAGCAAGTTGAAGGTCAAAAAGAGAGCTTCAAGCGTCTTGGTATCATGGGCGAGTGGGAAAAACCTTACCGCACTATGGATTTTGGCACTGAAGCGAACATCATTCGTGCATTAGGTAAAATTGCAGACAACGGTCACTTGTTAAAAGGTTTCAAACCTGTTCACTGGTGTACAGACTGTGGAAGTGCACTTGCTGAAGCGGAAGTTGAATACAAAGACAAAGTATCACCATCGATTGATGTGAAATTTGCAGCGGCTGATGAAGCGGCTCTAATTAACAAGTTCACATTGGCAAACGAACACGTAGGCCAAGGTGATATTTCAGTCGTGATCTGGACAACAACACCTTGGACACTACCTGCAAACCGTGCGGTATGTTTACGTGATGACCTAGAATACGTTCTAATTCAAGTAGAAGCGAAAGGCGAGCAACAAGAACAGCGTCTTATCGTTGCTTCTGAGCTAGCTAAAGATGTTATGGATCGCGCAGGTATCGAGCATTACCACAATCTTGGTTTTGCATCAGGTGCTGAACTTGAATTGATGCAATTCAACCATCCGTTCTATGATTTTACAGTGCCAGCTATTTTAGGTGATCACGTAACAACAGACGCAGGTACAGGTGTTGTTCATACAGCTCCGGGCCACGGTCAAGAAGATTTCGTTGTTGGTAAACAGTACGATCTTGAAGTTGCAAACCCAGTTGGTTCTAATGGTGTCTACTTACCAGATACAGAGCTATTTGCAGGTCAGCACGTATTTAAAGCGAACGACTCAGTACTTGAAGTATTGAAAGAAAAAGGCGCGCTTTTACATCATCACGCGTACGAGCACAGCTATCCACATTGCTGGAGACACAAAACACCAATCATCTTCCGCGCGACACCACAGTGGTTCATCTCAATGGATCAAGCTGGCTTACGTGCAAAAGCACTTGAGTCAATCAAGAGTGTTGAATGGATGCCTGAGTGGGGCCAAAGCCGCATCGAAGGTATGATTGAAGGTCGTCCTGAGTGGTGTGTTTCTCGTCAACGTACTTGGGGTGTACCAATTGCTCTGTTCGTTCACAAAGAGACATCAGATCTTCACCCAGACAGCCCTGCTCTTATCGAAAAAGTAGCAAAGCTTGTTGAAGAGAAAGGCATTCAAGCGTGGTGGGATGTTGATGCCGCTGAGCTTATGGGCGACGCTGATGCTGAGAAATACGAAAAAGTACTGGATACGCTAGATGTATGGTTCGACTCTGGTGTGACTCACTACTCAGTTGTTGATGCTCGTGAAGAGTACAACGGCAACAGCGCCGATCTTTACCTTGAAGGTTCAGATCAACACCGTGGTTGGTTCCAGTCTTCTCTAATTTCATCTATTGCGATGAAAGATGAAGCACCATACAAGCAAGTGCTTACACACGGTTTCGTTGTAGATGGTAATGGCCGCAAGATGTCTAAGTCGATCGGTAACGTTGTTGCGCCAAAAGATGTGACTAACAAGTTAGGTGCTGACATTCTTCGTCTATGGGTTGCTTCTACCGACTACACGGGTGAAGTTGCGGTTTCTGATGAAATCCTAAAACGTTCTGCTGACGCTTACCGTCGTATTCGTAATACAGCGCGTTTCTTCCTTGCTAACCTTAATGGTTTCAACCCAGAAACAGATTTAGTACCTGTTGAAGAGATGGTTGCTCTGGATCGCTGGGCTGTTGGTCGTGCATTTGCTGCGCAAGAAGAGATTGTTAAAGCATACGATGAGTACAACACGCACGCTGTAACTCAACGCTTAATGCAGTTCTGTTCAATTGAAATGGGTTCTTTCTACCTAGACGTAATTAAAGATCGTCAGTACACAGCAAAACTGGGCGGCCACGCTCAACGCAGCTGTCAATCTGCACTTTACTACATCGTAGAAGCACTGGTTCGTTGGATGGCGCCAATCATGTCATTCACTGCTGATGAGATCTGGAATGAAATGCCGGGTGCTCGTGATAAGTTCGTCTTCACTGGTGAATGGTATCAAGGTCTAGTTGATCTTGCTGAAGGTGAAGAGCTGAACAACGAATTCTGGACTGAAATCCAAGCGGTTCGTGGCGCAGTGAACAAGTTGCTAGAAGAAGCTCGTAAAGAGAAAACCATTGGTGGCTCATTACAAGCTGAAGTAACACTGTATGCAGACGATGCTCTAGTGGCGAAAATCAACAAGCTTGAAGATGAACTGAGATTTGTTCTTCTTACTTCTAAAGTTGAAATTAAACCTCTGACTGAAAAAACAGATACGGCTCATACAACAGAAGTTGAAGGTCTATTTGTTGAAGTAGCCGCAACCGAAGCTGAGAAGTGTGACCGTTGCTGGCACCACACTCCAGACGTTGGCACCATCGAAGGTCACGAGAAAGTATGTGGTCGCTGTGTGTCGAATGTAGAAGGTGAAGGCGAAGTTCGTAAATTCGCTTAATTTTACTTCGTTCTGAGTATTAGTGAACTTTTTATCGTTATCATAGCCCCAGTATTAGCTGGGGTTATTTTTTTAGGAAGATTATGAGCGAACAAACGCTAACATTGAAACAATCTGGGGTTCGCTGGCTTTGGCTTGCGGTCTTAGTGTTTATTGCTGATATTGCTATCAAATTATTTGTGATGGACACCATGGGTTATGGTTGGGCAAATCGTATCGAGGTTTTGCCATTCTTTAACTTTCTCTATGTACATAACTATGGCGCAGCATTTAGCTTTCTAGCTGATCAGCCGGGTTGGCAACGGTGGTTTTTCAGTGGCATCGCTTTCTTGGTGACAGGAATGCTGACTTACTGGATGAGTAAGTTACCTTCTACCGATAAATGGAATAACATCGCTTACGCAGCCATTATTGGCGGAGCACTAGGTAATGTTTTTGATCGTGTGGTTCATGGCTTTGTTGTGGATTACTTAGATTTCTTTTGGGGTAGCTACCACTGGCCAGCGTTTAACTTAGCGGATGCTGCTATTTGTATTGGTGCTGCGATGATTATCTTGGATGGCTTTCGTAAGAAAGACGAAGCTAAGAAATCAAAATAGAAACAGCTTGAGCTAAAGTTAATCTGACTGGTTCAGCCCTTCAAAATTGAAATAACCCTAAGCGCTATCTGTTGTTCAGTTAGCGCTTTTTGTTTACCCTGCATTTACATCAAATACCAAGGAAGACACGAATCGTGACAAGCATACAAAAAGACTCCGCAGTAACGCTTCATTTTACAATAAAACTTAATGACGGCTCAGTCGCTGACAGCACTCATAATATGGGTAAACCAGCCAAGCTAATTATTGGAGATGGTAGCCTAAGTGATAATTTTGAGCAGTGCTTGATAGGGTTATCTTCAGGTGAAAAGCGATCTATTGAACTAAAAGCGCAAGACGCATTTGGTATGCCTAATCCTGATAATGTTCATTACATGGATAGAGCGAAATTTGTTGGAGACTCTGAAGTTGAAGTCGGTACAGTCATGGCTTTTTCTGGACCTGATGGCGTTGAGATCCCTGGAATTATTACCGACATTGCCGGTGACTCAGTGACGGTTGATTTTAATCACCCATTAGCTGGGCAAGATGTGACCTTCGACGTAGATATTTTGTCTGTCGAGTAACTTGTGTAGAATAGCGACCAATTAAGAAGAACTCGCATGAGTAATGACATGAAAATCCTTTTAGCTAACCCTCGCGGTTTTTGTGCTGGTGTCGATCGCGCTATCAGTATCGTTGAGCGTGCGCTTGAAATGTACCAGCCGCCTATTTATGTTCGTCATGAAGTCGTCCATAACCGATTTGTTGTTGAAGGGCTTAAACAGCGCGGTGCTGTGTTTGTTGAAGAACTTGATGAAGTGCCAGACGGTCAGATTGTTATTTTCTCTGCACATGGCGTATCTCAAGCGGTTCGACAGCAAGCAAAAAAACGTGAACTGACTGTCTTTGATGCAACTTGCCCATTGGTAACGAAAGTTCATATGGAAGTGGCGAGAGCCAGCCGAAAACACATGGAAGTCGTGTTGATTGGTCATGCTGGTCACCCAGAAGTCGAAGGCACAATGGGTCAGTATGCGAGTGACGAAGGTGGTATGTACCTCGTAGAAGTCCCTGCTGATGTTGAGATACTAAAGAGCAAAGTAAAAGATGCGTCTCATCTTCACTATGTAAGCCAAACAACGCTCTCGGTTGATGAAACCGCTGACGTTATTGATGAGCTTCGCCGTGTATTCCCAGACATTCAGGGACCACGTAAAGATGATATCTGTTACGCCACTCAAAACCGCCAAGATGCGGTTCGAGAACTGGCTAACGATGTCGATGTTGTCGTTGTTGTTGGATCAAAGAACTCCTCCAACTCTACGCGCCTTAAAGAGTTAGCAGAAAAACTCGGTACACCTGGCTATTTAACGGATTGCCCTGAAGATATTAAACCAGAATGGTTTGACGGCAAAGTGAAGGTAGGGGTTACGGCGGGAGCTTCTGCACCTGAAGAACTTGTTGATCAGATATTAGGTCGTATCCAAGAGCTTGGGGCGACGTCAATTGAGAATGTGTTAGGAAGAGAAGAGAATATGTTCTTTGAAGTTCCTAAAGAGCTTCAAATAAAACAGATCGATTGATTTCAATATAAAGACTTAAGAAAACCCACTGAACTCAGTGGGTTTTTTATTACTACGAATAATACTATTAACTAGCAATAACCCGATCGGCTAGCTAAACAGTACCTCTAGCTTCTTGCGTTTGATAATAGGGAGTGATCGAAGGTGAAAATCTAAGCTCCATTTGATGGGGCCAATTTGACAGAGTGCTAAGAAACCGCCGGCTAGTGCGACGTTTTTATAAAAGTGAATCATTTGCCCTGATGAGCTTGGGTCAAAGTGAAATATGAATCCCGAGACGACCGAAAAAACCGATAAAATAGCTGCGATAGCGCGAGTCGAGAAGCCTAACAGTATTGCAAGACCGCCCCCCAGTTCTAGTAAAATCACCGCTGGTAACAAAATCCCGGGAATCGACATCGACTCCATGAAACCTTGCGTGGCTGAAAAGTTGTGTAGCTTTCCCCAGCCCGCTTGAATAAAAATAATGCTAAGTAAAAGCCTGGATACCAAGGTGGCAATATCTCTGAGTTGTGTATTCATAATGATCTCCTAAAAATTTCTTGTAGCCTAGCTGAGGCTTTTTCTAGAAGATATTCTGAAAATCAGGACAGGTTATTTTGAATTTTAGTAGACACAGATTTACACAATTTTATCTCCTATTATCTCTCGTTCTACTGCTACCCTGATGGCACTTTAGTCAAAGAGTCTGAGTTATTGTGTTAAAAAAGACGCTTCCATTAGATACGTTACAAATATTAGATGCTCTCGATCGTGAGGGTTCTTTTGCGACAGCTGCTGTACGCGTTAATCGTTCTATTTCGGCGATAAGTTACCAGATCCAGAAATTGGAGGATGAGTTAGACGTATTGCTTCTCGACCGTTCTGGACATCGCGCAACCTTTACCAAGGCTGGAGAGTTTCTATTAGATAGGGGACGACTATTACTGAAGGCATCCGATGATACGGTATCGGCCCTTAAGGAAGTGGCATCTGGCTGGGAAGAAACGCTATCAATATCTTACGATGGGATTGTTGGCCAAGAGCAGATACTAAAACTGGTCAAGATACTGAGCGATACATGTATTACTCAGCTTAAAACCAAAGAAGAGATACTGGTTGGAGGATGGGAAGCATTAATACAAGAACGTACAGATATATTGATATCTTCACATCCGAGTATAGAGCTACCCGGCTCGATAAAAGTTAAAAAAGTAGGTGAGATAGAGATGATTTGGGTAGCTTCCAATTTAAGCCCTATATTGTCTGAATTAGATCCTACTAATGATGTAGTGAGGAAGCAATACAAAGTCGTTGCGGTCGCTGATTCCGCCGTAGACGCGCCAAAAGCGACGAAAAATATCTTATACAATCAGCCGGTATTTACCGTCGGCTCGATGCAAGATAAATTGAGCGCAATTAAAGCCAACATAGGGATCGGCACCCTACCTAGAAACTTGATTAAACATGAACTTAATTCAGGGGAATTGATCGAATTTGGTTTGGCGAAGAAGGTCGATCTTGTCGTTGCTTGGAAGCGCGCAGAGATGGGGAAGGCCAAGTCACTGTGTATAAAAACGCTCGAGTCTATCGCCGTTTAGAAAGAAAGGGCTCTACTTAGTAGAGCCCTTATTATTTATCGATTTCTAGCAATAAATTTTGAGGCTTCAGCTTGCTTACCTTCCTCTGTGGTAGCGGTAAACTTATGAACTCTCTGGTTATTCTTTTTATAAAAAAATGCTCTTCCGTTCTTATCGGTAACCTTATTTTTTTGCCCCAATAGTGAGCTCTCTATTTGAGCATCCTCAACAGGTTGACCATTTTCAGTGACCGTGACTCTCACTTTGTTGTGAAAGTCTTCAAAAGACATCGCGAGCTGCGCATGAGCTGTAAAACTGATTGAAGTGAACAGCGCGATAACTAGTGGATATTTTTTCATTTTCATTCTCTTAGAGTGTTTGGGAATGAAATGAATATACGTTTCCGCAGAGCGGTTTGATAACGCAAAGAATATAACGAGTTGTTCTAAAGTTTAGGATAGCTAAACAAATAAAATTTATTGATAGAAGTGACGTAAAAAAGCCAGTCTGGTAAGACTGGCTTCCTAAATAAGAAGTACTTAAGTGGTAATGTTATACCGTGTCAGTCACTGCTTTTGGTTTTTCTTCATCCGCTAAATCTGTATCACCTTTGCCTTTTGAAATCTTAATTACATAAGCAGCAACAGCGAGTGCAAATAGAACACCAGTAATAGTTGAAACTGGCATTGCTAGACCGAAGCCAAGCGTGCTGTTGTTTAGGATGAAAGTCACGACAACACTGGTCATAAAGATTGCAGGAACTGTTGTTACCCAGTGTAGTTTGTTGTGGCGTAGTAGGAATGCAGAAGCTGTCCAAAGCATCATTACTGCTGTTGTTTGGTTAGCAAAGCCGAAGTAGCGCCAGATGATACCGAAATCAACCTGAGTTAGGATGCCACCAAGAACGAACAGTGGTAGAGCCATCAGTAGACGGTTACGCAATGTTTTCTGTTCCATGTTGAAGTACTCAGCAAGGATCAGACGGCTTGAACGGAAAGCCGTATCGCCAGAAGTGATTGGTAGAATAACCACGCCTAGGAACGCTAAGATACCGCCAAATACGCCCAGAAGACCAAATGAAGCGCTGTAAACAACCGCACCAGGACCGCCATTTGCCACTGCATCACCAAGTGACTCAACTGAACCAAAGAATGACAGAGCAAGTGCACACCAGATTAGAGCGATAATACCTTCACCGATCATTGCTCCGTAGAATACAAAGCGGCCATTCTTTTCATTTTCCATACAACGAGCCATTAGTGGAGACTGAGTTGCGTGGAAGCCAGAGATAGCACCACAAGCTATGGTGATAAATAGTGCAGGCCAAAGTGGCATATCGTTAGGGTTCATGTTGTTGAACATGTCGCTAACTTCAAATCCACCAAGAACAGTGTGCTCACTTGATACGGCAACCGCTGTGATTAGGCCAACAGACATGAAGATCAGTAGTGCGCCAAACAGTGGGTAGAAGCGACCAATGATTTTATCAACAGGTACAATCGTTGCGATAACGTAGTAACCAAAGATGATAGCAACCAAGGTTGTCATGCTAACGTTCAAGTCAGTTTGATCGTTGATTAGGTTAGTAATCATTCCTGCAGGTGCAGATACGAATACGACACCAACAAGCAGCAACAAGACAATGGCAAAAATGTTCATAAAATGTTTGGCGCCTTTGCCTAAGTAGCGGCCTGTGATTGTTGGTACCGAAGCACCGCCATTACGCACAGAAAGCATACCTGAGAAGTAGTCATGAGTCGCACCAGCAAAGATACAACCGATAACAATCCAAAGCATCGCGGCTGGGCCATAAAGCGCACCCATGATAGGTCCGAAAATTGGGCCAACACCAGCAATGTTTAGCAGTTGAACTAGGTAAACTTTAGGGGTAGACATTGGAACATAGTCAACGCCGTCAGTTTTAGTGTGAGCTGGGGTTTGACGTTTTTCATTGATGCCGAATACTTTCTCAATGAAAGCGCCGTAAATAAAGTAGCCGCCGATTAGAGCCGCAACACAAGTTAGAAACCACAACATAGGGTCGTCCTTTGGATTAAATTATCAGTTCAGTTTGTATATTAACCAGCCCTATTGATAGAAACATCCACTAAAGCACTCAGTGGTCATATCGTGTTTTTAATGGTGTTTTATACAATTAAGTGGTTCTGGAGCAAGCTCAATGGATGAAGTGTTGTATCGAGTGGTCGATAAGCAAAATAAAAGGTGGGACGATAAAATTAAGTGGCAGGATAGTAAAATAACTGGCATGTTGGCCTACAGTAAATAGAGATATGACTTCATAAGCGAAAGGAAAATAATGAAAAAAATTATCGCATTAGCATTAGTTGGCTCTTTAGTTGGTTGCGTAAGCAGTACCGAGCAGTTAGCTGAAAGTGGTGACTGGTATCAAATAGGATACCAAGATGGAGTTAAAGGACACACAGAGCGCTCATACAAAGACTTAGCCAAACTGGGTGGAGCGAAGCAATCAGAATACACTGAAGGTTATACGGAAGGTGTTACTGAGTACTGCAATCCAAACTTTGCGTATCAGATGGGAATATCTGGCCAGTACTATGAAGGCGTATGTGAAGGTATGCCAGATTCACAAAAATTTCGTATGGAATGGCAACGAGGTTGGGCTGAATACAGTAACTAGTTTTGGCGATACAATTACCTTAGTCAGTTACATCATGGTGATAGATCTCAATAAAAACAGTGATTAGGTTTAAGTACATAATCACTGTTTTTGACCTTATATATTTTGAAAGTAATCGTTTGGATTACCCTTTTAATGCAGTTTGATTCTCTTCAACTGCTTTTCTCAAGAAGCCATCTTGATGACAAAGTTGTTGCTTCGCACTCTTTAAATCTAATCCCGTCAGTATCATTAGAATAGCCAGTTTTACATCGTAGTCTGTCTGTTTAAGCGTTTCAGTAGCTTGGGTGGTATTACACTCTGTGGCTTGAGTGACGATGCGAGCGGCACGAGCGACTAGTTTTTTGTTGGTTGCTTTTACATCAACCATTAGGTTTTGATAGCTCTTCCCAAGTCGAATCATACTGGCCGTGGTTAGCATATTCAGTACGAGCTTTTGCGCCGTTCCTGATTTTAATCGAGTAGAGCCAGTTAGAGCTTCTGGGCCCACGACTGGGCTTATGGCAATTTTGGCAATGTCGGCAATAGGTGAATCAGGGTTACATGACAACGCAACTGTCTCGGCTCCTATATCATTCGCGTACTCTAGAGCGCCAATAACATAAGGGGTACGGCCACTTGCCGCTATTCCGACTACAACATCCTTGTTAGTGAAGTTGATGTTTTTTAGATCGTCGACACCAAGTGTTAGCGAGTCTTCTGCCCCTTCTTTTGCTTTCAGTATTGCTTCTGGCCCACCTGCGATGAGGCCAATAACCATTTGGTCTGAAACGCCAAAAGTCGGAGGGCATTCGGATGCATCCAAGACACCAAGTCGTCCACTAGTGCCGGCACCCATATAGATAAGACGGCCGCCAACTTTAAACGCTTCGGTGATGGTATCTACCGCGTTGGCTATATTCGGCAGTTCTTTTTCCACCGCAATAGGCACTTGCATGTCTTGTTGATTAAGTCGCTGTACGATTTGCTCCGCTGAGAGCAGATCAATATCCATTGTTTCAGGATTACGCCCTTCAGACACAAGGTGAGAAAGTGCAGAAATGAGAGCATCGTTAGTCATGATTATCCTTAGGGAAATTAATTAGCAAAATACAATACGCCTAGTGAGGCGGATTTACTGGCCCCTGTAACCTCTGGAAGGTTACTCGGTAAGTTGTGAATGCGGCGCTGTGCTAGCCATGCAAATGCGATGGCCTCCATAAAATCAGCATCGACGCCTTTTGAGGAAGTTGAAGCAACGTGCCATTGTGGCAATAGCGTTGCTAATCTAGCCATGAGCAGTGGGTTACGTACACCGCCACCACAGACTAGAAGTTCTGGATAATCACCACATTGATAACGAGTTACTTCCTCTGCGATGGTGACGGCAGTAAATTCGCATAGTGTTCTCTGAACATCTTCTGGTGTTAGATGGGAAAAGTGTATTAGTTTTTCTTCTAACCAAGGTAGGTTAAATAATTCACGACCAGTGCTTTTAGGTGGTGCTAGCGACAGATAGGACTCTTCTAATAACTTCGCTAATAATGCTTGGCTAACATTCCCCTTCATTGCGAACTGTGCATCTTTATCGAACTTTAATCCGGTGTGCTTATATCCCCAAGCGTCCATCAACATATTTCCTGGGCCTGTATCGTAGCCCAGTGCTTTTTTCTCAGGGCGTAATACTGAGATATTTGAAATGCCACCTATATTCAAAGCAACAACGGTACTGTTATGGGCGTTGAAAATGGTGTTGTGAAAGGCAGGCACTAATGGCGCACCTTGCCCACCAAGAGCCATGTCTTTGCGCCTAAAGTCGGCGACGGTATTGATGCCGGTTTTTGCCGCAATAATATTGGCGTCGCCGATTTGCATCGTAAAGGGTAGTGCCCCTGTAGGTTTATGGAACACCGTTTGCCCATGATTACCGATGGCGGTGATTTCACTGGCTTTAATATTCGATTTTTCTAACAGCTGCAATACGGCATCACCAAAAAGGTGGCCCAACTGATGATCGATTTGACCAATATTCACAAGGCTAGTTGTCTGGCCAATGCAGATATTCAAAAGGTCTTGCTTAAGGGTATCAGGCATCGGGAATTCATCATGGGCGATCATCTCTACTTTTGTATCGTCAATACTGACTAAAGCCGTATCAACCCCGTCCATACTCGTTCCTGACATTACGCCAATATATAGTTCAGGCTGTTTCAATTGTTACTCCGATGAATATCGATATATTCACTTAGTTCTAACCTAAAATCATTGTAAAGCAATTTTAAAGCGAATAATCTCGATAACTTAGCGAATTTATGAGTAGGTATACGAAGTTATGGGACCATTGTGGATCGATGTCGCGGGTTATGAACTGACAGCAGAAGATAAAGAAATTCTTGAGCACCCAACGGTGGGAGGCTTGATCCTATTCTCTCGAAATTATCATGACAGTAAACAGCTTCTTGCTCTTAATAAAGAGATTCGCAAAGCCGCTAAACGCCCAATATTAATTGGTGTCGATCAAGAAGGTGGCCGCGTCCAACGCTTCCGAGACGGTTTTTCCATTATTCCAGCCGCCCAAGAATTCGCTAAACATAAGCAAGGCGAAGAGCTCGCGCAACAAGCTGGTTGGTTGATGGCGGCTGAACTTATTGCTCACGATATTGACCTGAGTTTCGCTCCTGTGCTGGATAAAGGGCATGACTGTAAAGCAATCGGAAGCCGTGCCTTTGGTGAAACGGATGATGTAATTATTCGTCACAGTAGTGCTTACATGAAAGGGATGAAGTCAGTTGGAATGGCGACGACGGGTAAGCACTTTCCTGGTCACGGTGGTGTGATTGCCGATTCGCATTTGGAGACGCCATACGATCATCGAGAAGATATCTTCCAATCAGATATGGCAATTTTTAAAGCTCAGATTGAATCGGGTATTTTGGATGCGATGATGCCTGCACATGTTATTTACCCGCACTACAACGATCAACCAGCAAGTGGTTCTGAGTATTGGCTTAAACAGATCCTACGCCAAGAACTTGGCTTCAAAGGACTAGTTTTTTCAGATGACTTAACGATGGAAGGCGCTTCTATTATGGGAAGCCCAGCAGAGCGTGCACATCAGTCATTGGTTGCGGGGTGTGACATGCTGTTAGTATGTAACAAGCGAGATGCCCAAGTGGAAGTATTAGATAACTTGCCAATTATGGATGTACCAACTGCCGATGAGTTACTCAAGAAGCAGTCGTTCAATTTGTCTCAACTGCAAAGTTCAAATGAATGGAAACAGGCGTCGGAAGCAATGAAAGTGGCGCTTGGTTAGTCTCCACTTTTTAGTTTAAAAGCTGAGTTGATTAAAGCCACAGGAATGTGGCTTTTTTAATTTTCGCTTTCAGTATTATTAATCCATAGATACAAGGGTTAATGAAATCCAAGCATCTCTTTCAGATTCTTTAAGTAACGTCGGCTTACTGGAACTTGATGATCGGAAGAGGTAATGATCTCGGCTAAGCCGTTTTCTAGAAGCTTTATCTCTTTAATCGATTTGGTATTCACTAGGTACTGTCTATGACAGCGAACCAGTGGCGTTTTTTCTTCCAATACCTTTAGCGTCAGCTGACAAGTTGCGGTTTGGTCTGTCGTCTGAACTTGAACACCGCTAATATCCGTGCAAGCGAACTCAACATCAGCCGTGGGAATAATCATGATTCGATTCAGACCGATACAAGGGACCTGTTCAAGTGTTTGTGGCGCGATGGCTGATATATTTTGTGGCAATGGGCTTGTGTGTTTTTGCAGTCGGGCTATTGTTTTATTGAGGCGAGAAGTGTCGACAGGCTTAAGTAAATAATCAAACGCATTGTCTTCAAAGGCCTGAATGGCATATTCATCATACGCGGTGACAAACACGACGTGTGGCATGGTATCAGGGTCGAGCATACCCAGTAATTCAATCCCCGTAATCTGGGGCATTTGAATATCTAGAAACACCACATCAGGTTTTAATTGATTGATTTTTTTCAACCCTTCAATCGCATTGCTTGCGGTATCAAGTACAGTCACTTTGCCTGTCTCTTCTAGAAGCTCTGATAGCTCTTCTCGAGCAAACAATTCATCATCAATCACCAAAGCTGAAAGCATGCTCATTCCTTAATGGTTTTCTTGAGAAGGGATAATAAAGCTCATTCGAGTATATTGATTCTCTTCAACTTCAATTTTTAGTGCTGCGTCACGACCAAATTTATTGGTTAAACGTTTATCAACAATCGACATCCCCAAACCAGAGTGATCTTCATCCGGTGTTTGGTAGCTACCAGCGTTATCTTCGACCACAATGCGTTGACCTTTCAATACTGGTTGATTGTAAATACGAACTCGACCGCCTTCTAAAAGCTGAGACGTGCCGTGTTTTATCGCATTTTCAACCAAAGGTTGGAGTGTAAAGCTTGGTAATCTGCGTGCTAGCAGGGCGTCATCAATATTAACATCAACATCTAATCGATCACTAAAACGAGCTTTTTCAATGGTTAGATAAGAGTTCACGTGCGCTAGTTCTTCTTTGACGGTGACGGTCTCAATGTTCTGTTTCAGGTTGCTTCGAAAGAATTGAGAGAGGTGTTGAATGAGATTACGCGCTTTATCCGGATTACGACGAATCACTGCATTGATGGTATTGAGAGCATTGAACAAGAAATGTGGGTTGACTTGAGCATGAAGCAGTTTGATTTCGGCTTGCGACAATAACATCTGTTTTCGCTGATAATCACCAAAAAGGATCTGGCTTGATAACAGCTGTGCAATGCCTTCTCCCATCGACATATTGATTGTTGAAAACAGTTTTCGTTTTGGTTCGTAAAGCTTAATGGTGCCGATCACTTCATCGCCAGCACGCAGCGGAATGATCAATGCCGAGCCTAACTTACAGTTCGCAGAAAGTGAGCATTGATAGGGGGCTTCTTTGCCATCAAGGTACTTGATCTTATTTTCTTTTATCGCATCCAGCGTGCTTGTTGAGGAGATTGGAGTATTTGGTTCATGGTGATCATCGCCAATGCCAACAAAGGCCAGTATCTTTTTGTCATCGGTAATGGAAACCGCGCCAACATTGGTTTCTTCATACACGATACGGGCGATTTTTTCTGCATTTTGACTATTAAAGCCAAGAGCTAGAATTCCTACAGAACGTTCCGCTATATTTAATGCTCTGCGTGAAAAGGTGGCTGAGTACTCTTCAAAAATGGTTTTTCTATCTTGTAAGATACTCATAAACAGAGCGGCACCAAAAGAATTGGCAATGATCATCGGCGCAGCAATATCTGAGACTAGGGCATACGCTTGCACAAACGGTTTTGCGACGACCAAAATAATCAGCATCTGTACGATTTCAGCAAATAGAGTGACACCAAATACAACGGTAGGGCTAAATAATAGGCTTATTTTGTTTTTTCTAACAAAGTATATATGCAGTAATCCGCCAATAAGACCTTCTGCTGTTGTTGAAATTGCGCAAGCGACATCGGTAAATCCGCCTAAAGAATAGCGATGCATTCCCCCCGTTAGGCCAACGAAGAAGCCGACAACAGGTCCACCGAATAACCCTCCCATGACCGCACCAATAGCACGTGTATTAGCGATAGCATCATTGATTTGGAGGCCGAAATAGGTACCCAAAATACAGAACAATGAAAAAAGTATATAGACGCTAACTTTATGGCTGAGTCGATTCGAAATACTCAAGAGTGGTAGAAAAATCGGGGTCTTACTGAGCATGTAAGCTAAAACAAGGTAGACACACATCTGTTGAAGTAAGGAGAGGATAAGATCCATAATGACATCCAGTAATAGTCTTAGTGATATTTTAGATAAGAAAAAGGCAAGAAAATACCGTTTAGTTGTGATTTTTTAATTTAGCGCTGATAATGATGATGTGTAAACTTTATCTTACACTTGGTGCTTTTTAAAGTTTACACTTGAAATCTAAATACATCCTGTTAAGTTATCAATTAAGATTGTTGTGAGAGGTCTCTCTCACTATTTGTAAACTTAAATGTACAGGTGTGGTTATGCAGAAAAGTGAGTTAAGTAATATTAATATTAGCGATGAGCAGGTGTTAATTACGCCTGAAGAGCTAAAGATAAAACTACCTTTAAGTGATAACGCACGCCGATTTATACAAGAATCACGTCAAACAATCGCTGATATTATTCATAAAAAAGATCACCGTTTATTAGTCGTATGTGGTCCGTGTTCTATTCACGATCTAGATGCAGCAAGAGAGTATGCAAAGCGACTAAAAGCGCTTTCTGAGCAACTGAGTGATCAAATATACCTTGTTATGCGTGTTTACTTTGAAAAACCACGTACAACGGTTGGCTGGAAAGGGCTTATCAATGACCCTCATCTAGATGGTTCTTTCGATATTGAGCATGGGTTGCATGTTGGGCGCGAACTTCTGGTTGAGCTCGCAGAGATGGAAATTCCACTGGCGACAGAAGCGCTTGACCCTATCAGTCCACAATATTTGGCTGACACATTCAGCTGGGCTGCGATTGGTGCTCGTACTACAGAATCACAAACTCACCGTGAAATGGCGAGCGGCCTTTCTATGCCAATCGGTTTTAAAAATGGCACGGATGGCAATCTATCAACAGCGATTAATGCTATGCAAGCAGCCTCTTCTAGTCACCGTTTTATGGGGATAAATCGAGAAGGTCAAGTTGCACTATTAACGACACAAGGTAACCCAAATGGCCACGTTATTCTTCGTGGTGGTAAGCAGACAAACTACGATTCAGTATCCGTTACTGAGTGCGAGCAGGAGATGGCTAAGTATGGGTTAGATGCCTCGCTAATGGTGGACTGTAGTCATGCTAATTCACGTAAAGATTACCGTCGTCAGCCACTGGTTGCAGAAGATGTTATCCATCAAATTCGTGAGGGTAATCAGTCGATTATCGGCCTTATGATTGAAAGTCATATCAATGAAGGTAGCCAGTCATCTGATCTCGCTCTTGATGAGATGGAATATGGTATTTCCATCACGGATGCGTGTATCAATTGGCAATCAACTGAGGCACTATTAAGACACGCGCACACAGAATTAGTGCCGTTTTTGGAAAATCGCCTAAAAGGGTAATAAAGGAATTAGAATGGCCGTTGAGTTAAACGAGTTACGTGATCAAATTGATGCAGTAGATAAACAAATCTTAGATCTATTGGCACAGCGTTTGTCATTGGTAGAAAAAGTCGGTGAAGTAAAAAGTGAACATGGATTACCTATTTATGCACCAGACAGAGAGGCGGCAATGTTGGCATCTCGACGTTTGGAGGCAGAAAAGAAAGGTGTGCCACCTCAGCTAATCGAAGATATTTTACGCCGTACTATGCGTGAATCTTATGCCAGTGAAAAAGACTCCGGCTTTAAATGTCTAAACCCTGAATTACGTTCTGTCGTGATTGTTGGTGGTAAAGGCCAATTAGGTGGCCTGTTCGGTCGCATGTTTACTTTGTCTGGCTACCAAGTAAAAGTGTTGGGTAGCCAAGATTGGGACCGAGCGGATGAAATTCTAGACGATGCAGGGCTTGTTGTTGTTACGGTTCCAATTCATTTAACTCAAGGCGTAATTGAAAAACTATCTAACTTGCCTTCAGATTGTATCTTATGCGACTTAACGTCCATTAAGTCTAAGCCACTACAATCAATGCTTGAGGTTCACCAAGGTCCAGTTGTTGGCTTGCACCCAATGTTTGGTCCTGATGTACCTAGCATGGCTAAACAGGTAATTGTTTATTGTAATGGTCGTGGTGAAGATAGATACCAATGGTTGTTGAAACAGTTTTCTATCTGGGGAGCGTCTTTGTGCCCAATAGATGCCAGTGAGCATGATCATGGCATGACTTTGATTCAGGCGTTACGTCACTTTACTTCTTTTGCATACGGTCTGCATCTAAGTAAAGAAAATCCAAACATTGATCAATTACTGCAGTTAAGTTCTCCAATTTATCGCCTTGAACTGGCAATGGTCGGGCGTCTATTTGGTCAAGATCCGAACCTTTATGGTGATATCATTTTCTCTTCGCAAGAAAATATAGACATGATTAAGCGATTCCACCAATGCTTCGGTGATGCTTTAGAAATATTGGAAGGCCAAGACAAAGCGGGCTTTATCGAGAGTTTTAATGGGGTAAGTAGTTGGTTTGGTGATTATTCATCACAGTTTATGAATGAAAGCCAAAACTTGTTAAAACAAGCAAATGATGCGATTCACCGTGGCTAATTTACTCCGCTGCTAACTTATACAGCAGACGATAATTTTAAAAAGAGCAGCTTAAAGCTGCTCTTTTTGTTCATTGGGCTTTGTACTGATTAGGCTACAGGTGCTCACCCAAATCAGATAGATGCTCAATATCACGATGAAGTAAGCTGTCATCACCGACATTCAATTCAATCAATCGTTTTAGGTGGCTAATACTTTCGATATCGATATGATCGATACTAGCGTGAATTATGTTGTTATTTATGTTGACCAAGTTCACCACCATATCAATAACAATATCACTGTCTGGAAGGGTGAACTGGATGTCGGCCATCATGTTTAGGTCAAGATCTTCACAGCTTGCTTCAGCACTCAATAGTACCCCATGCAGTGATAGATCTTGAATACTAGCATCTACCGCTATATGTCCTTGCGTTATAGCCGCTGGTGCTTGGTATATAACTCTTGAAAATCGACGTTTTTCAACCATAGTAAACTCTCTTCTTTTTAAGTACTCATGTTAATGCATGCGTACTCTAAACACATATTTTCTTATCATAGCAAAGCGACTGTAGCATCAATGTGTTGCAGCTCGTAGAACGACTTTTACACAGTCAATTTAGAATAAAAGTATCATACAGCAGAAACAACAAAGGCCGCAGAGTTGAGCGGCCTTTGATTACAGGTCTATCAGAGTATTAATAAATAAGAGTTACTTAGTAATACGCTTGTACTTGATACGATGTGGCTCTACTGCCGCAGCACCAAGTGTCTTTTTCAGCCATTCACTGTATTCAGTATAGTTGCCTTCGTAGAAGTTAACCTGTCCTTCATCGCGGTAATCTAGAATGTGTGTTGCGATACGGTCTAGGAACCAACGGTCATGCGAGATAACCATGGCACAGCCAGGGAACTCAAGAAGCGCTTCTTCTAAAGCTCGTAGTGTTTCAACATCAAGGTCATTGGTTGGCTCATCGAGTAGCAGTACGTTACCACCCGTTTTTAGAAGTTTAGCTAGGTGAACACGGTTGCGTTCACCACCAGACAAATCACCAATGATCTTCTGTTGGTCATTGCCTTTGAAGTTGAAACGAGAGCAGTATGCGCGAGCAGGGATTTCGAAGTTGTTGATCTTAATAATATCAGCGCCTTCAGAGATCTCTTGGAATACTGTTTTCTTATCGTCCATGCTGTCACGGAATTGATCAACAGAAGCCAGTTTAACGGTTTCACCAAGCTCAACGGTTCCTGAGTCTGGTTGCTCTGCACCACTTAACATCTTGAATAGTGTTGATTTACCAGCGCCATTGGCACCTACGATACCCACGATGGCACCTTTAGGCATGCTAAACGATAGGTCATCAATAAGAACGCGATCACCGAAAGACTTAGTTAAGTTGTTTACTTCAAGAACTTTGTCACCTAAGCGCTCACCAGGCGGAATGAACAGCTCATTAGTTTCATTTCGTTTTTGGTAATCGTTAGTTGTTAGCTCTTCAAAACGTGCCATACGTGCTTTAGATTTAGCTTGACGGCCTTTAGGATTTTGACGAACCCATTCAAGTTCTTTCTCAATGGTCTTCTGACGAGCACTTTCACCTGATTTCTCTTGCTTTAGACGCTCATCTTTCTGCTCTAGCCAAGACGTGTAGTTACCTTCCCATGGAATACCTTCACCACGGTCAAGCTCAAGAATCCAACCGGCTGCATTATCCAGGAAATAACGGTCGTGGGTAATCGCCACAACAGTACCGTTGTAATCAACGAGGAAGTGCTCAAGCCATGCAACAGATTCTGCATCCAAGTGGTTGGTTGGTTCATCAAGTAGCAACATGTCAGGCTTTTCAAGAAGTAAGCGACAGATAGCTACACGGCGGCGTTCACCACCTGATAAGAATTCAACCTTTGCGTCCCACTCAGGAAGACGTAGTGCATCAGCAGCGCGTTCTAGAGCGTTATCTAGGTTGTGCCCATCTTTTGCTTGAATTAACGCCTCTAGCTCGCCTTGCTCTTTCGCTAGCGCATCAAAGTCTGCATCAGGTTCTGCATAAGCAGCATAAACCGCATCTAAGCGAGTTAGAGCACCTGCAACATCAGAAACGGCTTCTTCAACGATTTCACGAACGGTTTTTGATTCATCAAGAATAGGCTCTTGAGGTAGGTAACCGACTTTTAGACCTGGTTGTGCACGTGCTTCACCATCAATATCAGTATCGATGCCTGCCATAATACGCAGTAGGGTTGATTTACCAGAACCGTTAAGACCTAAAACACCAATTTTGGCACCAGGAAAAAAGCTTAGTGAGATGTCTTTTAGAATCTGACGTTTAGGTGGCACAGTTTTGCTCACCCGAGACATGGTATATACGTATTCAGCCATTGCCGATCGTTCCTAATTTAAGGGTACAAAGGAGTTATTTTATACCAATTGAGATGGTTTTGTTACCGAGGACGTATCTTTTGTCTCAGGAATAATATGAACAAGTCTCAAAGAAAAAAGGGATTCAGATAAACTTAAATAAATTTGTCGCAAATTTATTAAATTATCTATTTTTGTGAACAAAGGCTTTACATTTGAGACTAGAATTAGCGTAATTAAGTCTTACCTAAACTCATCTCAACAGGAAGAGAGCTAATGAAGTTTACGCTATTCACTCCGCCGCAGCGCCTTCTAACGTCAATGATCGCAGTTAGCTCATTGATTTGCGGTACTTCGTATGCACAATCATCGTCCGATTTATCCAGTCAACGCGAACTCTATCAACAGGCGCAAGAGCTATTAGACAACCATCAAGTTGACCAATTTCGCCTGATGCGCTCTAAAATAGCGTCTTATCCACTGACTCCTTATGTGGACTATCGTGCCTTCTTTTCTGAGTTAGACTCTAAGAGCCCTACGCAAGTTAATGACTTTATCGAGAGCTATGAAAGCTTTCCATTCTCTTATCGCATAAGAGCGCCCTATTTAGATTTGCTCGCAAAGAAGGGGGATTGGAAAACTCTTTTGGAGTTTCAAACTAAGCCGCCAAAAGGGGAGACTTATTTATGTCACTACTACAATGCTCATTCGCAAGTAGGGGATAAAGAGAAAGCTTTTGAAGGTGCTAAAAAGCTTTGGTTGAGTGGAGGTAGTGTCGCTGACGCCTGTGACCCTTTATTTGATGCATGGGATACTGCGGGTCTAAAAACAGAACAATTAGTCTTAGAGCGTATGTTACTCGCCTTTAAAGAGAGAAATAGCAATCTTATGGGTTATCTGATGAAGCAGTTGAATAGCCCATCAGCCATTAATCAAGCAAAGCAGATGAAGTCACTGTATCGCAACCCTGAATCTGTCGGTGTCTTTGCTAAAAAGCAAAAAGTAAACAGTTACAATCAACAGCTAAGTGAATACGCATTAAAAAAGCTAGCTCGAAAAGATGTGGAAAAAGCTCAAAAAGTGTTTGATAAGGTTGTTGAAGGGCAGCACTACACTTTAGATAAAAAACAAGAATTGGCTGATTTCATCGCTTTTCGTTTGATAAATACTGACTCTGAAGAGCTTTCTAAGTGGCGTGACAAAGCGATAAAAACAACGGAAAATCGTTCGTTAATCGAACGAAGAATCAGACTTGCTATTCAGCATGTCGACTGGCAAGGGGTCCAGAGTTGGGCCGCGCTGTTACCTAAATCTTATCAGCAAGACCCACGTTGGCAGTATTGGTTGGGCCGCTCTGAAATTGAATTGGGTGACGCCTATAGCGGACATAACCGTCTTGAGAAAATTGTTGGTCTTAGAAACTTTTATAGTGTCGCAGCCGCAAAGGAGATGAAGCAATCTATTCAATATCCAGTCACAACGATAACGTTAGATAAAAACCGAATTCAGCACCACAAAGCAGCATTGGCTCGAATTCAGGAGTTGATTGAACTTGATAAGATCACCGCAGCTAAAAGTGAGTGGCGCTGGTTATTACAACGCAGTGGAAGCAAGGAGAAGGAGATGCTTGCTGCATATGCGTCAATTCAACGTTGGCACCATTTATCGGTAACTGCCTCAATATCAGCCAAGATGTGGGATAACACCAGCATTCGTTTTCCTATTGCTCACCAGCAATGGTTTAATCTCTATGCCAATAAACATGATATAGATCCCATCACCTTAATGTCACTGGCACGTCAAGAGAGTGCATTAGACAGTGAAGCTCGTTCACCCGTTGGGGCTCGAGGCATCATGCAGATTATGCCTTCGACCGCGAAGTACACGGCTAAAAAATACCAATTAAGCTATCAAGGGAAAAACGATCTCTATGAAGTGGGTAAAAATATTGAAATAGGAAGCCACTATCTAGATGGACTACTTGAGCGGTATGACAATAATCGAATTTTTGCATTAGCAGCGTATAACGCTGGGCCACATCGTGTGACACAGTGGCGTAAACGAACCGATGAAAAGCTGGACGCTTATGCGTTTATCGAATCTATTCCTTTTAAAGAGACGCGCGGATACGTGCAAAATATATTGATGTTTGAGACCTATTACCGAGATTTAATGGGCGTTGATGGTGCATTTCTCAACGAACATGAAGTGAAAACAAAATATTGATTCCAATGGCGTTTGAAGGCTCTACAATAGAGTCATTAATTTTGAATCGAGTGGTAATATGTCATTAGAGCCTCAATACCGTGATTGGCAACAATTAATGGATTTAGTTAAACATGCAGCAGATACGCAGCAACATGAGTTGCTGCTGACGATGTTAATGACATCTGATGAAAGAGATGCGCTGTTAGCTCGAGCCAATATTGTTTGTGAGTTATTAAAAGGTGAAATATCACAAAGACAAGTAAGCCAAATGCTTGGGGTAGGTGTAGCAACGATTACTCGCGGATCTAATGAGCTAAAAGCCAAATCTGAAGAAGAAAGAGAGCAGATAGCGAAGCTACTACTGAAGTAAACTTAGGCTATCGATGACTAGATAGCCTAGTTTTCTTTCGGGGTATAAGCTTAAGGAAAAAGCTACAGATTTGATTTGTAAGGTGTTGAACTGAACTTAGTGTGACATTTGATTATAAATTGCTAGGGAAGTGGCTTGGGTTTACAAATGGTATTAATGCTAAGATTAATGCCTGATGGTAAACACCGCTTCGGCTGAGTTGATTTTTAGTGAGTAACCCAATAGCACCACCTTGCTGTTTGATATTGTGAGTACCAAATACCTCGTCCATCACATCACCTAACTCGTTAGCCGTTGCGAGCTTTTTAATGACTTCTGGTGGCAACATTAAACTTGCAGAGCGAGACTCTCCACGTTGATGCAGGGACTCTATTACCATCCATGCAAAGGTTATGTTATCTTCTATACCAGCTTCTAGCCCAACGTAGTAATCAGCATTAGGTTGTTCAAGCTTGGCATTTTTTACTCGATTTAGTGCGCCTAGATGAGTTTCCTGATTCGACATCGGCTGGTCATCGACTTCGCTAGCAACAGATACTCCAACAAATTCAAAACACATTTCCGGAAATGTTTCGCTAAATGCACTCTCAACCGCACGTATCTTAGCGGGGTTAAGCGAAGCTATGACGACTTTGTTCTTTACGCTCATGTTCTAAATTTCCTTCAATCAAGTTCTCACGCCATATTCTCAGTTCATCTAATGAAAGTGGATGGGCAAAGTGAAAGCCTTGCATATAATCACATTGATACGCTGAGAGCCAGTAGTGCATCTCTTCGTTTTCAATACCTTCGGCAGTGACAACCATTGATTGTGAATGACAGAGATCAATCAAAGGTTTAATGACTTTTTCATTGCCTGTTTTTATCAGAGTTTCTAAGAAAAAGCGATCAAGTTTAATTTTTTGGACTGGGTATTGAACCAAGTGAGTAATAGACGTGTAGCCTGAACCAAAGTCATCAATCGCCAAACGGTAGTCTTGAATCGTTAGCTCATGAAGTAATGGGAAGCTTTGTGAGTCACCAGCAAAGGTTTCAGTGATTTCAAAATCGATAAGATTCGGTCTTACGTTTTTCTTTTGAGCATGTTGTTGAATGTAATTAGCCAACTGGAGAGAGTCTAACTCTGCCGATGAGAGGTTAATAGCGAGTTGTATATCATAATCGAATAAGGCTTGTAAGGCATTGAAATCAGTAAATGCGGCTTGAATAACCCAGCGATCAATCCTACCAAATAGCCCTGTTTGCTCCGCAATAGGAATAAACTCGCTAGGAGGAACGATACCTAATTTTACTGAGTTCCAGCGAAGCAGTGCTTCTACTCCAGCCACATTCTTGCCTTGTCGGTCAAAGTAGGGTTGATAGACTAAGTGGAATTCTTTTTCAATGTCGCCATTTCTTAACGCGCGTTCAATTTGAGTGCGACGTTTGACCACTAGGTCCATCTCTTTGGAGTAGTAACCAATTTGATTTTTACCCGCTCTTTTAGCTTGATACATAGCGGTATCGGCTCTAGATATAAGGGAGTGAATGTCTTGCCCATCTTTAGGGTAAGTTGCGATTCCGACACTTGCGGTTACAGGGAAGCTACCTAGTAACGAGTCGTGATTCTTTTGAATAGGCTCAAGCAGTTTATCAGTAAAGGTCTTAATAATATGACCATCACTATCATGGTGTTTTGATGAGATGAAAATGGCAAATTCATCACCAGATAATCGAGAGGCAAGGCATTTTACTTTGTGTTTTTTATGGAACTCATTACTTAGCGCTTGAATGTGATGGGCAAAGTTAACAAGCAACTTATCACCTACGGTATGGCCGTATTTATCGTTTACATATTTGAAATTATCTAGGTCGATGTAAAGGATCCAAACTTGTTTGTTGGAACGCTTATGCGACAACGCTCGTTCGGCAAGTTGGTGAAACTGATGGCGATTTGCCAATTGGGTCAGATGATCATTTTCAGCGAGAGCTTTGGTTTTTTGATAGGTGGTATTTAACTCTTGATACATTTCATGAAAGCGTCGAGAAAGGTGGGCAACCTCATCGTCCCCTTCAAATAACTCAATGTTTTTTCTTTGGTTATTTTCAACTTCACTCAATTGCTTATCCAAACGAGATATGGGACTAATCACGTGCCGGTAGAGCAAAAATGTCAGAATTAAAACTGTCAATAACGACGAAATCCCAAAGGCGGCAGCCAAGTTTTTCCCCATAGCATAGATTTTATTGTTAATGATGAAATGCGCCGGATCGAGTGTTGCGTAGAAATCGTTTTTAAGCTTAACCGTTTGAGTTAACTCAGAGGGTTCAGGAACAAGCAGTTCAGGGATGACTGAGTCTTCGGTAAAGAAAATACTGCTTTTGGTATCAAACTCGATCTGCTGACGAAGTTGATTGAATGCATTAAGGGAGACAGAAACTACTACGAAAAAGGCATCTTCATTTTTAAAATCCGTTGGTGGTTTTAAACTGTCTCGATTAAGAACATCGTAACGGACCAGTACGCCTTCCCCTTGTGAGTTTTGTGTATAGCCAATGTGAGTTACGCTTTTTGTCGTGGTAAAAATATGGTCAGCGTAAGTTCGTATTTTAGGGTCCAAAGTGTCTAAGCTATCTCTTCTGCTGTCGACGTAGAACTTTGTCTTACGATTCTTATCCAATATAGCCAGTCGACCATTTACATCAGCGCCGGACTCTAGGGAAGTAATCGATCGTTTTAGGTTGTCGATTAATTCCAAGTCTCGATAAGGGCTATTTTCATTGTGGAAGTAGTATCGAATGATGTCACTTTTAGTCAGGGTATAGGAGTAACTGTTTAATACAGAGACAGAATGACGAAAGTGGCCAGCAAGCTTTTCCATATTGAGTTGCAGATAGCTCTCTTCTCGTTTAAGTAGTGCATCCTTTTGGCTTTCAAAAATAGAATAGCCCGAGAGAGCGGCGCTTAAAGCTATAACGGGAGCGACAAGCAGTAAGATTCGAGTATTGAGCTTCATAGTGTCCTAGCCATAAGTAATACGATAGCCATAGTTAGACCTACGTTTGCCCAATATTTTGGTGTCATCCTTAACATCATAATAGTGAGTTAAACCTTGAGTTATTAACTTTTCAATATATCGATAAAGGTCAGCTATTTTACACGTATAAAAAAAGCTGACCTTTATCACGAATCCATTCGAATTAAACATTCTACGGGTTGCGTATTAAAGTGTCAGCTAGTTACGACTAATTATTAGACAGATGTAGAGTTATTGAAGCTTGACTTGAGTTGGTTTCACGTTCTCAGTCGGATAGCAGCCTAATACCTTGAGGTGTTTGGTGATTTTTGTCAGCTCTTGAATCGCTGATTGCATGTGTTCGGAATCTAAATGCGCTTGTAAATCGACGTAGAACATCTCTTCCCAAGGGTTCCCCATGATTGGACGAGATTCTAATTTCGTCATATTAATCCCATAGCGTTGCAGTATCAGTAGGGTTTCAACCAGTGAGCCCGCTTTTTGGGATGTTGACATGATGAGTGTTGTTTTAGCTGGTATTTGTTGTGACACTTCGACAGGCTTACGAGCCACTACGATAAAGCGGGTGTGATTCTCTGTTTGGTTGGCAATGTTGCCTTGAATTGGCTGCAAGCCATAAATCTTACCGCTTGATGCATTGCCAATAGCTGCGACGTCACGGCGATTCAATTGCTTAACCTTTTGCATTGCATCAGCAGTACTGGCACAAGACTCTAACGTCACCCCTTTTAAGTGATTAAGGAACTCACTGCACTGCTGGTGGGGTTGAGGGTGTGAATAAAGCGTTTTAATTTCTTCGATGCGAATTTCATCGGTTGCAACTAAGCAATGTTCAATACGTTGAGTGAGCTCACCGACGATATAAAGCGTGGTGTGTTGCAGTAAGTCGTACACTTCATTGATGGAACCTGAGCTTGTGTTCTCAATTGGCAGGACACCGTAATCGGCATGGCCTGATTCAACAGTGCTTGCAATATCTCTGAAGCTCTCACAGTTTAGCTCAACCAGTTCCGTGTTCTTACGGCTGAAAAACTCGCGACTTGCAAGATGCGAATAAGATCCTTGTGAACCAAGAAATGCGACTCGTGCTAGCGGTTTACGGCTCTGAGGATTCGCTAAGTTTTGCAAGTAAGCTTGCTGAAGTAACACTGAATCTTCGATGATGGTATGAAAGAGTTTTGTAATGTATGGAGCATCAAGGTCGTATTTACTCTGGCCATTGTTAATTAGCTTAACGAGAAGCTGTTGCTCTCGGTCTGCATCACGAACTGGCTTTGAGGTTTCAACTTTACTTTTTGCTACCTCAATACTCATTTTTCGTCGCTCAGAGATCAGGCTGAGTAATTGATCATCTAATTCGTTGAGGCGATTACGAATTTCTTCAAGTGAGTATTGTCTGTCGGTCATTATATTTCCTTTATAAAAAAGCCTCCCACTTGGGAGGCTTTCTGTTCGTTTTTGACTTATCTTCTACAAACGGTCTAGCCTCCAAAAATTATTGGAGAAAAAAGAAGTCGAAAAAAAACAGCTGAATTTGCATAGTGGTCACGGGCAAGTGAATATTTAACCACAATAAGCAAGCAAGCTTAGAGCGTCAAGCAAAAAAATAGCGCTTTTCAGCGCTATTTTTACTTTCATTCAATTTGGGTTTATTCGACTTCTTCTTCTAGCTCAGGTTTTTCAGCTCGGCGAGCTTCCGGCTTGTGACGTAACTTGTTCAACTGACGTTCAATTTTCTGTTCGACCTCATTAACAGCAGTGTATAAATCTTCATGGGTTGCTGAAGCGACTAGCTGGCCTTTTGGTACAGTAAGGACTGCTTCAAATTTCTTTTGCTTGTTAGGCTCTTCGCTAAAGCTTGTTTGGCATTTAATGATATCGACTTGCCACTTTTCTAGTTTGCTAAATTTACTTTCTATATGCTCACGGATAGCAGAGGTGATTTCAATATTTTTACCAGTGATGTTTACTTTCATAGATGCTTTCCTCTGTGTCGTCCCTTATGGGTTAACTCCAGATTACTTATCTGAGGAGAAAAAAATGTGATCTTTGTCATTATTTATTGCCGATTATTACTAATGAAAACTAAATGTGATCTTACGCAAAGAGTCTTGTTGTTCGACAAAAGAAAAGCTTGTTATTTAACGAAATATAATTAAATTGAGTAAGGTAGCACGCAAAATATTATCCGACTTTTGGGGCCTTTCTACAGCCTAATAAATCTCCCTGTCTATTTTACAATCAGCAACTGATGTGACGATGATCACACCAGTTTCTCACCTTATAACTAGAACAGTTTTTAGCTTATTTAGCCTCTATCGGCAGAAGATCTGTTTGGGTTACGCTCGCGTTTCTTTCTGCTCTAAGTTGCTCCAATGCGGAAAGCTGCTTATAGACTACATAGTAGCGATTTATATTAGCGACATAGGTGACAGGCTCTCTGCCAATATTTCGCCTGGTGATAATTTCGACATTTTTAAACCACACATTTGGATCATAGCCATGTTTCTTGGCGAGTCGTCTCATTTTTCTGATATTAGCGGGCCCTGCATTATAAGCTGCTAAAGTGAAGTAAACTTGATCGTCTTCGGTAATATCATCGTTGGTAAAGTAACGATCTTGTATAAAGCGCATGTACTTCACACCAGCATGGATATTGTTGTCGACCTTTTTAATGTTCGGAATATTAACGTTTGGGTCCTTGGCTGTACTGGGGAGTACCTGCATTACCCCAACAGCGCCTTTATGAGAAACCTTACTTTGGTCCAAACCTGATTCTTGAAAGCCTTGTGCGGACATCATGAGAGGATCAAACTCATACTGTTCAGAGTAGAGCTCAAAAATGGAATATAAGGACTCTAGTCGCTCTATCTTTTTGGGGTTTAGAAGGCGAGCCAGCCAGCGGGTATCGTCGATATATTTATTGTAAATGACATTACCTAATAGCGTTCCTGAGCGAGAAGAGCGAAGAAATTGGTCGGTGATTTTTTTTAGCTGGGGGCTATTCTTTCTCATTGCCCATGCTATTTCACCATTTTCACGTAATGGTAAAGCATGGTGAACTTGCAAATTTTCGAGCGTATTCATCCATAGCTCAGCTTTGTGGCTATCGAGAACGGTCGCTTTAATATGGCCTAAATTAATCATCTCCATCAATTCATAGTCTTGCAGAGTTTCTTCGATGAATTGAATGAACACCGGTGGTTCATCGATTGAATTTAAGTGATTGTTGATCGCTTGGAGACTCTCAAAATAACTAGAGCTAGCACGAACCCAAATTTCTTTACCGCTAAGCTGCTCAAAAGAGGTGAGTTCGGCTTCTGATTGCTGGGTGACAATAAGCTCACTTACGTTTCGGATTACTGGAGAGCTAAAGTCAACGCGCTGTTTACGTTTATCTGTAATTGTTAGATTAGCAACGGCAAGGTCACCATAGCCATTTTCAATCGATTGTAATAAATCATCTCGATGGATAGGGATAACTTGCAGGTTCAAGTAAGGTGAGGTTTTCTTTAACTGTTTTTCAAAATGATAAAGCAGCTCCGCAATTATTCCTTTTGGACGCCCGCCCTCTATATAGTAAAACCCCAAGTCCGCAGCAACTAAGACGCGAATAACGCCTTTATTTTTGAGAGCGTCGAAATCTCCCTTATAAGGTGTTTTTTGTAGTGGAGATAATTCTAACGCGGAAGCTATTGGTATGCTTATAACGAAAATTATCAATAAAAGCCAGTGGCGGTATTTGAGCGGCACAATAAGTCATCCTTTACTAATTGATACTGTAAGGGTAAGACTAAATGGGCGCATGAGCAAATATGGACATAAAAAAACCGCCTCTAAGAAGCGGTTTTAAATCAAAAGCTTAATTGTTTACTTATTTAATTCAATGAGCTCTTTTGTTCTAGTGACAGAGTCCTCAAGGCCTAACTTTTCGTAAGCTTCTAGCTGAATCTTAAGTGATTTTCGAGCGGCTTCAGTATTTGGATAGGTTTTCTGCAATTCTTGGCTTCGGTTAATCGCTGCAATCCATGCTTCACGTCGTAAATAGAAATCAGCGGTTGCTAAATCATAGTCAGCTAAGCGGTTTTTTAACGCATGCATACGTTTTTTAGCATCATTGGCATACTGGCTATCAGGGTAACGTTGAAGAAGCTTACTAAAGTCAGCAAAGGCTGATTTAACTGGCTCAGGATCTCGATCACTTCGATCAACATTAAATATGTCATGCATGAAATTACGATCTTGGGCCATATGTGTTAGGCCACGCATGTATAGCACCCAGTCCAATCTATCATGAGTTGGATTTAAGCGACTAAAGCGTTCAATGGTTGCAAGACCCAACGCCAAATCATCATTTTTGTAGTACGCATAGATGAGATCGAGTTGAACTTGCTCAGAGTAAGCACCGAAAGGGTAACGAGAATCAAGCGCTTCTAGTTGGTCTATTGCTGTTAACCAGTTTCCAGAGCGTAATGACAATTGAGCTTCTGAGTAAAGCTCTGATGGCGGAACGTCTGGAACGATTTCATCGCTGCTAGAGCAACCAACCAGTAATGTGAGAGCGAGTAAACCGGATAAAGTATAGTGTTTCATGTCAGGAGCTGATTCCTTGAATTAAATATTTCTTAAGCTTCCGTTACTTTCTTCGTCGTAACAGATACAATGGCGCTTATTTTTCCACAGTAGTGAGCATTAGTCTCACAGTTTTTGAAAAAGTTCGATATGGCCCAGCAGATAGAATTAACAAATACAGTAAAAGATAGCCAGCTCGGTCAAAGATTAGACCAAGCAGTTGCGGAATTATTCGCCGATTTCTCACGCTCTCGCATTAAAGAGTGGATTTTGGCCAGTAAAATTCAAGTTGATGGTGTAGTGGTTACCGTACCCCGCGTAAAAGTGATGGGTGGTGAAGTGATCACAGTTCAAGCCGAGCTTGAAGATGAACAACGTTGGGAAGCGCAAGATATTCCTCTTGATATTGTCTATGAAGATGATGATCTTTTGGTTATCAATAAGCCTATTGGCTTTGTTGTTCACCCAGGAGCTGGAACTCCAGATCGCACAGTGCTAAACGCTTTGCTTTTTCATTACCCTGATATCGCCGAAGTTCCGCGTGCAGGAATCGTGCACCGTCTAGATAAAGACACAACCGGTTTAATGGTTGTAGCTAAAACGGTACCGGCTCAAACGCGATTGGTTCGTGCGCTGCAAAAGCGTAAGATTACTCGTGAATATGAAGCAATCGCGATTGGTAAAATGACCGCAGGTGGTAAAGTTGACCAGCCTATTGGCCGTCACTCTACAAAGCGTACTCTAATGGCTGTTGCTCCAATGGGTAAACCGGCTGTTACTCACTACCGCGTTGCTGAACATTTTAGAGAGCATACTCGTATCCGTTTACGCCTTGAATCTGGTCGTACTCACCAAATCCGTGTTCATATGTCTTACCTGCAACATCCACTATTGGGTGATACTGCATACGGTGGCCGAGCGCGTATTCCTAGAGATGCAAGTGAAGAAGTGACAGAGATGATTCGTGGCTTTCAACGCCAAGCACTACACGCTGTAATGCTGCGCTTTGAGCATCCAGTAACAGGTGAAACCATGGAATTCCATGCCCCTGTGCCTGATGACATGGTTGCGATAACAGACGCATTACGTGAAGATGCAAAAGAAAACCATTCTGAAGACGATTATTGATGAATGTTCTCGTTCCTAACTGGAATGTTCCTAGCTGTATAAAAGCTGTTGCTTCGACACGCATAGGTGGTTTTTCAATATCACCTTATGAAGCGTTAAATCTAGGAACCCATGTTGGGGATGAACTTGCCATTGTTGAGCAAAATAGAGATCTATTTGCTCAACAATCAGCAATGCCGACAGCTCCTATCTGGCTAAATCAAACTCACTCTACAACCGTTGTTGAAGTGACTCATCCTACGCAACATGTATTCGACGCTGATGGCTCGTATACTCGTTCACCGAATGTCGTGTGTAGTGCCATGACGGCTGATTGTCTTCCTGTTCTATTAACCAATTCTTCAGGTACTCAAGTGGCGGCTGTTCATGCGGGTTGGCGTGGGTTAGCCGATGGTATTCTAGAGAATGCGATTGCTCAGTTCGATAGCAGTAGTGATGTCATTGCGTGGTTAGGTCCCGCCATAGGCGCGGAGTCTTTTGAAGTGGGCGGAGATGTATTAGAAGCATTTACCTCGTTTGATATAAAGGCTGAACAAGCTTTTAGGCCGACGAAAAGAGCGAATAAGTGGCTAGCAAATATGACAATGTTAGCGACACAGCGTCTAAATAAATTAGGCGTAGATAATATTTATTCCAGTGATTTGTGTACTTATCAGCAGAAAGAACAGTTCTTTTCATATCGACGCGACGGTATTACAGGCCGCCAAGCTGTATTTATTTGGATCGAGCCCTCTTAGTATATAGCTCTATATAATCGCTAATAACTCTCTATAGCACTGTAAGTATCACCTTTTCGATCAGTTCATTACCTTTCCCCTTGAAAATCTAGCCGCCAGTAGCCATCTTTCTAGTAAATAGTCACTCATTTATTAGGTTAGGAACATTGGCATGCGCTTAGATAGGTTTACGAGCAAATTTCAAATCGCCATTTCGGATGCGCAGTCATTAGCGCTTGGGCGTGATCATCAATATATTGAACCTGTTCATTTGATGGTCTCTTTGCTTGATCAAAACGGTAGCCCTATTCGTCCTTTATTCACCATGCTAGATGTAGATGTTCCTCATTTAAGATCTAAGTTGAGTGAAATCCTTGATCGCTTACCAAAAGTCAGTGGTATTGGTGGCGATGTTCAGTTATCAGGTGCAATGGGTACACTGTTTAACATGTGTGACAAAGTCGCTCAAAAACGTCAAGACTCATTTATTTCCTCTGAAGTATTTCTACTCGCAGCTCTAGAAGATAACGGCGCTCTTGGTACGTTATTAAAAGAAGTTGGGCTAACAGAGAAGAAGGTCAGTGGAGCAATTGATAAAATTCGCGGTGGGCAAAAAGTAAATGACCAAAATGCAGAAGAGTTAAGACAGGCATTGGAAAAGTTTACCATCGATCTGACTGAACGAGCCGAGCAAGGGAAATTAGATCCTGTTATTGGCCGTGACGATGAAATTCGACGCACGATCCAAGTCTTACAACGCCGTACCAAAAATAACCCTGTCATTATCGGTGAGCCGGGTGTAGGTAAAACAGCAATTGTTGAAGGTCTTGCACAAAGAATCATTAATGGTGAAGTACCCGAAGGTCTAAGAGGCCGACGTGTACTCTCTCTTGATATGGGTTCGCTTGTTGCTGGTGCCAAGTACCGAGGTGAGTTTGAAGAGCGCTTGAAGTCAGTACTTAATGAACTTGCGAAAGAAGAGGGAAATGTCATTCTCTTCATTGATGAACTTCACACCATGGTCGGCGCAGGCAAGGGTGAGGGCTCCATGGATGCTGGCAATATGTTAAAGCCAGCGCTTGCTCGCGGAGAACTTCATTGCGTTGGTGCCACAACACTTGATGAATACCGTCGATACCTTGAGAAAGATCCAGCCTTAGAGCGCCGTTTTCAAAAAGTGATTGTCGAAGAACCAACGGTCGAAGATACCGTTGCTATTTTACGTGGTCTTAAAGAGCGTTATGAGCTTCACCATCATGTCGAGATTACCGATCCCGCCATTGTTGCCGCTGCGAGTTTATCTCATCGCTATGTATCGGATCGTCAGTTACCAGATAAAGCCATTGATCTCATCGATGAAGCAGCTTCTAGCATACGAATGCAAATAGACTCCAAACCTGAATCGCTTGATAAATTAGAGCGGAAAATTATTCAGTTAAAAATCGAGCAACAGGCCCTTATTAACGAACATGATGATGGCAGTACTAAGCGCCTACTTGTTATAGAGGAAGAGCTTCAAGAGAAAGGGCGTGCATTTTCGGAGCTTGAAGAAGTGTGGAATGCAGAAAAAGCGGCATTATCAGGTACGCAACATATAAAATTTGAACTAGAACAGTCCAGAATGGACATGGACTTTGCTCGTCGCGCTGGCGATTTAAGCCGAATGTCTGAACTCCAATACGGACGAATTCCTGAGTTAGAAAAACAGTTGGATCTTGCCACTCAAGCTGAAATGCAAGAAATGACACTGTTACGTAATAAAGTCACCAATAATGAGATCGCGGAAGTCCTTTCCAAACAAACAGGCATACCTGTTTCCAAAATGTTAGAGGCAGAGAAAGAAAAATTACTGCAAATGGAAGACGTGTTACATAAACGAGTTATTGGACAAACAGAAGCAGTAGAAGTTGTATCTAATGCTATCCGCCGCAGTAGGGCGGGTTTATCGGATCCAAATAAACCGATTGGTTCCTTTCTGTTTTTAGGGCCTACTGGTGTAGGAAAAACCGAGCTTTGTAAAACACTGGCAAACTTTATGTTTGATAGCGAAGACGCAATGGTTCGCATCGATATGTCAGAGTTTATGGAAAAACACTCTGTGGCTAGGTTAGTTGGTGCTCCCCCTGGTTATGTCGGTTATGAAGAAGGTGGCTATATAACGGAGGCCGTTCGTCGTAAACCTTATTCCGTTATCTTACTCGATGAAGTAGAGAAAGCGCATCCGGATGTATTTAACATTCTTCTACAAGTATTAGATGATGGTCGCTTAACCGATGGACAGGGTCGTACTGTTGATTTTCGTAATACCGTTGTAATTATGACATCCAATTTAGGCTCTACGAGAATTCAAGAAAATTTTGCGTCTCTTGATTACCAAGGAATCAAAGATGCCGTCATGGAGGTGGTAAATAAACACTTCAGACCTGAATTTCTCAATCGCGTCGATGAAAGTGTCGTATTCCATCCTTTAGGTAAAGAGCACATCAAATCCATAGCTTCAATACAGCTTGATCGTTTGGGTCAACGTATGGACGAGAGTGGATACCAATTAGAGGTATCCGATGAAGCGTTAGAATTCATTGCAAAAGTTGGGTTTGATCCTGTGTACGGTGCAAGACCATTAAAACGAGCAATACAGCAAAGTGTAGAAAACCCTCTGGCGAAAGCAATATTGGCTGGGAAAGTCGATCCAGATAAAAAAGTACAGTTACTTGTTAATGATGAACGAATTATTGCTCATCAATAGTTTGCTTTGATGATAGAAAAAAGGAGTTAAACATATTGTTTCGCTCCTTTTTTGTGCGTATCGATGCTTTGTTGTGCTAGCGAAGCGGAAAAGCCAACTTTTATTGAATTTAGGCTTGCGTAGGAATCGAATAACTCTATAATGCGCAACCACTGAGACGGCAGACGCCATAAGGCTTCAGCGGTAATCAGTTAGACGGAAAGTCAGAAAGAATTAAATTTCAAAAAGTGTTTGACACTGAAACTTAAATCGATAGAATGGCCGTCCGCTTAGAGAAGAAGACTTCGATAAGCAAAGCTCTTTAATAATTTAAACCTATCAATCTGTGTGGGCACTCGTTGATGAAAATCCAAAATGTTTTCTTCTCTTTTTATAAAGAGCGGTAAAACAGTTTCTTCGGAAACACTTGGGCTTCAATGAACTGAGTGACCAATACGAATAACTACTTGTAGTTATTTGGCACAGTCAATTCATTACCATTCTGTTGGAATGGTAATAGCTTTAAAGTTACATATTTACTTCGGTAAATATTAGTTTTGAAGTCAGTATTCATTGAGC
>NZ_JAKJSV010000010.1:0-150790 GCF_050337325.1 Vibrio kyushuensis
TCTCACTGGATAAAGAGGTCGATGGCGACTTAACCTACACATTCACCATTGATTTAGATGGGGATTACAGCGCGGAAATGGCGGATTTTCTGGCCGATGGCGACCTCACGGTGACTTACCTCAATGGGGATGGAGTACTACAAACACCGCCTGCCATTGCCAATGGTGGCAATCTCGTCATACCGGGTGACGCCACAGAAATCAGTGTCAGTCTTGGCACGTTGAACGATGAGATCTTTGAAGGGGTAGAGAGCTTTGGTCTTGATGTGAATGTCCATGGCGAGATAGGTGACGAAGGTGAAGTGCTTGACCTGAATGGTGCGGGTAATACGACGATTGTTGATGATCTCGATGGTGAAGACAACGCCGATATGCCGATACTTACGGTAGGTAACGCCGAAACTATTGAGGGGGAAACAGCGACCTTCAACGTTGAATTAGATAAAGAAGTGGATGGTTTACTCACTTACACCTTTAACCTCAATGTCGAAGGTTATGGTGATGGCGAGGATGAAGTAGATTATAGCGCTGAGATGGCGGACTTCTTAGCAAACGGCGAGCTCACAGTGACGTACACCGTGGGTGAGGGTGACGATGCAGTTTCGCCTTCAACCGCCGTATCTGCAGTTGATGGCACGGTAGACATTCCGGGTAATGCTTACAACATTTCAGTGAGTGTTGATACGTTTAATGACGATATCTTTGAAGGTACGGAGAGCTTTGGGCTTGATGTTCATGTTGACGGTGAGATTGGTGACGAGCTTGATGAGTTATCGCTTGATGGCCACGGTAGCGCGACCATTACCGATGAGCTGGATGGTGAAGATGACCCAGACTTCGAAGACAAACCAACATTAACCGTCAGTGATTCACCGGATGTTATCGAAGGGGAGCGTTCAGTCTTTGGCGTTGAGCTCAGCAATGAAGTTGATGGAGAACTAGAATATACGTTCAACCTCAATGTTGAAGGCAGTGCCGACCTTGCTGACTTTACAGACGTAGGGGATCTAACTGTTTCTTATACCGATGATGATAATGTTGAACATATCCAGCATATTGAGAATGGAGGAAGCCTCTTTTTTGCAGGAGACATTTTGAATTTAACCGTCAGTGTCGGAACCCATTACGATGGTATTAACGAGGAGGCTGAGACCTTCGCTCTTGATGTCAATGTATCTGGAGATATAGGTGATCTTCCCCACGATCTAGATCTGGATGCTAGTGGTAGCGGCACCATTATCAACAAAAATGCGGCTCCAGAAGCCGAAGACTTTGAGGCTTATCTACGAGACCCTGACTCGCCAATTCCAATCGTCTTTGACTCTGATGACCCTGAATTCGATCACATCTGGGACTTTGATGAAACAATCCCGGGTAACACTGAATCAGTGATGGTGATGATCACTTCATTACCAACAACAGGTACGTTGTTCTACACCGAAGAAATTGATGGTCTAGATGTACGAAGAGAGTTAACGATAAATGATCTCTATACTCAAGAAGATGGCGGTACTATTCTGGACCCTAGCAAAATTGAGTACGAGCAAGATGAAGGTGATACCTTTGTGATGGGCGGTATGCCAGAAGATTTAGACTCAGTAGAGGGGCCTTATAATTGGGGTGATTGGGAGTCTAACACCGAGCGTAGTTTTGAACTTTCAAATGGCGCTACAATATTGATTTCACTTATTGACAATAACCCCAACAGCAAAGGGAAAGCAGAGTTTAAACAGTATGAACACCCAGATAATCATAAAGGTTTTGGCTTAGCTGAAAATCATGGTAAGGGTATGAACCCTAAAGAACAAATTGTTATTAATCTATCCGAAAATCCATTAGAGACAGTCACTTTTGGGATTGATGGTATGCAAAATGCCTTTATTAGAGGGGCTTCTATTTTGGTCACTTATACTTTACAAGATGGTACAGAAGAGACGGTTGAATATAATAAAAGCTCTGATCTAGGAAGTCAGGAGTTTTACGAACAGTTTACTTACACTTCAGAAGATAACCCAATAGTAGGTATGGTTATGGAAGGAACTGGTAGTAACTGGGTGCTTCGTGATCTCTCAGGCGAAGAAGCCATTACGGAAGATGATAGTTTCACTTACCTAGCGATAGATACCGGTGGCTTGGTCAGTGAAGAAGCAACTGTTACGATTCCTCCATATGTTGAACATGCAGCGAGTTTGGAAGATGAATTGTTGTCCGGTACTGAAGATACAGACGCCTTCAAATGGAGTGACACGACTATTGATAACGGTGAAGATACGATTGAAAACTTCACGCTTTATGAAGACCTTATAGACCTCACAGGGGTGTTGGATGATGACCCAGAGGTTAGTATTGGTGAGCTTATGGATGTTGTAACCGCTAGCGTTGTCGATGACGATGTAGTGTTAACGGTTAATGCGGCAAACTCTGACGATATCGAGGTTACTCAAACTATTGTTATCGAAGATGGAGCCACTATATTGGATGATTTCATTCCTGCGAACTCTGAACTTGATCAGTTAGAACTCTTATCACAAATACTCAAAACAGATGCAGCGTAGTAGTCACTTCAAAGCTGGTCGAGAGACCAGCTTTTTATTTACAAATTCATTAGTAAAAACAGTTGCCAGACTCTTTGGAATTGTGTTATTTTCCCGCGCAATCTCGGAGCTGTATTTTAAGCATTGCACTGGGGGATACGCGCAACGAACATTCTGGCTGATTGTTTCGTTACGTAGGGTAGGTATCAGCAAGCCATTTGCTGATAGACGGGATAACTTTGTTGCCTTTGCAACAGATGAGAGAGAAACCCAACATTGAATACTTTTAACTTATACAGTCTAATCAGCTTCGTACTTCCTAAGTGCCCTGTACTTCACGTCAGTAGCATCACCGAACCCTGAATTCCTGATCTCCAAATCTACCATTTCTAATGGTCACTATCTAAATCCCGAACGTATGGATGTTTTCGGAAGGTATTGCTTTGCCTCTTGTTTTATCAACCGGTGTTGAAAAGAGCGCAAATCCTCTATTTTTAGGGAATTACAATGAGCACAGCTTTTGAAGTCGATAACACGCTTATCGCAACCACTTTTTCTACCAAAGTACCTAACGTAGAAGGTCTATATGATCTTACTCCAGACCAAATACTGCTTGATCAAGCAGAGCATGAGTCTGAAGTTCGTTCATACCCAAGACGTCTACCTATCGCGATCAAACAAGCACATGGCGCGCTTGTTGAAGATACCCGTGGACAATTGTTTTTAGATTGTCTTGCTGGCGCAGGTACTTTGTCTCTGGGTTATAACCACCCAGAAATCAATCAAGCGTTAAAAGAACAGCTTGATCTAGGCTTGCCATATCAAACACTTGATATGACAACTAGCGCGAAAGATACCTTTATCAAACGCGTAAAAGCATTTTTGCCGAAAGAGTTCTCTCATAACTCTGCAATCCAGTTTTGTGGTCCTTCAGGGGCAGACGCTGTTGAAGCAGCAATTAAGCTCGCTAAGCAAACCACCGGACGTAATACCATGTTTGCTTTCCGTGGGGCTTACCACGGCATGACAAATGGCACCATGGGTATGATGGGTAACCTGAGTACCAAAGAGCGCCGTACAGGCTTAATGTCCGATGTTCACTTCATGCCATTCCCATATAACTTACGCTGCCCGTTTGGTTTAGGTGGTGATGAAGGCGCGAAAGCAAGCATTCGTTACATGGAACGTCTGCTTAACGATGATGAAGCGGGAATCATGAAACCTGCGGCAATCATTGTTGAACCAGTACAAGGTGAGGGCGGGGTGATACCTGCTCCTGCATTCTGGTTACGCGAGCTTCGCCGTATTTGTGACGAACATGACATCTTACTTATTCTTGATGAAATTCAATGTGGTGTCGGCAAAACTGGGTACCGTTTTGCGTTTGAAGAGTCGGGTATATCTCCAGATATTCTGTGCCTGTCTAAAGCGATTGGCGGCGGCTTGCCAATGTCTATTCTTGTTTTCAATAAAGAAATTGATACATGGAAAGCGGGTGAGCACACGGGCACTTTCCGTGGCAACCAACTTGCTATGGTATCCGGTGCTAAGGCACTAGAAATTATCGAACGTGATAGTTTAGTTGAGCATGCAAATATTGCGGGTCAATACTTCCGTATGGGTCTTGAAAGCATTCAAAAGCGTGTGAATTGCGTTGCTGAAGTTCGTGGAAAAGGCTTGATGCTGGGTATGGAAATCCAAAAAGCAGATGGAAGCACCAACAAGTTTGGCGAACCTGAAGCTGATGGTGATTTAACTCTGGCTATTCAACGTGCAGCTCTAGAGCGCGGCTTGATGGTTGAGAAAGGCGGCCGTGAAGGTTCTGTCATTCGTTTCCTTCCACCAATGATTATTTCGTTTGAACAAATTGATTTTGCTCTTCGTGTTATGGAAGAGGCGATTCTTGCTGCCGGTGGTGGCAAGCGTGAAGCAGTTGAAGACAACGCAAAGTGGAAGCAGCACTTCATTCATGCTGGCGAAAATGGCGCTGATGAGTTCGCTGCGGTAATGAATCATGCGACGGATACGCTAAAGCAAATTTTTGAGCAGGTTGAGCAGCCATACACGGGTATGGATCCAAAGCTTCTTGAAGCTCAAATTAATTCGGTTTGTTTAGACTCTGCGAATGCAAGTTTAAAAGATGTCATTGAGAGCACAAGCGACCTAGTCGTGAAAAACTCTATCTTCACTCAGCACCCTAACTGTATTGCTCATCTGCATACTCCGCCTATGATGCCAGCTATTGCGGCTGAAGCGATGATCGCAGCATTGAATCAATCTATGGATTCATGGGATCAAGCGTCTTCTGCAACGTATGTTGAGCAACGTGTTGTTGATTGGCTGTGTGGAAAGTACGAGCTAGGCAATCAAGCCGACGGGATCATCACCAGTGGTGGAACTCAAAGCAACCAGATGGGTCTGTTGTTAGCTCGTGACTGGATTGCCGATAAGCTTTCAAAGCACTCAATTCAGAAATTGGGTCTTCCTGACTACGCACATAAACTACGCATCATCTGTTCAGAAAAGTCACACTTTACTGTTCAAAAGTCCGCTTCCTGGATGGGACTAGGTGAGAAATCAGTTGTCACTGTGTCTGCACATGTTAACGGCACAATGGACACTGATGCGTTAGAGTCAACGATTCTTGATTTAAAAGAGCAAGGGTTGATTCCATTTGCACTGGTTGGTACCGCTGGTACAACCGATCATGGTGCGATTGATGATTTAACCGTACTTTCAGATTCAGCCGAACAACACGATTTATGGCTCCATGTCGATGGTGCTTACGGTGGTGCATTGATTCTTAGCAGCCACAAAGATCGCCTAGCGGGCATTGAGCGTGCTGACTCTGTGAGCGTGGATTTCCACAAGCTGTTCTATCAAACAATCAGCTGTGGTGCGTTGCTGCTAAAAGATAAGTCTCAATTTAAGTTCTTGCTTCACCATGCTGATTACTTAAACCGTGAGCATGATGAACTGCCAAATTTAGTTGATAAACAAATCGCGACGACGAAACGATTTGATGCACTGAAAGTCTTCATGACTATGCAGAACGTTGGCCCTCAAGCTCTTGGTGATATGTATGACCATATTATCGAGCAAACGCTTGAAGTTGCAGAGTTGGTTCGTGCACATGATGATTTTGAACTATTAGCGGATCCATCTCTATCAACGGTTCTGTTCCGTTCAACTCGCACTTGCGAAGGTTCGGCAGACAAGCTAAATCAGAAAGTTCGAATCGAAGCATTGGTACGTGGTGTTGCAGTATTAGGTGAAACAGTTGTTGCAGGACACTCTGCCCTTAAGTTTACGATTCTAAATCCATGTCTAACGTTGGCAGATTTTGAAAGGTTAATTAAAGATATTAGTCAGTTAGTGGTTGAATTGGCTGATTAGTATTTAGAACACGAATCACTTGAGAGGCTGACTTTTTCATATGTGAGCCTCTTTAAAAAGTAATCGAATTAGAAAGAATAAGGTAAAGATAAAAATGGCAATTCTACAAATTGGTGCAGGTGGTGTTGGTTGGGTTGTTGCGCATAAAGCAGCACAAAACAACGAAGTTCTAGGCGATATTACGATCGCTTCTCGTACGCTCAGTAAGTGTGAAAAAATCATCGAGTCAATTAAGGGAAGAAATAACCTTAAAGACACGACTAAGAAATTAGAAGCACGCGAAGTTAACGCTGATGATGTTGAAGCACTGGTTGCTCTTATTGAAGAAGTGAAGCCGGATCTTGTCATCAATGCTGGTCCTCCTTGGGTCAACATGGGCATCATGGAAGCGTGTTACCAAGCGAAAGTATCGTACCTTGATACATCGGTAGCCGTAGACCTGTGCTCTGAAGGCCAACAAGTACCTCAAGCTTATGATTGGCAGTGGGCGTACCGCGAGAAGTTTGCTGAAGCAGGCATCACCGGTATTCTAGGTGCGGGTTTTGATCCAGGTGTTGTTTCTATCTTTGCTGCGTATGCAGTTAAGCACCTATTTGATGAAATCGATTCTATCGATGTTATGGATGTTAACGCAGGCGACCACGGTAAGAAGTTCGCGACAAACTTTGACCCAGAAACGAATATGCTTGAGATTCAAGGTGACTCGTTCTATTGGGAAAATGAGAAGTGGAACCAAGTTCCATGTCACTCACGTATGCTTGAATTTGATTTTCCGAACTGTGGTTCTCATAAAGTATACTCAATGGCTCACGACGAAGTTCGTTCAATGAAAGAGTTTATTCCAGCTAAGCGTATTGAGTTTTGGATGGGTTTTGGTGATGCTTACCTAAACTACTTCAACTGCATGCGTGACATTGGCTTATTAAGCACAGATCCATTGACTCTTCATGACGGTACTGTGGTTCAGCCGCTACACGTTCTTAAAGCACTACTACCAGACCCAACGTCTTTAGCTCCGGGTTACACAGGCTTAACGTGTATTGGTACTTGGGTTCAAGGTAAAAAAGACGGCAAAGAACGCAGCGTATTTATCTACAACAACGCTGACCACGAAGTCGCATACAAAGATGTAGAGCACCAAGCTATCTCTTATACAACGGGTGTTCCAGCCATTACTGCTGCACTTCAGTTCTTCCGTGGTGAATGGGCAGATAAGGGCGTGTTTAACATGGAACAGCTAAACCCAGACCCATTCCTAGAGACAATGCCGGGTCTTGGTCTTGATTGGCATGTACAAGAGCTAGAACCTGGTCAGCCTATCATTAATAAGCTGAAGTAATTCTACTTACTCCTATAGAGTAAATTAGACTCTAAGCCGATGCGATTGCGTCGGCTTTGTTCGATTTAAAAGTGATTGAAAGATGAATACTAACGATTTCAAAGTAGGTGACTTAAAAACACCGTACTTCATGATTAACGAAGATAAGTTAATAGCCAACCTTGAGAAAGCAAAACAGCTGAAAGAGATCTCAGGTGTGAAGCTGGTATTGGCGCTGAAATGTTTTTCCACTTGGGGCGTCTTTGACATCATTAAGCCGTACCTAGATGGAACAACGAGTTCTGGCCCCTATGAAGTTAAGTTGGGTCATGAGACCTTCGGTGGCGAGACTCACGCTTACAGTGTTGGCTATAGTGAAGATGACGTGCGTGAAGTCGCGGATATTTGTGATAAGTTGATTTTTAACTCTCAAACACAACTTGCTGCCCATCGTCATATTGTCGAAGGGAAGGCGTCGATAGGTTTGCGTTTGAATCCTGGTGTTAGCTATGCAGGGCAAGATCTAGCGAACCCTGCTCGTCAATTTTCTCGACTTGGGGTTCAGGCGGATCATATTGATACAGCAGTATTTGATTCCATTGATGGTGTTATGTTCCACATGAACTGTGAGAACAAAGATGTGAATGCATTTTCTGCACTTCTTGATTCAATTTCAGAGCAGTTTGGTGATCAACTCGACAAGCTTGATTGGGTAAGCTTAGGTGGTGGAGTCTTCTTTACTTGGCCAGATTATGATATCGAAAAACTGGGTTTAGCACTAAAGTCGTTTTCACAAAAACACTCTGTTCAGCTTTATTTAGAGCCGGGTGAAGCGATTGTTACCAAAACAACTGATCTGGTTGTGACCGTTGTCGATGTTGTAGAGAATGTGAAGAAAACGGCAATAGTTGATTCAGCAACAGAAGCTCACCGTTTAGATACCCTTATCTACGATGAGCCTGCAACGATCTTAGAAGCGAATGAAGAAGGTGAGCACGAGTATATTATTGGTTCCTGCTCATGTTTAGCTGGCGATCAGTTCTGTGTTGCGAACTTCGATGAGCCACTTGAAATAGGCCAACGCTTGCACATTTTAGATAGTGCAGGGTACACGATGGTAAAGTTGAACTGGTTTAACGGACTTAAGATGCCTTCTATCTACTGTGAACGATCAAGTGGTGAGATTCAAAAGCTTAATGAGTTTGATTATGCTGACTTTAAACGCTCGTTATCTCAATGGCGTGTGAGTTAGTTTTTTGATCTAGTGTGATTAAGGTTAATTATTAGCTATGAATCAAAAAGAGCAGCCATCGCTGCTCTTTTTTGTTTCTTTAATAAGTGATTAGAATTGATTTTGTTAGTTAAACTTCCAAGATTACTCGAGTATCTTCACTTAATGATTCAAGTTCATTGGCAACATCTTCAATTTGCATTTCACTAGGTAGACGTACGGCTAAATTAGCGGTGAATAAACTAGAACTCACACCACCACCACCCGCAACAAAGACTCGTTGGCAATCCATATCCAAAATGCTAATCCCTTGACCATCTAGTACGTGAGTAATTTCATTCACAATCCCAGCACGATCATTAGAATCTAGGCGAAGTTGAAAAATTGTATCTTCACGGTGTGGATTAGCCTCAGAATTGACGATTTGAACCAGTAAGTCTGAGTGTGATTGGAACGCCTTTTGAACGATCTCGGAGTTTTTTTCTGGGAGTTGAACTTTAATCACTGCGGCAACTTGGTCTTCAATAAAGTTAACTTTACTGATCAACCATTTCCCTCCGTTTTCATGAGTAACAGAAGCAAAGTGTTTAATTGTTGCGGGCGTGGCTTTCCCGACAAAATTCACGATAAATGTGGTGTTCATGATGGATCTCCTACGCCAAGTGAGTATAACTAATTAAAATAATTGATAGTTTCAGTGTAGAAGCAAATATTAGGAAAGACTTGATGGATGTCAATTTTTGAAGGTAAAGCAACTTTTCAGACGCTAGAACGAGTTGTCGGGCACAAAAAAGCGCCTTGTATAAGGCGCTTTATGAGAATTTTTCTGGTTAGCTGTAATGGTCTAGAAACCGATTTTTAGCTCTACACCGTAGAACTGGCGGTCATAAGATGCGCCTGCGTCCATAGCAAATGCTGCTGCGCCGGAATTACCGAACCAAGGTGTACTGCTGTATTGGAATTCAGCACTGCCGCCCCAAGCATCGGTTACCCATCCATGAATGTGACCAACAGGGTTTAGGAAAAATAGAGTGAAACTACCCATCCTTTCAGAACCCCAAACTTCACCACCGTTATTGTTAACAATGTCTTGCTCGGCTTCAAACATCATCTCGCCGACAACCGCACCAAAGAATGGTGTCACGAAAATATCCTGCCATGATGGTACTTCAGCAAATGCTTCTACACCCATTTCCCAGAAGAAAGTCGACATAGTGGCAGAGTATAGGAATGACTCAAATTCATTAAAGCCGGCGTGTCTCGCAGCTGTGTAGTAAACACCGCCAAAATATGGGTGCATAACGTAGTTTAGGAAGTGCTCATCGCGATCCCATACTGGACCAGCTTTGATATTTTCTTTCCATTTACTTCCAAGCTCGCTCATATCACGAGCATCTTCATCCCATTTTGTAATGGACTCAGGCAGCAGAGTCATTAGGCCAACGGTTGCAACGCTGAGTCCCAAAATTGTATAGGTCTGACCCATTAGGTAATCCCAGTCTTTTTCATCCTGTAAAACTAGGTATTTTGGTAAACCCGGATCTTCAATTTTGAGTTCTGGTTCTTTTAATGCGAGGGCAAAACTCTCTTGCTCATGAAAGAGATTCGGCTGGTATGAGTAGGTATTATCATTAATACAGAAGCTATTTTCACAATCGACCGTGTAGGAAAACTCGATATGTTGATTGACGTTAAAGTTGTTGGCGTTTGCACAAGCGGAAAACGATAACATCATTGCAGCGATGTTTTTCTTTAGCACGGTGGCTCCATTATTATGATTTTTAAGATCCTAGTCACAATTATCTTATAAAGAGCAGCCAATAGAAACCACAAAATGAACTAATTTACTTAGTTATAAGGATATTTTTACAGTGTCACAGTAATCGTTACATAATTTAGCGTAAAGTATGTGATGATGAGTTATAAAACTAGAAAAATAGGTAATGTTAATGACAAAAATCGCAATGCTTAGCACAGGAGAAGAAGTTCTCTACGGAGATATTGTCGATACTAATGCTGCATGGTTATCAAGACTCTTCTTTGCTAATGGTTTTTCAATGTATAAGCGCTCTACTGTTGGTGACAGCATGGTTGCGCTTAAAGAAGAAATCCTTATGTTAAGTTTCAATTGTGATGTCGTTATTGTTAATGGCGGCCTTGGGCCAACCAGTGATGATCTAACATCAGAAGCGGCTGCAGCATCTGCTGGTGAAGATCTATCGTTGTTTCCTGAGTGGCTTGAGACGCTGCAGGCATTCTTCAATGCCCGTGGTGTGCCGATGCCGGAAAGTAATAAGAAACAAGCGATGCTTCCTCAAAGTGCCACAATCATTGATAATCCGATTGGCACGGCTTGCGGTTTCCAAATGTATATAAATGACTGCTTGTTTTACTTTACACCTGGCGTTCCCAAAGAGTTTGAGTTGATGGCTGAAACTCAAATCCTGCCGGATATGCAGCAACGTTTTCCTGATCATGAAAGCTTTAGCTGTAGCCGTCTATATACTTTAGGAACCTCAGAATCAGTATTGTCAGATAAATTGGATAAAATACAGCTTCCAAAAGACTACATGATTGGCTATCGCTCATACCTTCCATTCATTGAAGTGAAGTTGTTCGCGCCCAAAGAAGATTTGGACACCCGAGTCCGCGTATTACAGATGATCTATAAGCTGATTGAGTCAAATGTAGTGAGTGTCGATGAGAATATGCTTGCTCACTTAGGTCACTTGATTGCTGAGAAAAAGCAATCTATATCCATTTCAGAACAATCGACTCATGGCTGGCTGTCTAACTGGCTACATTCAAATACTGATGCCAACCCATATTGTGGACATTCGTGGATCATGAGCAGTTCACTGGATGTTTCAAGCCAAGAACAAAACCCATTGGCTGCGACATTTGCACTTGCTGGAGCGACAAGAGAAAAATGCTCAACAGATGTCTCTCTTGTAACCGGAAAATTGGAAGAAAACCAGTTTTCAATTGCGTTATCGACGTCAAAAGGGGAGTGGGGGCAAACGCTTCAGTTTAATCGTCATTATTCAATGGAAGAGCAAAAAGAGCTTATCGCGACGATTGCTGCCGATATGCTTCGACGTTACCTTTCTGCAAAACCGATGTTTATTCAGTACAGTTCAGTGACGACTTTGAAAGATATGTTTATTCCTTCTGCTTTAATATAATCAAAAACTTACAAGGCTACTTATATCAAAAGTGGCCTTTGTCAAACCTCCACAGTGTGGCGTGCAGTAATAAAGTGATGATACTAAACCTTATTACATAGACCTGTTCATTTTTATTTCTTATAAACAAATCGTCTAAATGTAAGTCGATGATTTTCAATGTACCGAGAATTTGTCCCACATTTGAGGCTACTAATGTTCAAGATTACTTGTACACTAACATCTCGTTCAAGCATTCTATCAAGGAGGTTAGTATGTTTTCTCAATCGAAGATATTAGTTTGGTATCAAGTAGCAAGCCAAAAAGTTGTTTTAGGTGAGGCACTTAGCAGCGAAGGGTGCAATGTTGCATCTGATTGGCTGCATGCACCAAGTGATGATAACTACAAAACTGCACAGGGCTATCGCCTGTCTTTGTTTGATGATGATGGCCGAGAAATTGCGGACAAGCCTGTCTCGATGTTTACCGCTGACGCTTTTCTTGAAGGTATTAAAAAGGCCAGCTTATAGCTGACCTTTGTGATTAACCTAGCGTTTTAAGGCAAGACTCGTTTGCCCAGATATTACGCTCGTTTTTCTTTTAATCGGTAACGAACATTACTTAGCTCGACGTTGCTTTTGGCTTTACAGATACAAGGTAGAATTTCGTTCTTGTCTGTATAGGCCATAGCAAAACCAACAAATTCCACTTCACCCGATTCTAGTGTACAGCGACAAGCACCACAGTGCCCATCTCGACAATTATATTCTGGTTCAAGCCCAGCTAACTCTAGCGACTCTAATAGAGTATTTGAGGAATTAGACTCGATAGTAGTGAGTTTGTTGATTTTAAGTTGGGCCATTACAGTTCGAAGTCCTCGAAATCATCTGCGCTAACTTCATTGTCAATTTGGCCAACTAAGTAAGAGCTAATCTCCGCTTCTTGAGGCGCAACTTGTACGTTATCAGAAGACAACCAAGCGTTAATCCAAGGGATAGGGTTTGATGTTGCTTCAGGGTAAGCCACACCAAGTCCGACAGCTTGCATACGAACGTTTGTGATGTATTCGACGTACTGGCAAAGAATGTCTTTGTTAAGACCAATCATCGAGCCGTCTTTGAATAGGTATTCTGCCCACTCTTTTTCTTGCTCTGCTGCATCTTTGAATAAGTCGAAACACTCTTGCTTGCACTCTTCTGCAATCTGCATGAATGAGAAATCATCTTGACCGTTACGCAGTATGTTCAGCATGTGCTGAGTGCCGGTAAGGTGAAGTGCTTCATCGCGAGCAATTAGCTTGATGATCTTAGCGTTACCTTCCATAAGTTCACGCTCAGCGAATGCAAATGAACAAGCGAAGCTGACATAAAAGCGAATAGCTTCAAGTGCGTTCACAGACATTAGGCAAAGGTACAACTTCTTCTTAAGGTTATGAAGAGAAACGGTTACCGACTCACCATTGATCTCATGTGTGCCTTCACCGTAGCGGTGGAAATCGTTTGTCAGCGCAATTAACTCGTCATAGTAGCGAGCAATATCTTTAGCACGGCTTAGGATATGTTCATTTTCAACGATATCGTCAAATACAACGCTTGGGTCATTAACAATATTACGAATAATATGTGTGTACGAACGAGAGTGAATCGTTTCAGAGAAAGACCAAGTTTCAATCCAAGTCTCAACTTCTGGTAATGAAACCAGAGGTAGAAGGGCAACGTTAGGGCTACGTCCTTGGATAGAATCAAGCAATGTTTGATATTTCAAGTTTGAGATGAAAATGTGTTTCTCATGCTCAGGTAACTTGTTGTAATCGATACGGTCACTTGATACATCAACCTCTTCTGGACGCCAGAAGAAGGATAACTGTTTTTCAATCAGTTTTTCGAAAATCTCAAATTTCTGTTGGTCATAGCGAGCAACGTTTACTGATTGACCAAGAAACATTGGTTCTTTTAATTGGTCATTTTTATTTTGAGAAAAAGTACTGTAAGCCATAAATGCCTCAATTCCTTTTATAGCCTCTCTATTTAAAGAGAGGCGTTAAATCATAGGGTTGTTGTAGATTGTATTACCAATGCAATTACATTAGCGAGAGTGATTGTAGATTAGATCTTACAACCGCCACCTGCACAATCGTCCTCTTCAACAGCAACCGAATCTGATTGCTCGTCCTTAGCACCGTCTCGGGTGTTATGGTAATAAAGTGTCTTAACGCCGTATTTATATGCTGTAAGAAGGTCTTGTAGAAGCTTCTTCATCGGCACTTTACCACTGTCATAAACACTTGGGTCGTAGTTTGTATTCGCTGAAATAGCTTGGTCTACAAACTTCTGCATGATACCTACTAGGTGAAGGTAACCATCGTTTGGCCCTATATTCCAAAGCAGCTCGTAGTTCTCTTTGAGATTAACGAAGTCAGGAACAACTTGCTTCAAAATGCCGTCTTTCGATGCTTTAACAGAAACATACCCACGCGGTGGTTCAATACCGTTTGTTGCATTTGAAATCTGAGAAGATGTCTCAGAAGGCATCAATGCAGTCAACGTAGAGTTACGAAGGCCATGCTCCATAATTTCTGAACGAAGCTCATCCCAGTCGTAATGAAGTGGCTCTTCACACACGAGATCGATATCTTTCTTATAAGTATCGATAGGAAGCAAACCTTTCGCGTAGTTTGTTTCGTGGAACGAAGGGCAACGACCTTGCTCTTTTGCTAGCTCGACAGAGGCTTTCAATAGATGGTATTGAATTGCTTCAAATGTACGGTGAGTTAGACCGTTTGCACTGCCGTCTGAATATTTAACGCCATTCTTCGCCAGATAGTACGCATAGTTGATAACGCCCACACCAAGGGTTCGGCGGTTCATTGTCGATTTATATGCTGCTGGTAGTGGGTAATCTTGATAATCCAATAGGGCGTCAAGAGCACGAACAACCAAGTTTGATAGGTCTTTTAAATCATCTAATTCGTTAATAGCGCCAAGGTTAAAGGCAGAAAGCGTACAAAGGGCAATTTCACCTTGATCATCTTCTACATTAGAAAGTGGCTTGGTTGGCAGTGCGATTTCTAAACATAAGTTAGATTGGCGAACTGGAGCAACTTTAGAATCGAATGGGCTGTGAGTATTACAGTGATCAACGTTCTGAATGTAAATTCGACCTGTTGAAGCACGCTCTTGCATTAGAAGAGAGAATAACTCGACCGCTTTAATCGACTCTTTTTTAACTGAAGGATCGTTTTCGTATTTCACATACAAACGCTCGAACTCATCTTGATCTTCAAAGAAAGCGTCATAGAGTCCTGGAACGTCCGATGGTGAGAATAGGCTAATGTTGCCACCTTGAACTAGGCGAGAGTACATCAGCTTGTTTAACTGAACACCGTAATCCATGTGACGAACACGGTTCTCTTCTACACCACGGTTATTTTTTAGAACCAGCAGTGATTGAACTTCACCGTGCCATAGCGGATAGAAAACAGTCGCAGCACCGCCGCGAACACCACCTTGAGAACAGCACTTCACAGCCGTTTGGAAGTATTTGTAAAACGGAATACAACCAGTGTGGAAAGCTTCGCCACCACGAATCTCAGAACCTAATGCGCGAATTCGACCAGCGTTGATACCGATACCTGCACGTTGAGATACGTAACGAACAATAGAGCTTGCTGTCGCATTGATTGAGTCTAAGCTATCGCCACATTCAATAAGAACACATGAGCTAAATTGGCGTGTAGGAGTACGCACGCCAGCCATGATTGGCGTTGGCAATGAGATTTTGAATGTCGAAGTTGCATCATAGAAACGCTTAATATAGCTAAGACGCGTCTCTTTAGGGTAATTAGCAAACAGGCATGCAGAAACCAGAATATAAAGAAACTGAGCACTTTCGTAAATTTCGCCAGAAACACGGTTCTGAACGAAATACTTACCTTCTAGCTGTTTAACTGCTGCGTATGAGAAGTCTAAGTCACGCTTATGATCGATATAGCTATTTAGCTCTTCGAATTCAGCTTGCGTGTAATCTTCTAGAAGGTGTTTGTCATATTTACCTGCATCTACAAGGCTAGAAACGTGATCATAAAGCGTAGGCGGCTCGTATTGGCCGTAGGCTTTCTTACGTAGATGGAAAACCGCTAGGCGGGCAGCCAAATATTGATAATCAGGCGTCTCTTCTGAGATTAAATCTGCAGCAGACTTGATGATTGTTTCATGGATGTCAGAAGTCGTTATACCTTCGTAGAACTGAATGTGAGCTCTTAGTTCTACCTGTGAAACAGATACGTTGTGTAGGCCTTCTGCAGCCCATGTGATCACGCGGTGTAGCTTCTCGAGATCGATGTTTTCTTTACGTCCATCACGCTTGGTGACAGTGAGTTGTTGATTCATTCTGATTTCGTTCCCTAACAAAACTGATGAAAGCTATATTTCTATGTGATTTCTCATAAATAATGTATTGGCTTTGTGATCAAGCTCTCTCTACACATTCTAGTTGAAAACACAACATATAGGGGTGCTTCGTCATGCGAGTTACAAGATAGTGCTATGTGATAGGTTTTTCAAGGTGGAGTTCGTGGATGACTTGTGGATAACTGACAAAATTAAAAAAAACAGTAAGTGACTACTTACCGATGAAGAAAGAGAGCAGTTGACCATGAAAAGTTACAGTTTTGTAATCGGTTTAAATGTAGCCACAAACAAAAATATTTTTCTTGATCTTTAGATAAAACACGAGGATTAAATCGAGCTGTATGAATTGGAATCTAACGCACAAAAACCAAGCAATAAGCGGTGAAATAAGTGACATTGCTACAATGTCACCTATACGTGTAAATCTAAGATAATCAGAAAGAAGATTGTTGCTTAGTTTGAATTTTGGGTGTGGACGATGTAATTCACATCGACATTTGGCCCAAGTTTATAACTGTTTGTTAACGGATTGTAATGAAGACCGGTGATTCCTTGCTCGACGAGATCAGTTTGGTCGACCATTTTTATCAGTTCTGATGGGCGAATAAACTTCTCGTGATGATGTGTACCTTCCGGAACAATCTTCAGTAATTTCTCCGCGCCAACAATTGCAAATAGATATGATTTGAAATTACGATTTAGTGTTGAGAAGAATACGTGCCCACCGGGCTTTACTAGTTTTGCACACGATTGAATGACAGAAAGAGGGTCAGGTACATGCTCTAGCATCTCCATACAGGTTACGACATCATACTTTTGAGAATTATCAATAGCGTGATCTTCTATGGTGCTTTGAATATAGGTAAGTGTTGTGCCTGTTTCTAATGCATGCAGTCGAGCAACTTCTAATGGTTCCTTACCCATATCTAGCCCTGTAACTACAGCGCCTTCTTTTGCCATGCTTTCAGCAAGAATGCCACCGCCACAACCGACATCCAAAACAACTTTACTAAATAGACCGTTTGATTTTTCGAGAACATAGTTAAGGCGAAGCGGGTTAATTTGGTGCAGAGGCTTAAATTCACCCTCTAAATCCCACCATCTTGATGCCATGTCTTCAAATTTTTTGATTTCACTCGGGTCTACATTTTGTTTTGTTGTCATAATCCGTACTTCAATAATATTCTAATCACTTGCCTGCATTATAACCACTTATGTAGATGTGACTATAGCCAAGCCGTTTTTCGTCATTAAATGAGTAAAATTTAACCATTAATCAACTAGGTAACAGGGAAGTGTGCAAATTCTCAGCACTTGATTCACAACCAAGCTCACAACATGATAAAAGGTAGGGGAAAGTGATGCCGAATAGACAAATAGTGTGTTATATTTTCGGACCTTGTACGTATCAATATACGATCAAAATATAGAGGGATAATGGCTCTATGAGCGATCTAGCTAAAGAGATCACGCCGGTAAACATAGAAGATGAGCTTCGAGGTTCATACCTTGACTACGCGATGTCAGTCATCGTTGGTCGTGCTCTTCCAGATGTGCGTGATGGCCTGAAACCAGTACACCGCCGCGTTTTATTCGCGATGAATGTACTTGGTAATGATTGGAATAAATCATACAAAAAATCTGCCCGTGTGGTAGGTGACGTAATCGGTAAATATCACCCACACGGTGATAGCGCAGTGTACGATACTATCGTTCGTATGGCGCAGCCGTTTTCACTACGCTATATGCTAGTCGATGGCCAAGGTAACTTTGGTTCTGTCGATGGCGACTCAGCGGCGGCAATGCGTTATACCGAAGTTCGTATGTCGAAAATAGCGGGTGAGCTATTGACTGATCTCGATAAAGAGACTGTCGATTTCGTTCCTAACTATGACGGTACAGAGCAAATTCCAGCGGTTCTACCGACTAAGATTCCAAACCTATTGGTTAACGGTGCTTCTGGTATCGCAGTAGGTATGGCAACCAACATTCCTCCGCATAACTTGACGGAAGTAGTCGACGGTTGTCTAGCGTACATCAATAATGAAGACATCACTATTGATGAGCTAATGGACTATATTCCTGGTCCAGACTTTCCGACAGCAGCGTTAATCAGTGGCCGTAAGGGCATTGTTGACGCTTATAAGACTGGTCGCGGCAAAGTCTATATGCGCTCTAAAGCGGAGATTGAAACGGAGAAAAACGGTAAAGAGACAATTATCGTTACTGAGATACCGTATCAAGTGAACAAAGCTCGTTTGATTGAAAAAGTCGCTGAGCTTGTTAAAGACAAGAAAGTAGAAGGCATCAGTGCGCTACGTGACGAGTCTGATAAAGACGGTATGCGTATTGTTATTGAATGTAAGCGTGACGCTGTTGGTGAAGTTGTACTAAACAACCTTTACTCACAGACTCAGCTACAAACGACGTTTGGCGTTAACATGGTTGCGCTTAATAACGGCCAACCTCAGCTATTCAACTTGAAAGATATGTTGAAGTGCTTTGTTGATCACCGTCGTGAAGTGGTTACACGTCGTACTATTTTTGAGTTGAAAAAAGCTCGTGAACGTGCGCATATACTAGAAGCATTATCACTTGCTCTTGCAAACATTGATGACATTATTGCACTGATCAAAAACGCACCTACACCAGCTGACGCGAAAGCTGGACTAGTGAGCCGCGGTTGGGATCTTGGTAATGTCGCTTCAATGCTTGAGCGTGCTGGTACTGATGCTGCTCGCCCTGATTGGCTTGAAGATGAATACGGTATCCGTGATGGTCAATATTTCCTTACGGAAACTCAAGCACAAGCAATCTTGGAGCTTCGTCTTCATAGATTAACTGGCCTAGAACATGAAAAAATTCTAGATGAGTACAAAGCACTTCTAGACGAAATTGCTGAATTAATGCATATCCTTGCAAATACTGAGCGCTTGATGGAAGTTATCCGTGAAGAGCTTGAGCTAGTAAGAGATAACTTTGGTGATGCACGTCGTACTGAAATTACTGCGGCAATCCACGATATTGACATGGAAGAGCTTATTGCTCGTGAAGACGTTGTTGTAACGCTTTCTCATGAAGGTTACGTGAAGTACCAATTACTAAGCGACTACGAAGCACAGCGTCGTGGTGGTAAAGGTAAGAGTGCAACTAAGATGAAAGAAGAGGATTACATCGAGCGTCTGCTTGTTGCTAATACTCATGACAATATCTTATGTTTCTCTACTCGTGGTAAAACGTATCGCTTGAAAGTATACCAACTTCCTCAAGCTAGCCGTACTGCACGTGGTAAGCCAATCGTGAACGTTCTTCCTCTAGAAGAAAATGAGCGTATTACTGCGATTCTACCAGTATCTGAATTCAGCCCTGAAAAATACATCTTCATGGCGACAGGTGATGGTACGGTTAAGAAAACGTCACTAGATCAGTTCGCTAACGTACGTGCAAACGGCCTAATTGCTGTAAACCTTCGTGATGATGATTCACTGATTGGTGTTGATATCACCAATGGTGACAGCAACATCATGCTGTTCTCTAAAGCAGGTAAAGTGGTTCGCTTTAGTGAAGATAAAGTACGTGCAATGGGACGTACTGCAGCCGGTGTTCGCGGTATGAAGCTTGGCGAAGGCGATCAAGTTGTTTCACTGATTGTTCCATCGAACGAAGGTGAAATCTTAACGGTAACTGAAAATGGTTACGGTAAGCGTACAGAACTAGCAGAGTATCCGACGAAAGGTCGTGCAACTCAGGGTGTTGTTTCAATCAAAGTCTCAGACCGTAATGGCCCAGTTGTTGGCGCTGTTCAAGTTGAAGAAGGCGATGAAATGATGATGATTACGGACGCTGGAACATTGGTTCGTACTCGTGTCTCTGAAGTAAGCCAAGTTGGACGTAATACTCAAGGTGTTACTCTGATTCGTACTGCTGAAGATGAGAATGTTGTTGGTCTTCAACGTATCGATGAAGTTGAAGAAGCTGAGCTGCTCGATGACGAGTCATCAGAAGAAAACTCAGATGAGAATACAACTTCAACTGAAAGTGGTGCTCCGACAGGTGAAACACCATCTGAAGAAGCTGACCAAGCTGATGTAGAGTCTGACGACGAGTAATCGTTCATCAAGCCTAAATCTAAAAACCGAGCTTAATAGCTCGGTTTTTTTATGTGTGTTAAAAGTGCTAACGAAGTGCGTTACTTGTAGAAAGCAGTGAATTTGAATAAGTAAGTTAATCTGTCATTCCTATATTTAACTTACCTGTAAGATCGGTCTAGAATTAAACTAAGGTTTTGTTTTATTTATAGCCAATTGCTTGTCAGTGAGAAAATTATTAGAGCTTTAACCTAAAATTAGTGAGGATTTTGTAGTAAAATTACGTCAATTCGTTTGTAGTACTGCTGAATCCAATAATGGCAATACATTTAATTAATAAGTGAAATAAATTATTACCACTAGAAACCATTAAAGATAATGTTTTGGTGATTTTTACTGGTCGTATTTTAACGGCTAAGAGTCAAGCTTAAGAGAGGAATAATGACTAAAGGGATTGATAAGTACAGTATTGATAGTACTGACTACACCGTTGGACAAGATAATGTTCAAAAGTGGGGGTTCGATGTACATAACCCTGTATTTGGTATCAGTGCAGGATTGATTGCACTGTTTTTAATTGCCGTTTTATTTGCTGATGCTGCAACCGCAAAAGCTGCTTTAGATGGTGTTAAGTGGAAAATTATTGGTGCATTTGATTGGCTATTCATCTGGTCAGGTAACATCTTTGTTCTATTTTGCTTAGCGCTGATTGTTTCTCCATTCGGTAAAATTCGCCTTGGTGGTCAAGACGCGACTGCCGATTACTCACTAATATCTTGGTTCTCGATGTTATTCGCAGCGGGTATGGGTATTGGCTTGATGTTCTGGAGTGTTGCAGAGCCAGTTGCCTATTTCACTGGCTGGTATGAAACGCCATTGAATGTTGCGGCGAATACACCTGAAGCAGCGCGACTTGCTTTAGGCGCAACCATGTATCACTGGGGTTTACACCCATGGGCGATTTACAGCGTTGTTGCACTGTCTTTAGCATTCTTTGCTTACAATAAGGGCTTGCCGCTTTCTATCCGTTCAATTTTTTACCCTATCTTAGGTGATAGAGCTTGGGGTTGGGCTGGACATATTGTTGATATCTTAGCGGTATTGGCGACACTATTTGGTTTGGCGACGTCATTAGGCTTAGGTGCACAACAAGCTGCGAGTGGTATTCACCATGTATTTGGCGTAGATGCTGGGTTAACGCTTCAAATCATCGTTATCACAATTGTTACTTTGCTGGCTGTTGTTTCAGTGGTTCGCGGTATTGATGGTGGTGTTAAGGTCATCAGTAATATCAACATGCTAATAGCTGTTGTACTGGTCGTCGCTGTCTGCTTAATAGGCTACGCGGTGACACTTGGTTCTATACCAACGACAATATCTGCTTACGTTGAAAATATCATTCCACTGAGTAACCCTCATGGGCGTGAAGATGAAGCATGGTTCCAAGGTTGGACTGTATTCTACTGGGCTTGGTGGGTATCTTGGTCTCCATTTGTAGGTATGTTTATTGCTCGTGTATCAAGAGGTCGTACTGTTCGTGAATTCCTTACAGCTGTTCTTCTTGTACCAACAGCATTCACAGTTCTTTGGATGTCTACGTTTGGTGGCATGGCGATTGACCAAGTTAAGAATGGTGTTGGCGCACTGGGTACAGAAGGTCTAACCGATGTATCTTTAGCGATGTTCCAGATGTTTGACCTGTTACCACTTGGTTCTTTGTTATCTGTTGTAGCTGTGTTGCTTGTTCTTGTGTTCTTCATTACTTCATCAGATTCAGGTTCGTTGGTAATCGATAGTATTACTGCTGGTGGTAAAGTTGATGCACCAGTTTTACAACGTGTATTCTGGGCATTTATGGAAGGTGCGATTGCTGTAGCTCTATTGTGGATCGGTGGTACAGAAGCCGTACAAGCGCTTCAAGCCGGGGCCATTTCAACGGCATTGCCATTCACCGTTATCTTGTTAATGATGTGTGTTAGCTTGCTGATGGGTATGCGTACTGAGCGTTTTGAGCGCTAATACGAATTGATAAGGTGACATTGGAATAAACCCCAATATCACCAAATAGAAAAAACTCTAGCAGCCATGCTAGAGTTTTTTTATGCGTGCTTTTTAAGAGAGCATTTCGAGGGTACGTACTACCTTTGAGGCTGAGTTAACTGCTTGTATCAGGACCTTAAAAACATCGGTAATTAAAAGTACCTATAACCAAAGTTTATTGTAATCAGAAGCAATTATAACCAACAGCAATTATAACCAAAAATCTCTAACGGGCTGATTTGGGTTATAGTGGTAGGCTATTTGTGCTTGTAAAAGTTCTGCTGTCGCTATTGCATCTGTTAATGCATGGTGAGGCGTGTAGGGCGGTAATCCGTAACGGATACGGCTTTGCCCAAGCCTTACTGACTGAGGTTTCATTCCTTTCATCATATTCCAGAAGCCTCCAGCCCAAAGCTTTTGAATATTACTTTCTATCTGCATCGTGTCGACGACTGGAAATTGGATACCTTCATTAAACCTTGCTCGAAGCGCTTTATCTAAAAACTCTCGTTCTATACGGTTATAGTGAACAACAAGAATATTCCCTGAAATACTGTCGAGTATCTCTTCGATAACTTCAGTTAAATCGGGCGCATCAGCGATATCGCTATGAGTAATACCATGGATAACAATTGAATCATCGTTCAACTGTTTTCTAGGCCTTACGGTCCAGTGTTTAGCTCTATTGAGATAGATTCGATTGAGTGTGAATGGCACTAATCCGACGGTGATAATGTCATCTTTTTTTGAGTCCAGCCCGGTAGTTTCAAAATCAACAGCCAAAAACTCCACTTCGTTAATCGGTGTGTTTTGGTCTGGAATAGGCTGCTCGTAGAAGCGCTGAAGCACTGGGTGTTTTGCTAATGCCAAATGCTTTTTTAGCTTTAGTGTCCAATCAATGGTTGGCTTGCGAGTAAAGTGATTCATGCTTCCTCCCTTACTTGAAGCTATTGTTAGCTTGGTAACGGAACTTCAAGAAGTTTTGCGCGTTACTCAATATTTGGAAGGCATCTTTCAAATTTCGTCGCTCAAAATCAGAAAGATTTTCAGGTTCAATATTGTTATCCGGTTCAATCTCATTTTCTACATCAATAGCTTGATGTCGAATACGGACCATTGAAATGAACTCCATTGCATCACGCAGATCCTGAGCTCTTCCTTTTGGCAAGATACCCGCATCAATAATGTCATCCAATCGTTCAAAGGAATTTCTCGAGCGAGAGCCAACGGCAAGAGAATGTACACGGATAAGGTCTGCCAATGGGGCGGTCCCACGACGTTTCAAATTAATTGAATTGTTATGACGCCCATCTTTTTCCATAACAAAGTCTTGGAAGAACCCAAGTGGTGGCGTTCGGTTTAATGCATTTCGAGCAAGGCAAGCTAGGAAGCGATTGTTCTTTTTGGCGCGGCGGATAATAAAGCTATTTAGTTGCTCCGCCCACTTCAAGCGACCATAAACCCCATCAAGATCGAAAAATATGGAGGAATTTAATAGTGCTTTAGGGTTCGGGTTATCTATCCAGTCAGAGAAGCAATCCTCCCATTCCCTGCGTGTCATACGCCATTCTGGGTTTGTTGCCATAATATCGCCGGTACAATAGGTATAGCCGCACTTAGCTAAGCCATCACAAATGAAGTTTGAAAACTTTTCAAAGTATGCATTATGTTTTTCCGGAACATAGCTATCGTCTAGGATGATTGCATTGTCTTGATCGGTAACGATAAGTTGTTCATCTCTGCCCATAGAGCCGAGTGCAAGGAAACAATATTGAATTGGGGCTGGGCCTAATTCCTGTTCTGCTAGTTCAATAATACGTTGCTTGAAGCTCCTCCCAATTACCGACATTGCCGTGCCGACCATATGAGAGTTTGCATCTTCGTTGACTAACCGTACGAAGCTGTCTTTTACTTGCTCCGATATTTGAACCAGCTCATCAATGGTATGTTGCTGGAAAATGCTGCTCACTAGGAGTAGGGAGTTTTGCGACTCGTAGCGAACGATATCAGTAACACCGATGATGCCGATAGGTTGGCGATCTTTTAGCACTGGTAGATGGTGAACGTTGTAACGAAGCATGGTTAGCATCGCTTCATAGACATACGCGTTATGATCTAGGGATATGACTTCAGTTGTCATTACATTAGCGACCTCTTCATTAGGATCGCGCCCCTCTGCTAGCACCCGTGTACATAAGTCTCTATCAGTGATTATACCTAGGACAGGGCTATCGTCATTTTCATCATCGTCGAGTTTGTTTTGGTCAATAATAAGCAGTGAAGAGATATGCTCTTCAGCCATTTTTATTGCGGCTTGTTGTATCGTTTCTGTTCCAGCAATAAATAGCACATCGCGGGTAAGAAGCGAACGCACCTTACATGTTGTTAAATCATTCTCATCTTCAGTGTTGGAAACGGTTTGTCTTAAACGAGCATTGTCTTCTACTTCCACAAAATCAGCGAACGAGTCATGGTTATCGTACAGTTCTTGGAAAATGGCCTCGGGGAGGCAGTAGAGCAATGTGTCTTCAATCGCCTTTGCGGGGAACTTTACTTTGTTATTAGTTAAAAGCCCCATCTGGCCAAACAAAGCTCCTTCGTCTAGTCGATTATATAGCTCACCTTTACGTCGGAAAACTTCGACTATCCCGCTTCGAACAATGTATAAGTCATGGATGTTATCGCCAAAGTGGATGATAGGCGTATCTTGTCGATAGTAAGAAATTTCTACATGTTTCGTGACGTGTTCTAATACTTCTTGTGGTAAGTCATCAAATGGAGGGCGTTGGGATAGAAAGTTTTGAATTTCAAGTAGTTCTGCTTCCATTGTATGATTCCGTTTTGTCGTTTTTTATATAGTACATTATTTTGCTGATCTGCGCTTTTTTGTCTGTTCCCACTAAAACGGTTGTTTATAATTTAAGCAAGAATGAGTGATCACAAATTAAGTAAATTAAATATAACTATCAATAACTAATAACTACTTAACAGAGATAACATTATTGATCTTACTTAGTGCATCTACCGCAAGTAATCTGTACTATCTCGCTTTATTTCGCTGAGTTGAAAAGATATGAAACTTAACCTAAAACATAAACTAACAGCCTGCAGTGTATCCGCCGTTGTTTTAATGGCGATAATCCTTACCTCTTTATCTGGAATTAAACTTTTAGATGAAACAAGTACCAACATATATTCCCGCTCTGAAAGTATCTCTTCAACTGCCTCTGAAGGTATTTCTGAGTGGGTTGAGATTCGTAAGAACATAGCAACTGCGTTTAACGACAACATCAATCAACCTGATGTTGTACCGTTTTTGAAGCAGGCTCGTGTTTCTGGTGGATTTGATGATATCTTTTTTGGAACGGTAAAAGGCGAGATGCTTCGTTCTCACCCTGAACGAAATAGAGCAGGGTACGACCCAAGAGAACGACCTTGGTATAAAGACGCATTAGTTGCTAACAAGCAAATCGTGACGACGGCTTATCAAGATGCGATCACTAACGAATTGCTCGTTACTATTGCGGAGCCTATTTATCAGGGCTCGACATTAAAAGGTGTTGTTGGTGCAGATGTTCTTATTGATCAGCTAGTGACGGATTTAATCAACCTGGATGTAGGCCAAAATGCGTACGCAATGCTTATCGAATCAATTGATGGCACATTCTTAGTTCACCCTGATCAAAGCCTAACTCTTCAACCGCTCTCCCGTTTATCTAACAATCTTTCTATGTCATCGATTGAAACTGCAATTAGACAAAACCAAGTAGAACGCATATTCGTCGATGGAAAAGAAAAACTACTCTATTTCTATCCAGTTCAAGGTACTAGCTGGATATTTGGTATTGCCATGGATTACGAAACAGAAGCAGCATCAAGTAAGTCATTGTTGATGAGCCTTATTGGCACTGCGTTTGTTGTTGTCTGCTTTGTCGCGGTTGCCGTTTCTCTATTGGTGAATTTCCTATTTAAAGATCTTGGCCGTGTTTCTGATGCGATGGAAAATATTGCAAGTGGAGAGGCTGATTTAACCCAACGAATTACGCCAAGATACGATGATGAAGTAGGTAAAATCGCAAAAGACTTCAATACTTTTGTAGCAAATACTCATCAAGTCGTTGTTAGGTTAGAAGAAGTGTCTTCATCTTTAGCTAATCAAGCAAAATCGACACTGTCACAGTCACAAACAAGAAGCCAACGTATTGTCTCGCAGCAAGATGACATCAACATGGTGGCTACTGCTATTGATCAGATGGGCGCAGCTACGCAGGAAGTTGCTGGTAATGCTGAACATACTGCTCAGCAATCAGAGCAGGCCGTAACGGCATGTTTGCACGGTAGCTCACGCGTTACGCAAACACACAAATCGATCAACAGTTTGGAATCTGAAGTACAAGCTGCTACCGATATCATGCAAGAATTGGAGCTTCACGCAAACAGTATCCATTCCATCATTGCCACCATCCAAGGTGTTGCAGAGCAAACGAATCTACTGGCGTTGAATGCAGCGATTGAAGCTGCACGTGCTGGTGAGCAAGGCCGTGGTTTTGCCGTTGTTGCTGATGAAGTTCGTGTATTGAGTCAGCGTACACATGCCTCAACCACTGAAATTCAAACTATGATTGATACACTGCAGCAAACAACCACGAAAGCGGTAAGTATCATGAATCATAGTCGTGATCTTGCGATGACGAGCGTTGAAGATGCTAATCTTGCGGCAGTTAGCCTTGATCAGATCCAACAGTCGGTTAAATTGATTAATGATATGGCCACTCAGATTGCATCAGCTGCAGAAGAGCAAGCAACGGTTACTTCCGATATTTCTCGAAACACCATTGGGATTCGTGATGTTTCCAATGAATTGTCATCTGAAGCACAACAAGCAGCAGTGCAAGCTTCAGAGCTGTCACAACTTTCTGATGAGCTGCAAACTGAAATTGGTCGATTTAAAGTATAAGTTAGTTGGAGCCCATTTCTTATAGGAAGTGGTGTCCACCAAAAATAAAAGCGCCCGTTGCAATAACGGGCGCTTTTTTATCAATTGCTATTTTAGCTCGATGTTGAGATAAATAGATAACTTCTAATTAAGTAGACCTTAGTCAATCAAGCCATATTGTTCACGAAGTACGTCGATGATCTCTTGCTTAGGGTTAGCGCTTAGGTGTAAAGGTTTACCCGTAATCTTTTCGGCAATGCTAATGTATGTTTTAGAAATATCCATCAATGCGTCATTTGGTAAGGCATTGTTGCGCGCTAGGGCTTCTCTTTCTGGCATGCGTTCTTTGTTAAGAAGGATGTCTGGATCTGGGAAATGGTTTAAAAGAAACTGGCGGAAGCCTTCTTTCGAATTCTCAACAATATTACCCGCTTGATACTCTTTGGTGTCCCAAATGCGAGAAGAGTCAGGCGTGCCAACTTCATCCATATAAATAAGTTTTTCATTACCCGCAGCGTCATTCACATAGCCAAACTCAAACTTAGTATCGACAAAAGTTTGGTCTACTTCAGCCAAAGCTTTACTAATTACAGAAAAACCTTCCTTTAGCAGAGTCTCGTATTTTGTAATGTCATCTGAGCCAGAGAAATTGAAAGCAGCATAGCTATCTTCGATATTCTTACGTGAGATATTGACATCATCGGCTTCAGGAACACCAGGGATACCTTTAAGAATCCCTTTGGTTGACGGAGTAATTAGAAGCTCAGGAAGAACCTTATCTTTCTCAAGCCCTTCTGGAAGCTCAATACCACAAAATTCACGTTCGCCTTTCTCATACGCTCGCCACATAGAGCCAGTGATATAGTTGCGGCATATAGCCTCTATCATGACTGGTTTTGCTTTTTGAACAATCCAAACAAACGGATGTGGAATATCAAGAATATGGCTGTCAGCAAGGTTATTTTTCTTAAACAGATCGAACCAATGGTTAGATATCGCATTCAGTGCAGCACCTTTTCCAGGTACTCCTTTAAGGCCACCTTCAGCATGCCAAATACAATCAAACGCAGAAATACGGTCACTGATTACCATAATCGCTAAAGGCGCGTCGGGAGCGACATCATAACCTTTTTCTTGAATAAGACGTTGACTGTCTTCTTCAGTTAACCAGTAAACAGAGCGGACTTTACCGCTGTGAACAGGTTTGTTAGTGCGAATTGGTAAATCGTCATTGACGGCTAAGACTTGATCAGCAAGGCTCATTAGACATTCCTATTTTATTAAACGTCACATTGAGAATGTGCCTAAGTACGTTAAAAGACGCGACCTAGACAGTGAATATGGAATGCATCATACCAGAACTTTTCAAGCTCATCACTTAAAAAGCAAACGTTTGCCTATTGCTTGTTCTGGCTTGAATATATTTGAGGAAAAAGAAAAAAGCCTCAACGTGTGAGGCGAAAGAGTGTGAAAAGACGTCGAACTTGTTAATGGTACTTTTGGCCTCTGCCTTCAACGAAAAATACTTCACAGTCATGGTGTGATGCTAAAGATTGTAATAGGGCTTGGTTAATATGATCAATGCTATTAGAGGCGACGACTGCACTCGCGTTACCTGATTTTATAGCCTTGGTAACGGTTTCTAACTCAGTCATCGATTGCGACGGTTTCATATGAATAATTTTATTACAGCTCACTTTTGATGAAGAGAACTGCTCAAGGTTAGGACGAGGACATTCTGCGGTAAAAAGAATCCATTGTTGGCTATTGGATAAACCAGATAGGCGATACATGATTGAATCGTCAATAATCATTGCTCTTGTTGGTTGGGCAAGGGTATTGAATTTTGAGTATTGATTAGTCTGTTGCTGCAACATTATCCTGTCCTTTTATACATACTGTATGCCTATACAGTAGTTTTATTTTATCCAAGGATCAAGCTAAAACTGACGTTTTAATGAACAAAGTGTGATTTCGATTAGATTGGGAGTGTGTTTTTTATGCAACGAATGGGGTTTAGTAACAGTAGAAAGCGAAAAAGCCACTTTAAGTGGCTTTTGTTAGTCAGAAAATGGTGGTAGCTGTCAGCAGTGAACGCTTTGTCGCTCTAGCTGCCGTTGTTCAGCAATATTAAATTGGCGGACATCCAGTGCTGCAAGATCGTAGCAGTCTTTGCATGAGTTGTTAGACTTACCGTCAATGTAGTTAAGTTGAGTGAGTACGCTAGGTTTTTTACACCAGTCACAAGTACCTTCTGAGCTGAACATTATTTTCTCCCTCTTGTTTGAGTTCGCCATCTATTTTCCAAAAGCATTATGACATATTTCCCCCTTTGAAGTTAAAGTTTTGTTACTTGTGTGAGAGGGGAATCGCTTGCGCAGCTTATTTATGGCGATGTGCGGGGGTTTTACAAATATTGACGAAATGTAACAATTAGTTAACGTTGGTTGGTTTTTTAGTGTGAGTAATGATTATCTTTAGCGCACTGTTAAGTCTTTTCATCTCTTCATCACTCCCACTTAAGTCGGGATGATACAACTTAGATAATTGTTTATAGCGAACTTTAATCTGTTTTTGATCTGGAAGTTTTGTTGCTTTAAAACCGAAAATGGCACATGCGATGGTCAGTTTATCTGCATCTGGTGCTCTTTGATTTGATTGCTGTAACTTTTTAACCTGATGAAACATAGTTTCCAGTTGTCGCTTCTGCTGTTTAATTATTAGTGCTTGATTTTGTGTAGTTTCCTTTAGGATCTGTTTTTGGTTAAGGTCTGTGCTCAGCTTTTTACGTTTACGTCGTTTAACCGTGATTGAAATTAGAACGGCAATAATAATGATGCCGATAACAATAAGAGGGTTGGAATAAGTTTGATCGCTAGGCTTTGGTGATGTAGAAGTTGACTCAACAGTTACATCACTCATTTCAAAAGCAACATCTAGTTGATCCAGGGATGAGACTTGTTGTGCCTTGCGTTGATTGAATTTAGCTTCCAATACTCGGCTATAACCTGATTCTGCCTTTTCACTATTGGGCTGCGCGACAAGATACCAAAGTTCGGCCATGTCGAGGTTCTTTGGTTTTTCTGGGTGTTTCTCATAGATTGTGGCTAATGCTATTTGAGCGTCGATATTGCCTTCAACAGCAAGTTTGGTGAGCCAATACAAAGCTTGGTTAAGGTCAGGTTCTGTTCCTATTCCTTTGAGGTAATGCGTTGCTAACGAAAATTGAGATTGAATATGGTTTTGATTTGCAGCTTGTTGATACCAGTAAAATGCTTGATTGAGGTCTTCTTCAGCCGAAGAATTAGCGTACGTGTTCGCTAAATCAAATTGAGCGGAAACATTATTTTGCTCAGCTAAAGGTGTGAGATCTGAAATTGTGTTACTGAAGCAAGTAATTGGTAGCAGCAGTACTGGCAGCAATAATAACGTTGAGAACAGCGACTTCAAGATATGCATTTCCTTTGCTAATTAAAGAGTCGGTACTGATGGAAAGTGCCTTAATCCTATAAGGTTAGTTGAGATTAACCACAAGCAGTATAAAACGATGAAGTCACTCTGATATGAAAGCCCTTAGGGTTAGTAGATCGCTTTCATATCAGCTAACTAACGCGATTGTGCTTATCTCAATTTTTTTGGTGCTTGGGCACCATCAATAGGTCGATTTACAGAGAGCTTACGACCTTTCTTTAGCCCAACTTCATAATCAGCAGTTAGGTTTTTCATAGCTTCTTTCAGCTGTTGTTTAAATGTCTCGCGATCAATATTCTCGAACTCTTTATCGATGTAGTTATTGATCTTGTTGTTCGACTCATCATCAGGCGTAATAATGGGTAGTTTCTCTAACGCACCTTCCACCCAACCAGAAACAAACGAGTTCACGCGGCGAGTCACCTCTGCTGAAGCTGTGCCACTGCCAGAGAAGCTATTACGAAACTGACCTGTGTGTTCATTCATCTCGCGGTAAATAATGTCAAAGGCAAAAGCGGCAAAGATTGCCCTGTCGGCTTCGCCAATAAACTCAACCCTTTTAAGGCCCTTGTGATTGAGCAGAACCGCTTCGACGCCAAACTTAGTATTGATTCCTCGAATCACTCGTAACAGTGTAGAGCTAATGTTTGCAGGTAACAGATGAGATGATTGTGTCTTACCCATTTTGATAAATTCGATGTCGTCTTTATCAAGTCCATACTTAAGCATCAAGCTATGTGCCATTTTGATGGCGTTAGCGGCTTCGTTTACGTTTGCTGAGTTACCAAGTTCTAAGCACTTAGCTATTTTCTTTAAAGCTTTTTGTTTATTCATCGATATTTAATAAGGTCGAGGCGATTTTTACAAAGTCAGCCATATTACCTTTTTATGACCAAAAACTGAATATCTCTGATAAGAATACCAATAAGAAATTTCCAAGAGCGGGTTCTTTATGTGGAAAAATAAAACCCCTTACTTAAATCAAGAGCAAAAGCTTGAGTAAAGTAAGGGGTTGCTACTTGTTGAGTATGTAAGCTAGCTACGGGATATGATGTTGTGTTTAGATACCGAGCTCATCTAACAAATCGTTAGCAACATCGCCGTTGTTATCTGCTGGCTTCTCTTTTTTGCTTTTCATATTGTTCTGAGTTGCTTCAAGAATTGAATCAGGGCTCTCGTCTTCAGCTACTTCAAATTCTTCTAACTGAATAAACTCAGTTTTATCCATTGCGAGCTCTAGATAGAAGATGTTGTTTTCTGCGGTAGAAAAACTCACTCGTCGTGCTTGAGGGCGATCTAGGTTTGTATCAACCGATAAGATCACCTGTTTGTTTAAGGCGAGCATCTTAGGTTGATTTTGAGTGATGTTGGTTTGCAGCTCTTTGCGGATTTTACTGGTGAAATCACCAACAAGTTGATTCATTAATTCACCAAGTACATCACCCACTTCATCAGAAGTGTGTAGAACGGCCAGTTCTTCTTCAGGCATACCCATGTTACGCATGTAATTGGTATAAACCTCTAATGCAGCTTTAGCCGTAAAGTTGATAACTACCAATCCTGAGAAACCACCATCAAAAAGAACAAAGCAGCCGAAGTCTGGCTTTAAGCTCGTCTTATTGATCTTTTGAACCATTGCTGAGTAAGAGATTTTTGAGTCAGTCGCTGAGGTTAATACGCCAGTTACTGATTGGCACAGTTTGAGAAGGATATCCTCAGTGGTTACAATTTTATTTTTTTTCATTATATGTTCACTCTACGTCAAGGCTATTTATTGAATGCATTGCACATTTATAAGCTTAAGTTTTAAAAAAGAAAGCATTAGTTTCATTTTATGATTGAGAATCTGTTTTGATCACGTTTTCAAATGTTGTAAAGTGACGTAATTCAAAAAATATATAATTACAATTACCCATAGCTGATTGGATCAGCGCTGTAGGGGCAGGAAGCACATGTTACCAAGACTTCAATCTCAAACTGATGTCGACCCAGTCGTACTCAGCTACTTAAAAGAACTAAAACATTCTGGTTTCACTGGTGATATTGAATCTCAATATGCCAGTCGATTAGCCGTTTCTACAGACAACAGTGTTTATCAGCAATTACCACAAGCTGTTGTACATCCAAAAACCACTCAAGATGTCTCTCTTATAGGTAAGGTTAGTTCAAAACCTGAATATGAGCGCATTACATTTTCTCCACGTGGTGGTGGTACCGGAACTAATGGGCAATCATTAACCAAAGGTATCGTTGTTGATTTGTCTCGCTACATGAATAAGGTACTAGAGGTAAATCAAGCAGAGGGCTGGGTCAGAGTTCAAACAGGTATCATTAAAGATCAATTAAATGATGCTGTTCGTCCGTTTGGATATTTCTTTTCTCCCGAATTATCAACGAGTAATCGTGCCACCCTTGGCGGCATGGTGAATACGGATGCATCAGGGCAGGGATCGTTGAAATACGGTAAGACTTCTGATCATGTTTTGTCTCTTCAAGCTGTGTTCTCTGATGGCAGTCTACTTGAATCCGATCTTTCCCTTGGTAAACCAGATATTGAAACTCAAGCGTCGCTAGCTTTAGAGGCAACTGAAAAAGTCTGCCGAGACAATCGCGAACAAATATTGGATAAGTTTCCAGCGTTAAATCGATTCCTAACGGGATACGATCTAAAGAATGCGATCGACGAAAATGATCAGTTTAATTTTACTCGTGTACTTTGTGGTTCAGAAGGCTCTTTGGCGTTTATTACCGAAGCTAAGTTAAACCTGACCCCAATCCCTAAAGCACGTACGTTAGTGAACGTTAAGTATTCGAGTTTTGATGCGGCACTGCGCAACGCTCCCTTTATGGTTGAAGCTAATGCACTATCGGTTGAAACGATTGATTCCCGAGTTCTAAACCTAGCAAAGCAAGATATTGTTTGGCATACCGTTAGTGATCTACTACGTGATGTACCAAATAAAGAGATGCTTGGCATTAATATCATTGAATTTGCGGGGAATGATGTAGAAAACGTTGCCTCTCAAGTCAAAGCGTTAACCGAGCAGATTGAAAGCATGATGCTTAATGGCGAAGCCGGAATCATCGGCTTCCAGACGTGCAGTGATATTGGCAGTATCAGTAAGATATACAACATGCGTAAGAAGGCTGTGGGTCTTCTTGGGGCAGTAAAAGGTAAAGCTAAGCCGGTCGCTTTTGCTGAAGATACCTGTGTGCCACCTGAAAACTTAGCGGATTTTATTGCTGAGTTTCGTCAGTTGTTGGATGAGAAAGAGCTTAATTACGGCATGTTTGGCCATGTCGATGCGGGAGTACTACATGTTAGACCCGCATTAGATTTGTGCGATCCAGAACAAGAACGTTTGATGCATCAAATATCCGATCAGGTTGTTCAGCTTGTGGCCAAATATGGCGGCTTGATGTGGGGTGAACATGGGAAAGGCTATCGGTCTGAATATGGTCCTGAGTTTTTTGGAGAGACGCTTTTTAATGAACTTCGCCGTGTAAAGAAAGCCTGTGACCCGCTCAATAAAATGAACCCTGGTAAGGTTTGTACGCCACTAGATAGTAACGCCGAGCTTGTAAAGGTGTCTGACACTAAGCGCGGATACTATGACCGCCAAATTGATGTAGAAGTGCGAGACAGTTTCAAACAGGCGATGGAGTGTAACGGTAACGGCTTGTGCTTTAACTACGATGCTGCTTCACCAATGTGTCCTTCGATGAAAGTGACAGCGGACAGACGTCATTCGCCAAAAGGGCGTGCAGGTTTAGTTAGAGAATGGTTGCGCCAATTGACAGAGCAGGGCATCGATATCCTCGATGTAGAGCAGAAAACTGTATCTGGTAGCCTAAGTATTAAGTCGCTGATTGAACGTGTGCGAAATAGAGTTAATCAGCGCCATGAGTATGATTTTTCTCACGAAGTTTATGAAGCGATGAACGGATGCTTGGCATGTAAAGCATGTGCAAGCCAATGCCCAATTAAAGTGGATGTACCGAGTTTTAGATCTCGTTTCTTAAATCTTTACCACACACGTTATCAGCGCCCGGCTAAAGATTACTTGGTTGCCAACATCGAAACTATGTTACCCCTTATGGCAAAAGCGCCAAAAGTGGTCAATGCGGTTATCAACCTTCCACTAGTCAAAACGATCACTGAGAAAAGCATTGGTTATGTCGACACGCCATTGATGTCAGTGCCAACGCTCGCTTCAAGGTTCGAGAAATCTCATAAGTTCGATTTACAACGTTTAGCTGGTCTATCAAAACAAGAGAAAAGTAATCATGTTTTGATTGTCCAAGACCCATTCACCAGCTATTACGATGCTGAAGTCGTGGCTGATTTTATTACCTTAGTTTCGAAGTTAGGTAAGACACCTGTGTTATTACCATTTAAACCTAATGGTAAAGCGCAACATGTCAAAGGGTTCTTACAGCAGTTTGCTTCTAATGCTAAAAACACCGCAACATTTTTATCGTTGGTGGCTGATCTCGGGATTCCGCTTGTTGGTGTCGATCCAGCTTTGGTGCTTTGCTACCGAGATGAATATACCGAAGTTTTGGGTAAAGAACGTGGCGATTTTGATGTATTGACGGTTCACGAATGGCTATTACCACGTTTAGCGGATATTCAAAGTCAGCCTTCTCCGACTACCCAACCTTGGTACTTGCTTGCTCACTGTACTGAAAAGACCAAAATGCCTAATGCTGAAAAAGAGTGGGGTGAAATTTTCACTCACTTCGGCAGTGTACTGAATACTGTACCTGTAGGTTGCTGTGGTATGGCTGGCACGTTTGGACACGAGAAAGATAAGCTCGAGATATCAAAAGATATCTATGAGTTAAGCTGGAAACCAAGGCTTCAAGATCTTCCTTCGGATAGATGTTTGGTTACTGGTTATTCATGTCGAAGCCAAGTAAAGCGCTTTGAACAAGAAAAAGTGAAGCATCCATTACAAGCTTTGCTAGAAATAGTATAAAGATCTAGCGCTTGATGTTTAAGTGAATAGTTAGATAGACAATTAGCCCAGATGAAAATTCTGGGCTATTTTTATTGAGCACAAATAACCAAACACTTAGCCACTTGAATAGGATATAGAGAGCAATAAATGAATAAATTTGAGCTGAAGATCCCACCAGTAGCCGTATTTTTAATTGTGGCCTTAATGATGAGTTACATGAAAAAAAACATGTTGTTTGCTCATGTTTCTCTGCCTTTCGCGTGGGTCGTGTTTTTAGCTTGTTTCATCATCGCGACGGTAATCGCTTTATCCGGTGTACGAGAGTTTCGCCGTGCTCAAACCACAGTGAACCCTGTGAAGCCAGAAACCGCTTCTTCTATCGTGGACAGCGGCATCTTTTCTTATACTCGAAACCCGATGTATTTGGGACTGTTTATCTTTCTATTTGGCATCGGTTATTGGCAACAGAACTGGATAAGTTTAGCGATGAGCTATTGCTTTGTACTGTATATGAATCATTTTCAAATTAAGCCCGAAGAGAGGGCGTTGGAAAGGATTTTTGGTGCAGAGTATGTGGATTATAAGCAGCGGGTTAGGCGATGGGTTTAGTTCAATTGAGTTAATAGCTGAAAACAAAACACCCGCCAATTGGCGGGTGTTTTTAATTCTATGTTTTTACGAGCTTACGCAGCCGCTGCAAACTGAGCTAAGAACATCTCTTTACGCTCGTTGAAGCGGTTTACAAGATCATCGACTGACTCTTGAACGTATGGTTTTAGTCCACTTGCGACCATGCGCTTAACGCCTTTGCCGACAACAACACCATCTTCTTTAAAGTCGAAGTTAAGGGTTACGATACCGCGCTTGCCATCGACATCGAACGTTGCGCCAGTGTAGTCAACTTCTGGGTGAGTTAAATCTAATCGGTCAAATTCAACTTCCATGCTCTCGTAGATAACTAATGGACGTTGGCAGTTGATCATCATCTGCTTCTCTTCCATTAACGGCACCATGATATGCGGGAAGTTCATGCCAGAGAACTGTACGTAATTTTTCACGACATGTTCGATAAATGCAGCGTTATGGCTAACGTCACCTTCGCGGCTCATATGAAGGTACTCTTTTCCCTTCTCATCAACCAATGCACTCTCTTTTTCGCATTTGTTTTCAATGCTCAATTCGATGCCATCGTTCACCATGCCTGAAAAATCAAAACGCATTTTCTTGCTGATGCCTTCTTTTTGTAGCAATACTGCAAAAAGGAGATCGCCAGGAACGCAAAAACGTTTGTTGTCTTCATCGTGAAGTGGATTAAAGTCACCCGCTACTTTTTTTGCAAAGTGGCTTGCTTGCTCACGTGTGAATTTGAATTGATGGTCTTGAGTTGAAACAAAAGGAGTCAGAAACATAATCTACAACTGGTAGTAAAAACTGACGCGGATTATATAGGAAAATAGGAATTATAATGGTCCATCCAGTCTGCTTTTGATTTAAATCAAACAGTTAAAAGAAAAGGCTCACTGATTATGAGCCTTTTTTGTGAGTTAGTTATGGGTGCTAACTAACAGATAGGCGCAGTGAATTAATAACTGATAAATAAGTGCTCTGGCACTAAGTGGTTATGAACAGCAAGCTTGAGCAGTGAGTTTGCTTGTTCAATATCGGGTGCGAAGTAGCGGTCTTTGTCATAGAACGAGACTTTCTCGCGCAATATCGCCTTAGCTTCTTCAACGCGTGGCGAAGATTTTAGAGGTGCTCTAAAATCCAAACCTTGTGCTGCTGATAGATACTCCACTGCCAGGATTCCACGCGTGTTTTCAGCCATATATTTGAGCCTTCTCGCTGCAAAAGTCGCCATCGAGACATGGTCTTCTTGATTCGCAGACGTTGGTAGGCTATCGATAGAAGCAGGGTGGGCGAGTGTCTTGTTTTCACTAGCCAGTGCAGCGGCTGTTACTTGGGCAATCATGAACCCAGAGTTAACACCGCCGTTGTCAACTAAGAACGGTGGCAGCTTACTTAGCGCACTGTCGATAAGTAGAGCCATTCGTCTTTCAGACAAACTGCCTATTTCAGCAATCGCGAGCGCTAGGTTATCAGCTGCCATGGCTACTGGTTCAGCGTGGAAGTTACCACCTGAAATAATGTCTCCATCTTCAGCAAAAACTAATGGGTTATCGGATACTGAATTAGCTTCGACTTCAAGTGTTGAAGCAGAGTGACGGATTTGCTGTAAACACGCCCCCATAACTTGAGGTTGGCAACGTAAAGAGTATGGGTCTTGTACTTTTTCACAAGCCGTGTGTGATTCTCCCACTTCGCTGTTGTTATCTAATATATGTCGATATGCTTCAGCTGCGTCCATTTGAGTCCTATGTCCACGCACACGGTGGATACGAGGATCGAATGGACGTCGACTACCTAATGCTGCTTCAACCGTCATTGAGCCGCATACAGTCGCTGAGGCGAACAAATCTTCTGCTACAAACAGACCTTCAAGAGCAAAGGCTGTTGAAGCTTGAGTCCCATTAAGGAGCGCAAGCCCTTCTTTAGGAGCTAACGTGATAGGGGATAGCCCTGCGATATTCAGTGCTTCAAGGCCTGATATGATCTTGCCGTTGTGTCTTGCTTCGCCTTCACCGAGCAATACCGTGCTCATGTGTGCAAGAGGAGCCAAATCCCCTGATGCCCCAACCGAGCCTTTTTGTGGAACACAAGGATAAACCTGTGCGTTCACAAGTTCGACTAACGCATTTATTACAGAAAGGCGAATGCCAGAGTAGCCACGTGCAAGGCTATTGATCTTAAGTACCATCATCAAACGAACCGTTTCGTCTGACATTAGCTTCCCAATGCCTGCAGCATGTGAAAGAACGATACTTCTTTGTAGCGTTTCGAGATCTTCAGGAGCAATACGCGTATTGGCGAGCAAACCAAAGCCAGTGTTGATGCCATAGACCGTACGGTCTTCTTCAATAACTTGATTTACAACTCGGGTGCTTGCTTCGATTCCTTCAATGGCATCGGGGTTTAGAGCAAGGTTTACCGGGGTACGGCTGACTTGACGAAGCTCTTTTAAGCTAATCTGCCCAGGCTGTAGCAATAGGTTTAACATCTTCATAAATCCTTTAATTAATCTCTATTGTGTCGTTGTCGATTGAATATGATTAATCGACAACGATAGATAGTCGTTTGTAGTTCTCCTTTGTAGAGAACCACCGATTTAGCTAAATCTGCTTATTTAAGCTTTCTAAGTTCTTCATTAAGCATTGGTAAATCCAGCCCTTGTTCTGCGGCACATTGCTTCGCGATATCGTAACCGGCATCCGCGTGGCGCATAACACCGGTTGCTGGATCGTTATGTAAAACGCGAGCAATTCGCTCAGAAGCATCGTCACTGCCATCACAACAAATAACCATTCCGGAGTGTTGTGAGAAGCCCATGCCAACGCCGCCACCATGGTGCAGCGATACCCATGTTGCACCGCCTGCAGTATTAAGAAGCGCGTTCATTAATGGCCAATCAGAAACCGCGTCAGATCCATCCATCATGCCTTCAGTTTCTCTGTTTGGGCTAGCCACAGAACCTGAGTCTAGGTGGTCTCGTCCGATAACCACGGGCGCTTTTAGTTCACCATTTTTGACCATTTCATTAAATGCTTGGCCTAAGCGTTCGCGATCTTTCAAACCAACCCAACAGATACGGGCAGGCAGCCCTTGGAATTGAATACGCTCTCGTGCCATATCCAACCAGTTATGAAGTTGAGGGTTATCAGGGATAAGCTCTTTTACTTTTTGGTCAGTTTTGTAGATATCCTCTGGATCACCAGATAGTGCAACCCAACGGAAAGGACCTATGCCTTCACAGAATAAAGGTCGGATGTAGGCAGGAACAAACCCGGGGAAATCAAAGGCATTTTCTACGCCTTCTTCAAGTGCCATTTGACGGATGTTATTACCATAATCAAGTGTTGCCGCTCCACGTTTTTGTAGGTCGAGCATCGCCTGAACTTGAATCGCCATAGACTGCTTAGCTGCTTTGACGACTTTTGCTTCATCTTCCTGTCTCACTGAAGCGGCGTGTTCCATGCTCCAGCCTTGTGGAAGGTAACCATTTAAGGGGTCATGAGCCGATGTTTGATCGGTTACAACATCTGGGGTGATGTTTCGTTCCACTAATTCAGGGAATACATCGGCAGCGTTACCAAGTAGTCCAACAGAAATGGGAGTGTCAGATTCGTAAATCATAGCCAGTGCTTCATCAACGCTGGTGGCCTTTTTATCGACATAACCTGTGCGAAGTCGGTAATCGATTCTTGATTCATCGCACTCAACCGCAATCATTGAGAATCCAGCCATTGTTCCAGCTAGAGGTTGAGCACCACCCATACCGCCAAGACCGCCAGTGAGAATCCAACGGTTTTTAGCATCTCCATTGAAGTGCTTCTTGGCTATGGAAACGAAGGTTTCGTATGTACCTTGAACGATGCCTTGTGAGCCAATGTAGATCCAGCTACCCGCCGTCATTTGGCCATACATCATCAAACCTTGCTTATCGAGCTCGTTAAAGTGCTCCCAGTTAGCCCAGTGAGGGACAAGGTTAGAGTTAGCTATAAGTACTCTTGGTGCGTTCTTATGCGTTGGAAATACGCCAACAGGTTTACCTGACTGTACCAGTAACGTTTGGTCATCTTCGAGTCTCTCTAGCACTTCGACGATCTTGTCATAACACTCCCAGTTTCGGGCTGCTCGGCCAATACCACCATAGACGACTAAAGCGTGAGGGTGCTCTGCAACATCAGGGTCAAGGTTGTTCATTAACATACGAAGTGGTGCTTCGGTTAGCCATGATTTTGCACGAAGTTGTGTGCCGTGAGGGGCACGAATAGTTCGAGATGTGTCGAGACGCTTATCTACAGTCTGGCGTTCCGTCATGTTGAGGCTCCTTTATAATAGGTTGTAGGGTTATTATGGTTTTATACGTTATTGGTTTGTTCTGTGGTCTTTGAAACTAGTTACTAGTAATTACTCAGTCTGCTTGGAAGAGACATGATCAGCCATGGCATTAGCGATATCCCAGCAGAGTCGGGCAGCCAGTCTAGCGGTTTGGCTATCGACATCATAAGTTGGGTTATATTCCGCTATATCGGCAATCATCAGCTTATTTTGGTAATGAAGAATTCGGTCTAGAAACATAGCTAATGTTTCGTAACTTACTCCTCTAGCCGCTGGTGCACTAACCCCTGGAGCCGTTGAAGCAGGAAAAACATCTAGGTCGATGGTTAGGTACAGATAGTCACAATTGTCGATAAAGTGTTGAAGTTGAGTAAGGTGATAAATATGGTTCATGTGAGATAATTGTTTATCCTCCACATACCAAACCCCAAGTTCATCCGCGGTTTTAAACAGCGCTGTTGTATTACTAGCGCGGCTTACTCCTAAGCAGGCATAATGGAAATCCCATTCATTTTTCTGACAATACTTGTGAATCTGATTAAAGGGTGTACCAGAGCTGGGCTTGATATCGGCATGATCACTTTCAAAAGCGCGTAAATCGAAATGGGCGTCGAAGTTTATGATTCCGATTTTAGGCTTAGAATCTGGTTTGGTATTTTGGAAGTAACGCGCCAAACCTGAAAACGATGCCCATGCAATTTCATGGCCACCACCAAGGGTGATTACTGGTGTATGTTCTAGTGCCTCTGTAATCACTTCAGCGGCTTGTTCTTGGCTCTCTTCAAGCAAATCATCTTCACAAATGACATTACCCAGATCAACGATCGACACTTGTTTATGCCACGCCATATTTGCGAGTGCTCTGCGAATAAGATCGGGTGCTTTTTTAGCCCCAATTCGTCCTTTATTTCGAGCAACGCCCGAATCGGTAGCGAAGCCAAGAATACTTATCGTATTTTTAACCGCGTGAAGCTCGCATGCTTGCTTTTGTTTGATGACATGATGAACTCGCTTTCCTAATTCTCCATCCTCGCCATCGTGTCTGCCTTGCCAATGGAAATCTTGATTAGTCACAGTGTGTGATTTTTTGTTCGCAGATTGCTCAGTCGTTTTATTTACCAATGTCATAACAGCTGCCTCCGTCTTTACTTAGTACGCCATCAACGATGCGAGCAGCTAAACGAGGAATACCAACTTGATAACTGAGATCCGCTGGATGAGATATATCCCATATTGCTAGATCGGCATCGAAACCTACTTCAATTTGACCTCGAGTCGTACTATGGCCTATCGCTTTTGCTGCATTACAGGTTACTCCTCGTAATGCTTCCTCTGGTGTTAGGCCGAATAACGTACAACTCATATTCATCATCATAGTCAAGTCAGCGAAAGGGGAGGTGCCTGGATTGAAATCAGTGGCAATTGCCATTGGAACGTTGTGTTGACGGAGCAATTCGATGGGCGGACGTTGTGTTTCACGTAGGAAATAAAAAGCGCCGGGAAGAAGTGTCGCGACCGTATTTGATTGGGCAAGTGCTGCAACCCCTTTTTCATCAAGATATTCAATATGATCAACCGATAGGCCATTAAAGGCGGCCGTAAGGGCACTACCACCAAGGTTCGAAAGTTGTTCTGTATGCCCCTTTACATGAAGACCATACTGCTTAGCAGCACGGAATACTTTTTCTGTTTGAGCCAAGTTGAATCCAATGGATTCACAAAATACATCGACAGACGAAGCTAAATTTTCTTCCGCAACAAGTGGAATGATCTCTTCGCATATTAAATCAATGTAGCGATCTGGGTTGTCTTTGTATTCTGGAGGTGTCGTATGCGCTGCTAGTAAAGTGGTTTCGACTTTAACATGCATGTGATGTTCAAGTGCTTTGGCGGCGCGTAACATTTTGATTTCATCATCGAGCGTTAAGCCGTAGCCGGATTTTATTTCAACGGATGTAACACCTGTATTCGTGAGGCCAATGAGGCGGTGCAGTGCTAATTCAGTTAACTGTTCAACAGTTGCATTACGAGTGGCATGAACGGTTGATAAAATGCCGCCACCTTGTTTCGCTATTTCAGTGTAGTGAACACCATTTAGGCGCATTTCAAATTCATTGGATCGATTTCCTGCGAAAACTAAATGGGTATGGCAGTCAATTAATCCCGGAGTAACAAGTCTATTTTTACAGTCATAAACGCGGCGTTGTGGAGCCTCTTCTTTAACTTCTTTGCAGGTTAACTCACTATTTGAAATGGAAACTATCTTACCGGCTTTCAGTTGTACCGTTTTAGGAGAGCTTATTTGGTAACCCATAGCACCGGGCGTCATTGTGACTAAACAAGCGTTGATAAGAGTAAGTTCGCTAACCGAATTCATGTGTTGCCCTAACTGATACTTTAAATGTATATACAATTAATAGTTCAAGATGAACATCAGAGCAAGAGTCATGTTATGAAAATGTGATCGGAAAGAAGTCGAAAATGCTTCAGTCTAGAAGAACTTTAGAGCTTAATTTGTATTTAGAGGCCGGATGATAGAGTAATGCTGTACTAATGAGGTTCTCTTTACTCCATGTTCGTCTGTTAAGAAGTAGGCATGGTTCACTGTTGCTCATAGACAACGCTACACGTACCTCCTCTTCAGCCATAACAGCTTCAACGGTATGTTCAATGGCACTGAGGGGACAGTTATCAGAAAGGTACTGATTAGGTGTCATTGCTGAAAAATCTTGTAGAAGATAATTAGGGGCGTAGATTGGGTTTACCCAACGTAATTCCAATTGAATTGGCACGTCACCTTCAAAGTGGATGATTTTACTAAAGAAAACTTCTTTCCCAAGCATGATGCCTAATTGAGTAGCAATTCTGTCGTCTGCGTTTATTGAAATCTGAGCAATAACATCATTACGATATTGTTTGCCTCTTTGTTCAACTTCTTCAGCGATATTGCGAATATCAAGAAGGGGGGACTGAGCTTTCTCTGGAACGCTACAAACGAAAGTCCCGGTGCGGGGTTTCCGCTGCAGCTTTCCTTCATTGACTAAATCTCGGATCGCTTTATTTACCGTCATACGGCTGACATCAAACTGCTTGGTTAGCTCAATTTCAGTAGTGATTCGATGCCCAACGGGCCACTGCCCCGAGTCAATTTTATCGCGAATATAGTGTTTAATCTGGATGTATAACGGAGAAGCAGGCATAAAAACACTCTAATTAATTGACTATACAAATAGTGAGTTAATTAGTAAGGGATTGCAACTGTCGTTAAGATATTTATGATGCTTAACAAGAGATTGTTACCGTTATAGTAACACCATCGCTAAACTGGTTTGGTTGTATCTACTCGACCCACCAAATAGACTAAGAATAATGAGAAATGAATATGTCTTACCCTACAGAAATGACCTTTTTCGAAAGGTTTGAAAAAGATATTTTATCTGGTGCGAAAACGATCACGATTCGTGATGAAAGTGAGAGCGATTATAAGGTTGGCACTGTCGTTGATGTAAACACCCTCGAAGAGGGTCGATGGTTCTGTAAGCTAAAAATCGATTCTGTAGAGCCAATATTGTTTAGTCAGCTAACAGACTTTCATGCAGAACAAGAAAACATGACCCTAGAAGTGCTCAAAGGCGTCATCAATGATATCTATCCGGGTGTTGAACAGTTGTATGTCATTAGCTACCAATTAGCGAAATAGTCACCGCTATTCGATAACGCTAGTTCAAACCGATAGCACTAAAAAAGCCGATCTGTTATTGAAACCAGATCGGCTTTTTAATTAGCTAACTATGATGAATAATTACATTAGTAATCAATCACGCTTCCAAAGCATATGACAAAACTTATTTTCTGGATCGCGGCTAACAAGCATACGAGCGAATACGTCATCTAGAACGTCACTCTCTTCGTTAACTAGGCCAATGCGAATCTCAGCAAAGACCTCTTTGTCGACGTCGAAGCCAACGTGTTGTCCCCAGTCATCACCAGTTTCTACAAGCTCGGCTGCGCCACGATCTTCAAACTGAGCGGTGAACAATATTACGTCCGCAGGCTCTAGATTGTCAGGCGCCATTTCTAAGAAGATGTCGTAGGCAACGTCAATAGCATCATCGTACGAAATCAGGTTTTCAGAATCGTTATTATCAACAGTCATAGAATTACGCTCGGCTCGTGTATTTACGTTCAGCGATGTTGATAATCACGCGATCGCCCGTAGCTATGTATTCTGGTACTTGAATCGTTAGTCCAGTTGCAAAGCGTGCAGGTTTAGTACGAGCAGAAGCAGAAGCGCCTTTAATTGAAGGGTCTGTCTCTTCAATTACCATTTCTACTGTTGAAGGCAATTCAAGGCCAGCGACTTTGTCGTTAACAATAACAACGTGCATGCCTTGTGTATCTTCGTTGATGAACATCAGATCATCTTCGATGTCACTTTTGTTGAATGTGTACTGTGTGTAATCTTCATTATCCATAAAGATATACTCATCGCCATCTACGTATGAAAAGGTTGATTGGCGTTTGTACATCTCAACTGTTTCGATTACTTCGTCAGCTTTTAAACGCTCATCAACACGAGCACCTGTCGCTAGGTCGGTACAGCGCATTTTGTAGATCTTCGTTCCGCCACGGCCACCTGGAGTGGTTACTTCAATTTCTTTAACAAGTAGTGTTTTGCCGTTTGATTCAATGGCAAAACCTTTTTTAATTTCACTAGCTCTAGGCATCAGAGGGATCCTTTGTATTTAGATTGCGGCCATTATAACAAGTAACTTAGAAGAAGGAATATCTTGATTGAATTCCTTCTCTGAGCGACCATTGAGTTTGATTCCACTATTGAACATAACTGATACTTTTCATGACTCTTTCTGTTATTGACCCTAAGAAACCTTTTCAAATTGAATACCAAACTGCTATTGACGATCTCGTTAAGTTTTTAAGAGGTGGGCTAGGGCAGAATTTGCATAGCGTCTATTTGTACGGAAGTGTCGCAAGAAAGACGGCAAAGCCAGGTAAGTCGAATATTGATGTCATTGTTGTTACTGAGCGAACATTCAGTGATACAAAAACAACATTATTGAATACGATAAAATGGCGATTTCAACAGAGTTTCCCTCACATTGCTGAAGTGTCGATTAAAACGGTCTTGAGCTCTGAAGTCGCGACGTTAGACAGCATATTTTCTTGGGGTTTTCAATTGAAGCACTGTTCAGTGTGTATTTATGGCACTGATTTATCTGAGTGTTTTGGTGATTATGAACCAAGTTGGGAGATTGCTAAGCATTGGAATATGGACGTCGAAGATTGGGTCGCGGTATATAGAAACAAGATAGCCCGTTCAAGTTCTGCACAAGAGCAGATCAAAGCGCAGAACATCATCGCTAAAAAACTGCTGCGCGCTAGTCACTCACTCGTTATGTATCGTGACAAAATGTGGTTTGATGACCCCGTAAAGTGCGGTGAGCAATTTCTACGTTTTTATCCAGAAAGAACGGTTGATATTGAGAGGCTTAATATATTACTTAGCGATAGGATAATTCCTAAACGCTCAGTCGTTGGGATATTAGACAGTTTTGGGAATTGGCTGGTGGACCAATATAAAAAAACTGAATTTAGAATTGGCTAACAGTCGGCTTTAAAGGGCGCTCCACTTGGCGTTTATGTTGAGAGCGTTGCAATATTATTGCGTACAAAATCACACTTAGTCACTATATGGGAACATCGGATTGTCTTAATCTTGATATTCCACGCAAATATATTGAGTAAAAATAGATAGTTCGTTACTGTGTCACCGATTTCAATAGAAACCAAGTGCATATTAATGGATGTAATGAAAGGCTCTGATTCTAAAGTAGAAACTAAAAAATCTCTTGGTAAGATTTATCGCACCTTAGCGGTTCAAATTCAGGCAATTCGAGAGGGCTTACTTTGGATTCTACCGTGTCTGATGATTTCATCATTGTTGCTTTTTGTAGGTTCAGTGAGCGAATTTATTCTTGGTCCTAATCAGCCTTGGATAGAGATGTGTTACCGAATCTATTATTATCTCAACGACCTTTTCCCAATATTACTGACCGCAGCACTTTCTTATATTTTMGCCATGCATTGGCGATTACCACGCCCACCTGTGGCATTGATTTCTATTGTCTACTTGGCCATATTTAATCGACTTTTCCAAGGAACACAAAGTGGAGAGGTAGTCGAGTTGGTGATTTCAGTCGTCACTCCACTTTATTCCATTCCGCTTTTGGCTGCTTTTTTTCGCCATCGTCTTTTTCAGATTGTCACTAGTAATCACATTGGTCAGATAGTAAGAGAATCACTTAATCTGATTTTGCCCTCCATCTTGGTGGGCATAACCGTAATTTCGGTTAATAGCGCAGTCGTTCTGGCGTTTGATGCAGCAAACATCTTGTCTTTTATGGAGGTAAACTATGATGATTCGCCTCTGTTTTTCGGTGTGGTTTTTTCAGCCGTTAACTCGTTACTTTGGTTTATTGGAATCCACGGGTACTACGCTTTGCTTCCTTGGATATCGATACTAGAGCAAGCGATCCCCATGGCAGAGCATAATGCTTTATTGGGCAATATTAGCGATTATGCCGTTAACTTTTCATTTATGGGCGCGTTCGTTTTTGTTGGTGGAAGCGGTGCAACGCTTGGCCTTGTTCTTTCTTTGCTGATTTTTTCTAAACAAAAACCAATGCGCCTAATTGCTTTAGCAAGTCTTCCATTGGGTTTACTCAATATCAATGAAATACTCTTATTTGGCCTCCCCATCATATTTAATCCGCGGTTGTTTATTCCTTTTATACTCGCGCCCGTTCTAAACTTACTTATTGCGTACATGACCATTTCATTGGGCTATGTTTCTGTGCCGGTGACTGCGCTTCCATTTAGTAGTCCTATCTTTTTTAACTCTTGGCTAGTCACAGGAGGGGACGTTAATGCTCCTCTGTTACAGATGATCAATATTGTGGTTTCATTACTTGTTTATAGCCCGTTTGTGTTAGCAATGAATCGTGATAATTACGAGAAAACGATCCAATTTAACTCTCTTGATACCGTTTACTCGCGTCGAAAAGAAGAAGCTCTGGTTCTAAAAAGTGACAGAGTTGCGGCTGCTCGCAGTGCTAGGCAGCGTCAAGTAGGCCTAGAACAAAAGCTGGAAAGTATTAGCCGAAAAGAATTTTGTTTAGAGTATCAACCACAAATCTGTGCTAAGACTCGCCGAGTTACAGGTTGTGAAGCGCTCATTCGGGCGATTGACGCTCAGGGTAACAAAGAGTACCCAGGTAGCTTCTTACCTTGGTTTGAGAAAGCAGGAATGATGAAGGAGATTGACCGATGGGCAGTGCTACAGGTTGTTAGTGATGTGAAGAAAGCACGCTCACAAGGTTGGGCGGTGAAAACGAGTGTTAATATTACCCCTGAAACATTGCTAAATCCTACGCTTGTTGAGGAGCTATGTCGGTATATTTCGCCTGTTGGACAATACATTCATATAGAGATAACAGAAGAGAGTTTGCTCAAAGACCATCGGGCAATTCAAAGTGCGATTAACGCATTTAGAAAAGTGGGCGCCAGTATCTATATTGATGATTTTGGCTCAGGCTTTTCATCATTAGGTTACTTAAGTTTATATGATATTGATGCGATTAAGATTGACCGAAGTTTTGCATTGGCCCTAGATAGAGAAAAAGGGCGTAAGGTATTTCATGGGTTGTTGGGTGTTGCAGAAGAATTAGAGTTAGCGACGGTCATTGAAGGTGTTGAAACTATCGAGCAAATAAACAATATCCCTAGAAAAGATGGGGTTTCAATTCAAGGCTGGTACTACAGTAAATCGCTGTCCTATGAGAAGCTTGAAGCCTATATACTAAATAGGAACAGTAATAGCGCCATTGAGCGAACTGATGATGTGCTTCAAAGTGGGGTAAGGGAAACTAATAGCCCTAAAATAGACCAAATTGACGCTCTGTTAAGCGAGTGAAATCCATATCAATAAAGGGAAGGATTGCATCACCAATGGGCTTCAGTTGCTTGTCGATATAGTGCTGATAATCAATCGCACTTTTCACATACTCTTTTGGCTCAGGCCCATTAATCGTAATCAAGTATTCAATTCTTCCTTTATTTTGGTATTGCAAAGGACGTCCAAGCTGTTGGTTGATATCATCGGCTAGCCTTGCTGCTCTAACTTGAGGTGGGATGTTCTTTTGATATTCGTGCAGTTTACGTCGCAACCTTTTTTGATAGATCAATTGGTCGTCATATTTACCGGCTAACGTGTCTTCAACGAATTGAGCGACATATTGCTTAGGACAATCACCATGAAAAATTAGTTGATATAGGTGCTGTTGGAACATCTGAGATAAAGGAGTCCAATCTGTTCGGGCACTCTCTAATCCTTTGAAGATGATCTGTTCACTTTCTCCATTCCCTATTAAACCCGCATATCGTTTTTTCGATCCTTTTTCTTCTCCGCGTATGGTCGGCATCAGGAATTTTCTATAGTGAGTTTCGTACTCTAGCTCAAGGATGGATGTTAAATGATATTCATCCATTAAATGTGCTGTCCACCAAGTGTTGATTTTACTGACGAGCTTGAGACCTACTTCATCAGCTTGTTGCTGCGTACAAACGGCATTAAGAGAGACAAACGTGGAGTCTGTGTCTCCATAAATTACTTGGTAACCCTCTTCTTCAATGAGTACTTTAGTTTGCTTCATGATTTCGTGCCCACGCATAGTGATACTTGAAGCAAGCCTTGTATCGAAGAAGCGACAACCAGAAGAGCCCAGTACACCATAGAATGAGTTCATGATGATTTTTATGGCTTGAGAAAATGCCTTTTCGTTGTTTTTCTTCGCAACATCTCTGGCTTGCCACAATGTTTCGATCATTTGTGGAAGAAAGTGCTCGGTACGGTGGAACTGACCGCCACGAAATCCGGGGACAGCTTCTTCATCAGCCGTCCCAATATCCTGCTTTAATCCCTCAATAAGCCCCATTGGGTCGATAAGAAAAGAGCGAATAATCGATGGATATAAGCTTTTAAAGTCGAGAACTAAAACAGAATCATACAGGCCCGGCTGTGAGTCCATAACGTAGCCACCGGGGCTAGCTATCCAGTTTTCTGGTTCCAGATTCGGTGCTACATAGCCTGAACGATGAATCTGTGGTAGATAAAGGTTTGTAAAAGCCGCTACAGAACCACCAATACGATCAAGCTCTACACCCGTCAAACGTGACCGTTCAATGGCAAAGTCAAGCAGGTGGGTCTTAGTGAAAATGCGATTAACTAAGACACAATCTTGTAAATTGTATTTGGCAAGCGAAGGCTTGTCATGACGGAACATTCGATTGATCTCATCCATTCGGTCATGAACATTATGTATATCTTTCCCTTCACCAAGCATTTCTTGAGAAACGGACTCTAAGGACCAAGATCGAAAGTGGTAGGTAGCGGTTTTTAGAGTGTCGATGCCATCCATTACGACGCGGCCGGGAATCGTAATAAAGCTTTGTTGAGTGGTCGAAGAGGTTCGGAAATAACTTAATTGCTTCGCACGGCCAAGGACAAGTTTAATATTATTAAATTCAGCTCTTTTATGCAGTAAACGGAAATCGAAATCGATAACATTCCAGCCAATGATCACATCTGGGTCAAACTGTTCAAACCAAGAAATTAGTGCTTTCAGCAGTTCAGACTCGTCGGCTACCCACTCTATATTTGTCTCGCTAGGCTCTTCTGGACCAATCATAATAACTCGACTGTCCATCACACTGTCGAGCCCAATGGAGTAGAGAATACCTCTTTCAGAGCACTCAATATCTAGAGAGACAACGTTAAGCTCTGGAGAGTAATTGCCTTGACGACATTTAGCTTGAGTAACTTTTGTATATGACCGATTGTTGGATGTCTTGCCAGTAAATTCGACACCTCCACGTATAAATCGCTCCATGAGATAGCGATCTGCAAGGCGAATATCGGATTCAAAAGTAGTGATATCATTACTATTTAAAATCGAAGCAACTTGTTGACTTTCTCTAGTGGTATTACAGTAACAAGCCGTGAGAGGTTCTGAATTAAAGGTTTGTAGTGCTAATGGTTTGTATGTCACATTTAGCTGTTTTTTTTGTGATAATGTCAGTGCCGATTTTTCTTGATGCTGGTGGATAAAAAATACTGGTTTTTCTTGAGTGACGATCAACTGAGTGGGGCCTTGTGGCGTTGCTAGCCATAACTCTATTTGAGTTTGATTAGCAATATCCCTAGCTTGACGGGTTAAAAGAAAGCCTTGCGATACACTCAAAAAATTAGCCTTAATTTGTGTATGTATCAATGTACTGATACGTTCGAATGCGAGATATAGTAACAAACTTAGATGAGAGAGGAAGGTATATCCCGATCAATGAATTTATTTTGTTTGTATATTAACCAAGTGGTTTATATCTCAGGGAAAAAGACTAAATAGTCGGACTAAGATCTCCTTTTCAATTTTAATTTCTGTTAGTGTACTTGGGTCGTTTAATCCTAGTTTCATATGGATTGAGTGAATTAGTTAGTGAACTTATACTTGCTAAAGTTAGTGTTTGGGCACATATTCAGAGTTACTTTGGCTATCAGAGTAACCTTGGTTGCCTAAATAAGTTAAACTTAGCAATGAGTAGGCATAGTGGCTAAAATATTGGTAACTATGCAAACAGGTAACTATGCAAGTAAGTAGCTAAGAAAAATAAGTAACGAAGCTGTTATCCACTACCTTAGGTGGGTGCAGAGCCAATTAACGAGTGTGGAGATACAAGTTTGATAAGTGTTTTCCTTGTAGATGATCACGAGCTGGTTCGCACAGGGATACGACGTATTATTGAAGACGTCCGTGGTATGAACGTAGCAGGGGAAGCTGAGAGCGGTGAGGATGCAGTAAAATGGTGTCGCAACAATCATGTTGATGTCATTTTAATGGATATGAATATGCCTGGTATTGGTGGCCTTGAAGCGACCAAAAAAATCATTCGATTTAATCCAGACATTAAAATCATTGTTTTGACTGTTCATACGGAGAATCCGTTTCCAACAAAAGTGATGCAAGCCGGAGCTGCAGGCTACCTGACAAAAGGTGCTGGCCCCGATGAAATGGTCAATGCAATTCGGATGGTGAATAGCGGTCAACGTTATATTTCCCCTGAAATCGCACAGCAAATGGCCTTGAGTCAATTCTCACCTGCTTCTGAGAACCCTTTTGCCGATCTATCGGAGCGAGAGCTTCAGATCATGATGATGATCACTAAAGGTCAAAAGGTGACAGATATTTCTGAGCAATTGAATTTGAGCCCTAAAACAGTCAATAGTTATCGTTATCGTCTATTTAATAAATTAGATATCAGTGGGGACGTCGAACTGACTCACTTAGCGATAAGGCACGGGATGCTCGATACAGAGACGTTATAGTGTCCACATCTTTTGATTCTGTTTCCTTTCTAAAAACTGTCACAAATCAGCCCGGTGTTTATCGTATGTATAACGCCGAGGCTGTTGTCATTTATGTGGGTAAGGCAAAAGATCTTAAAAAACGTCTTACGAGCTATTTTCGAAAAACCGTCGACAGTGAGAAAACGAAAGCACTCGTATCTAACATTGATAAAATTGATGTGACCGTTACTCATACGGAAACAGAAGCTCTTATCCTCGAACATAACTACATCAAACAGTATTTGCCGAAATACAATGTATTACTGCGTGATGACAAATCCTACCCTTATATTTTTATTAGTTCTCACAAGCATCCAAGACTTTCGATGCATAGAGGCTCTAAGAAAAGAAAAGGGGAGTATTTTGGACCATACCCTGAGTCAGGAGCGGTTCGTGAAACCCTTCATCTCTTGCAAAAGATCTTTCCAGTAAGGCAGTGTGAGGACACTGTTTACAGCAACCGTACTCGCCCTTGTTTGATGTATCAGATTGGACGCTGTGCTGGGCCTTGTGTCTCTAGCATCATCTCGAATCAAGATTACGACGAATTAGTGGGTTATGTACGTCTCTTTTTGCAAGGAAAGGATCAGCAGGTACTTGAACTACTGATCAGCAAAATGGAACAAGCGAGCTCTACACTTAATTTTGAAGATGCCGCTAAATTTCGAGATCAAATCCAAGCAATTCGTCGAGTGCAAGAGCAGCAGTTCGTGTCTGACGATAGCATGGAAGATATGGATGTTTTAGGCTTCTCTCAAGAGAATGGTATCGCCTGTATTCATATCTTGATGATACGCCAAGGTAAGGTCCTTGGCAGCCGAAGCCATTTCCCCAAGATTCCGAACAATACGACTCAAGAAGAAGTGTTCTACAGTTTTCTTAGTCAATACTATTTGAGCCACAATGAAGCGCGTTCAGTACCGAATCGAATTGTGCTTAATGGCGGATTAGTAACAGAAACCGAATCCATTCAAGAAGCTTTGACGGGCATTGCAGGTAGAAAGGTTAACTTCCACCTTAATGCAACAGGTACACGTGGTCGCTATCTAAAATTGGCCAATACTAATGCACTAACGGCCATTACAACCAAGATAAACCATAAGATGACGATTTCTCAGCGTTTTAAAGCCCTGAGGGAGGTGTTAAACGTCGAAAGTATTTCACGCATGGAGTGTTTTGATATCTCTCATACAATGGGGGAGAGCACTATAGCCTCATGCGTTGTATTCAATCACGAAGGGCCAGTCAAACAAGAATATCGTCGTTACAATATCACGGGGATTACGGGCGGTGATGATTACGCTGCAATGGGCCAAGTCTTGGAACGTCGTTATTCAAAGCAGCTTGATGTTGATAAGATCCCGGACATTATTTTTATTGATGGTGGTAAAGGCCAGCTCAATCGTGCACTAGAGATCGTAAGTCAATATTGGGATGATTGGCCTAAGCGCCCGAAATTACTTGGTATTGCAAAGGGAGTCACTCGAAAGCCAGGTCTTGAAACGTTGATTACTACTGAAGGTGAAGAGTTCCATCTTCCAAGTGATGCGCCTGCACTTCATTTAATGCAGCATATTCGAGATGAGAGCCATAACCACGCCATCGCTGGTCATCGTGCTAAACGTGGTAAAACTCGTCGAACCAGTCCATTAGAAGGGATTGAAGGGGTAGGACCTAAACGTAGACAATCTTTGCTTAAATATATGGGGGGGTTGCAGGAATTAAAGCGTGCAACTGTCGAAGAAATAGCCAAAGTGCCGGGTGTGAGCCATTCTTTGGCAGAAAACATTTATCAAGCATTGAAACAATAGTAAAAATCCCGCAACATAAACGCGCAATGAATAAGAGCTTATAAAAATATGCGTTTTAATATCCCTAACATTTTGTCTCTACTACGACTTTTTCTTATACCAGTATTTGTCGTGGCTTTTTATCTACCCTACACTTGGGCCCCTTTTGCAGCAGCCATGATATTCTGGGTGGCTGGGTTTACTGACTGGCTTGATGGCATGCTTGCGAGAAAGCTTGGTCAAACCTCGCGCTTTGGTGCCTTTATCGATCCAGTCGCGGATAAAGTTTTGGTTGCGACGGCATTAATATTGATCACTGATCAGTACCATACGCTTTGGATTACTATCCCTGCCGTTGTAATGATTGCTCGTGAAATCATTATCTCAGCACTCCGAGAGTGGATGGCTGAAATTGGCAAACGGGCCAGTGTTGCCGTTTCTTGGATAGGGAAGGTCAAAACAGGTTTTCAGATGTTTGCACTCTGGGTTCTCATTTGGCAATACGACGATTGGATGATTTGGTTAGGCTACGCCGCCATTTATATAGCGATGATTTTGACGTTCTGGTCAATGATGCAGTACTTAATGGCCGCGAAAGACGATTTACTTAGCGAAGAGCATCAATAGAAGAAACGGGCATTGGCCCGTTTTTTGTTTTTCTCCTAAGTTTTAACTAGTTTACTTCCTAAATTTCAGCTAATTATCGCTATGAAAATGTTCAAAATAAGCTCTATTGAATGGAAAGTAGCCAAACGATTTAAAAAATAAAAAATAGGGTTGACTCATCTGACTGAATCCGTAGAATGCATCCCGTACCCAAGAGGAACGCATTAAACAGCGTGATGATTGAGGTTAGGCGGCGTGTTGGCAGAGTGGCTATGCAGCGGATTGCAAATCCGTGGACCTCGGTTCGACTCCGGGACGCGCCTCCATTTGCGATACTAGCTCAGTTGGTAGAGCGCAACCTTGCCAAGGTTGAGGTCATCGGTTCGAACCCGATGTATCGCTCCAAATATAAACGATGTGGCGTTTACATTTAATGTAACGCGGTATCAAGATGGTGTCTAACTGACTCGAAAGAGTTCATTAATTAGAAGCATCGCAACAAGTTTTGCGTGCCCTGGTGGTGGAATTGGTAGACACAAGGGATTTAAAATCCCTCGGCGTTCGCGCTGTGCCGGTTCAAGTCCGGCCCGGGGCACCATCTATTCAAGTCTACGTTCTTCGAATGTAGCAATGCGATACTAGCTCAGTTGGTAGAGCGCAACCTTGCCAAGGTTGAGGTCATCGGTTCGAACCCGATGTATCGCTCCAAATAAACAGAAAGCCCTAGCAGAAATGCTAGGGCTTTTTTGTATCTGACTCATTATTCAGGATGCTAATGTTATCGGATTGAACATTTCTTTTTCTCGATCTTTTCTTATTTTACGCCGCAGACTCAATAGTTTAGTTGTGTACTTTTCCTAGTTGTTTTACTTACGAACGTTTTATTTGGACTTGTAAAAAGTCACTCATAGAGATGACTAGATTTCGCACAATAATAACCGTCACAAATAAATAACCAAAAAACACTTGATATGCTCAATGAATGATCTATTATGACGATGTGTCAAAAGTGACGGATAGTCATAAAAGGTGAGGTACACACATTTTGCATTCGTGTTACAATTAGAGAGTCTAGAGGTATTAACGAAAGTGGATTGAATAACATGTTTGGCTTTAGCTGTAATAAAAGTGATAAAAAGAAGTCGCAGGGTTGTTCATTTGGTTTGTCCAAAAAACAACAGGCGATTGCAGATCGAGAAGTCGAGTTAACTTTGTTGGCAAAAGAACTTGTTCAAGAGCAAGGATTTGGAAACCTAACAATGGATAAGCTGACTGCTGCTAGCCCATACTCTAAGGGTACGATTTACAATCACTTTTGCAGTAAAGAAGATGTTATTTTAGCGCTATGTATACATTCGTTAAGAACTGAAGCTCTATTGTTTGCTCGCATTGGTGAGTTTGAAGGTAATACCAGAGAGAGAGTCATTGCAATGCATGTTGCTCTTCGCATTTATGCTCGAACGGAGCCAGTGCTGTCAACATGTGCAATTATGGCCAAGAGTCCTTGGGTATTAGAAAAAGCTTTACCAGAACGAGTTACCGAGTTAAATAAACTGGAAGAGATGGTTATCGCTCAAGCAGACGAATTAACCAATTTAGCCGCTGAAATTGGCGACTTAAAGTTCTCTCCAGGAGTAGGCTCTGATGCGATAGTATTTGCAAACTGGTCAATAGCATTTGGTTCCAATGCATTAACGCAGAATGCGTCTAATAGCCATTGTATCAGTCGCTTACAGGACCCGTTTTCGGTGCTGCATAATGCAAACATGCTGCTTGATGGCCTAGGTTGGAAACCTCTATCTACGGAATGGGATTACCGCAAAACCTGGCGTCGCGTAGAGCGCGAGTTGTTTAGTGAAGAAGTGGCTTATTTAGAGTCAGTTGGGCGTTAACTAAACCTCTCATTACTAAAACCCATTTTAAATGGGTTTTTAAATCACCGCTTATGACGATTCGTCAATAAGTCCGTATTTTATTAATGGTCTTTATTGATACGCTAGTGTCGCTTTTTAACCAGTCAACAAACTGGTTTTTTAATGGCGATAGTTGACGAAACGTCACAAACGGAGACTGTGATGAAACCATCTAATCCACCACTAAAGAACATAAATGCTTGGTTTACACTACCAACAAGGCTCACTTTCTGGGTGATATTTGCCACCATATCATTCGTTATTGTCGCTACTTTGGGTGCAAAAAATCTGTACTTTCGGGGTGATTACAATATATTTTTCGAAGGTTCAAATAAACAACTTGTAGCGTTTGATGAGATTCAAACGACATTCGCAAAATCTGATAATTTATCCATCGTCATTGCTCCTAAACAAGGTGATATTTTCACGCCTGAAATGCTGACACTGGTTCAAGATATAACAAAAGACGCCTGGCAAGTTCCTTACTCAAGCCGTATCGATTCGTTAGCTAATTTTCAACATACTGAAGCACTAGAAGACGATCTTATTGTCGAAGATTTGTTGTATGAGGGAAATGCCTTAACCCAGGAACGGATTCAAAAGATTCGACGCATTGCGCTGACTGAACCTGCTTTAGTTAATTCTGCAATTTCTAGCAAAGGTGATGTCACCGTTGTCAATGTGACGGTTCAGCTTCCAGAAGTAGATAAAACAGCGGAAGTTCAAGAGGTCATCGCGAGCGTTAATCAAATCGTTGACCACTATCAAACTGAATATCCGGATGTTGAGTTTCACAAAGCCGGCATCATAGCGATGAACAATGCGTTTATGCAGTCGGCTCAGTCTGATACATCGACATTGGTTCCAGCCATGTTGGTCGTAATTTTAGTGTTTCTGACCGTGATGTTGAGATCGATATTCAGCGTTATCGCAACGTTGGTCATTATTATCGGGTCAGTTGCAGCCACGATGGGTCTGTCTGGTTGGGCTGGTATGTTCCTTAGTACGGCAACGGTTAATATCCCAACTCTGGTGATGACTTTGGCAGTAGCGGATTGTGTCCATGTTATTGCAACCATGCGTCACAATATGCAGAACGGTTATTCAAAGCAATACGCAATTGATCAAAGCATTGCCGTAAATTTCATGCCCATTCTTATTACGTCTGTTACCACCGCCATCGGCTTCTTAATGATGAACATGTCAGACTCACCGGTACTCAGAGATTTTGGTAACTTGGCTGCACTTGGTGTGATGATAGCGTGTTTCTTATCTGTCTCATTATTGCCTGCTATGTTGAAGTGGTTGCCTATGCGAGTGAAAGAAATTCAGAACACCGCTTCAAATCGATTTATGGATGGGTTGGGTAACTTTGTCGTGAATAATCGCAAAGCTCTTTTACCGTTATCTGTGCTCGCCATTGTGTTCTCAGCCGTTTTGATTCCTCTTAATAAAGTGAATGACGACTCAGTTAAATATTTTGATCAAAGAAGTGAGTTTCGTCGTGCTGCTGATTTTATGGAAGAACGTATCAGCGGTATGACTAACATAAGCATTGCGATCAAGACAAACGAATCACAAGGTATCGCTGATCCCACGTTTATACAGACAGTCGGAGACTTTAGTGATTGGCTACGTTCTCAACCAGAAACGGACCATGTTGCGACGTTATCTGATGTATATAAACGCCTGAATAAAAATATGCACGGCGACGATAATCGCTACTACCAATTACCTTTGGATAGAGAATTAGCCGCACAATACTTGCTGCTGTATGAAATGTCTCTGCCTTATGGTTTGGATCTGAACAACCAGATCAACGTCGATAAATCGTCGATCAAAATGGTCTTAACGATTGATAACCTTGGTAGCGTTGAGTTGGTCGAGTTAGAAGAACGGATGTACGAATGGTTTAAAACCAATGCGCCACAATATGAAGTCGTTGCGTCTAGTCCGTCACTGATGTTTGCACACATTGGTGAAACCAACATGGCGAGCATGCTTTCAACACTACCAATCACGCTTGTTTTGATTTCTGCACTCATGATCTTTGCGTTACGATCTTTGCGATTAGGCATCATCAGCATTGTGCCTAACATAGCTCCAGCTCTGATTGGTTTTGGTATCTGGGCGTTGGTCTCAGGTGAAATTAACCTAGGTTTATCAGTTGTAGTGACATTAACTCTCGGCATTGTTGTTGATGATGCGGTTCACTTCTTATCTAAATATCAACGCGCTAGAAAGCAAGGACAGAATGCTGAACAAGCCGTTCGTTATGCATTTCAAACAGTAGGGCGAGCACTTTGGATCACCACTGTAGTGCTGGTTGCTGGGTTCTCGGTTTTAGCTATGTCTTCATTCAGACTCAATGCAGATATGGGCTTACTCAGTGCGATTGTTGTCTTTATTGCTTTGGTGGTGGACTTCCTATTCTTACCAACTTTATTGATGCTGTTCGATAACAAAGAGTACGAACGCGAGCTTGAAGCGCCTGAAACTCAAGAGATTTTGATTCCCAATAAACCGATCACCAACGCATAGAAAACTCTGAATCAGTGTCCATGTAAGCAATTGATTATAGGTATAGAAAGTGAATTGGCGTACATGGGCATCAAACGATTGAATTTAGACGAATACAAGGAATGAATGATGAACGTATTAAATACTCAACTAAATCATAAATACATACCATCTTGGATAGCTAAAGCCACTTTGGTCGTTATGGCCTCTTTTGGTGCTTCACTACCTGCTTCAGCAAATATAGAGATAGGTTTAGAGATCGCTACAGAGCGAAAAAATCGAGATGAAGGATGGGGTGATTCAGTAGCAACGATGCAGATGTTACTAAAAAATGCCCAAGGAGAAAGTAGTACACGTTTGATGCATCTGAAATCATTAGAAGTTAAAGGTGATGGCGACAAAGGGCTAACTATTTTTGAAGAGCCACGAGATGTGAAAGGTACGGCATTCTTGAATCACTCACATACTGTTGAAGCCGATGACCAGTGGCTATATTTACCCGCTTTGAAACGCGTGAAGCGTATCTCTTCTAGAAATAAATCCGGTCCTTTTATGGGAAGTGAGTTTGCTTACGAAGATTTAAGCTCGTTTGAACTTGAAAAGTACTCATTTAATTTTCTCAATGATGAAGTAATTGACGGTACAGAGGTCTTTATTCTAGAGCAGATACCAACAGACAAGAATTCCGGTTACACCAAGCAAGTTGTTTGGCTAGAGAAACTGGAATATCGCCCTTTAAAAGTTGAGTTTTATGACCGTAAAGGCGCACTGCTGAAGACTTTAACGTTTACTGACTATAAGCAATATCTGGATCAATACTGGCGCGCACACACGATGGCGATGCAAAACCACCAAACGGGTAAAAGCACTGTATTGACGACGAGTGAACTTGCATTTCAAACGGGTCTTAATGACAGTGACTTTCAGAAAAACACGCTGAAACGCATAAGGTAGTAACGATATGAAAAGGAGTCGAAAGTCGTTAAACCAGTTAGGGGCGACGCTAGCCATCGCAAGTAGCGGACTTCTGGCGTTACAATGTCACGCCAATGATTCGCTTGGCCTCGCGGACCAGATCGAAGTGGGTGGTCAAGTGAATGTAGAGCATCGTCAGTTTTTCTCGTCAGGTGAACAAGGGCAGGGTAAAGGGCAATCTTCCGTTGTTGCTGCCCCCGAGTTTTATTGGCAGTCAGAACAAAGTAATGGAAGTTTCACATTTACTCCATTTTATCGCCTAGACAGTTTGGATGATGAGAGAACACATGGGGATATTCGTGAAGCTCTGTATCTGACTTACTGGGACGATTACGAACTGCGTGCTGGCGTAGGTAAAGTGTTTTGGGGCGTGACTGAATCAAGTCATTTGGTGGATGTCATTAACCAAGCTGACGCCATTGAGTCGTTGGATAGTGAAGATAAACTAGGTCAGCCAATGGTTCACTTTACCTCTATCAAGGAGTGGGGCACGTTAGACGCTTTGGTTCTTCCCTATTTTCGTGAGCGGACTTTCGCGGGTGTTGATGGGAGAATTCGGCCCACGCTTCCCGTGTCAAATGAGGCATTGTACGAATCGTCGCGAGAAGAGAAGCACATAGATACTGCTTTTCGTTACAGCCAAATGCTGGGGGATTGGGATATCGGTCTTAGTTATTTTTATGGGACTAACCGTGATCCGTATTACCAGTTAAACATGGGCTCATCTCCGGTAACACTACAGCCCTATTACGCACAAATGAGCCAAGTTGGTTTGGATGTACAGGGTATCGTCGGAGATTGGCTGCTAAAGCTTGAATCAATCTATCGTGATAGTTTTGATAATCATACGGGTCTTGCAACTGGGTTTGAATACACCATCGTTGGGCCGTTTGAGTCGTATTGGGATGTTGGATTGATTGCAGAGTATCTGTATGACAGCCGTGGAAACAATGCTCAAACGCCAAATCAGAATGATATTTTTGCAGGTGTTCGATTGGCGTTAAATGATGAAGACGGTACTGAGGTGTTGACTGGTATTACTCAGGACTTAGATCATAGCGATGTGTACAGCGCAAAGTTGGAAGCTTCAAGCCGAATTACCAATCAACTGAAGTGGCAAGTAGATGCGTGGTTATTTGAAAATGAAACACCGACCGATTTGCTCTTTTTCGCTCGCAAAGATGATTTTGTAGAGGTGTCATTAGAGTACTATTTTTAGGTATAAAGAGTAAGGCATTGGAAGATGCCTTACTCTTGAGTATTCGTGACTGTGAGTCTATAGGGTTACGTTAAATCAAATAGTTAGGGATCGTTGACTTAGAGGGTTTTAATCATCCATACATCGCATTTACTATGGATTGTACCTTCTAAAGGCTTATTCAAATGTTCGAATCCTAACTTTTCATACAAAGAGATAGCAGGCTTCATGCTAGACAATGTGTCAAGGTAGCAGTGCGTATAACCGAGTGATTTCGCGTAACTTAGGCACTCTAAGGTTAATTGTTTTCCTACGCCTAATCCACGTGCGCTTGATAATAAAAATAGTTTTTTTAGTTCACAGGTGTCGTCAGAATCGTTAAACGGTGCAATGCCTCCACCGCCAACAATTTCTTCGTTTACAGTTGCGACTAGATAATGGCTACGTTTTTCTTTTGTGTAGTACGCGCTCATATTCGAAACTTCCGCATCACCAGGGCCAAAGCCTTCCCCAATGGCTCCATATTCTTCGCCGACTTTAGTAATGATCTCTTGTATGGATTTGTCGTGCTCTGGCTGTAATTTTTTGATGATTAGCATAAGGGACTCTGATGCAAAATGATGATGTATAAGATTAATGGGAGTGCTTAACGAGTTTTTCAATCATTGACGATGTTTTTTTCATCAATAGATTGAGATATAGGTAATTCAATTTGGCTTTAGATGGTGGTTTCGATACTATGTACAGCTATTTGAAAATGCCCAAGAATCCCTTGCAGGGACCCTTATGGACACTACCACTTATGCCTTCCCAATGTAGGGAGCCATAGGTAGATGAGGAAACGATGCAACATCTAGAAGAGATTATTGCTAATGCTACTACTGCGATTAACGCGGCAGAGTCATTGGTTGCACTTGATGAAGTGCGAGTTCAGTACTTAGGTAAGAAAGGCGAGCTTACAGCTCAGCTTCAAAGCCTTGGTAAACTACCACCTGAAGAGCGTCGTACTGCTGGTCAAGAGATCAACAAAGCGAAAGGCGCAGTTCAGCAAGCAATCGTTGCTCGCAAAGACGCATTACAACGCGCTGAGCTAGAAGCAAAACTTGCAGCTGAAACTATCGATGTAACCCTACCGGGTCGTCGCATTGAGAACGGTGGATTGCATCCAGTTACTCGTACTGTTGAACGTATTGAACAGTTTTTCGGTGAGCTAGGCTTTAGCACTGAATCTGGTCCTGAGATTGAAGATGCGTTTCATAACTTTGATGCATTGAATATCGCAGACGATCACCCAGCACGTACTGATCACGATACTTTCTTCTTTAACCCTGATCTTATGCTTCGTACTCACACATCTGGTGTTCAGATTCGTACCATGGAAAATGGTAAACCACCATTCCGTTTCATTGCACCGGGTCGTGTTTACCGTAACGATTACGATCAAACTCACACGCCAATGTTCCACCAAGTGGAAGGCATGCTAGTTGATGAGAACGTTAACTTTGCGCAGTTAAAAGGTATCTTGAACGATTTCCTATGTAACTTCTTTGAAGAAGAAGTTGAAGTGCGTTTCCGTCCATCTTACTTCCCGTTTACTGAGCCTTCAGCTGAAGTTGACGTTATGGGTAAGAACGGTAAATGGCTTGAAGTTCTAGGTTGTGGCATGGTTCACCCTAATGTACTTCGTAGTGTGGGTATCGACCCTGAGAAATACTCTGGTTTTGCATTCGGAATGGGTGTTGAACGTCTAACGATGCTTCGTTACGGCGTAAACGACCTACGAGCGTTCTTCGAGAACGACCTACGTTTCCTTAAACAGTTCAAGTAATTCAAGGGTAAAGACACTATGAAATTCAACGAATCATGGCTTCGTGAGTGGGTTAGCCCTTCAGTAACTACTGATGAGCTAACACACCAAATTACAATGGCTGGCCTAGAGGTAGACGATGTTCTTCCTGTAGCTGGCGAATTTACTGGCGTTAAAGTTGGTAAAGTGGTTGAGTGCGGTCAGCACCCAGACGCAGACAAACTTCAAGTAACTAAAATTGATATCGGTGAAGAAGAGCTTTTAGACATCGTTTGTGGTGCATCTAACTGTCGCTTGGGTCTAACTGTAGCAGTAGCAACGGTAGGCGCAGTTCTTCCTGGTAACTTCAAAATCAAGAAAGCGAAACTTCGTGGTGTTCCATCACACGGTATGCTTTGTTCTTTCTCTGAGCTAGGTATTGACGTTGAGTCTGACGGTATCCTTGAGTTACCTGAAAGCACTACTCTAGGGATGGATGTACGCGAGCTTCTAGAACTTAACGACGTTACAATTGACGTTGATCTAACTGCTAACCGTGCTGACTGTTTCAGCATTCGCGGTATGGCTCGTGAAGTTGGCGTATTAAACCGTGCAGACGTAATAGAGCCTGCAGTGACAGCAGTTGCTCCAGCGATTGATGATGTTGTTTCTATCGAAGTAAAAGCGACAGAAGCATGTCCTCGTTACCTTGGTCGTGTAGTTAAGAACGTAAACGTTCAAGCTGATACTCCACTATGGATGCAAGAGAAACTGCGTCGTTGTGGTATTCGCTCAATTGACCCAGTTGTTGATATCACAAACTTTGTTCTTCTAGAGCAAGGTCAGCCGATGCACGCATTTGATCTTGCTAAGATTGACGGCGGAATCGTAGTTCGTATGGCAGAGCAGGGCGAAAAGCTTACTCTTCTAGATGGAAACGAAGCAGAACTAAACGCAGAAACACTTGTTGTTGCTGATCATAACCAAGCGCTAGCGATTGCCGGTATCTTTGGTGGTGAAAGCTCAGGTGTGACGACTGAAACTAAAGACGTATTACTAGAGTGTGCATTCTTTGCACCTGACCATATTCGTGGTCGCGCTCGTGCATACGGTTTACACACTGACTCTTCAATGCGTTTTGAGCGTGGTGTTGATTACGCACTACAAACAAATGCAATGGAACGCGCAACAGAGCTTCTTGTTGAAATCTGTGGCGGTGAAGTTGCTCCTGTTGTTGCTGTTGAGTCTGAAGCTGACTTGCCAAAAGCAAACACAGTAACACTGCGTCGCACTAAGCTTGATAACCTACTGGGTCATCACATTGAAGATGCAGACGTAGCTGAGATTCTAGAGCGTCTTGGCCTATCTGTTGAAGTAACGGCTGAAGGTTGGACTGCAGTCGCACCAACATGGCGTTTTGATATTGCTATAGAGCAAGATCTTGTGGAAGAAGTGGGCCGTATCTACGGTTACGATAACATTCCAAATCAAGCGCCTGCTGCGGCACTTAAAATGAACGATCACAAAGAAGCAAACCTACCGCTTAAGCGCGTACGTAACCTTCTTGTTGACCGTGGTTACCATGAAGCAATCACATATAGCTTTGTAGAGCCTGAGCAACAGAAATTGGTTGTTCCAAATGTAGAGCCACTGATTCTTCCATTCCCAATCTCTGCGGATATGGCAGCAATGCGTCTTGGCTTAGTTCAAGGCCTGCTAAACACGGTTGTACACAACCAGAAGCGTCAACAGTCTCGTGTTCGTTTGTTCGAATACGGTCTACGTTTCATCCCATGTGAGTCTGCAGAAAATGGTATGCGCCAAGAGCCTATGCTTGCAGGTGTTATTGCTGGCACACGCGGTGAAGAGCACTGGGACATTGAAACTAACACGGTTGACTTCTTTGACCTTAAAGGCGATGTAGAAGCAGTACTTGAATTGTCTTCAAATGAGAAAGCATTCAGCTTTGCTGCACTTTCGGTTGAAAGCAAACAGAAGAACCCAGCGCTACACCCTGGTCAATCTGCTGCAATCATCGTAGACGGCAAAGAGATCGGTGTGATTGGCACTGTTCACCCAGAGCTTGAGCGTAAGTTTGGTCTGAATGGCCGTACGGTTGTGTTTGAGATCGAATGGTCTGCTATTGATACTCGTGTTATCCCAGAAGCGGTAGCCGTATCTAAGTTCCCTGCTAACCGTCGTGACATTGCTGTTGTTGTTGATGAAGCAGTTGCTTCTGGCGACATAGTTAATGCATGTTTAGAAGCTGGTGGCGAGTTCTTAACTGACGCTAAGCTGTTCGACGTTTACGTTGGTAAGGGCGTTGAGGAAGGCAAGAAGAGCCTTGCTATCGCACTGTCACTTCAGTCTGTAGAGCGCACACTTGAAGAAGCTGATATCGCTGGTAGCGTTGATGCTATTGTTGCAAAAATTTCAGAGCAATTTGGCGCAGCATTACGCGACTAGATTTTAAGAAACGCGACTGAAGAAATTTCAGAAATTTAGTAAAGAGCCTACTTTTTAGTAGGCTCTTTTTTTATCTGAAACTTGTTGATTATTAATAAGTTAAAGTTAAAATGCAGATACTACTAAGGTGCTAATTTTTAACGGAATCTGTCCTTTTAGTTCAAAAAAATGCAAAAAAACTTAATTTTACCGAAATGGCACATTGGTCTGTTTGGTTGTTTTGTTCTGGTGTTTTATTCTTTATTGTTCGTGTTTTTATGTCCATTTTGGTATTTAATTCTTTTGTGTTGAGCGGTTAACGTGACTTAAACTAGTTTGTCTTATGATCGAGTTATAAAAAAGTTGGCGAAAATCAGAAGCTTGGCATACACTTTCCAAGGTAAAGCCGATATGTTGTTGATTGGCTAGGCAAAATGCTTTGGCGCTGCACATAGCAGCAATGTTAAACATAGCTTTAAGGGGAGTTTTATGGCGCTCACAAAGGCCGATTTGGCTGAGAACCTGTTTGAAAAACTTGGATACAGTAAACGGGATGCCAAGGAAACGGTTGAAGTGTTTTTTGAAGAAGTTCGAAAGGCACTCGAAAGTGGCGAGCAGGTAAAGCTGTCTGGTTTTGGTAATTTTGATCTACGAGACAAAAGTGAACGTCCGGGTCGAAATCCTAAAACTGGCGAAGACATTCCTATTACTGCTCGACGTGTTGTTACATTTAGACCGGGACAAAAACTAAAAGCCCGTGTTGAAAACATTAAAGTTGAGAAGTAGCTGATCAATTGACCACGCATAGCGTGGTCTTTTTATAGCCTAAGAGTGACGTGTCGCTTGGCGACTAAGCTATAGATCGATATGAATAAGGAGTGCATATGCACTCCTTTTTAGTTTCTGTCGATTTTATTAATAGGGCTTAACTTGTCGTTTTAATGAGGTCTATCTCTTTTGAAGCACTTTGAGACAACCTTAGTGAAATCAATACTCCGAGAATAGCGAGTATCAACATAGCTCTATTTGAGGTGGTGAAGTTGAGGTTTCTTGAATCATTATTAATTGCAACTATCGTATTAATCTCGTCATTTTCAGTCCCCAATTTTTGAAAATACTCGATCACCATTAGGTCATTAGCGTAGGGAATTGATTTGGCTTCAAGCACTAAGTGTTGAACGGACTCCGATACGTGCTGATTATCGCTGATTTGTTCTCTAACGTGATTCTCAAGCATTGCTTGCCCAGAGCCAGCCACCACAGCAATACCTAAGGCAAGCCCTATGTTGCGCGTTGTAGCCTGTATTCCTCCTGATTGTGCAGCCCCTTTCTCTCCAATAGCTTGAGTAATAACAATTGGAGTTTGAGAAGAAAGAATACCAATGCCCATTCCACAAATGCTCATCGCTAGGTAGATCACTGAAGATATGTCACCTTCGCTAGTTGAAATTTTCAGCAAATAACTACCAACAAAAAATAGACCAAAGCCAATAGCACATAAAAATTTTGGCAGTTGATTTTTGAAAGCAATAGGAGCGACGACTGAGGACATTATCATCGCAACAGCGAAAACTAAAATGATTGAACCAGTCTTAATGGCGGACAAATCAGCGGCTATTTGCAGGTAAGCAACAACAGAGAAGTTAAACCCACCGAAAATAGAGTACATAATCAGTAATAGGCTTAATCCCTTCAATAACTCTTTCTCTTTTAACCAAGAGATAGGTAATAAAGCGGTGCCATATCGTTGTTCAAATTTAAGCTCGTGAAGTAAGAAGAGTGAAAACACGACCAAACCAACGAATAACATTAAAAGAGCAGGGCTAATGGAACCAAAAACTTGAGGCAAATTATAACTAGATGAATTGGTAATCAGTCCCCAGTTTGGTATCGCCAACAATGCACACACAATCAAGATTAAACTACTCGAGCATAACAGGGCTCCAAAGTAGTCGAATCTTTTTGGTTTCGCGTTAAATAGCGGTGGGATCCAAAAGGTCGAGCAAAGTAAGCCAACAAGATATACCGCCATTTGAAGATAAAAACCGCTTCTCCAGCTGAATGTATCAAATAGCCAGCCGGAAGCTAAAGGGATTAATGCCGCGGCAACTCCCGTAGCTGCGGCCATTGAGCCGAATATCACAGCGCGTTCTTTGGGGGAGTAGTGTCCGATAACCAGTGCAAGAGCCGCTGGGAGAATAGATGCGCCTGCCAGCCCAGATAAGGGACGAGCAACGTAGATTAAGAATTCAACAGATGGGGCTAATAAAAGGCAAGCAGTAGATATACACCCAATAAAGAAACCGAAAATGAGTAGGCGTCGCCAGCCAATGAATAACCCTATCATGCTACAAATGAGCATGAATGATGCGCCTATTAGCGGGTATACCGCACCGGCAGTTTTTAGGTCGTTACCATTGGCGTTGAAGTGAGACATGAGAGCGCTAGTGGCAATCGAGAAGGTTGCTATGTCAGACGCTAAACTAAATTGCGCCAAGCAGAGAGAGAAGAGTAGTAGAGTTTTATTTTTATAAATAATATCAGTCATAGGTAATAATCCACCTCAGTTTTAAAACTGAACAAGAAATCGATTTTTGTCACGTACAATGTATTTATGCATTTTTATTAAAGCCAAAATTGAAAAAAGCTGGCCACATAGGCCAGCTTTTTAGGTAGATTAGAATTGGTAGTTAAACTCTACTCGGTGGTCACCATCTGCAAAATCAACATGCTCGTTCCAGTTTGCAAAGTAACGAACATTGAAGCGAGGTTGAATTTGGTACGAAGCTGTGAACTCATGCGTTAAGATGCTGTCATCACCCGCAAATGCGTAGTCTTTAAACATGTCTGAACCAGACAAGGTTTGCATGTACATTGGGTTGAAGTTTAACCAAATCTTATCAGTTACAGTTATTTTGGTGTACATGCCGACAACGCCAAATGCACCAGGAATGGAGTAGCCATTGCTGTTGGTCAGGCCTTTTTCATCTAGGTTGTTACCAAACATCAAACCAGCACCAGCAAGTGGGAAGAAGCTTACAGGGCCAAGAGCAGGAAGCGCTTGAATCATTGAGTAAGAAGCCGTACCTGTTTCGGCTGCGCCGCCATTTGCGTCAGAAGACGTTGAGTAAGCGATGTCTAGTTGTGTGCCACGACCGTTCGTTAGGTCAACCACGAAATCACGGTAGCGAATAGAGTCTACTGTGTCATTACGCTTGCTAGAGCCATCCCAGCCCAGAATATCACCAGCAAATCCTTTTATTTCTAAGATGTTCATGCCCATCTCAGTGTCTACACCAGTCGTGTAAGTTGCGCCGACTTTTAGGTTAACGCCTTTATTACTAAAACCGATACCGCCTTGCGTGTATACAGCTAGAGGGTTTGACATATCTTGAACCTCTTCGCCTTCTGTAGCCACTGCTTGGTTCATACATAGAGTAAGAGGTAGGGCTGCTAGATATATCTTTTTCATTTTTATTCACCTTGGATTTTTTATACTTACCTGACAAGAGAAGACAAATAGATGTGATCAAATAGTCAGATGCAGATTGAAAACAAGGCGATATTACCGTTGCTGTAATACGTACGAAACAAACCTAAAGCAACAAAAGATAAGTCACTTTTTGTTGCTTTTATGTCAATATAAATCAAGGGATTAGAGTTGTTATGACATGAAGGGAAGGGAGATAATAATTCAGAGGTTGAAGGAGTTAATCGTAACTAATTGTATGATTGTTAAAATAACTGTAATGAACTGATTCTGGTTGCATACTCTAATTCTAGAGGGGAGTACTGCTAATTTTAAAATACTTGATCAGATACCACAGCTTATTATGGGTTTTCGTTTCGTACCATCAATGATTGAACGGTGTGTTTGAATTTATGAAAAGGAATATTAATGTGGATAAGCTTTTTTGGTGTTGATTCACTTGTATCAATGACTCACATATAAAAGGGCATTTGGACGATTTACAGCCCATTGCCACTAACACATTGGCGTTTACTATTGTTGGCTGGCTACACACCTCAATTATCTCTTAGTGTTATTAAAACGAGAAAGGCCACCAAAAGTGGCAGCCTTATATTATTGAAACGCTATTCAGACGACAGGTTTAGAAGTTACCGTAAAAGTACTTGAATAGGTCAGAAGAGTAGATAGATTTAGTAGGCAGTTCATGGCCATCTTTCTTAATGTCTTCTTTAGTTGCATCCGCTAATGCATCAATGATGAAGATATGTGCACGAGCGTACTTCTCTAAAAGCTTAAAGCTAATTAGGCCCATATCGTAATCAATCGTTGAGTGGTAAGAGTAGCTCGAAATCGCCCAACCCGTCGAAATTGCATCTAAGTCATTAAACTTAGTAAACGGTGGGTGGAAGTGAGTCTCATCTGCAGCAGGATCTTGATAGTAAAAATCTGCTGTTGGAAGAGCGTAGGTGTTTACTGCTTGCTCGAATACATTAAGAAGTAATGGAGCTTTGTTAGTAATCATCTGCATTGCAGGGATTGCTTGGTTACTCTTACTCTGGATTGGACCTTCTTTAGTTAGTGCGATAAGACCTAACTTTTCAGGGCGAAGTACCATTAGCATTTCATCACGTACGAATTCGTGGTTTTGCTCAATGAACTTATCGGTAGCACCAACACCTGGGTGTTCGTGATCGCCAACTGAAAGGACAACTAAGCCGTGGCCACGTTGCTCAAGAGGACGCTTCGCATAGTGCTTAGCAGCTGCCATTACCATTGCAGCGGTACCAGCATTGTCGTGCAAACCGTAGAAGTATGAATCCGTGTGGAATGTCATCACAACTGACTTACCTGTTGTACCAGGAATAAAGCCATAAACGTTTGATGAATTACGGTGACGGCCATCTTCCATCTTACCTTGAACACACATACGTAGCTTAACTGGCTCTTCTGCTGTTTGGCGATCGATTAGTTTACGAAGGTATAAACCATCGTCGTAACCAATAGAGATCCACGGTAGAGCTTCACCAACACTGTCACCGCCGCCCATAGCGCCAATACGTGTTGCTGTTTGCTTAGAACCAGGTAGGGTCCACCATGCAACGATACCTGCAGGAGCACCGTACGTACCAGCCGCAATGCGAGAGTATGCAGTACGACCCGTTGAGTACATTGGGCCGCCAGCTGAGAAATCGCATTGTAGTAAAACTATTTTACCATCAAGGTTGCGACCGTTTAGCTCAGCAGCAGTGCCTTGACCAACGTAAACAACTTCAGCTTCAATACCAGCTTCAGGCGTTAAACCAGAAGGGAAAGGAGTAACTGCGTATTCGAAGTTGTGTTCGGTTTCGCCTTCTTCTAAAGAGTTAGAAGCAATAACCGTTAGTTCGTTCTTAGTAGGTTCCCATTGTGCATTACGGATAGGGAAAAAGTCTTCACGCACATCTTCAACGCCGTATGAGCGTAGAGTATCAGCAACAAGAGTCTGTGCTTCTGCTTCGTATTTTGTACCTTGAATACGGCCCCAAAGAATGTTGCCATCTTCACGAGATTTCTTTGAGATATCAACAAGCTTCATAGCGAATGCTTCAATGTCATCAGCGTTGATATCACCACGAGGGTCTTCACTTGCATCAAGGTATGGTCTAGGGCTTTCATCCATAGAAAGAGTCGGAAAGTGGCCTTCATGAAGCGCTTGAACACGTTGTGACAATTCTTCTGGTTTCAAAAATGATACGTTAGCAAGAATTTTTACCATTTCTTCTGGCGTGCTCGCCATGTTTTGCTTTGCTTCTTTCTTTGTAGAGTCGGTCATAGGTTACCCTTATTTTTTGACTGTTATATGAATCACACACTCATATTATTCCTGCGTGTGAATTCATTAAAGGAAACTAATCGGACATAATGTAAGTCACATTGTGTCATTTTTTAATTCTGTTTAATCAATGGCTTACGAGGTTTGTGATATGGTGTTTTGAGGGTGCTCGTGCTGCATGTTAGGCGTCAGAGAGTCATTTGAAGTATAAATAAAAAATACTATTTTGCTTTGATAAAAAATCACCTTTATAGTCGTGATGAATATCAAAGGAGCAATGATTACTTATGAATAAAATAAAAATAAATGGAATAATATGTGATATCGCATTCGATAGAATTATTATATGACCAAACTAAAACTCGAAGCTCCCGTATATCAAGTCGGTGATTATCTATACTCAATGACTTCTGGCGTTATTTCAAAAAATGACTCTTTATGCCAGCTACGCTCTAAAGAGTCAGCTTTACTTAATGTTTTAATTGAGACCTTTCCTGAAGTAACGTCAAGAGAAAAAATCGTTGAGAAGCTGTATCAAAATACCTACGCAACGGATGCGACAATCAATCAGCTCGTCAAACGATTAAGGAAATCACTGGAAGATAATAATCGCTCTCTTATTCGTACTATTTCTAAACAAGGGTACTTACTATCATCGCCACCCGATCAGGTAGAGATTGAAAAGAAAACTGATGTGAATTCAAATGCTAACCCTCACCTTATGGCACAACATTATAGTGGTGAGCACAATTTTAAAGGCCTTTCTAAAAGTGATGAAATCCAGCTTAAGCGTTTTGAAAATCCAGCCGCGGTAAAACAACTGTTAGAAACGACAAAAACTAAGCAGCGATTTTGGGGAGCGGCGGTCACTAGCGGTTGTGTTATTGCCTTTATCGTTGGTTATGGCATATCGATGTTAATTGGCCATGAAGGCTATCAATTAAAAGAGGTGACAACCTACGAAGCGGAGCAGATGACAGCAAGTGAATTACAGTCACCTGTGTTTTCTCGAGATGCGGGTACAAATAACATGACCATATATATTGAAGACAATAATGAAATTGTTCTCTGTGAAAGCCAAGATGGGGCAACAAAATGCTAATGAAGTTTAAGTATATTATTGTTGTTGCTCTTTGGCTGATTTTCGCTGCTATGGGTATGTTTGTACAAAAAATAACGTATACGCCAACAAAGCCTCATCTGGGTATTTGGACTGGTAGCACCGTTGTGCAATATCCAGAACGCGAAATCGAAATTGACATGCAACTCATCGTTGATAACGCGAGTAACGAGAGTGCGAGACTCATTTCTAGTCTAAGTTCAATTGACGACGGTAGTGACGTGTTAAAGGGTAACATTACTGTCGACGTTATGATTATTGAGAGAAATGACGAAGAGCTGATATTTTCACTGTTAAATCCTAGTTATTCCGATAAAGCGCAATTAGAAGATTATATTGGGCGAGATCTACCAGCACAGGGGACATTAATTAGTGGAACGGCTTGGTCGATTAGCAATGATGAAATGTTTTTGTACTTGAAGTTGGGTTTTGGAGAGAAGCTTCGAGTTGTACTTAAACGTGAACGGTAAAAAGCCATCGATTACAGGCGTCGTAATGTCGCCATAAATTGAAGTGATAGGAAAGCACTGCAGTCGTTTGATGCGGTGCTTTTTTATATCTACGGCTTGTAATCGACTAATATAAAAATAAGCTATACATGAGAAATAAAGTGACTAGTCTTGTGTGATGTACGATAAGCAAAACGAGAAGATAGAAGATAGAAGATAGAAGATAGAAGATAGAAAGTACTCGTATAATTAATCACCCTGTAGTCGTTACATGTGAATAAAACCCAAAAAAATCCCAACCGTAATGAGGCTGGGATTTTAATTATCTTACTTGCATGTGACTTTTACATGCTGTCTAGCGGTCTATTACGCTTTGTAAGTAACTTCACCTTGCATGTAAGTCGCCTGAACTTTAACAGTATCAAGGTCGTTAGCTTCAATGCTTAGCGGGTTCTTATCAACAATAATCATGTCAGCAACTTTACCAACTTCTAGAGAGCCGTGATCAGCTTCCATTTTAAACTGCTCAGCAGCCCAAATTGTGTAGCCTTTTAGAGCTTGCTCTACTGAAATAGCTTCTTCAGCGTTTAGAACGTCACCAGAGTATGTTTCACGAGTGACGGCTGCTTTAATTGACTGCCAAGGTTTGGTTGGAGTAACAGGCGCATCGTTGTGTAGAGTCGGGCGCAGACCTTTCTCGATAGCTGTTTTTACTTTAAATGTGTGGTGAAGATCATCTGCTTTGAAATAATCGTGAATGATTTGACCGCCAGTCCAGTATAGGTGTCCCATGATGAAGCTTGGGCGGGTATTTAGCTCAACCATACGTTCGAATTGGCTAGGAGTTGTTAGCGACAGGTGGTGCGCGCATGAGATGAAGTTTGAAACATCAATACCATTTTCTTTTGCAGAGTTACGTGCGTGTTCTACTGCATCAAGTGCTGCTTCAAGTGCTAATTCACCATTTGCGTGGAATATGAAGTCTACGCCTAGTTGGGTAGCCGCTTGAGCTGTTTGGTTGAACATATCTTGTGTTCCCCAAAGAGGACGAGGCATGTTCTTGAATTCTTCGTTTTGGTATTCAATTGCCGTTGATGCATTGCCGCCCTGAACTGAACCGTCAGTAAATGCTTTTAGGAAGCCAATGCGGAACTTGTCCGTTTTGTATTCATCTTTTTGGCTGATGACTTGAGGGAATTCAGGGAAGTTGTTAACAATACCGCCAACGATACGAACTTTAAACTGCTCGTCTTTTGACGCTTCAACCATCGTCGCTAAGTTCTTTGGTGCCATGATCATAAGATCAGAAGCTGTTGTGATACCTTCTTCTGCGTACTTCGCAGATACCGCTACAACGTCTTCAGCTAACGGGGCAGGGAATGTTCCTTTGTAAGCTTGCATAACAGCGGCTTGACCTAAAATCATACCTGTAAATTCGCCGTCAGCGTCTTTTACATATTGAGAGTTTTGTGGAGCTTCGCTCTCTTGAGTAATGCCTAGCTCTTCAAACGCTTTGCTGTTTAACCAACCGCCGTGACCTTGCATTGTGATAAACATTGGTAGGTCAGGGTGTGCTGCATCGATTTCAGCAAGTGTAGGGATAGCCTGTTTTTTCACATCCCAACCGATACCCATCAACCAACCGTCTTTGTTTGGTGTCATCGCACGGAAAGCAGCCATCATCTCTTCTTGAACCTGATACTTGAAGAAGCTTAGGTCAGTCATTTGTTCCATGTTTGCACAAAGTAGAATGTGAGAGTGATTCTCAATGAAACTCGGCATCAAAGTTTGACCTTCTAGGTCAACCATTGTGGCATTTGGATACTGTGCGACTAGTGCGTCTTTATTGCCTGTTTCGGTGATTTTACCATTTTCAACTAAAAGCGCTTCAACCGTTGGTTGATCGTCGTTCATTGTAATGATTGAGCCGCCAAAAAATAGGGATTGATTAGGCATTGTAGAAGTCTCCACTTGATGAATAGGTGATGAGCTTTGCTCATTATTTGATGCGAATAGTTTCTTGAAAAATTTAATAGGCATTGTCGATATCGCTTATGCTGGTCACTAAATTTATTGGTTGTGAACTGATCCGTTGAGAATCTATAGTTCTTCAGCCGTCTGTGTATTGGATTTCAAAGTACGATTGGATACTAACGATATGAAATGAGTTGGGAAACCAAACTAATGAGACAAAATCTAAGTCATATTTTATCATTATTAACTTGCCTGATTACAATGGCTTAGCGTGTTTTCTTTTGAGGGTGCTTATGGTTATCTTTCGTTGATTACTGAATGTTTTTAATCGTATTTACGCGTAAAAGAAGCCTATTGATGAATTTTTATGGCTCTGTGCCAACATAAATCGAAGGTTTCTGATGAGTGTTAAACCTTTATACTGAGGCTAACGGTTAGGCATGTTTGATAGGGAGTCACGCAGTGGAGGCGTGCTTTCGATTGCTGATGGATCTCGCTCAACCTAGTGTATTAACAGGCATCAATGATGTTTAAGTGGATGGAGAGCACTTTAGATTGATGCGTTGTTCGAGGATGCAATCAAAGGCTAGGAGAATCGTTTGATAGAAAAAATCCCTACCACATTGTGATAGGGATTAACTTGAACTGCATAGCCTTTAAAGCTTTGGGCTGTGGTTACCGCATCACTACGCTTTGTTCTGCATCAGAGATTTACGCGGAAGACCACGACAAATCACTAGGCCAGACGCTACGATAAGCATAAGAGCAAACATTGTTTTGATTGCTGAGCTATGACGAGCTTCTGAGTTAATGGCAAGGATGATATTTGCTTCTTCTTTGCTTTCAGTTACTTCAGCAAGTAAAAGTTCAAAATCAGTCGTGCTTGTAAACGGTAGAGCAGGGATAGCAAGTACTGCTTCTTTTGTTTCAGCCGATAGCGCAGCGTGGTTTGTTACGTTGTCTTTGATTTCACCTGTAAGTGAGAACATAAGCACAGAACCCAGTACCGCTACACCAAATGCTTGACCTACGTTACGCGAAGTTGCTTGGATACCACCAGATTGCTCAGCATCACGCTGCTCTAGAGCGCTTGTTACTGTGATAGACGCTTGAGTCATAAGAAGACCAACACCAAAACCAAAGATAGCTAGGCCAGCATGTTGTAGCGGGTTAACACCTGATTCAGTAAAGCCAAATGTAGCGATAACCAGACCAACGAATGAGATAGCGAAGCCTAGTAGACAAACTGAACGAACAGTCATGTTAGCCATTTTAGCCGGAGCAACAACGGTACCAATAATCATACCAACAGCGAACATAGTCATAAGAAGACCTGCGGCCATTGCAGAAGCACCACCAACAACTTGAACATAAGCGATGTTAATGAACAGAGAACCGAACATTAGGAATACGATAGCACACAGGTAAAGACCGATAAGTACTTGCTTGTTCTTAACAAACGTCGATGGAATAAGTGCTGTACCGTGTTTCGCTTCGAAGCTCTTTTCCCACTTCATTAGAATGAACAGTGTGATTGCGCCGAATGCAACTAGCGGAAGTGCAGGTGAAATACCCATGATGCTAGTGTCTGAAATTGGTGCAATTAGGCCCCACTCAGAAATCTTAAGTAGACCAACGATTGTTGCTAGTAGACCAGTAGAAGAAAGGATTACGCCGACTAGGTCGAATTTACCTTCGAACTTCGTTTTAGGCATTGCATCTAGCTTGAATGTCGCTAGGAACACAATGATGAAGTAAGCGGTAACACCCATAAATGAAGGAGTAAAACCAAATGCGTCAAGTGCCGCCCCCATTGCTAGAGGAACAACAGCTGTTGCAAGACCTACGGCACCAGCGATACCAGCAAACGCGATTGCTTGGTCTTTACCTTGGTATAGGCCTGCAACGTGCGCAAGGATTGAAGGTACTAAGAATACCGCACCAAGACCAGCTGCTACACGACCACCAAAAATTAGCACGTCCATATTAGGAGCAAATGCTGCAATCAAAGCAGAAGCAGCAAGTAGAAGTGCACCTAATCGAAGTTGACGGCCCCAGCCTATGAATAGACCTGTAAGGCCACCAACAACCATACCCGCACCAGCAATCAGCGGGTACATAGCGTTAGCAAATTGGATTTCTGGCATGGTAGCGCCAAGTTGTGAGATTAGTGCTTCCGTAGCAACAGCGAAACCGCTGTTATCTAGCATCGTTCCTAGTTGAGCTAGAATAAGAATACCTAAGCTCAGCCATTTTGTTTTGCCGGTAATTTCTTGGTTGTTGGATTCGAGAGTCGTGCTCATTGGGTGTACCTCAGAGGTTCAGATTAATTGGTGTCGTTATTGATTTTTTCGTGGGTATTATTCAGTTGAATGACCGCTGAGGCTAACGACAAAAAATGAACTTAAATGGGCTTTCTAAGTCTTTGAATAAACGAGTTTTATATTTTTTGTGTCACTTTTTGTGTTGGAATATGTTGCTTGTTTGTAGAAGGTGAATGTTTGGTTTCTGGCTGGGTTTTTTAGGCATTCTATTGTTATAGATAGGGCTGCCAATCTATCAACCCATACTTTTTCATAATCGTATCTATTGCATCTGTTTTTCGTAATTCTCCCATCTTTGTATCAAAATACTCTATTAACTTATCTACCTTTTCTGCTTGTTCCGGATCGGGACTGAAAGCCATATAAATCGCTTCTGCTGAGACACAGCCTGCTGATTTTATCTCTTCACCCATACCTAATTGTGCAATCGTGTACATGGTTGAGTTATAAGTAAAAAGGAAGGTGTCGAGTCTCTCTTGTTTTACCATATTTAAATTACGTGTAATAAAGTCATCATCATAAGGAAAGAAGCTAAACTGACCTTTATTGTGAGTGACGTAATCATTCAATTCGGCGATTGAGGTATCGTAAGCGATACCAATACGCAACCCTTCAAGCGACTCTAATCCTTCATATTGCCAAGACGATGAACGACTGGCGAAAAAGCACATCCTCTGTACGCCGATTGGATTATTAGGAAAGCGAAGACCAGGCGCTTCACTTTTAGCTGGAGAGAGAAGTGCGAGCGCTTTTCCTTCGAAGACGCCTTGAATAGCGCGACTCCAAGGATAAGTGGTAGAAACTATGTAATAAGGGCTATCAATGAAAACTGCATTGACCGTATCCATGACATAGCCTTGTTGATCTTTATGATTGCATAGCTGAGGGCACCAATCGATAGCGTTAATGTTAATCGCACCTTCGCGATTAATCGAATGAGTGTTTGATGAGGTTAGGCTAGAGCCATAGCAAAGAAGAGGCATCGTCAGTATACAAGTCGAGAATAAAGAAACGCTGTAATAACGGTACTTTCTTAAAGTCATTCTTTATTTCAACCTATGAGGAAGTCTGTTTAATATTGTTAACTTTAGTTGCTCACTTTCTCAATAGGCAAGCGACCCAAAGTGATTTTTGGTGGTATTAAGGCCACTTTGGGGCGCATTTTGCGTCACTTTTATCCTTAATAGTTTAATATTGTAAACTTTGGTAAAGGTAACAATTCTTTACTATATCCACACTATTAGTGAGATCTTTATCAATTAATTGATTAAAATCAGCACTAAATACCTTGATGTAGCTCAATTTTAGACTTTTTATTAGTTGAAAATAGTTTACTGAAATTTGCCGAATTACTACTAATTGGGTAGTCTACCCCTCATAGAGTAAATTAATGTAAACGGATGAGTGAAATGCTAAAGCAAGTGATGTTTTCTCAACAAGATCGAGAGTCTTTGATTAACTACTTTCGCTTGGCAGATACCATAGCCGATCTGATCGGCCCTCACTGTGAGGTGGTTATTCATTCGTTTGAAAGCTTCGAAGAGTCTGTCGTTAAGATCGTTAATGGTCATCATACTGGTCGTGCAATTGGCGCTCCAATTACCGATCTTGGCTTGAAAATGTGGCGTGATTATGAAAATTCAGGCGTCGTATCACCAAAGAGTTACTTCACTAATAGCTGCGATGGCTCACTTTTAAAGTCAACGACTTGCATATTGGCGGGTTACGACAATAAAGCGATTGGCATGCTTTGTATCAATATGAATCTTTCGTTCCCGTTTCCAGAAATCATTAAAACATTAATGCCCGATGTCTCGGTGACCACCTCTATGGTCAATGAAAATTTTAGTACTAACGCTACTGATGTTATCGAGCAAGCGTTAAGCAGTGTTATTGAAGAGATTGATAATGATTCATCTGTCTCTGTTAAAGGGCGCAATAAAGCAATAGCAAAACGTCTTTTTGATAACGGTGTTTTCGAGTTAAAGGAAACAACCACACAAGTTTCAGAACGTTTGGGCATTACGCGCCAAGCGATTTACAAATATCTACGCGAATTCAAATCAGAAATTTTAATCAATTAATAATCAAAATATAGGTGTATCAATAATGAAGAAAATCATTAATACCAACGAAGCGCCAGCAGCTATCGGGCCGTATTCACAAGGTGCGACATTTGCTGACTTGGTATTTAGTTCAGGTCAACTTCCTTTAGTTCCTGAAACGATGGAGTTTGTTGAAGGTGGAATCACTGAGCAATCTCGTCAGTCATTAGAAAACTTAAAAGCGGTATTAGAAGAGGGTGGTGCTGGCATTGATACTGTCATCAAGACTACTTGCTTCTTATCAGACATGGAAAACTTCGCTGCATTTAACGCAGTGTATTCAGATGTATTTGGAACGGAAAACGCACCAGCTCGCTCTTGTGTTGAAGCTGCTCGTTTACCAAAAGACGCATTGGTTGAAGTTGAAGCCATTGCTTATCGTAAGTAATCACAGGGTTGGTTGGAGTATCTTATGAGTTTTACATTTATCGCACTTAGTGTTCTGTTCTTTGCCTTTTACGTCATACTTTCTAAATTTAAGAAACAGAAAAAAACGTTTAATTTCCGTGTTCTATCCGCTTTAGTTGGTGGTCTACTGTTTGGTGGCGCTATTCAACTGACGTTAGGCTTTGGTAACGAAGCAGTAAACGGTTTCGCTGAGTTAATCTCAGTATTTGGTAAAGGCTACATCAAACTTCTACAAATGATTGTTATCCCGCTTGTATTCGTAGCGATGATCTCTTCAATCATGAACGTAGAAGGTGGTGGTGCACTGTCGCGTATCGCGCCTAAAGTGATCGGCGTTCTTATTGTAACGTGTGGTCTTTCTGCATTAATTGGTGTTGCTGCAATCTACATCTTCGGTATTGATGCAAACGCACTTGTTAGCACTGTAGGTACAAGCGCAGCAATGGACGCTCGTGGTGCAAACCTTGCTTCTACACAAGAATCAATGGCGAACAATGGTCTAGCAAGTCTTGCTCTATCTATTATCCCAGCGAACATCTTCGACATGCTAACGGGCTCTGAAAGAACATCTACGCTATCGACTGTTCTATTCGGCATGTTCCTTGGTTACTGTATCCTACAAGTAAGAACTCGTCGTCCTGAAAAAGTACAAAGCTTTGTTGATTTCATCAATGCTGCAAAAGAAGTTGTACTGTCTATGGTACGTGAAATCTTGAAGCTTACTCCATATGGTGTATTCGCTCTGATGACAACGTTCATGATGACAAACGATCTGTTTGCTCTTGCTGAAATGGGTCGCTTCCTTGTAGCAAGCTACGCTGCAATCTTTGTAATGTACGCTATCCACATCGGTATGGTTGCATTCACTGGTTTGTCTCCAATGCAGTTTGTTAAGAAGACTTGGCCTGTACTTGTGTTCGGTTTCGGCTCTCGCTCAAGCATGGCTGCTATCCCGCTAAACGTTGAAACTCAAACTCAACGCATGGGTATCGATGAAGAAACAGCAAACATGTCAGCAACGTTTGGTACAAGTATCGGTCAAAACGGTTGTGCGGGTATCTACCCAGCAATGCTAGCTATCATGTCTGCTCAAGTTATGGGTATTCCTGTAGACTTCGCATTCATCGCTCAACTGGTTGCTGTAATCGCTATCGCCTCTTTCGGTATCGCAGGTGTTGGTGGCGGTGCTACATTCGCTGCAGTTGCTGTACTGACTATTATGGGCTTGGATATCACCGTTGTTGCAATCCTAGTATCGATTGAAGCACTGATTGACATGGCTCGTACAGCGCTTAACATCTCTGGCTCTATGCTATCGGGTGTTCTAACGGCTAAGAAGAATGGCACGATGGATGAAGAAGCGTATAACGCTGAACATGCGAATCCATCTTCAGACAGTGAAGTAGTTGCATAATCACTATGTAACTTTAAATTAGCTCCTTCGGGAGCTAATTTTGTTTAATTTTTATAGGTAATAAAAGATGACAACAGTAATCGTAGGTGGCAATGCCGCTGGTATGAGTTTCGCTGCAAAATATAAACGAAATCAACCAAGTGAAGAGATCATCGTTATCGAAAAACGTGATTACGTTTCGTTTGGTGGCTGTGGTTTGCCATATTTCACAGCGGGTATGTTTGATGATACGGAGCGCCTGATTTCACGCACTCCAGAGCAAGCCATTGCTTCAGGTTTGGATTTGCGTTTGGACTCTCAAGTTATCGGTTTAGATAAAGCCAACAAGTCTGTTTCGATTAAAACAAGCCAAGAAGAATATGAACTCGCGTACGACAAACTGATCGTATGTACTGGTGCTCGTCCAATCATCCCTAAATTTGGTGAGTACAATTCTGAGCATGTTTATACACTAACAAGCATGGAAGATGGACTTGCCGTTAAAGAAGCATTCAAAAACAAAGAACTGAATAATGTTTGTATCATCGGTGCGGGCTTTATTGGCCTAGAAGTTTTTGATGCAGCAGAACACCTAAATAAAAACGTAACGATCATCGAGCGCGAAGCAACGGTAATGAGCCGTCAATTTAGCCCAGAAATGATTGATACGGTTGAAGATGATATCCGTGAAAGTGGCGCTGATCTGAAATTAGGCTGTAGCGTTCAAAGCATCTCTGATGCTAAAGACGGTGGCTACGAGATTCAGACTGATGATGGTGTTGTAAAAGCAGACGTTGTTATTATGTCACTTGGCTTCAAGCCAAATACAGAAGCGTTTGATTTGCCGAAATATGATAATGGCGCTCTATTAACGAATGAATTTGGTCAAACTGAAGACGAATACATTTACGCGGTTGGTGACTGTGCAACAAGCTATCACATCGCTATGGATAAAATGGTTTATCTTCCACTTGCGACAACTGCCAATAAGCAAGCCCGTATGATGGCGGATCACCTTGCAGGTAAAGACACATTCCTTGATGGTTTCTTGGGTTCGTCGTGTCTGAAAGTACTGGATCTTGAGTTGGCGTGTACGGGTATTTCTGAAGTCGTTGCGAAAGAGCATGGCATTGCATACAAGACGTCTATCATCAAAGATAAGAACCAAACAGATTACTGCCCGGGTCAAGAAGACATTAAGATAAAAGTACTCTACCATCCTGAAACAAAAGTACTTTTGGGTGGTGAAATTATCGGTAAGAAAGGTGCAGTTGGTCGTATTAATGCGTTAGCTGTTGCGATTACCGCTAAGATGACGACTCAACAACTAGGTTACTTAGATTTCGCTTACGCGCCTCCTTTTGCTCGCACATGGGATGCACTAAACGTTGCGGGTAACGTTGCGAAATAAAAAGAAATTATCACCTTCGATATGAAATTTGAAAAACCAGTCATTAATCATGACTGGTTTTTTTTCGTTGATAGTTTTCTCAATTACTGACGATTATCGCTTTGCAAACTACACTCATAAATACGATCTCGGTATCAGTTTAATCCATTATAAGCATTAACGTTTAGCGTTAGGGGGCGACATGGCCAAGCAGAAAGTTCAGCATTTCTTTCATCCCGTTTCAGGCACAATCAGCTACGTAGTATCCGACATTGCAACGAATGAAGCGATCGTTATAGATCCTGTGGCAGACTATAATGAAGCCACAGGAGAAGTGACTTTTGAGTCTTCTCAGATGATTCTGCATTACATCGAAAAGCATCAATTACACGTCACAGCAATCCTAGAAACACATATTCATGCAGATCACCTGACAGGTTCATTCTTCTTACATGAAAAGCTCAACGCACCTATCCATGTGTCAGATGCAGTGAAAGAAGTATACGCAACGTGGAAAGACGATTTAGCACTGAGTGAGATGTACGAATTTGAAAACTATTTGTTGGATCACGAGCACCTTGGATTCGGCGATTCAGACTTGGAAGTTATCAATACTCCGGGGCATACGCCTTCTGACCTGACCTACAAAGTAGGAGATGCCGTGTTTGTAGGGGACTCTTTGTTTCATCATGGTACTGGGCGGGCTGATTTCCCCGGAGGTAGCGCGAAGCAGATGTTTCATTCATTAACCAAGCTCTATGATATGGACGATGATACTAAGGTGTATTTGTGTCACAACTATCCTAAAGCAGTGGATGAGTTGGTCCACATGACAACGATTGGTGAAGAGAAGCATGAGAACTGTTTTATCCAAGAGGAGACGACAGAACAAGAGTTTGTCTGTCACCGAGAAGAGAGAGATGAGCAACTTGCTGAACCCAAATTAATTAACCCTGCGTTGGTGTACAACTTAACCTGTCAGTTACCTAGACCACAACAAATGCAGTAGGCTTTACCCACGAACAAAATAAAACCCGAACGCATAATACGTTCGGGTTGATCTGCCTGTTTTATTTTCTGATTAGCGCAATTTCGATGTCTTTGTTGGCAATTGTCCACCAAAGGTTTTCGTGATTGCTGTCGTAACCCACAACAGGGTAGTCACCACAGTTAGGGCTTGGTAGTTGTGGTGGGTTGTTAGCAAAGTCTTCGTCCCACGGTAGATCAACAATACAATGCGCTGGTGTAATAGGACTCCAGCTACCATTGATACGTTGACCCAAGAGAACATTGTTTGCTTGAGTGTTTTTATCGGTTTTAAATTCGATACCGTAGTTATCACCAATGATCTCTTTTACATCCCAACCTTGAGTAGCTGTAGCTGGAAGATCTACCGGTAATTTACCACAGTGCTCGAAATTCGGGTCGATAGGATCTTTCCATTCGCAATCAGGCCTTGAACCATTTAAACCGAATACTTGAGATATATCATGCTCACCACCGTGGGAATTTTGATACACACCACCATGGTTCTGCATGCCACTCACTATTAAAATATCAGACGCTGTATTTGAATTTTTTGACTCCCAACTTAATGTAACGTGTTTTTTCATATCGATGGTTGTTGCTGGGATGACAACTGTTCCTTTACGAGCACCGAACTCATCCTCGCCGTTTTCCCCCGGCATGATTCGATTGACGGCATTAAGGTTTGGATCCCAGCTGCTGTTTTTAGTGAATAGGAATTGATAGCTCAAACGCATCAAGTCGTTCATTGACTCTGCTCGTTTTAAGCCTTCATGAAAGCTTAAATTACGCTGAGTTGTATCGACACGGTTAAAGGTGTTGTTTGTTCCACCAATCAATTTCGCCGTTTCGCCGTTGCTTCCCATGCAATCCGCCGTTTTGTACTCAACAATATGGTTGAGAATGGGGCGTTGACTTTCTGGGATTGAGTTTGGATACACTAAGGTTTCACAACGCTCTAGAGTTCGGCTAAAGGTATCCATTAACGTCCATTGTGGATCGGCTAACTCTTTAGGGCCTTCTTCGTTCTTTTTGATTGTATGCGGTGCGTAATAAGCATGGTAATCAGTACGTTGACCATCAAATGTTAGAATTGCCGCATTAGCATCGTAATGGTGTGAATCCATACTGGTATCATACGTTGCCATTTTATGCTGAATGACATCTTGAATTAACTCTCGTTCGCCGTAACGATACTCGTAACCTTTGTATGAGGCATTACCACTAATAATTTGTGTGTAAGAGGGCATGCGGTAATTGCCACCACTAGGTGTTGACGCTAGTGTATCGACGGTTGAACGACCACCGGGATCGTTAGAACCTAGAACACGAGCATGAATTTGTGAACGTTGATACATGTGCTCATGGCCTTGAACCCAAATAACATCGTGCTCTGCGAAGGTTTCACGGATCTCTTTATGGACATCAAATAGACGATTATCATCCTTGATTCCCTCTACAATTTGTTCACGTGTTTCGCCATACTTCGCGCCGATCAGGCCGTCATGACTTGCAATCACAACGTGATCAAACTTACCTTCATTGTCAGCCAGTACGTCTTGAATCCACCCAAATGCGATGGGCAGGTTGTAGTAAGCTAGGCCAATCATTAAGACGTTGTCTCGTACCACGTAGTAGTTTAGCCACTCCGCTGAAGGCATGTGAACGGCATCTTCAGGAATGAAATGACGCATATTCTCAATCCACTCAACGGTGTAAGCCCAGCTGGTTTCGTGATTACCCATGACAGGTAAGAACTCCATACCGGCATCGCGATATTTAGTAGCCACACCGACCCACTGTTCCCATTCATGCGTTGAGCCGTTATCGGTTAAATCGCCAACTGGAATAACAATGTTCACACCTTCTTTTTGGTGCTTGGCTAAAACGGCTTCCATTGGGTGAACAGCAACGTTCCAACCGCCGCCTTGAGTGTCAGGAAGCAAGCCCACTTTCACAGAGTGAGGGCTAAGGTTTGAATCGTCTCGCTCACTTGTAGAATCTGAACTTTTACAGCCAGCTAGAATTGCTGTGACGGCAAATGCAATCGCTGTGTGTTTTATAGGTAGTTGAAACATAAGATACTCTTTTCAATACAACAAAATTTGAAGGAGGCATCTTAGGAGTTGTTTATGACAGATTTGTGTATTTTAAATCGGATATTCTTCTATGTGATACTTATTCAAAACTCTTAAAACTGTAATAAATTCATCATATTTAAGTGTGATTCTATGCGCCCTCTAACTCTTTAGGATTATTAAGAATGAGTGCAAAAAGGTTACTGTTGATTGGTGTTGGAATGTCTACTTTGATGAGTATGAATGGAACGGCATTAGCTAACCATGTCGATAAAGAAAAAGTAGTATTTGATCTAAGTGAAGAAGCGACATGCCTTGTTGCTGCGAACTATCTAGAACTTGATAGAAGTGACGTTCACCAGAGCAATTTTAAACAAATCGCGGTTGAATACGCAGTCCCAACGGATATGTCAGAGTTGATCACTGCTCGCGCTGAAGCTGAATACGGTCATTTTATAGAGCGAGCCAATAAGCGCTACGAAAAAGAGGCTTTGCCAGCTATGTTGCAGTCAGCGTATACCCATCGCTGCTTGTTTATGAATGGTTATGAGGCTGGTCGACAGTTCAATTCTGAACCGCCAACCATATAAGACACCTAGCGAAATTGGGATTATTTACTCAATAGGTAAGGGAATAATGTTGCTTTCTCTTGTGCTGTTAAAGCCTCAACTCGAGCAATATTAGTGTCAGGGATCGCTTCAGGATTAGGGTAGTGCTTTAACGCTTTTTCCATTGACTCTTCTCTTATCAAATGAAGAGTAGGGTAAGGCGAACGATTCGTAAGGTTTTCAGTATCTTCCGGCTGTGTGCCATGGAAGTAGTAGTTCGGGTGGAAGGTGGCTACTTGATAGATGCCTTCATAATCTTGCTGCTTTATAAGACCATCGACCCAATCTAAAAAGAAGTTATAGTCCATGAAGTCTTGAAGCATATCAGGGATAACAACGAGTGTAGTTTCTAACTCTTTAGGGTCTTTGCTGTCGAGTATTTGAAACTCCTCTAGGATAAATTCTAGAAGTTTCTCTTCAGTTGTCGCAGGCGTTACCGCTATTTTGATCTGCTTATTTTTATTAGGTTTGTGTGCGAATGGGCACAGGTTTAACCCTACAATTACATCCACTAACCATTGCTCTGTTTGCTTCTCAGCCAATTCATATTTATTCATTAGAGATTCTTAACTAATTTTTGCAACAGGATAGCAGAAATTGAGACGAAGAATAGCCTCTATGGCCTGACGGTATTAGCCGCTGCATCTGTGACCTGAATTGCCTGAATTTTTGTGCGTTGATAAAGAGCGTAGCAAAGTGAGAACAGTAACGCGTATAAAACCATGCCTCCCATTGCAACGCTAATCCAGCCGCCGTGTTGCCAGCAATAGATCAGAAAGAAACCGCCTAAACTGCCCCCGATATAGTAGTGCATGAGATACAAAGCGGTAGCCGTGGCTTTTGCGTGTGTCGCCTTTTGGCTTACCCAAGAATAGGCGAGCGTGTGGGTGAAAAAAGCACCAAAGCTAATCAGTAAGAGCCCAATCAACATCATAGGAAGTGTATCGTTCAAAGCGACCCACATTCCAATCATACTAATGATACTACCTGTGACCATACCTGACAGCGGCTGCTTGGATTGTGTCCATCGCCCGGTTAGTTTGGAGCTGATAGTTCCAGCTAGGTAACAAAGGAAAATTAATGAGGCGAGACCGATAGGAAGATTATGAGGCTCACTGACTAAGCGAAACGCCATGACTGAGTACAAGTTAACAAACAGTGCGAAGTTCACACCGCCAATGAGCATAGCGAACCAAATCGTACGGTTTTTAATGTGTTTGACTAAGGCTCGGTTATGGTGGAAGAACAGCCCACGTTGCGGAGTGAAGTTTTCCTGCTGAGGTAAAATAGCGCTAACAATAATCGCTCCCACAAAAGTAACGATAGCCATGATGGTAACAGCATACTGCCAACTAAATAAATCGGCTAAAGTACCGCCGAGAATCCGGCCGAAGATACCACCGAGAGAGTTAGCAGCAATATAGCCTCCTATGGCGCGACCAAACGCAGCAGGGCTGAGTTCTTCTACCATGTAAGCGACTGCCACAGATGCAAAGGCAGCAAGCGCTATTCCCATCAAGCCACGAGTAATGAGTAATACCCAATAGCTATCGCTGATTAACATCATGGCGCCAATAACAGGCATAGAAAACAGCCCGATTAACATCACTTTTCTTCGTCCAAATGACTCTGAACAAATAGCCCAAGGGACGAGAAAAATGGAGAGGGCAAACGTCGAGGCAGCAAATACACCATTTATCTGTGTTTCAGAAACAGAGAAATGATCTGCAAGCAAAGGAAGAATAGGTTGAAAAAGGTAAAGATTACAAAAGACTAAAAATGAACCTAGCGCTAAGCTTAGTGTGATTTTTCGGTATTTTGCGCTACCAAATTCGACCATGGGGGTTCCTGTTTACTGATACGTCTGGGTATTAGTTAGTGACTATGTGATCAAATTAGCAGTGAAATTTCGATTAATAAAATATATTAATGATATTCAGTCAATATAAATAATATATCACCATGGATTCAAGACAGCTGAAACATTTCGCTATGGTTGCTCAGTACGGGCACTTTACGATGGCAGCCAAAGCACTGAATATCGCTCAACCGGCTTTAAGTATTTCTATTAAGAAGTTTGAGCAGCAATTGGGTGTCATGCTATTTAAGCGGCAAGACAGGAAAGTAGAGCTTACCCATGAAGGGCGAGTGCTTCTAGATCATGCGAAACGTATTTTGCAGCAACTGGATGATGCAAAGCTCGCCATGGATGAATTGATAGGGCTTGATAAAGGAGAGGTACGTCTAGGCGCACCTAGCATGATGGGATCTTACTTCTTTCCTGAAATATTGATGGCGTTTAAATCCCTTTACCCAAACCTAAAGCTCACGCTAGTGGATGCGGGAACTCAATCGATTCGGGAGATGTTATTAAATGGAGAACTCGATATAGGCGTCGTTGTAAATAAGGATATTCCGGTAGATTTAGAAGTCGATCATCTGATGACAGGAGAGATGGTAGCAGTTGTATCTGAACAACACCCGTTAGCTAACCACGAATCAATATCATACCCTGAGTTTTTTGAACATGAATTGGTAATGTTTAAGCCCGGTTACTTCCATCGCGATTTCATCGATAAGGTGTCACGAGAAGGAGACTATGACCTTAAGTTCTCGTTTGAAACGAACCTAATTCCCATGATACTCAATATTGTAAAACGAGAGTTTGCTATCTCAGCTTTATTAAATTTAGTGACAAACCACGAGCCGGGAGTGGTAGGCATTCCATTTGAAGAACCAGTAAAAATGGATCTCGTTTTAGCATGGAGAAAAGAGGGATATCAATCGAAAGCCGATAAAACGTTTATCGACTTTGTTAAGCAGTATGTCTAGGGGAAATTGAAGCTCGTTTTAGGAGCTGTACATCTTATCGAAGTTCTTTTGATTCCAGCCAACCATCACTTGATCGCCGATTTTAAGAACCGGTATTGAGCGAGCACCCATAGCTTGTAGCTCTTTTCTTCCGCGCTGCATTTTTGCGTTGGTCAAACGATACTTTAAACCTTTAGAGTCAAGGTAGCGTTGAGCGTCTTTGCAGTGAGGACACTTATCGGCAACATAAAGGACTATACGTTTCATAACGGATTCTCAATAGATTAAACAGTACATGGAGAGCTTTTAAGCGCAGGAGTTTAGCGGAAAACACTCATCGAGAAAAGTACGCTGACAAAATCAATGATTCGAAGGGCTAAATCCGATAAACTTAGCGGCCATTAATCACCATCGTTATCCTATCTATGCACTCTTCACTCCGTTATGTTCAGGGCTATCCAGAGCATATAGTTTCTCAAATAGAACAGTTGGTTTCTTCTAATAAACTGGTCGCTTGGTTTGAATCACGCTATCCAGAAAACCATGTTATCAAAAGTGAAAAAGCGCTGTTTGAATATACGATGGCAATTAAAAACCGCTACATGAAAAAAACGGCACCACTAAGTAAGGTGGTCTACGATAGCAAGATCCATATTATTAATAATGCGCTCGGCCTTCATACTTACGTCAGTAAAGTTCATGGTGGCAAGATTAAATCGAAGAATGAAATTCGCATCGCGAGCATATTTAGAACCGCGCCTGAACCACTACTTCGCATGCTCGTTGTCCATGAACTCGCTCATATTAAAGAGAAGAGTCACGATAAAGCCTTCTACCAACTTTGCTGCCATATGGAAGCCGATTACCATCAATTGGAACTAGATGCTCGAATGTTTATGATCTATCAAGAACTAAAAGATAAGTGATATCGATATGAAACCAACAAGAAAAAAAACGAAGAATGAATCTGATAGTTCAGCGATGAAGATAAAGACCGTTCAAAGCGAAGTTGGCTTACACAAGCGGAATAAGCATCATGGTCGCTATGATTTTGAGGCACTTATAGCAGCTCTACCCGACCTAAAAGCGAGTGTTATTTTAAACCCTCGTGGCGAGCAGAGTATTGATTTCTCAAACCCGGTTTCAGTTAAGCTACTCAATAAAGCTTTATTGGCTCATCATTACAGTGTGTCTGACTGGGATATTCCTGAAGGTTACCTTTGTCCACCAATTCCGGGTCGAGCCGATTACATTCACCGAGCCGCTGAATTATTATCTAAAGAGTGCAAAACAGTTAAACACTCATTGGTTAGAGCACTTGATATTGGTGTAGGGGCAAACTGCATCTATCCAATTATTGGCGCGACTGACTATGGGTGGCAATGTGTAGCGAGTGATGTTGATGAGGTTTCAGTTCAGAACGCAAATGAGATTGCGCAGCGTAATCAGAAATTGAAGGATAAAGTTGAGTGCCGATTACAAACTAACAGCCAGTCATTTTTTGCAAATATCATCAACAAAGGCGAGTTTTACGACATAACTACCTGCAATCCACCGTTTCATAAATCCCTCCAAGATGCAGAGCAGGGTACCCAACGAAAAATCAAAAATCTGAAGGCGAATAAAGTTAAAAAAGGCACGCTTAAGCTTGATGGTGCCAATAAGAAAACGACAGCATCAACGCTTAATTTTGGTGGTCAAAAAGCAGAGCTTTGGTGCCCGGGCGGCGAAGCGGAATTTATTAAAAACATGGCAATTGAAAGTAAACAGTACGCTGATCAGGTCTTATGGTTTACTACGTTAATCTCAAAGAAAGAGAACGTAAAGTGGATGCAGAAAACCTTAGAAACAATTGGCACAGTTGAAATGAAAATTGTGGATATGTGCCAAGGACAAAAGATCAGTCGGTTCGTTGCATGGACATTTAAAAGCGAAACTCAGCGAAAACAGTGGTTGAAGCTAAAAAGTTAACCATTAAACAATAGGGGGTAACTGGCGATGGATATTGAAATTTATATGCCTTGTAACCCTGACTGGCTTTGCGATGGCTTATTATATTCATTCGGATTCATCGGCATTGTTGGCTTGCTATTCTTCGTTGTCGTTCTGTATAGGGAGTATAAGAAAATAAACACTCCCTTTAAACAAGGTAAGAAAAATGGGAAGCAGTGAGGCTTCTTTCGTCGTCGTTGGTACTTGCTAATGAACGAAACATTGGGCGGTGACGAAGTGATCTAAGTTATTCGGGCTAACTGGGCGGCTTAGATAAAAACCTTGGCAATAGTCGATGTTACTTTCGTTTGCATAATTTAGTTGTTCTGCTGTTTCTATACCTTCGGCAATAACGGGAATGTTCCTAGCTTCGCAAACGAGCTTAATTGCTTTGATAACCGCTCTGTTAAACGGGCTAAGTTCATTCATAAATTGCTTATCCAATTTAATGACAGAAATCGGTAGAGTATTTATCTTATCTAGGTTTGAGAACCCTGATCCAAAGTCATCAAGTTGTAAACTAAAGCCATTAGATTGTAGAGCGAGTAAGCACTTATAGCTTTCCCCATTATCATCAATAACGAGTAAGTCAGTCACTTCAAATATAATCTGCTCTGGTTTCACATTGAACTGGTCTAAAATTTCGAGTACCTGTTCTGGAAATTCCTCTGACAGTTGATACGAGCTTAAATTGATATGGACAGCCCAGTATCGGCTGTTATTCCAATCTTTGAGTTGTTTACATACAGCTTTGACCACCCACAAACCTATTGAGGGCATCAGCCCCGATTGTTCCGCCAAAGGTATAAACTCGGAAGGTGATATATCACCAAGTAGTGGGTCATTCCAACGCATTAGCGACTCTAGTGAAGATAGTTGGCCGCTCTTTGTATCAAAGATAGGTTGATAGACTAGGTTAAACTTATCTTCTTCGAGAGCTGTGACCATCTGTTGGCGAAGCGTAGATTTACGATGAAGGTCGCTGAGCATGGTAGGTGCAAAATGATGTGCTCTGTTACGCCCTTGCTCTTTTGCACTTAGCATCGCAACATCTGCAAAATTAATGAGTTGTTCAAAAGACTGACTATGGTCTGGAAAGTTTGCGATGCCAATGCTACACCCTACGTTTATTCGGCCAATCTTTTCTATATCAATAGGCTGATTGCATTGATGAATGACTAATTGGGCAAACTCTACTCCGCATACTTCCGGTAAATATATGATGAATTCATCACCTCCAAAACGGGCTAGGGTTGCGCCACAAGGGAGAATCGATTTTATCTTGTGGGTGATCTCTTGAAGCAGTTGATCGCCAACAGGATGGCCATAACTATCGTTGACCAATTTGAAACCATCAATATCGATGAACAGTACGCTGTATTTTTCTACATAAGGAGAGCTATCAATTTTCTTAATAATTCCTTTCCGATTTAATACTTGGGTAAGAAAGTCATGATCAGATTCATGTATTGCCCCATGATATGCATGCTTTTCATCATCCATATTGATGAGCTTCATTAGAACTTGTTGTTTGTCATCTAGCCAACGTATTTCCAGATTAAACCAATGGCTACGTTTTCCTATGAAACTTTTGTGGACGGCATGTACTACCTTTTCCTTCTTGATCCTATCTATCCATGAATCTGCAAGAGCACTGTTTCCGACAAACTCTCCTAGAGTAGTAAATGTCGGTTTATAGCAACGAGTGAATGAATCGTTAAAGCTAATGGTACTTCCATCAGCATCAAATAAAATTGAGTTATTTGAGTGCTCGCTAAAAGCGAGTACCTCAGCAAGCATTGCTTTCTCACCGTTTTCTAAATCAATGCCCGAGAAATTGAACAAGATTTTTTTAACTTTGTTTTTTGGAGAAAGGTGCCACCAAGTTTGTATAGATTCGCCTTTTTCAAATAAAGAGCGATAGTAGAGCAAGGTAGCTGAAACAGCCTCTGACATTTCGCTTTTAAGATCTCTAGAGTAAAGCTCTTCACGGCAATCGGACTCCCAAACATCTAATGCTGAGTCATTAGCCAAGATAACACGCCCATCGCTTATGCTGTATATCCAAATAGGTGTATGTAATTTTTGAGGTAGCTGAGGTAATGAAATCACGATGGTCTGCCTGACGTACTTTCAGCAAAGTATTACGACTACAGCACTTTGCTAATTTTTATTAATTGGAAAGAAAGGTATAAATATAACCAAGATCTATAGGTGCTTTCGTGCTTATGATTAGTGTTATATCACTCAGTAACAAAGAACTTTTTGGCCATATCTATGGTAGAGATTATCAATTTATATCGTTTAAAATAAGGTGCAGTTTGATTTTTTAGCCGGTGTATATGTAACGTGATATTTCACTTATAAGATGCCTCTTTGATTGAACATTCAAAGAGTTCTTGAGACGCTCTCGGTGCATTGTGTAGTACGGTAGCGTTTTATTAATAGTAAGTTGTTGTTCGTATATTGGATGTCAGAGTTCTGAGCCACTCAAACGAGAGTGGCTTATGAAAGAAAGGTAGTTGAAGCTTAGTAGCTATTGAGTATGGTGCTCTTTGATAAATGCGAGTACATCGTTCCAGCTTTCGTTGTAAACATAATGACCGGTATTGTAGACAATATGCTTATATGGGTACGTATATTGCTCTGATTTTAGTCGCTCAAGTATCTGCCAGCCCATACGAGTAGAAGGCCAAACTTCATCTTTAGAACCAGAGGTTATAAGAATGGCTGCGGAGGAATTTTCAACTGGGATTAAACTGTCTTTAACGTTATCAGGCGAATCAATCACGCTATACCAAGGGTCGACGTTAAGCATTTGCTTATGACAAATATTTGTAATGGGTTTTCCACCTTTAGTCCAAGCTGGTCTACATGGATCCGTTTTCACCATATTCATCCACTGCTCAGGTGTTTGAGTTTGATCGAACGACCCCCAGACGAATGAACTAGGTGCACCAGCGATAACGACATTAATTTTATCAACGTGAGTCGCGAGTATTAAAGCCAATTCAGCGCCCCGGCTTGTTCCATAAATAGCGATACCACCTTTTTTAACCTCTGGTTGTCTTTCCAACCAATCAAAAGCTTTATCGAAGTACTCTAAAGGAACATTTGTCAGACTATCAGGAATATTGCTATGTGAGTTGTAATCAAAATAAGACAACCCCATAACTGCATAGCCACTATCTACTAGTTCTATTACACTAGACATGACGAAAGGGTATTTAGCTGCGAAGTTACCGCCGTCAGATCCACCCCATATTACGACAGCAGGTTGGTTTTTTGAGCCCTCTTGGTAATAATAGGTACCTACAATTCCGCTGGCGTCGATTGTTTTTGACGTAAATGCAAAGGTAGCCGTTGAAAATAGGCAACACAGAAAAATGGTTAAATTTAAAACTATCCTTTTCATATCATCTCCTCTTTTAGTCTGTGGCAGCAATAACGTGTATTTTTGAAAGTTGCGATTCTATGATTCTCGAGCGATTAGCTGATCTAACTGACGCTGATATTTTTCGATTAAAGCTGCATTTCCTGCTCGGGTTTCAAGCTCTACGAGTAATGTTAATGAGGGCTGACGTAAACCATAGCGTTGGTGGAATTTCATCAATCTAATTCGCGCATCAGTAAATTCGTTTTGTTCGATTTCGATTTTGGCTAACTGTAGTGTTGATCTTACTCGGTTCGGGTCGTGATCAAGTGTTCGCTCAAAATAACCTTTAGCTTTAGCGATATCTCCTGCCTTTAAAGAACAAAGAGCGGCGTTTTCATAACTGCCAGAAATCAGGTAGTAGTATGGCTGCTTTATGGCTCGATTAAAGTAGTCATCGGCTTGTTTGAAGCTTCCTTGTTTGCACAAAAAAGTACCGTAGTTATTGAGTATATTGCCGTTGTTCGGTTCTAGGCGAAGCGCACGCTTGTAAGTTTTTTCTGCGGCTTGTGGCTCACCGACTGATTCATAATAGTGCGCCATGCTTAATTGCGAGCGATAGTAGTTGGGTGCGTGTTGAAGTGCTTTTTCAAAATTCTCTCGAGCTTTGATCATATTACCTTGCTCTAGGTAACCTAATCCTAAAGCTACGCGTGTCTCAGCCATTTCAATGGTTGATGCTTTGGTAGGCGGTTCACCACCATCAGTCACTGTAATACAGCCTGCTAGTGACAGCAGTGATATCGCAGAAAATACCTTCTTCATTGAGCGCTCCTTATTAGCAAGCTCATAATATTCCGAATACTTCTACGATGATTGGTTAATAAAAAACAATGCGATCAAGTTTGCAATCATAAAAAAACGGCCACATTTGTGACCGTTTTATCCATTAGTTACTAACCAAATACTTAATAAGTAACAGCAGGTTAGACGATAAATCTAAGACTAATCATCTTTGGTAAAGTGGTCTTCACTAAACTTATCAAGATCGTAAGGTGTTTGTTGGTAAACACAGTAATTAAGCCAATTTGAAAACAACAAATGACCATGACTTCGCCAACTCGCACAGGGTTTATTATCCGCATTATTATTCGGATAGTAGTTAATTGGCATCGCTGGTTCCATGCCTTCTCCTAGATCACGAATGTACTCATGATGCAGTGTTAAAGCATCGTATTCAGGGTGACCAGTAACAAAAACATTTCTCTTGTCTTTTGTTGCTGCCAAATAAACGCCTGCAATATCAGAGCTTGCAAGAATATCTAGGTCAGTATGCTCTTCTAAAAATTCTGTCGAAAAGTCCGCATAGCGAGAATGAGGGGCTAAGAAAGTGTCATCAAAACCACGTAAAACAGGATGATAAGGTTGATGAATTTCATGGTGATAAACACCCGATAATTTATCTTTACGGGTTCGTTTAGGTAAGTCGTAGAGCAGTTTTAGTCCAGCTTGCGCAGCCCAGCATACGTATAACGTTGATGTTACATGGCTTTTTGCCCAACTCATTATCGTTTTAAGATGATCCCAATAAATCACATCTTCAAACTGTACGAGACCAAGGGGAGCACCGGTAATAATTAGCCCATCGAAGTTACGGTTTTTTACCATCTCAAATTGACGATAGAAATTATCAAGGTGCTCGGTCGGCGTATTTTTACTTGGGCGGTCATCAATGCGCAGCAGCTCAACATCAACTTGAAGTGGACTGTTTGATAATAGGCGCAAGAATTGAGTTTCAGTCTCAATTTTCTTAGGCATAAGATTTAAGATCAACACCTTTAGAGGACGGATCTCCTGAGTAGAGGCGCGAGATTCCGGCATGATAAAGATGTTTTCTTCTCTTAAAACATCGGATGCAGGCAGTTGATCGGGGATCTTAATCGGCACAGCTTTTCTCCCTTAGCTATTGTTTTAGACGTCTATACATCCAAACTTAGCGCAATCGGAATGAGATGTCGATAGCAAATTCAATCTAAATTGCGTTACTATTCATACTTGCTCGCTATGAAATATTAATCATGACTCAGACGTTGACTCTTATCCGTGGCTTACCTGGCTCAGGGAAATCTACACTTGCACACTCAATGAATATTCCACATTTTGAAGCAGACATGTACTTTGTAAACGCTAAAGGTGAATACCGTTATGATGTAGAGCTGATTTCAAAAGCACATCAGTGGTGCTTTAACCAAGTTGAACAGGCTGTGCTAAATGGTGACAGTGTCGTTGTATCCAACACGTTTGTGCGCCGTTGGGAGATTCAACCGTATTACAAATTGGCCATTCAGCATGGGATTAAGTTTGAAGTGGTTGAATGTACGGGAGCGTATGAAAATATTCATGGTGTGGACAAAAAGACAATTCTTAAAATGAACAAACGGTGGCAGCAATGGCAAAACGATCGCCAGTAATCGAAATAACTTCTTATGGAATCTATACTCAGTGGGATTCTCGTTCTAAACACTTACCGAAAATCCAAGAGTTTACAACCGATGTGCCTGCTGAGATTGATGTTGAGTTCGGCCTTATTATAAATATCAAAAAAGCGAAGGGTGAAAAGTTTTCGTTCTGTATTGATCACCCCGGTATATTGAGCAAAAAAGGAGAGCCTCTAGAACCATTTACTGGTGAAGAGTACATCAACAGTAACGACTATGACTTTTACCTAGGTGACACCGTCTGGGAGCCTTTGGAAGATAAACTTGGCAAGTGGAGCATGACGATCGAATTACAAGGCCGTGTAGTCGCAGAGAAAACGTTCCACTTGACGGCTAAAGATGAGCAACAGTTTTGGAAACATCGCGGATTTTAAGGACTAACTTGCCTTCTCTTCAAACAAGCGTTTAAGTTTAGGCAAAGGTAGTGGTTTAAAAAAGTAGTATCCTTGTAGAACAGCAACATTTTGATCAACCAAATAGTTTACTTGATGTATGGACTCAACCCCTTCAGCAACGATGGTTACTCCTAGTCTATGGCCCAAATCGATAATAGCGTTTAATACTGGTGCACTAACTGATTCGATGCCAATGGTATCAATGAAGCACTTATCTACTTTCAAGTAATCAAAATTAATGGATTGAAGAACAGAAAGTGACGTGTGCCCTGTACCAAAGTCGTCGATAGATACTTTAATACCTTTTGTTCTTAACCGTTTAATCGTATCTCGGCCAGTCTCATCTAACATCTGCCTTTCAGTGACTTCTATTGTTAGTATGTATCCAATCTTAAAAAACTTTTCTCTGTATGAATCTAGTAGATCAATGCACTTGTGTTGGTGCAAGTAACTTGGTGGAACGTTAATCCCTAAGTGAATAAGCTTGTTACTTGGAAGTTCAGATAAGTCTTGCAACGCTGTTTCAATTACATAATCAGTGATTCTATTAATAAGACCTTGCTGCTCAGCAAGTGGAATGAATACGTCTGGTCGAATTAAGCCTAGCTTTGGGTGATTCCATCGAATTAGAGCCTCTACGCCGGCAATATTTTGATCGGCCGAATTAATGAGTGGCTGGTAGCATAGGAAAAACTCATGACGGACTAACCCTTTTTTTAGATCATCCACTAGAGTTGAACGCTTACGAAAACCTTTCATTGACAGGAAGATAATCAAAGATACTAGCAGAGATACCGCTACGGCTCTGATACATGCAAGTACTAGATTATTGGCCACGTAAGAAGAGTTCGCTTCAACTAATACATCAAAATTAAATTGCTCAGATCGACTGTATGCGTGGGTATTCTTAGGGGAGAAAGAACTATGATGTGGATAAAACTTGTTTCGGAACTTTAATGTTACGGAGCTAGATTGGCTATTTGCTACCGTTGTAAACTTTTCAAGTAGGTGATTTGTATTTACTATCGAGAAAATACCGGAATGTTTATCATTAACTTCAGTATTGACAACAAATAAGGTTCGCTGCGAGGGATCTTTATTTATATCAACGAACGCGGCACCATCATCGTTACCCTCTGCTTTTATAAATGGACTTAAATCAATATTAATAATACCGCGCTTAGAAGAGCAAACCGCAATATCATTTTTTACTACGATAAGTTCTCTTGATGTATTTTCAAACATCAGGTTTTCTTGCATTTCGTTGCAATCAATTGGTTCGTTTATTGCGGCAAGATTATCGGATTGAAGATCGCTAATCGTACTTACTAATAACAGTTGGTAAGCCTTGGCGTTATCGTTCATTTCTTGTTGAATCGAGTTCATAGTAACAACGATAGACGTTGATGTAATAGCTACCAAAGGCAGGATAACAATAAGTAAAAAGTGCTTAAGCGGAGTGGGTATGACTAACGATGATAAATTAATGGTCATAACGCCTGCTGGACTGTGTGGTGAGAGAAGAATGCGTGTTACTAGGTGACAGTATAGTAAGAGAAATGACAGAAAATAATAGTAGGGAGAAATTATTCTGACACTATTCTCACTTTCGCTTTGAACTAAGGTCTCATTTTTTAAGGTGTTAGTTAATTTTATGCAAAAATAGGTCGTAGCGAGTCAGGGTTAGGGTGATACAGATGATGCAACTTGTTGATTAATAAATTGGTTATTTAAGATAACATGTAAATAAAAACAAAGGAGCGTATATGCTCCTTTGTTTTTATGCTTACTTGTTTTTATGAGTACTTATTTATTGTTCTACTTCTTTTGGTGTTGCTCTTAACTTATTAATGAAGCTGATAACTATTGGGCTAACAAGAACAAGCGCTGCAATTATAGTGAATGAGAGTGTAATAGGGCGCTCCCACAAGAAACTTAGCTCACCGTCACTGATCATTAGCGCTCGACGTAAATTCTCTTCCATTAGACCACCTAATATGAAGCCAAGTAGTAAGGGCGCTAGTGGAAAATTGGCCAATCGTAGTGCTATCGCTGCCATAGCGATGATTAGCATAATGAACACGTCCATGGTATTAAATGAGACTAAATAAACACCAGTGATTGAGAAAAACAGAATCATTGGAAGAAGAACCGTCCTTGGTACTGCCAATAACTTTGAAATATATGGAATCAGTGGAAGGTTCAAAATAACCAATACAATGTTACCAAAGTACATTGAAATTATAACCGACCAAAAGACATCAGGGTGATCAACAAATAAACGTGGACCAGGTTGGATACCATAAGAGATTAAAGCGCCAAGCATAATAGCGGTAGTACCTGAACCAGGGATACCAAGAGTCAGTAGCGGAACGAATGAACCACTTGATGCGGCGTTGTTTGCTGATTCTGGAGCGACTAAACCGCGAATGCTTCCTTTACCAAACTCTTCTTTCTTATCTTTTGGAGCGAAACTACGTTCCATACCATAGCTTAGAAAGGCTGCGATTGTCGCACCTGCACCTGGAAGAACACCGGTAAAGAAACCAAGAATAGAAGAACGGATTGAAACAGGAGCGACTTCTTTAAACTCTTCCTTAGTTATCTTCATGCTACCAATATCAGCCATGACCTTATTTTCTGCATCACTGGTGTCTTTTTGTGGCTTCAATATGCCCATCAAAGTTTCACCAAGAGCGAAGGTTGCCATTGCAAGAAGCAAGAAGCTAAATCCATCCATCAGATCAGTTAAGCCGAAAGTAAATCGCTCTACGCCGACGCCTTTATCAATACCAACCGTTGATAGCATTAAACCAAGAATGGTCATCATCCACGCTTTAATTACCTGACCTGGGCCTGCGAATGCGGCAACGGCAGATAAACCAAGTATCATCAGTGCAAAGTAATCAGAAGATTGAAAACTCAATGAGACACTTGCTAGTGCAGGTGCTGCGATTAAAAGCATGATTGCTGATAATGTGCCACCAGTGAATGAAGAGTAGGCAGCTAATGCTAATGCTTTTCCAGCTTGACCTTTTTGGGCCATTGGATACCCATCAAATGCAGTCACCACTGTGGATGAACAACCCGGAGCGTTGATTAGTATCGATGAAGTCGAACCGCCGAAAACCGCACCGTAATAAACACCTGCCATTAAGATTAAACCTGAAGAAGGGTCTAAGCCGTATGTAATAGGGATCATTAAAGCGATGGCTGAAATTGGCCCAAGACCGGGCAGCATTCCAATAAAAGTACCGACAAAACAACCAACTACCACCATCATGATGTTCATTGGCATTACTGCGGTAGAGAGTCCTTGTAAAATTCCGTCTAACATAATGTTAATCCTAATTACCAGATAATGAATAGCAGACCAGGCTCAAGATATACATCAAGAGCTTCTGTCAGAAGTAGATAAAAGGCGATTACAAAAGGAAAAGATGCGCCAAGTAGTACTGATTTCCGACGTTCTCCGAGCAAGTAAAACCCTGCAAGCAGAAATAGGCTGGTTGCAAGAACAAACCCTAGGTAAGTTAGCCCAACGCCATAAAGAGCCATCAAGCATAAAAATGCGATAAGCAGCTTCCAGTCAAAATCAGAAACAGCCCCGCTATCTTGGTCTTTTTGTCCTGTAACTAAGAGGATCAACGAAAGTCCAATACCAGCAAATGTGAGTAGAGTGGGTAAGGTTCTAGCCGTGAAAGGTTCATATTCGTCCCCGGGGAAAAGGGGAATGAGAGTGCTTTGGTAGCCATATACGAGGCAGACCAAAAGGAAAATAATCGCCCCGACTCTATCGCGACATAGTAAGTTTTCTTTACTGAAAAAATTAGTTGGCGAATCCGACATATCCAACTCCATTTGCTTGAGGAAATAAAAGGCCGCGTACGAGCAAGTTAATGAGTAGCTGTCAGCTATACTGAAGACCTAAACACTAACGAAAAAGTAAGCTGATTGCTGCTAGTCAATTGGGCTTACATGTTTAAATACATAAACAACAATGTAATAAACAAAGGAGTTTTGGGGTTCAACTCGTACACGGCAAAACTGGGTGTTATGAAGGGCTATAGCGAATATAGAGTCGCATACAGCCCTTATATAGTAGTGCTAAATACTATTTACTTAAGGAAAGCAGTTACTTCAGGAAACCAAGCTCGCGCATTAGGTCGCCCATCTGTTTCTCTTGATCTTCTAGGAATGAATAGAAGTCTTTGTCTGCTTTGTAGTTGTCAATCCAACCATTGCGGTCACGAACCACTTCCCATTGCTCTGTTTTGTACATCTTAGTTAGAGCCTTGTTCCATTCGTCGATCTTCTCTTGGCTAGCGCCTGGTGCTGCGAAGAAACCACGCCAGTTAGCAAATACAGTTTCGTTGCCATATTCTGTTAGCGTTGGAATGTTTGGAGCTGCAGCAAGACGCTCAGGAGCCGTAACTGCGATGATTTTAACTTGGCCAGACTTAGACATTTCTAATACTTCGCCTAAACCTGTAGATAGAAGCTGAGTTTCGCCAGATAACAATGCTGCCATTGCTTTACCGCCAGCATCGTAAGCGATGTAACGGACTTTCTTAGCATCAAAACCTTCACCTTTAAACGCAGCTGCGACAACTAGGTGATCCATACTACCGCGTGCAGAACCGCCGGCGATTTTAACTTTACGAGGGTTTGATTCGAATTCTTTAACGACGTCTTCCCATGTGTTGTATGGAGAATCAACCGAAGCAACGATAGCGCCGTAATCGGCAATTGTGGCTGCGACAGGTGTTAGGTCACGGAAAGATTGTGGGAAAATACCAGTAAGTGAACGAACTACGATTGGTGTTGAGTTCACCATCAAAGTGTCTTCTTGACGCTCTGCTGTTTCGATAAGGTGTGCAATTGCTTTGCCGCCACCGCCACCAGATAGGTTTTGGAAAGATACATTTTCAACAATGTCAGATTTAACTAGAACATCACCTGTACCACGTGCAGTCATATCCCAACCACCACCAGCACCACCTGGGATGATGAAGTGGATTTTTTCCATATCAGCGGCCATAGCGCCAAAAGAAAATGATGCAGCGATGATCGATGCCGCTAGTGTTGGTTTTAATACCTTAAACATGTTTCACGTTCCTTATGTAGGTGCACGAATCGAATAGAGACGTACTTATCGTTATGTTTTTCTACATCGTTAGGAGGAATAACAATGTAGATGTGATTAAGGTTACGTGTATGTTAATTTTTTGTCTGCAATGTGTGGATAAAAAGAATATCGGTCATTTAGAGGGTTTTGTTCATAAAGTTCACGAAAAAAGGTGATCTAGCGCTTGGTTGGGTTTGTCCGGAATTACATTTTTTGGGTGGTGTAGAGTGTTGATTATTAGACAGAAAATGTAGTGCTTGTTAGCGTGTTAGGAAGTGGTAGCGACTCGGTAACGATTGAACCGGTACAGTAGAGTGCTCTAACAGCTTTGAAAGTGTTGCGCGAACTGAATACCAATCATCAGCCGTTGTGATGGTCTCTGATGAATGAGGATGGTCCGGGTTGTAATGAGTTGTGCTTTTTTGATGGGGGAGGTTAGAACGCGGTTTTGAAAACTCAGGGCTATAGAATTGGAAAGCAAGAGAGTGCTGTTCTGTTCCTATTACAGTGACTGAAGAAAAATCTAAAAGCATTACCTCTTGAGATTCCAATAGCAATATATTGCTTGGTTTGATGTCGCAATGTACATAGCCATACTTGTGAATTGAATACACCGCTGATTCAAGTGAATTGAGTCTAGATGTTGAAATGCACTCTCCTTCATTGCTCGTATCGGTAATACTATTTAATTGCTCGGTTAATGTCTGGCCCGTGATAAAAGGGTAAATAATCCAATCAATTTGCTTGTGTCCATTATATTCAAGTAGTGAGGGCCAATATTGAGATGGAAAGCGTGTTAGAAACTCTGCAGCCTGCTTTAAGCCATGTCGGCTAGGGACGCTTGATGCAAACTTGATGACAACGTCACCGTATTGCTTACAAGAGGCAAAATAAACGTGCTCTCGAAGAGCACGTTTAAATTGATAGCCATCTTTTTCTAGCAATTTGGCCGCACTGATGTAGCGCTCATCGACGAGGGTATTCTCCTTGGTCGACATTACCAATAGGTTAGATTCCACTAGGCAAAGAGAATCCAGCGAAGAAGCCGGGCACAAATGGGTTCACTTGTCCTTGGGTTCGTATTGCTATGGTTACTTTACTGTCACCATAATCAAATTGGATTTGGGTTTTTTGTGACGTAGCTGACTTCACTCTAGGTTCTATTAATCTGAACCAATTCCAGTTCCCGGAAAACTCTTCTTGAGCTACTGATTGAGCTTGCGCACTTAACTTAACACCGAGCGCATCTTCAAGTTGTTCTTCTCCTGCCCACGTTAATTGGCTCCAAAATGTTGGCCCGTGTCGATAGGTAAAAATTGTCTGTTGATTGGTAATGGAAAACTCAGTCAAATCAGGGGTCATGTCTACCGCTTTAATCTGAAATTGGACAGAAACCTTACTTGGATCGGATAGAAATAGTGCTTGCTGAATATCCTTAGCTTTACTGATCATTTGCCATAAATCTGGGTCAAGTGCCAAACCAGAGCTAGGTAATAGCCCCGGTAAGAATGGACTAGACCCTTCTGTCTCAGTAAACATTTTGAGTTTTGTTGCGTAGAAAGTATCAAAAATCCCATTACTCGAGAAAAAGGCAAATACATCGGCGACGCTCGCATCATTCGATGATTTTCGGCTAAATGGGTAGAACGACGCCAAAGTCTGTTCGTACGGTTGATAGACTTCAGATGCCCACGAACTATTCAGGTACTCATGAGTCAGAGATAACAGCATTTCGTTACTTTGTTGACTGATACCATCAAGGATCTGTTTCATCAACTCAGGTTGATCTGTTGCGACGGTTGCTAATGAACCGATTGGATTATCAGCTTTTAATGAGGCCGACAAGGTTTGAAATGCGAGGCTTTGTGGTTCATTACTCTTATAGAACTTGTCTAGCCAGACTTGAGTCTCTGCAATCGAGGCTAATATAGAATCGATAGGTTTGTTATTGGCTTTATCAACGGTAATTAAACCATGTACAGCAGTGAAGCTCAGTGATATTTGACGAGCAGCCTCTTTCTTATCCGTATCCTGCTCTGGGATGACCGCTTCTTCGCCCTCTACTGCAACGGGTTCGATTTCAACGGAAGTATACTTAGCAAGCGTGGTGTAAAGCAGTGAAAGTGGGTTTTCACTTGGATTTGCCAAAACGGTAAGGGTCCGATGTAGCTCACTTGGGTTGCTTATCGGTTTTACGTCGATGTTTTGAACAACCGAACGCCAATAGTTAATGTAATCCTGCTGGTACATCTGCTTTAGGTCACGGCTAATACGATACATTTCCAGTGCACTTGGTGCCGCTCCCGCAATCCCTTGGTATGCCTGAATAGCCTCTTTAACTAACGGAGAGTCAACCGATAGATCAATCTCGTTAAACCCGGATGGTGTGTATAAATAGGGAACTAAATAACCCACGAACTGAGGCGGGAAGCTAAAGACTTGGTCAAAGTTACTTCCAAGCTCAGTGGTTATGTCAACACGCTTAGAGAACCGATCTAGATTGACGATGTGCTCATAAAGCAACATCTCGACCCCAGTTTGATTGATGACTTTCTTCGCCAAAGACTCAAGAGCCACATTAGGTTTTACTGGAATTAGATTTTGTTCAAATGCATCATTAAGTAGACGAGAAAGCTGGGCGGTATTAACACTATCGGCTTCACCTTGTTCTTGGAGTGTGTGAATAAAATAGCTTTTTAGCTCTTCGACGTTAGTTCGATTTGGATTGAACAGCAATCGATAGTTATTAAGTAATGTTAGAGTCTTAGCTTGGTCTTCTAGGTTAACGTATACGAACAGATCCTTTTCAAGCGTGTTTTCCATTGAAGGAATAAGAACTTGTTTTAATTCATTAAAGTAGGCCTGCTCGACCTCTTTTTCAATCGTCGGTGAGGGTAGGAATGGAAGATTATACCAAGGCTTTGGTTCTAAATAGAGAGCGTAGATTCGATACAGTGAATATAAGTTAGGAACGTTGTCTGACATATTTTCAATGTCATATGGAGACGCTGAAATCGCTTCTTTGTAACGCTCGAGTAGTTGATCTGCTCTTAACTCACGCTGGCTTTGATCGTCAAAGTTGAACTTAATCAAAGTTAGAGTTGCGACCAAAAGCCCTGCCCAAAATAAGCTATAGAAAGTTTGAGCAAAAAGGAGAGCATTTTCTCTACGCTTATTGACTCCAACAAGTTCCTGTTCGTTTAGCACAACATGAGTCATTAAATGTTGTGAAAAAAGCGTTTGGTTAACAGGGAGTTGAGGGTTGGAAAGGTACTCATCGTTACCAAGTGAGTGATTGACAACACTTGCTAAAATGTCTTTTTGATTCTGTTCTGTACCATTATGAGTGAAGTAGAAACCTCTAAATTGAAGGCCGTCACTTAATTGTTCACCTCGATAAAGCCTTTGTAAGAACGTCCACAAGTGCTGTTTCAGCAGACCAAACTGGAAAGGCGCAGAGACAATAGAGTTCCTGAAATCTTGATTGAGCTGATTACCCAGTGCGGTATTTACATTGCTAATCAGTTGAGTAGTTAAGTGATCAAACTCGTCTGAAAACCAGTAGGAATCGATGCCACCATGTTTTTGGTGTGGGAAGGTAGCGCCAAGTACGTCATTACGTTTGGATTCGTCGAATGAAGAGAAAAACTGACAAAAATCGCTGATACTGCCCATGTTAGTAATGACATTATAAATTGGTAAGTTTAAACCGAACGTGTGATTAAAGGTCTGAATCGTGGATTTCAATTCATCAGCATTTTGAGTGACTTGCTCTTCGTTAGTCAGCAGTGAAGCAATATCTGTTGTTAACAGCAAACCATTAATGGCCTGACGAGGGCGCCATTTATTTAAACATTTACAAAGGGTCTTAATGTATTCGGGGTGTTGATCGTCGCCAAGGCTAATTGACATTAGTATAGAGTGTTCGCTTTGCCAAAATAGGATAGGGAACTCTATGTCATTTCCAAAATCATCCAACTTGTACGCTTCATACCCCATTTGACTGATTATTCGTTTGTCTTGTTGAGGGTTTTGGCTCAATAAAAAGTAGATAGGTAAGTCGTAACGGCTTAAACGTAACTTCTTCCGACTTTGTATTCTCATCATTCGGTGAAAGTGAGTGATGAGAAGCTTTTGGCGTTTTTTAAGTAAAATTCGTTGTTGATTATCGTCAGCTGTTTTCTTTTTAGGCCGAGACATTAACCAGAAGGTGAATAAGCCAAATAACAATGCGATGAGCATACTTACAGAGATAACAGCCACCAAGTGAGCAAGCCAACTAAAGGCCCACGCAGTGACGCCACTTATAATCAAGACAAGTAGCGATACGATAAAGGAGATGATCACTCGCTTTGATTTGCTATTTTTCTGCGATGATTTCGTATCAGGCATAATAGATAAACTTCATCCTTAATTGTTATTGTTCGTTCTTTACGATGATGGCGTTGATGTTGTCGTTACTTTGATACCATTTCTTTATTGATTTCGCTTGTGTCGACGATGTCGCACTGACGATCACTCGAAAATAGCTTTTGTATTCGTCGATAGTTGGCTCAAAAGTGGAGACAGATAGCTGTTTAATAAATGCGGATGCATTAGCTTTCGATGAAAATGTTGCGAGTTGAACTAACCAAGGTATCTCGCTACTGGCACTCTTAAACACGTTATCTGTGGGTTCAACACTTGTGGTTTTGCTGTTACTTGCGTTAATGGCTCTCATGTCACTAACACTGATGGCTTTAATGGAATATTCACTTTGCTTGTCAATATCCTCCTCAGTGCTGATATAAATAATATCGCTGGTTTGGCTCGACAAAATATAGCGTTGGCTGAAATCTCCAAGGTAGGAAAAATCACGAGCTCGCTGTGGGTGAGTCTCGTTATACCAATACTGAGTAAGCCCAACGGTTGTCAAAATAAGCATTAGATAGAAGACAGTAGAGATAACGTAGCGGCTTTTTCTTGCGGGTTTACGTATCTTGGGTAATGACACTTTTGTGTGACAGTATATATGGCTGGATTGACGGTACTGACTAATCAACTGCTCTAACTGATGAATTGATGTCTTGAGTTGGTCGCTGCCATGCTCTCTGAATTGACCTTTAAAACCAATGCTTAAAAAGATGTAGATTATCTCAAGCAAATCGATCATTTTATGTGGTTGCCGAATCGCTTTTTCAGTAACGTTGAAAAATAGCTCGCCACCATTTCGCATACCGAACAATTCACTTAACAGAGTTTTGTTTTCCCATCCTTTTTGCTCGCCCCAGTCAGTGTAGATTATCAACTCATCAATGACGACTGCGTAAAGAAAGCAGAGTTTATCAATGACTGCAATGGGATAGCTGAGTTGGCTTGCTTGCTCTTTAACGTTGTTGATGTCATGAATGATCTCTTCTCGCAGAGAGGTAAGATCATACGGCTCTGGCATAGTCGATATTTTAAGAACCGTCGCAAGAAGAGAGCTGCTGATATTCAACAGCTGATTTTCCGCCTTATCAAAGTTTTGCAAAAAGGCCGTTTGATTTGAATCTGAATGAATTGGAACACGTTGTGTCGGCGTATCTATATCCTCAGGCTTTGAAAAAGTCTGATTCGATTTATCCCAAACAAGCGTATCTTCGTCTACAAATTCCATATCGTTACCTTAATGCGTAGAGCACGACTTCAAGTTCAGAAATTCGGGCGTCGACGTGCATCGCGAGTGCATCTCGGTTATCTAACATTTCAGTCCAGGTTTTATCAAGGCTATCTATTTCAAAATAGGAAACACCTTGAATCGGTTTCAGTTCGCTAGGCGCGAGTGGTAAAGGCGTAATTGTGATTCCAGACAATGAGTTCCGAACAATATCAACAATGCGCGTATTACTGCTTAACTTAGCTGATACAGGGAAAAGCTCGTTAAGGTCGCTACTATTGATGTTGGATTTAACGCTGAGCACCAAGCGACGATTTGCGACGGCAGATGTATCTTTAATGATGGTTCTTAGTAAGCGACGCTTTTCAAATAACGACATATCCCAGTGATATTCCAATACAGAGTCTTGCTGCACAAGGGTGAGCATATTTCGAAGATTGGAAAATAACGGATTGAAGCATTCGTAGAGATCGTGCTGACTTAGAGGCTTACAGGTATCGGGTAGTGCTGGCGTAAGAGCCAATACCTGAGCTTCAAATTGCTTTAGCTTACTGTATAGCTTATGAGTTTGTAGCTTAGGGTTTGCAATGGTTAAGTCAAACCACGGAAGCCATGAATTCAGAACCTGTAGCCATAGGTAGTCTTGCATCATTGATTGAGCGCTTTTCTGCCCCTGTCCGGCTTGTATACGTTTGATTAAGTTATTTGCTCGGTTATTTGTTAAGGCATGGATCTCTTTGATTCGCTCAATTAAAAGTAGAGATGCCCCGTAATGCAAGCTCGCTGGTATAAACGAGCGGTCGAGAACTACATCACCGGATTCACTGCATTCAAGTACTTTAGCAACAGGGATTAAGGTAAAGCCAGATACATCGTCACTGTTAAACTTTAAGCTGATGTTGAGTAATGCTACATCTATTTCGACATTTGCGTTTTCAGAGGTAGAGGTATCAAAGACATTGATCGCTTGAGTTAGGTAACGGCTTTGGTCGCTGTTTTTCTGGCTGTAATCATTATTGCCTTGCAGTGAGATCGGCAATGCTAGATAAACGATGGTTTCAATTGTACCCTGCGGGATATCAATCACTATTTCGTTTAACAAATCGAAATGAGTACCATCAGGGAATAAACCGCTACAGTGTGATACTGATAGTTTGCCTATTTTTAGTAGGTCATGGTTGATGCTTAGCTCTGTCACACCATAAAATGGAGATATACCAGCAAGGGTTTCGACATTTTGGCGAATGTAGTTTTGTACATAACGATCCTGCTGCTGAAAGTGCTGAGGAGCGATAAACATTCCTTCTTGCCATACTACTTTTTTAAATGCGTCCACGCTATTTCCCTATGTCGTTGAGACAACTTATTTCTTTAAACTAACTGCTTCTTAGAGACTGTTTTTTATTGATATTCATAGACTGTTACCACCATCCTGTATCAGGAGTAATAACCTCAAATTCGGCTTTGTTTCCCGATAAGTTCAGTTGTAAATATTGCTCTTCATCGGTAGGTAGTACGGTGACTACTTTAGGTTCGCTTTGTTGATAATCAGCAAACTCCACAAGCACGGCGAGAAACAATGTATTTTTGTTGATATCAATATCGATGGTGCTGGTACTAGTTGGCATTACAATTGGGAGCACTTGTTTTGAAATAAGGCTCGCTGATAGCACTTGTTCATCTTGGTTATAGAGTTCAATAAATTGAGCTTGTAAGAACGCCTGTTTTTCGTTTAGTTGATAAAGCCTAACCACGACTGGGTTGCCTTTACTGGAATTCGATGGATTGATCGTGTCATCTGCTTTTATTGCGAAACTATGCGATGTGTAAGTTGGAACTGGATCGGAAGAGCAGCCAAACATAAATATTGCTAAGAGTGCTAATGCTAACCACTGCGCTTTCAATTCTCTTCTCCCTGTTTTTGCATGTTCTCCATAAAGAGGGCTTTGAATTGACGTCGAAACTCACCGTTATCTTTTCTATGCTCAAAGTGCTTCGTGTATATACGCCAGTACTTTTTTTCTTTACTCGAGAACAATCCACCAGAGATATAATTATTAAACTGATGCTCTAACTGTTGTGGAGCAAACTCATTAAGGAACTGATCAACAGTTTTTTCTAAAGCTTCAAAAAGAATGTCATGTTGCAGAGGCGGGTTCTGCAAGTATTGTTGATTCTTTTCTGTTAACGAAACAAGTTTATTCAGTGTTTCCTCTAACTGCGTCGATTGGTCGCCACTGCTAATTGGCAGATACTCTAAATCAGATGTTGAAGACTGGATCTCTTCTTGGCTCACCTCATGAATTTCGACATTGGCTTGAACATCGATGTGAGGTTCAATTTCAGCGGACGTGAAGTCTTCAAAAGGGTCAGAAGAAAACGGGTCGTCGCTCAATACATTCGTTTGGGAGAAACTGGCGTTACGCTGTTTTGCTGGAGGCTCGCTTACTTGATCCAGAAAGTCGACATTATCATCTTTTAGATTCAGCGAAAATGCAGGCTCATTTAAATTGAAATCATCTGCTTGAGGTTGTTTTAAATCGTTATTACTGCTCATTAAGGTGCTTATCAACATAGTGTATTTTTCAATAACAAGGATGTCACCATCGTTAAGTGGATACTCCTTACCTGAAACTAATGGCTTGTCGTTCAGTGAAGATTGATTTTTACCTAGATTTGAAACGACATAACCTTTGTCGCCTAGAGAAATGCGACCGTGTACGCGAGAGATTCGCTTACTTTGGTCTGGCAAAGCAATATCACAAGAAGGAGAGCGGCCAAACTCACCTCCATTTTCAGGTAAGTAGACAACTCGTGATGTGACTACTTCATCTTCAGGAATAGAAATTAAATGAACACTAATAGTCATTAGTACTGTCTCTCATTCATATTGTCTCTCACTAATTACGGCCTCGCATTGCCTGCTACTATTCTTTGCAGTTCTGTCTTTTGATTTGCTACTCTGCACACTTCGCAACGGCAAGGTTAAATTTATCTAGAAAACCGCTGTACTTACTTAAAAATCGATTTGAAAAATAGACGCCCATGGGTTTCGTCTCTAGCAATTCTGACTGAAAGTAATCAGTGGGTAATTGCGATGTTTTTATCTCAGAATCAAAAACAAGCTTATCTTCTAAAGCTATATCGATTTCTCGGCTTTTTAGTAGCTTTAATAATACTTTAGCATCACGTGGCTGCTTTACGACGTTATATCCATTACGTTTTAGCCAAAACCACTTGTTTGACCCAAATTTTGCTGAAAATTTAAGGTTTAACTTCGAAAGCTCGTCGATTTTTGCTGGGACACCAGGTCCGAAGTACCAATATAGTTTTTGCTCAGAAATCGCGTTTGAAAGAGTCGCATATTCGTCTCGTTCTTGGGTGTTTGTTGCGACGAAGAAACCATGCTGTGTTCCACTATGTACCTTTAGTTGAGCCTCTGACCACGAAGTCATTGTAATTTGATAAGGCTGGCTCATTTTTCCCAGTGCGCACTTTACTTTACCAAGTGCTAAACCTTGCATTTGCCCATTTTTATACTCTTGGTATGGTGGCCAGTCCTGAGTTGTTAACAACAAGCGAGTAGGGCCAAAGTTATTTTGACCGACGCTACTTTGGCTAGTCACACCTTCAGCGTTTAAATTAGTTATCCCTAAAATATATAAGGATATCAATAAGGCAAACCTATTTATCATCACTGTTATTCCCTATAAGTTCAGATATTTTTAACACCGATACCGGAGGGTAATAGTCTAATTGTTTAGTTGCTCCAATGTTAACAATATATGAGTACTGACTTAATGGCTCAATAGGAATATCACTGATATTTCTCATATTAATGCTTGAAGTGAGAACTTGTTCGGCTTTGTAGGCGGTAAATTGACCAACATTATAGTAACGACTGACAATCCCGATTAACGCTTGGGAGTTTCGAATAGGTGTTTCAGTAGACGAAAACGTCGGGATCTTATGACTATGCATAGTATTCACAATTCGTTTTGCTGACGAAATGATAAATGAGTCGGGCGGCAAATACGCAAGGTCGATACCATCGTTATCCATTTTGATTACGATATCGTCAATTGAATCTAAGCTAGGTTGCCCTTGATTAATGGTCAATGGATATAAAACAACACGCTTATTATATTGTTCAGATAACGCCAACATTTTTTCGGCGGTGACAACAGAGTTGTTTTCGAGTGGATTATAGATAATTCCAATTGCTTCTATTCCATCAAGTTTGCTGATGGATTTAAACTGTACGTCATGAGGAACAATGTGGCTTACGCCAGTGAAGTTTCTAGAAACCGATTTTTCAGAAACAATCTTTGAACCAATAGGGTCACTCACGATGCTAAATACCGCAGGAATATTACCTGAGCGGAATTTAGATGGAGATTCGATAGTGCCAAGAAGTGACAGCGTTACGGTTGTACCGAAGGTATAAACAAGATCCGCATCGAGTTTGTCGATAGAGCGAATATTTTCAGACAGCGCTGCTTTGTCACGATTGGCATCAAGAATTGTATACTCGACATCGACTTTACTGGAGAGGTACTCCATAAAGCCTCTCTCAGCATCAGTCACGCCTCGCCATAGCAACATAACTACATGGCTCTTCTCTGAGGCTGAAACAATAGGAGAATATAGCGATGGCAGCATGATTAATAATATGGCTAACAAAGGTCGAATCATTGTGATGCCTCCAGCTGCTGTTTGTCTGACTTGGTAAACAGCGTATAGAGGCTAAGTAATACAATGGAACTTGTGAGTAGAGTCAAACCAAAGATCAGTATGGTCGTTTCAAAACCGAATAAGCTAAGAATAAAGCCTGCCAATATTGGCCCCGCCACATTGCCTATTCGTTCAATTAGCCTGAAAATTCCGATTGTTTTTCCCTTGTCTATTCCTTGATTGCGGAGCAGCTCTATTACGAGTGGAATTTGAGGTGATACACAGATGCCATGAGCGACGCCGATGAAAATTACGATCATTAAGAGACCATACGTCCCCGGCAGTATTAGAATATTGATTAGAGCGACCGCAGAAAGCAGACCTCCACAGACGATAAACACCATTTTGTTGCGATACTTATCAACGAGGGCTGCGCTAAGAGGGGAGATGACAATAAGTGAAAGCCCATAAGTCATCATAATTCTCCCTGAAACAGAACTGCTTTCTCCCAAAAATTGTAAATAGACAGGGCAGATATAATAAAGAAAACCAGTCAAAACAATCTTTGCGGGGATTGCACTGAAAAGGCAGATAAGAGCGAAGTATTTATTACCTAACAGAACTTTAAAGTCAGACAAACGAACTGGTTTGCTGCTGTTTTGAGATTCTCTTTGAGTGAAAAAGATCCAGACTAACAATGCACTCATTAGAGCAAGCATCGCGGCACACAAAAAGGTGGTAGAGAAACCTAACTTGTCAGCCATGATTCCGCCAATAGCTGCACCACACAGTGAACCAGAGAAGAATGCAGACAAGAAGGTTGCCATGCCCTTAGTTCTGTTTCCATCGTGTGTTGTATCGGTGACATAACCTTGCGCTGAAATAAAGACAATCCCGTACCCAACGGCTGTTATTGCTCTTGCAAACAGCAGTGTCAGCATATTAGGAACAAAAGCAGTGAGAGAAAGGCCGACAGCAGTGATGACAGCGCCAGTAATTAATGACTTTCGTCGACCTACTTTATCAGACCAATAGCCAGCAAATGGAAGAGAAAGTGCCCAACAGAGCATAAACAAAGATATTGGTATACTGGTCTCTAGGCTTTTAGGTATCCAATCTAGGTTATTGGGTAAGCTAGAAACAAAATTTGGAAAAAACGCGAGTGAAGACGCTTCTGCAAACACCAGTAAAAAGAGTGGCAGTCGTATAAAACGATAATCAAGCGCAAATAGATTCTTGTTTGGCTGATTTGGGTTGAGCTTTACAACACTGTTATTCAATTTCTTAAGTAACAACCCTATTTCGTCTTTTGAAATAATGGTTGCTAAGTGATTTACAATGTCACGGTTGACGGCCATGAAAACCTGCTTAAGCTGTTGCCAAGGCGCTAATATTAGAAAATGACAAGTAAAAAGGATGATCTCTATAACAACCAAGCAGGAAGCAATTAATACTGTCACCATATCCATAAAGCTTTCTTTAAGTAAGTTTAGGATTATGTTGTCATCAGTCACAACTTTTACGTATACATTATCGATGCTGTTAATTGGTGAAGTGTGTACGCTACCTTCACCGACAGAGTGCTCAGGATATTGATATGCACTTTGGCCATTGTTAATTAAAGATATTGAGAGAATTTCTCGATGACTATGGGTATAGATTGAAAATTCTTCTTCAAGACCATTTAGCCGATTAAGTGGAATGTCATTGTTTACTAGGCGTTCGATGACACTAGAGAGGGTGTCGCCAATGAGGTTTGATTTTTGTTCTAGTTTGTTTTCATAGACTGATGAAAAAGAGTTCATGGATTGATAGGAGAGCCCTACATTAGCAACCACCGTTAAGCCTACGGTGATACTGATGATGACGATAGGAAAGTGTTTCGCTGTCCATTTTGCCCATTGCGAACGAGCCGCAGTTGCATTAATTATCTGATGTGCTTTGGTTATGTTCGCTAATGTCTGTGAGCTAGTCTCTTTATCATCGGATGATAGAACAGAGTGAGCTTGGCTAACCTTTTTCAAAAAAACATCCAATAAGTTTTTAACCGCAATAAAGCCAAGACCTGCTGTGATGAAAAGCCAGAATGCAGCAATGAATATTTGCTCTTTCAGTAGAGACGCTTTAATCAAATTGAGCGGAGCAGTTTCGTAATGAAGCGACAGTTCGCCCTCTTTAACATTGAAGGTGTTATAGATATCAAGCTTTAACTGACGTTCTGTTTTTTCGATCTTCGTTCCTGCACCGAAAAGTGTGTCACCTGACTCTGAAGTCACCGATATATGAGAAATTCCTTCAACCAGCTTAATTCTTCTCTCAAGCAGGTTTTGAATGTTGGTGATCGAGGCGAGAGGTAAACCAAGGCTGATTGCTTGGTTTATGTCGTTATGAGTTTCCTCAAGCACGATTTGGTAGGTTGAGTCTGAAGTCTCATTCAGTCTCTTTTCAAAGTTGAGATAGTTTAGAGTGGTGTTTAAGACGATAGAAAAGAGCAACACTGAAGTGATAGCAAAAATAAGCTTCACTTTGAGTGTTAGTCCCGTTTCTGTTGCATGCTTCTTTTCTACCGTCATTTACTGCTAATTCCCTATGCAATACTAAGTTTAGTTCTTGTTTGTTGGAGTTAATGTCATTAACTAATAGCTAATCTCTTTAACTAATAGTTAATGTAAAACCTTCAGGGGAGCTACTGCCAACAACAGCGACTTCTGAAATTGGTTCATTTCTGCTTAATCGAGATATGCACTCTTCCGCCAGTTTTGGCATCAATGAGCGGTTAATGATCTGTTCGACTGCACGACCGCCTGTTGTTGGATCACTGTTACGATTGACAACGAACTCAATAAAACTCTCATCCCAGTTAAAGGTTGCTTGGTACTGTTCTGCGAGTTTCTTCTTAATTCGGTTCAACGAGATTTCAGTGATTTTAGACAGTTCATCATCGTTTAGAGGGTAGTACGGAACAATAGTTGTACGCCCAAGGAACGCAGGCTTGAAGTACTGTTGTAAATCAGGTCTTATCGATTCTAACAACTCCGTGTTGTCGATGCGTTCTTCTGACTTCGCAACAACATCACATATTGCTTGGTCGGCGGCGTTTGATGTCATGATGATTATGGTGTTTTTAAAATCGATTGAACGGCCTTCACTGTCTTTGATGCTCCCTTTATCAAAAATTTGATAGAACATATCGTGGACACCAGGGTGTGCCTTTTCCATTTCATCGAGTAGGAGAACAGAATAAGGATTACGGCGGATCGCTTCTGTTAACACGCCACCTTCACCAAAGCCCACATAACCCGCAGGAGAGCCCAGTAGCATTGAGATCTTATGCTCTTCTTTAAACTCCGTCATGTTGATAACGGTAAGGTCATTGCTTCCTCCGTACAGTTGCTCTGCAAGTGCCATGGCGGTTTCAGTTTTACCTACACCACTTGGGCCACACATCAAAAAGACACCAATAGGTTTACGGTTATCCGTGAGCCCGGCACGAGAGATTCGAATGGCTTTTGCCAGTTCTTGTTTAGCAACATTTTGACCAATAACACGCTTATCAAGCTCTTTTTCCAATGTAAGGAGTTTCGCTATCTCATCACTCATCATGTTTCCGACTGGAATTCCGGTCCAGTTAGCGATGATTTGTGCAATGGTATTGTCATCAACCATGGCATTGACGAGAGGCTCTTCACCTTGAACTTCATTGAGTTGATTTAATAATGACGTTAATGCGGCTTGTTTGTCTGAATCAACGTCACCGGTGAGCTGTTGTTCAGTGATCTCTTGTTGGACAAGCTTAACTTGATCAACGAGAACCACTTCTTTTTCCCAACGCTCTTGATAGGCTGCCAGTGATTGTTCGTTTTCAACGATCAATTTGCCTATTTCAACGATAGCTTCTTCACTATTTCCAAATAGAGCTTGTTCTTTTTCTAGCGCTGCTTTTTCGTTGGATTGATATTTTATCGTTTGCTCTAGGCTTTCGATTACTTCTGGTTTTGCTCCCTGTGTTAGAGCAATTCGTGCACTGGCGGTATCCAGTAAACTGATCGCTTTGTCAGGCAGTTGGCGACTTGGTAGGTAACGAATAGATAAGTGAACAGAGGCTTCAATTGCCGATTCCGCAATAAATGCGCCATGGTGGTTTTGTAGAGAAGCTGCCACGCCACGAAGCATCTGCATTGCATCTTCTGCATTTGGCTCTTCGATTGTCACGATTTGGAACCGACGTGTTAATGCAGGATCTTTTTCGAAGTACTTTTTATATTCTGCCCAAGTTGTTGCGGCGATCGTTTTGAACTCTCCGCGAGCTAGGGCCGGTTTTAGTAGGTTAGCCGCATCATTTTGACCCGCTGCACCGCCAGCGCCTATAAGAGTATGTGCTTCATCAATGAAAACGATAATAGGCACATCAGAATTTTTAACTTCATTAATGACATCTTTTAGGCGGTTTTCAAATTCACCTTTAACACTGGCACCTGCTTGTAGCAATCCTAAATCAAGTGAATGAATCTGAACGCCTTGCAGCGCCATAGGTACTTCATCAGCGGCAATTCTCAGTGCTAAACCTTCAACAACAGCTGTTTTACCAACGCCCGGTTCACCAACCATGATTGGGTTGTTTTGGCGCTTACGGCAAAGAATATCAATGGCTTTTCGAACTTCGGCATTTCGGCCCGAGATTGGATCTATCTTTCCGTCAATGGCTTGCTGAGTAAGGTTGATTGTGTATTTACTTAACGCATCATTACCCGATGGCGTTGTGTCGACTTGCCCCGCAGCAGCTGAACTGCCGCCAGAAGATGCACGTGCAATAGGGGTTTTACTGATTAAACCTTGTAATGATTCAATCGATATTGCTTCTAATGATTTCAGCTCAAGTGTTTTAACGCCCATTACATTTTGCTGCAACAGGGCCTGTACTAAATGGAGACTGACAATTTCGCCATGACCATAGTTTACTGAAGCAATCATCCATGCATCTTTAACCAACTCAGTTAATGCATGACTTAACGTTGGTTGTCCTTCACTGCCTTTGGTCAGCAGTGTGATCTTCATGGTGAGTTCTTTAACCAGTTCTTCTTGAGGCACCTTTTGTGAATCAAACAGGTTATTCAAATTACTATCTTTTTGAGATAACAATTGAAGTAACCAGTGCTCTACTTCAATTGCTGGTACTCCTTGGTTCATTGCTGCGCCAGCTGAGGTTTCTAGTGCTTGCTTAAGGTGTGTAGAGAGCTTCCCTACTAGGTTGGTTAAGGTCACTTGTGTCATACTTTATTCCTTGTACCGAATGGGACTATTCGATTAACTATTAAGTAAAATATTCACGACTTCAGCTGGGTTACGTTCAGGAGCAAGGCAGGTTGCCTCTCCAAGTCGAGCTGAATTTGCAAAATTGCTAGATAACATTGGTTGGGCTAAATAAGCCCGCTTTACACTTAGATAAATAGAAATTGGTGTGCTATCACGCAGGTAGTGCTGTGATAGTTCACGAATTTGTATAGATAAATTTGTATCGTTTAGCACGTGTCGATACTGGTTTCGGTTTTCCATTAATATAAAAACATCAATTCGGTTAAACTGAGCGTTGCATGTTTGACCAAGTAAAAAACCTTGTCCTAACCGACTATTATAACTTTGGTCAATACCGAGCTTCGTCAACGAGTCGCTTGGTAACTTCTGTCTTACGCTATGGCGAGCTTTTACCTTAAAACTATAAGGGAAAAAGTCGCAAAGTATCCGTGTAAGTGTAGGAAGGTGGCGACTGTGCTGATTAAAGAGCGTGCTGTACTGGAAATACTGCTGATGCTTTGTCGTCAAGTTAGACAATTGATAAAGAAGCTCTGATCGTTTGTGAGAGAGTTCTTTATCAAATAGTTGAGAGCGTTTCATTGTGACGCGATATAAGATTTCATAATGTCGCTGGTTAAATACGTCCAAAAAATCTTTTAATGCATGATCTTCTCTATGTAATGCTGAGAGAAGTTCTTCATATAAGTAGTTTGGTATTACGCCTTTTACACCTGCTAGTGCAGGCTTAGTCAACCGCAACTTCGCGACATTGCTCTTTAATGAGAAATACTGTATTTCATTGGCATCACCAGCAGGCATCACCTCGGCTTTTAGCTCCAACCGAATTTTGTTTGGATGAGCGGCAACAAACTGTGAAAGGTGACGCATCGCCTGCGAAAACTCCCACTGCTGAGGATTGTCTGCAAGATCGTTAATCAATGCCATTGACACCTCATGAAGCCAGTTTTCGTCATAGAGTGTTCTTTTAGCGTGTTATTTGTTAATGCTACAAACATAATTGGCTCCCATGAACTTTTGTGTATTTCTTGACGATACCATCACGGCCAAAGATTCTGATATTCAACTGAATATAGCGGTCGAAACTACAAAACTGTTGGAAGAAACGATTGAGTACGTCGCTAAAAACATGAAATGGGGCGTTAGTATCCAGCTCTATATCGATTTCTGTTCCTGGTGAAAAAGTGTTCTTACCCAGAATACGAATAGCGGCGACTTGGGAGTTAAATGTCACGGTACGAATGGTTTGAATGTCACTGTCTGACACCTGATTACGACAGCATAGTTGCAGCATTTGCTTTAGTGATTCACTGGCTGTTTCTGAGTGCAGTAATGATGAAAAATTACAGTTAAGCATCCCAATAAACTGCCAATGTAAATTCTGGTCATACTCTCTTGCGATAGGCGCCGAAGGGGGGTAAATAGGGGAGAACTCACCCGGTAAATCAATACTTTCTTTACACTCCAAAACACTATCGATACCACAAGCTAGCTTTCCATTAGTACACAATAAACGTGTGCCAAAGAGCTTACTAAACTCAGAACTAGAGGTATCCCCAATCGATACCATCAGTTTATGTTCACCAAAAGCATCTCGACTGGCTTGCCAATAATCTTGTTGTTTATCTGTGTTGTAACGGTTTTTAAATAGTGGAAGTAATGGGATCTCACCGTTAGGAGTGATCTCATAAATATCTTTTATTTCGTATATTTCTGTAGATTTATTGATGTGCGAATTGGTATTAATTGGTGCCGTTAGTGTTCTTTGGTCATAACGAATGGGTTCACCAACCTCGTCAAAAAGGTTAATCGCTGGGACAACGTTGAGCTTAAAAACCGATACGTTAAATAGTCGCACAAACTCAGAAGGCAAAGAGGACAAAAATAGATTAACGACAACTTCTGAAGAGGCATGATTAGTGAGTGACTTTCCAAATCCTTTTAAACGAAAAAATTGGCGCTTCTCTTTGAAGAAAAAATATTCGCTCATTAACTGATACCCAGAAAACTGATTACCGTGTTGAGGAAGAAATGTGAATGAGAGATCGCTGATTCGGTTTTTTAAATTGTTTACTTCAATTGGGGAGTGCTGTTCACAATCAGTATCAGAAATAGAGATAGCACGTGTCTGACTTAGTAACAGCTCAACAAGAGAATCGGCATTGTTTTCAAAGCCTTGAACAAAAAAGTCGAGATCTTCAATATCTAGATGACGAAAGTGGACATCCGGATCACCTGTAGATAGTGTTATCTGAATAGCCGCAGAAGACTGTTCAGCACTTTTAGGTCGATTAAAGTTAAATGGCGCACTTAACGCTCGAATATCTGTAATGCTAAAGGGGGTTATTGTCAATTCATCCACAGTTCTAAACTGGCACTCTTGCTCTTTCACATCGCCTGAAAACTGAGACCCTTTAGGTAAAGTGGCGCTTTCAATAGGGCCTTCAATGTCTTCAAGCTTCAAATATGCAATGCTTGGAATCGTTTGTATGTATGATGGAAATAGTACCGCTAACAAACCTTCAACAACTTCAGGGAGCTGTTCTGATAACTGCTTTTCAACAGTGGCATTTAGTAGTGCTACGCCGTCTAATAAACGGGCAATACTAGGGTCTTCAATCTTACCTTGATGTATGTTGAGACTTTCAGCGTGGTCTGGGTGTTTTTCACCAAATTGGCCAAGTGATCGACGAACAAAGGCGAGCTCTTGCTCAAAATACCGTAGAAGTGGATCACTCATAGCTGTCCTCACTTAAAGAGGTAGATAGATCATTTAGGGCAATCTTTGAATCAAACACCAACTCTGTTTCTCCTTGGCTTGTATTAACTTTTGCTGCAATGTTGAAGGCAAGAGCATTCTCGCTTGCTTTACGCTCAACCAGTTCGACGACAACGTCGTATAAGCGCGGTTCAAATTGAGCTACCCAAGTTTCGATACGCATGGCAAGTTGAGTCTGGTCAAGGCTTGCGCTTAATAGCTGGATATCCTCTATTCCAAAACGATGGTTGGAACGATTGAGTTCAGTAAAACGATTGTCAATATCAATAAGGGAGGCTTCAGACTCAAGTAACTTAGTTAAGTGGTACTTGATATCTTCGACTTCGTTGAAAGCGTTAGACGGATTCTGACTAATGAAACTACGCCATAGACTCATTACGCCACCTCATCTAAATCGGTGGTCAATATTACTTCACCACTGAAATGGTCATATTGATACTGTGGAACAATACGCAATGTGCAGGTGTAATGCCCACCATGAGATTTGGATTCGTTGATTTTGATTTTTGCAAAGCTCAAAGGGTATTTAGCAAGTGTTTCTTCATTAGCAAACGAGACATTACTAGAGAATTTTTCTATCCATTGAGTAAGAAATACTTCACATTCTGCAGCAGTACTAAAGCTACCGATCATTTCTCTAACTTGTACCTTTAGGTAGTGAGCTATACGGCATGACATCAAAGTCGTTTGAATTTGAGTCAGCACTTTTTCATTGTCACTGTCCCCAAACGTCCAGATCGAGTTGTTTCCATTAAAATAGAACTTGTCACATAGCGGACTTTTGGTGAGAGGTATGAATCCTTGTTGGGCATAAAAAGAAGATATCTGACCGAATAACATCACACTCGTAATAGGATTATTTAAATAGTAGCTCGTCGTCGTAATGCTTGGTGTGTTGACTACGGACCCTTGGTATCGGTCATTCCACCGAGATTTGAGAAACCCGAACCAATTTACACGGTGATGTTCTTTCATTATGGTCGCTGCAAACGCAAAAATTGCGTTCCCCCATAATCCATTTCCAGACTCATTAAAAATAAAGCCAGCTTTACAGTTTTTGTAGCTTTCGCGCATGCGAATTGAAGGCATAACTAAACCAATAAATCGTGAACAGGTTTTTTCTTTAAGTTGTTGCCATGCTTGGAAGTCAGGTCCGGAAAGGATTTTTTCTATTCTGTTGATGTCCGAGAGCCAGTCTGCTTTTGAACTTACAAAGAAGTTTTCATCTGGGGCTAAGAGAATAGGGCACAGGGTTGCCTCGCCAAGTTTTCCTAGTAGCTCTAACGTAAAGACATCATCAAAATCGGCATCAAAGTCGATATCCATACTGACAGGGTGAGTAAACAGTAATGTACCAAATGGTTGCCCACCCAGAGTATTCAATTCTTGATTGCCAATGAGGTTATATAAGTGACTGCTTTTGGTGCTGTAAGCTTGATTTACATCAGAAGAGACTTCCTGCCAATTCATGTCAAGCAAGCGAATTTTGGTTCGCTGTTTGTTGACAGGGAGTTGTACTAAGCCTTCAAGACCAAGCCAGCTGCTATTTAAGCTTTCAAACTCTTTGTCATGTAAAATGAGGTTGAGCTGTTCAGATAGTTGCTCGTCAATATTTACTATCAATCGAGTTAGTGCGCTACAGAGCATCTCGGGCTTTTTTAGTATATTTTGATCGAGCTCAGATAGTAAAGACAACGCTTTTTCCATAAAGGCGTTGTCTTTATTATCTAGTTGATTAAAGGTGTTTTGCCAATCTGTATTTAACTGCATACAAATAAGTGGCCGAATTGCTTCGGCCACATCCTTTGATTAACCTGGGATTTTCGCAACCATACGTACAGAGGTTGTTAGCTCTTCAAGCTGTAACCAAGGACGTAAGTGTGCAACTGCTGAGTACGAACCTGGGCGACCAGGTTGTTCAACAACTTCAATGCGAGATTCACACAAAGGTGTTTTCCCACGTTGTTCATTACCAATAGCACCAGAGTTGGTGTATTGATCAATCCACAATTGAAGTTCTCTTTGAATATCAGGTGCTTCTAGGTTTGAACCTAATTTGTCACGGCCCATCATTTTCAAATAGTGAGCGATTCGGCTACTCGCCATGATGTACGGTAAACGTGCTGAAATAGCCGCGTTTGCAGTCGCATCAGGATCAGTAAACGTTTTAGGTTTCTGAGTCGTTTGACCGCCGATAAAGACGCCATAATTGGAGTTTTTATAATGAACGAGAGGCAAGAAACCTAAGTCACTTAACTCTTTTTCACGTTCATCGGTTAGGTTAACTTCAGTCGGACATTGTTGAAGAATGTCACCCGCTTCAGATTTATAAGTTAGGTTAGGGAGGTCTTCGACCTTACCACCATTATCCAAGCCGCGAATCGAAGTACACCAACCTGTTGCTGTATACGCTTGAGTCATTTTAAGACCCAAATCGTACGCTGCATTAGACCAAACTAACTGATCATTCCCGGTTGGTTTCGGGTTACCATCCATATCGGTATTTAGCTCTTCGTACTCAAAGACATCAGTACCCAAGCCTTTTCCGCCATAAGGAAGTCTTGCTAACGTTCTTGGAAGAGTCAGTGTCACATAACGAGCGTCATCACTTTCTCTGAATGAATTCCATGCTGCATAGGCAGGGGAATCAAAACCGGCTGCAACAGGTTTGCCTTCGCTGAACGTTGTGAAATCGTTGAATTCAAACATTTCAGCATTAGCTGAAGCAACAAATGGCGCGTGACAAGCTGCCGCAACTTCACCCATGTATCTTAGTAGTGCGACGTCCTCATCTTTAGCGCTAAATTCGTAGTCACCGATGAATGCACCATAAGGTTCACCACCAGCGGTACCATACTCGCCTTGATAGACGGCATTGAAGAGTGGACTTCTGTCGATTGCAGGCGCATCTTCAAATTGGTCAAGAAGCTCTTCTTGTGTGAAATCGACCATTTTGATTTTTAGGTCTCTTCCAAGCTCACTCTCTTTAACCAATTTTTGGACACCGCGCCATGAACCTTCTAGCTTTTGAAACTCATCTTTTTGCATGACAGCAGAGAGCTGTTTAGATAATTTCTTATCAATTTCACTGATAGCATTTTCAATGGTCTTAGTGACATTCTTATCCCACGTAACCGTTCCTGATAATGCTTGCTCTGCTAGAACAGAAAATAGTTCTTTAGTTGTGTCTGCAGGCGTTTGAGTTGTCGCTTCAATTGCTCTGTCTAAAAAACTTAGTGAACCTTCAGCAGCTTCGGGTTGCGCTTGATTCTCAGTTTCAGTACTCATTATTCTGCTCCCTCACTGTTGATACCAAGCTCGCCTGATAAAGCGTTGATGGTGTCTGCACTTTGAAGTACTTCTTTAAGAAGCTTTTCTAAATCACGTGAACGATCTGCTTTCGATAAAAGGACTTTAAGTTGGTTACGAGTTTCAACCAGCTTCTTCAAAGGTTCAACTTGGTCAATGATCGCTTCAGGTTCAAAGTCTTTCATTGAGTTAAATTTTAGGTCTGCTGCAAATTCGCTATCGTCATCGGCCAAAACATTATCGACTTTTAATGAAAGCTCTGGACCGACGCGTTTCATTACGTTGTCGAAATTGTCTTTATCAACATTGTAAAATTCACGATCTTCTACATCAGATTTATCTTGTTTATGACCAGAGTAATCTCCAATCACACCGACAACAAAAGGAAGTTCTTTTGTTTCTACTGCGCCGTTAGTCTCAACATCGTAAGTGATACTTACTCGGTTTTTGCTGACGCGTTTATGTTGGGAATTTAATGCCACGATAGCGCTCCTTTAATTAGCTAGCTGTAGAAGTGACTTTAGCTTGAGTAGCATCAAAGCCAACTTCAGGGCCTTTATCAATTTTTCCACCTTCACCTTCAATGTAGTAAGCCTTTGAAATTTGGGTGTAAGTTAAGCTGAATGATTCGTTAGGAAGTGAACCGTCTGTCGCTGACATATTGTAGCTAGACATACGAGCAGCACTTAACGTGACGATCAGGTAAGGATCTGCACCAGAACCTTCACGGTTAGGTTTCGTCATGATGACTTCGATTGTTTTACCTTCACCACCTGGTGCGTATAAGAACGTCGTTAAGAATGGGCTCGCACCATCACAAACACGGTTGATGTTAATTTCACCCAGTGCCACCATTCCTTTGTCAGCATTGTTAGCGTTACCTACATCGATACCGACGCCACGTACTGCACTCCAAGACAGGCTATCGATTGCAAAGAAGCCATCTTTGCCACCAATTTTGTCAACTGTTGCAGCACCTTTAGGGTTAGTGCCATCGATTCTCATAAAAATAGAAGCCATTGTTTTCTCCTTTGCGTTATCGCATTTTGGTTACCACTCAAAGCTAGTGACGGTGCCACTATCTTGAGAGGTTTCTGGTCCAGTATTAGTTTGTGTGTTTGTTGGTGTTGCTGTATTCGCAGCAGAATCATTCGCGTTTACGCTTGGATTGTTGCTGCTTAATGAACCCCCGTTGGAAGTAGGGAGCGCATTTGGTGTAAATGTAGAAGGGGAATGGTTGGACACTCCCGCTAAATCTGTCTTCTCTAAATTGTCCATGCCGGTAAGCTGATTAATATGCTGCAGCATTTGGCTATCTCTCCCCACCATCTCTTCAAGAAGTTCGGGTAAGCTTAAGTAGCCCCAACGAATGGCACGTTCTAATAAAAAAGAGATTGGGCTATGAGGTTCAGCCTGTTTAAAGTAATCGGCGATCTTACGTAATTCATGAAATGCTTGATCTCTGCTAGTCACTGATAAGTTGCCACTATTACCCAATACTTGCCCTGAGTTCGGTGGTTGATGTACTTCATTTGTGGTAACGATCGGATTAGCAGGGGGATTCTGTGAATCACTGGTTGTTTGAGTAGCTTCACTCGAGCCCGCTTGAGTGGAATGCATTACTTCATTGAGAGGTGAAGCGTTAACTGTAGATGTCTCGTTCGTTGCTGCTGCGATTGCATAGTTGTCGTCTAATGGCCAATGACTAAACTTTTCACCAACTAAGTGTTTAATAGCATTAATAAAATCAGCGATATTGCTTTTTATGAATTTGAAACTTACAGCACTAACAGCAACTTTTTGGCACTGCTCATTTATGTAATGCTCAGTGTTCGAGAGTTGCTGATAGGCATTTGAGAGATTATTTAGAGTGTCAGCAACCTCAGAGGAAAATTGATTCAGAGCGGATTGCTTTATGTCTGAAAGTGTTCCATTTCGCTCTGAAACTAAGTAATCAGAGAATGACACATCTCCGACGAGAGGAAGCATTTGTAGTGGCATAAAGATCGCGGTTGAGTCTGGGCTTTCCCCTATGAGCTGAAGCAGTGGCTTTAAACGAAATTCAGTTATTTCTTTAGCAATAGCTTGTTCATCGGTCGCCTTTCGCTTCTCCTCTGGGAGCAGAGGGTTCATATCAGCCCAATGCTCTTCAACCAAAGTATTCAGCACTTGCGTAGCAAGAGAAAAGTTTGCAAAAGGTTCGCGAGTAAATAACTGGCTAGTGATGTACCAACCTAAAATTTCGAGATCTTTAGTCTGTTTAGTTAGAGCATCTTGAGTCGATGTTCTTAACGTATCCCAATGTGCATCATTAATTTCGAGAAGTTCTTGGTTACTGGAAGCGTCGGGTGTCTCGCTGAGTTGTCGAAAAGATGACTGCGCAGAGTTATAGGCATTTCTTAAACCGCGATATGCGGTTCTGTCCAATTTTAGATATGTACCACAGGGCTTGTCGTCCGAGATCGGTGCCAACAAGCTATTCACATCAACCATACGCATTCCATTGCTTTTTTGTAAAGGGGTTAATTAATAAGTTTGTTATTTGTTAATAAATGTAACAGTTTACTAATATCGCTAAGTCTAGGTTTAATTTATTGAAACATCTATTAAAAATAGATTTTAAATCAAAAGTTTGAGCTTCATCTAAGAAATTAAACATAAAGCTGTAGTTATTAGCATTATTACACTGAATGTAAAGTCAGCCACCAATCAGTACGGTTGGCATTCCCAAAACGATAGTTCCTCCGTGTGAGGTTGTATCCCCCATTCTAGCGGCTGGCTTATTGGTAATTAAAACGGTTGCACTGCCTTTAATAATCGAATCTGGCGGACCGACACATACACACATGTCGCCCATTGTTGCCGCAGGCATATTTCCAATCAAAACTGTTGGTGCTCCGGGACCAGTGATTGGCCCGCCAACATGAGGAATAGGTGGAACTGCAGGGGTTTGCATTGGACACACGTGCATGTCCGTCAAGCGAGCGGCTAATGTCATGGTTAGGCATTTCCTTTTGCAATATTGATGGCAGCTTCGATTGCGTTAGCATAGTAACGGTCACTGTGTTGCCACTCAGGAAGCGCAGCAGCATGATTTACAGAACCGGCGACCGCTTTAGAGTAGAGTAGGGCATCAGGCATTACTTGAGGAAGATCGGGACCTACAATGCTTCCTGAGCCATTCCAAAATACCGCTTGGGCCAACCAAGACGGACCACAGTTGACATTTAAACGGTTGGCAAACAGTTCTGCTTTTCTTCTTAGCTCTTCTGATGGTGATTGCGCCCATTGTTTTGCTGTGTTGATGCATTGAATTTGACTAGAGTTCCAATCTTCACTTCTATGTTCTAAGCAGTGTGCGGCCCACCAAATCGCTTCTCTAACAGGCAAGGCATGTGCGAAGAACTGACACAAATCGGTATACTGTTCATGGGTTGTAAGAATATCGATAGTTTCTGAAATTGAACTCTCTTCAGTCAATAACGCTAATGCTTCATCTGAAGCTTTAAAGCGTTGGATGACCTGTAAGCCAGTTTTATAAGGGATTTTTTTATAGTTCATTAGTTCACCTTCACTATCGCGCCTTTAAGCTCGCCCATTACGCCACCGTCAAATGTTCCCTTTAATCCCGATTTAAACTCTGCGCTAAGCTGTCCTTCGGCACTGAGTGTTGTGTCGGCTTTAATGGCAACACTTAGACCTTTAATCGAGTTGGAACTGGTTGCTTCGAGTGCTGTAGTCACCCCTGAAATTTTATTGGCTGATGTCGCCTTACTAGTAACATTCACGCCTTCAAGTGTTAATCCACTGCTTGCTTTGATATCTATGTTGGTGGCTTCTATAGAGATAGCTGAAGATGTCATTGATATTTTGCTAGAGCCCACAACAAGATCAAGAGAGTCACTTGCTTCGAGTGTTATTGATTTAGCCTTTTCAGACAGGGCTTTTGTTACTTCAAGAGTATAATTATCTTCAGTGGTAACAGTGACTTGTTTGGTAACCGTTTGGGCGAGTTCACCTTTAATTGTTTCAGTTCGATTCTCTTCAACTTCATAAGTTAAATCTTTGGCTGCATGCATGTAGACCAATTCGTTGTCTTTCTTATCATCAAAATAGAGCTCATTGGCTAGCCCTTCAAGCTGGGTTTTTATACCTGACTTTGTAGTGTTTTCTTCCTTGTATGGGGGGCTGTTTTTACTGTTATATACGCTACCAGTAATGATTGGTTGGTCAGGGTCACCATCAATAAACGACACTAATACTTCGTGACCCACTCTAGGAACAAATTGACTTCCATATCCTGACCCAGCAAGCATCTGTGCAACTCGGACATAACAACTGGTTTTATCACCACTTGTTTCTGTATCCCAATGAAACTGAATCCTTACGCGGCCTTGATCGTCTTGATTAATTTCACCAGCGGTCGAACCTGCTACAAGCGCACTTTGAAGGCCAAGAATCTTCTTCTTACTAACTGGTGTAGGGTAGTGGGGTGTATCTTTTTCAATGAGGGTCGCAGAAGAGGTTACTTCATCTTGTGAATAGTATGTGTCGAGTGAAATAACACTATACTCACCAAGAAGAGACGAATCCAAATGGCTGTTTAGACTAAACCAACTGCCTAGTTCAAAACTATCATGATCAGCAAGCATTTCGACCAACTGGAAGTTCTGTTCAATTTGCTCTATTCGCCTTTTAGCAAGGTTACTTGCAAGATCGGTTTTATCTCCAAGAATTCCCAGTGGAGGGTATTGGACTGAGGTTAGCTTAGTGTTGTTCGCTATCGTATGACTTGATTTTGTTGCCTTACTAGTGACGAGCTTAGTCTGAGTATCGTCATAAGCTGTTAATTCGATACTGGCACCATGAAATTGAGACGTCGGCTGCCAAAGTTTAATTAAAGGGTTACTATCAGTAGGTGTTTCAACCATATCGAATTTACTAATACTTGCTTGTTCAAATGGTGTTTGAGCATCTTGAATAGCTAACGTGTGACCTGAACTTGAGTAGGTAAAGTAATAGTGAAGACCCTCTTCAGCTAATAGTCGAGTTACAAAATCAAAGTCAGATTCGTCGTATTGAAGGCAATACTCTCTTTTGGTACTGGGCAAACTGCCAAACTTAACGTCACTACTAAATCCAGATTGTGAAAAAACATCAGAAACAATATCTTTTGTGGATTGATTTTGATAAACCCGAAAGTTATGTGTATGTTTTAGAAGCCAGAACCAAGGTCTCAAGATGATTTGGTAAGAAGAGTACTGTAGCTTGTCATCCATTCCAATATGTTGGATGTGGGTAATGACGCCATTAACAACTTTGGTCAGTTTCAAGCTACCAGACTGGCTAACATAATGGTTAACCGTGAGGTTTTGACCCAGCTGGCTATCGACGGTAAACGATTTAGACACCAACGTTATTGATATTTTAAATGGATCAGACAGTGCTTCTTCTATTTTACTCGTCGTAATAACGTGTTCTTGTCCTTTGTAGTCAACGGCAGAAATTGAGCTTGCCGAAGCACTGAATTGTTCAGCCATGATCTTTCCTTAATCCTGATTTTATCCGTACAAAAGAGATGTTAACGACGATGTAGTGAATGTGTTGTTTGTTAATAGTTCATTAAAAACATGGTCTTTGCAAGTAAAGACTGGTACGAGCTTTCGATTGTTTCACCGATAAATAATTGAGGGTGATTGTTATTTGTGCATCTATTGTTTGTTATTCATGCGTAAGTAACGGTAAGAGGGAGAGTAGGTTAAAGATCTTTCGGTAGTACGAATAGTTAACTTAGCAGAAATTAGGTATTTATATGGCTATTGACTGAGCCAATTTAGAGATTACTATGAGGATAGTTGAATAGCTAAAGAGTGCTTAAGCACCGTTGTTATTCAAGCCTACACCAAGGAGGGTCAGGAATGAAATCGTCACAACATCAGGCTAGAAAGTATTCAATCCGGTTTACTGTTGGGAGCATGTTTATACTCGCAACATTATTAACATCATTTTTTGCTATTACCATTCAATATCATTTTTCTCGACAAATGTCAGAAGAGCTTGTGCTATCGAAACTCTCGATGACATCGACTCAGGTTAGTGAGCATATTCAAAAGATCGATTCCAGTGCTTCTAATGTTGCTCGATTATTGAAAAATATTTCACTGGTCACCGAGTATCAGTTCAGTGAAGCGGAAGTGACGACGATTTTTACACAAGCGCTTATAGATAACCCAATGTTTTATAGTATTTACTGGGGTAACAGTAGTGACGATTTTTTCCAAATTATCAATCTAGATTCTTCACCGGTCGTACGCGAGAAAATTAATGCCGCAGAGTCAGACCGTTGGGTCATCATTCGTGTAGGAGGATCCAAACAGAACCGGATAAGGAAAACGTATTATTACACCAACGACTTTGTTGAGACTAATGTTGTAATTGAAAGTAGCAATTACTATCCAACCCAAAGACCGTGGTATGGCGAGGCTTCGACAGTAGAAGTATTTAAAACCGAACCTTATCTTTTTCAACATCTAAAAATTGCCGGTCAAACCTATGCTGTTAAAACGCTTAATGCCGTGATTGGTATTGATATTGTGTTGTCGTCGGTCAGTGAGATTATCTCTCCTACAGCGCTTGGTTTAACGAATTCTACGGGGGTTGAATCATTTATATTCAATCCACATGGTGAAATTATTGCTTCCAGCGTAGCGCTAAAAGAGGTTGTTGAAATTCCATCCTCACAACCACTCAAGTTAGATAGCACTAATAAAGCAATATTAAAAAATGCACGCTCATTACTAGTCTCTAACCAAAGTAATTGGGGGCCTTTGGATTACGCATATGCAGGGCAACCCAAAGGCTACTTAGTGGATCTGTTGAAAATAGTTACTGAAATGACGGGGCTTCGGTTTGAATACGTAAACGGATTCAGTTGGTTGGAGTTAGTTGATAAGTATCATCAAGGAGAGTTAGATATTCTACAGTCAGTCCCCATGATTGATCGCAATGACGAGATTCTCAGCGTTCCACTGTTATCTGTCCCATTAGGCGTGGCTTCTTTAGACGCCAAAGATGAAACAACAGACAAAAAGTTATTGGATCTACTGGTTGCGGTTGTTGAGGGACGCAATACAGACACGCTATTAAACCAAGGACTAGAAACAAAGTTTCATTATGCTAGTAGTATTGACGAGGCAATGAACTTGTTAGAACAGGGCAAAGTAGCTTCAGTGATTGATGTTTTTTCTGTCCTGCAAAAGTATAAAATTGAGCACTATTTAAATGATATTCATGTGACTCAATTTGAATCAGGTCGGCCCTACAACTATTACCTAACCATGAAAAACAGCGATCGTCAGCTCTCTAATCTTATAGATCTTGCTATTAGTAACGTGACAAAAGAGCAACGACAAGCATTGGATAACAAATGGTTAAATAGACAAAATATTACCGATACATTTGTACCTTACGCAGAAGTTGTAGATTTGACACAAAAACCATCGATGCAAAATCAAATGATCGAGCACAACATTAATGGTGAAAACAAATACGTCTATATCACAGCAATAGGGGACTCTATCGCAGCGAATGAGTACTTTGCTGTTGTTGTTCCTGAGCAGGTTATATTTGAAAAAGTAATACCGAAGGTACTTGTTACCCTTGGCATGAGTGTAATGGTCCTACTCGGCGTCCTGCCTTTAGCCTGGGTATTTGGGAACCCAATAGTTAAACCGGTTGGATTATTAACGAAAGAAACAACAAAGGTCTCTTTGCGCCAGTTCGACAAAGTTCATCACGTTCAATCCCGAATTAAAGAGGTATCAGAACTTTCTGATTCAATGGTAGAGATGGTTGAAGAAATTAAAAACCATCAGAAATCTCAAGAAGAGTTGGTTGAAGCATTTATTCGATTAATTGCTCAAGCTATCGATGAAAAATCTCCTTATACCGCAGGTCACTGTAATCGAGTGCCTGAGATTGGAATGCTATTAGCCAAGGCTGCAGAAAATGCCCAATATGGTAAGTTTAAAAATTTCAAATTTTCCAACGACCATGAGCGAAGAGAGTTCCAAATAGCGGCATGGCTGCACGATTGTGGCAAGATCACGACGCCTGAACATATCGTCGATAAGGGCACTAAACTTGAAGCAAATTACAATCGGATCCATGAGATCAGAACTCGATTTGAAGTTCTCTTACGTGATGCTGAAATTAGCCATTTAAAGCGCGTATATATTGAAGGTGTAAGCGAAGCGCTGTCGAAAGAACAACTAGTAGTAAGTAAACAACAGCTTAAGGAAGAGTTTGAATTTATTGCTAACTCAAATGTTGGTGGTGAATATATGGCAGACTCTAAACTAGAGCGTATTCAGGATATTGCGAAGCGAACCTGGCAACGTAACTTTGATGACTCTTTAGGGCTCTCGCCTTTTGAAGAATTGGCGAGGGATGAAGAATTCTTCAAACAAAGTTTACCTGTCACTGAACAACTGCTTAGTGATAAACAAGAGCACATTATTAAACGCATTCGTCCACTGGAGTTTGATCCCAAGTTAGGTATTAAGCTTAATATTCCTAAGAATCAATATAACTTGGGTGAGGTTTATAACTTGTCGGTAAGAGCGGGTACGTTAACGGCTGAAGATAGATTCAAAATCAATGAGCATATGACGAGTGGTATAAAAATGCTCAATAACATCCCATTCCCACCAGAATTAAGTCGCGTACCTCGCTATGCTTCAACACACCATGAAACCCTTAAAGGCACCGGTTACCCGCGACAGTTAACCAAAGATCAACTGTCAATACCGGAAAGAATCTTGTCTATAGCAGATGTATTTGAGGCTCTGACCGCAGCAGATAGGCCATATAAAAAGGCCAAACCCGTGAGTGTGGCTATAGATATAATGTACAAAATGGCAATGGATGAGCATTTAGATATCGATCTGTTCATATTGTTTTTGGAAAGTGGTGTCTATATGGAATATGCCAAACGTTATCTACCAGAAGCTCAAATTGACAACGTAGACATTCAAAAATACCAGCCATCAGAATCTGTGAATAAACAAAAGGTAGCTAAAGGTCAGGCAGAGCCTGCTTAGCTAAAGCTTATAAAAAATCGTGAGGGCAGTTTCGCCCTCAGATCTTCTTGCCAACATAGTCTAATTATCTTCTCTACGGATTACACACCTTCCTCGTAAACTGTCGACACTTCACTAGATGTTGAATTCTTGTATCCTTTTTAATCTATTTTTCGTGTTGGTATGAATTGTTTATTTATCTCATTGTTTTATAGGTATTAATTTGACTTTCGTTAGCTGTTCCCCCTAAGGTCGGAATAACGCTATTAATTATACCTTAGTCTAAATTGTCGACAATCCACTTGATTAACCGTCTTATTATGGTCTATTTTATAATCAGGTTGTTAGATTGTTGACACTTAATCACTGTCAGGATTATTAAGCGAGTGTTTAGGATATGGTTACGACGAGTACTGAAGGTTTTGTTCGTGTGAGTGAAAAAGAGAATACAAAATCAGAAAGTCTTACCGAGTACTTGATTGAAGCTATTGTTAGTGGCGACATAGGGCCTGGTTGCAAAATATCTGAGCCGGAACTGGCCAAACGTTTTGAGGTAAGCCGTGGTCCTCTCAGAGAAGCGATCATGAGAGTGGAAGCTTTAGGTCTCATTGAGCGAATGCCCCATGTAGGCGCAAGAGTTATTACCTTTTCAGAAGAGAAGCTGTTAGAGCTTTATGAGGTAAGAGAGTCACTTGAGGGGATGGCAGCAAGGTTGGCTGCAAGACACATAACGGAAGATGAACTCATCAAGTTAGAAGAGGTGCTATCAACTCACTCTAAACATATCGACCAAGTGGCAGGGGCATCATATTTTCATCAACACGGTGATTTCGACTTTCACTATCGCATTATTAAAGCCAGCCGAAACAGTAAGTTGATCTCACTGCTTTGTGACGAACTTTATCACTTGTTGCGAATGTATCGTTATCAATCGCCAAGAGCTCAATCAAGGCCAACCGAGGCGCTTGAAGAGCACAAATACATATTGCAGGCCATTCGTAATCGAGATGAAGAGTTGGCCGAGATGCTGATGAGAAGACACATTTCAGGTAGCAGAATGCTGATTGAAAAACAGATTCAGTTAACAGCGAATTGATTGGTAAATAACGAGTTAATAGGGAGCTAAAGAATGAAAAATTCACCAGGGACGAAGTTTAGACTTGCCGTAGCAAACAATGATCCTTTACAGATAGTTGGAACGGTAAACCCTTACTGCGCAATGATGGCAAAAAATGCAGGCCATCAAGCGATCTATTTGTCAGGAGGTGGAATTGCAAATGCTTCTTACGGATTGCCAGATCTGGGTATCACAACATTGAACGATGTTTTGGTTGATGTGGAGCGCGTGACTAACGCATGTGACTTACCACTGCTTGTGGATATTGATACCGGCTTTGGCGGGGCGTTTAACATTTCACGCACAATAAAGTCGATGGAAAAAGCGGGTGCAGCCGCCATTCACATGGAAGACCAAGTTGCACAAAAGCGATGTGGTCATCGTCCAAATAAAGCCATTGTTAGTCAACAAGAGATGGTAGATCGAATCAAAGCAGCAACCGACGCCCGTGATGATCAAAGCTTTGTCATTATGGCGCGTACAGATGCCCTAGCCGTTGAAGGTATTGACAGTACGATAGAACGCGCAATCGCCTGTGTAGAAGCCGGAGCCGATATGATTTTCCCAGAAGCGATGAGTAAATTAGAACAGTATGTCCAATTTTCATCAGCTTTGAAATCTGCAACCGGAAAGCACGTACCTATCCTTGCCAATATCACTGAATTTGGTCAAACGCCACTCTATAATTGTGAAGAATTGTCCCGATCTAATGTGGATATGGTGCTCTATCCATTAAGTGCATTTAGAGCGATGAATAAAGCGGCTGAGATGGTTTATACCCATTTGTTGGCGGAAGGTAATCAGGAAGCATTAATCGATTCAATGCAGACACGGAAAGAGCTTTATCAACATCTGAATTACCACGACTATGAAAACAAACTAGACCAACTGTTTTCAGGAAAAGAATAAATTTAACCTAATCCAATAACGTGAAACCGTTAGCTTGCAAGAATGTACCGAAGAGTACTTATTTAGCTAAGCATACTTGCTAAAAAACGAGTGAGCTAACCCAGAAAAGGAGTTCAACATGTCTTCATCAGCGGATAAAAAATCAGCAAAAGGTGGCGCAGGGCTAAGAGGTCAAAGCGCAGGAACCACTGCGTTATGCACTGTAGGACAAACGGGTACAGGGTTAACCTACCGAGGTTATGACATAACCGACTTAGCAAATAATGCTGAGTTCGAAGAAATTGCTCATTTATTGTTACGCGGTCACTTGCCGAACCAAAAAGAGCTTGATGATTACAAAACTCTTCTTATTAGTCTGAGAGGGTTACCGGAACCGCTTAAGCAGGCGTTAGAGTTATTGCCCGCGACTGCACACCCAATGGATGTCATGAGAACTGGCTGTTCTGTATTGGGTAATCTAGAGCAAGAGATGGACTTTTCTGAGCAGCAACCTGCGACAGAGCGCATGCTTGCATTATTTCCAGCTATCATCTGTTACTGGTACCGTTTTAGCCATGACGGTGTACGGATTGATACTAAAAATGAGAGTGAAGGGTGCACTGGTGGTTACTTTCTGAAGATGTTAACGGACAAATCACCGAGCGAGCTGCACAAAAAGGTCATGCACTGTTCTCTTATTTTATATGCTGAACATGAATTCAATGCATCGACATTTGCCGGTCGTGTGTGTGCTTCCACCTTATCTGATATTCACTCTTGCGTTACCGCTGCTATCGGTACATTACGTGGCCCGTTACATGGTGGTGCAAATGAAGCTGCAATGGCGATGATAAAAGATTGGAAAACGGCCGACGAAGCCGAAGAAAACATCATGAAAATGTTGGCGAACAAAGACAAAATAATGGGTTTTGGGCACGCTGTTTATAGAGAATGTGACCCTCGAAACGCGCTGATAAAACGCTGGTCAAAAGAGCTATCTGAGGCTGCCGGTGACACACAACTGTATGTAGTTTCTGAGCGTGTTGAATCGGTAATGAAAAGAGAGAAAGGTTTATTCTGTAACGCTGATTTCTTTCATGCATCCGCTTATCATTTCATGGGCATACCGACTAAATTATTTACACCGATATTCGTTATGAGCCGACTAACGGGTTGGGCTGCGCACATCTATGAACAGAGAGCGAACAATCGAATCATACGTCCAAGCGCTGATTACGATGGCCCTGAACATCAAGACTGGCTGCCAATTGGTCAGCGTCGTTAGCTAATTAACCGTCGCTAGGAAAAAGTCGCTAGTTAAATTAGGCTAATAAACAGCAGGTACAAACAGAACTTAACTTCACTTAAATAAGAATGCTGGGTTCTGTTTGACGGATGTAAATAAATTTATGGACGAATGTTATGCCAGACTTAAACGCTATGGTAAATCAACGCTATCGTAAGCCGCTCCCCAATACAGATCTTGATTATTTTGATGTTCGAGACGCGGTCAACTCTATCTCTTCAGGGGCGTATGAGAAACTCCCTTATACGTCTCGAATTCTTGCCGAGCAATTAGTAAGACGCTGTGAACCGAACTCACTAAACGACAGCTTGAATCAACTAATCGAACGAAAATCTGATTTGGACTTTCCTTGGTATCCGGCAAGAGTCGTGTGTCACGATATTCTTGGTCAAACCGCGCTTGTTGATCTTGCAGGACTACGAGATGCGATTGCCGATCAAGGTGGTGACCCCGCCAAAGTGAACCCTGTTGTAGAGACGCAGCTAATTGTCGACCATTCTTTAGCGGTTGAACATTCGGGCTTTGACACTGATGCGTTTGCAAAAAACCGAAGTATCGAAGAGAGACGAAACGAAGACCGTTTTCACTTTATTGAATGGTGTAAGACTGCGTTTGAAAATGTCAGTGTGATTCCTGCAGGAAACGGAATCATGCACCAGATTAATCTAGAGAAAATGTCTCCGGTTGTTCAAGCTAAAGACGGAATTGCCTTTCCTGATACTTGCGTAGGAACCGATAGTCATACCCCACACGTTGATGCTTTAGGCGTGCTGGCGATTGGCGTGGGCGGTCTAGAAGCTGAGACCGTAATGTTAGGGCGACCATCGATGATGCGCTTGCCCGATATTGTGGGTGTTAAGTTAACGGGTCAACGCGCACCGGGTATTACCGCAACAGACATAGTGCTAGCAATTACCGAGTATTTAAGGGGCAACGATGTTGTTTCAAGTTACTTAGAATTTTTTGGTGATGGTGCGCGTGATCTTTCCATCGGCGACCGAGCGACCATATCGAATATGACTCCTGAGTATGGCGCAACTGCTGGGATGTTTTATATCGATGAACAAACAATAAAATACTTAACACTCACGGGACGAGATCCTGAACAGGTCGCTTTAGTTGAGCAGTACGCAAAGCTGAATGGTTTGTGGGCAGATGACCTTAAAACAGCGGAGTATAAGCGAGTTTTAGAGTTCGATTTATCAACGGTTCAGAGAAATATGGCAGGCCCATCTAACCCGCACCGACGTTTACCAACTTCTGAATTAGTTGAGCGTGGTATTGCCAGCAACGAGCAAGAGCTTCAAAACGAAACAAATCCTGACCAAATGCCGGATGGAGCTGTAATTATTGCAGCAATTACATCGTGTACCAATACCAGTAACCCGCGAAATGTTGTCGCGGCGGCTCTGATGGCAAAAAAGGCCAATCAATTAGGCCTCGTTCGTAAACCTTGGGTCAAAACGTCATTTGCTCCTGGGTCTAAGGTAGCCAAGCTTTATCTTGAGGAAGCAGGACTATTATCTGAGATGGAAACGCTAGGGTTTGGCATTGTTGGTTATGCATGTACAACCTGTAATGGCATGAGTGGAAAGTTAGATAGCAATATTCAGCAAGAAATCATCGAGCGGGATTTGTATACAACCGCAGTTCTATCAGGTAATCGAAATTTTGATGGCCGAATTCATCCTTATGCGAAGCAAGCATTTTTGGCATCACCACCCTTAGTCGTTGCTTATGCATTAGCGGGTACGATTCGCTTTGATATTGAAAACGAGAGCTTGGGCACTGACAGTAATGGCAAGAAGATCTATCTAAGCGACTTATGGCCAAGTGATGAAGACATTGATGCAATTGTTAATCGCCACGTGAAGCCGTCGCAGTTTAACCAAGTGTATATTCAAATGTTCAAGTTAGATGATCAAGAAAAGAACAGTAACCCACTTTATGACTGGCGTGAAAAGAGCACGTATATTCGTCGTCCACCATATTGGGAAGGTGCACTCGCAGGGGAAAGGACTCTAAGCCAAATGAGGCCACTTGCCATTCTAGGTGACAACATTACGACTGATCACCTGTCGCCTTCCAACGCAATTCTCTCATCGAGTGCGGCAGGGGAATACCTAGCCAAAATGGACGTACCGGAAGAGGACTTTAACTCATACGCAACGCATAGGGGTGATCATCTCACTGCTCAACGAGCGACGTTTGCTAACCCAAAACTTTTTAATGAAATGGTGAAAGAGAATGATCGTATCGTACAAGGATCATTAGCGCGAGTGGAACCAGAAGGTAAGGTCACTCGAATGTGGGAAGCGATAGAAGCCTATATGGAACGCAAGCAACCACTGATTATTATCGCCGGGGCTGATTACGGGCAAGGGTCATCACGAGATTGGGCAGCTAAAGGCGTTCGACTTGCTGGTGTCGAGGTGATCGTTGCTGAAGGATTTGAACGAATTCACCGAACGAACTTAGTTGGTATGGGCGTATTGCCGCTGCAATTTAAGAACGATGACAATCGGAATACTCTGAAACTGATGGGTACAGAGCAATATGATGTTGTGGGTGATATTGAGTCAGGGGTTGATTTGGCGTTAGTTATTACTCGTGATAATGGGGAAAAACTCAGTGTAGAAGTCACCTGTCGATTAGACACCGAAGACGAAGTCCGTGTTTATCAAGCGGGCGGCGTTCTGCAGCGATTCGCAATTGATTTTCTAGCGCAATAGGAGAAGGGCATGACATTAAAACAGATCAAAGTTCCGGCGACCTATATGCGCGGTGGCACGAGTAAAGGTGTGTTTTTCAGCCTTAATGACTTACCAAAAATAGCTCAAGTCGAGGGTGAGTCGCGAGACAAGCTTCTGCTTCGAGTGATTGGCAGTCCGGATCCTTACGGCAAACAAACCGATGGAATGGGAGGCGCGACTTCAAGTACCAGTAAGACGGTTATTTTGTCTAAGAGCAGTCAGCCAGGCCACGATGTCGATTATCTATTTGGCCAAGTATCAATTGATAAGCCCTTTATTGATTGGAGTGGAAACTGCGGAAACTTATCTGCGGCGGTTGGGCCTTTTGCTATCCACTCGGGTTTAGTGAGTCCAGAACGAATTCCAGACGATGGCGTTGTCGCAGTGAGGGTCTGGCAGGCAAATATTGGCAAAACAATCATTGTGCATGTACCAATACAAGGTGGAGAAGTTCAAGAACTTGGCGATTTTGAGCTTGATGGTGTGACTTTCCCTGCCGCAGAAATTCAAGTGGATTTTATCGACCCCGCGGATGGCGACGGCTCGATGTTTCCAACAGGAAACCTTGTCGATGAGCTAAACGTTCCTAATTTGGGACCATTAAGCGTGACGTTGATTAATGCAGGCATACCAACGATATTTGTTGATGCAGAATCGCTTGGTTATCAAGGTGTTGAGCTACAAGATGATATCAATGGGGATGAAAAAGCATTGGCGATGTTTGAGTCTATACGGGCTCATGGCGCAGTGAGAATGGGATTGATTGAATCGATAGAAGAGGCCGTGTCACGGCAACACACACCGAAAGTGGCGTTTGTCTCTAGACCTAAAGCGTATGTTAGCTCCAGTGGCAAAAATGTTGAGGCTGAAGACATTGATGTTGTGGTAAGAGCGCTTTCAATGGGGAAGCTTCACCACGCAATGATGGGAACAGCAGCCGTTGCCATCGCGTCTGCTGCTTGCGTTCCTGAAACATTAGTTAATCTAGCCGCTGGTGGCGGAGAGAAAGAGTCCGTTACTTTTGGTCATCCGTCTGGAACATTAAAGGTTGGCGCTAAAGCAAATAGAGCAGAGAAGGGTTGGGTAGTTGAGAGGGCAACAATGAGTCGTAGTGCCCGTGTATTAATGGAAGGGGTCGTTCGAATTCCTTTCAATGTTTCTGAATAGCGAAATAGCGAAAACATAATTCATGGAGGAAGCACACGATGTCTAATAATAAATCAGTGGCTACCAATCAAACGGTATCTGCATATCAACAAGAGTATCAATGGTCGGTAAACGAACCAGAATCATTTTGGGCGGCGCAGTCTGAAAAAATTGATTGGTTTAAAAAGCCACAAAGCATTTTGCAAACTGATGAGAATGGAATTGAACGATGGTTCTCTGATGGTGAACTCAATACGTGTTGGCTTGCACTTGATTACCATTGTGAGAATGGTCGATCAAATAAAACCGCGTTGTTGTATGACTCACCGGTGACAGAAACCAAACGCAGCTACACCTATTTAGAATTGCGAGACCAAGTTGCAAAAGTAGCAGGCATGTTGGCTGGTTTAGGGGTTAAGAAAGGGGATAGAGTTGTCATCTATATGCCAATGATCCCAGAAGCTGCTATGGCGATGTTAGCCTGTGCTCGATTGGGCGCAGTTCATTCAGTCGTATTTGGCGGTTTTGCGCCTAGTGAGTTAGCGGTTCGTATTGAAGATGCAGAGCCGAAAGTCGTGATTACCGCTTCATGCGGAATTGAAATAAATAAAGTCCTTCCATATAAGCCTTTGGTGGATAAAGCGATAATGGATAGTCGTTGGAAGCCAGAAAAAGTGGTGCTACTCCAGCGAGAGCAATGCGTTGCGGATATCAACTCAGAACGAGATATTGATTGGGATAGTGGTGTTAATAGTGCACCTCCTCACGCTTGTGTTCCAGTATTGGCGACCGACCCGCTGTATATACTCTATACCTCTGGAACAACTGGCAAACCTAAAGGGGTTGTTCGGGACAACGGCGGACATGCCGTTGCAATGAAGTATTCGATGAATACTGTCTATGATATGCCGCAAGATGGCGTGTTCTGGGCTGCATCGGATGTGGGTTGGGTTGTTGGGCACTCTTATATTGTTTATGGGCCACTTATTCACGGCTGTACTTCTATTCTTTTTGAAGGGAAACCTGTAAGAACACCAGACTCTGGCGCTTTTTGGCGAGTCTGTGAAGAGTATAAAGTTGATGTGTTATTTTCGGCACCCACTGCCTTTCGAGCGATTAAAAAAGAGGACTCTGAAGGGGAGTTACTCTCTCAGTATGATCTATCAAAGCTCAAAACCATTTTCATGGCCGGAGAGCGATTAGATCCGCCTACTATGGATTGGGTTTGTTCTAAAACCAAAAAACCTGTGGTTGATCACTGGTGGCAAACCGAAACAGGTTGGTCAATAGCAAGCAATCCAATTGGTCTAGAGGTTATGCCAATTAAATCAGGCTCAGCGACTAAACCAGTTCCCGGGTTTCAAGTTGAAGTAATCAATGAACTGGGTGTCTCACTAGAAGCAAACCAGCAAGGTTTTGTTGCTTTAAAAAGGCCATTGCCTCCCGGATGTTTACCGACGGTGTGGAGAAATCATGATCGATTTGAATCTGGTTACCTTAGTCAGTTCCCGGGCTATTACGTGTCAGGTGATGGGGGATACTTAGATGAGGATGGTTATCTATTTATCATGGGCCGTATCGACGATGTCATTAATGTTGCAGGGCACAGGCTATCCACGGGCGAGATGGAAGAGATTGTAGGTGCTCATCCTGCGGTGGCTGAATGTGCAGTTGTGGGTGTTCATGACGAGTTAAAAGGGCAACTTCCTTTAGGCTTAGTTGTCTTGAAAGATGGCGTTAAAGTTGATAACCGTGAGCTTGAGGGAGAACTGGTTGGTAAAGTTCGTAATGAGATAGGGGCGGTTGCGTGCTTTAAGCATGCACTGGTTGTAGAGCGTCTTCCAAAAACACGTTCGGGAAAAATATTGCGCCGAGTAATTCGACAAATAGCAGATGGCGAACAATATGTTATCCCCACGACAATAGATGACCCGAGTAGCCTTAGTGAAATTGAACGAGTGCTAGACGAATCCTAAGCGGAATTTACCAAAAATAATAACCAAGCCCCGAGAATAAGGGGCTTTTTTGTGCGAGATTCTATACAATCTGAAATTATACGTACTTTATTTGTGTCGCAAAAATATTATGCTACCAATTACTATCTCCGCAGCTCAGATGGCAGACATTGAATCGTTAAACGATCTTATGTTTGAACTTCACAATGAACATCATCTTGCGTGTCCTGAGTTTTTTAAAACCGCACACGAGATAGAGCAAGAAAAAAGCATAGCACGCTACCTTGATGATCCTGAATGTTTGGTTTTTGTCGCCAAAGCAGATGAAAAGATTGTGGGTTTCATCACAGGCCATTTTTGTGAGTTAGTTTCTAGCGTCAGCAAGCCGGTTCAAATGGGCAGTATTGACGAGCTTTATGTTGATTCTAAATATCGTCACCAAAATATTGCAAATCGGCTCTGCACGACACTCAATCAACGTTTTAAAGAGTACGGTGTGGTTCAGGTTTTTGTAGAAGTTTGGGAGTTTAACTCAGCGGCACAAAAATTTTATCAGCAACTTGATTTTGAGCATCATATTCATTGGTTACGCAAAGCTATATGAACAGCTTGCCTATATTTCTCAGCTTAGTTTATGTCTCAGTTTAATTTTTATATGGAAGGTTTTTAACGTGATAAAGCGGATGTTATTGCTTGTATTAACGGGTTTCTCTTTACTAGTTTCGTCGCACTCATTGGCATCGGAAATGCCGGAATCAATTAGAGGTGCTCTGTGCATAGTAAAAGCTGACGATAAAATCGTCCTTGTTCATGAGATTTTGACTAAGAAAATATCACTCCCTGGTGGCACAATCGACCCGAGAGAAGAACCAAGCTTAACGGCTCAACGCGAAACGTGGGAAGAAACAGGATTAGTAGTGAGTGTTGGCGATGTTTTAGGTTACACCGATACTGCTGTGATTTATGACTGTGTTTCAGATTCCGAAGTGATTGCCTATGAATATAATAATGACCTTGATGGTAATGCGATGCCGATTTGGTTCGCGCCTCACTATGGCGTTGAAGTATCAAGTGCTATGTTACTTTCACCAGAAAAACTTCCTTATGAGCGTTATCGATACCCAGAGCAGTGGGATGCCATCAAAGCTTTATATGTAAATGCAACTGACCAGTCTACGACCTACGTTAGTGAGTTGATTGAAGCCGCACCAGTTCTAAATCAAGCTCAGTTAAATTGGATTTTAAGTATGCAGCAGTCAGTTTCCTCAATGCCTGATGTTGTTTCGAATAGTGTTGATGCCATTAATATGGTGTTAAGCCAATTGATTAAACCATGGGTGCTACTGGTGGTTTTTCCACTACTTTACTGGCGTTTTGGTAAAGAGTTTAGCTACAAAGCATTTTTTGCTATCACCGTAACATCACTCTTAAGTTTAGTGGCCCAGCAAGGTTTTTCGATTCCTCGCCCACACGCTTATATCCCTGCTATTGATATGATGCATAGCTATGGGTTCAGCTTTCCAAGCCTTCCTATTGCGGTATGGTTTTGCGTCGTGACTTTGATACTTCGAGAGCTCGATAATGAAGAGAGGAAGCCGTTAATGATAGGCTTTATCGGCTTTGTTCTCGTCCTTGCTTTGTCGAAATTTTATAGCGGCACTGCCTTTTTATGGGATATGGGAATTGGTGCAATACTCGGTGTTCTAGTTGCATGGCATATCATTCGTTTAGAAGCCAAGCCAGATGTGGATGTTCAGTCATTACTTTGTTCTCGAGCTTTATGGGTTGCGTTAACGATTGGCACTGTCGCATTGACCGTAATTTGGCCACTGCCTGTATTTACCGAGTGGTTGGCGATATTGGTCACTACGACAGGGTTGGTGATGACTCTAGATAGAGACCAACAAACAATGTCGTTAAGCAAAGTCATTTCAATGATTGTTGTACTACTGATATTGAATTTTACTCTGCTGTTTGCTGCAACTTTTGTTTCTTATAGCAGTATGTTTTCTCTTATTCTTGAGTCGCTGAGATTTCCAGTGCTGATGCTCGCCTACGTTGGTGCGGTGCGAAAACTTAGTCACTAAAAATTGCCAGTAACCAGATATTGTCATCAATAAAAAACGCCTTACGAAAGTAGGGCGTTTTTGTTATTAGCAGGCATTTATGTAGCTAGTTACCAACCGTTAACAAGGAGTTAGAATGAACTTGTTGATGACATCGGCAACACCGTCATGATCGTTGCTTGGTGCAATATAGTCAGCCAGTGCTTTCGTTTCATCCATCGCATTTTCCATAGCTACGCCAAGACCGGCAAACTTAATCATGTGGTTATCATTTTCTGCATCTCCAACACAAATGATCTCACTTGAATCAATGTTCAAGTGTTTTGCGATAGCTTCAATTCCTAAGCCCTTGTTACTCCCTAAACTCAAAAACTCTAGAAAGAATGGAGCACTTTGTACAATGGTGTAATCGTTATAGAAACTAGAAGGGATATCACTAATCGCTTGTGTTAGCTTATTTGCTTCACCGACAATCATCACTTTTATAATTGGGTGATTGTCTTCTAGTGTATCAAAGTCCATTTCTGTAATCGTTAGACCGTTAATCGTCGCCTCTAGCTGAGTATATTCACTATTTACAGGAGTAATGAGGCCATGCACTTCGCTAAAAGCGTGTACATTCAAATTTAGCTGTTCTGCCAGCTTCGCCACTTGTTTCGCTGATTTTCCACTGATGATATGTCTATGGATTACCTTTTGGCTACCTAGCTCTTTAACCATTGAACCGTTGTAATAGAGGACAAATTCATCATTACCTTCAATATTGAGTTCCTGAAGTTTATCGACCATACCATCAATGGGTCTTCCTGAGGCTAATACTACTTTCACACCTTTATCACGTGCACTAGAGATAGCTTTCTTAGTCAGCTCAGAAATTTGTTTTTCACTGTTCAGCAGTGTGCCGTCCATGTCTAACGCAATGAGTTTATACATAACTTACCTAAAAAATTACCACAATGAGCGCAGCTTAAATAAATTTACTCAGTTCTGCTAGTGATAGTTATATGACGGTTATTGTGAGGCTCGCTTTTTGGATATGGCTATTCGGATATAGGTATAATTTGACCTTAGAGACAGACTCCTTTAATGTCTCGGTCCTAGTTTAAAACACCTTGGGTTAGTAAGTTGTATAAGATAAATGAAATGTTTGAAACCATTCAGGGCGAAGGCTATTTTACAGGCGTTCCTTCAGTTTTTGTCCGTTTGCAAGAGTGTCCAGTTGGCTGTGCATGGTGTGATACGAAACAAACATGGGAAGCTTTAGAGAAAGATGAGCGTCCATTAAATGAAATCTTAGTCAAAACTGAAGATAGCCCCTCTTGGTGTTCTGTTTCAGCCGCAGATATAGTTGAGATCTATCAGAAACAGGGGTTCAACGCCAAGCACGTTGTGATTACTGGTGGCGAACCGTGTATCTATGACCTACGACCACTGACGCAAGCCTTTGAAGATATGGGCTGTCGTTGCCAAATAGAAACAAGTGGTACTTCGGAAGTGCAAGCATCAGAGCAAACATGGGTCACCGTTTCACCAAAGGTGGCGATGAAAGGTAAGCTACCTGTCATAAATAGTGCTTTGGAACGAGCTAATGAAATTAAGCACCCTGTGGCCACTCAAAAAGATATTGACCACCTAGATGAACTGCTTAATCAAGCTAATATTGATGAAGCGACCGTGATTGCTCTTCAACCTATTAGCCAAAAGAGTCGAGCGACAGAGCTTTGTATTGAAACCTGCGTTAAACGAAATTGGCGTCTCTCTGTACAAACTCATAAATATTTAAGCATTGCCTAATTAACCCATAGCCTTCGACTAATATAGTAAACACAGCCAAAGAGTTTGTTCAGGCGTTAGGTTCAGTTGGAATTTAAAAATGAAAAAAGCAGTAGTAGTATTTAGTGGGGGACAAGACTCCACAACGTGTCTGGTTAAAGCTCTAAAAGAGTTTGATGAAGTTCATGCCATTACATTTGATTATGGTCAGAGGCACAGTTTGGAAATTGAAGTTGCACAAGATTTAGCTAAAGAGCTAGGTGTTGCTGCTCATAAAGTAATGGATGTGACGTTACTTAATGAACTGGCGATTAGCTCATTAACTCGTGATGACATCCCTGTCTCGCATGAGCTTCAAGATAATGGTCTACCGAACTCATTTGTACCGGGGCGCAATATTCTGTTTCTTACGCTTGCCGGGATCTATGCTTATCAAATTGGAGCTGATACTGTTATTACCGGCGTTTGCGAAACTGATTTTTCAGGTTACCCAGATTGCCGTGATGAGTTTGTTAAGTCTATGAACAACGCATTAGTTCAAGGTATGGACAGAAGCTTTGAAATTTCTACGCCATTGATGTGGCTAAACAAAGCTGAAACATGGGCAATGGCAGACAACTATAAAGCACTGGACCTTATTCGCAACAAGACACTGACTTGTTACAACGGAGTTTTAGGTGATGGCTGTGGTGATTGCCCATCTTGTGATTTAAGAAAGGCGGGGTTAGATGAGTATCTGCTCGATTCAGACAAAATAATGAAGCAGTACGTCGAAAAAACATCTAGCTGATGAACTATTTGAATACGATTAAGTTTATCGCATAAAAAAACGTCGCAGAAGCGACGTTTTTTTGGAAACTTTTAACTTAATTACTTAGTTATTAGTTAGTTACTTTTTCTAAGTATAGTTTTGCTAAATCTGAAGGTTCAATTTCTTTACCTTCAAGTACTTCATTCCAGTTAGCACCGATGAGTACGCCATCTTCTGCAAGAGTTAGTAGCCAGTCTTCAACAAAGATATCAAGCGGGATTTCTAGAACTTCAAAATCAGCCCACTCTTCAACATTATGGTGAGCAGCGTCTTCTTTAGCTGACCAAAATGGCATTACTTCACTTTGTTCAAACTCACTAGAATCACACGCTAACCAACCTTCGTCATTTTTTAAGCCCCAAACCAATTTGTTTTTGCATGTTTCTGCTACAAATAGTTCAAGGTTAGCTTGGATATCTGCGGTTAATTTAGTCATGTTAGTGTTCTCAATAGAATAGACGGGGCTAGATTACCATTTTCACTAATGAAACTCATTATAAAATAGGCACTAAATAAAAAAGGGTGCAAAGCACCCTAGTCGTGATAGTTCAATACTTAAAAAACCATCGATGCAGGCTATTTTTCGATCTTGTTAAAGATGGTCCACGCCTCTTTAACAGACCCCTTGTAGCCGACAACTGTCGCTTCTACTTTTCGGTTTAAGGCGTGACTCTGTTCATCGTCCCCAAACGCAGACAAAGAGGTATCTCCATAACCAACAATGGTGACTCTAGTGTGGCTCACACCATTTGAAATTAGAGCATCTTTGATGCTACTAGCTCGGTCTTTCGATAATGATAAATTGTATTCAGGATTTCCGACTTTACTAGCGTAACCCTGTAGCTCGATTGATATGGATGGATATTCTGTCATAAACTCGGCCATGACTCTTATCTGACCCAAGAAAACGGAGTTCAATTCAGATGAGTCGTTAGCAAACAAAATGTTTAGTTTCATTTGTTGCTCAGTTTGAATATGGGTTTCACAACCATCATTATCAATTTCTGATGCTAGAGGTGTTTCAACACATAGATCGCGCGCATTGATGACACCATCTTTATCATCATCCAACAAATCATCGACTTGTACCGGCTCTGGTGTATCAATATATTCATACTCATCACTAGCAATGACAGAGTTTGAAAGAAAAGGTGCGGCAATCAATAGTGCCAATAATCGCTTATTCATATTAATACTCCACCTTTTGATTCCATTCATCTGGTGTTGAAACCCTAAGAGCGGATAATAAATTTCCTGATGCATTCATTACGCGATATTTAGCGTATTGTTCATCATACTTAGCATCGATATAACCTTTTCTTGCTTCAAAAAGCTCATTTTCGGTATTCAATAGATCAAGTAACGTACGCTTTCCAAGACCGTATTGTTTTTCATAAGAGATAACGGTTTCAGAGGCTGAATCAACGTGGTCTGCTAAGAACTCTTTCTGTTGAACGGTTAAATCTAAAGCGCTCCAAGACAACCTTAAACCTTCCTCAACACTACGGTAAGTACGATCACGGAAATCTTTGGCTTTATTTAGCTGGTATGCGTAGCTTTCGATGCGATCTGAATCTGAACCACCGTTAAATAGGTTGTATCGCATACGTACCATAGCTGAGAACTCGTCGCTGCTGCCTACAGTACCGCCAGCATCGTCGTACCAAGTTTGTGAGGCTTCAAGTGATAGCGTCGGGTAATTAACACCCTTGGACTGCTTATATTGATACTTGGCTGAATCTACATCTGCTTGCGCAACTTTAATAACAGGGTGTTGATCAAATGCCGTGTCGACTGCTGCATCTATCGTCAGAGGAATAGCCACTTGATCGGCCATTGGGAACGCTAGACCAAGAGGGGATTGACCGACAATACGTTTAAACTGAGTATGTACGTCATATAGGTTATTTTGAGCAGCGAGTAAATTTCCGTGCGCTTTTGCTATTCGAGCTTCAACCTGTGACATGTCTGCTGTTGAACCAATACCGGACTCAACGCGACGTTTGATATCTTTGTAGATATTTTTGTGTGTTGCTAGGTTACTCTCAGAAAGGCTCAAAATTTCGTAAGCTTTAGTCGAATCGAGATAAATTTTCGTGACTTCTAGTGCCATGTCTTGCGCGTCTGAAAGTAGTTGAAAACGAATTGATTCGGCATCTGCAGCAGTACGATCCATATCATTAAGCGTAGATGAACCATCCCATAGCAATTGAGTGAGGGTTAGCGTGGCATCTTTTCGAGTTAAATCTGTATCGTTGCCGTTTCCTTCTGCGGGGTTGATACCCTCATATCCAATCCCTGCATCTAAATCGATACTAGGTAAATAAGCACCGCCTGAAGCATCAGACAAATAACGCTTACTCACAAATTCGTTATAAGCGGCTTTAATTTCAGGATTTGTTTTTAGCGTATGAGCAACGGCTTGTTCTAGAGTCTGGCTATAGCTTGGAAAACTCATGGCGATTAGAACACTAACAGTGCTTATTCTATTCCACTTCACTCTGTCTCTCCTTGGACAACAACATGTATGTCTTGGTTATATGGCGCGTCAATAAAATAGCATAAATTATTATAATGGCTAATGTTTTCGAGGAATTAATGTAAATAACATGTAAATCGTAAATTCTGTTTGAAAAGTAAGAATTAGCCAAATTGGTGGAATTAATTGATCTACATCAAGTGATTTTTGTGATATTGGTTCAATTTCGATAGTGTGACCTCAGTCAATGTATGAATCAAATTTAGTTACAGAATTGTTCTATCATTGGTTTTGTTTGCTATGTATTAATGTTAATTTATAGCAGTTGTGAATGGATCGGAGTTTGTCAATTTCTTGACTAAACCCGAAGAGAAAGTTGGATGGAGCAGAGGCTTAATATGGGAATCGGTACTTTTATTATTGGTAGCAACTTGGCTGCTGGACAAATTGTTGTTATCGACATTAATGGAAATCTGAAGGTATTGAATGAAGGCGAACAACCTTTACCGGGTGAAGTCGTCATTAACAGCGATGGTACAGTTGAAAACCAAGCTGAACAGCCTCTGCAAGTTGAGATTGTTGGAGAAAATGGTGAAAACCGAGATATCTCTGCTGAATTAGAAGATATTTTTGCTGCCTTAGAAGACGGGCAGGATCCAACTCAGTTAGGCGAAGAGTTCGCAACCGCGGCCGGTGGTAACTCAGGTTCTAGCTTAACTGCATCAGGTAGCGTCTCTCGTGATGGTAGTGAAACTATTGCGATAACAAATTTCGATACACAAGGACTAGAGTCTCTTGGCCTTTCTCAAACTCAAAGCCTGACTCTCCTTGAGCAATATCAAAACAATGCCCCGGTATTTATTGCTGCAGACGGAACTGACCAAGGTACTAGCCTTTCTGTTACAACTGATGAAGATACCCCACTTTCTGGGCAATTTACCGCTTTGGATACGAATGGCGATAACCTGACTTACGCTGAAACAACAGCCCCTACTAATGGCACTGTAACCGTCAATCCAGACGGTTCTTGGGTATACACACCAAACGAAAACTACAACGGCCCAGACAGCTTTGCAGTACAAGTAACAGACGGCCAAGGCGGCATTGATACGCTTGTTGTTGAGATCGGTGTAACGCCGGTGAATGATCCAGCTACTGTTTCAGATGGTACTGGTGAGGTAGTTGAAGATAGTGCTGAGCAATCCGTAGCGACAGGTAAATTATCAATCGTTGACGTCGATGATGGAGAGGCGTTTGTTCAACCAACTTCAGTGACTAATGACTACGGTACTTTCACTATTGATGCAGAAGGTAATTGGTCTTTTACAATTAATAATGAGAGTGAATTTGTTCAAGTTTTACCTGAAGGCGAAGAAATTCCATTGTCGTTTGAGGTTACGTCGTTTGATGGAACAGACACTGGCACAATCAGTGTGGTTGTTAAAGGTACGAATGACAGTGCTACGGTTGGCGATGACAGCGGTAGGGTTAAAGAAGACATTGATGGTAAACAAGTCGCTGAAGGTCAACTTAGTATTCAGGATGTAGATACGGGTGAGGCTAAGGTAGAACCTTATACGGTAACCAATGACTATGGTACGTTTGAGGTTGAAGAGGATGGCAGTTGGAAGT
>NZ_JAKJSV010000011.1:0-121846 GCF_050337325.1 Vibrio kyushuensis
TGAGCTGAGCATCTGGGGTTAAGTCGAATAGGGCTTCTAACGTTTAAGTTTGCAGGGGCTTCAATAGAAAATAACGTGTATCAGTCAGCCCACACATAACAAAGCATTTAAGACGGATTCCCAACGCTCGGCATTTTTGGTTTGCTTCAACTTTAGTCTTTACGGCACAATGCTTTAGGTTCAGTGGTCTGTGTTGCTCACCACTTAATGCGGCGTTATACATTATTCAGAGGTTGTAAATTATATGGCAAGATTAATTTTGGTTTGTGGCCCAACAGGAGTTGGCAAAACAACTTACTCATTATCACTTGCTAAAGAAATAGAGGCAATAAAGTTCTCTATAGATCCATGGATGCAAACACTATTTTCAAAAGATATGACCAGTCTAGATTTTGATTGGATGATGGAAAGAGTGAATAGGTGCTCAGAACAAATTTGGCAGGTTAGTGAGCAAATTTTGGCGATTAATGGAAACGTGATATTAGATCTTGGTTTCACTACTAAAGAGCAAAGAGATCTTTTTTCCAATCGTAGTAGAGAGCTTGGTCTAGCTCCAGAAATACATTATTTGAACGCTTCGACAGATACTCGTAAACAGCGTGTCGAAAAACGAAATATAGAAAAGGAACCGGCTGTATACGCTTTTGAAGTGACTGATATAATGTTTAACTTTATGGAACCAAGATTTGAGGTTCCTGATGAAGATGAACTCAAAGGTGGTCGTACAATTAATGCATAACAAATTGCTTAAACGGAAAAATGAAAATTGGCCATCTTTTCGCGATTATAGCCAACCATCACTTACCGCTTAGCAAGGCGTTTAGGCTCTAAAATAATTTAAGTGTCATGTCCGAATATGGCCAGTATTAAATAAATGGGTGTTTATAATCAAACTCTTTATTTAAAGTAAACAGGTTTAATAAATGACAATTAAATTTTTGATAAAAGCACTAACTGAAGATAACTTTCATGAACTCATGTTCAAAAATAAAAAAGAGTTAAAGTTACTAGGTGCCGCCTGGGTCACTGTAGATGCAGAGCCGGGATACCCGTGTCGTGTTTCGCTCTTAGATGCAAAAATAGGTGAGAGAGTACTAGCGTTATCTTTCTTTCACCATAATGTCGATTCACCTTACAGGGCATCTGGACCCATATTTGTCCGTGAAAAAGCTCAAACGGCTAAGTTAAATATTGATGAAGTACCCAAAATGCTAAGACATAGATTACTTTCAGTAAGAGCTTACGATTCAGAAAAGCTAATGATCGGAGCTGAAGTAGTACAAGGAAAAGAGTTAGAATCCGCAATTGATAGGCAATTTCAGAATAAGGATGTTGAATACATTCATATTCACAATGCAAATCCAGGTTGCTTTAATTGTAGTGTTCACCGAGCCTAACAAGTGGATCAACCGGACAAAAAACATTAGCTTTCACTCGTTCCTCGCTAATTCTAGCCAACTATTTTATATCCACTTAATAAGGCGTTAGGTTTTATTTCATTATCTTCATATCATGAGTAAGGAAACTCAAATGTCATATGAATCTCAATTACAAGCTGCACATAAGCAGCTTGAGGATAAAGGTGTATGGAAATCCAATTTTAATCCTCCAATCGCTAAATTACTTAGATTCTGTGGTTTAAAATTCCCACCACCCTATTATCAAAATTTCATGATCAACTTTAGTTTTTCCAGCATTGTCTTCGGTCTATTATTTAGTGTTTTGAATTGGTTTATAAACACCCAAAGGCTCAATAAGCCTTTAACGCAATTAATCTTAGAAGGCGTGTGTGGCGGCTTACTTTTCGGGTTGATTATGTCTGTTTTTTATCTGGTACGTAGAAAACAGCTAGGCTTATCAAGCTGGAAAGATCTAGCATAAACATATAGAAAACCTAACAAATGGTTCAACTGGATTCCAAAACGCTTGGTATTTTTGTAATGGTCAGATTTTATGGTTATGGTGGTCAGATTAGATTTGGTGGCGTTGTTTTTTACTAGTTAACAAGGTGTTATAGCGACTAAGCTGAATGGAAGCTGAACCCATTTCATATAATAATGTATTTATAGTAGTAGAATACGCTTGGAGCTGATTAAACGTATCCTTAAGTGATAATTTACAAAGCTTTATAAAATAAATGAACGAGTGTTATGAAAAAGGTTGTAGTTATTATAGGTTGTATTTTACTCTCAGGCTGTTCAGCTGAATTAAGCACATTGCAGGAAGGGAATTTTGTATCAGCAAATTACGCTAAAAACATGAGAACCAAATGTGTTTTTGATAGTAGTCCAAATATCGAATATCAATATCTTAAACCTTTAAAAGCAGCTAGAGGAACTTATGGTTCTGTGAGTCGTGTTATGCCAAAATTACTTAATAATGCAGATAGAGCAGGTTCAAATACAGTTGTTAATTTCCAAGGTGGTCAACGCTTTGGATTTTGGCCTTGGCGAATTATTAGACCTGTAATGTACGGAACAGGTGTAAACTGGAAAGGTAAAAATGACTTAGAATGTAAAGCTCTTGGTGGAAGAGTTTATGCCATAGAATCTAATCGTAGGGTTTATGATATTACAAATTCTCTAGACCAATAGTACCTTGTCAATTATATAAACGTTTTCAGTTGCAGCATAACAAATGCATCAGCACCTTTTACTACACTCGGTAATCTCAGTTTGCCGGGTGTTTCTCGTTTTTAAGGCTTCAGTTTCAAGTATGATTGTATAGTAGTAAACATGTTATGCAGGCGTTAGGGAGATTGAGGCTATTAAATGGCTATCTATATTGAAAAAGGTTGGGATGTAGCAAATTCGACTTTAATTGCAGAACTGTACGAAGAGGCGTTTGGTTCGAAATTTTGCCGAGCCATTCCTGATAAAACAAACCGTATTTTAGTGCTTTCTAAGAGTTTTCAGCCCGAATATTCATTTGTGGCTTATCGTGATGGCAGCATTGTTGGCTTATCCGGCTTCAATGTTATTGCAGGCTCTCTAACTGGTGGTATTGGTGTTAAAGGGTTAGTCAAAAGTCTTGGGATTTTTCGTGGGCTTTGGGCATGTGCAGTATTCAGTCTCTTTGAGCGTGAACCGGAAAAGGGGGAACTCGTGATGGATGGTATTGCAGTAATTAATGAGTGTAGAGGGCAAGGAATCGGGTCTTTATTGCTAGATAAAATCATTAAATATGCGAAAACGAGTGGCTTCGAGTCTGTAAGGCTAGATGTCATTGACAGCAATCCACGAGCCAAAAAGCTATATGAGTCAAAAGGCTTTACTGCAGTAAAAATAGAGAGCTTTCCATATTTAAAGTGGCTAGTAGGTTTTTCTGGTTCAACAACAATGAAGCTTGACCTAAGAAAGCTTGCCTAACAAGTGGCTAAGGTTCAACGATTTAGGTTGGGTTAAAGACATCGCTCACCACTTAAAACAGCGTTATGTGTACTTATAATTTGGTGCTAAATTTGAGCACTGGTAATCAATTGATATTCTAGGAAGGTAGATGGAAATATTATTTATCGTAAATCTAATTAGTATGCTCTTATGTTATTACGTAGCGAAACAGCGTAAAGCTAAATTAATATTCTGGGTGTTGGCTGCATTTCTTGTAGGGCCTTTAGCGATCCCATTTGTTTTCTTTTCAAAGCAAGCAGGTAAACCTGATAACTAAACTAAAAATTTGGGCCTAGGTACACATTGCAAGTAAACAAATCAGGACAAATAACAGTTAGTTTTTTCTCCTGCGTCACTTATTTTAACCAACGGATATTTGCCCTTTATTTGGGCGTTAACTGGTTGCCGTTTAAGGTGCATCAATGAAAGAACTAATAGAGCAATATACAGGTGTTGATGAAGATTCTCGCCTTACGAGGCAATTCATTACGCAAATGGAGTTTGATACTACAATGCATGTATTAAGCGAGTATCTTTCTCCCGGAACAAAGGTCATTGAACAAGGCGCAGCAACTGGACGCTACTCTCTAAACTTCGCAAAGATGGGCTGTGACGCTACGGCGATTGAGCTTGCTCCTGACCAAGTGAAAATTTTAGAGAGTAAAGCTACAGAGCAGAGTTTATCGCTTTCTATATATGAAGGTAATGCTTGCTCTGTTCCTTTTATTGAAAGTAACTCACAAGACGTATGCGTTATTCTTGGTCCGCTATATCACCTGAAAACACTAGAAGAACGCGAACTCGCTATTTCTGAAGCTAACCGTGTACTAAAGAAAGGTGGCATTCTGGCTGTGGCGTATATTTCTCGTTATTTTGTCGCGGGCATGTTTGCCCAACAGTCCCCAGAGTTGGTCACACCTGAAGTTTTATGTACGTTATTTGAAACAGGCCTAGTGCCAAGTAAATTGGCTGATGGCTTCTTTAACGTTGGTTACTTTGCTACACCACCAGAGATTGAAGAGCTAATCAATAAAAGTAGTTTCACCAAACTACGTCATGTCTCTACAGATGGATTCGGTCGCTATATATCATCAGGTGTAAATAACTTCACTTCAGAGCAATATAACACTTGGCTAAACTACCATTTAAGGACTTGCGATGAGCCTTCTTTATTAGGTTCTAGTAATCACGGATTGTTAGTCGCAAGAAAAACCAGTTAACAAGACGCTAAACCAGAGACTTCACGCTTGGTATTTTTTGCTCTGAAAAAGTATATGCCAAGGTGCTGTGCAGGTTAGCTTAGCGTTATACACAAGCGGAAATGGAGATTATTTATCATGGAAGATTTGGCGAACTCATTACAAAGCATTGGCTTCAAGACCAAAGTCAGAAATGAGAAAATTCCAGTTAAGCTTGATGAGCTTTCAAATCCAATTTCGGTTATCAAAGACATAGCAGCTGACGAATACGAAGTTAAAACGAATGATTCGGCTCTATCGATAGTAGCCTGTTTATTATTATTTAGCGGTTTATGGGGTATCGATGAGAGTACAGGTAACAACTGGATAAACATCGCGCTTATCTCAGCGTCAATATTGTCTTTAGTCACTGTTTTGCTTACAGAGCTTAAATCAAACAAGTTACGTACTACTATAGCTGAGCTTAATCGTGATAAACGCGCATAACAAACTGTTCAACAGGACGCCAAGACGCTCGGCGTTTTTGTCTTTTTCAATCTCTGTGCCTAGGATAGTAACATTTAGGTCGATGGACATCGTTTTTTCACTAATTAACACGGCATTATTTTTACATCGGAGTATTTATGAGTATCGAACTATGGTTCACATTTGTCGCTGCATCAGTTGTATTATTGCTTATACCAGGACCGACAATTCTGACAGTAATTAGCTATTCGATGTCCCATGGTTATAAAGCTAAGATCCCGCTAATTTTGGCCGTTGCACTTGGAGACTCTACAGCGCTTGCTCTATCTTTACTTGGCTTAGGCGTTTTATTAGCTGAATCGGCTTTTTGGTTCCAAGTAGTAAAATGGATTGGTGGTCTTTATTTAATATTCTTAGGTATTAAATTACTAATGGCTGGTGTTAAACCTGCGGATATCAGTAAAAATGAAAACAAGGCTTCAAGTTGGAAGCTATTTATCAACACTTATTTAGTTACGGCTTTGAACCCCAAAGGCATTGTTTTCTTTGTTGCTTTTTTACCTCAATTTATAAATACAAATGCAGAAGTTACATCCCAATTATGGATTCTTGCAATTACATTTGTAGCTTTAGCTGCCCTAAATGCAACGCTGTATGCTGTATTCGCAGGTAAAGCTCAGCAGGTATTATCGTCACCAAAAACTCAACGTATATTTAATATTTTCGGTGGCTCGTTACTTTCTACTGCTGGGGTATGGGCATTGTCAGCTAAGCAGGCACAGTAAAACTAATATGCATTATAATCCCCTCGAGTGTTGATGAATAAAAGGAGTTTTAATGATTTTGAATCACGTATCGGTTGGAGTTAAAGATATCGTATCAGCAATGAATTTTTACGATGCTGTGTTTAAAACGCTATCTATTAATCGAACTCACCTAATTGAAGGTGTCGCGGCAGCCTATGGCTCTAACTTTGAATTTTGGGTTGGTCTACCATCTGAAGGTTATGCGTCGAATGGCAATGGAACTCACGTAGCCTTTAATGCCCCTAATCAAGAGGCAGTTGATAACTTCTACGCAACCGCTATTGAGTTTGGCGCTAAGTGCGAAGGGAAGCCCGGCTTACGCCCAGAGTATGGTGAATGCTATTATGCCGCCTTTGTCCGAGATCTTGATGGTAATAAGATAGAAGCTGTTTCAATGTAGTAAGCCACAAGATAAATAACAATAGTTTCCAGCTAACTCACGCTGCTTAATTTGGCGTTATAAAACTAGGGGATATATATGCTCAAGGAAATTGGTAACACTATAATTAAAACTCATCATATCGCGAAATGTCATTGTGGTTCAGTCGAACTAGAGCTACATCTGCCCAATGGCATTGAAAAACCAAGACGTTGCGATTGCTCAATATGTCGTAGAAAAGGTGCGATTGTTGCGTCGGTTAAATTAGATGGAATTCGTGTAATCAAAGGCCAAGGGTCCATTAAGCTCTATCAATTCAACACCCTCGAAGCTAAGCACTATTTTTGTTCTAATTGCGGTATCTATACCCACCATCAACGACGTTCAGACCCAACTGAATACGGTTTTAATATTGGGTGCTTGCAAGACGTAAACCCTTTTGATTTAGGTGACGTTGTTACTAATGATGGGATTAACCATCCAGCAGACCGATAGTTTTCTAACAAATTGTTCAACAGAAATCTAATGCACTTGGCTATTTGGTATTGGTTTTGTTCGGTTTATTAGGTGGTAGTGGGTTTGTTATTTCTTCTGTCTTAACTAAGCATTCTTTAAAATATCAAAGATTACCTTTTAAGTACCTTGCCATATTAGGTTTGTTGATTGGAACGAGTCACATTATTTCCCAACTTAATATAGCGTACTTTTTATCTATGCTACCACTACCTCTTTTCATCTCTTGGTTTTCAGTTCTTTCTTGTATCAATTTTGTGGCAAGGTCGGTTAAAGGTATACCTAACAATCTGTTCACAGGACTAAAACAGCAATCATTTTGACCCATAATTCTTATCCTGCTAATAAGGGCATTGGCCGCCATGCTGAAAAATACAGAGGCGGCCTAAATATTAGTTGTTTACAAACATATGATTGGCTTTGGTAACACCTCTGTCATAAGTACAAAAAGTGTCTGTAGCCGCTTCAGTTTTACTATGGATCTTGATGTTGGTAATAACCTCAACAGCCCCTGCGTCATAACAAGCTTGTTGTGCATCTTTTACTACTTCGAGTAGTCGGTTTAATTCGCCTTTCATTGTTGTTTCCATCGCGCTCACTTGAAAAGGCACACCAGAGGCTTTTACCGCCTCAATAGCTTTGTCTACTACTTCAAAGTTATTACCTTCTTCTACTCTAGGGATAACTTGGAATGCGAGCATGACTTCATTTAGTAGTGGTTTTTGAGCTGACATCAATAATCTCTCATCGGTTTCTGTTGGTATCGGATAGCGAATAGTAACATTGTTTTTTACTGCCAAGTTTTACCCTTGAGAATAATGGCTAACTAACCATTCAATACAGCAGCTGGCACTTGGCATTTTTGGTCGAAGCGCTTTATTAATCCAGAGTGGTTAATCGAAGTAGAAGTTGATGCTATTGTAAGTCAAGTGACATAACAAAGCGCTAATTAGGACTCCCAACGCGGAGTGTGCTCAACTTGGAGTCTGATGTGCTTGGAGAAGGTATGGAAATTCAAAAAGTCATAACCACCGATTTAGATGCAGTTACAATGCTTGTTTCTGAGGTATCAGAAAAGGATGTACTTCCATTTCTTAATACCCAAGGAAAACAAGAGTATAAAGAACGAGTTCTACCTGATTTAGCTAGTACATTGGATAATAACAAGTTTCTCTCTATTAAGGCTGTTTCAGGTGAGGAATTATTAGGTTTTGCTGCTTTACGTGATGGAAATTATCTAACCCACTTATTTGTTTCAAGCTCGTTGCAGGGTTCGGGATTAGGAAGTGATTTGTTAAATCACTTGCTGAGCAAGACAGACGCCAATGAAATTAGCCTACGTTCGTCGGTTAATGCAGTCGGATTTTACAGTCGAAATGGCTTTACAGCTACCAGCGAGGAAGCTGAGTTTAATGGTATTAGGTTCGTGCCAATGTCTTTAGTTCGCACATAAATAATTCGATACTTAAGAAACAAGTTCCCATTTAGGTTGTTATGCCAAACTATCAAGGTAAAGGGATTGGTAAAAAACTAACTGTCGAATCACTAACGCACGTTAAAGTTCAGCTTGCTCGTAAAAACTCCATATTAAAGCATGTGTTGGTCACCACAAGAGCCGATAATTACGCTCAAAAATTGTATAAAAATACGCTAGGAGCTGAAGTTGAGACGACCATCTCTAACTTATATTCAGCGGACGAGGTTCTGATGATTGCTCGAAACATCAGCCCAGTTTACGAATAAGACATAGGCACAAAAGGCTTTCGATGAAAAACTTAGCAATGGCCATTGTTATTAGAAATGGAAAAGTCTTAATCCAACAACGATTTAGACGGACTAAAGGTATGGTCTATGAATTTCCCGGTGGAGCCATCGATCAGGGAGAGTCCGGTAAACAAGCCGCTATACGCGAATTATGGGAAGAAACGGGGCTCAAAGCCTGTGAGCTTTTGGGGTCACACGTTGCTGAAAATGACTTTGGTGGAGAGATTCACTATGCCCTACTCTCCATTCCAGAAAATACGAATCCGATTGCCATTGACCCTGAGCGGCAACAAGTTTTCTATTGGTTCCCAGTAGAAGACATTCCACTTCAAGACTTCTTCAAGGCTGATGTTTCTTTTATCCGAAAGCAATTAACCGTGTTCATCACCTCTTAACAAAACACTAATCGCTCCAGAGTGCATTCAGATCAGCTAATGACTTAACTTAAACTAATATCAATTGAATTTTACATACCATTAACGTTATCGTGCTCATAGTAGTAACGACTATAATGAGAATGAATGTGATAAAGCTGAGAAAAATGCAGCAGAAAGAGTTCCCTGCATATTGCCAATATTTCGTGGATGACTACAGCAATGAAATTTCCCAGAACTATGGCCACTCTATTCCTGTCGCCATTGAAAAGGCGAAAAAGGACTTACAACGCTGCTTCCCTAATGGGCTAGAAAGCAACCAACACTCTTTATTATGTATCGATGCTGAAATTAAAGGTATAACAACGTTGGTTGGATACTTATGGCACTCCATCAATAACGATGAACAATCGACCTTTATTTATGATTTTTATATCGCTGATGAGTACCGAAGTTCTGGCTACGGCAAACAAGCGATGGAAGAGCTTGAAAAGCAATTAAAGTCAGTGGGAATTCACCAAATCAAACTCAGAGTGGCTTACCACAATAAACGTGCAGTTAAACTGTATGAGAAAGTTGGCTTTACTATTACAGGGTTTAACATGTCTAAGAACCTAGCCAGAGAGCAAGACGCTTAATTAATATCTAAGGATGGATAGTATGAAATACGGTGACGTTTTAACGTTTTGGTTTGACGAACTAGGTCCATCGAAATGGTGGATCAAAGATAATAAAGTCGATGAGCTTATTAGACGTAGATTTTCTGAACTGCACTCTAGTGCGATAGGGTGTGAGCTTTTTGAATGGCGTGAGTCAGCCAAAGGTCGGTTAGCTGAAATTATTGTTTTAGACCAATTCTCTAGAAATATGTATCGAGATACACCTGAGTCATTTGCATCTGATCCTTTGGCATTGGCACTTGCACAAGAAGCGGTAAAACTTGGGCAAGATAGCGATCTAAACGCCACAGAGAGAAGCTTTCTTTACATGCCTTATATGCACAGTGAATCATTAAAGATTCATGATGTTGCAGTTGAACTCTACAAGAGTAACGGTATTGAAGCTAATCTTGAATTCGAGATCAAGCACCGAGATATAATCGCAAAGTTTGGGCGATATCCGCATCGAAATAACATCCTAGGCCGAACCTCTAGCAAAGAAGAAATTGAGTTTCTAACTCAACCAAACTCTTCATTTTGAAGGTAGTCGAGTCAGATAAGCGAATTTAAGGATAAATACAATGCCAGAGAAAAAAACAGCAAGTTGTCTGTGTGGCAGCATTAAAGTAAAGGCCGCTGAGGTTAACCCTAAGTTTACCGTGTGCCATTGTGATACGTGTCGCGCTTGGGGCGGAGGCCCTCTATTTGCCGTTCAGTGCGGAACAGATGTGACTTTTGAAGGCACAGAACACTTGAAGGAGTTCGCCTCGTCACCCTGGGCAACACGTGGTTTCTGTGGTAATTGTGGCACTCATCTTTTTTATCGCTTGAACAAAGTAGGCAGCTATAACATGCCACTAGGACTATTTACTGATATAGATGGCTTAGAGATGAGTATGCAATATTTCAGTGATCAAAGACCAAGCCATTACTGCTTTTCAAATGAAACTAAGGAATTAACAAAAGCGGAAATTGAAGCTTATTTTGCTTCAATGGGCTGACGAGTAGATAGCCTTAATACCGCTGCAGAAATTTTCCACTAAATAGATGCCCAAATAGCTTGCTGATCTCAGATCGCTGTGGGCATTCATTTTCACACTATGTTCAAAAGTAAGTTGGAACTCAGCTCGTTAGACGGTAAATACAACTCTAAGCGCTAACAGAATTAATACGACACCTGACAAACGATCAATCAAAACCGCTTTTGAGCGAATTTTATCAAGCAGCATTGGGCTTGATAGCATAAAGGTGATGAGCGTATACCAAAGGCCATCCACAACCAGTGGAGTCATGACTATCAAGCCCTTGCTAAAAGTATCACTACCTACCGCCACAAACTGACTGAATAGTGCGATAAAAAACAGTGCGATCTTAGGGCTAAGCAGTGAGATTAGGAACCCTTCCTTCGCTGATTGCCAAAGACTCGTCGTTTCACCTGATTCCAACTTAGCGGCTACACCACCTTTAGACTGCAGCGCATTTACCCCTAAGTAGGCAAGATAAGCAGCACCAGCATAACTAATGGTTTTAAATAATAGAGGCGATTGCTGTAATACCACAGCAAGACCAATAAGCGTGATAAAAGCATATATGCCGATACCAAAGGCGTGTGCCCAGGCAGTAGCCAAACCATTAGCTCGACCACCAGCCAAACTATGCTTAGCAACCATGGCAAGACTCGGACCCGGTGACATTGCGCCCAATAAGCAGATAGTAAGAAGTGATAACCAGATGGTGAATGTCATGAGTAACCTATTTATTTTGAGTTGCGTTATGCAGAGATGAAGTATTAAAAAATTCAGTAAGAACCGTATGAGTAATTAAGTGGCGTAGTTCTGGATAAGATTGCAGCTCATCACGAATTTCGTTTAAACGAGCCATGCTTGCCACTTCAACAAATAGCATCATGTCCGTTTCGCCACTGATAGCGTGACACCACTTAACACCATCAATGGTGTATATTTTCTTAGCGTAGCTTTCACAGTGCTGCGTGGTACTCGTCATATCAAACCTGAGAGCAAGGTAAGCCTTAATGATCTCTTGCGGGCTGTCCTCAGCAAGGTGTGCGTGGTATCCCAGTATGATTTGGTCCGTTTCCAATTTCTTGATTCTGGCCGTTACAGCTGAGCGAGATAAGTTAGCTTCTCTGGCAATATCACTGACCGAACGACGCGCATCTTGACGTAGTATATCGACAATAATCTGATCAAATTTATCCACATTTAGCTCCACTACTCATAACTTTCCTTCTATCAGAATCACTTTTTGTATCTCAACATCGCCAGATAGAACGTAATATTTCATTGGTATAAATATCGTTATTTATCAATTAACCATGTTTAAAGCAGCTGTGCAAGCGTTGCAATTCGATGGTCAATGTCTTCTATATCAATATTTCCAAAACCTAGAACAGCACTTTGCCATTGCCTGTCGTTTGCTGTTTCGTGCTCATACATAGCAAGCGGTCTAATAGTAATACCCTTTTCTATCGCCTTCTCGCACAGCTCTAACTCGCTAATCCCAGCTTCCCACTTTATGGTCACATGAAGCCCTGCAGCTTGACTGATCACTTCAACTTTGTCTGAAAAATGACGTTCAATCGCATCTATCATTAGTTCATATTTCTGTTTGTAGAGTCTTCTCATTTTTCTAATATGGCGTAAAAAATCGCCCTCAACGATAAAATCAGCCAACGCTGCTTGTACATGAGATGGAGTATCACCGCTTAACGCGTCTTTGACTTCTAAACAGCGAGCAACCAATCCTTTCGGTACCACCAAGTAACCTAGCCTTAAACCATTAAACATCACTTTACTTAACGAACCGATGTAGAGAACACGTGCGTCTGCACCTATCTTTGCCGATAATCCTTGCAGGCTTGGATTAGGCCGGTGCGCGAACTGAAACTCACTATCGTAATCATCTTCAATAATCCAACGGTTGTTCTCTTTAGCCCATCGCACTAGCTCAATTCTCTGCTCTAGATTTATCGTTGTTCCCATGGGGTATTGATTACTGGGTGTCACATACAACGATTTGGCACGGCTTGTTTTTACTTGGTCCAGATTTAAGCCCACTTTAGGTGCAACATCGACCGGTTCGAGATCAAGCCTTAACAAGCTGATGACTTTACGCATTTGGGCGTAGCCTGGCGTTTCCATTAATATTTTGTCATTTGGCTCCAATGTCGACATTAATGCGATTGATAACGCTTGCTGTGCACCTGAGGTTATGATGATTTGATCGGCACTACAACTGACTGAGCGACTGCTCGATAGATAGTCACACAGGGCCTGGCGTAAATCGGGATCACCTTGAAGATCTTGGCTTCCCAATAAGTTAACGCGAGAAGCGTGTCGTTGTAATAGACGACTCCATTTGCTCATAGGGAAGTGGGTTAAATCAGGAACGCCCGGAGCAAAGCTGCCATTCAGATCTTGTACCTGTGCTCTGTCACAGCCGGAAATATTCGAATTTGATATTGGTGCGTTTTTTTCAAAAATATAATCAGGGAGTTCAATCGCCACATAAAAGCCCGATCCAACTCTAGACTCAAGATACCCTTCAGAGACCAACTGTTCGTACACTGCTATTGCGGTGTTCCGGCTTATGGCCAATTCATTAGCGAGTTTACGAGTCGACGGAAGCTTCCCGCCCTTGGGCCACAGGTTAGCCGAGATCTTCTCTCGGATAGCCGAAAACAACTGCTTTTGCAGTGAGGAGGTAGCTCGGTCAAATGGCAAGTCACCAATATCAATTGGCTGCATAACTGGATCTACTCTTATTTATAAAGTGGCCCTATTTAACCTACCAGTTTGCTTTTATATTGCAACCATCACTGAGTTCTCAGTTATCAAGTAAACGCTGCCGTTTAAGGCAGTATTGAGCCAAAGGAGTGGGATATGTTATCGACAAGCCAAAGAACCCAAATTAAAAAAAGTGCGAGAAAAGCCGATTTTGAGGTTAAAAACCTTTATCAGATCATCGATGAAAGCCTCATTGCTCACATTGCTATTGAAGATAGTACAGGGCCAATTGTTATTCCTATGCTTGCATGGCGCGTGGACAACAATGTCTATATACACGGTGCTAAAAATAGCCGCCTGATCAAACAGTTAAAACAGGCGAAACAGACTTGTCTGACATTTACGTTGTTTGATGGATGGGTACTTGCTCGGTCTGCTTTTCATCATAGCGCGCATTATCGTTCAGCTGTCGTTCTTGGTCAGTTTGAAGCGATTGAAGACAACGCAGAGAAAGACCGTCTACTTAATCACTTTGTCGAGCAAATCGCTCCAAGTCGATGTTCTGATATACGGTTGAGTAACCAAAAGGAACTAACGGCCACAGACCTTTTAGTCATTCCATTGACCGAAGCGTCAGTAAAAATCAGCAACTCGGGAGTAAATGACGACTTGGCCGATCTGGATGTTGAGGCATGGGCGGGAGTTTTACCTTATCGAACGGTTATAGGACCGCTAGAAGCTAGTGAAGACTTACATTCATCGATACCCACACCCGATTACTCACAGGCTTATGGTCATCGATGGCATAAAGAATAGTTAAGAGTACTAGTCATTGCTTATTTGATTCACCATTTATCAGAGACAGCAGTTAGTTTATTCAAGTAAACACAAAGTGACGTGAACTAACCGAGTAAACCGTCACTTTGACGCATAACTACGACAAATTGATAGCTGTGTTTCTAATTGAGAACGAGTAAGCTGATCATCTGAATCATTCAAGGAGCGAATTGATGAGTCAATTAAAGCAGGAAATAACGTTAATATCAGGTATAGGTCAACTCTCGACCACACTTATGGGAACGGGGTTGTTTATGATCCCTGCGATTGCCGCTGGTATTGCCGCTGAAATGTCTCTATGGGCATGGCTTCTACTTTTTATCGCAATTTGCCCTATCGCCTTAACGTTTGCTGAACTTGGAAAACAGTATCCTAGTGCTGGCGGAACCGCATTTTTTGTTCGCAAAGCTTTTGGTCGCCGACTGGAACGCAGTGTGGCATGGCTATTTGTTAGCGTTATTCCTGTTGGTGTACCCGCAGCCGTTGCGCTTGCTGCTGGCTTTTTACAACAGATCATGCCCTCGCCTATCAACACCCCACTAATTACCCAGATACTCACTGTATTTATGCTTGTGAGTGTTAGCTTAATGGGCAGCAAGTCATCGGGACGACTTCAAACTGTGATTGCTCTTAGTATCTTTGCTCTTATTGGCGCATTTTTATGGCAGGGTGATATTTCAACCGCCGATATGGCAATGCCGCCGTTAACCATCGATTCTTTATGGCCGATCACCGCTGCGCTTGGGGTTATGTTTTGGTGCTTTGTCGGCATCGAAGCCTTTGCTCATATGGGAGAGGAGTTCAAGAACCCTCAGCGTGACTTCCCCATTGCAATACTCATCGGCTGTTTTATTGCAGGCGCTACGTACTGGGCATGTTCCGTCGTGATCTTAAAGTTTTCAGCGTATGGTAGTGCTGAGTTTGAATATGCTTCAATCCCTTTTCTTAGTGATCTTCTGTTTGGGTCAAAGTTTGCGTTACTGATCAGTGTACTTGGGTTTTCAGCCTGCTTTGCTAGCGTCAATTTATACACTCAAAGCTTAGCTCGCATGGTCTGGGCTCAAGCAAGAGAATATCAACCGGAAGGTGCAATTGCGAAAGTTTCATCCAGAGGCGTACCCGCTAATGCCACACTCGTCGTTGGTATAATACTGTTGCTTTCTTGCGTGGGAGGTGAAGTTTCAGGGCTCAACTTAGAATTCTTCTTAAAGTTAGCCAATGGAATCTTTGTACTGGTTTATCTACTTGCAATGCTCGCCGCGTTTAGGCTGTTAAACGGTGTTAAAAAAGGATTAGCTTTAGTCTCACTGGTTCTCTGTACGTTAGTCTTCATCTGCCTTGGATGGTCCATGCTCTACGCAGTATCTATTTTCACTTTATTGAGCCTTCCATGGGGTCGATGGATAAAACGGAATAAACGCCAAACAACCTAGCTCTTATAAACACAAAGATAAAGCCGTGATTATTTATTGATTTCCTTAAATTTTCCGGCTTCAACTTGCTGCCAGAACTTAGAAAGATCACTGACCAACTGCGGATTCGTTAACACACTAGTATGACTCTCATTATATCCAGACATTTGTTCAGCTTGCTGCTGAGCAAAAGGGGTTAACTGGCTTGAGAGTGTGATTGTGCCATCACCGCTTGGGTTGGAAGAAACCCGACCATTGTCATAAGCAAACATCAGATAGTGAGGCGGCTTATTTGAGGCGAGTTCTTGGTTAAATAGATTTTTGATGGTGGTACTGTTCGGCGCGATGTCTTTCCATGAAGGCATCACTACAGGAGACATCTCAACCCCAAGCTGAGCAGAATTAACGCCAGCAAATGGTGATGAAATCGATGTGAAGGAAAGAATGTTCTCGCATCTCTGCTGAGCACTACAAATATTAAAGTAGTGCTGGGTTAATACCCCTCCCATACTATGAGCCACAATATGAATAGGCTGGGTGTGTTGATAATCTTCAGCAATCATAGTGACCATCGCAGAGAGTGAGTGTGCAACGAGCGTTAATGATAGTGCAGTTGGATAATTGACTACCCAAGCTTGATAGCGCTCTTTATCCATTCGGTTAATAATTGATTCAAAATCACTCCCGCTTGCGCCCATCCCATGAATAAACAAAACTGGGATTTTGTTTTTGTCATAAGGCTCCATAAAGATCACGCCAGAGTATCGACGTTCAACAAACTCCAACGGGTTCCACATGCCGAGGTATTTCGCCTCATCGCTGAACATTTCATCATCCAGCGGAACTATTCGACCAATGTTCGATCTATTCACTTCAAGCTCGATATAATCGAGTAGCGGTGCTGTCTCTAAGCCTTTAACATAGTTTGTCGTTGAGAGTTTTTCGTCAACATTAATCACCGAATTATTATCCAGTAAATCTTTAATATCTACACGATAGAGTTCTTCACTCGGTTGATAGATAAGATCTCGACTGACATCTTTAAAAAGATAAATAACACTTGTTTGAGCAACAATGGCAGGTATAGCGACTTTAAGGCTGCCCTCATGGATATCGACACTGATGATATCCTCGATACTCTCGGTGCCCATTTGAATAATGACGTACCGATCGGCAGAAGGAAGTTGAAAGGTTATATCCTGAAACTGCTTATTAACTTCGTTGATATCTCGTTCGAGTGTCGCCAACGGGCCACAGCCACTTATCAATAGTACCAGTAGTATTAATATCGCTTTCAATGGAATATCCTTCCCCTAATCAATGTCGGATCTGACCTATCTGCCCCACTGAACAACTGAACATCGTAAGCACGTCAAAACCAACAATGAGTGTTCAAGCATTACTCACTATAGCCATATGCGAGGAAACTTTCTTTGTAATACAAAGAATTGAATCAGCAAAACCACAAATACGCGCATCAATTAACGTTTTCAATTAACTGATTCATAAAAATTAATGAGACTGTGCGATATCGGTTGGTCCCATCGATACGCCTTTTATCTGAGCGTATACATGAGAACCGCAAGATAGCTTGAGCTCTTCACACGCCCAAGTCGTCACGTTGGCCCAAAGTTCATCCTCGCCAAGCGCTACTTTTATTTGCACTTGCTCGCCGTTGTCATTTGGATGTAACTCTTTAATAAACCCTTTTAAAATATTTCGAATACTTGAATTTTCAGGTTTTGACGTACATATCGAGACGTGATTAGCCTCTACACGTACCTTAAGAGAAGTGTTGTGTAGTGATTCATCTAATACACCATTCACCCATAAATGATTACCGTCTTGAAGCTCTAACCGTGTCATTGGATATTGGGTATGACGCTCAACCACTTTGGCATGGAGTAGAGAACTCAGCTCTTGAGCTGCAATCCACGGTCTCATTTCATCACTATTCCAAACTTGGGCAAGCGGGCCTTGCGCTACAACCTTACCTGCATTTAACACCAACATATGATCGGCAAGTTGTAGGATTTCACTTAAACTATGACTGACATAAACGATAGGAATACTAAGCTGCTTAGCGAGCTTTTGAAGATAAGGGATCAACTCTCTTTTACGAGGCAAATCAAGTGATGCTAACGGCTCATCCATTAAAAGCATAGTTGGGGATGTTAATAGTGCTCGGCCAATGGCGACCCGTTGCTTCTCACCACCAGACAATGAGTTGGGATAGCGTTCGAGTAGATCTTCAATTCCCAGTAAGTGAATGATCTTTTGAAAGCTCTCTTTATCTGACTTCACTACGCCATAATTAAGGTTTCCTTTTACGGTGTAGTGTGGAAACAGGCGAGCTTCTTGAAATACATAGCCAATCTTTCGTTTTTCAGGCGGCAGATTAATGATCTTCGAGCTTGTTGTATTTTTTGAGAAAAGAACTCTTTCCCCTAAATGAATATCACCATAATCTGGATGAGATAAGCCACCAAGTACATTAACCAGCGAAGTCTTTCCAGCACCAGAGCGGCCAAAAATAGCGCAAACACCTTGCAGTGGGATCTCCACTTGAACATCAAGTTCAATATCCCCAAGCTGCTTTTTAATATCCACTTTTAGCATGCTGTTACCCCCTTTTTCTGCGCTTTCTTCGTCAGCCACTGAGAAGCAATTAGAGAAGCAAGGGCAATAACAATTGAGATAATGCACAGACGCATTGCCTGAAATTCAGCACCCGGCGTTTCGATAAATGAATACATCGCCAATGGAATCGTTCGCGTCTCGTCTGGAATATTTGAAACGAACGTAATCGTTGCACCAAACTCGCCAAGGCTTCGCGCAAACCCAATGATCATCCCAGATATTATTCCCGGAGCGGTCAAAGGCAGTGTAATCGTCGCAAATACCCGCCAAGGGCTACTACCCAATGTGCGTGCAGCTTGCTCTAAGCGAGTATCAACCGACTCAATCGATTGACGAATAGCTCGAACCATTAAAGGAAAAGAGACAACAGCTGATGCTAATGCAGCCCCTTGCCAACTAAACGAGAAGCTGACACCAAAGGTTTGATAAAGCCACTGTCCAATAAACCCTTGTCGACCCATCGCTACTAGTAGTAGATAACCAATAACAACAGGGGGTAACACTAAAGGTAGGTGTATAACACTATCTAGTAGTGCCTTACCTCTAAACTCAATACGAGCTAAAATCCATGCCGCTAAAATGGCCAATGGCAAGCTTACAACCACCGCAACAGTGGAAACCTTGATACTTAATACTAATGCAGAGAGTTCATATTCTGTCAGCACAATCAATTCACTCCAAAGCCATGTGCAAGAAATACCGCTTTCGCTTCGTCACTTTGCAAATATTGATAAAACTTTTGGCTTTCTGGTGTCGGTTTTTCGCTTACCATCACCATTGGGTATTCAATATTCTGATGGCTAACAGAGGAGAACGTTGCAATTGATTTTACTTTTGAAGAGATCATGGCATCGGTTTGATACACAATACCTAATGGCGATTCACCTCGTTCTACTAGCACTAACGCCCCACGAACATTATTCGCACGTGCTAAATGAGATTTAACGCTTTCCCATTGCTCATAGTGTTCTAATGCTTGCTTTGCGTATTGCCCAACAGGTACGTGATCAGGATCTCCGACCGCAAGGCGTCCACCGTTTAAAAGGTTAACCAAATCCCATGATTTTGCAGCGCCCTCAATTTTTTCACCAACACCTTGATTAACTGGAACAATGAGCACCAAAGAGTTATTAAGCAATGTAACACTGCTATCTGCATCGACGGCTTGCTGCTCAATGACATAATCTAACCATTTTTGATTGGCTGGGAAGTAGATGTCGGCAGGCGCTCCATACGTTATCTGCCGAGCTAAAGCAGAAGAAGATGCAAAAGATAAACGAATGGTCACTTGATGTTGCTGTTGATATTCGTCAGCAATCTCTGACAATGCATTAGTTAGAGAAGAAGCCGCAAATATGGTTACTTTTTCTTTTGCAAATGATGCAGGTATAGCAGTGATAAAAGTCAGCATAAACACTGATATTAAACGCCATACAGCCCCAAATTTATTCCATTTAATCAACATCTACCTATCTATACATCTTATTAATTCGACCACTGTATGACAACACAACGAGCTAACCTTTTAAAGTGATAACCTCTTAATCTGTGAAAGCTCATACTAGACACTGCGACAAGCTAATAAAAGTTATCATCAAAACGTTTCACATATTGTGTTGGCGTTAAACCACGGTGCTTTTTGAACATACGATTAAAACTTTCGATATTCGTATACCCTAGCCGTTGGTAGGTCTGTTGAATAGGAATACCTTTGGCAAGTAGATTGGTCGCTTCGTTACTCAATACAAATCCACACAGCGACGAAAAGTTATACCCTCTTTTGTTCAGCTTTCGTTGAAACTGTTGGTTGGATAACCCAATTAGACTAGACACTCTTTCTAAGCTGGGCAGACCATAATGACAGCTATAGATGATCATTTCGTACACCACTTTCATCTCATCGTCGAACTGCGGCATGCTTAAAAAGTCATCCAAATCTTTGAAGTCTATCGCCATTGGTTTTTTATAGTTTGACTCACGTTGAGCAGGTAAAAAACGCAAATCAGAATCAAACCACACTTCTGTCTGATTATGATTCCAACCAATATCACAGCCAAAATAATCACGATATAGAGGTTTATTATCTCGTGCACCTGACAGCATCACTCTCAGTGGCGAAAAATCTTCTCCCAAATAGACTCTCATCGCTTTCATCATAAACATCGCAACTCGTATGCTGTCGTGAACTTTCACTTCAGAATCAATGCTTGAGCTTTGATATACCCATTTAATAATCTTCCCACTTTGAGAGCCAATCACAAAAGCACCAGATTGCAGGCAAGTAATCCCACTATTGATCCGGCGGATCATTGAAGCCAAATCGTAACCGGAAAACATCCAATGAGCGAGGCTCCCTAACGCAGTTAAATCGACATTTCGTGATCGATTAAGAATGTAATCAGGATCTTGAGTCAGTTGCTCAATCCTCTTGAGAATAAAATTAAACTCCGAGATAGGAATCAGGGTCATTGGGTGCTCAAACACCGTTGCTGGGATTTTTAGCTGCTCTTGTTGCAGGCCATATGCCTGTACAACACTGCGATAAATAGCAATAAAACCGGCTGCTCGAATAAAATTCACGCCCCTCTCCCGACAGAACACATCAAAATAATTCAATAAACGAGTTAATCTATCGTCTTTATAGGCCTCTAGCAACCACTTGGCATAATGTAACAATTCATTTCGTTGAGGATATTTGCATGAGTCTAGTGAGCGTTCCCTTTGTTGGTACGACAGCGGATACTGTTATTCACGTTGTATCAGGTCTAGTTTTAATTGCCACCATCGGTGCTGTGTTGTTTGGTTTTTGGAAGTTCCATGAGCTACCAATAAGTGAAGCTCACAGTAAAAAGCATCAGCAGATAGGGTTAATCACCGCCTTAACATGGATTGGTTTTCTTTGGCATTGGGTTTGGGTTGTTGCCGTTATCGTTGCGTTTGTTGATGCAGAAAAAGCGATCATCTCTATACGTGACACTTGGCGAAGCGCCCCACCACTTAATCAATCAAACGAGGAATCATAATGTTAGAAGGTTTAGCAGTATGGGCTCTATTTATCTATATTTTGAGGCTAGTTGGTATGCCTTGGAATAAGGGCACAAAAACATTCTCCTACCTAGGTGGGACATCTTGGTTGCTGTTTGTTTGGGTAGGTCTAATTAACTACACTCCTATGGATCTTTCTGGTGGATCAATTGTTCAATCTCCACATATTCAACTTCGTCCTGACTCAACTAACATAAATGGTAAAGTGAAAAATATTTATATCGAGCCTAACCAGAGTGTTGAAAAAGGTCAGCTGATCTATGAGATTGAAGACGAACCGTATCAAATAGCACTCGATCAAGCTAAGGCAAACGGAGCGACTGCTCAAATAGCGGTTACTACGGCAAGAGAAGATATTCTATTGGCAGAAAGCGATTATAAGTCGACACTGCATGGCTTAGAAAAATCGCAAAGTGACCTTGATACTGCAAGAATTGATTATGCCCTACAAAACAAAATGTTGAAGCGCTATCAAGAACAAAATGCGGCCGTAAAGAACACCATCACTGCAAGCGATATCGATAAACAAACCAGCATTGTCGCGATAGCAAAGCAGCAATTAAAAACACTGCAAGCTGAGTTAGATAAAGCACGTGTCGATAGCGAACGTGAAAAGTTAGACATCACTAAATCAAAGCTTTCACTGGCAAGTCGTCAATCAGAACTTGATAGCGCAGAGCAAAAAATAGCCAAAGCACAATGGGATTTAAACAGTACCAAGATCTATGCCCCTGCTGATGGTTTTGTCACTAACTTCATTTTGAGAGAGGGTCAGCTGATTTCACGTGTACCGCGCTTACAGATGTACACTGATGAAAAATATGTGCTTATGAGAGTCAATCATCAGGCTATTCGTAATGTGAAACCTGGCCAGGTTGCCGAGTTCTCTTCATCGGTTTACCCTGGGAAAATATTTGCAGCAGAAGTTGAAGGCATTGTTGAAGCAACGGGGGAAGCACAAAGTAATCTTCTAGGCATAGACCCTTCTGTACGTAGTACGACAGGGAAAAACGTAATGAACAAGCACCACTTTGTTCGACTAAAAGTACTCGAAGACGACAACTACGATTTGCCTGTTGGCGCGGTTGGACTGGCATGGGTTAGTGGTGAGAAGCCCGTTGCGTTTATGTCATTCTTAGATGTTATTCGCGGCATCATTATTCGCATGAAGTCTCAATTGTACTTCTTCTATTCTGTTTAATAGCCCCCCAATGAGACCCGACTGCTTGAATTAGTACTAGGGTCTTATTTCAACAACATTTTTAATGAACAATAGCATTAATGAACAATATGAATTAAATGCACTCAAGTTTATATTTGAATTGCAAATTGCAACTCGATCGCAAAACGCAATCGCACTCTGCAATCGATGGTGAATTTAACAACGAAAATAGACGCAATTGCAGTCAATTATGCACTCTAAAACTTGGCACATATACTGCAATACTAATATTGACCCTTCTTAAGCCGAGGGTCACCTAGCCAACTGACGTTGTTAGTGAACCTATTTGTTCACAAATATTTATATCGGCCAATTGCATACTTGCAGTTGGCTATTTTTTTGCCTCAATTTTGTCATCGATCATAATTTTACTTCCCAACACTGCATTTTCCCCCTGCCTTAGTAGAATGGCGCTACTTGTTTACGTATTTAGGTAACCTTGATGGCAACGGACTATCATCAGCGTTTAACACCTGTTATTCGACATCTAGAAAAACATTACAACTCTGCCCTAAACCTTGAAGAAGTGGCTAAGTTAGCCTGTTTATCTCCGTATCATTTTCATCGTATTTTCAAGGCGGTGACAAGCGAGACGTTAAATGACTACTTAAGGCGACTACGTCTTGAGAACGCTGCCAACGACCTATTCTATAAAAAGCCCGCCATTACGAATGTTGCATTAGAGTACGGATTCTCTAGCTCCCAAAGCCTTGCTAAGGCGTTTAAACAGTATTTTAATCTTACGCCAACACAAATTCGTCAATGTGAAAGCATCGATACGTTTTCGTCACTGTTGAAAAGCAGCAAGATTGGACACTCGTTGCGCAAGATCGGACACGCCTCTTCCAGCGAGGATTCTTATACTGCCCCTGAACTAACAAAAAGGAGCAACAACATGACAGCTGAAACGATGGAAATTCAACACTTTGATGCGGCAAACCTCGCATACGTTAGAGTCAATGGTCCTTATGGAGAGAACTACGATCCTGCTATTGGAAAATTATATGGTTGGGCTGGGCCTAATGGCTTTGCACAAAACGGCAATATTTTTATCTATCACGATAACCCTGAAATAACACCAGATGAGAAATGCCGTACTGATATATGTCTTTTTGTTGATGAAGATACTGTCCCGACTAATGGAATAGAAGCGAAACCATTCTCTGGGGGTAAGTATGGGGTGATTAGAAAAATCATTACTGACAAGTCGCAATACGCTTCTACTTGGGACCTGCTAATGTCCCAGATTGTTAAACAAGGGATCGAGAGCGATGATAGGCCTTGCTTCGAGTTCTACCACAGCTATGACCTTAAAACTGGTGTCGCTGATGTCAGTTTTTGTACCGCAGTGCGCTAGTTAACTCTACTGCGCAAATATGATTTGTCGCTCTAGCTACAAAAAGTGGAGCGACAAAATGAACTCTAATGCATACCCTGCAAGTTAAATTCACAAAAATCCAACAACCTCTCAATCAAACCTAAACACTCCGCAAAATAAACCGAACGCTTTTCTATATTATTATAGAAACACAATTATCTGATTTTATTGATAAAATACACATTACTATTTTACGTAAACGGTTTTATCACAAATAGCCTATTGACTCGTAGATTTTTCGCATCATAATCCTCGCGTTTGCCTGCAATTTGGCTATTGTTTTTACTATTAATTGTTGTGGAGAAAAAGATGTCTGCTGATAATAACTACAGTCTCGGGCCGGTTCCATCATCGGCTAGAAAAGGGGTTTTGTCCCTTACCATGGTAATGCTCGGGCTTACTTTTTTCTCTGCAAGTATGTGGACCGGAGGCTCATTAGGTACAGGGTTGTCGTTTAATGACTTCTTCCTCGCAGTCCTTGTTGGTAACCTTATTCTTGGTCTATACACCTCAGCTCTAGGTTACATCGGTGCTTCAACCGGCCTTTCTACTCACCTTCTCGCTCGCTTCTCTTTTGGTTCAAAAGGCTCTTGGTTACCTTCCGCACTCCTTGGCGGCACACAGGTTGGCTGGTTTGGCGTCGGGGTGGCTATGTTTTCAATCCCTGTACATAAAGCAACAGGAATTGATACCAACACACTGATCATTGTCTCTGGCCTGCTAATGACCGCAACGGTCTATTTTGGCATCTCAGCTTTGATGGTGTTGTCTGCGATTGCGGTTCCTGCGATTGCACTGTTAGGTGGCTTCTCTGTTTTTCAAGCAGTTGATAGTGTGGGGGGTGTTGCCGAACTACAAAAAGTTCAACCAGAACAGCCTATCGACTTCTCTATTGCACTCGCCATGGTCGTCGGTTCATTTATCAGTGCAGGCACGTTAACTGCTGATTTTGTACGTTTTGGTAAAAAGCCAGCAAGTGCGGTCCTAATAACAATGATTGCTTTCTTTATTGGTAACTCTTTAATGTTTATCTTTGGCGCAGCAGGCGCTGCCGCGACAGGTCAATCTGATATATCTGAAGTTATGATTGCACAAGGGTTATTAATCCCAGCAATTATCGTATTGGGCCTAAATATTTGGACGACTAACGATAATGCACTTTATGCATCTGGCCTTGGATTTTCAAATATTACCGGGTTATCAAGTAAATACCTTTCAATGATAAATGGTGTTATCGGTACTTTATGCGCACTGTGGCTTTACAACAACTTTGTTGGCTGGCTAACGTTCCTTTCCCTTGCCATACCACCCATTGGCGGCGTCATTATTACTGACTTCATCATCAATCGTAAGCGTTATAAAAACTTTGCAGAAACCGAGTTTAAAACAATCAACTGGGCAGGTATCCTTGCTGTTGTAATCGGTGTTGCAGCAGGCCACTTCCTCCCAGGTGTTGTTCCTGTTAACGCTGTTCTAGGTGGTGCACTTAGCTACTTAGCATTAAACGCTTTGCTTAATAAAGAAACGTCTGCTGAAAAGTCTGTGGCGTAAGGAATAATAATGACAAGCTTACTGATTAAAAACGCACGCCTTAATAATGATGGCGAGTTAAAGCAAGTGCTTATCGAAGATGGCAAGATTAGCCGTATCTTCGACAATACAGAGTCAACAACGTTGACGGTTGATACTCTTGACGCTCAAGGTGGGCTAGCGGTCGCGCCTTTTTGTGAGCCTCATATTCACCTTGATACAACCCAAACAGCTGGTGAGCCAAGTTGGAATATTTCAGGTACGTTATTTGAAGGTATCGAGCGTTGGTCTGAGCGAAAAAAAACACTCTCTATTGAAGATGTTAAATCGCGCGCTAAGCAAACGCTAAAGTGGCAGATTGCCAATGGTGTTCAACACGTAAGAACACACGTTGATGTTTCAGATCCAACGCTTGTTGCTCTTAAAGCAATGGTTGAAGTACGCGAAGAGATGAAACAGTGGGTTGATATTCAAATCGTCGCGTTTCCTCAAGAAGGTATTCTTTCTTATCCAAATGGTAAGGAGTTACTAGAAGAAGCGGTTCAACTTGGTGCTGATGTCATTGGTGCAATACCACATTTCGAGTTTACTCGCGAGTATGGTGTTGAGTCACTGCATTATGTATTTGAATTGGCTAGAAAGTATGATCGATTAATTGATGTCCACTGTGATGAAATTGATGATGAGCAGTCACGCTTTGTAGAGACATTAGCGGCGTTGGCCCACAAATTTGAAATGGGTGACAAGGTAACGGCGAGTCATACAACAGCAATGGGGTCGTATAACGGTGCTTATGCTTCTCGTTTATTCCGACTATTAAAAATGTCTGGCGTTAACTTCGTCGCAAACCCGCTTGTGAACATTCACCTGCAAGGTCGTTTCGATGATTACCCAAAACGTCGTGGTGTAACACGCGTTAAAGAGATGCTAGCCGCTGACATTAATGTCTGTTTTGGTCACGATGATGTCTTTGACCCTTGGTACCCACTAGGTACAGCGAACATGCTTCAAGTTCTGCATATGGGGCTGCATGTATGCCAAGTCATGGGTTACGATCAGATCAACAACTCGCTCGATTTGATCAGCACCAACTCAGCACGTACGCTCAATATTCAAGATAACTATGGTATTGAATCAGGTAAGCCGGGTAACTTGCTGATTTTACCTGCTGAAAGTGGTTTTGATGCGGTTCGTCGCCAAGTTCCTGTGCGCTACTCCATTCGTCACGGTAAAGTTATCGCAGAAACAAAACCTGCGGAAACAACGATTAATCTTGAGCAAACTGAACAAGTGACGTTTAAGCGTTAATGACTGATCTTTAGGATCAAAAAAAGGGAGATGATGTTCACTATTGCTAGTAACTTCATTTCCCTTTTCTGTATCAATAACCTTTAGCCGTTACCTAGCAAAAAACCGATTAAAACGGCACTTCCACCTGCATCATCACATCGCCTTCATACTTATCATGCCACCGATAATCAAAACGCATTCGTGGCTGTCCTGACTTTTTGTCACCAAAGCCAACACTTAACTGCAGGCCGTGACTCATTAGCCACTCCTCGGTACTCATATCATTAATTTTGTCTTCTAGCTCTGGTGGCATCCAGACACCAAAACCAAAATAATTAGAGGCAATACTTTGAGTTAACAATGGATCCGACTCTGATTTTAAGACCCAATCATCCCAATAGGATTCTGATGTCGAAGGCTCATCGCCAAGCCATTGCATAATCGCAAACCAAGGCCTTGTCGCATACTCCAACGTATCATCCATTGATAAACAGACGCCACTATTACTCGTTAAAACAACAGAATCAACACCTTGCTGGGGATATAACTGCTTATCAAAAAGGTCACATGCATTCACTCCAAAAGGAGAAATGAACAGCAATGACACTACTGCTTTCTTGAGGTTCATTCACTCGTTCCAGACACATCATTCTGCTATGTATTTTCTAATATACTGATAATTCTTTCAATAATTTAGCCACTTTTTGTGTGGTTAATCCTTCAATACTGGAAGCGTGAGCAAGTTTCGTACGTATATCGGTACTTCGCACTTTTACTTTTTCAGGGCAAGCTAGCAAATTCCAACGCAGTAAAATTTCATCCGCTTTATAAAACTGACTAAAACTTAATAAGTTATCAGGGCCAACGACAAACGTAAGTTCGCTATTCGGGTTCTGTTTTTCAAGAGCTTCAAGAACTGAAAAAGTAGTGACTGCTTGAGAGGGTTTTAATAACGCTTCTTCAACCAAACTGCGCTGAACGTTCACTCCTGATAGATCCTCAATAAACGCATCAACGAGCTGGCATCGAATTTTATAATCGAGCATCTCTTTGCCCCAAGCATGAGAGATACTAGGAATAAGCAATACCTGATCAAAATGCCCAAGCGACTCAATCACACTTTTATGCCCTAGGCTTGGTGGGTTAAATGCACTACCAAATACGGCTATTTTGCTCATTTTATCTCCTATCCTTTAATGAAAACTCTTTTCTCGGTTTTCTAACTCAATGTTTAAGGTATGATAATACTAAATAACCTGAATTCAGGTTAATAACAATTTGATTTTTATTGCTTGCAGGATAGGTACACTAATGGAACAGATAATTCGTGATGAAATGCGCGTGCTCCCGTCGATTGACCCACAATTTGAGATCACACGTCGCGTTGATTTTATAAAAACCAAGCTACAGCAGTCTGGCTGTAAGTCACTGGTACTGGGTATTAGTGGCGGTGTGGATTCAACAACGTGTGGTCGCTTAGCTCAAATCGCCGTCGATGAGCTTAACGAGCAATCATCAACAACTGACTACCAGTTCATTGCCGTTAGATTACCATATGGTGAGCAAAAAGATGAAGATGAAGCACAACTTGCGTTATCTTTTATCGAACCGACTCAGTCAGTTTCAGTCAACATCAAGCAAGGCGTTGATGGTATTCATGCAGCAACTCATACCGCTCTAGAAGGAACAGGGCTATTGCCACAAGATCAAGCTAAAATCGACTTTGTAAAAGGCAATGTTAAAGCACGCGCGCGCATGGTTGCTCAATACGAAATTGCTGGTTACGTTGGCGGTCTAGTACTTGGTACCGATCACTCTGCCGAAAACATCACTGGTTTCTACACTAAGTTTGGTGATGGTGCATGCGATTTAGCACCGCTTTTTGGATTAAATAAACGCCAAGTTCGTGAGCTAGCTGATACGTTAGGCGCACCTGAACTGCTAGTAAAAAAAGTACCTACAGCAGACTTGGAAGAACTTGATCCACAAAAAGCCGATGAAGCTGCGCTAGGGCTCACCTACGACCAAATTGATGACTTTTTGGAAGGCAAAGAAGTGAGTAAAGAAGCGTCTGATCGTTTGGTTCATATCTATACGGTAACGCAGCATAAGCGTCTGCCAATTCCTACCATTTATGACTAAATCACTAATGAAGGACGGTAAAGGCTGATTATCAGTATTTACCAAGAATTGATCTAAAAAAACCTTGCTAGTAAGCAAGGTTTTTATTTGGATATACAATACGAGTCAATAATAAATTCGCTTTGCCTGCCCTCTGCATCGTAGATAACGTTAATGGGAAACTGCTGGATATTCATGCTGTAGTTTAATTTAGAACCTTTACCAATCGTGCTGGACATGCGATTACCTGAACCAGAAAGCAATTGTACCTTTCCTGACGAATCACTCGTGGTAAAAAGTAACCGAATAAGAGAGTCTTGCGCACTGCAAGTTATAGAAAGGCCTCTATGTTCAATCATAGATTCACTTCCTGAAGAGGTTGTTGAGACGAATAAAGCGGCGCAGAGCACCGCTTTGATATAAACGTTCATCTAGTATAACTACTTCTGAACAATTTGAATTGCATTAGCATTAGAGTTAGTTAGCGATACATTAGCAAAATCATTGTCAGACTGTCTTATATAAATGCCTTTAGTACCTGCTAAAGCATTATCACCAACATTCATAGCAGAACCAGATAAGTGCACTGTTGCTAATGCATTTGAACCAAATTGATCAATATCGATTTTGTTGTAATCCGATTCATTCAGAACATCCACAAATGCAGTATTACCAAAGCTCTGATCTAATGTAACGACATTCCCATCACTACTAGATACATGAACTAAAGCATAGTTACTGTCGTTTTGTTTGACTATAACAGAGTTTCCGTTACCAGTACCCTCGCTACCTGAGTGTTCTAGCAAGATAGCTGCGTCATTATTACTAGTCTGAGTAAGAGCAATAGTATTATTATTCGATTCGAATGCTCCTACCAAAGCAGCATTATTTTCACCTTGATTCACGCTCAGGTTATTATTGCTAGAGTATGATAGTCCAACGCCTGCGCCGTCCCAACCAGGTGCATTGAACTTGTTGTTTTGTTTTTGTACGATTGTAACTTTATTATTATCAGACTCATGCAACAAAATACCAGCGTCGTTGTTTTGACCTTGAGTAATTGAAATATCTCGATTAGAGTCAGAATTTATTAGGGCAACTCCTGCACGGTTAATATTGCTGTTTTGAGTGATCGCGACTTTTAAATTACTATCAGCACCGTTCATGTAAATAGTGGCTTCGTTTCCAACACCTGTTCCACTCTGTTTCACACTTACATTAGTATTATCGCTCGAGTCAATCATATCTATATTAGAGTAATCTCCAGTCGCTTGGGTTACAGCGATGGTGTTACCACCAGATTCTAGCCCCATAAACTCACTGGTAGACCCAGAGCCTTGCTGCTTGACGGTTATGCGATTCCCTACATCACTTCTAGTTCCATGCGGAGCATTAACACCGGTAGCTTCGATAGTCGATTTATTGTTGGTATTCTGATCAACAATGATGTAGTTACCATCGGCTTTTTTGAGATTGACTATAGAGTCATTATCGCTAGCCCTTTGAGTTACACTTACATTAACGTTCTCATCTGCGCCATTTAAATGCACAACAGAGTCATTATTTGAGCTAAACTGCTTAACCGTCACTACATTTTTATTACTGGTTTTATTTCCATTACCTTTCAATACAACAGCCGATGCATTACTGCTTCCTTGCTGATATACAGTCACTTTATTATTATCACTGTTAACGAGTTCAACAACCGACAGGTGGCTGTCTCCTGATACATTTCCACTATCTTGAGTAAGGGAAACGCTGTTACCATCAGATGCATCAGAAGCTTTAACTACAGCTCGATCACCAGCTTTGCTTTCTAAATCATTGCCATATTGGGTTGCGATTGCAGTTTCAATATCGCTATCCACTGTATAACCAATATTTGTCCCTGCCGCATATACACTACCAGATGCTAATGCTACCGTAATAGCGATGGCTAATTGCTTTTTCATAATAGACGTCCTTTTATTCTAAATAATTTTATGTTGGTTTTCAGTTACTGCTCAATACTGATGTTTCTTCTCATACTGCTTTCAATTACAAATGTCGCATCGCCTGACTGATTTATGCTGTAGTCAGAACCACCGAAATCGACAATTCTTGTATAATTACCACCATTTGACTGCGTCAAATTCACATTTCCTGAAGCACCAAGTTGATTTATATCTGCTTGGTTAAAATCACCTTCCTGGATTATGTATGCCTCGTGCCAATGCCCTAATTGCGTCAGACTTGCCTCATTCGCTCCATTTCTTTGCTCGATTACAGCGATATTTCCCCCGCCAACTTGATTCAAAAAAACTGAACTGCCTGATGCATTAGTCATAGACACTTTGGCTTTATTACTTGAAAAACCTGTTTGTTCTTGCCTAATAACAACCTGACTATTGTGTGTATTTTCTAGACTCACTTCTGCATAATTGTTATATGCGACATCAAGTTCAGAAAAACCATCTAGGTCTAAGTCACTGAATGTATCTGTTGTGTAATTAGGTGCCGCTGATACAACCCCAGACAAAAGCAAAGTGGCAGTTAAAGCAAGTGAGACAACTTTCACTGAATCTAACCTCATCACTTTCTCCCTGATACGTAGAGTTAACAATATTCTCAATGAACGACGAACATTATTAGATTTTGGTAAGCAATCAACAATAAACTTTGAATTGAATCTCAGGGGTAAATGATTTTCTTTTGATTGAATAACCAAATGCACATTTAATATAACGAGTTAGAATATAAATATAAAATTAGCACTAAAGTTTATATACAGAGTTGATTTTTCGATTGGAAAGTAACCTTATTACCACTTAGTATATTTGCCCCTTCTCTGACAGTCTCACAAATAAGAAATTAATGATGAACGGATAATATGGCGCTTTCTTGATTGATAAAAAACAAATATATAATTAGTATCTTCACCTTGAATAAAAAATATCTTAGGCTGTTTTTATACATGCTTATTTGGTGGCCAGTATGACAAAAAAAGTAGTAATGACATTAGCACTCTGTACTACTTTTATTAGTTTTATGGCGCAAGCAAGTAATAGTGTCCCTAGTAAGAACTTAGAACAGAGTACCCCTTTAGAAAATAGCCAAATGTTAGAAGATAAGAAAAGTACGTTTCAGAATTTTGATGAAGTATCAGGGCTTATTGTAGACAGAACCATGACAAGGCTCGGTGAGGATTTCTACTTTTTTTTCTCTCAAAAATTAAACGATAGATACGAAAATTTGAACGAAAACTTCGAGGTGCGAGAAAGACCCACAGCGCTTTCTGGAAGCATCGTGGGGGTTTATCACTCTAGAAAACCGATTTACAGAGCAGCACTATCACCAGGGCGTAGGCAAGCTCAGGAAAAAGCTGATGAGGCTGTGAATGCTGTCAGTGACTATATCATTCGATGGCAGGCTGAGAGGTTATTTCAAGATACTTTTGATCTGGAACACGATGAATTTTAAGTGTAGAGGCAAGAATGAAAACCAAAATTGTAATAAGTTTACTCCTATATTTGACCCCTTTCGTAAACGCGTCCGAGATGATTTACACACCGAATAATCCTAGTTTCGGTGGCTACTCGGGAAACAGCTCTCATCTATTAGGTGTGGCCAACGCGATCAACGATTATAAAGCACCAGTCAGTAGTAGTGCGTTCGAAGAAGAGTCAGCAATCGACCGGCTAGCATCTAGTTTGGAATCTCGACTAATAAGCCAGTTATTGGCAGATATAGGGACAGGGAATACAACGGGGAACCTAGTGACCGAAGCCTTCACTCTAAATGTACAAGAAGAAGGATCCGGACTTGCCGTTATTATCATTGATAATGAAACGGGTGAGTCCACAAAAATTAATGTCAGTGGACTAAACCCTGACTTATAAGTAATACAAGGAAGTACGATGAACAGACTAGTTTTATTAGTCACATTGTTAATTTTAGCAGGGTGTTCTAATTCATTAAGTGTACCAGAGGCAGATGAGGCCCCTCGCCTAATGCCACGTGGGGCAACTTACTCCGATCTTATTGCTTTACCCAAACCCAAAGGCCGAATTCTAGTTTCTGTCTATGATTTCAGAGATCAAACAGGGCAATACAAACCTTCGCCAAACAGTAACTTCTCAACCGCTGTTCCACAAGGCGGTACGGCACTGCTAACAACTTCGCTTCTGGATTCAAGCTGGTTTACTCCTCTGGAACGTGAGGGGCTTCAGAATCTACTAACAGAAAGAAAAATCATCAGGGCTGCACAGAAAAAAGATCAGTCCGTCTCTAATCACGGTGCTGACCTTCCCTCTCTAAGTTCTGCGAATGTCGTAATTGAGGGCGGTATTGTTGCCTACGATTCTAACGTAAAAACAGGTGGCTTTGGGGCCCGTTATTTAGGTATAGGAGGGGCGACAGAGTATCGAAGTGACATGGTTACCGTGAATTTAAGAGTCGTCGATGTTCGTACCGGACAAATCCTACTAAGTGTCACAACCAGCAAAACGATCTTGTCTATGCAAGTCACTGGCGATGTATTTCGATTTGTCGATTATAAAGATCTATTAGAGGTTGAGGCGGGCTATACTAATAATGAGCCTGTTAATGTAGCGGTGATGTCTGCTATTGATGCGTCGGTTATTCACTTAGTCATAGAAGGGATAGAACGAGGGATGTGGCAACCGGCCAATCTCGAAGAGTTAAATAGTCCAATTATTGAAAAATATGCACAAGAGAAGCACCATATTTTGTAGATGATTCGTTGTCATTTCCTGACTATGAGACGGATAAATACAAATAAAAAATCCCTTAATTGAATTAAGGGATTTTTTGGTTTAGAACAACCAATTTAAACAAACTCTTCGAAGCCTATATTTTCTCTCGCCCAAATTAGTGCTTGAAGCCTATTTTTCACGTTTATTTTTTTGAACACATTATGTAAATGCGTTTTAACCGTATTTTCACTAACAAATAGCTTGTCAGCAATTTCTACATTGGTATCGCCATTACCTAATAGTTTTATAATTTGCTGCTCTCTTTTAGTTAGCTTGCTGTATGAATTACTGGTCTTGAAACTTGCACTTTTTCTATAGTGAAGAATGTATTCCTGTGCTAGCTTGCGACTTAACCATAACTCCCCGTGTAAGATTTTACCTATGCCCTGGGCCAGTAGATTAATGTCATCAATGTTATAAAAAACCCCCACCAGATTGGTCCAATGCACAAGGTCAGAATACTGACAAGACTTATCACAGTTAATTAATGCTTCAACACTGTTTGGAAAGTAGTTCTCTCGGCATGTACCGTATATTTCAATTTTATCTTTAGTGCAGACGCTCATATCAATGATAACAAGCTCGCTTACATGACGCCCTTTCAAAAAAAGAGACTCAGATAGGGTGTTAATGGAAATAACATCGATATCCGTATCGAGTAACTTTTCTAAAGCGTCTTTCAATAATGAAGATTGAAGACTATTCTCAGTTATGAGTGTAATAGTCTCATAGACTTTTTTAATATTTTTCATAACGCCACTGATTTATTATGTACTTCATAGACAACTCATTCTCTCAACAGAGAATAACGTCAAATTTAAAATAGTGGGAACAAATGTCAAGTAACGGAGATCTAAGTTCTTTATCACTAGAAACTCTACCGGGTAGCATGCATTACATTTCAATCAGTTACGAACAGTTCTCATTCTTAAGATTGATATAATTATTTTTTATTAATAGAATGATCTTAAGGTTAATACTAAAGTTTAAGAGTTCTCCATCCAAAGCTCAGTCATATTATTCTTTCGACGACCCTACCTTGAGTAAGACCGTTAAAAACCTCACATCTAATTACCCATACGTATTTACAAAGAAATACAAGGTAATAGCGCAACTCGAGAGAGCAACAAAGTTTCGAATATAGATCGCAGGGATCTGCCTTGATACCCTAGCAGCAACATAACCACCAACTAGTGAACCCAGTAACACCACCCCACCGCGCTGCCAATCAATCATATCTTCATAGATAAATATCACAATGGCAGACATTGAGACGCACGAAGATATGACAAGTTTTAGCCCGTTCATCTGGTGAATATTTTGATAGCCAGCAAGTACAAGATAACTCAACGCAACAACGCCTAAACCTGCGTTAAAAAAGCCCCCATAAGCAGACACCAATAACAAAAGCAGAGCTAAAGAGATTGAAGCCATACGACCAAGACTACGCCCCTTTGGCATGACACTAAGGATAGTTTGTTGAAGCCGTTGGCCAAAAATGAATAAGAACGTGGCAAAAGCCAATAGCCAAGGGATCGAGACTAAAAATGTACTGTCTGGGATACTTAATAGTAATAGAGCACCAATAATGCCGCCTAACGAGCTAAGCAAAACAATTTTCATTAGATTCTTATCATTAGAAAACTCATGACGGAAACCGTAGGCACCGCTCAAATAGCCGGCACTGACAGCAAAAGTATTGGTCGCATTGGCGGCAACAGGCGGGACACCAAACGCAAGTAAGGTAGGAAAAGTAATAAAGCTCCCCCCACCAGCTACAGAATTTAATATTCCACCAAATACACCTGCAGAGAACAGTACTATCCACTCGATCGCCATTAACACTCCTTGTTTAAGGCCACATACTCAAGTTCTTGAAGATACACGTATTAGTATAAAATGTAACCTTCCTCTTACACATCATTGGTCTATTATTCGTTTCGACCTAAAACAAAAAGATCCCGTATTGGGATCTTTTTACTGTCAGTTTAAAAGGATCTGAAGTTCAGTGTATTCAATACGACTAACCACCATACCCAAGAACTAACTGTGGTAGCAATAGAGTAAACTGAGGGAATACTGCAACCAATATTAGAACTACAAACAATGGTACAAGCAGCGGAATCACACCCTTCGTTAATGTATGGAAAGGAATGTTACCTACTTTCGAAACCACATATAGCGCCATACCCATTGGAGGAGTAAGAATACCAATCATTAGATTCAAGATTGCCATTACACCAAAGTGAACAGGATCAATCCCCATAGCAGTCGCAACTGGCACCAAGAAAGGAACCAATAACAGTAGCAGTGCTAAAGACTCAATGAATGTGCCAAGGAATAGCAACAGCAAGTTTATCAACAGCAACAGTACCAACGGGTTGTCACTGATCGTTAAGAAGAAATCAGCAAGCATTTGTGGCAATTGTGCTCTCGCAACAATCCAACCAAAGACGGTCACACCCATAACCATCAAACCAACCACCGCCGTCGTATTTACAGTTTCTTTTAAGATGCCAACGAAACTTGATAGCGTTAATTGTTTGTAAACCAGCGTGCCTAAGAACAGTGCATATAGCGATGACACAACCGCTGCTTCAGTCGGTGTAAATTTACCTGAGAAAATACCACCAATAATGATGATCGGCGTTAGTAATGATAAAAACGCTTCTTTAAATGACTTAAATTGCTCTCTGCGTGTCGCACGGGGTAGTGTCATATAGCCGCGTTTTTTACAGATATAGTAACTCATCAACATCAACGCTATGCAGCACATGATACCGGGTACTGCACCCGCTAAAAAGAGTGCACCAATTGATGTACCAGACACAACACCGTAGATGACTAAAGGAACCGATGGAGGAACGAGTGGACCAATAATACAAGATGCCGCCGTAAGCCCGCCTGCAAAATCATCATCATAACCTGCATCACGCATCGACTTAATTTCAAGCTGCCCAAGGCCACCAGCATCCGCTAACGCAGAGCCTGACATGCCAGAAAAGAGCAAGCTTGCCATAATATTCACATGGCCAAGACTACCGGTAATGTGCCCTACCATGGACTTAGCAAAGTTAAAAATACGCTCTGTAATACCGGCACTGTTCATCAGATGTCCAGTTAATACAAAGAAAGGGACTGCCAGTAAAGTGAAATTATTAAGGCCATCGACCATTTGCTGAGCAGCAAAATTAATTCCCGTACTGCCCGTTAAAACTAAAAAAAGCAACGCGACGAAAATTAGAGAGAAGCCAACTGGCATGCCTGCAAAGAGCAGCGCCAACCAGCCAAATATTGAACCAACCATGAGATAATACCTTTAAGCTGCGTGAGTTGAATTAATGTCTTGTGTTTGCTCGACAACCTTAAACTCTTTGACAATACCAATGAGTTTCTGGGTCTGACGAAGAACCATAAAGACACCACCAACAGGTAAACTGTAATTGAGCCAACTCGCTGAAACTCCAAGCGTAATCAGTTCGAAAAACGCGGTGCGCTGAACGTGTTGGTAACCAAGGTAAATGATGGCAAATATTGAAATTAGAACAGCTATTTCCAGAGTAAGTACCAAAGCTAGACGAACTTTCCTAGGTAACATATCTGAGAAAAAAGTTATGTTTACATGGGATTCGGTTTTGATGGCTAGTGCCCCGCCAATCAATACCATGTACATGAAAAGTACTCTCGCTAACTCTTCGCTCCATAATGAAGGAGCGTTAAATAGCCATCGAGTAACGATTTGCCACGTTAGTACGACAAGTAACGCAGCCATTAACGGGACAGTGATGATCTCTTCTATCGAGTCAAATATTTTACGTAACATCTTAAACTCCTAGGCTGACCCAAAGGCCAGCCTAATCGACTACTACATTGAAGCCAGTTTATTTATCACTGGTTGTCCCAATTTCTCATCAAACTCTTTATAAAGTGGCTTCATCGCATCTCTAAATGGACCTAAGTCTGGCTGAGTTACCGTGACACCATTTTTTTCAAAGAACGACACCAACTCTGCTTCTTGCTTTTTAACAGACTGAGTATGAGCGTTACCTGCCTTCTCTACGGCTTGTTGCACAAGGCTACGCTGCTTATCTGATAGCGTTTCCCAAGTTGTATTAGAGAACAGCACCATTTGGTCATTTACAATATGATTGGTTAACGCTAGGTTTTCCTGAACTTCAAAGAACTTCATCGTCTTGATAGTAGGAAGAGGGTTCTCTTGCCCGTCAACTGCATTCGTTTGCAGTGCTAAATACACTTCAGAAAAGGCCATTGGCGTTGGAGATGCGCCAGAAAGTTTCGCGTAGTTTAGATTAGGTTTTGCGTTTGGAACGCGAAGCTTAAGCCCTTCAAAGTCATCAATCGTATTAAGTGGGCGATTCGAGGTCGTTTGACGTGTACCGTTATACCAAGTGTCTAGAGCACGCCAATTAAACTTGGTTAGCATCTCTTGTTTAATATCTTCACCAAATGAAGAATCAAAGATTCGACGAATATGCTCAAAGTCTTTGACGACATATGGCAGACCAACCGCTTCTGCACGTGGGATCCACAAGCCTACACGAGCAAATTCAGCATAAGTGATATCTAGGTCACCCATCGAGAGTTGCTGTAGCATTGCACGGTCATCACCCAACTGTGCGCCAGGGTAAATAGAGACCTTAATGTCCCCGCCACTTATCTTTTCTAGTGTGTCAGCCAAGTATTTTGCAGATGTATACTCGACAGAACCTACTGAAGCTTGCATGCCCATTTTAAGTGTTGTCGTAGCATGAGCAGATAGCGAAAGACCTGCAACCATGAGTGCGATGGTCATTTTATTTAAGTTTTTCATAACAATCCTTCTGTTTCATTTTATTAGCTCATCATGGCTAATTTATATTAAATATCACTTTTCAGAACAGGGTAAAGAAATCCTTCATTTACATTCTCGCTTATTGGAGTTTTATTTCAAACCTTAATGAATCAATCTGTGATCATAAGCAACAATTTATATAAATTCGATATCTCATATCTTCCTTGTATATATGTAAATCAAAAGAAAGACCCAGAGGCGCCAACCTAAGCACTTGTAAAGCAAAGGGAAAACACAGATCAATATGAAGACATAAAAATACAATAGTTTATCGAACCATAAAAAAAGGCCTTCTTGAATTTAATCAAGAAGACCTGGACAAAATAGCCATTCTATTAATTACATAGCAATAGGGGGCATTTAATTAATAAATACCTAAGGGTTAACTAGGTTACTAATTTAATTAAATGAATTCAGCAGAACGCATTTTATTAATAACCGTATCTTTCTGTTCTTGAGTTAAAGGTAATAGCGGTAATCGCGCATCACCGGCGTTGATATCATGTAATGCCATGGCTGCTTTGCCCGCAGAGACACCGCCAAATTCTACCAACACACGAATTAGTGCAATAACATTATCCATTTTGCTGATGACGATATCATGCTGGCCTGCTTCAAATGCTTCAATAATTGAATTGAAGTGTTTCGCTGCATAGTTATAAGTGCTACCTACCGCACTTTTTGCACCTACCGCTAACGCACCGGGTAGAAACTCATCAACGCCCCATGGAATATCAAATTTACCATCGCACGCACGTAAACAGCGTTGATATTCGTACAAGTCACCACTATTAAACTTAAGGCCAGATAAGTTAGGAATGCGTTTATCTGCAGCAATTAAGAACTCTTCCATATTGACGTTTACGCCAGACATACCTGAATGGTAATAGTAGAAACCTTTTGAAGGCGCTGCGGCGGCTACGGTAGCACAGTACTCAACCAGTTCATTGACGCTGCCCGGCTTGAAAAAACATGGGCCAATAGCCGATGTCGCTAGGATATCAAGTGTGTCTGCGTGTTTAGTCAGCTCTAGTGTATCTACAATGCTAAGAGCACCTGTATGAACAATGATATCAAGCTTCCCTTGAGTCGCCATCACCCAACGTTCGGCAATTAGCTTGCGCTCTTCAACGCTACAATGAATACCCTCACCTGTCGTACCACAAATATAGATGCCTTTTACGCCATCCTGAATAAGGTGTGAAGCGATCTTATCAATCTCTTCAAAGTTAACCTTGTTATCCGCACTAAATGGAGTGTGTGGTGCTGCAATTAGACCCGTTAGTTTTTTCATGCTTGCCTCAGTCTGTACAAGTGTACATTTATTAATGAAGATTAACTTCATAAATCCAATACCAAATGGAGTAACACTATATTATGGAGTGAAGTTTCACTATTCAATAAAAACTGTCATGTCGTAGAGCAAAAATGTGACATCGGTATGAATTCATGTATGCATGAACATCTTGAATCGATTATTCAAACAGGACTTAGTTATGAGAAATAATTATGGAGCTTAACTTCAAATCATGATCTTATTGTGTGAGAATGCATATAACCAACGTTTAACGTCGAGTAAATTCAATATGCCACAAATTCGAGCAGGCAATATCATTGATACTATGGGCAGCCTTTATAATAGCCTTACACCATCATCAAAGCGTATTGCAGACTATGTCGCATCCAATCCTGATAAAATCAGCACGCTATCTATCGCTGAGCTGTCTATTGAGGTTAATGCTGGCGATGCAACTATCATCCGCTTTTGTCGAACGTTAGGCTTTAGTGGTTATCAAGATTTTAAATTGCAACTCGCTATTGAAGTATCTACAACACAAGCTGCTGAGCCGACAATATTGGATACCGACGTTACTGAAGAAGATAGTGCAGAAATCATTGGTAGAAAGCTGCAATCCTCCATTGACCAAGTGCTGTCTGAAACTCTTAACTTATTGAACTTCTCACAATTGGCTAAGGCTGCTGAACAAGTAAAAAATGGCAAAGCCATATATTTCTTTGGCGTAGGCTCTTCCGGTATTTCTGCGGAAAGTGCTAAGTACAAGTTTATGCGCATCGGCTTAAATGTAGATGCCTATATAAACAACCACTTTATGTACATCAAAGCATCACTGTTACAGCCAGGAGATGTTGCGATTGGTATAAGCCACTCGGGGGATTCGGTTGAGACAACCAAATCACTTAAACTTGCAAAAGAGAATGGTGCCACAACGATTGCAATCACTCATAACCCTCGGTCCGCTATTACTAAATATGCTGATAGTGTTTTAGTGAATGGGAACCGCCAAGGGCAGTTGCAAGGCGATTCCATTGGGACAAAAATCTCACAGCTATTTGTGCTCGATCTGATGTATGCGCTATTAGTGCAAAAAGACATGTCTGGTACTCATGACATCAAGCTTAAAACGACAGAAGCTTTAGGTTAACAACTTTACCTTTGTTCCAAATCGACGAAAGCCAGTTAATCATTTAACTGGCTTTTTCTTTTATGTCTGAGCTTCTATTTTTTACAAAGATTCTAGATTATACAAATACTCTGTTGGCCGATAATACCGAGTCTAATTTTGATAAACGTGCTTACCCATTTGAATAGTCGTTTTCACATTTAGTTCATCATCTAGAAAAACCAGATTCGCTTTATACCCTTTTTCTAGCTTTCCATACTGGTCATCAACACCAATAGATTTAGCAGGATAAAGAGACGCCATATTTAGCGCTTCAGATATGGGCACATCCGCATGTTTAACTAGGTTGCGAATACTTTGGCTCATGGTTATAGCCGCGCCAGCAATCGTTCCATCTTCGTAATGACACTTACCTTCAGTCACATAAGCCTGCAAGCCTGCCATATCAAAGTGAGTTAAATCAGTACCTGCTGGTGCTACAGCATCCGTCACCAAAAATAATTTATCACCAAGCAATTCACGGGCAATTTTTAGTGACGTGTAATCAACATGAATCCCATCAGCAATAATCCCTGCATACGGTTTTTGATTAAATACATAACCTACAGCCCCAGGTTCTCTATTGGTTAGCGGTGACATCGCATTGTATAAATGTGTTGCCATACCAATCCCAGTTTTCGCTGAAATCTGCTCATAGCTCGCGTCAGTGTGGCCCATAGAAACTGTTATCGACGATTCAGTTAGAAGATCAAGTACCGTCTGATCCACATTCTCAGGAGCAACAGTTAAGACCTTAATATATTGTTGATTATCAGATAAGTACTGAGCCGTTTTCATATCGAGTTCTCGAATATACTTTTCTTGGTGCGCACCTTTACGCTCTACACTAATAAATGGGCCCTCTAAATGCAGCCCAAGCACTCCCTGCTGATCGGCTGAATCCAACTCAGCCATTAGATCAATCGCTTGTCTCATATGATCGGCCTGGCTGGTAATCAAAGTAGGTAGATACTGCGTTGTACCATACTGCACATTGGTAGCATTCATGATATTTAAAGTTTCAAGTGAAATATCAGTATTAAACAACACGCCACCACAACCATTCAGTTGAAGGTCAATAAACCCGGGGCTAACCAGTTGGTGTTCGGCATCAATAAGGTCATTGGGAAGAGAGTCGAATGTCGATCTATCACCGATAGCGACGATCGTATCGCCCTCAATCACGATAACCTGATTATCTAGCCTCTGACCATTTTGGAAGAGACTGGCATTCTCTATCGCATAGCGAAGGATGTTCTTTCGTTGAGCTGTACTTTGGGAGCCTATTTCCATACTGACACCTTAATTTTATTATTTGAAGTTATACTCCATACAATTTCTCATAGTTTATTTTTATGAGCAAGCTGAATTCACCAATCGCTTTAATAGCTTCTGCCTAATCTGGTTAGAGTCTCGATTATTACTAACAATAAAGTGAGAGCAGGATCGCCATTTTAATCAAAACAGTTTGAAGTTATACTCCAAAAACAAAATAATGGAGCAATACTAAGTTGCTAGATGTAGTTTACGGAGTTTAACTCACATGAATAAGAACAATTTTCCACTTCTCGATAAACTAGCACACGGATTTGTGTCTTCATGCCAACCTGTTGATGGTGGCCCTATGGATAAACCTTCAATTGTTGCAGCAATGGCAGCAGCCAGCATTGCAGGAGGGGCTTCAGGACTCAGAATTGAAGGTGTTGAAAACCTTAAAGCCGTACGCCCGTTAGTCTCTGTACCGATTATCGGCATTATTAAGCGCGATCTTATTGATTCAGATGTTCGTATTACTCCTTTCATTGAAGACGTAATTGCTCTGAAAGAAGCAGGCGCTGACATCATTGCCATTGATGCGACTAACCGTGCAAGACCGACTGAAGTAACGACGCTGGTTGATAAAATTCATGAGCTAGGCTGTTTGGTAATGGCCGACTGCTCTAACTATGATGAAGGAATGGCCGCTTTTAAACTCGATGTAGAAATCATCGGTACGACAATGTCTGGTTACGTTTCAGGGTCAGTACCCACAGAGCCTGACTTTCCTTTCATCACTCGCTTAGCTGAACAAGGTTGCTTTGTCATGGCGGAAGGTCGTTTCAATTCACCGGAGTTGGCGGGCGCAGCGATCAAGGCTGGCGCCTCTTGTGTAACGGTTGGTTCTGCGATAACACGCGTTGAACATATCTGCCAATGGTTTGATAATGCTGTACGTAATGCAAAAACAGATGACGCTATACCCGAAAATATGGAGGCAATTGCATGAAAACCTGTCTAGCTGTCGATATTGGTGGAACAAAAATCGCTGCGGCTTTAATTCAGTCAGGTCAGATTTTAAAGCTCAAGCAATTAGCAACGCCTTCATCTGATAATCCTGATGAGTTAACAAGAGCGCTTCGTGAACTTGTTACTCCTTTATACGAGCAAGCTGATTATCTCGCTGTGGCTTCAACTGGCATCATTGACGAAGGTATCTTAACCGCACTTAACCCAAACAACCTAGGCGGACTAAACCAGTATCCAATCGCAGAAGTGTTTGAACACCTCTGCCATAGACCTGTCATGGTTATTAATGATGCTCAGGCGGCAGCATGGGCAGAATATCAACTACTTGACTCTATGCCGAGCTCGATGGGGTTTATCACCGTTTCGACAGGGGTTGGCGCGGGCTTTGTTATCAATGAAGAACTGGTTACAGGCCTACATGGTATTGCAGGTCATGCTGGGCATACATTGGCAGATCCTAATGGCCCAATGTGTGGCTGCGGACGACAAGGTTGTGTTGAAAGTATCGCCTCAGGAACCGCAATCGGTAAAGCGGGACAACTTTATTTTGGTGACGAGTGTACTGGAGAGATGGTTTTCACGCAGTACCTTGATGGAGATAGCCATGCAAAAGATATCGTTGAAAATGCCGCTAAAACCATTGCGAATCTCGTTGCTGACTTGAAGATCTCACTTGATCTACAAGTGATTTGCCTCGGAGGTAGTGTCGGCTTGGCTCCCAAGTTCCTGTCACTTGTTCAACATTATCTAAAACAGCTTCCACCAGCCTATCAAATAGAAGTCATTCATGCTCACAGTGGTGCAAACGCAGGTCTTATTGGTGTCGCATCTTGGGCAGAACATTTTTTTCAACAGACTGATTTATAGAATCTATTTCTCCACACATCTTAATAAATAATAACAACACTTAATAAAACAGTGGGCACTGATGTGCCTTCAATAACCATAATTTAACCCTACAGAAAAAGGTCTACCCCCTATGGAAACAAGTTCATTTGGCACACTCAATTATGTTGCCTTAATAGTTTACCTAGGTGCGATTATGGGAGTTGGTGTTTACTTCGCTAAACGCCAAAAATCAGCGGATGATTATTTTAAAGCTGGAGGCCGTATCCCCGGATGGGCCGCTGGTTTCAGTGTTTTCGCAACCACACTGAGCTCTATTACCTTTATGTCAATTCCTGCCAAAGCATACACAGATGACTGGACATTCTTAATTGGCCAATACATTGCAATAGCGATTCTACCCATCGTATTCTGGTTCTATATTCCTTTCTTTAGAAAGTTAAATTTAACCTCAGTTTACGAATATTTAGAACGTCGCTTTGATGTGAAGATGCGTCTATTTGGCAGTATCTCTTTTATGCTGTTCCATATAGGCCGAATCGCAATCGTTACCTATTTAACGGCGCTTGCTCTCATGCCGTTTATTGATATGAGTCCACTGACCATCGTATTCTTAATCGGTGTACTTTGTATCATTTATACCTTCTTAGGTGGCATCGAAGGCGTTATTTGGACGGACGTTATCCAAGGAATTATGCTCTCCGCTGCAGCCATCCTTATCTTCATCGTGATCTGCTTTAACGTCGATGGCGGTATCGGTGAAATCTTTAGCATGTCAGCACGAGAAAACAAATACTTCCCAGCCGAACAATTCCGCTGGAGCTGGACTGAAAGCACCATCCCGGTATTAATGATTGGCTTCTTCTTTGCGACGCTTCAGCAGTTCACCGCAAGCCAAGATGTTGTACAACGTTACATCGTGACGGACAACATCGAAGAGACGAAGAAAGCACTGATCACTAACGCCAAACTAGTCGCTTGTGTACCCGTATTCTTCTTCGCTGTCGGTGCTGGTTTGTACGCTTACTATAGCCAGAACCCACTCGAGCTCCCAGCAGATTTTAATACAGGTGGCATCTTACCTTTCTATGTGATTTCTCAAATGCCAGCAGGTATTGCAGGTTTGATCATTGCCGCTATTTTCGCAGCATCTCAATCAAGTATTTCGAGCAGCCTAAACAGTATTGCCGCTTGTTTTACTTCCGATATCTACGAAAAAATAAGTCACAACCCAACATCAGAACAAAAACTCAAGGTTGGACGCTTACTAACGGTTATCGCAGGTGTTCTGGGTGTCGTTGCCTCTACCTACCTAATACTGTCTAACGAGAGCGAAATTTGGGACGCGTTTAATAGCTTACTTGGCTTAATGGGTGGCCCAATGACAGGTCTATTCATGCTAGGCATATTCATTCGACGTGCCAACGCAACCAGTGCCTTACTTGGTGTTATTTCCAGCATCGCTGTGGTTCTCGCCGCTCGTTCGTTCACCGACCTGAATTTCTTCTTCTACGGTGTAATTGGAACCATTATGGTCGTGATTGTCGGCACGTTAACAGCGCCACTATTCAAAAGTTCGATCGACGATAGCACCAAAGATCGACTCACTGTCGGTTCAATTTCTAAAGCATAGATATTAATTAGGCGTTGAAACATCAGCGCTTAACCCAAAAATTGTTTGGAGTTCCAATTATGATTTATGGTCACATTCAACATCAGCAAGTTAACCAGTGCCTACCAAAAGCTATCTTACAGGCGCTCTCGTTCTTAAATAGTACCAACCTAGCAGCGCTTCCCAACGGCCGACACGATATTGACGGTGACATGATGTTTGCTAACGTCATGGCTTTTGAAACAGGGCTTTCGAATACTAAGCAAGCCGAAGTTCATAAAGACTACATTGATGTTCAGTGCTTAATTAGTGGTGAAGAAGTGATTCAATACTGCATCGAATCACCTAATAACCCCGCCGCCACAGAGTACGATAAAACGAATGACTTCTGCTTAGTTAGCAGCATGGAAAATGTTAATCAAATCACTCTTCAACCGAATATGTTTGCCGTATTTTTTCCTGGGGAACCGCACAAACCGGGTTGTTTCGTTGAGTCCCCCACTGCAATAAAAAAAGTGGTCGTTAAGGTCCATATAGACCTGATTTAATTTTGATGTAGGCCGCCACACAACCTTTCTTTTATCGGTAAGCGCAGCCTACTCAGCACCCAATCTTAACCTTCACTAAACACTTTGAAATAAAGGTGGGGGTTTTGATATCCAAAAATGCAAATAGGGACTGTTTTGCATAATGATGTATGGATATACCCTACAAACTGGTAATAATAAAAATGAAAAAGATAATCTTAGCTTTAGCACCTGTGGTACTTCTTCCGTTTGCAACGAATGCTGCACAAATCTATCAAGCTGACGATGGCTCAGTGCTGAACATGTATGGCCGTGTTCAGGGCGATTTTAAATATTATGATAAAGACAGCAACCCTGCTGACGATGGCGATAGCAAACTGAACGGTTCAGTAAGTGCGCGTATGGGCTTTAATGGTCGCCAAACAATCAATGATGATTTTACTCTTATGGGCCAAATGCAATACCAACTGGTTCAAAACGATGAGAACGACAATGTCGATTGGAAAGCTCGTTACGTCTGGGCTGGTATTGATATGAATGAAATGGGCCGCATTGAAACCGGTCGTGTGGTTTCTGGCGTAACCATGTTTTCAGACATTGGTGATATCTTCTCAACGGGTGGTGACCCAGTAGCGGGCTACCACGCAGGCGAAGTTGATTCGAGTGCAGCACTTATTTTCCGTCAAAACGGTACTTTTCAATACCGTAATGAGATTGGTGACCTAGCACTTTCTGCAGCGCTCATCACCAACAGCAATGTTGACATGGGCTACAACGCCGCTGCTCGCTATACCCTTGATATGGGCGATGCGGGCATACTGAAACCTGCAGCTATGTTCCAATACACTAAAGCGGATGATAAAGCAGCAGACGTCGAAGATTACCAAACTTGGGGCTTAGGGTCACAGTACTTCTTGGGTAACCTTTACCTTGGTGCTTCTTACAGCCAAGAGTCGATGGGTCTATCAAACAGCGGTAACAACGCCGATACCACGGGTTACGACCTTCGCGCTGCGTACGATTTTGGCAAGTGGGTAGTTCGTGCAGGTTACCGTTACCTAGAGCTCGATGAGTCAACAAGCACGGATGATGTGATTGAAGACGCAATCCAAACCGAAGTTCAATACCGTCTAACAAACCGCTCTTCGATTTTCCTAAACTACACTGATAATAAAGGTGGAAAATCTAATATTTCATCAACAGGCGCAAGTGTTTCTGGTAAGAAAGGTTCTGTGATCACAACGAGCCTGCGCTACGAATGGTAATGAGCACCACTATTTACCGTGCTTAAAGAGTTTGTCCACTCTAAGTAATAAAGTCCGAGGCTCACGGTACATATGATCACAAAGCCCCCGGCCCTTTCTCTGTACGGAAAAAGGTCGAGGGCTTTTTTAACAAGCTATACTTTTACTCTTGTAAATCTAATGCAATATCTTTCCATTTATTCACTTCCTTTCGAAAGTGCTTCCACTGTTTATCACTCATGCTTTGAGCAATCTCTACAATATGTTTTTCACTGACAGAGCGATTGTGCTCAATCATATCTACGAGCTGTGGCGTAAAATACGCATCAGATTCGAATAACAAACGTTGAAAATTAGGCTGAAAGTAACTGAGTTCTTCACGTCGATGAAGCACTGATTGCCATTTATCATGCATAGTTGTCTGGTAATCCATCCACTCATACGCCGATATCATAAAACCATTTCCCCAACGTTCAACCATGCCCTCTTGTTCCTTACTTAAGCGTCCTAGCCATGTTTCAACCTTGTCGCCAATACGCTCTTGATAGCGTTGATGAATATCCTCTTCGGATAGATCTTCATACTTGTCCCTGTACTCCTGATGTCGCTCTGAAATACTCGTTAGCAGCTGTTCTACTTGATCATCGGTCAATGTTTGAGTCAATGCATACAGATCTGGTGCCACACGTCTCAATAAGCGCTCTGAATGAAGTTCAATCTGCTTAAAATGAAAGGCGATACCTTCTTGAGTTACGCTGTCAGCTGTTATCGACAGTAGAGAATCGAGGTGATCAACATACAGTGGGAGCTCTTCGGCTCGATGCCAATCACTGAGTTGGTCAATTTGGAGAGATAATATGTCGTCTTGCTCACTGGTTAGATCAACAAAATCATCTACATATTGAAGAATAAACCAATCTATATTGCGATAGGCAAACTTGGTCCCACAACTGATTAACAATATGCAAACTAACACAATGAACGCTCTACGCATCGATGCTCTCCTTATTGAAAACCTTAGTTTTTATTACAATATAGCAAACCGAAAAGTTCCACTAAACTGTGCTCAATTTTGAGCCTTGTCACATTCATTTTTTAGAGTCATATCAACGTATTGTAAGCGTGTTTATAACCCTAATGAGACACTTTGATGAACAAATACGTACGTTACTCACTGCCCCTAACAATAGTTGGGCTTTGCTTATCAACTAATGCCCTAGCGGATGACCGTAATAAGTCTATAGAAGCTGGTGCGACTTTTATTGGCGATCAAACGCTAGCGACTTTTGGCTATAGTCACGAGCTTGGAAATAACATTGTAACTGGCGGCGGCTTTTCTATCGGTACTGATACGATTGATGGGCTAGAGGAGCCAAATGAACAAGATGCATGGGGCCTGCACGCCAACGTTGGTTACAAATTTGAAGTTGGTGAGTTTGATATCATCCCTAAAGTGGGGATTAACTACCTCAATGCTGATGTTAAATACAACGGTACTGACCCAGCTTCAAACGATTTTAATCTAGACAATGTTTACGCTTCTGTAGGCGGCACGGTTAACTGGCGCATGGTTGGGCTATCAGTAGACTACGGTAAACTTTCAGATACCTACAACCCAGGTACTGGTGACGTAAAATTTGACGAAGACGTGGTTCGAGTAACTGCAAGCTTTAACTTCTAAGGCTTCAACTATTGTCCATATAGTAGTGTTTTCCCTTTTCCTGTGCTGAGTCGATTGACTTAAATATTTGCACAATGGCTTTCGAATATTCGAAAGCCATTTTTTATGACTAGAACAAAAGAGTGACCAAACCTATTTCACCATCAAGCCTTACTCTCAACTTCAAGTAAGTGCTTTGATATCATTTTTTCAAGCTTTCCTACGATAGGGTGTTGATAGCAGGCTCGATGAAATTGCATACCGATATCAAACGTCATTGATTCACCATCTAGCGTTAACGGTATTTTCTTAACACCGTCAGGGATCACATCGTTACCAAGATTAAAGCAAACAAACACATAATCGATCACTTGAGTGCATTCAAGTGCTGAGTGTACAGATGCTACGGTAAGCTTCTGTTTTAATTCAACCCCAGTGACTCGGTGCATTCGTTCGTAATAAGAGTTGGCATCAAGCGAGCCCATAGAGACACGTACGGTATCAACATCTTTGAGGGTCGCTAATTCTATACTCTCATTCCCCGCCATAGCATGGTTCTCAGAAAGATAAGCGTACAAAGACATTGTACCCACTTTTCTTTCAACAAGGCGATCATTCAGCATATTAGGGTAGCCCGAAATGCCGATAGATAGGCTACCACTTTTAGGAAATTCCACGCCTTCTAACGACCAATCAACTATAGAGATCTTAGGTTGAAGCGAGTCTTTAGTGAGCCCCTTTAAAAGAGCAACGGTAAGTAATGAACTGAGTGGGTTTGCGACAAAAAACACATAATCAAGACTGGTATTGTCGCCTTCGAAACTCTGTGAAACTTGCTGTGCTTGCTCTAGTTGTTCTAAAGGCTCTTTAATAATGCCAATTAATTGGTTTGTAAACAGCGTCGGCTCGTAGATACCCTTGGTCGCCAAAAATAGCTCATTACCAAAAAGGTCTCGGCAATCAGATAAATGCCGATTAAACGTCGCTCGGCTAACCCCCAGTGTGTGACACACTTTCACCTGTGATTTTTGCTCGTAAAGAAGATCCAAAAAACGATACAAATTCAGGTCGATGGTATTTTTCACGCATCACCTCTGCAAAATTTAAACATCCATATACAACTCTAAGTTACTCGTCTAGTAGCCATAAGGCGAGAAAATCGTTTGTTATACGAAATATACGGGCTCAAGTGTGAGATTGATCAATATCAATAAGGAATTTCAAATTCCCATACGATGATGACTTATGTTTTTCGTCAAGTGTGATAGCCGTGAAAAAGTCCTACCTAACACTGTTAATAGCGTCATTAATTAGCCTAAACGTGAATGCTTATGAAAAGGCACCGTTCGTAGCTGGTGGTATGAGCTTTATTGAAGATATAGAAGTATTAACGGTTGAATTAGGTGCGGAAATTGCTCCTAATCTTAACTGGTCGTTTGGTGGAAGCTCTACACTCAGTGATTCATATTCATCCAACTTTGCTTCCATCTATCCAACAGAAGTAACAGCATGGGGATTACACACAGCGATCGGTTACGAGCTTTCACTGAATCCTACTGTAGCTATTACGCCAAGAGTTGGACTTAACTACAACAGTATTTCTATTCAGCAAACCGACCCTACAACACATGAAGTTCTATTAGAAGCAAGAAGCGATCACCTTTCTCCAACCGTTGGGTTAAAAGTTGATATTGGCCGAGTTGGTATTATTTCAGACGTTTATAAAACCGAGATGCCCCCACTTGATCAAAATGGTGAGGAGCTAGACGAAACAACAGTGCGTATCATGGCTGTATACAACTTTTAAGTTCACAGGGTTTTGGCTACATTCATCGCTAGTATTTCGTGAGCAGAGGAGTAAAATCAGCCCTCACTTCAATTCAGCGCTTGTTTTGGTTTATTTATGCCCGACTCAACAATACCTTGCTCAGAACTCTGTTTTACTCCGTTTATTGATTCAATAGAAGAAGTTGCTTTACCAGAGCGCTTTACCTTCCCTTTTTACTATCAGCCTCACCTTTTAAGTGAATTGGCAGCGAAGGCTCTTCAATCAAAGTTAGAGACACAAACTGATTGGGTACATAATTTTGGTCTAGATACTGACGTCAATACAGGCACCGGAAAGATGTTTGGGGTACTTGTTGTCAAAAATCAGCAAGGAGAACTTGGTTATCTAAGCGCCTTTTCAGGGAAAATTGCCGATCAAAACCTACTTCCAGGTTTTGTTCCGCCCGTTTTTGATATGTTGAGTAGCGACAGTTTTTTTCGCGGAGAATTAGCTGAAATAACGATAATTAATGACAACATCAAGCAGCGTCAATCAAACCCTAAAATAGCCGAACTAGAACTAGCGTTAAAGACAGCATCTGCCGACTTTGAGCAGAAAATTGAAAAGCATCGGCTAGCTACGATTGAAGCTCGCGCACAGAGAAAACAACAACGTACTCTACTTGATGATACTGATGAGCAGCAAAAACAAGCGCTAATACAGCTTAGCCGAGAAAGTGTAGCTGAAAAAAAACAACTAAAGCAGCTAAAAACCCAGCAAGGTGAGGTTCTCTTCAAGATCCAATCACAGCTTGCTCAGTTAACAGATGAAGTAAGCTCAATGCTTGAACAACGTAAAGCTATGTCTAACGCTTTACAGCACAAATTATTTGAGCAATACCAATTTCTAAATCAAGCGGGCATAGAGAAATCACTAAACGATATTTTTGAAGCAACAACGACGCCTATTCCACCAGCTGGCTCAGGTGAATGTGCAGCACCAAAGTTACTTCAATATGCGTTTCAGCATCAATTTGCACCCATCTGTTTAGCTGAGTTTTGGTGGGGAGTCTCTCCAAAGTCAGAGATTCGCCAACATAAGAAATACTACCCTTCGTGCCAAAGTAAGTGCTTACCTATATTAACTCACATGCTTGAAGGTATTGAGCTTGATGATAATCCACTATTGGAAAATCCAGCAGAAGGAAAGGAACTTGAGATTGTTTATCAAGATGATGCCATTGTTGTCGTTAACAAACCGGCAGATTTTCTCTCTGTACCGGGGAAAAACATCAGCGACTCAGCCTTCACACGATTGAGCGAACAATTTAATGATGTGGAAGGCCCATTTGTTCTCCACCGTCTTGATATGGCCACGTCAGGGTTACTGGTGTTTGCTTTAACTCGCCGCGCGAATAAGAGTCTGCAAAAACAGTTTATTACTCGAACCGTCAAGAAACGTTATGTCGCGCTAATTGACGGTAAGCTTGCCGAATCTGAAGGTGATGTGTCACTTCCTTTACGAGGGGATCTCTACGACAGACCGCGTCAATTAGTCTGTTTTGAGCATGGTAAATCAGCTGAAACACATTGGGATCTAATCGAAGTTACAAACGGCTACTCTAAGGTTTACCTTTACCCTAAAACAGGACGAACTCACCAACTAAGAGTCCACTGTGCTCATCATCAAGGTTTAAACATGTCCATTGTTGGAGACGGCCTATACGGCACTAAAGCTAATCGCCTTCACCTTCATGCTGAATCGCTTAGCTTTGAGCACCCTTACTCTAAAGAGCTAATGCACTTTCAAGTTGACGCTGACTTCTAATAGTCGTTCATCACCTCAATAGACCACCACCCAACCTATTTATTCAATCAAAAATAGGTTGGATCGAGCATTATAGGTACCTAGGAAATAGGATAGTAAAAGATGTCCCTCTACCCGGGGAGCTTTCACACTTGATTGTTCCCATCAAGACTTGCGTCACCAAGTTATAAACAATGTGTAAGCCTAGCCCACCCCCACCCTGACCTCGTTTGGTGGTGAAGAAAGGGTTGAAAACTTTAACCAAATCTTCCGATGAAATACCAGCACCATTGTCTTCATATGTAAGTTCAACGTCTTTATCTAGGCATTTAACTGTAATCGAGACTTCCCCTGATTGACTAGATATAAAACCATGAAGAAGTGAATTCATATAGAACGAATGGAAAATCTGTTTTATCACATTAGGATCAGTATAAATTGAAACCTCATCACCAGAAAAAGTAAAACTATGATTTCCAGTGTCATGGTTTATTCGAAGCTCATAGATCACATGCTGAATGTATTCTTTTAGCTCAAATTTTTCATGGGCATCGACCGAATTGATAACTGATACTTTTTTAAACGTTTTCACCAAGTTTGCCACTCGCTGTAAATTGAGAGAAATAATGGCAGTCCCTTGTTCTGCCGCAGCTAAAAAAGCTTCAACGTCCGACTCTTTTAACTTTCGTTTCTTGTATAGTTCTTCGAGATCGTTGACTTCACTTTGCAAAAAGGAGCTAGCGGTAACACCGATACCCAATGGTGTATTGATTTCGTGTGCGATACCAGCAACCAACTCTCCTAATGAGGCCATTTTCTCTGCCTCAACCAAATCAGATTGAAGCTCTTTGAGTTTCTCTAGTGATTCGGTTAATTGTTGATTAGCCGCTTGTCTATTCTTCATCTCTTGATTGGCAGCATGTAAGACCCTATTGTACTCTCTCGCTATTTGTCCCACCTCCGTATGTGGTTCTTCGTATACTCGTTCAGCGAAATTTCCCGTTTTTTCTTGAGCAACCATCGACGTTAATAGTTCAACGACCTCTGTCGTCGCATTGTGTTCAGAAGCGTTTAATCCTTGTAGTTCACTCTCCGCAGATACTCTTAGAGGAACGACTCTTTTGACAGCCAATAAAAATAGATAGGTAGCGCCAAACGCCCAACAGAAACAGACCAAAATACCAAGTGCCTGAACGCCTAACTGTTGATAGAACCCTAAGTCGTTCGCGATAAGTGTGGGATCACCAAATAAAGCCACACATAACGTTCCCCAAGCGCCTCCCACCCCATGAACAGGCACTGCATTCACCACGTCGTCTATTTTGTTTGATTCTAGAATTTTGACGCTGAGAAGATAAAGACAGCCTGCGATAAATCCTATTAAGACTGCATGGTGCAGATTGACCACATTACAGCACGCAGTAATAGCAACTAAGCCAGTTAATGCCCCATTTAATACATGGGGGACAAAGGGTTTTTCATTTTTACGCCAGGTAAATATTAACGGTGCTATTGCACCAAAACAGGCGGAAATATTCGTATTCAAAAATATTTGTGGGATGGCATCATTAAAGGCCAAGGTACTGCCTCCATTAAAGCCAAACCAGCCCACCCAAAGGATGATCGTGCCGACTGTAGCCAACGGGACATTATGACCTTCAATACGTGCTTTGATATTGGCAAAGCGGCCAATTCGTGGACCAATAATACAAACGGCAGCAAGTGACGACCACCCACCAATGGAGTGAACAACGCTAGCACCAGCAAAATCAACGAACCCTATGCGTTCAAGCAAGCCTAGTTCACCGCTAATATGTCCACCCCAAACCCAACTAGCAAATAAAGGATACACAAAACCAGCAATAAACCCTGCAATGACTAAATAACCCAAGAAAGTCGTACGCTCAGCGACCGCTCCAGACATAATCGTCGAGGCGGTTCCACAAAAAACCAATTGAAATAGGAAAAATGCAAGTAAGTAAGGGGAGGCATCTACACCACTAAAAAAATAGTAAGGCGTACTACTATTGCCATAGATGAGATGAAAACCGATGACTAAGAAAAGGGCTGACGATATACAGAAATCACAGAAATTTTTTGCAGAAACATTAATGCTATTTTTACTACGGACCGAACCCGTTTCTATACAACAAAAGCCCGCTTGCATGAACAAAACTGCAACAGTCGATAACATTATCCACATAAGATCAATTTGGCTACTGTCTACATTCACAAATCCTTCCACACATTAATAGTTAAGAATAAAGTGACACAATTAACATTATGCTGTGTTGAAATTTCAGTGTAGTACAGATCTAATGGCTTTGATTTCCTCCGATGACCTCTCAAATAAAGCGATGACGCTCCTGCTTCCTCATTGTGAAGCTGACATAAAAAAGCCCCTCATAAAGAGGGGCAAAGTTTCCATCGCTTATAGTTATAATATTTACACCAGTAAATATGGTTCGCTGTAATCGAGATTTGGCTAAAAATTAAATCTAGGTTAGCCAAAAACTCTCGATTAGAGCGTAAATCATCAGTCGGTAATTAACCAAAGTCACCGTTTACATAGCCTTTCGTACGATCATCTTTCGGGTCGCTGAAAATAACCTGAGTATCATTGTGCTCAACCAGTTCACCCATTAAGAAAAATGCTGTTCTATCAGAGATTCGACGTGCTTGCTGCATGGAGTGCGTCACGATGACGATGGTATAGTCTTTCTTAAGCTCTTCCATCAACTCTTCAATCTTGTGTGTCGCGATTGGATCAAGAGCTGAAGTCGGCTCATCCATTAAGATAACATCGGGCGCCATAGCGATAGTACGTGCAATACAAAGACGCTGCTGTTGTCCACCAGATAGACCAAAAGCGTGTGCTTTTAGACGATCTTTCACTTCATCCCATAGTGCTGCACCGCGTAATGAACGCTCTACCACTTCATCTAAATGCTTCTTGTCCTTAATGCCTTGAGCTCGTAGACCGTATGCAACGTTTTCGTAAATGCTCATAGGGAACGGGTTTGGTTTTTGGAATACCATTCCAACGCGAATACGAAGATCCGCCACATCAATATCACCGTAGATATCTTGGCCATCCATATCAAGGTTTCCTTTGATAGTGACGCCTTCAATCAGGTCATTCATACGGTTTAGGCAGCGAAGCAGTGTTGATTTACCACAGCCAGATGGGCCAATCAAAGCCGTCACTTGACGAGTAGGAATTGGTAGATTAATTGATTTCAGTGCTTGGTTTTCGCCGTAAAACAGGTCTAGGTTTTCAATATTAAATTTGTTCATTACATTATCTCTAAATTCGGTCTGGTCTATCATCTTATTTCAACTGTGATTTGGGCTTTCTTCTTAAGAAAGGGCAAATCTATCTCTTACTCTGTATGCAATTTTGTATGCGTTAGTAAGTAGCTGTGTTGAAACGACTAGCAATTAATTTGGTTACTGTGTTGATTAGAAGTACAACAACAATCAATACAGTTGCAGTGCCATAAGCTTGGTTCCATTCTTCAATGGTAAACAGCTCAGTAGTCAGTTTGTATAAGTGAACAGTTAATGTACGCCCTGAATCTAATAACGAGTCAGGAATACGCGCAACCATACCTGCAGTCATGAATACCGGGGCAGATTCACCAATAACACGACCAATACTTAGAATAACCGAAGTAACAATACCTGGCATTGCGCTTGGCAAAATCAAGCGCCAGACTGTATAAATTTTTGGAGCACCTAAAGCGTAAGAGCCTTCTCTGTACGTTTGTGGTACCGCCATTAACGCTTCTTCTGTCGTACGGATGATAACCGGAAGTATCAAGATACTTAGCGTTAATGCGCCCGATAGAATCGAGAAACCGAAGCCCATAATGACAACGAAGAACGTCATACCAAACAGACCAAAGATAATCGATGGTATACCAGCTAAAGACTCAGTACAGAAGCGAATCACCTTAACCAATTTACTGCCTACCTTGGCGTATTCAGTTAGGTAAATAGCCGTCATGATACCCAGTGGGGCAGCAACGGCAATCGATGCTATGACCATGTACAATGTCGACATAATCATTGGGAAGATACCTTGAGAATCGCCCGTACGACTATAATCGCCACTGATGAATGCCCAATCTACGTGTTGTAGGCCATTAGAAAGAATGTACCAAATAATCCAAAATAAAAATCCTACTGTCGCTGCTGCTGCTGCCCAAACGAAACCGCTAAGAATATTATCTTTGAACTGACGAGACTGCTTTAATTTAATTTGATTCATTGCCATTACCTCGCCTTTTCGCGATTAAGGAAAAGAAGAACACCATTTAGCATCATGATGAATACTAATAAAACGACACCTGTTGCGTACAACGCATTGGCGTGAATGCCACTTGCATAGGACATTTCAATTGCAATGTTAGCCGTTAGTGTACGTGCTGAATCTAAAATACCTTCTGGCATTGCCGGAGCATTACCCATCACCATGATAATCGCCATCGTTTCGCCTAATGCACGACCGATACCCAAAATCACACCTGTCATGATTCCTGAGCGAGCCGCCGGTACAAGCAGTTTAAAGATGGTAAAGATTTTTGAAGCGCCTAATGCTAGCGAGCCTTCTTTATACGTTCTCGGTACTGCGCGAATTGACGTTTCAGAGACCGTTATAACGGTTGGTAAAATCATCACACCTAGAACAATGATACCGGCTAGAATTGTGTTACCTGCTGGTACTTGGAAGATGTCTTGAATTAAAGGGACAATGATAACCAAGCCGAAGAAACCGTAAACAACCGAAGGGATGCCCGCCAACAATTCAACCGCAGGACGGATAATATCAGCTAGACGCTTGGGTGCGATCTCAGCAATGAATATCGCGGTTAAAACACCAATCGGTACACCAACTACAACTGCGCCTAATGTTGAAACAATAGAAGCAACAATCATAGTCGCAACGCCGTAAAGCGCTGGTGGTAACCAATTTTGGCCCAGAACAATGCCTGACACACCGACTTCACGGAATGCAGGGATACTCTCTTTAACAATGAAATAAGCAATAAGAGCTAAAGAAACGATACCGATAATGGCACTTGTTAAAAATAAACCGTGAAAAATTCGTTCTTTCCAATCAACACGTTTCTTTGTGCGAAGGCCAGACCGATTAACTTGAGTCGCTTGGGTATTCATAAGCTTTTCACTATTTGCGATGGTCATATACAAAATCTCATGCTTCAACCAGTAATAAAAAGACTGGTGAAGTGGATAAAAGGCTCAGCCCAAATACGGGCTGAGCAAACTTAATTCATTACGGGTCGATTAGTTAACTGAGATGTAGCCTTTGTTGTCAACTAGCTGTTGAGCTTCATCAGTAAGCATCCAATCTAGGAATTTTTGTGCTTCAGCTGTTGGCTGGCCTTGCTTGTAAAGTACAAGGAAAGGTCGAGCTACTTTGTAAGAGCCATTCTTCACGTTATCAACAGAAGCTTCTGTACCATCTACTGCAAGTGCGTTAACTGACTCGTCAACAGTACCTAGAGAAATGTAGCCGATTGCGTATGGGTTTGAAGCAACCATCGTTTTAAGTGCGCCGTTACCGTTAGCAACTTGAGCACGTTGAGAGATAGCCGATACTTTAATATCGTTAACTTTCATTTTAAGTTTCATGATGTCTTCGAATGCACCACGAGTACCAGAAGCTGTGTCACGAGTGATAGCAACGATTGGCTTGTCTGCGCCGCCAACATCTTTCCAGTTAGTGATGTCGCCTTTATAGATAGCGGTTACTTGCTCAGCCGTTAATCCATCAAGTTTGTTGTTAGGGTTAACAACAACTGCGATACCGTCACGAGCAACAACTTCTTCAACTAGCGTTGCTTCTTTTTCAGAGTCTTTTAGGTCACGAGAAGACATACCTAAATCAGCTGTACCATTTTTAGCAGCACGAACACCAGCAGAAGAGCCAGGGCCTTGAACTTCGATAAATACTTGATTGTTTGCCTTCATGTAAGTTTCAGAGAAAACTTCCATCAGTGGAGTAACGCTGCTAGAGCCTACAGCAGAGATTGTTTCTTTTGCAGAAACTGTAGTTACTGCCATTGCGCCTAGTAGTGCGATTGCACCGATAACTGTCTTTTTCATCACATTTCCTTAAGTGGCCGAATTGCCGTTGTGTTTTACTCGAACGATGCTCACTTTAGGCTTCAAATATGACAGTTGTGTTTCAGTTAATTTAAGCCTCTATGACAAAAGTGACTTTGCTGCAAAAATAACCAAGGCTAACTGTTTTGTTCATTTATCACCTACAACCTAATTCAAGACTGATGGTTAATTGCGCTAAGCCGATGAATATTAACAATTTTAGTTGCATATAAACTCGTCGCAAAAGGTATAACTTAGTAGAAGAAACGATTGATCTATTCGTCAAAGTTATTACAATCACAAACTCATTTACGCAAATGAGAATAATTTGCATTTAAAATATCGAGAGGATCTCAATGCGCCAGTTACTTAACGGCTTATCCATTAAGCTACAAGTAGTAGTACCGGTCATATTCACAATGTTTCTTTTACTCACAGGTATCATTTACAGCACCTCAAACCTAGAGAAAGAATTTAGTCTGGTATCTCTATCAACCGAAGAGTTAATTCTGCATAAAGATGAGTTAACAGACATCATAGACAACACCTATGCAATGCGGATCAGCGCCATATACAGTTTGTTTAAGCCAGAAGAAGTAAAGATACTTCCGAGTGTTTTACAGCAGAAAAGAGAATTAAACCAAGTGTTGCTGTCTTCTCTGGCAAGTGTTGAAGGGATGGAGAATGAAGCAAAAGCATTAAGTACTGCGATGGACGACTACATTAACCACTCGATTCATGTAATGATCCCGCTGCTTAATACCAAGCATAAAAATGAAAACCTCACTACTGACTTCGAAATAAAATACAACCGAGCGGCAGATGAATATCGTGACTTTGGCAAGCAAATGGTCAATGCCATTACTGCGCTATCCAATACACTCAATGAGCTTTCTCTTAAAAACGTAGAGACCAATGCTCAATCGCACGCCACAGTTCTCACTAATGCACTCATCGCCTTCTGTGTACTCGTTGTCTCATGTCTTATTGCTTGTTGGCTAATTGCCGGTGTCATTGTTAAACCGATACTCCAACTTCAATCAACAATGAAAGAAGTCGCGGGTGGCAACTTGTTGGTGAAAGCCAGTGAAGAAGGAGACAACGAAATTACGGCGTTGGCCAAAGATATAAACTCCACCGTATCTAAGCTTCATTACACTGTTGATTCGTTAGTCCGAATTAGCGTCGATGTAGCTTCTGCTTCCACTGAGCTCGCTGCGGTCATGACTCAATCAACGGTAAACTCTGATCAAGAAAAAAAAGAAGTAGAACAAGTCGCATCAGCCATTAACCAGCTAGAGAGCACATCAAGAGAAGTGGCAACCAATGCCAATATCGCTGACACCGCCTCTAACCAAGCGAACGAACTCGCGGTCACTAGCTTAACCATGTTTGAAGAGAGTAATAGAGCAAACGCTAAAATGGCGGATCAGTTGAGTGACGCAGCCCAAGTGGTTAATTCACTAAAGGATCAATCAGAACAAATTGGCAAAGTGATTGAAGTAATACAAAGTATTTCAGAACAAACTAATTTACTGGCACTGAATGCCGCAATAGAAGCAGCACGTGCAGGCGAGAGTGGCCGAGGATTTGCCGTTGTAGCAGACGAAGTACGAATGCTCGCCGCCAGAACTCAAGACTCGACCAAAGAGATTCAAGCGATCATTGAAGAGCTACAAACTCAATCTGGTATGGCGAATGAAAGTATGAATTCAAGCTTATCGATGCTGCAAAACAATCAGTCTTTGTCGGGACAAGTAAGTGCCGCATTAACTGAAATTTGTGAATCTATTTCCAAACTCACCACCATCAACTCTCAAGTGGCAACGGCATCAGAAGAGCAAGGGCAAGTCACCTCTGATATCAACTCGAATCTAGGTAATATCTATGAACTTGTTAGCCAAAATGTGATAGGGATTACCCAGTCGGCTTCGGCTAGCCAAGAGCTATCTGAACTGGCAGAGAAGCAAAGGCATCAGTTAGGTTACTTCAAAATTTAGAGCTTCTTGTATTATTAATGCTCTGTAAAAACAAAAACCGCCAACTCATAAGTTGGCGGTTTTATATTTGATTAAAAGTAACTCAAGTTACTCTTTATCCATTTGTTACTTGTCATCCGTTTTTATTCGTCATCCACTTTAGGGGCAACTTTCTTCTTAGGAATAAATACGGTGTCACCGACTGCAACATTGTTGTGGAAGCTCTTGTCACGCTTAACTGGTTTCTTAGGCGTTTTCTTCGCTTGTGGACGAGCTTTCTTAGGATCTTGCTTTCCGCCTCGGTAATCTTTCTTCGCAGGTTTCAACCCTTTGAACTTACCTTTCAAGCCTTCTAATACTGAGAAGCTAAGATCTTGTTGAAGATAGGTTTCTACACGTTTAAAGCTATCCCAATCTTTAGGTCCAACCAAAGAGATTGCATCACCTTTGCTACCCGCTCGACCAGTACGGCCCACACGGTGAACATATTCTTCAGTATGTTTTGGCATATCAAAGTTAATCACGTGCGTTACGTTAGCAATATCAAGTCCACGTGATGCTACATCAGTGGTAACGAGTATTTTAAACACAGCACGCTCAAACTGACTCATGATGGTGTTACGTTGAGGCTGAGTCAGGCTGCCACTTAGTGCGACAGCTTTAAGCTTTTGGTCATTCAACTTTGCCGTTAAACGTTCAGTATCTACTCGTGTTGCCGTGAATATAATAACCTGACGATATTTCGCTTCTTCAAGCACACGCTCCAGAATGGCTTCTTTATGATCTAAGTGATCACATAGATAAAACTTTTGAGTGATATCTTTATGCTCTTGGTTAGAAACACCAACAGAGATACGTTTTGGTGAATCAAGCATTTCAGAAGCGATTTCATTCACATCGGTATGCTCAAGCGTTGCTGAGAACATCAAGGTTTGACGTTTACGGTGCTTAGCTGCGTTGTGAATTTTTCGTAACTCTGGTGCAAAGCCTAGATCCAACATGCGATCAGCTTCATCAAGAACAAGTGTATCCAAACCATCTAAGATGAGTGAACGATGTTCTAAGTGATCCGCTAGACGCCCTGGTGTAGCAACGATAAATCGAGGGTAACGACGTAGAGCATTCACCTGATCATTGAAGTTTTCACCACCTAAGATCAACGTAGCCTCATAAGAAAGGCCACCCAGCATGGTTTTTAGCTCACCATAAACCTGCTTAGCAAGCTCACGTGTTGGGGCTAAGATAACACCACGTGGATCACGTGCTGAAAATGCTTTGCTCTTTAGTGATTTATGAAGCATTGGAAGCACAAACGCTAATGTTTTACCTGAACCTGTTTTCGACGACGCCAATAAATCCTTACCAGCAATAGCCACAGGAATGGCTTGCTGTTGGATTTCAGTCGCTTTTCTAAAATCGTAGTGGCTAAGGTTCTTTAATAAGCGATTGTCTAAACCTAAATCTTTAAAGTGCAAAGGACTCTCCAGTTAATAACTATATACTCCCAATAAGTGTTAATGCGTAAGGTTAGAAACACAAGGGAAAACAAAAACGCGACATAATACCGTGAAACAGGCAAGTATAGATAGAGATCACACAAAATTAATCACCCGATGTAAGATTAATTTCAGTGCGGATTAAAATACAGTGCGGGATAACGTCTATATTGGCATCATGCAACTTTTTATGAGCGTGGTCTGTCGAAAAATCAGACAGGCGTTATGCCATCCTCTGATGGAGGCAAGCCAGAATTACAGGCGTACTCAGACAATGCGACGAAAGAGCTCAATACTTGGCTTGAAAATAATGAAAGTGCTAAGGCGCTCAATATAGAAACGATCCTGCTTGCATCGAGTTCACTGATGGGAACGCAATCGAAGTTTGACTGTTTACGCTTTTGGTATGAAAAAATTAAGTAAACGAGCACTATGATTGAGAGCTAATGATGCTCTATATCATGCGTACTTGTCCATGCGGATTACTTGTCCCCACAATATCTTGCATAACATCAGCGCAGCAATAATAAATTCGAACGTAACAAACAAGTGAGAAGAGCCGTTGCTACCTGTTGCTGTCTCTATATTCATAATGAAAATGCCACTACTCAATAACAGCCAAACGAAGAGGTCGTTAACTCGAATCGATGAGAGTGCAAACATTGCGTATGAACCAATGGTAATTAAATAGATATACTGGTAAGGGTAGTTAAAGTAAGAAAACAAGGTGAAAGTACAAAGCCCAAGAACGATGTTACTTATGATCCTAGTACGGCGGATTTCCGTAAATAAAAGACGTTGATGGACACCAATATAGGAGATTTTTGTCATTAGAGCCAACAACAGTAAACCGGAAAAAAAATTCCAAGAGTTTGTGAATTTCATATCCCATAAATAATACACAAATGAGAGTAAGACGGAAAAGAATATAGACGCATGGCCCGAACGAAAGTTGTCTTTCGCAAATACGAAAAGAAAGCAGCCAAGAAAAATTAGGGTTTGTATAAGTAACCCTAAGCCACTAAATGCGATGTCTAGCACCGAAAGTGTCAGGGAACCTCCTATTGCTACGAAAAATCCCACTACAAAAGCTACGCCCCAACTATCCTTTTGATGACTCATTGCATTACCTTTAACTCCACTAGTTGCATATTTATAAGAGCTTAGTACAGGGTGTTATTTATGCAAATTAATTACGAGTCTTCATCACCAGTTTAACGAGAGCAACAGGGGTATGATTACGGTGTCTGATTAAAGTATGTCTAAGAAGGGTTCTACCAAATAGGGGGACAAGAGAGTTGGTTATAATGCGTAAACACAACTTAAAATAATGTAGAGCAGATACTTTGCTCGAATGATTAAGCCACAAAATGGCCATAGAGTTTCTTGCCGACCAACGACTTAACTTGAGTATGGACTTCCTACCTTCGGCAACTCGCTTTGACAGCTCTTTTTCCGAACAATTCCGGAGAAAAATGTCTCTTAAATGTGAGATAAATCCGTTTTTTTACGCTAATTACTTAAATTCTTGGCTTTTTTTGACGTTCTTAAACTAGGAGTTCTGTTAAATTGTTACTACAATTTACTTCGTCACTATATTGTTAAATAAATTTATAGGGCGAATCTTTGATACTGAACAATTTAAGGAATTCATATATGAACAAGATGTTAATCGCAGCTGCAGCCTCTTCAGTACTTTTACTTGCTGGTTGTGCATCAGGTCCAGACGAAGAAACTATGGCAAAAATGGATGACCTAAACAGCCAAGTAAGCCAACTTCAGCAAGATGTTAATTCACTGAAAAGTGAACATGCGATGCTAAAATCTGAAGCTCAAAAAGCGAAAAGTGCAGTGATGGCCGCTCAAGAAGAGTCTGCTCGCGCTAACGAGCGTATTGATAACATTGCTCAGTCTTACACTAAGTAAACCGCTCAATACCATTATATGACTTAAAAGGGCCTGTCTTTCGACAGGCCCTTTCATTTTGTACTTCATCTAAGGTGCAAACCTAAGAACAACGATTAATCAAAATGACCAGCGACGACTTCTACTGGCACACCATTTTGCGCTAAAACCGCAGCTCTTGCCTTGCTATCAGGAATATCAAACTCGTCTAACCACCAACTTAACTCTTGTGGCAACGTTAAAGCTTTTTTACTTCCATCATTTCGAGTTAATGGCTCATGTGCTTCTAAAAAAACACTTCGGTCAGGCTCAAGTGCGATTTTCACAGGCTCATCAATGATCGCAACTGGTACACCAACACTAACTTTCTCAAATAACCATTTAATGTCTTTTGGATCCATGCGTATACAACCTGAGCTAACACGAAGACCAATACCAAAGTTCTTATTCGTACCATGGATCAAGTAATCCCCCGCCCCATAAGCAAGACGAAGTGCGTACTCACCTAACGGATTCTCAGGGCCTGCAGGAACAACCGCAGGGAGTTCGATACCTTTTTCTAAGTACTCTTTTCGAATGGAAGCAGGCGGCGTCCAAGTAGGATTTGGTCGCATTTGGCTAATTCGAGTTTCCATCTCAGGAGTATCGCGGCCTATTTTTCCAATACCTACTGGGAATATATGAACAACATCCGACTCTGGCTCAAAATAGTAAAGGCGCAGCTCCGCTAAGTTGATCACTATGCCTTTGTAATCAACCTGCGGTAATATTATTTGAGATGGAATAGTTAATACATAGTCGGCTTGAGGCAAAAACGGGTCAACGCCCTTATTTGCAGCCATTAGAGACAAGAAGCCTACATCGTATTTCTTAGCGATATCAGCAAGACTTTCACCTTCATTAATCGCATGATATTGCGTTCGCCCCACAATACTACTGCCCTCTGAAGGCAAATTATAAGTTGCAGCAAATGTAGACGCACTCATGCAGCAAAGCGCCAGTAACCGATAGAGCATTAACTCATCCTTAATATCTTAATTAACCCGATGATAACTCATTCAGGTCATCGTTTCTTCCATGCTGTATGAAAGGGTTGCCTAATCCCAATTGCAACGAGCATTTAGTAAAAAGTTTCTGCGTACTTAAAACTCCCCCTTTGCAGCACCATCGATATTTCTATCATTATAGCTTGTTCTTTTTCTACCAGTACCTTCTCATCAAATCGATTGCCTTACCGCTTTCAACAGATTTTGTTATCAATGATCACTTTAGAGTTCCGTTCGAACAAATATGTGATGGACTTCTCAAGACACCTTATTATTACTCGCTAATATTGCCTCAACAGAATCAAAGCGATTCAACAAAATTGGTAATTTAGGATTTTCACTCCGTAAATACCGTCGCTAACTTTGGAGAATGACAATGGCTACCCCACATATTAATGCTCAACTAGGTGATTTCGCAGAAACCGTTTTAATGCCTGGTGACCCTCTACGTGCTAAATACATCGCTGAAACTTTCTTAGATGATGTAAAACAAGTATGTGACGTGCGCAATATGTTCGGCTACACAGGTACTTACAAAGGTAAAAAAGTCTCTGTAATGGGCCACGGTATGGGCATTCCATCATGCTGTATCTACGTTCACGAGTTGATCGCTGAGTTTGGCGTAAAAAATGTTATCCGTGTTGGTAGCTGTGGCGCTGTACGTGACGACGTTAAATTAATGGACGTTGTTATCGGTATGGGTGCTTCTACAGACTCAAAAGTGAACCGTATCCGCTTTAACAACCATGATTTCGCTGCAATTGCTGATTTCGGTCTTCTTGAAGAGTCAGTAAAGCAAGCTCGAATCCAAGACGTTCCAGTAAAAGTCGGTAATGTCTTCTCTGCAGACCTTTTCTACACACCAGAAGCTGACCTTTTCGGAAAAATGGAAAAACTAGGTATTCTTGGTGTTGATATGGAAGCGGCGGGTATCTATGGCGTAGCGGCTGACCTTGGTGCTAAAGCGCTAACTATCTTAACAGTTTCAGACCATATCATCCGTGGTGAGAAGCTAAGTTCAGAAGATCGTCAAAAATCATTCAACGACATGATGAAAGTCGCGCTAGAAACAGCAATTAACATCTAATTCATCAAATATTCGGCTATGGATTCATCTCTATAGCCGTTCAATACTCGAGGGGGTGATTGTGTCTGACGGCAAGCTACCAAAGGAAGCTGTAGGGTTACAACTCAACTTTTGTAAAACATTGGCGTGTGACAACTTTGGATTGAGCAACGCAGAACGTTATGTACTGCAACATACGAATCCTAAACGACCAGCGATGGTATGCCGTGAATGTGGCGCTTTCCCCCCCTTACTTAATAATCAAGAAGTTATTAACGAGCTTCAACGCCTTCAGCATCTTCACAGTGAAGGTTTACCGGCTTGTCGTAATGACGAGTGTCAAAATTTCGATCTCTCCGTTCATACTCATAAACACCTTTACCATGCATTTGGCTACAGCGGTGATCGTCAACGGTATCGTTGTAAATCATGCCAAACAACCTTTGTAGATAAGTGGTCTGGGGCGAACAAAAACCTCGCCTTTCAGGAAAACTTACTCGGTCTGCTATTTATGAGTTATTCGGTACGCGAGATATGCCGAAAGCTAGATATTAATCCTAAAACCTTTTACGATCATGTTGAACACATCGCAAGTCGTTGTCGTCGAAAGCTTGCCATGATTGACGCAAGATGGATGAAGCATGGTGAAAACTATCAACTTGCTTCGGATTACGTAGCACTTCAACCGAACAGCAATAATGGTGTATTTTGGATTGCAACGGGTGAGGCGAACACTGGCTATATTTTATGCCAGCACGTTAATTACTCTTCAACAGAGCAGGCCGAAGGATCAGTGGATCATGACCCCTACTCAATTCCTGCACGTTTTGTTTCTAAACAATACTCATCTGAAGTCAGTGGTGCCGCCACGACCAAAGAGCAATCTCTGCGTGGCCGTATTGACCAACAGTATCAGACGATACTAGCTAGGGGTAACGTTGAAGACCCAATGGGTAATTTAACTAATTTCAATTATCCATCGAAAGGCGCACTCATACGCCCACCTTATACTTCTTATGCGCACTACTTGCACATATTAGAGCTGTGTGACGATGACAAACGCCTCAGCTTATTCATGCCACAAGATCCTCTTCTTCGTTCTGCAGCGTTAAGTGTTTGTGTACCTCGCATAGCGAGTCAAAATGTTGACTTGATGTATGTAGAAGAAGATGCAGCATGGAAAAATGACGTTCCTTTTCAAAAAGTTGACATCGTACATATGGGATGGTGGAGAGACCGTTGGGCCATCGCTAATCAGGATAATGTGTCGAAAGGGATTTGCTACCTAGCCGGTGAAAAGACCGAACCAACTCATTGGTTGCAAACAGCTTCCATACAACATACCTCTTTTTATCAGCAACGTTTTCAAATCTTGTTTTCTAGCTTCATCAATGAGCCAAGAAGAAAACTCCGCCCGGGTGGTATCCTCCCAATGCTAGATATCTTCAGAGCTTGGCACAATTTATGCTATCAAGATAAGCAAGGGAAAACGGCAGCTCAAAACCTTGGTATTGCTGAGCTACCACTAACATTAAGAGACTTGCTCTCTTAAACATTAGCTTTTCCTGAGTGTGATTTTATAAAGTGACGTGAACTACACCGTAGTTTTCATCTTATAATGGTGAAGTAGTATATACTTGTGTAACTTAGTTAGTGCTAATTTACTAAGAAATATTATAATCTTTATAAAGGAACAGAGCCTCAAACTCATTAGGGATAAGTTAGATTTGGATAAAACTCAGCACCTTCTCGAAGTAGAAATTGAACAGCTGAAAGCTCGAGTCGAATCAGAGCCTGAAAAGGTTATGGTGGCCGCAGAACAGTGCCACATTCGAGCGACGCAAACACAGTTTCAAGAAGGTATCATACAAAGCCTGATCATTATGTCCCGGTGCTCTTGGTGTTTAATGGATTACAAGAAAGGGCTGAAGTTCATTAAAGAAGCCTTTAACTTTCAAAACACACTCGATACCGACGACTACCTTCCCGAAATTCTTCATATTCATGCCCTACAATTCTGGGGACAAGCTAAATACTACTCAGCTCAGCAATATTGGATTAACGCACTAGAACAAGCGACGTTAGTTGACGAAGTAGAAATACAGATCGAATGCCTAATCGGTCTTGGTAATGTTTGGCGTATTACCAATGAATATAAACTCGCTTGTTCGACCCATGAACTCGCAGTAAAAGTTGCAAACAACATGCGAGTCGATTGGTTAGAAGGCAAGGCTCGCATTCTCCTTGCATGGGATCTCTACCTACTCAATAATTTCATCGAAATGCTAACTGTGCTTGACGGGGCTGAAGAAGTCCTCAAGAACCATTTTGATAAAACCTGGAGTGCTGAAGTTTGGGACTTCAGAGGCCTTGCGTTACTTGGACTTGAACGTATTGAAGATGCCGAAATTGCCACAGGCAAAGCGCATGAACTCGCAATAAAGAATGATCTTGTTTGGATGAAAGCACACTCTTATATTAGCCGAGCACGTTTGGAGTTACTAAGAAATCATCCAGATAAAGCAACCCAGTTACTCATTGAAGCTGAAGCATCAGCCGTACAGTTTGACAATGGTGAGTTGCTATCACAGATTTGTTTCCAGCAATCTTTAGTTGCCGAACAACAAGATGATTTAAAGAGTGCATTTATTGCATTTAAAAAATACCGAAAGCATTCTCTTGAAATGCTTAGAGAACAAACAGCGCGAGTCGGCCTTGATAAGGCCCGAACATCAAAACGCCAACTTGAACAACGAGCTCGAAAACTCATTAACCGAATCCGTGGTCAGCATGAGTTTGATCCAGAGAAGCACCTAACCAATATGGTTTCTGAAACCTATTGGTGGGAACAGCTAGTTCTATTCAAAACTGAGTTAAAACGCTCTAATCATGCCATCATCATTATTCAGCATAATGAAAACGCCTATTTAGATGTTTGTACTCAAATCGCTCATTCACTGTGTAATCATCAAGACCTTCTTTCACGACTAAGTAGTGACCGAATTGCACTTTTGCTGAGTGATAAAGATGATATCGCCATTGAGGTGTTCCAAATTTTAGCAAAAATGATCGAAATATACCCTTGGAAACGAAAAGGGCTGAATAGCTGCCTACCTAAAGTTATCTTGCAAGATATACTCACCTTCCCGTTTACACTGGAGCAATTAGAAGAAAGCTTAGAAACGGAGGCACCGAATGGAGTTATTACTAAATAAGATTTCGGACTCCGGGCTTGATGCCTCCTCTGTCACAGGCGAAGAAGCGATCATTTTTTGGGGCCATGTCAGGCAACATATCGCGACGACTAATCAAGAGCGCGCTCAAACTTACATCATAAGCGCTGAATACCGTTCTGAGTTAAACCAATTTCAAGCGTGCATTGATGAGCTCCGCCTTGCTTTGGAGCAACTTCAGCTGCCTAACGATTCAGAAACCATTCTATCGGTCAAAAATAGTTTAAGTGAACACTTGGTTGACATAGGTGACTATTCCGGTGCATTAACAGAGTACACATCTTCATCGGCTATCGCAGTTGAGCACGGTTTTATTGATGAATATGCATTGTCTATCTTAGGCATGGGTAACTTGTGTGATGCTTATGGCGATCACAGCCGAGCATTACGCTATTACCAAAAAATTGATGGCATAGACCATGCGATTTCAAGTCGCTCGCTTCGACTTAGGTACAAGCTCTACATGTTGTCTTGCTTTATCGAGCTTGGACGAATCGCCGCTGCCAATGATTTGCTTAGAGAGTGTGAAGAACTCAGCATTTTGGTTAGTGACAAAATCCTTGCGGGGCAAATTCACCTTTACCAAGCCAAATTGCATCGTCAACAAGGTAACAGCGACGAGGCTTTGTTATCTATAGCTAACGTACAATACAGCGCTGGTAATATAAACTCTTCTTGGCTTTCTAGCATGGTTCGCCTTGAGCTAGCATACTGCTTAGGCGATGTGGGTAAATCTCCACTCGCTAAACTTGTGCTTCACAACGCGAGTAAGCGAATTCAACTAAATTCTAGTCCTATTTTATCGAAACACTTATTTGATACGTTAAGTGATATTTGTGAGATTCAAGGAGATTTTAAGCAAGCCCTTGCCTACCAAAAGAAAGGCTATCGAATTGAATCGGATTTGATGAAAAACGTCCCTATTACAGAGCTAGGAGCAAGCCAACTACGTCGACTATCTCGCTATGAATTGCAGTTAAAACTAATTCTATCTGAAATTGAAAATAGAGAATTAAAAGAGACAACTGAAAACCAAAAAAACACCGTTAAAAAACTTCAGCAAGATGTGTTTACCGACCCTCTAACAGCACTTCATAATCGCCGTTGGTTGGATGTAAAACTCAAAGATTTACTGTTGCACGAAACACCTTTCGCTTTAATGGTAATCGATATCGATCACTTCAAATCCATCAATGATGAACTTAGTCACTTGGTCGGAGACAAAGCTATCGTCAATGTGTCTCATGAACTATCCGCCTACTTCCGTTTTAGAGGTGCGTCATGTGTTCGTTTTGGTGGTGAAGAATTTCTGGTGATTTTAGAAAAGGCGACACTTGAGCAAGCCGAAATGCATGCAGAAAATTATCGAGAGCGAATCTTTCAGTTCGGTTGGCAAGATATTCTCGGCGAACGTGGACTAACGGTAAGTGTCGGCATTACTCTTCACCGTGAAGGAGAGAATACTCAACGTACCTTTTACCGAGCGGATAAGGCACTCTATCGCGCTAAAGCCAATGGACGAAACCAAGTCTGTACCGAGTAGCTAATCAGGAAAACTATTCCTAGTTAAAGAACCTAATCCGTAACTATAAATTTAAAGAAAGAACAGAGAAATACCAACAAGCGCAAATAATGTCCCAATAACACTTTGCTTGGTAATGGCTTCACGTCTAATGGCGTAGATAATCAATATGAACAGTGGACTCGTTGCAATGAGTGTTTGTGCAATCGCTGGATTAGCATGTTTTAATGCCACTTGTTGAAGCCATAACGCTAAAAATGTACCCACAAAAATAGCGCTAAATAGCCATAAAAAGGATCTATTCCCCATCGAGCGTAGATTCATCTTAATCGCCTTAAATGGCTTATCTTCGAACCAACAAATTATCAAAGCCACTGCAAGAACCCCAACAGCCAACCGAATCAATGCACCCAATAATGGTGGCAGATTTCCAGCGACCAAAGCGTAGTGAGAGATCACCACCCCACTTGCTTGGCACACACTTGCTAGTAATCCATAACCAATACCAGAACGAGACACCGGATTCGCATCATCGTTTGGCTGAAAGACGACCGATGCTACGGCAACAGTAGTAATGACCACTCCTAGCCACGCCTGCATTGAAATAACCGTCCCTAAAAATACCAGAGCCAACACACCAGATAGTGGCGGAGCTAGGGATTCAAGCAATAACGTCTTATTCGGCCCAATTCGTTTTAGCGCCGCGAAATAGGCAGAGTCACCAATCGCTATGCCAATCACGCCTGAAACAGCAAGCACAGCGATATAGGTTGGTGTTAAAGAGAAGTCTGGTACCGGAATCAACGGCAGAACTAACAACATCATTGCTGATGCGATAGTCCCTTTGACTATATTGAGCTGCATAGCAGAAAATTGATGGCTAAATTGACTGTAAATCCATGTCGCCACTGCCCATACCACTGCCGCAGATAACGCTGCTATTTCACCATAAAACATTCTTAACACCACTCCATTGGCTTATGGATTACTTTTCAAATTTCAAATTCAAACTATCATCAATTGAAATAAAAAAGGTGATTACTTCCACCCAAATTACTGATTTATCGCTATACATTTATATCGTTATTACATATCTTTTACATTATGTACTAACTAATTGCATACGTTAGCATTTTAGACACAAGGAAGTACCTATGTTTCTCGATTATTTGGCCCTTGGCATACTTATATTTGTCGCACTCGTTATCTTTTACGGCATCATTGTTATTCACGACATTCCCTACGAAATCGCAAAAGAGCGTGAACACCCTCATCAAGACGCTATCCATTACGCAGGTTGGGTCAGTCTCTTCACCTTACACACTATTTGGCCGTTCTTATGGATTTGGGCGACGTTATGGCGCAAAGAACGCGGTTGGGGATTTCAAAAGCTAGAAGCTGAGCAACATGATATTCATCACCGAGTGGATCAGCTTATTGATCAAGTTGAACAACTGAAAATTGAGGTCGCGAGTATGAAGATACAAAACCTCAATATAGACGCTGAACTTGCGTCTAATCCAGAGCAAAACAAGGAGGAAAAATAATGGATTTACTATTAATTCTAACGTACACCGCCTTCTGTATTGCGATTTTCAAAATTTTTAAGATTCCACTAAACAAGTGGACGGTACCCACAGCGGTACTCGGAGGTGTGGTTTTAATCGGCACACTGATCTTATTAATGAACTACAACCACCCGTTCACACAGGTCGGTAACCAAATATATTCAACAACACCTGTTGTATCCGGTGTACGCGGTCGAGTTGTTGAGGTACCTGTTGTACCAAACAAGCTGTTGAAACAAGGCGACATACTATTCAAAATTGACCCGATTCCGTTCGAAGCTGAAGTAGCAAAAATTCGCGCTAAGGTAAAAGAAGCGAGCCAAGGTGCTTTAGGGCTTGAGTCCGGAGTGAGTGAGGCTCAATCTGCTCGATTCAAAGCAGTGGCAGAACGAGATAAAGCACAACGTGAATACGATAGATATCAGCGAGGTTTCGACAAAGGGGCCTTTACAGAGCAACAACTTGATACACGACGCCAAGCTTTTAAAGCTAGCCAAGCTGCATTAGATGTTGCGGAGTCTCAAGTAGAGCAAGCCAAAATAGCATTAAACTCAGAAATAGGTGGAGAGAATACAGCCGTTGCAAGTTTATTGGCAGACCTTAGAAAAGCAGAGTTCAACCTAGAGCAAACCGTAGTTACAGCACCCACAGACGGCTACGCGACACAACTGGCACTACGTCCCGGTGTGATGGCCGTACCGTTACCATTAGCACCAGTCATGACATTTGTTCACTCAGAAGAGAAAATCTATACCGCCGCATTTCGTCAAAACTCCCTTCAGCGACTACAGTCTGGTCATGAAGCTGAGTTTTTATTTAGGGCACTGCCTGGACGTGTATTTAAAGGTGAAGTGATTGAAGTTCTACCAGCTATTGGTGAAGGTCAATTCCAAGCTCGTGGTGCACTGTTAGGAACAGAAGCTTTGCGTACCAATGGACGTGTGCTTGTTTCACTTCGAATTACCGATGATCTGTCTGACTATCATTTGCCATTAGGTACTGCGGTAGAAGTTGCTGTGTATTCTGATAGTTTCACTCACGTATCTATTATGCGTAAGATATTGATACGTATGAAGAGCTGGCAGAACTATTTATACTTAGATCATTAATTCTATACTTAGTTCACCAACGGTATAATTAGATAAGTAAGCATAACGTATCGCGAGCATCCATTGGGTGCTCGCTCACTTTAATGCTAAACAATGTTTTAAGGTGCCCCATTGAATACAAGTAAACTCTCTACTTCTGCCCTTGCAAAGCTTAAGAGCCTCGACTCTAAGCTTCTCTTCTCTGACCTACAAAAAGCGGGATATATTAATCGCTTTGAAGACAAATGGATTCTCACTCAAATCGGCGTTAAATTCGGTGGTGAATACCTAGAACACCCTAAATTCGGGGCTTATATTGTATGGCCAAAGAATTTACTAATCGATCTTGATAGCTATACAGGTGAGCCGCTCTCTTCGACAGATATTGGCGAGAAATTCCAACTCAGTGCAAAAAAAATCAACCAACTTCTCAGTGAGCTTGGGTGGATTGTAAAAACTAATCAGGGGTGGAGTGCCACTAGCTCGGGTGCTAATGTTGGAGCAATACAAAAACAGAACAAATCATCCGAGCAAAATTTTGTTTTATGGCATGACTCAATTGGAAAAAATAAACATTTAAAGCAATCAGTTATCGAGTTTCTTGGCCAAGATGCAGCAGAGCAATCAACCGACAAATCTATATTCAACTTTCGACAGAAGTTTGAAGCCAAACACCGAACTCTAGATGGGCACTATGTCTGTTCTATCGGTGAGCTTAGAATTGATAATTGGCTCTATATGAATGGTATACCCCACGCCTATCAACGTCAGTTACCTATTGAAGAAAACCTACTCAGTGATTTTTATCTACCGACAGGCAATGTCTACTTGCAGTATTGGGGTACAGATTTGGGCCGAACGGATGACAATACGATTAGCCAAACAAAAGCTCACTACGAACAGCACAAGTTTCATTTAATTGAACTCTTTCCAGAAGACAGTGGAAAACTGGATGAAGTACTCCCTAGGAAGCTCAGAGAGTTTGGTATCAAAGGCTATTAGCCTAAGTGACACTTTCTTCGAATCGGTGCTCCTTGCTTTGAACGTCCTAATACGTAATGATTAAAATGCAGAATATCAATAACAGAATTCGGAACAACAGGTACAATTAATGGCTAAAGACATCTTCTCCAACCTCGATCTTAACTTGCTGCGTACATTTATCATTCTTCACCAAGAGAAGAACATGCGTAAGGCTTCTGATCGTTTAGCTGTGTCTCAACCAACAATAAGTAAATCACTTCAAAAGCTTCGTGATCACTTCAACGATGAGCTTTTAGTGAGAACACAATATGGTCTTGAATCTACACCCTTTGCTGAGGATCTTGCAGAGTCTCTTTCTCCTCTGTTAGATAGCCTTTCACTCGTGGTTAACCGCTCTCAAGAGTTTAAACCAGAAGAACTCAACGGAACGTTAAAAGTGGCACTCTCTCCGTTTATCTTGAGTTCTATTTCTGCCGAGCTGTACCTCGCTATTCAGCAAGAAGCCCCTAATGTCGACATCCACTTACTCAATTGGTCTAAGAGCACGATTGAAGAGCTCAATAATGATGAGTTACACCTAGCAGTAAACTACGATATTCAACACGCGCCGAAAACATTGGCTCGGAAAAAACTCATCAAAGACAGCCTCAAAGTCTATTTACGAAAAGACCACCCTCACAAGGGAAATACGATAAATATCAAACCAGGATTTGAGTACTCTTTCGCATCCATCATAGTGCCAGATTGGAATTCTCATCAAGCAGTTGCCGAGAAAATAATGAAGGATAGAGGCATTACGCCTAGGATTGCTTTTCGCTCTGAATTGCCGTCTGCTATTGTCGATGTGGTTAGCCAATCCGATATGATATTTCCAGCATCGCGCCTATTTAATATTGATAAGTATCCACAACTTAGAAGCGTCGATGTGTTTTTAGATGACTTTTCAATCGAGCCTGATATTTATGCTTATTATCGAAGTAAAAACCGCAATGATGCGACGGTACAGTGGTTAACTCGGCTGATCAAGCAGACAATTGATGGTTGATAATTGCTGATGCTAGAGAGCATCAGCAATTGTTTAACTATGGGGATCGTTAACGGTTGGAAGAGTATTTAGCAGCCGCTGCTTCTTCTTTCGGTACAACAGTCTTCCCAATCGGCGCTAGCGAGATAAGTGCGAGCTTTAAGTGCTGAAGCGCAAAAGGAATACCAATGATGGTAATAAAGCATGCTACGGCTGACAAAATATGACCAATAGCAAGCCAAACGCCAGCTAACAGAAACCAAATAATATTGCCAACGAGCCCAAAAGGGCCAGTACCAATGTCATTTTGGCTGGTAAGCTCGTCTCTAGCTATCGCTTCTTGCCCAAACGGAAAGAACGAGAAATTACCCATAACAAAGCACGCACGTCCCCACGGAATACCGATAATGCTGATGAAAGCTAACAAGCCAAACATCCACCACATCAGGCCCATAAACACACCACCAAACAAAAACCAGATTATATTACCTATCGTACGCATAACTACCTCTATTAAAAAACACGCTCATAATGTTCAACTGTTGGAAAAGGTTCATAAAAATGATGCAACAGTGCTTTCCAATTCTGATACTGTTCAGACTCTCTAAATCCCTTCGTGTGTGCTTCTAATGAAGCCCAGTTCACGATTAAAATATAACGATGTTTATTTTCAATACAACGCTGTAGCTGATGATTTATATATCCGTCCATACTTGAAATGATCGTCTGTGCTTTTGAAAAAGCAGGTTCAAACTCATTAACAAGCTCTGGCTTTATATCCAATATAGCGACTTCCGTTATCATAGTTTTCGAAACCTTAACTCAACATGAACCATATAATTAAAATGCTTGCCAAACGGCCGTCGCACCACTGACTGAGCATAGTAACAGTGCTCCAATTCGTATTTTTTCTTTAGGCAAAGTCTGTGTCGTCGCCATCGCAAGTTTATAACCCAACCAAGAAGCAGGAATAAGCGGAATGGTTATCCATAAATGATGCGTATTCAGAAAGCCCGCTGGGATTTGAATGATTAAAGATATCAACGAACTAAATACAAAAAATGCAGATAAATTACCACGTAATTGATTCGCTTCTTGATGCTGTAGTAATAACGCCATCGGAGGACCGCCAATGCCAGAGCTTGTGCCAAAGAAACCAGAAAAGAAGCCAGCGGCACACATACGCGTTGGAGTCGGTTCAATACGATACGGTAGTAAGCTTACCCCTACGGCAAACAGTACTAAGAACCCCAGCCAAAGCGCTAACAATTCAGTCGAAACCATAACAAGTAGAAAACCACCAGCAATCGAACCGGGAACTCGCCCTATCAGCGCCATTTTTAAGCCACCAATAGATACATTTGCTCTATGTTTCATTGCATTTAAAATCGAGATATACAGCGCCACCAAACAAATAGGGGCAGGAACATAATCTGGGGAAATGAGAAACAGTAGCGGCGCGGCAACAATAGCTAGCCCAAAACCAATAGCGGTTTGAACAAAAGAGCCTAGAAAAATGAGAAACATTGCAATTAGAGCGGGGGGGGTTATCCATTCAGCCACGACACGATTCCTTACATCTTGATGTCAGGCCCCATCATAGTCTATCTATTTGAAAATAGAATGGCTAAATAAAACAAATTCTCAACAAATAAGCCAACATCATGTTGGCTTATTTACATCAGTTCCAAGTGTTGTAACGCTACTTTATTTAGCTCGACACTTATTCATCCAAATTATCAGCATAGCCTTTCGGAGGTGGCGTCCAACCTCGCTCCGCTCTTGAGTGTTTATCGCTTCTATCTACTTTCATCTCTTCTGCCATAAATTGCTCCAAATGCATAAACAGATCACGGTAGTTATTATCAAAACGTTCGCCTTCAGAATCGTCTTCCCAAGCTGTATACAACAGATCTGATTTTTTCTTTTCAACTCGTTTATACGTTACCTTCTGCTGTTCAATGTAGAAGGGATGTAGCCCCATCACTTTCATCACATGCCCACCGGTTTCTAACGATGAATGGTAAGTCTCTAATTCGATATAGTCTGCACCCGCTTGGCGTAAGCGGTAACCATGACCACGGTCGAAGGCACGAGCAATAACAGAAACATGCGGATAGCTGTGCTTCACGTACTTAACCAATTCCACACTGCTTTCTTGATTATCTAATCCAATAACAATGGCTTTAGCTTCTTCAATACCTGCGGTATGCAGCAAATCAGGGCGCGTCGCATCCCCATAATAGGCTTGAGTGCCAATTCTTCGCACTACATCGACCTGATTAGCCTGATGATCCAAAACGACAGTCTTAATGCCATTTGCCACCAATAGTCGATTTACAATCTGTCCAAATCGGCCAATTCCAACAATAATGACCGAGCCAGAATCGTCGATATGATCCGCTTCCCGATCATTGGATTTCTCTTCAAACCGAGGAAGGATGACTTTATCAAATAGAATGAATAAGCCCGGTGTTAAGAACATCGATATTGCCACAACCAAAGAGAGCGTTTGCGCTATTTCAATCGGCACAACATGGTTTTGTACCGAGAAGCCAAGTAACACAAAACCAAACTCCCCTGCTTGTGCCAAGCTCAACGCAAATAACCAGCGATCACTGCCTTTCACTTTGAAAATAAGCGCTAAAATAAAGAGCACAGCACCTTTAAGCAGCATAACGCCAATGGTTAACGCCATGATGATGAAGAACTGATCAAACAGCGTTGAAAACTGAATCCCCGCTCCTACGGTAATGAAAAACAAACCTAGCAACAGCCCTTTAAAGGGATCGATGTTCGATTCAAGTTCATGCCTAAACTCACTATTGGCAAGAACTACGCCAGCTAAAAACGTGCCTAACGCAGGAGATAACCCAACGAGACTCATTAGTGCGGCAATGCCGACCACCAACATCAAAGCTGTTGCGGTAAATATCTCACGCAATCCTGAGCTAGCAACAAAGCGAAACAGAGGTCGGCTTAAAAAATGTCCACCAACCACAACGACAGCAATCGAGGCCATGATAACTAAACCATAAGCCCAGCCGGGAAGGCCGACGACTAGGCTCAACTCTTCATGGTGCTGCGATGCATCAACGGCTGCGTTTTGTGCTTTCTCAACGAGATCCGGCAGAGCAAGAAGTGGAATAAATGCGAGCATTGGTATAACTGCAATATCTTGAAATAACAACACAGAAAAGGCATTTTGGCCCCCTTCTGTTTTATTCAGTCCTTTCTCATTAAAGGTTTGCAACACTATCGCAGTAGAAGATAAAGCAAAGATCAAACCTATGGTTAAAGCTAAGCTCCAGACAAAGCCAAATATTAAAGCGATTCCCATTACAGCCGCAGTAGTGCCCACAACCTGCAAACCACCTAGCCCCATTAATCGGTTTCGCATCGCCCAGAGCATTTTTGGTTCAAGCTCTAAACCCACCAAAAACAGCATCATTACCACACCAAACTCAGCAAAGTGCTGAATCGTTGTCGTCTCTTCTCCAACAAGCCCGATAACAGGACCAATAATAACCCCTGCGATGAGGTAGCCTAAAACTGAACCTAAGCCTAGTCGTTTCGCGATAGGAACAGCGATAACTGCCGCAGCTAAGTAGATGAAAGCTTGTAAAAATAGGCCTGTCATTTCACTCCTCCTTCAATCAACTCATCCAAGATATGCGTCAGCTTTTCGGCATTGGCCGCTTTTTCTAAATCCAATGTATTCTCGACTAATGCAGTCAGTAGAGAAGACCAAAGATCCACATGATCATTAATTCGATTCTCTTCTAATGCAGTACGTGAACCGAACAGAGCGAAAGGCGCGATATAATTCATCCCTGTTAATGTGGCCGTTTGTTCTAGTGGTTGAAGTAGCTGGCGAATCGTAAAGTGGTTATAACCCTCACTTTGGTACGCGTCTTCTTTTCCGCCCGCAGTGATCGCGCATAAAAAGGTTTTCCCCTCTAATGCGTTACCTTCATGGCCATATGCAAAACCGTACTCCAGCACTAAATCTTGCCACTCTTTTAAAATGGCAGGGGTCGAATACCAGTAAAGTGGAAATTGAAAAATAACCACTTCATGATCTAATAAGCGCTGCTGCTCGCTATCGATATTGATGTCAAAAGTTGGGTAAAGGCCATAGAGATCAACAGCGGTAACATTTGGAATTGAGCATGCTTTTTCAAATAATAACTGATTCACTTCAGATCTGTGCTGCGACGGGTGCGCATACAGTACCAACACCTTTTTCTTCTCCATACGGCCTCTTTAACCATCAATTAAATAAATGACTTATTGTTAAATTATTACCACGTCTCGCTAGATACACAATGTTTTCGTGCTGATAATGTTTTCATTGCTAATATAAACAAAAAGCCCATCAGTCAGTATGATGGGCTTTCTAGTTAATTAGAGTTTTTCTTAAAAGGACTGATCTAGTATTGAGCGGCTAGTCTCGCCACAGGCTTATCATTGATCGGTAAATGAATCAAAGCAGCAACAAAAGCTAAGACAACCGTCGACCACCAAATCGGGTCATAAGAACCATAATAGTCATAGATGAGGCCCCCAACCCAAGCGCCTAAAAAGCTTCCCACCTGGTGAGTAAAGAAGACTAGCCCATATAACGTTGAAAGATAACGAGCCCCAAATATCTGTCGAACTAAGCCTGACGTCAGAGGGACTGTACCTAGCCAACAAAAACCGATGGCTGCACCAAATATAGCCGCTGTATGCTCGGTGACAGGAAGCGTCACAAACGCACCAATCACAAGCGTTCTCATAAAATACAGAGCAGACATAACATGACGTTTATTGTACCTGTCGCCCATCACGCCCCAAAAGTAAGAACCAAATATATTAAATATACCGACATACGCCAACGCCATTGCTGCGCTTGATGCGGGTAGGTTTTTATCGGCTAAATAGCTTGGTAAATGTGTCGCGATAAACATGACATGGAATCCACACACGAAGAAACCAGCATGGATAAGCCAATAACCTTTATGTGCAAATGCCTCGCTTAGTGCTTGTTTTAACGTTTGAGGATCATCTCGATTTTGCTGTGCTAGCTCAGAAGGCTTTGCTGTTTTCATAAACATTGCAAAGGCTATCATTGCGGTACAAAGCAGCGCGAACGCCTGCATTGCACCTTGCCAATCAAAATGCGTCATCAACGTTTGAGCACCAGGGATCATGGCGAACATACCAAATGATCCTGCCGCCGTTGTTAATCCAAACGCTTTAGCTGCATGTTTAGCAGGAACAACTTTAGCGACCGCCCCTAATACAATCACATAACTCGTTGCGCTTAATCCTAAACCGACAAAAACACCAAGTGATAAATAGAGCATACTCGGTTCGACTGCGATAGAAGTTAAGAACAAGCCTATCGCGTAGGAAATTGCTCCTAAAACAATGATGCGTTTTGCGCCCCATTTATCGGCAGCCATACCAACAAAAGGCTGGAACACACCAAACATTAAGTTCTGTAGTGCTATAGCAAAACTAAAAAACTCTCGACCTGTGCCAAAGTAATCTGAAATCGGCATCATAAAAATGCCAAAAGACTGTCTAATTCCAAGACAAATAATTAAAACGCCAATCCCTAGCCAAACTAAAAGTGGAAACCGAAAAATACTCATACAATGTTATTCGCAAATGTGTTGTTAATGGTGGTGAGAATGGTCCATGTCACCCGTTTGTTGGTGACAACCACTGTTTATTGCTTGCTCAGCTAATAAGGTGAGTAACGCTGGTGAGTTATGTACCACCGCTAAAGATAACGCTAATAAAAGAGTCATTCTCGTCAGTTGGGCAACCATTGATTGTGAGACCAATATAGATCTAATACTCATAAATGTTACAACCCTTACTCTCACACAATTCATCTAGTAAAAAGAGCGCGCAGTGTAGTGACAAACCAACAATGACTCAAATGACATTTGGTCACAAACACTATGCAGTTTATGCATAGTGTTTACTGATTGAGCTACGCCTCTTTTATGCTCGTCTCCACTGCATAGCAAGTTCTATTGATTCTTGTAACAAAGGCCAATTAAGCAGGCTTTCTTGATATTTTCCCGCATGACCTTCAAACACTATTCCGTAACTTTGTAGGCGAAAGGCAAGAATGGCGTAGAACGCATCAACCGCTCCTGCTTCACGATACATAAATGGAAGTGTCGCTTTAGAGAAAATCATCTCTACGCGTTGGATTTCCAATTGAAGTTCATCACTGATTTCAATTAAAGGCTCTACAGGATCTAACGAGAACGGACATTGCTGTCGAAGTTGGAAAAATCCAGAATGAAGCTCTGAGATTAAACTTCTTGCCTGCGCTCTCTGTACAGAATCGACAGGGTACAAACCCGTCGCACCAATTTCATTAAAATACTCCGCAATCGCTAAAGAGTCATGTACCACGCAATCGTCCAGCTTTAGCGCCGGAACCAAGCCTGATGCCGTATGACGGTACAGCTCTTGTTTATAATCAGGCAGAGTTAAGTCAATCACTATGAGAGTTAGATCCACTTGAGCTATTTGCGCACATAACCATGCTCTTAACGACCAGGTTGAATCTCTTCCTACGACTAATTCCATCTTATTCTCCTTAACTTTCCTTCAATTCTATCCATGATTTCCATATTCCAATTTACTGATGTACAGCGGTGACAAACTAAACCGCTTATAAATTAAGTCGCTACCAACTCAAAGCCTTCATCAATCCACCCCGTAACACCACCAATCATTTTCTTCACTGGTCGACCTAATTTGGCCAAACGAATAGCAGCCTTCTCCGTCCCATTGCAATGAGGGCCAGCGCAATACACCACAAAAAGGGTGTCTTCTGGAAATTCACTCAGTCTCTTTTCGTTCAATCTGGGATGAGGAATACTGATTGCCCCGTCAATATGCCCTCGTTCAAATAGCTCATCACCTCTTACATCCACTAATACGAAATCTTGGCGAGCATTAGTAATAGCGTGGTGAACATCCCAGCAATCTGTCTCAAACTTTAATAATGATTCAAAATGCTTAAGCGCATCCTCGCTATCTGCGGCTGTTACTCTTGAAACTACACTGCTCATAACCACTCCCTAGTCTGTAACTGTTCATGTTTTTAGTAAATACGCTTACTTAGTGAACACCATTATTAAGCAGTGTATGATTATTAAACACTGGCTAAAAAGACATTATGCGTTAATAATAAGCCAATAACATATACGATCACTGCAAGTAACGGCTTTGAAAACATCGAGGAATAAAAATGACTAAGGTTGCGATATTTACCCACTGTGACGTTTCATTGTTCGAGCTTGCATGTGCCGTCGAACTGTTTGCGCTCCCTAGGCCTGAATTTGAAACTTGGTATCACACAGATGTCGTTAATCTTGATGATCAAGCAATCAGAAGTACGGGGAATATAGGTCTCTGCACAAAATTTGTAGCATCACTGGATGACTATGATTTGTTGATTGTTCCAAATTGGTCTACATCTGGGCAATCAATACCAGATAAAATCAGCTCGGAAATTCTCAAGTTTCACGCCGCAGGGAAGAGGATCATCTCTTTTTGTTCTGGCGCGTTTCTGCTTGCAGAGCTTGGGATCCTAAAAGGGAAAAAAGCCACCACCCATTGGAAGTTTGAATCACTCTTTCGCGAGCGCTTCCCAAATATAAATTACGCTTCGAATGTACTTTATGTCTTAGATGACAACATAGGCTGTTCAGCAGGCAGTGCTGCCGGGCTCGATCTTGGGTTGGCTGTAATCAGGAATGACTTTGGCTACCAGATTGCCAATCAAGTTGCTAAAAGGTTGGTCATTTCAGGGCATAGAACTGGCGGACAATCTCAATTTGTCGAGTCGCCGATATTAGAAGTTCCCAATCAGTTTTCACACGCGCTAGAGTGGGCAATCAGTAACATTGAACAGACAATCAGCATCGACTCTCTAGCCATAAAAGCCAATATGTCCCGTCGAACCTTCGATCGTAAGTTCCGAGCGAGTTTTGATCTTTCACCTAAAGAGTGGCTAATTGCACAGCGTGTTGAGCGAGCAAAAGGTCTATTAGAAAGTAGCCATTTGTCCATTGAACAGCTATCACAAACCGCCGGGTTTGACTCCGCAGTTACAATGCGCCACCATTTTCGTCAGCTCGTTGGCGTCGCCCCTAAAGTCTATAGACAGCAATTCTCTCAGCAAGCTGTTACTGATTAATCATCCATAGGAATACAGCGTGACTATCTCTTTTCAAAAGCTAAAGATCTGTACGATTAATCTATTTAACTATGTAGAACCGCCAAATGCCTTCTATGATTTTGCCAATATTTACACGACTGAAGAGTGGCAAATAAAAACTCGTTGGTTAGCGAAAACAGTAGAAAGAATCGATGCGGATATCATCGGTTTTCAAGAAGTGTTTAGTATTGACTCATTAAAAGACGCAATGCTTTCTCTTGGCTATCAATATTTTGTCACGGTTGATATGCCTGACATTGAGCAAGATTATATCTATTCAAACCCTGTTCTTGCCATAGCATCTCGCTACCCTATTGAGGATGTACAACCGATTACCCTTTCTTCGCCAATAGCAAACCATAATGCAGGTTTTGAGTTTAGTCGCTCTCCTATCCATGCCGTAATTGATATACCAAAATTAGGCGCCATTGATGTTTATGTTGTTCACTTCAAGTCACAAAGACCAAGTGAGCTTGTGTCATCACCTGATTCTGCTGACCCATCACTGACCGAACAGTGGCTTGCTGAAAGCCAGGGAAAATGGCTTTCAGCAATGCAAAGAGGTATGGAAGTTCATTTACTACATCAGCACCTTGTAGAGACAAAACAGAAACAAAAAAGGCCCTGCGTCCTCATGGGAGACTTCAATCAAAGCCTCAACAGTCCTGAGTTCTACTGCCTTGTTTCAAAACACCTATTCCGTAAAAAGGAGTCGGCAGAAACATTAAAACCTTTTCACATGTATAACAGTCGAGATATTACCTTAGATGAGAGTAGCGGCTCTCATTCACCCACCTACTATGTCGGTGCAGAAGGTAAAGATCTCGATTACATTCTGCTCTCAAGTGAATTTTCGTCCTGCTCAAACGAGTCTCTAGCAGTGGTAAATCATTACCATGTGGAAGATTCACATATCGTTAATCCGCGCTATGGGATCGACCACGTGAGCAGTGACCACGGCATTGTAACTGTCGATATTTCAATTATTTAGTTCATATTACGGTCATTATGTGGTTTAAATAGTGTTCACTTAATTGGACCAAGGAGCCAACATCACTATGAATATTACAATTAGACCGACTCAAATCGAAGATGCTGACGCTCTTTGTGAAATCTATTCTCAACCAAAAGCACAAGCTGAGACATTACAGTTACCTAACCCTTCCTTAAACATGTGGACCGACCGACTCAAGAACATGCCAACGGGAGTCTATTCATACGTTGCCGAGGTTAATGGCAAAGTTGTAGGTAATATAGGATTTGAACACTCTCAGCGACCTCGAACACTGCACTGTGCAAGTTTTGGATTAGGTGTTCATGATGAATATCACGGCAAGGGCATCGGCAGTAAGCTTATTGCAACGGCTCTTGATTTGGCAGACAACTGGTTGCAAGTCAAACGTGTTCAAATTGAAGTTAACAGTGATAATAGTGCGGCTATTGCCTGTTATAAAAAATTCGGATTTGAAGTTGAAGGTACCGCAAAGGCGGGAAGTTTTCGTCACGGCGAATTTATTGACACACTCTATATGGCTAGAGTGAAGATCTAGATTAGGCGTTCTCATTAGTATTAATATGAAGAACGAATAGAAAATAGAGGCGGTGTTACTGCCTCTCGTTTCTACTTCTCAGATAATTGCTTAAGTGCCCGATCTTTTAATGACTCAGTATAAGGGTTGATCTTCCAGTGCTCTGGACTCCACCCTTTTACAAATCGCTGAAAATCTGCCCATGCGATAGAAAAAAGTGGACGCCAAGCCTGTTCAACATCCTTATGCGCCAATTCAGGTCGATACAGCTTTAACGCTGAATCTAGATACTCAAAATACTCATCAAGTAATCTATCTTCTACATCTGAGCATTCGCTTGGATCAACAGCACTGCTTATGAAGAGTGCGATATCTTTCATCGCACACCCTTTGCCTACATACTGGAAGTCAACTGCTGCTGCTTTTGTTCCACATTCACTAAAACAAAAATTAGCTAGCTTAGCATCTCCGTGTACTAAAGTTTGATACGGCGCCTTGGTTAACACCTGATCAAGTTTAGTCGCCGCATTTTTAAGTGGTACATCAATCAATTTATCGAGTTCATCTGGCCTTGTTTGTAAGTGCCAATAAGTACCAGAAGGCCAAAGCCCTTCTCCTTTATGACCGATATGCTTAGCATGAAAGTAGGCAAGCCATTTTAAACATGCTGATATTTGCTGCTTAGTTGGAGTATTAGTAGTGTTTGGGAAACCCACTTGAGCAAGATCTTCCATCACTAGAAAATGGCTATGATCTTGCCGATCGATATAGATCGGCTTCGGAACGTAACAATGCCTATCACATAACGCGGCATAATCTTGATACCAGCGCATTTCTACAAGATAAGAGTTCAGTTTACGCTGATGAGACCGCTTAGTATTCCAGCCCTTTGGGTGAGTAATATATTCAGGAATTTCAACGCATTTAACGATGGCACTTTCATTCTGAGATCGTAAACGAACTAATTTACCGTACCCTCCCCATAACTCCTGAAGACACTCTTCCGATTCGATTTTACCCCAACCAAGTATCTCTAAGAATTTTAACTCTCTATCTATAATCAATTTTTAGATTTCCAGAACATTTTGACAAACCAGACCCAGTCAATGGGCTTTCCAAAAAGTAGTCTAAGGGCTAAAACCGAGACTTTTCACACACTTCCGTACTACCAACCATCGAAAATGATAGATTACTCTAATAATTCACTGCAATAATATATGCAATTAACAATACTAGCCGCAGAAGTTACCTTGCTGCTTTTAAACAAAAATACGACGTAAGGGATAGCTAGATGAATTCTCCACTGGCAACGGCTAATGATCAAAGAAAAAGAGCCCGTAATTTGGATGCTGTTTCTACTATCAATAGTACAGATGCACTTGAAATGGTAGAGCATGGCAGTGATCTTTCTATAGCTATCAGCACCCCTGTAGGTACGACGTTTCGATGCACGACACCGTTCATCGGTACCCACAATAACAATTTAATCTTAATCGAAATACCTAAAGTATCGAACGAAGACTTGAATTTCTTTTTCCAAGAAGGGTTCTGGGTTTCGGTTAAAGCGATTTCACCGAGAGGAGAAGGCGCGTCAATTAACTTCCGCTGCAAGCTTGTCCACTTCATCCAAGAACCCATTACCATGGTTGCACTTTCCATACCTAGCACCATGCAAATTAAGCAGCTCCGTAAAGAGTCTCGTTATGATGTCAACATACCCGGAAAGGTGGTGTCAGGTTCTCATAAGGGTGAATGTGAAATCAGAGATCTATCCAAAAGTGGGTGCCGTTTCATTACTGCCCCGTTAAGCAGACCTTTTCAAGTAGGTGACCAGGTCACAATCGACATTCGAACTAGCGTTAATGCTAAGCAAAAATTTGCACCTCTGATTGGCAAGATATGCAATTTACAGCGCTCACTGCACTACGCACGTTATGGCTTAGAATTTGATGAGCATGGACAAGAAAATGCAAAAGCGTTATTAGGTCAGCTCAAATACAACGGAACAAAACTGACATTCAAGTAGTTGATTAGAAAAGCGTTACACATTGACGTTCTACTTGAAATAAAATGGCCAAATGCAAATTGCAATTGGCCATTATCATTTAGAAAGGGGTTTTGGCATTAGCCAATAAAGCTGATGTAGCTTTGAAGAATGATAAGATTGACGATATCGATAAAGAATGCACCAACAATTGGAACAACCATGAACGCTTGAGGTGATGGGCCATATTTATTCACCAATGACCCCATGTTCATTACCGCAGTTGGCGTCGCACCAAGACCAAAGCCACAGTGTCCACCCGAAATTACCGCTGCATCGTAGTTTGAGCCCATCACTTTAAAAGTAATAAAGTAAGCGAATAAACCAAGGATCACAGACTGAACGGCCAATATTGTTAGGAACGGAATCGCCAGATCAAAAATATTCCACAGTTTTAAACTCATCAGAGCCATCGCAAGGAAGAGCGATAGTGATACCGTACCTAGAATATCAACGGTTTCAGTATCAACCTTATGAACTTTCGTTACTTCCATAACATTGGTAATAAACACACCAATAAACAACGCATAGACGAAGTCTGGAATCATCAACCACTGAATGTTTAACGAACTGACCCACTGCTCCAAGTACTTAGCCCCGGTTACACAAATCAATAAGATAAAGAGTACTTCAATCACCTTTTTTGCAGTGACTTTATCTTCTTCATACTCGTTGTAAGTAACAAGTTCAGGAAAACGCTCGTGGGTATGAATTCCACTGCCATATTCTGACTCAAAGCCATGCTTTGCAATCAACTTCTGAGCGACAGGGCTGCCAATGATACCGCCTATGATCAAACCAAATGTCGCAGACGCCATTGCGATTTCAAGTGTATTCGACAGACCATAAGTATCAGAAAACGTTTGTGACCAAGCTGCACCTGTTCCATGCCCGCCAGACAATGTAATTGAACCCGCTATTAGGCCCATTAAAGGATCAAGGCCAAGCGCTGTAGCCAGTGTTACGCCCACACCATTTTGAATAATGATATACACCGAAGCGATAGCAAGAAACAAAAAGACCTTTGCACCACCTTTCATCAATTGAGTGTAGTTTGCAGCAAGCCCAACGGTACTGAAAAACATCAGCATAAAGGTATTTTGCAAAGGCAAAGAAAACGACAGATCGATGCCGTTAAAGTGCATCACAGTAATCGCAATGGCAATAATCAAGCCACCAACAATGGGCTCTGGAATGTTGAACCTTTTTAGTACTGGGAGCTTATTGTTAACAAAGTGGCCTAGGAATAATACGCTGATTGCGATTAGGAAAGACTCTAGTGGCCCAACTGAAATTAATTGATTCATATAACCTCTTTCGTTGTTTCACTCATCTTCCATAACGAGTATGTACGTTTCTATAATAAGAACTAGTGCGTGTTGATGTTCTGCATTGACCGAAAAAGCATCAACCACGTCCTTCTCTATTTTAGGTGAATTTTAGAAATCGATTCTTGTCATTGCCTAAAATAAAAATTGTTGTGTCTCTGAACGATAGTAATGTGGACGGACAGCTAAAAGAAAAGAGCCGCATTATGAAACAATTAGAGCGCCATTGTCTAATTTTGTTAGATGATACGTCGATATAGTCGTCACTAAGCGGGGATTAGTAGCAAAAAAATGGCCAACCGCAATGTCGCGATTGGCCGATATATATTGTGAACAAAAGATTCACTAACAACGTCAGTTGGCTAGGTGACCCTCGGCTTAAGAAGGGTCGAACTAAGTAATGCAGTTAGCGTGCCAAGAATATAACCAAAAAAAAGCAGCACTAGATCGCATAAACTTCAATTTTGTGCAGCACTATTTGCATACTGCATTTGCAAAATGCAACGAGAAGCAAAATGCTATTCCATTAATTGCTTATTAATAGATTACGTATTATCTGGGTATATTGAAATTTAACCTAGGCAACAATTTTCATTTCTAGCTAGTCGCTTATTTTCATACACTTTCGACACAGAATTTGTATACTGCGTAAAATCATTAATTACTCAGTTTCACGATGAACTATTTCACTACATTTCTAAAAGGCATGGCGATGGGGGCTGCAGATGTAGTCCCTGGTGTTTCTGGTGGCACAATCGCATTCATCACCGGAATTTACGATACACTTCTTGAGAGTATTCGTAGGATAAATCCCACAGCAATAGGGATTTGGAAACGAGAAGGATTCACAGCCGCGTTTGCTCATATTAATGGCTTATTTTTAATCGCTCTTTTTGGTGGTGTACTAACAAGTATTGCGACCTTAGCGAAGCTCATTTCATGGCTGCTAGAAACACACCCGATTCCATTATGGTCTTTCTTTTTTGGCTTAATATTGGTGTCGATCTTTCATATTCTTAAACAAATTGAAAAACGTTCACTATCTCGCTTAGTTTTCATGTTGCTTGGGATAGCGTTCGCCTACAGCATTACGGTTCTACATCCTTTGCAGCTTGAAGTCACAAACTTCAACATCTTATTGGCTGGTGCTATCGCCATTTGTGCAATGATTTTACCGGGAATTTCAGGCAGTTTTATTCTATTACTTATCGGTATGTACACGCCGGTATTAGCCGCGGTAAAGTCATTCCAACTTGATGTTCTTATGTTATTTCTTTCTGGTTGTGTGATTGGCTTACTCAGCTTTTCTCACCTATTGTCGAGGCTGCTCAATTCATTCCGAGACTTTACATTAATCTTCTTAACAGGGTTAATGATGGGGACTTTGCCTAAAATATGGCCTTGGAAGGAAACTCTTTCTTGGCGCACCAACTCGAGTGGTGAACAAGTGCCTTTGATCGAGCAAAACTTATCACCATTGAACTACGAATCCATTACATCAGAGCCTGCTCAGTTGATTATCTCTGTTGTGATGATGCTTTGTGCGATAGCTCTCGTGCTTGGGCTTGAAAAATTTGGCGAGAAAAACGACATTTAGCCATCTAATTGCGGAGTATTTTATACTCCGCATGATTGTTAGCACATTTTTATAATAGTCTTAAAATTCATATTTATAAGCATGCTAATATCCACCTCTCATAGAGTAATGATATGGATATTCTTATGCATCCCGCGTTAAAAGTTACTGCTGTCGTGGCCGCGCTTGTCATTGGTTTTTTTGCTAATGACCTTCGTCAACTCGTCTCTTCGCCTGCTACGGCATCAACCGCCCCTGCACAATCTCCACCGCCATCAGTCGATGACTTTTGCTTTGTCTCAACCCAATCTTGTGAGCAAAACAAAATAGTCATGACACTCGATAAAGATACTGCTAAACCATTAGTCCCCACCACGATCACTGTTCATTGGGAAGACGCTCAAGCAGAGAGTTTAATGCTCGATATGAAGGGGTTAGAGATGGACATGGGTTCTGTAAAGTATCTACTTAAACCAACTCAAGAAAACATCTATCAAGCTGAAATCATGCTACCCATTTGTACCACTCAAAAGATGACCTGGGTAGGCACATTAACTGATGGTTCACAAACTGTATTTCCAGCAATAAGGATTGAACGATGAACAAAAACTGGTCGCTATTACTTGTCGTTGCATTCGTCTTAGGCATCGCAATCAACAGTTACATTACGCAACAGGCAGAAGTCGAGGATAACAAGACTGAAAGCGTGAATAACGGAACTACAGAGCCTACGATCTTTTTTGGCGAAGGTGGTAAAGCTGTCGATATTTTTGACACACAAGATAACCGGATAAGAGTCATTTACTTCGGTTTTACTCGCTGTCCTGATGTATGCCCTACCTCTTTAGCTATGTTAGCAGGTGCGCTCAATGAATTAGATGAGCCATCAAAAGAGCAACTTAGACCACTGTTTATTTCACTTGATCCAGAAAGAGATCAAGCAGAAACGGCGTATAAATATGCTCAATATTTTAACCCAATGATCGAAGGGTTATCTGCTCCAGTCTCAGTAACTACCGATCTAGCTCATAACTATGGTGTTATTTTTCGAAAAACAGAGTTAGAGAACTCAGAACTCGGCTATACCATAGACCATAGTTCCTATTTCTATTTCACAAAGCCCGATGGGACATTATTAACCAAAGTTCCACATACCCTATCGCCAGCCCCCCTAGTTGAGGCGATAAAACAATTACAGACCAAATAACAAAAGAAAAACAACCCTATAGGATATTAGTCACATGAAATTGAAAACTGCGATTCTTTGTAGCCTTATTGCTTGCCCATTTAGCTATGCAACTGCAGATACAACCGCTACTGACTCAGCACCTCATGACATGGGCGCTAAGGAAATGGCGACGATGGACATGAATGTTATGGCTCACCACCCCTATGCTCGAGCTACGGCTCCAGGAGCTGTTAATAGTGCCATATTTGCCCACTTAATGAACCACGGTAAAACAGATCAAGTTCTTGTGAGTGCAACAACTGAAGCTGCAGGCAAAGTGGAATTACATGATGTGATTAAAGACGGCGATATGATGAAAATGCGCCAGATAGAGCAACTAACCATCCCTGCAGACGGTATGGTTGAACTTAAACCGGGTAGCTTACATATTATGTTATTCGATCTTAAACAACCATTGGTTGAAGGCGAAACGATTGACGTTGAACTCAACTTTAAGAGCGGTGAGAAGTACACCTTTACTGCACCAATCAAAAAAGTGATGTCGGGTATGAAACATCACTAAGCTATGTATTCACACTAAATACAGCTAGACAATAGTAAGAGGGGGCAGAAATGTCTCCTCTTATTTTTTGTTCGTCATATTTTCACTTTTATACGCATTTAAACAGTCACGCCTAAAGAACGAACAAAGCAGAAGACCAAACAACCAAAAAGCAACACCCATTTAGCGTTAAAATTCACAACAAACACAAAACAACAACATTTATCACCATTCTGAAATTATTTCTAGACATAAAATTTTGCATATATATTATTGAGCCACCCAATAAAGCAATCCATATAATCACAATAAAATATACCAATTAGTCACAGGAATGATTATGCAAAGCAACAATATTTTTGCCCGTTTCGCCAGAGGTAATCTGGTTTTACAAATTCTTGCCGGAATCGTACTCGGTGTTCTTTTAGCCACAATATCTCCTGAAGCCGCTAAGAGTGCCGGGCTGCTAGGAAGCTTATTCGTTGGTGCCTTGAAAGCTGTCGCCCCAATTTTGGTCTTCATTTTAGTTGCCGCTTCTATCGCCAATCAGAAAAAAAATCAGCACACGCACATGCGCCCAATCATCGTTCTTTATTTGATTGGTACGTTAACAGCCGCATTAACCGCTGTGGTTCTTAGCTTCATGTTCCCGACGACATTAACATTAGTCGCGGGCCCAGTTGGAGCAACACCACCTCAAGGTATTGCAGAAGTCCTCAATACTCTACTGTTCAAAGTTGTCGATAACCCTGTTAGTGCATTGATGAATGCTAACTATATCGGCATTTTGGCATGGGCTATTGCTCTAGGTTTAGCTCTTCATCATGCATCAGCAACAACTAAAGCTGTTTTTGAAGATCTTAGCCACGGCGTGTCGCAAATCGTGCGCTTTATCATTCGCCTCGCACCGTTCGGCATTTTTGGTTTAGTATCTGTCACTTTTGCAACAACTGGCTTTGCAGCTTTAGCAAGCTACGGTCAACTGGTTCTTGTGCTATTAAGTGCAATGGCATTTATCGCGTTGGTTGTTAACCCAATCATTGTCTACGTAAAGACCAAAGAGAACCCATACCCACTTGTATTACAGTGTCTAAGAGAGAGCGGAGTTACAGCATTTTTCACTCGTTCTAGTGCAGCAAATATACCGGTGAACATGGCTCTCTGTGAAAAGCTAAAGCTTGATGAAGATACATATTCAGTATCCATTCCACTGGGTGCAACAATCAACATGGCTGGCGCTGCAATTACAATTACAGTACTAACACTTGCTGCTGTTCATACTGTAGGCATTGAAATTGATATCATGTCGGCATTATTACTAAGTGTTGTTGCTGCCGTATCTGCTTGTGGGGCTTCTGGCGTTGCAGGTGGTTCGCTGCTGCTAATTCCTCTTGCATGTGGTCTTTTTGGTATTCCGAATGAAGTCGCGATGCAAGTTGTTGCTGTTGGCTTTATCATAGGCGTTATCCAAGATTCAGCTGAAACAGCACTTAATAGCTCAACAGATGTTGTCTTCACAGCGGCTGTTTGTAAAGCCGAACAAAAGCGAGCGTAACTTAGTTTGTTTAGGGACGTTTGTTTAGGACCGTTTGCTTAAGAGCGATTATTTAAGAGCACTTAAACAGTTCTACAGTTAGCCAAAAATCCCTATCAACGTTGTTGATGGGGATTTTTTATTGAAGTAATGATACACATTTCCTTCGTCTAAAATCGGCATCAATTTATGGTGACTCCCGATCCGCTACACCAAGTTATAATCGGATAAACAGTATTTACTTCATCACCATTATCTCCATCCTATTTGTTATCGTCGGCGTTTCATTTAGAACCGCTTGGTTTTATTGAGCATTTTAGGAGGACATTTGCTACAAACTGTAAACAAAATCATCATCAATACATTTACAATTTTAATGAATGCATCAACACTAAGAGTTACGATTTATTAAAGTGCTTAATGACTTCGCTCTTGGGAGATGAGATGCGCCTAAAAGTATTCAAACGAAAAGTAAAAGACAAACTGTTTGGTAAAACAACCAATACAGCATTGGATGTACAATTGCTTGAGATGGCAGATGCTCGCATGGGGGCTATGTACATGCTTGCCAACACAGATGTTAATAAGGTCTCTTCTTTTTCTAATGGGCATCTCTTTGACAACTTTGTTATTGGTGCGGAGCCACTTAGTGACCTCAAATCTGTTTCAATGGGATTACTGAACAAAACCGATGCCGTAGCGAAACTACAACAATCCAAAGTGGGGAAATCGGTTACTAAAGCCGTCACCGTTGTGGGAGAAGCAACATCGGTGGTTATTGCTAAGGTCAAACAGATCATCTCTGAATTCTTTCGCATGTTAGTCAGCAAAGTTAAAATGGTTTATGGCGATGCCCTATACGGAGCAGAATGGTTTGCCGAATTTGGAGCCTGGCTTACCGCAGAATTTGCTGGTAACTTTTCAAGCTTTATTCCCGGTTGGGGCTATGTTCAAAGCGCATCTGACATCTATTCTGGTGTTAAACAGGCAGCTTTTAAATCACGTGATCTTGTCACTCAATATTACGCAGGTCGCGGTGTTGAGCTACTTGGTGGACACCCTAGCATTATTGCAAACGCACTAGCTCGACATTCAGCTGCGGGATTAATGGGAGGGTTAAAGAATGCCGCCGTTGGAGTTACGAAGATAGGGCTAGAAGCGGCCGGTGATGCTTTTGCTGGAGCTGGCGTACTCGTAAGTGTCATTAGTGGTCTATTTGAGCGAATAGTGAAACTTGTCGACTACATGGTTCAGCGTTCGTTAGTTGGTAAGGTTTTAAAACGAGCCAAAACTGAATGGGTAAACCGTGACTCAATGTCGAGCTTGGTTAAAGATCACAAACGCTTTTCGGAGTGGTTCCAAAATGCAGTAATTACAACCCCTATTATCGCCGCTCTGGTGATGGGTAGCGGCTTTGTCGCGCACCCCTATAAGTTCATCCAACTACTCACCCCTAATTTGGCCGTAGTCTCTCAAGGAGAGTTCAATAAAGGTGTCGTCTATATCGAAAAGCTCAAATCACTCTCTACCGGATATGTTCAGGAATATATTGAAGGATATTCGGTTGCTTTCACAAGCACAGACGGTGTTATCAATGCACGGCTTAAAGAGCTATCGGAAGGCAAAGGGATATTAGATGGGCATGAAATCGCCGTGTCTGGCTCTACGCCTTAACTAATTGCTTCTTGCTGCTATCGCGATTAGCAGATACTGATTTGCTTATAGTCAGCTAATTAATTAACCTGTATTTTCAAAGCTTAATTGATAAGGACATCAAATGAAAAGAATCGCGCTGTTACTTTTTCTCGCTACACAACTTATGGCTTGTACTGAAGTCGGCAGTGAAGCATGGTGTGAAAATATGGAAGAGACACCTAAAGGCGATTGGACAGCAAATGAAGCTGGCGATTATGCCAAGCACTGTGTATTTTAATGCTCCAAGCAAAGATTCCTAAATTAAAAATGGACCCTAATGGGTCCATTTTTCTAACATATTTTGTATATTTAGACCTTAAACTGATAAACAAGCGCTTTGAGTTCTTCTGATTTCTGTTCTAACTCACGCGCAGACATCGCAGCGACACTGGCTTGCTCATTGGCACTACGTGAGACGCTTGAAACAGATTCAACATTTTTACTGACCTCACTGCTTGCTTGAGATTGTTCCTCAGCGGCCGCAGCAATACTATCGATCATAGTCGCCACCTCTTGAGCTCCACTTACAATTTCACCCAAACTCACCCCGGCTTTCTGGGCCATTTCTAGCCCTTCTTTTACATGGGCAGTCCCTGACTCCATTCCCTTAACCGCCGTTTGTGTTTCACTTTGAATTGCTTCAATGGACTGGGCAATTTCCTTAGTCGCTGATGTAGTTCGATCCGCTAAAGTCCGCACTTCATCGGCCACGACAGCAAACCCTCGTCCAGCCTCTCCCGCCCTTGCAGCTTCAATAGCGGCATTTAAAGCCAAAAGGTTAGTCTGCTCCGCAATATCATTAATGACCCCAATAATTTCACCAATTTTCGATCCACGTTTTCCTAGTTCAAGAACGCTGTTGGAAGACGCTGAGACCGCATCATCAATTGAGTTCATTCCATCTATGGTGTTTTTAACTATTTCTCCTCCGGAATTGGCTGTCACACCTGCAATTTGTGCACTGGTTGTAGCCTCTGCTGATTTAAGAGCAACTTCTTGAATACTCAGTGACATTTGATCAATCGACGAAGATATTTGAGTCACCTGATCTGCTTGATCCGTCAGCTCATTGACCATGCTGTCATTAGCTTGGGTAATTGATTTTGCTCCTTCAGCGACATCTTCTGTGGTACTCAATACCTCTTTCATCGCCCGGTTTGTTCGATGCACCGCTTGGTTATAACTTTCAGCCATTTGGCCTAGTTCATCTTGAGAATCAACAATGATTGTTGTGGTGAGATCACCTTTTGCGAGAGCTGACAGCCCTTTGGCCACTTCACTGACGGGTCCTGTAATTGATTTTAGAATCACCCACGAAACAGATACGCCCAACACGATTGCCATCAACATACCCACTAAAATTGTTCGATTGGTATTACTTGAAGCCCCTTCAGCCGCAGCTTGTCGCTCGATCATTAAGGTATTTTCAATGCTAATAAATTCAGCAATTTGGCCACGGAATTTATCGAAATACACTTTACCTCTCGCTTCTCCAACTAAAGCTGCCATGTCGTTCATTGATTTGGCGTCGCCTATTTCGGTTCGAAGCGCAATATTGTGATCGACAACATTCGTTTGCCAATCTGTAATATTTTTTAGCATGTCATTGAGTAGTTTCACTTGTTCAGCGTTGTCTGATACTGTTTCCTTTTGGCTAGTAATCAAAGATTCAAATTTTTGTTTACCTTGTTTATATGGGTCCAAAAACTCAGGTTTCCCGGCAAGCAAATATCCCCGCATTCCTGTTTCCATATCCACGGCTGAGGCCAAAATATCTTGAGCCGTATTGATCACTTTATAGGTATGGTTCACCCAATTGCTGGCTTCTTCAATCGAATCCAAATACTGGCCAATTTGCTGAAACTGCTGTGGGTTAAAACCACTTTCTTGATTCACTTTGCCTAGTAATTTGAACGTTAACGAGAAGTTCTTTTGATTATTTATCGAACGCTCTTCTAACAGCCTTTGTTCTCTATCTATAAATAAACTTATTTGGTCTCGGAATTTATCAAAATATACTTTACCCCGAGCTTCTGCTACTAGGTCTGCGATGTCGTCCATGGTTTTCGCATCACCAATATCACGACGCAACTGAATAGCTGGCTCAGTCACGTTGTTTATCCAATCATTAATATTATTCTCAATATCGGAAAGCCGGTTCACCTGAGCTGGGTTATCACTCACCGTTTGCTTTAATTGACTCACTCGCTCAGTAAACGAGGCTCTTCCCCCTACATAGGGGGCAAGGAAATCTTCTTTACCAGCTAACAGAAACCCTCTCATTCCCGTCTCCATATCAACCGCAGCCGCTTCTATTTTCATCGCATGCTGAATCACCTTATGAGTATGATCAACCATGCCACTTGATTCGACTTGAGAGTTAGAGCTAGAAATAGCAAGAAAAGAGAGAAGGACTAACAAAACCAGAGGTATACCGGTTCCGAAGGCTATTTTGTAACGTAATGCGAGGTTTTTAAAAAACATACTAAATGTCCCTATTGTATCTATTACCTTTCCGATCAGCAGGGACGGACACTTAACTCATTTAAAAGCCTCAGATAGGTAGATAAACCCAAAATAAGTACATAAGCCCTTTCCAACTGAATTACTATGTTTGTAATCTTTATACTTAGTTATAGGTCGCTAATCTCAATAAATCGAGCTACGTTACAAACAAAGGAGTACTTTGACAGTGGCCATATTCACACTCAGGACTGTTGCCTCTTTTCCATATTACGTATACTTGCCACACTAAAAATTGTTGAGCCTTGCACTATGATTACCCTTCACACCAATTTTGGTGATGTTTGTATTGAATTAAACACAGCCACAGCACCTGTCAGCGCCAAAAACTTTCTTAGATACTGCCAAGAAGGCTTTTATGAAGGGACCATTTTTCACCGAGTTATCTCTGGATTTATGATTCAAGGTGGTGGCTATACTGAAGATCTGACAGAAAAACCAACGCGAATCGCCATAGTGAATGAAGCGAATCGAGGTTTAAAAAATCTAACGGGTACCATTGCGATGGCGCGTACCGAATCACCCCACTCCGCCACGTCAGAGTTTTTTATCAACTTGGCTGATAACGATTTTCTAGATCATACCGCCACAACTAATAAAGGTTGGGGATACGCTGTTTTTGGAAAAGTATCAGTAGGAATGGAGGTTGTACACAGTATTGCTTCAGTCCCAACCACATCAAATAAAGGTCACGATGATGTTCCGACTGAAGCGGTGATCATTGAACGAGTAACGATTATTTCAACGTAATAAATACCCGTAGAGTTAATGAGTTACGACAAAATCTTCACACTCTTTCTAACGGCAAGCGTTGGTTCAAGTTGGACTACGATCGCTTCACTTGACTCTTTCTCTAGTTTCTTCAATAACGTCTCTATTGCCGCTTTACCTAAGCGATATTTAGGTTGATGGATAGTGGTAAGCGAAGGGGTCATATATTTTGCAATATGGATATCATCGTATCCTATGATGGAGACATCTTGTGGAATCTTGATACCATTCTCATTTGCCGCATTAATAACGCCCATCGCCATCATATCGTTACTCACAAAAATAGCGCTAGGTAGCGCTCCTTTTGCTTTCATAGTATTGAAAGCCGCATAGCCACCGTCACATTCAAAATCGGCTTCTACTATCCAGTTGGGGTTAATTTCAATCCCAGCTTCATTTAAGGCACGCTTATAACCTTCATAACGCATCTGTGCCTGATGCCTAATTAGTGGTCCAGTGATACAGCCAATATCTTTATGGCCAGACTCAATAAGGTACTTAGCCGCCATGTATCCGCCACGCAAGGAGTTGTCTTGTATTTTGTCACTGGTAAATAGCATTGGCCCCCAATCCATCACAACAACAGGAATATCAGGGTAACGTTCAAAAACGTCTATTCGTTCACCTTCAAGTGTCGAACACATAAGAATAACGCCATCAACACGCTTTTGTAGCAACGTATTGATCGACGCTTTCATGCGTTCGCTATCACCTTCGGTATTGCACAGGATAAGGTTGTAGCCTTCTTGGTAGCAACTACGTTCAACCCCTTTTACCACTTCACCAAAGAAAGGGTTTGTTGAGGTGGTAACAAGCATTCCAATGGTTTTAGTCCGGTTCATTTTAAGGCTGCGAGCTAAGGCTGATGGCGCATAATTTAGCTCGTTGGCAGCCTTATTCACTCGTTCTGAAATTTCTTCACTCACATAGCGAGACTTATTGATCACATGGCTTACAGTTGAAGTGGATACGCTAGCTAATCTTGCAATGTCTTTCATTGTCGCCATGGAACATTCCTTGTGAGTAATAAAATGTGACTAACACTCTATTCTTTGAGTCTAGGGTTGAGTTTAAGGTTAACTCTCTCACTACGCTCTTTCACGGAGAAAGGCATCAACCTCTTCTCTGCTCGGGATAGACGTTTGCGCGCCAAAACGCGTAACAGAAATCGCAGCAGCAGCGTGTGCAAACTTAATCGCTGATTCTAAAGGCATATCTTCCAATAAACCAGTGACTAGTGCCCCATTAAACGTATCTCCCGCCGCCGTCGTGTCTGTCACATCAACTTTAAAGCCCGGAATCAATTCACCATGACTACTTCCTTTCGAACAAGAGCGGCTCACCCAAACACCCTTAGCACCCAAGGTAATCATCACTATTTCAATGCCTTTAGCATGTAATACGTTAGCGGCTTCCTGCGCTGAATCATTGTCTGTTACCGTTATTCCGGTGAGTACTTCAGCTTCGGTTTCATTAGGGGTTATAACATCAACACACGCTAATAGACTCTCTGGAAGCTCACGTGCTGGTGCCGGGTTTAGAATAACTTGAGTAGAAGCCTCTTTCGCAACCTGTGCTGCTTTTTCAATACCATCTAGGGGCGTTTCGAGCTGCGTCAGTAGGTACTTTGCATGTCGAATATTGTTTAGATCCGGCTCAATCGCTTCGGCGCTTAACTTCGCGTTAGCTTCTGCAGAGATGCAAATGCTATTTTCACCGCTGTCAGAAACCTGAATCATCGCAATGCCCGTTGGGCAGTTCGGCTGCATTTTGACGCCTGAAGTATTCATTCCATCCAATTTGAAATTTTCACGAATATTAATACCAAACGCATCATCACCAACACACGCGATGAAACCAATATCGGCGTTCAACCTAGCTGCGGCAACCGCTTGGTTTGCCCCTTTTCCACCTGGGATAACTTGATAACGACGACCATGAAGCGTCTCGCCTGGGCGAGGAAATGAAGGCACTTGAAGAACATGGTCAGCGTTTACACTACCTAATACCACTAACTTATTCATACGGTTATCCTCGGTTCTCTAAGAACCTAATTTGAGTAAGAAAAATACAGAGTGAGAATTCACTCGAAAACTGATGTTTGTATGCTCTCTAGAACTAGATATGTCGCTGTTTAAAAACACCTAAACATCAATTTTGCTCTCCCCTAACATCGACTAAAGGGGGAAGAGGAGAGCAATAATTAATATTGGCGAGCGCCTATGTTGAGACGCTCTGTAAATAAGAAATTTATTTAGTCACAACTTTAAGCGGTACTGGAATGTACTCTTCAACAGCATCGCCCTTAAGGACTTTTACCGCCGTTTCAATACCAAGTGCGCCAATTAGGTCTGGTTGCTGTGCTACTGTTGCAGCCAACATTCCACGGTTAACCGCTGCAATGCCGTCATCTGTACCATCAAAACCGACGATCATGATGTCTTTGCCAGATGCTTGAACTGCACGTAGTGCACCTAATGCCATTTCATCATTTTGAGCAAATACAGCTTGAACATCAGGGTTCGCTGCAAGTAGGTTTTCCATTACATTCAGACCTTTAGTACGGTCAAAATCAGCAGGTTGGCTAGCCATAAGTTCCATATCGCTACCTTTAACTGCATTCATGAAGCCTTCACCACGTTCGCGAGCTGCTGATGTACCTGCAATACCTTCAAGTTGGATTACTTTTGCTTTTTCACCGACTTTTTCCATGATGAAGTGACCCGCCATTTCACCACCAACGACGTTATCTGAAGCAATGTGACTTGCAACATCGCCACGGCTTGCACCACGGTCAAGAGTCAGTACTGGGATATTTGAGCGGTTTGCGATACGAATGGCATTCGATACTGCGTCAGAATCTGTCGGGTTAATAAGAATCGCTTTCACACCGCGAACCGTTAAGTCTTCTACATTTGATAGCTCTTTACTTGGATCATTTTGAGAGTCCAAAACAATCAAGTTATAACCAAGCTCTTCAGCTTTCGCTTCCGCACCATCTTTCATGGTAACGAAGAACGGGTTATTTAGAGTCGATAGTACAATCGCCATCGTATCCTGCGCCTGAGCAGACACTGAAACGGTTGAAGAAAGTAATGCAGCAGAAATAAAAGTAGCTAGTTTTTTCATCGTTATAGTCCTTTGTGTAGGGTGAGCCAAATTCACTGGTTTCCAAATGAACGGGGTATCCCAATGTATTTGGCTCGTTCTTCGTATTTTTGACTAAAACCATTTAGCCGAATACGTATTTAGTAAATGTTGTGTAATGCTTATTGTTTGTTGCGTATTGCTTAGAAGTAACGTCGTTACTTGTTTTTGTTGTCCACCAGTACGGCCAGCAAAATCACCACTGCTTTTGCAATCATCTGGTAGTAAGAAGAAACATCTAGTAAGTTCAGCGCATTGTTTAGGAAGCCGATGATCAAAGCACCGATCAATGTCCCCATAATGCGACCTTTGCCGCCCATCAGGCTCGTGCCACCTAGCACGACGGCCGCAATGGCATCTAGCTCGTAACCCATACCTGCAGTAGGCTGCGCAGATGAAAGACGGGACGTAATAATGATTCCCGCAACAGCTGCTAGCATGCCGCAAATGGCGTAAACACCAATTTTAACTCTATCGACATTGATACCAGAAAGACGCGCTGCTGATTCATTGCCACCAACGGCGTAAATATAACGGCCAAAACGGGTGTGGTTTAGTAGGTACCAAACCGCTGCAAATACAAAAACCATCAACCATACAGGAACTGGAATACCCAACGCGTAGCCTGTACCAAACCAAGCGAAGACATCGGCTGTATCAGTAAAGCCTGTAGAGATCGGACGCCCATCGGTATAAACCATGGTCACGCCGCGCAGTAACGTCATGGTAACCAGTGTCGCGATAAAGGCTTGAACTTTGCCTTTTGCGATAATAATTCCGCTAATCGCACCTAAAGCCGCACCAGCTAAAAGCGAAGTAGGAACAGCGATCATGACGGGAATTTCCATTCCAATCATTGTTGCTGCAAACGCACCACATAAAGCTAAAACTGAACCAACACTTAAGTCGATACCAGCAGTTAGGATGACCAGCGTCATACCCACCGCGATGATGGCATTAACAGATGTTTGGCGGAGAATGTTAAGAACGTTATCTACGGTAAAGAAGTTCGGATTTAAGAAAGAGACAACAACGATTAGAAACAGTAATGCGATCAATGATTTTTGTTCAATCAACCACTCTTTAGTAAATAGTTTTTTGCCATTTTCTTGCGCTGTTTTAGTCATAGCGTTTGCTGCCTTGTTGGTTGCATTAGCACTCATGCTGCTTCCTCATTCATCTTTTTACCTACCGCACAGGCGAGTAGTTTTTCCTGGTCTGCATCTTTGACATCAAACTCGCCACTGATACGTCCTTCGTGCATCACCATGATGCGGTCACTCATTCCCAAGACTTCCGGCATTTCTGATGAGACTAAAATGATGCTCATGCCTTCAGATTTAAACTTGTTAATCAGCTGGTAAATTTCTTTTTTAGCACCGACATCAACACCGCGAGTTGGCTCATCAAGAATGAGAACTTTTGGTCTGGTCATCAGCCCTTTAGCAATCGCAACCTTCTGTTGATTACCACCGGAAAGGTTGCCAATAATTTGATCATAAGTCGGGGTTTTGATGTTGAATAATCGAATAAAATCTTCGACAGCAATAACTTCGTCTTTATGCTGAATTCGACCACTTTTAGTTAGCTTATCGAGGGCACAAAGAGACATATTTTCTTTCACCGACAATCCGAGCACTAAGCCATCCCCTTTGCGGTCTTCAGAGATGTAAGCAATACCATTGGCTAGCGCATCTTGCGGGCTAACTGGATTAATCGTTTTGTTATCGAGATTAATGACGCCACGCTCACTCGGTAGTGCGCCAAAAATGACTTTCATTAACTCGGTGCGACCTGCGCCCATAAGCCCAGAAACACCCAGAATTTCGCCACGCTGAAGTGTAAAACTCACATCATGAACGCCTGATCCTGTAAGCCCAGAAACTTCAAGGCATACATCACCATGTTGAACATCAACACGCGGATATTGGTCTTCAAGCTTGCGTCCTACCATCATCTCGATAAGGTCGTCTTCATTGGTTTCAGCAACCGTACATTCGCCAATAAATTTACCGTCACGCAACACGGTAATGTCATCACAAATTTCAAAAATCTCTTTCAGTCGATGAGAAATATAAACAACACCACAACCTTGATCGCGAAGCTCATTAATCACCTTAAATAGCGATTCCGTTTCGGTATCGGTTAGAGCATCAGTTGGCTCATCCATGATGATGACTTTAGATTCAAATGAGAGCGCTTTGGCAATTTCAACCATCTGCTGTTCACCAAGACTCAAATCGCCAAGGAGTTTGCTCGAGCTGTGTTTAACATTGAGCCTTGCAAGAAGCTTGTCTGCCTCTTGATACATCTTCTGCCATTGGATGCGACCTAACGGACTTGTAAACTCACGACCAAGGAATATATTTTCAGCAATCGTCAGCTCTGGAATGAGATTTAGCTCTTGGTGAATAATGCTAATACCCGCTTGCTGTGAATCTCTCGGGCCTTTAAATGCTGTGGCCTTTCCTTGGTAGTAAATATCACCCGCATCTAACGAGTAGATACCGGTCAACACTTTCATCAAGGTTGATTTGCCTGCACCGTTTTCTCCCATTAGCGCCATAACACGGCCGGGATAAACATTGAGGCTAGCTTTATCGAGTGCTTTCACACCCGGAAACGCTTTTTCCATCGCATTCAATTGTAAAATTGCTTGAGTCATATCATGTCCTCAATTAAAAATCGGAAATGCTAAAATTCGTATACCCAACAACATAGGTATTAAAAAGTAACGCCAGCTTGAAAGATCACGTTCGCATAAGGCGTGCATTCGCCTGTACGTACAATCGCTCGGCTATCATGGGTGCGCACTTTAAATTCTTCGTGAGACACGTAATCAATGTTAATCGACTTACCTGTACGCTCTTCGTCTGCTTTTAATTCTTGTAGTAATTGACTGTGAAGCTCAGGGCTCACAGTCACAAACTCTTCAGCAATAACAACGCCCTCAATTTGAGATTCAGATAAAAGCACGCTGACCGTTTCTAGAAAGCTTGGTACGCCATGAGTCAAAGCCAAATCAATTCGCGTTACTTCATCGGGAATAGGTAAACCTGCATCGCATATCGTAATTTCATCCGTATGACCTAGTGTCGCGACTAGGTAAGAAAGATCGGCGTTTATGAGCGTACTTTTTTTCATTATTGGACCTTAACAGTCGGTAACATCAAAATTAAAATGAGTGATAACTTGAATCAATTTTTCTTGTTCAAGTCTCTCATCGAAACGTATCGATATCGAAACAAAAATTACCATCGATACGTTTCGATGAATAATAGTTAACTGATTTAAATTTGCATAGGCAAGAAAATCAATGTGTGATTTTGATCTTTGAATCTGGCGGAATGAAATGAAAAATAGTGACAACTGTCACTGATGAATCTATCAGTATTGATGCAATTAGAGTATGTCAGCCGAAAATCTTGCTCGTCTTGCTTGTGAAATGGAGCAATTGGTTTGTTGCATTAACTCTGCCAAAGTAACATTCGGACTTTCCGTAATTAACCTGAGTAATTTCGCCTCTAATGTTTCTTCTACCACGATTAAATTTGGCAATGTCTCTTCCACCTTCTTAGTTAGATATAAAAAAGACTCACTATCATTGTTCTTTAGCATCTGACACAAACGTTCCAGTGAAGACGGTAGACCAGTCACACTCCAATTTCGGGATCGACGAATCCGCTTTAATTCACAGTCAAATTTTAAGGCGATGCTTTTTGCGTATTTAACGTTCTCTCCTCCTATTCGATGAATTAGAGAAGGCAATTGAATACGAGCTGTTTTTTCGGTCATTGAGGCATTAATAAATACTGGGGTTGTCTGCTATCACAGTATCAGCTCTGACTAATTCAAACACCTTTTTGTTTTTTTACTCCATCGGTACACCTCTAAAACATAAGCAATGCTTATGAAAGATGAAAGCTCCACCCTGTTTATTAAGCATACAAAGATACGAATAATGACCTCATCGCGTTAATGGAATTAGCGTATATAAATAGTTTGAAGGATTTAGCTCTTATCTACATTATTACTGACTGAGGTCATTATGAAAGTATCACTTATTAGTACGGTCATTGCTTCTACACTACTGGCTCCTATTGCTTTTGCATCAACGTCTACATCTGCACTTGATAACAGCCAAGTCGATCGTTTCGCTAACGCTGAAGTTACCATTCCCCACCTTTCTCACTCTTACTATCTAGGTGAAGACAGCAAAGCTGATCACTTTTGGCACGGGGAAGATGACGGTCGTATCTCCTTCAAAGCAACGGGAGGTAACGATGCAGTAGTCGCACTAGGCTCTAACTTTATTCACCCTGATCTTAATGCGCACTCAGAGAAGTTTGAGAAAGGTATCTACACAATTGGTGACAACATGTACCAACTGTGGGGCTACGGTCTAACGACACCGGTTATTGTAGAAGGTGACGACGGCATTATCGTTCTTGATCCAATGGAGTCTGCGGACAAAATGCGTGATGCTATCGAAGTCTTCCGCGCAGAGACCGGTATTGATAAGCCAGTAACGGGCATTGTTTACTCACACTGGCATATGGATCACTTCGGTGGTGTACGCGGTTTAGATAACATCTCAGACGATGTGAAGATCATCGTTCATGATACTTTCATGAAGAACGTCATCAACAACACCATGGGCGGTCTTGGTCCAGCCATCGGTTTCCGTGTTGACTACTCTCTTGGTACGCTTATTCAAGCTGAAGAGACAGGTCGTATTAATGGTGGTTTAGGGCCTGACTTCTTAGTTAAAGAACTTACTCTTATCCGCCCAAACACAGAAGTAGAAGGTCACTGGGGTACACTCGATATTGAAATCTCTGGTGTGAAAATGCACGTCGCTCACATTCCTTCAGAATCAGCGGATGAGATTGTTGCTTATTTCCCAGAAGAGAACATTTTATGGGGTGCAGAAGTGGTTCAAGGTGAATCCTTCCCTAACCTGCACACAATCCGTGGTACTCGCTACCGCGACCCACAAAACTGGTACCCAGGTATCGACGTTCTGCGTGGCTTTGACGCTGACATCTACCTAGGTGCTCACAACCGCCCAATCAACGGTGCTGCACACGTAGAAGATACGCTAACGGCTTACCGTGATGCGATTCAATTCACCTACGACCAATCCATCAAGGCAATCAACAACGGCTCTACCGGTGAAGATCTCATCCGTGATATCACTCTACCTGCTCACTTAGAAGGGCACCCGTTCCTTGGTGACTTCTATGGTTCAATTCGTCACGCTGCTAAACAAGTATTCACAGGTGAGCTTGGTTGGTTTGATGGTGACCCAACAACGCTTAACCCTATTCACTCTTCTGAAGCCTCTGTACGTTATGTAGAGATGGTCGGCGGCGTTGATAATATGATGGAATTCGCAATGGACGCAGCAAAGTCTGGTGATTATCAGTGGGCTGCTGAACTAGCGACTCACGCTATTCGTGTTGACACAGAAGATATGGGCCCTAGAGACTTCAAAGCAGAGATGATGCGCGAGCTTGCCTATGCTGAAACAAACAATAACTGGCGTAACTGGTACTTGACTGCAGCTGTTGAACTTGATGGTACTATTGATCGCTCATTGAAGTTCCCAATGTCTGCTCCTGACCTATTCGAAACCTACAGTGAAGGTCAGCTTGTTGGTGCGATGCGCTTCAACCTAAGTGCTGAACGTACGGCAAACGATCACTACACTATTGCGTTCAATTTTGGAGAGACACAGCATGCTCTAGAAGTGCGTCGCGGTGTTGCTCAGTTCCACGAAGACTTCTCTGGTGATGCTAAAGCAACGGTGAATATATCTCGTGAACTGTTCATTGGTGTGTTGCTTGGTCAAGTTGATTTCGTAGAATCTGCTCAAGCGGGTCTGATTACCGTTGACGGTGATGCAGCGACGGTACCAACGTTCTTCGGCTCTCTCGACAAGCCAACTAACGAGCCTATCCTAGTCACTCGCTAACTTATTCAAGGTCTCACCCTAGGAGGAGAGTATGAAACGTTTTCTTATGGCTTTATTAGCAAGTATGTCAATGACGGTTCTAGCATGTGATGCTGACGGTATCATTCATATCCCAGAGGTTAACGCGGATGCTTTCCTTCTAGCTTTGAACTCAGCGCCAGAGGTGAATGTGTACGATTACTCATTTGATGATTTGAAGCTAGCTTCAATAACCGATTACAGCGCTTCTTGGATTAATGAATCAGGTGAGTTCTGTCATTACCACGGAACACTTGAAGCCTGTCATCCAATGCCTAAGCGTTTAAAGTAGTGTATCGAGCTTCAGTACATTAACGCCTTATGAATAAAGCCAGTAACGCAGTTACTGGCTTTGTCTTCAGCGTGGCTAGCAAACCGTTTATCATCCAATTTAGTAATTGAATCAATTACGTGTAGTATCTAATTACGGTCTCTATTTATTGGGCAACAATGGATTACAACTTAATCAAACCTTTCTTAGTCGTGTTCCGAACCTGTAGCTACACCAAAGCTGCGGCTGAGCTTGATGTGTCACAACCGGCTATTTCACAGTCTATTAAGCGCTTAGAGCAGCAATTAGATAAAGCGCTCTTTGTCCGCCAAGGCAGAGGCGTTCAGCCAACCAGTTACGCCACACAATTAGCCCATCGCTTAAGCGAGCCTTTTGATTCTATAGACGATGCATTTTATCAGCCCGAAACATTCACTATCTATTCTCAAGAACACTACGTGTACACGCTACTTGATATCCCTGATATACAGTTAATCGAGTGCCCGGTATCTCAAACTCAAATTTTTGATGATCTCAGAAGTCAAAAAGCAGAGTTAGCCATTGATCTCTGCCCTATCAACGATCCCGCGTTTATTTCTGAACCCATTGATGATCGAGTAGTGATCGTTGCTGCAAGCGATCATCCTAGAATTCAGGGAAGTATTACTGAACAGCAGTACTACCAAGAAAAGCACGTCACAGTCATCGCAAAAAGACTGGGCGTCGATATCTTCACTTTATTGGCAGACAACCCTCAGCCGAGACAAGTTTTATACTCTGCTAGTTCACCAATGAGCCAACTGATTATGTCCTCTAACTCTGACGGGCTGGCGATCACCACGGAACGAGCATCGAGTATCCTTGCTAAAAAGCTGGGCTTACAGCTGCTGACTCCGCCAATGGCATTAAACATGACGCCTTTTAGTATGATCTATCACAAACGAAACCTTCATGATAATCAGCATACAATGATGCGTGAAAAGATCATGGCACAGTTAAAAAAACCTATTTAGAGCAGCTTCACCTCTCATTACCCATCTTTCACTCGCAAAGTTTGCCAGTTTTATTATCAAAATGATTAATCTGGCGCTACGCTTTCACTACTGACCAATCAGTAAGTAATCGATAACACTCGTATAAACAATGATTAAGGATGAACATTGACTCTACGACTTTATATAAACGGCCATGGCGCTTGGCAGCCCAACGATGGCTACGTAAAAGTACCTAAAAACTGTACTTTTGTTAGACCTATAGGTTTTGGTAAGACATTACTCTCGTGTGATGCAAGATATATTTTGGCTGGCGATTGGAAAAAGCCACCAGAGGTTATTCGCCCTGAATACGCTTTGGTACCTAACTATACGTGGTCACCAATAACGCCAGCTGAAAGAAAAGCAGATTTAAACGCGTTCGAGTGGTATCGAAAAAAGAAAAACTCAGCGAGTGCGGCAGAGCCAACACCACTTTATTATAAATCGATTCGCCCAAAGAATGAGCCTGCAGAATGTGCCAATGTTACAACAAGAAAAGCGCCTGATTCTCAAGATTTAGTGGCGGAAGAGTACAAGCCAGGGCACATCAATAAAGGCGACACCATTATTCTCTATCGAGATAAGAACAATGATAGAGATGCCTCCGCACTGATTAGTTGCCCTACAGGTCACAGCCATAGAACACTGAGTGATATCTTTAGCGAATTAGATGATGTTTTCCGTACATTTATTAAGAATTTCGACCACATAGAAATCCACTGGGTGTGTTGCCAAGCACTCTCACTGAATCGAGTTCATAAAGTCGAACCAATCTTAAACTTTGCAGAAAGTGATGGCGGCTTTATGACGACAGCTGACGTAATAAGGTTAAAGAAGAAGCAGCTAGACGCTAACTTCGAGGTCAATTTCACTAAGAAAAAATCCAAGCCTAACGCCTTGCCCAAACCGAAACCCAAAGCGCAATTAAACAATGCATGTATTGATAAGCCAATGAATATCAAAGCAATCAAGAATATGCTGCTTAAAAGTGGTCTTGCGATTTAATCATCACTTCGAAATAGCATGGTTAGTAATACTGTCTAGCCATGCTACATCAAACATATTCAGCTCACGCTTTCTTGTCGAGACTTAATCACCCTATAAATGATCCCAATGACCGCAATGATCATCAGTATCAAACTCATGGCTAACGTACTCTTGGTAAGCAACGCCTGATACTCACTCATCAATGGGTTGACCATCACCATTTTACCTATCACCAATAACACCAAACACCAGATCATTGAGCTGGAGATACTGATCAGTAATGTGCGCCACGCACTCAGCTTAGACACGCCCATCAACATTGGAGTCAATACACGTACAAAGGGAATGAATCGAGAAATAAACAGCGATAAGAAGCCATAATCATCAAGCAGTGACTTCGCTTTGGGTAACGAGTCTTCTGGTAAGATTCGTTCTAGAAACCCTACAAACTTAGTCTTGTGCAAAAATCGCCCTTGAAAATAAGCACACATACTTCCAAAAGAGGCCGCTAGGCACAATAGCGCTAACGAGGGATAAAAACCAAAAACACTGAGCCCTATCATCCCACCAACAAATAGCACTAAGCTGTCGCCAGGAAATGGCAAAAACACAAAACTCGATTCAATAAATAGAATCAAAGCCAATACGATTAAAAACCATTTCAACGTACTGATTTGTTGAAGCGTATCAAAATCTTGATGCCAAATGGCGACTAACATTTCTTGCATTGTAAATGGATCCTTATTAGAAAAATGGTCTGCACAGAGAATTTCTCCTCCGTGCATGGATCAGGTAATCAAATTAATCAAACATCAAGATTACGTAGGCAATGAATAGGATGAGATGTGTCGCACCATTTAATGAGTTCGTACTACCTCGATTAAAACTAACGCCCGCCATTAGTAGCGTCATACCCAGCAATATCATCTCTGGCGGTTCCAACCCTAAATGGACAGGTTCATTGATCATATGAGAGATCATCAGAACCGCAGGAACTGTCAGTGCGATGGTTGCCAAAACAGAACCAAAGAAGAGGTTCATCGCTCGCTGTAACTGATTGTTTAAAGAAGCTTTTGCTGCACCTACTGCTTCTGGTGCAAGAATTAAGCAAGCAACAATTAAGCCTCCTAACGCCGGCGGTGCGCCCCACATAGAGATAGTACTGTTGATAGGAATTGCGAGGCTTTTCGCTAGCAATATGACCACGAGTAAATAGCCAATCAACATTAATGAGTGATACAGGTTACTGCCTAACGGACCATGAAATTCATGTTCATCGTGGTGATCTTCATCCATAAAAAAGTGTGTATGACTTTTGGTTTGAATAAACAAGAATACTGAATACAGGCCGATTGATGCCAACACTAGCGTCCAAGTCAAAGAAGCTGACATAGCCCCCACATCATTTGAGCTAGTGAAACTCGGCAGCACTAAACACAACAATGACAGCGGAATGATCGCCACCAAGTAGGACTGCAGGCCATCAACATTGTATTTTTGCGTGTGGTACTTCATACCGCCAATGAGTAACGTTATACCAACCAAGCCGTTAAACACCGTCATCACGACTGCAAACATCGTATCTCTGGCCAGTACTGGATTGGATTCCCCCGTGATCATGACAGAGGAGATCATTACGACTTCTAACGAGATCACCGCTAAAGTAAGAATCAATGTGCCATAAGGATCACCAAGCTTAATCGCTAACGCATCTGAATGCCTAACCACCGAGAATATGGCACTCATCACTACAATAAAAATCGTAATGGTTGCTAGAATCCCAAGCGGTGAGCCGATATCCGACGCCAATATGTCATTTCCACCGAGCTTAAAAACAACGACGGTGATTAAACCTAAAAACAACACAAATTCATTTTTAAAAAATGTACTCATGGACGCTCATCCTCTTCAGTTGGTACTTTGGGCTGATAATGTGACGGACTAAGCTTTAAGAGTTGAGGTAAGGTCACACCAATAGAAATGGACGACCAAGTACCACTTACAATGCCCACACAAAGCGCTATTGCAAATCCTTCTAATGAAGCTCCGCCTAATAGCCATAAGCAGGAAACCGTGACAAACGTAGTGCCAGACGTGACTAAAGTACGAGATAGGGTTGCTTTCACCGCATCATTTATAAGATGACTTGTCTGCCCGTTTGGATTGCCTCTCAGTAGCTCTCTTGCTCTATCCGCAATAATAATGGAGTCATTTAATGAGTAGCCTAATACCGCTAGTACGGCTGCTAAAACGGTTAAATTAAACTCTAACTGAAGCATAGCAAATAGACCCAATACGATAATAACGTCATAGATCAGAGCCGCCAAAGCACCAAGCGCTAAGCGCCATTCAAATCGATAACTTAAATACAGCATGGTCAGAACGAAACAAGCAATGATGGCCAGCCCACCCTGCTCAACCATATCTTGTCCTACTTGAGGGCCAACAACACTGCTATTTAGTACTTGAACGCTATCACTAATAGAACCAAAAACGGTTTGAATTGGCGCTGTGTTCTCTTCAATCTGAGTGTAACGAACACTCCATCGACCCACTTCACCTGCGCTCACTAACTGAACATCTTGATCTAACGCTTCATTTAAATGCTCATTGATCGTTGATGCTGATAGTTCTTTATCTACAACAACCTCGGCAACAACTCCTCCGGTAAAATCTAACCCCCAGTTAAAACCTTTAAACCCAATAAATAGAACAGAAATACTGAACAACAATATTGAAATTGCTGACATGTAAACTCGAATACGCGTAAGTAATGTATGAGAATGGTTCATGGCTATACCCTTACATTGCGACGCTTATCGCGTCCCCAAATTAAATTAATCAACGCTCTAGAAGCGAAAATTCCGGTGAACATACTGGTCAGTAGTCCTAAGCCTAATGTGAGGGCAAAACCTTGAATCGGTCCATTACCTATCGAATAAAGAGCAAGGGCAACAATCATTGTGGTTAAGTTCGCATCTAGAATAGAGGCAAACGCAGAATCAAATCCTCTGTCAATGGACTGAGCAAAATTGCGTCCCTCTCTCATTTTGTCTTTAATTCGTTCGAAAATAAGAACATTGGTATCAACCGCCATACCGACCGTTAATACAAGCCCCGCGATACCGGGGAGAGTTAAAACTGCCCCAGGAAGTAGCGCAATGAGCCCCACTAGAATAACTAGGTTTGTGACTAGAGCTGTATTCGCCACCCAACCTAATTTACGATACCAAAGCGCAATAAACGTCAGTGTTAAACCTAGTCCTAAAGCAAGCGCTGAAAACCCATTTTTTACATTTTCCGCCCCTAATGTCGGACCAATAGTACGTTCTTCAATGATAGTGACAGGTGCAGTCAACGAGCCAGCTCGAAGCAACAAAGCAAGCTCTTGAGCATCTTGCATGTTCCCTGCGCCTGTAATCCTAAATCGATTTCCAAGCTGAGATTGAATGGTCGCAACACTAATAACATTGCTAACTTGCTGGCTTTGCCCACTCGCATTCCGGCTGTATTCGCTGTACACCGTCGCCATTGGGTTACCTATATTGGCGCGTGAGAATTGAGACATTTTCCTACCGCCAGCAGAATCCAGTGAGATATTCACTTCAGCGGCTCCCATCTCGCCAACGCCTGCACGAGCATCAATAATATGTTCACCACCTAAGATGGCACGTCGGCCAACTAATACCTGATTACCATCATTATCTAACAGTCGTAAACCATTTGAAGTTGCCGTATTGGGTACCGAGTGAAAAGCTAGTGAGGCCGTTGCCCCGATAACATCCTTCGCTGCTGCGGGGTCTTGCACGCCTGGAAGCTCAATACGAATTCGGTTTTCACCTTGGCGCTGGACTAATGCTTCGGTAATACCAAGTTGTTCAATTCGGCTACGCATGATTTGTAAGTTTTGCTGCACCGTTAAATTACGAAGCGTCGCCCTTTCATCGTTGGATTGAGTTACCGTTATTGTTCTTTCTGAGCGGTTAATACTCCAACTAGGGTAGCTGCTATTAATGAGCTGTCGCACCGTTTGTACATCTTGGTCACTGCGTAATGTTAAGACAACTTGGTCATTGTGCTGGCGACCGCGACTAGAACGAACTTCAGCTCGAACATCATCGATTAAGGTTTGTCGGTGAGCTTGATAGACGGGCTCCATATCAACTTCAAGAAGAAACTGAACACCACCACGAAGATCTAACCCTAACTGAATAGGTTCAAACCCTAGATCTGTCATCCAAGATGGTGCTGCTGGCTCCATAGCTAGCGCAACGGTAGCATCCTCTCCTACAAGGTTGTTGACCTGATCTCTAGCTCGACTCTGCTGCTCTTTATTTTTTAGAACAACGATCATGCGATCGCCCTGTTGATCGATATTTAGAATGTCGATATCAGCATTATTCAGCTTGTTGGCAATTACGGTGGCATCAAAATCTTGCAGGTTTCTGCTACTTACATGAAGCGCGGCATTTTCGCCGTACCATGACGGTAGAGCGCTGAGAGTCATCACGATTATGCTGACGGCTAAAACGACATATTTCCAACCAGAATAGCGATTAATAATTTGGGGATTACTTGTTTTTTTCATATACAACTCTATTTCTCAATAGGTTTATTGATAAAGTCTTCGCAATATATGAAACACCTAAGGGTGTTCTAGAACCTCAAGGCACGATGGCACACATTGCTTAAACAATACTATAGGCAACAAACCATACATTAACTGTATAAACGGTTTTGCCTAATAATGAGAATAAGTATTATGAGAATTGGGAATTGAACTGAGAGTAAATAGTATTGCTCTCTTTCCAGCCAGATAGGCGTGATTTGGTTGTGATATGACTTGTCCAATGTAAGGACTTCTCAGGGGTAGCTACTTGCTGCTTTGCTATCTCAAGCAGAAGAGGCGGAGAGAATGCGACTAAAAGGAAGTATTCAGGTTCGATATCAAACCCAACACAATTGTCCGCACTCAGTATCCGACGAGTCGCCGATAAAAAATACGGTACGTCGTTATGAAAGGTCGTAAATCCATCATCATGAAAGTCTTCAACCTCAATGGTTGCCGTTTCATTAGTTGAGTTACTTCTGTGCTCTTCTACCTGTTCAACAATGACTGCTTGGTTTTGGACTAGTGCGTGATCAATGCTATTAATTTCCGTGGACATTAATTCAGGGTTCACTCCCGCCGCCACTACATAGGAACATAGCGATAGAGAAAACAGAATGAATAATTGAAAACCACGTTTAAGCAAATATTTATAGCCTACATGAATCTAACACGCGTCTATCATATCAAGAGCGAGAAAAATAGAAATGGCAACATTCAACGAAAGTGTAAACAAACCTTAATAAAAGGGGGGGGGGGGGTTGTATCGTTAAATATCACTATTGAAAAAATGTCTGAATAAATCTTCTGCACAAAGTCGACGAGTATCACATCCATTGCAATGGCTTCACGACACTATCCAATCCTTCGATCTGCAAAGCGAGACATTGATTTAGAAGCTCACCTAACTCTCCGGGTGGGAAACCCTTCTTATCGTTCCATAAATCTAACAAATTCCCTCTGGAGATAAGGTGTGGATTTCACATGCGTCTAATTCTTATAACTCACCTTTGGACAACCCCGAGTTACGCTCTAAGGAGCATTTTACTTTTCGAATTACTTCTAGTATTGCAACCATGCGGCAAGCCTAGATGTAGTTGGCCAAATCCCCTTATCCACTACACGTTAAAGCTGTCTGATTGATATGATCAAAATGAGAAAAAGGCTCTAAGAATTAATTCTTAGAGCCTTTTTATAAGGATATACCTGTCCTAACGGAGTTTTGTCTTTAGATCGTTAGATATTGTTATCTGTTCTCATTCAAACTTACAACAATACCTTCATCATTGAAGCCCACGAGATCTGGCAGACCATTGCCCGTCACATCTCCTAGCAATCGGAAGTGACTCTCACTTGTCCAACCTGCTTGGTAAGCAAAGTTATTCCATTGTTCAGCAATCTCAGGGATTCGACCATCAAGCGTATAAACTGCAGTTACACCACCCAAGTATTCAAATCGATCACCGTTAGAGTGAGCAACCAGTAAGTCTCGATTTCCAACGTTAGCAAGATCGGCACGACCGTTACCCGTCATATCAATCGCCGTCTTCAAATAACGGCTATTTTGCCAGCCAAGGAAGTCCAATCTATCGCCTTCACCATGATCGTTATCAAGCCAGCTTACTTGCTGTTCAAACGTTCCATCTTCATTTTGAAGCGATGCGTAAATACCACTTCTTCCGTAAACAACCACATCCGCTTGCCCGTCGCCATTCACGTCAGCCAGTAGTCGATTGGTCATCTCTAACTCACCACGGAAAATACGGTTTGAACCATCATTTTCAATCACGGAATCTAAACCAAAGTTTTCACTCACTTTAACCACAGGTGCAAACTGTTCACCATCAGAAAAAGCAACGTAGAGTCCATCATCACCGAACGCCGCTAGGTCTGTCAGGCCGTTGCCGTTGACATCAACTGCTATGAAGTCATGAATAGAAGCGTTCCAGCCGTTATCTGTTGAGAAGTCATCCCCCCACAGAAGCATCTCGCCAAATTTATTGCCCTTTGATTCAGAAACATACACACCGTCAGTCGTTAGTGCAATGAGCTCAGATTTGCCATTACCATTAACGTCTCCCACAAGACGAGTCATCTCTTCGTTCCAGCCTTGTGCGTGGTTAGGCGTGTAATTAGAAGCCCAAATCTTTTTCTTTTGGAATCGATTATTCTTCGATTCCGCAACATAGACTTCACTTCCTTTGAAGCCAACGATATCAGCGCGACCATTACCGTTAACATCGGCTAGGTAGACTTGGCTATTCGCTGGCGTCCATTCACCAGCCACAAATGAGTCTCCCCACATAGCATCACCTGCGAATGCACTTGATGTGTAGCTGTTATCGTGATCAAACGTACCCTCACCAAAGAAGTGGTTAAAATCGCGGATTGCAGAACCATCGCTTCCATCAATGTTGCCACGATAAATATGATAATGACTCGAAACGAGATGCATTGAGCGAATACGAGTTCCCTCTTCTATCATTTCATCCACAATTTTAATGGCCTGTTCGGCGTTCTGATACGTTGTTGTCGAAATCTCTTCTAAAATGACCTCTTCTTCAGGCCAGCCGTATTTTTCTTTTAAGATAAGTTGAATAGCAGCAGCTTCAGTAAGGCCACCTTGTTCTACACATGTTTCAACAGAGGTAGGGTTACCTTTACCCGTCGCCATAATAACTGGGTTAGGTAGTGATTGAGCGACTTCGTGAACACGATCAACTCGATATTCCATTAATTCACGAGGCGTACATGACGCATAGTTCACTTGTAAACCAAGGTTAATAACGAGATCAATCGGGCGATTTTGTTGACCAGAAGAAAACTCATTCTCGACAGCATTGGCTGCGCCACCGATAGCAAGCGATCCAAATAAAGATATTGCGATTACATTTTTATTCACAGTACAACCTTATCTCTGTTGATTAATTTCAGCAGAAACTAACACCAGATAATGATGCCGTATATAAAGTGCCACACTTATTGTGATGCCCTTGCAAATATTAAAATCTCGGACATTTCCATTACATAACTATTAATATATTGAGTTCAACAAATAATATAAAACTGAAATAAACGCATGGGTAAACATATAAAACCTTTATCTAAACCAACGTACCATTGATACAAGTAACCACTTGATAGAAAATAAATTATGAATTCCCTACTATTTAATAAAATGAGATAGATCACATTAAATATAAAACTTATGCACTAACCAAATAAAGTCAGATCTTTTTTAACCATTCATTTTTCAATCGTCAATCGGCGTCGTTACCGTCGCCTTATAAATATTTGGAGTAAGCCCTGAAACTCGTTTAAAAGCACGAGAGAAATGCGCTAAATCAGAGTATCCCAGTTGGCTCGCAACATAGGTAAGAGAATGCAGTTCTTCAATCAACTCACAGGCGACCGAAAACACTAAGTTATCTCTAATTTTTCGAAAAGAGGTTTTTTCATGAGTCAGTTTTCTTTGTAACGTACGTACTGAGTACCCCAGTAGCTCAGCCGCGTATTCAATCGATAAGTCACGCTCTCTCACGTAGGGCTTCAATACCTCAAAAACATTGTCTGTAAAACTGGTATGCCATTCAACCAAAGAGGGTTTATCACTTAAAGCGGCAGAGCTTAATGAGATAGGGTGACTGAACAATTCATTGGGGATTCTAACGGCGGTAAAGTCATATTCAACAAACAAACAACAGTTTTTCGGGATGACCTGTTTAACGATGTCGGCCTCACTACTTTGGATTTTAACCGAATCCGGTAGCCAATCTTTATTGAGTAATGCGGTCATTAACTGCGTAATGTAGACGATCGCAAAAGCCTCAGACCATTGGTAATGAGGGCTGTCTTTTCCGATAGAATTAACACCAAACCAAGTCTGCCCATATTCTTTAACGATGAATACGTTACTGCTTGGGGTATCGATGCGAAAAATACGCTCTATGTCATTGAGTGCATCGCCAATCGTCGAATACTGAGCAAATTGATGAAGGATGACAGGAAGTATTCTTTGCCCGATTGCCAATTTCAAAATGTCGACAAAGCTACTCACACCCAACTGCGTAGAACAGAGAAAAATAAGTCGTTTGATCGAATCGGAGGGAATGAACTCACTATCTGACTGCATCAAGTCAGCAGGCAGCCCTGACTCCTCTAGGAGCTTATGCAAGTCCAACCCAAAGTCAGTACACACTTGTACCAAGATTTTGGCGTAGTTCGTCTGAATCACCGGGATCTTAAAGTCTTGTGAGTCCACTTAAAAAGCTCCTTTGTGGTTATCCCTTACACTTCACATTCATGCACTTTCGTCTACGCAGCGCTTCACTTTACCACAGTTACCCGACAGCAGATCTTAAGTTTTTACGAAGCACTTATCATCCTTAGGTGGCGTAAAATGGCAAGTGCTAGTTTGGCGAATCCGTAGAATCATTTTCATTCGCTGAGGAGCACAAAACGCAGACTTCAGTCATCCCAGTTTATCTAACTAAGAGAGACACTATGAAATCAAATATCCCATTTATTGCTAAATCAGTTATTGGTATCACTGCTGTATTTACGGCAAACCACTTTTGGTCTTGGTTCACAGTGAGCAGCGTTCAAGTTGCAATTCTTGTTGGTATTCTAATGCAAGCGTGTTTGAGTTTCTTTATTTGGTTAGAAGCCTTCACAGCAAGTAAGTGGCAGGAAAGAGGTTCGGCGAAAATCCATAAAATTGGCCGAGGTATAACCTCTTACATCTCATTGGTTGGCGGTAAATTTGTCACAATGGGCATCATCGCCGCGTTTTTTGGAAGCACGGTAGTAATGGAAGGTTACATTAACGGGGTGGTTGTTTTCTTTGGCCTTATCTTCCTAATCTTAGGTATGGAAAAAGCGGTAGAAAAAGTGTTTTATAAACCAGTACTCACTATAGCTTAATCGAAAACAATGAAATAGTTAACGTGGTTGCCTTCGTGTCAGGAGTAAGTGTGCTGGCACTGATTTGGACAGAAGCTTGCTAGCGACTTTATTAAATTAGTAAATATTAATAGATAAAGGTATGGAAAGTCGCTTAATTTAGTGTTGAGTGTCGGGGCTGCAGATTACCAATGTTATTCCTGCAAAAATCCACGAATAATCTTTAAGCTCCAATCAGGGTTTAAAGTTAGCATGTTATGCCCCATTCCTTTCGCTTGTACATGCTGTGTTTGAGTTGGTAGCTTGGGTAAATGATAGTTTTTTTGGAACTCATAACCGAAGTAACTACACTCGCTACTTACCAGCATTATATTACCCTCGTATGTATCGATCCCATCCGTCAAATCATGAGCAAATAACTCAGGATTACTCATAATTGGGCTAAGCATATTATTGAATGCGTCATACCCAGCTCGTTTAAACGCATCCGCTGACATAGACTCGTTTTCACATTGGTACGGAGCCCCTGGTTCGCCGCGATTTAATAGCTTCGTCATGACATAATCGAAGCCCTCATGCCCATCGGTTTTCTGTATGAATGGGTAAACAAAGCTGTGTCTCACAAGAGCTAGGGCATCAAAAAACGATCGCGAAGATTTCATCTTCTTAATAAACACTTCAGCCGAATCAGGATAGAGCATACCAGGTTCTACAACTACGGCATGAGAGACTTTTTCGGGATGTTTTGACAGATACCCAGTAACTAGCATTCCGCCCCAAGAATGCCCTATAAGAATAACTTTTTTATCATGTGCAAAGTGGTCAACAATGGAATCAAGGTCATCAAGATTCTGTTCAATGGTTAATTGAGCCTTGTCTACTCTTGGTGATAACCCCGCCCCTCTTTGGTCATAGAAGATAACATGGTGACTATCCGATAGAGGTGTTAGCGTTTTTAGATATTGATGATCGCCACCGGGACCACCGTGTACGACGATAACCACCGAGTTATGTTCGCTTCCTTGATCGACGGTGTGAAATTTATAACCATTAACTTCGGTAAAAGAAAGGCTAGAGTCATGTTCAACGGTACTCGGCATAGAGACACAGCCAAATAAACTTGCTATCAGGGGTATATTGAGAATTCTATTCTTCATTATCAAGTTTTTCCATTTCTTTTAACGGATTAAGCGCCGTGACTAGCAGCACCATACATAAATAGATTGAGTTGGTTATCGAACGCCTCTTTAATGGCTTCCTCTGAGCACTGATTAAACAGAATAGGAACGGTAAAAAATATCGCCGAGAGAGATGTAATCAATGTAGTAACATTGCTTGATTTGGGTAACTCCTGGTTATCTGTTGCCTGCTTTACATAGATTGAAAGGATATCTTTTAAATCTTGTACTACGACCGATTCAATACCGCATAAGTTAGGGAAAGACACTAGCTTGTCAGCGGCGGTCAACGGATTCTTATTGACGATTTTTTTGGTCTTTACTTGCAACGATATAATTTCGGTTAATAAATTCGAGTGAGAGACACATAAACCAGCTGTTTGGTTAAACAAATGTCTTATCGCATTTAGTCCATGTAATTTCTTTTCAACACTTGTTCGCCAATACATTTCAACTGCCCAAAGTTGGATGTAATAAACGAGGATGTCTGTTTTTTGAGGAAAGTAATTGTAAAAACTAGCTTGTGAAACAGCTGCGCTCTCACACAAACTGCTAATTTTTATCACCTCAAAGTCCTCTTCTTTCATTTCATCAAGTAGTGCAGTAAGTACTTTCAGTTTGCTTTTGGCCATACTAATTTCACGTTTAGACATTTTTGCCCTCAAAGTTAGAGTTGACTATAATTTAAATCTACCACAGGAAAACTTATAGTCAACTATAAGTTTTCCTGTGGTGTCAAATGCAATTATGAAACGGAGGTTTTAGCTTTATAGAATACAAACTTCTGATACCTGAGTGACTCGCTACGTTTGTTAGAACAGCCTATTTGTTCTGTATGGCGTCGTCATAATCATGAGAAAAGATAGGGAAAAATTGGCTTGCCTTCAGTCGCACAACACGTGGTGAAACTCATAAAGGGGCAGAAGTGATTTAGTAAAATTGAACGGTAGAATTGATATCCTGAAATTAACTAAGGCAAATTCCTGATATTCAGTAATTGAGAACAGATGGTATTTATTACTTAAAACTACGCTCTGCTTGACTCATCTCGGTCACTCTTTAAGAAAAACCTTTTAAGTAATAAACCAAAAATAATTGAACCAGAAACATACGTATATATGACAG